>JAHDLO010000004.1 GCA_018432235.1 Clostridiaceae bacterium | reverse complement strand
TCAAGGTCCTACTGGTCCTCAAGGTCCTCAGGGTATTCAGGGTATCCAAGGCCCTACTGGCCCTCAAGGCCCTCAAGGTATTCAAGGCGTTCAAGGCCCTACTGGTCCTCAAGGTCCTCAGGGTATCCAAGGCGTTCAAGGTCCTACTGGGCCTCAAGGTCCTCAGGGTATCCAAGGTGTTCAAGGCCCTACTGGCCCTCAAGGCCCTCAGGGTATTCAGGGTGTTCAAGGCCCTACTGGCCCTGCAGGAGCCACCGGTGCAACAGGCCCAGCTGGTCCTCAAGGTTTATCTGAATACGCCTATATTTATAATATAACCCCACAAACCGTAGCAATTTCAGAGACAGTCACCTTTAGCAATAACGGTATAATCCGAGGTAATATAACTCATACCCCCGGAACCACCGATATTGTTTTCGGTACTACAGGTGAATATGCCATCTGGTTCTATGTTGCAGGGACTTCACCGAATCAATTCACATTATTCATAGATTCTGATCCAATAGAGTTCAGCACCTATGGTGTCATTTCCACAGGAGCAAATCCGGGCTTTATAATCATATCTATTGAAGCAGGTGATGTATTAACCCTAAGGAACCATATCAGCGACTCAGCAGTTATACTCACAGAGACTGCCGGAGGAACTCAGCCTAATGTCAACGCTTCAATTCTAATCCAAAGATTAGATAGCTAAAAATATCGAGTAGATTTAAAATGAGTCAAGGAGGGATTCCTTGACTCATTTTTTTCTTGTATAAGAAAGTCCTGTATTTTTGCTATGAATTCTTATACAATGGGGGGTTGTTAAGGGGGGCGACTCCCCTTATTAAAATAAGGAGGGTACAGTGAAGCGTCCTAGGGCGAGTAGTGTCACGAATAAGTGACACTGTGACACGAGCGCTGCCGAGACGGTGAGGCAGCAGGGTGCTTGCACCGCATGGGTTCCCTGGAAAACAAACGTGGCGAAGCCACTTTTGTTCAATACGACAAGACCTCAAAGCCTTCCTCTGTTACCAGCACCATAACCTCCCATTGGGCAGAGGGTAGACCATCATCGGTATAAACAGTCCAGCCATTTTTTCCATCCAAAAACACCTTATCGCTTCCCATATTGATCATGGGTTCGATAGTAAATATCATACCAGGTACCATTAGCATTTCAGTGTTTTCCTTTGAAACAAAGCTTACCCATGGGTCTTCATGAAACTCCAATCCAATCCCATGCCCACCTATATCCTTCACCACAGAATACCCATTTTTTTTGGCATGATCATGAATTGCCTGCCCTATATCCCCAAGGAAGCCCCAAGGTCTTACCTTTTCCAAACCTAAATTGATGCATTCTCTGGCAATACGCACCAGCCTCAGCTTTTCATTATCTACACTACCTATGCAAAACATCCTGGAGGAGTCAGAATAATATCCTTTAAAAACAGTTGAAGCATCAACATTGATAATGTCCCCCTCCTGCAATATCACATCATTAGAGGGAATCCCATGGCACACCTCGCTATTAACTGAGGTGCAGACACTTTTAGGAAATCCATTGTAACCAAGCTGTGCCGGCACTCCTCCCAGCTCCTTAGTTGTTTCATAAACCAATCTGTCTATATCTTCAGTACTTACACCAGCTTTTATATACTTGGCTACAGCATCTAAAATGGCTATATTAATTTTTCCACTATCTCTTATAGCTGCAATCTGTTCAGTAGTCTTCAGTATAGACCTTGGCGGAGTACTGTGCCCCTGTTGATGAAAAAGCTTTATTTTACTATCAATTTCAAGGTGACATTCCTTATACTTTTTATAGCTGCCACACCAGCACACATCATTTCTTCTGATTTTTTCAGTCAAGACAACTCTTCCCTTCCTTTTTAATGCTGAGCAGTATACTATCATAGCCTATCCTATGATGCTCTTATCTGGGGTTATATCGGTTTTTTTATGACTTCTTCTATATTGTGAAGGTGTGCAACCAAAGGCAGCAGAAAAGGCTCTGCTAAAGGCCTCCTGTGAAGAAAATCCGTACTTCAGCGCAATGTCTAAGAACCTACTTTCTGTGGCCTTGACCTCTGCTGAAGCTAAAGTCAATCTTCGCTTAGATATATATTGCTTAAAGGTAATCCCTATGTTTTCATGGAATTTTGAAGAGCAATAATAGGGGGAATATCCAACATAAACAGACATATCAGCTAGACTTGGTCCTTCTGTAATATTATCCTCAATCCATTGAAGCATATTTTCGATCGTCTTCTTAGACATACCCTTCCCTCCCTTTGCAAATATTATATCATCATTGGGTATTTAAAGCTTGATATGACTTGCAATTATTCATACATAGAACAATAAACTTGAGGGTGCTCTAGTGAATCATTTAAGATCATACTTACCTAGCTCCTGATTGATTAGGTCACTAATCCCATTGACTGCATTTTCAATAGAAACTTTTTTACTAAAGGCCTTTGTCCTTGAAGTAATTTCAACAACCGCTTCTTTTAAGTTGCGAGGACTTATTATTACTCTCAGCGGAATACCTAGCAAATCGGCATCAGAGAACATCACGCCTGCACTAACTGAGCGATCATCGTATAGAACTTCCATACCCCGTCTGCGCAAATCTTCATATAGTGTATCAGCTACTGTTTTAGTTTCGGTATCGCCCGATCGCAGACAGCAGATATGAACTTGCCACGGTGCTATCGAAATTGGCCAAATGGGTCCATATTCATCGTTATGCTCTTCACACACAGAAGCAGCAAGTCGTCCAATACCGATGCCATAGCAACCCATGACTGGATATTTCAAAGTATCTTCCTTATCCTGATACTGCATTGCCATCGCTTGGGTGTATTTGGTGCCAAGCTGAAAAATGTTTCCTACTTCTATACCGCGAGAAATCGCTATCGCTTTTTGTCCGCACTTAGGGCATATTCCTCCCTGTTTAATTTTTGCAAAATCATGATATTGGACATTGCCACAATCACGTTCAATATTCAATCCTGTAAAATGATATTCATTCCTATTGGCGCCACTAACAAGGTTATACGCTCCTTGAAGCGAACGATCAAACAAAACCATATGCTCACCCTTCAATTGATATGGGCCGCTATACCCTGCACATATACCAGAATCTTCGGTAATATCTGCAGGATGAATATCCTCGCCTAGAAAGTTCGTCAGTTTTGTTTCATTAACATCTAAGTCCCCGCGAATAAATACAATAAGATATTCACCCGTCATGCTTTTCTGATATATAACAGCCTTACAGGATTTTTCCACTGGCGCATTCAAGAATTGACAAACATCATCAATCGTATGGGCATTAGGGGTATTAACAAGCTGTAAAGCGTCCATTACTTCTTCTTCTGCGTTTTCTACTATGCTTTCTGCTGCTTCCATATTTGCCCTAAAATCACATTCATCACAAAGTGCTATAGAATCCTCCCCTACAGATGTCAGCAGCGTAAATTCATGAGAAATATTCCCGCCCATCATGCCAGAATCTGAAGCTACAGAGATGACATTAGTCAAACCTACACGAGCAAAAATCCTTTCGTATGCATGAAAGCACTTTTGGTAATATTGCTCTAAGCATTCCTGAGAGGTATGAAATGAGTAGGCATCTTTCATGGTGAACTCTTTAACACGGATCATACCTCCTCTTGGGCGGGCTTCGTCTCTAAATTTTGTTTGAATCTGATAAATCATAAATGGATATTTCAAATAGCTATTGCCATATTCCCGTACTAACTGCACAGCTGCTTCCTCATGGGTCATTCCAAGTACCATTTGATTGCCACTTCTGTCTTTGAGCCTGACTAGCTCACTTCCAACGCTTTCAAATCGTCCTGATTCTTCCCATAGAGAGGCAGGTAATACAACTGGAAACAATACCTCCTGACCGTCAACCGCGTCCATCTCGTCGCGAATTATCCTCTCGATTTTTTGAGTAATGCGGCGAAGTGGTGTATTAAGCGAAAAAATTCCATTAGAGACATACTTCATGTAACCGCCTCGTAGCATGAGCGCATGGCTGTCGATAACACAATCTGAAGGTTTTTCCTTAAAGCGTTCACCAACAAGATTATCAAGCTTCATATTATTACCTCCTAAATTAAATTAAAAAAGCCCCAAGCTGATATAATCAACTTAGGGCGAACAATACAGTCCGTGGTACCACCTAAATTCGGCTAATGCCGCACTCATTGGTACAAGGTGTAGTAATACCTGATACCTCTCCCTATTACGGAGGGATTCCCGATGTGTCTTACTGAGAGAATTCTGTTCAGACCATAGCTCCGAGATGGGTTCAGTATTCCTTCATTGAAGATTCGCACCAACCATCTTCTCTCTGATAAATCCATAACACCTACTGGTTCTCATCATAGCCTTTGATTCAATTGTGGTAATAGTATAACTGAAATCACACATAATTGCAAGTATTTTATAGTAGTGTTAAAACAAATCTGTTAAAAAGTTAAAACAAATGAACCTTATAATCTTATATATATGTAGCTTATTATTTTGGAGTTGTAGTGGAAAAAGATTTTTCGGGATGGCAGGGTATTGCCGATAGACTAAGCGATAAAATGGGTTTCGTTGGCTTTACCTATTATGCTTATGTCATGTATTACGGTTTCTTATACATACTGGAATCCCAAGGCGCATTTGAGTCGTAATCATCAGGGGGATAGTGTTGCGGAGCGGTTATATACCACCACACACCAAACCTGTCTATAACATCAGCAGCACACGGGCTCCATGGCAATGGTCCTAACGGAGTCTTAATCGTTCCACCTTCGCTTAACAAGTCGTATGCCTTTTCTACCGCAGCTTCACTGTCAAAGGTCACGCCCAACTGCACTATATTTTCTTCCATGTAATTATTTGATGATTCGACTACAGATAAGATTTCTTGACCATCTTTATAAAGCTCTGAATGAAAGTATGTTCCGTCAGGATTCTTTACATGATAACCCAATTCCAGACCAAACACTTCTTTATAAAGTTCAACGGCTTCCACACTATTCTTAACATATATCCCTGTTCCTATTTTCACCAAAACGCCTCCTGTACTTTATATAAATTCGCAACGCTTCGCCCTTTAGCCATACTGCTTATCAAAGGCTATCAAATTGATTATATCATATCTGCAATATAGAAAGATTTTTGTAATTAGACCCAGTGATGCTGCCAATTAACTATATTGCCTTGGTGATGCTGTCTGTATCAGATCAAGAGCCGTTCCCTTATGGATTCTCTTCTTCATGTTCACCACCCTTAATTCTTCGACCTATTCTTTTACAAAATGACATCATTTTTTCCTGATGCTTTATTCCAACAATACCCAAAACAGCAGTGAAAGCAAAAATAAGAGCGGCGATTTCCCATTCACCCTGCCGTATAGTAGACCCGATAAAAGTAGAGGACATGACGGAGGGAATGCGTGCAAAGGTTGAAATATACAGAAATTGTGTTGTCTTCATGGGGCTGGTTCCAACTACATAGGTCAGCATATCCTTTGGAGTTCCCGGAATTAAAAACAGGATAAAAACAATGGTTTCCAGTTTCTTAGCGTCTTTAAGGAAAGCGAATTCATCAAGTTTACTTTTTTTGAACAGCTTTGCCACAAGAGGTGCACCAAATCTTTTGGAGAGTATAAAGACGCAGGTAGAAGCAATCACGCACCCAAACAGACAAAGGAATAGACCACCAAATCCTCCATACAGAACTCCCGCCAGAATTTCAACAGGTTCGCCGGGTATAAATGCAATCACTATCTGGATGATCTGAATACAGAGGACAAGAAGCCAGCCACCTACGCCGAAAGAAGTAACCCACGCTTTAAATGTTTGCTGTGTTTCCGGCTCTGATAAGAGCTTGATATAAGGGAGAGAAATCAGGCTTAAAGCAATCATAAGAGAAAAAAACACAGCAATTACAACGATTAATCTTTTCGTTGGTTTATCGTCTTTTTTCATATCGTCCCCTTGTTACTTTAATATCCCCATTTCGAGTTTCCAGTTCTACGGCTATTTCAGGAGAAGCACCAACGGTTCCGGCGACAGTGTTATCCGTAATAGCAAGCTGGTCTGCAAAAGAGGTGTCAATAGAGCCTTCTTTGGTTGTTGCTAAAAATTTGAAAGCAAGCTCACTCGGAAGAGTTACAACAAGCGTTCCGTTTTTGGAGTATGCGGAAATGTCGCTTGTCACGTCGGCAAAGGAAATATCGATGGAACCCTCTCCAGAAGCGTTAAAGGAACCGGACCCGCTAAGACCAGAAGCCGCCACTTTCCCGCCTTTTGATTGATAGTTGATTGCACCGTTTATCTGATTCATGGAAGTTGTTGCGTTGGTGGTCTGTATGTTTATTTCGTCTGCATCAATATTTTCAAAACTTAAACTGCCGTTTGTACTGGTCGCCTTTATTTTTGATGCCTTAGTATTTGCAACTTCCACTACGCCGCTTGTCGTGTCGACACTGAAACCACCTGATAAATTCAGGGCAATTTCCGAACGGATTGTTCCGCTTGTAGAATGGAGGGATAAGCTATCCGTATAGTCCTGCGGAATGTAAATTTCTATATAGGATTCAAAGCTGGAACGTCTTGGTCTATGACCCTCTGTAATCAGCAGTTCACTATTTTTCTTAGAGGTTCTGGCGTAATAGCTCTTTTTATCCTCGTTCATGTATTCTTTCAATATCACCTTAGCATTATCACTTTCTAAAACATGAATATCATCTGCGTCATAATCAAGCCGAAGGCTCTCAAAATCCCCAGTATCGAATGTAAGAGTGTTTACGAGAACAGTTGCCTTTTGCCCTCCACACCCGGATAACATTCCCATGAAAAGAAAACCTACACAGACCAATGAAATTAAATTGCGTTTCATAAAAGTTATTCTCCTTCCATTAATTGAACCGTTCATTTAGTTAGATTGCAAATTTTTACGAAGCCACTGCCCCGTAAAATTTATCTCTTGTATGCGTGAAGCAAGTTGTCCATACAAATACCTTTGGCTGTTTCAACAGAAATATTCTTTTGAATTTCGTAAGCGTCATTTGTAATGTGCATTCCCCACCATGACAGTGTTTCAATGATTAAGCGTGTAACATACTCCGGTAACTCAACTTGACGGAATGTTCCGTTCTGCATGTACTGTGTGATGTACGATAGGACCTGATTGTAAAATTTCTGCCGGTACTCTTTATAATAACCCGTCAGCTTTCCTAAGTCGTCTGGATTTTTTTCTATGAGTAAGCAACCAATTCCGTATTTTGAAATAACGTCAAATGCATCGGATAGCATTTGCTCCAAGGGATAATTTGTAATATCATCAAGATGAGCAGAGAATGCTTTTGTATTCTGTTCAAATGCTTCCATGACTTCGTTATCCAAAGAATCAAATAGTTCGGAACGGATTGGTAATTCAAACTCCTGTGTAACAAATGCTGGCTCTATCGTTCCTTTTAGAAGAAAACTTAATAGTTCTCTTTTCCCCGTAAAGTAGACATAGAGCATACCGGTTGATAAGCCAATTTCCTTTGCTATGTCCTTCATTTGTGTTCGTGCATACCCCTTATTGATAAATAAATGACTGGCTGCATCAAAAATTAAATTCATTCTATTTTCCATTGCGCTCACCTCTTTTACTGAACCGTTCATTCAATTATTATTGTAATACATTTTTTCTTATCAGTCAACCGATTTTTAGCACGAAATAAGGCGCTAGATGGTGTCCAAATACTAATCATTTTAATCTGTTCAGTGGTAAATGTTTAACTCTTTCCCAACTGCCTCACACTATCAGATATCACTGGATGCTTTTAAAAAGCTTTTAGCCTAATAAATCTAGAACAAAAGTGGCTTCGCTACGTTTGTTTTCCTGAGAACCCATGCGTTCTCTAGGACGCTTCGCCTTCGGTCACCTCACTGTCTCGGTGCCGCTCGTAGCTTAGTGCCACTTGTTCGTGGCACCACTCGCCTCTCCTTGTTTTAATAAGGGGTGATGCCCCCCTTAACACCCCCCCCCATATCATAGGGAAATAAAAGAACTTTCCTATGATACGAGAAAAGGGCTTCCACTTTTCATCGTAGAAGCCCTCGAAAGGCTCGGATTTACTGGCTTTGTAAGCAATAAATCTTTTTTGTCTTTTGTTTTTGGTGCGGATGGCGGGATTTGAACCCGCACGAGGATTCCCTCGCTACCCCCTCAAGATAGTGTGTCTGCCGTTCCACCACATCCGCATTTTGGATACTTATCTATTATAATACCCTAACCTAAAAATGTCAATGTGCCTGTTATTGAATTTTTCGTCAGGATTTTTTTGTCAGTGATGGTTTTACTAACGAGAAAAAAGTATAAAAGCGACAGAGGTGGTTTTCCCCCATCGCTTTAGATTAATTAATCATTTGAAGCTTCTTTTTCTTTAACATTGTAGTTAATAAACCACTCTTCAATGCCATTATAATGATTATCAGATTGAGGATGAAAATTACCCTTTATGTTGCTTCTAATAGCAACGGCACTGTTTTTGAAGAAAAGACTAATATACGGCAACTCCTCAGTTACATGATTTTGGAATAGCTTGTAGGCCGCCTGCTTTTGCTCTCTACTCGGCGCCTTAAAAATATCCGCTAGAATAGTGTCCATTTCCTCATTTGCATAGCTTATAAAATTAGTCGCTTTGGTTTGAGACGAATGAAATGCAAAGGAAAAATCCGGCATGTCGGCTAAATCCCACCCAGCTAAAACCAGATCGTAATTTCCTGATGTCAGCTGTTGATTAAATTCATTCCATTCCAGCAGCACAACTTCAACTTCAACACCTATCGCCTGAAGCTCATCCTTAATATGATAAGCGGTTTTCTCCCTTAACGAATTATCCTTGTTGGTGATTAACTTTAGCTTTAATGGCGCAGAGTTTAATGGACTGATCCGAACACCGCTGTCATTTTTTTCATAGCCATTATCCTCTAGAAGTTGATTGGCTTTACTTGCATCAAAACCATAGGTTAGGTTTTCATCATCAAAAATCCATGAGGTTGGTTGAACTGGCACATCAACTACAGTGCCATGCCCTAGATATAGATTCTTAACAATCGTATGTCTGTCAATAGCATACGCAAAGGCTTGTCGTAAAGCTTTATCCACTAAAGCAGGATTTTTAAAGTTAAAGCCTAAAAATTCATATTGATTTGATATATATTCATAGACCTTTTCATTTTTACCATCTGTATATTTTGCCCAGTCCACTGCAATAGGTTGAGCTACATCTATTTCACCGTTCTCAAAAAGCGACAGCTGTGCTTCTCTATCTGGAACTATCGCCACTGTAATATTTTCAATATAAGGCTTGCTGCCCCAATAGCTTTCATTCTTCACCAATGCAAGCTGTTGCATATGCTGGTATTCAGTAACCTTATACATCCCCGTTCCCACCATTGGGAAATCGCCATTGGTCAATTTATCTGCATTTGAGCCCTGTAAAAGATGCTTAGGCAAAATAGGGAAGGTCAATACCTCTAACCCGTTGCTGAAGGGTCTAGAGAAGGTAACTCTTATTCCATTATTCTCAATGGCTCTAATATCAGATATTTGTTGAAGGCTTGTCTTATAAATAGAAATGCCCTGAGCTTGATTACTGTTTTTAATCAGCTGATGAGTAAATATAACATCTTCTGCAGTAAAAGCTTCGCCGTCATGCCATTTAACATCTCTTCTGAGGGTCAATTCAATGCTCTGCCCATCCTCAGAAATTTGCCATGCCTCTGCAAGTGCCGATTTGATATCTTTATTTTCGTCAAAGGCAACGAGCCCTTCGTATATAAGATTTTGCAATTGATATAGGCTATTGTTATTGTTAACCAGAGGGTTAAAATTATTGAAGCGTGTAACAGACAGCCTTAAGGTGCCTCCCTCCAACGGCTCTAGTTCCTCAAATATATTTTGGGGCTCTCCTTCATTTTCTGCTGCAATTTGTGTAGAGCATGCAGTCAGGGTTAGAGCAATTATAAGCATTATAAGTATACCAAATCTCGAAGCCTTCATCCTTCGTCCTCCTTTTAATTACTGCCATAGCTTGCTGTATCCATTAGTACATACTTAATTATAAACCATTTATAGCTACCTTTAAATATCTAAGCTTCTAAAATATATAGACATAATTTCCCATGCCTCGAAAACAAAAGCCAGCCCATTTTTGCTTCTATAAAGCCTAGAGTAAATTTCATAATCCCTTAGAACCTTTTTTGAGTAGAGTCTAGTTTCAGGAAATGGTATGCTGCTTAGCTGCCTCCCATCAGGGCTGTATTCAGGATTTTCCAACCATCTGCTAACATTTCCGTTGCCCGCATTGTATGCTGCAACCACAAGCTCCAAGCTCCAATTAAACTCCTTATGGAGAAAATTCAAATACCATGTTCCTATCTGAATATTTAGTTCAGGCTCATAAAGCCGCTCTTCACCGTAATCCTTTATTGCTAGCTTTTCAGAAGCCCATTCCCCCGTTACTGGCGCTATTTGCATTAAGCCCTTAGCATCCTTTCTGGAGAGTGCATTGGGATTAAACTTACTTTCATTCTTTATAATAGCAGCAGCTAAATACGGATCAACACTATACATTGCTGAATATCTCTGAATTAGCTCATTATAGTGCATTGGGTAGATTGTCTTAAAAATCCATTTTGAATTAATAGCCATCAATGCCAAGATTATTAGAATAACTGCCATCCTAATAAATAGACGAAATTTTTTTCCAAGTATAATAATCAAAGACAACCCCTCCGATTAGTATCATTTCTTAGTCAGTTTTTGCCATAGCCCCTTTACGTTTTCTTCCAGCTCCTCAAGACCACCTGAATTATCGATAACATAATCCGCATAGGCCATCTTTTCCTCCAGACTCATTTGTGCAGCTATTCTTTTGTCAGCCTCTTTTGGTGAAATAGCTTCCCTCTCATGCAGCCTATGTCTTTGTAGCTCCATAGGTACAGCCACAAGCCAAACCTCATCCACAAGACCTGTTAGCTCCATTTCTATCAGTAAAGCAGCATCTATAATTATAACAGAAACCGGTGAATTGTGACTATGCCAATATATTTCCTTTTTAATCTCCTCTATGATATAGGGGTGAGTAATCTCGTTTAGCTGATTTAAGGCAGATGCATCGTTGAATACCAGTTGAGCAAGCTTTTTCCTGTTAAGGCTGCCGTCTTTAAATAAGACTTTATCACCAAAGCATATTCGGATTTTCTCTAAAGCCGGACGACCCTGCTCAACGATCTGCCTAGCAATCTTATCTGCGTCGATAACTATTGCCCCTAGCTTGGTAAGTATTTGAGATACTGTACTTTTACCACTGGCTATACCCCCAGTGAGCCCCACTATGGTTTTCATATTTTTCTCCTTTACTTCGCGTCATACCAATTATCTGCAATAGCCAAATCAACCTTAAGGTCTACCAACAGTGCCATTGCCTCCTCCATAGACTCCTTAACCACACCTGCCACCATTTCTGCCTCCTCTGCAGATGCTTCAACTATTAGCTCATCATGAACCTGCAAAATCAGTTTCGCTGAAGAACTGTGCTGCTTCAGGTGATTGTATACCTTTACCATTGCAATTTTTATTATGTCAGCAGCTGTTCCCTGAATCGGTGTATTTAATGCCAGACGTTCTCCAAAGGATCTAATATTAAAATTGGTGGCATATATTTCAGGAAGATACCTTCTTCTATTTAATAGTGTCACAACATAGCCTTTATCCTTTGCATCTGCAATAATGTCATGCATATACTTTTTTACCTGCTGATATTTCTCTAAATAGCTGTCGATATACTTTTTAGCCTCGGCCCTTGATATTCTAAGATTTTCTGATAAGCCGAAATCACTTATACCATAAACAATACCAAAATTTACAGCCTTTGCGCTGCTCCGCATCTGAGAAGTTACCTCCTCCATTGAAACGTCAAATATTTCTGAGGCTGTTCTAGTATGTATATCCTGATCCTTTTTAAAAGCATCGATTAGATTTTCATCCTGTGATATATGTGCTAAAACCCTTAGCTCTATCTGAGAGTAGTCGGCATCGATAAACCTGAAGCCCTCTTCGGCGATAAACACCTTTCTAAGACGTCGACCCATCTCCAGTCTTACAGGTATGTTTTGAAGGTTAGGTTCGGTGCTGGATATTCGTCCTGTTGTGGTAACCGTCTGATTAAAGCTGGAATGAATTCTGTTGGTCACGGGATTGATTATGCCTAGCAGACCGTCTACATAAGTAGATTTAAGCTTTGTAACATGCCTGTAATCCAATATCCTTGGAATTATTTCATGACGCTCCGCCAGCTTTTCCAAAACCTCTGCATTTGTAGAATAACCGGTCTTGGTCTTTTTTAACGGCGGCAATCCTAAATCCTCGAATAAAATTTCTCCCAGCTGCTTAGGTGAATTGATGTTAAACTCTCTGCCGGCCATTAAATATATTTCTTCTGTTAATTGATCTATCTTTTCTTTAAATTCTATTTCTAATATCTCCAGCATATTCTTATCAACTTTAATTCCTTTGAATTCCATAGAAGCCAAAACCTGTGTCAGCGGCAGCTCCACCTCATAATACAGCCTATCGAGACCCGTATCAACCAGCTTATTCTTTAATATTTCATACAAACGTTGAATGGTTCTGACCTGCTGGCTTAAATAATTTTGCAGCTCCTCTACAGAGGTTTCAGAAATTGGCCGAAGGGTTTTTCCTTTACCTATAAGTGACTCCAGGTCTGGTATTGATTCCTCCAAATATAGATTAGACAGCTCCTTCAGACCATAGGAGGATTTTGATGCATCTATTAAATACTCTGCTATCATAGTGTCAAAGGCAATGTTTTGAATCTCTATGCCATAGACATAAAAATGCACTACCTCTCTTTTAATGTCATGGCTGATTTTTTGAATTTCAGCATCCTCCATCAATAGCTTAAGCATATCCATCAATTCATTTATCTCTTTAAAGCTACGGAAATCTATATAGTATTGTACTGCAGCATCATATGTCAGCGCAATGGCAATTAGCTGATCCGTAATGGTGTTATTGCCTGCCGTAATTGAGTGGATGGCAACAGTGCCCTTCTCCTTAATTGTTTTAGCAAGCTCCTTAAATGCCTCAATATCAGTTATATTTATGACATTGCATTCCTCTGCCCTATTTTTCTTAATATCATCAGTCTTGCTAAATTTATTGACCAAGCTGTTAAATTCATATTTTCTCAAAAGCTGAATAAGCTCGTGATATTTGGCCTCTCTGCGTTTTAGCATCTCAAGGTCTATTTCCACCGGTATGTCCGTGATGATTGTAGCCAGCCTTTTACTAAGAATGATATCACTAATGTGATTATCTATTTTTTCCTTTAGCTTTGCCGCCTCGATCATATGGGTATTTTCTATAAGAGCCTCTACATTACCAAACTGTTTAATGAGCTTTACTGCCGTTTTTTCTCCTACCCCCGGAACCCCCGGTATGTTATCGGATTTATCCCCCATAAGTCCCTTAAGGTCTATAAATTGCTGAGGTGTTACCTCAAAGTCTTCCAAAAGCCTATCATCATTGTATATTTCAAGGCTTGAAATCCCCTTTTTGGTGATTAGGATTTTAGTGGTTTTAGATGCCAGCTGTAGCGCATCCTTGTCTCCTGTGACTATAAGACTTTCCATCCCTCTAGCTTCACAATACTTGCTAAGGGTGCCGATAAGGTCATCCGCCTCGTAGCCCTCAATTTCCACTCTGAAAATATTTAATACATCCAGCAGCTCCTTAAGGGGCTCAATTTGCTGTGCCAGCTCACCAGGCATTTTCTTTCTGCCCAGCTTATAGTCCCCATATTCGATATGTCTGAAGGTGGGGGCCTTAAGGTCAAAGGCAACACCGATATACTCAGGGTCAAAGTCCTCAAAAACCTTCATTAGCATTGTTAAAAAGCCATAGATAGCATTTGTATGCTGCCCCTCCTTTGTAGTGAGTGGTGGCAGTGCATAAAATGCTCTGTTGATTAAGCTGTTACCATCTATAATTACGATGCGATCCTTTATCATATGTATTCATCCCTTCAACACGGTTTAGGAATATTTTATCATTTATTTTACCAGTAGTAAAACCCTCCCTGTCATTTATCTATATTTATTATTGGCTAAAGCTGTAAAAACTATTTGAAGGATAATGATTCAAAAAGGCAAAAAAATAGCCGGGGCTTTATCCCGGCTATTTTAATATTAATAGTTGTAGGTTACTTGAACATTTGCTCTTATTTCCAAATCACCAGAAATAATATCAGTTGAACCTTCTGATTCCATACCTTTTGCAAGAGCTCTATCCATATAAATCGGACTTGGCTCATAGTATCCGGCTTCAATAACCTTAGATGGCTTACCTATCTTTACAGAAATTGTGGATGCTATTGTATTGGCTTTTTCCTCTGCGTTTTTTATAGCCGCCTTTAAAGCCTCTTGATAATACTTACTGCTGTCGGCAACTGTAAAGCGAACACTATTTACCTGATTTGCACCATTTTCTGTAGCTATGTCAATAATTGAACCAACTTTATTGATATCCTTGATTGTAACCTCGTAGCTATGGGTTACTCGATAGTTGCCTTCTGTTGATTTGCCATCATTATAATTGTATTCTCTGTACATGTTGTAGTAGCCGGTCTTAATGTCTTCTTCCTTGATGCCTGCCTTCTTAAGGGCTTCAACCAATTGGTTTGTCAGCTTAGTGTTTTCTGACTGCGCTTTTTGAGGGTCTGCATTTGTAGTATCCACTGCGACATTTACAATTCCTGTATCTGGCTTAGCCTTTATAACCCCTGCGCCATTAACGGCTATTTCATTTCTGGACTCCAGCTCTGCACTAACAGGCGATGTAAAGTGTCCCCCCAGGAAGAAAAATCCCAGCATGGCAAATGTTAATAATGATACGACTAAACCTTTTCTTAATATTTTGTTATCCATTCTCAATTCCTCCTCTTTTTAGCTTTCTTGCAAATATATATACTTAATGGGCCGCCGATGGCTCCCAGAATAGCTAATGCAGGAAGTAAACCAAATAGTCCAATAAAGCCCCTTTGTGTCATTGCAATGATATTGTTTATGGACTTTATAAAATTGTTCTTAGCCTTATTCCAGACACCTTCATTTGATGACTGAATCCTTAGAGAAAGGTCCTTGACCTCCTCAAGCTCAAGACTTAGTGTGGACATATCCACCAGCTTGTCATAGTTGATTAGACTAGCTTTAAGATGATTTATCTGATTTCTCACCCGAGCTAATTCATTCTCGATCCTTAGAATATCCTCTACCTTGTCTGCCTGCTTCAGAATATCCTGGAAACGTGCCTCTTGGATTTCCAGATTCTCCAGCTCCCTTTCAATATTGCGGTAGCTTTCTGTAATATCCTCGCCACCGATATTTTCATTTGTCACCTTCCCCATAGCCTTTATCTGATTAAATATCTCTGTAAATTGACTACTGGGTACTCTTAAGGTCA
This sequence comes from Clostridiaceae bacterium, assembly GCA_018432235.1. GTDB lineage: Bacteria > Bacillota > Clostridia > Peptostreptococcales > Natronincolaceae > M1-B18. The sequence goes on along the minus strand of JAHDLO010000004.1, from coordinate 56,972 downwards.
TATTTGAATATCTTAGGGAGTTTTCAGGATTTTCTCTATCCAGATATCTAAAATAGGTCTGGGAGTGCTGAATGTATCCGTCTTTTCCCTCTATCATCTGAATTATTTTGGCATATGCTTCGTCAAAGGCATCAGTTTCTAATATAAGGCTGCCTTGCTTGATAATTTTTCTTTGGGCGCTTGTCGTCATGACAAGAGTATCATTTAGACTCTCCTCCTTAGACCGTACAGCGACACCATCACTTTGTGTCATTGGCACATCCAGTATGTTTAAGGATTTAGAGAAATCTTGTGATTCTTCATTTGCTACGCCAAACTCAGCCTCTGACCTCTCCATAGGTGCTGCGTTGTCTCCAGTTGATTTCATACTTATACCGAAATTACCTGGCAACTGGTTAATGGCCGTAATTCCTATAATCACAACTGCAATTGATGCTGCAATACTGGTGATAACCTTGAGTCGGAAGGGGAATCTATTCTTTTTTGTAGTAGCTGTAGTTTCCTTAGTGAGCTTGTCGTGAAGGGTAGCTTCAAAATCTGACGGCAGCTCTATTTCATCTATTTCATTGATGCATTCCAGCATTAGCCTCAAATTGTTTAGCTGCAAGCTACAAGCTTCGCATTCCTTTAAATGTCCTTCAAATTCAATTCTTTCATCTTCTGAAAGCATATTATCCAAATATAATGACATATCCTCTATAAATTTTGTGCAATTCATTCTACCCCTCCTTTCACGCATTTAGTTTTTTTTCCAGCAATAATTTTAGGTGCGCCCTTGCACGGCTAATTCTAGACTTAACCGTCCCTTCAGAGCAATTCAACATCTCTGCTATCTCCTGATAGCTAAATCCGTTGATATCCCTTAATACTATTATTTCTCTATGGTCAACATTTAACTGATTTATTGCATCCTGTACCATTTTCTGAGTCTCTTGTTTCTCAAATAAATACTCCGGAGTATTCATTTCATCAGCTATTTCCATTTTATAGCTGCCATCCCTTGCCTGTATCTCTTGATCTAAATAAACTACATTCGTCTTTTTGTTTTTTCTCATATAGTCTATACAAGTGTTGTTTACTATCGAATAAACCCAGGTGGAAAAACTGCTCCTTCCCTGATATTTATCTAGGGATTTATATATTTTTATTAAGGCCTCTTGAGTGACATCACTGGCATCTTCTACGTTTCCCAGTATCCTATAGGCTATGTTGAAAGCTTTTTTCTGATAAGGCTGGATTAACGCCTCAAAGCTTCCTATGTCACCCTTAGTAGATTTCTCTATTAAGGAGATTTCCTGTTGATTCAAAAGTTCCACTCCCTTCCCCGTCCTCCTATACAGTTAGACGTAGCTTTTTTTTATTTGTTCCATAGATTTGGATGTATAAATTATATACCTTTTTTTGTATATTTGATATCATATTAACCTTTTTGTAAACATTTGTCCAATAAATAGAAACCAAAAATTGCTTAGCTCTAATCTCCTTATTTGAATAAGTGGAAAGCGCCCCTTAATACTCCCATTGTATAAGATTTAGTGTAAAATAGGTTTTTTCAGAACAAGAAAAAGCCCCCAGCTTAGCTAGGGGCTTGTAATCGGAGAGAAAGAGCATTTTGTTTGTTAACATTCATCAAATAAGGTTGGAGGGATTGCTACCTGACGATTTTGCAAAAGTTTAATTGTCAAATACAATACCATTTTTTCCTGAATTTTCTTAAACTTTCTTTCCTCGAATGGCATATACTTGTGGTCGAAGCCAAGAGGATTTAATGCTTCGTCGAATTCAACGATTTCTGCCCTTATTACTTCACAGTAAGGCAGCTGATTAAACTCTTCTGAGCTTATTTGATTGTACTCTGTATTGTCTGTTGATATAAGCTTATCCTTTGTTCCGTACTCAGCACCATGAAGTGCATGCTCAGTTTGATAAGTGAACTCTCTAGAAGTATTGTCAATAATAGCTGCTGGTGATACGCCGTTAAAGAATACATCAGTGGTACAGGTAAATGGAACATCCACTGTTATATGCCTTAAATCACCATGGAAGCTACAGGAATTTGAGCTTACTCTTGTTGAATAATCGATATTCTTTCTTATAAAGCCCTTAATAAAGAGCAGACCGGTATCTCTTATTAGGAAGCATTGTGTTATTTTAACCTTTTTCTTAATATTCTTTATTTCATATGCATATTCTGGCAGCTCGATAGTAGAATTGACATTTACCTGTATTCTGAGTTCAGCTAAGACTACAGGTATCCTTGCCACGACACCGCTAGAAATCGCTTCAATATCAGTTGGTACATTTGTACATTGTCCATGGGTATCTGCTTCAACATTTGTACATTGTCCTACAAGCCCATCCTTGCCACAAAATTTATTATGTCCACCGTAGACGACTGCCTCATCTTTTTTTATAGTTTTTGGAAAATAGTCTATTCTTACATTTTTAGCCATTTTCATATCCTCCCATTACATTAACATTGGCACAAACGTCGTTATGTTAACTTCGTTTATTCCCAGTTCATAATATGTGGGCTTTACGCATTGTGGTACCATTTTTAAAGTAAACTTTTTACAATTTGGTTAGGCAAGCTATATTTTTATTCTATTTTTAAGTCCAAAGGGCTGAAATTCACTTGTAATCAACTGCTGATTCTCATCATAGTAAAAGAAAGCAAAATGCATAAATTCATTTCTAATACGATATCTAAGATCCGTCAATTTTATAGTCAGCTTCTCCTTAAAATCTATATCGATATGAAAAATCGGCGAAAAGCTCTTGAAGTATATGCCCAAATCCTCCTTAAGGGTCTTTTCAACAATTGGGCTCCATACCTTTCTTAAGCTTCTGAAATGATTAATTTTTCCTTTAACACTATGAATCTCCCCTACGATATATTGACAGCTTGTGCTGACTATATAATCCCATTTAAAGGGGTTGAGGGTTGAGGGCATTATATCTATCGCTTCAAGACTGTAGTCATCTTTGAAATGTATTCGAAGTCTGTTTATAAGTCTATTTTTCTCCAGTGCCTTCATCAATAAATAGCCTACAAATATTCCAGGAAGTACGATATATTCAATTGCACTATCAAACTTAAAAAACATGATATAGAGGCATAAGATAACTACAACAGGATCATAGATCATCAGAAGATTTAGTGTATATTTTTTCTTGGTGAAGGGATACAGCAATGCTACACCATAGGAGTTTAAAAAATCCATTAAAATGTGTGAAAAAATGCCAATAAGACTCCAGATCAATGTCTCCTTTATGCTTTGCAGCCCAAAGAAAAGAGACATTAGTATTGTTATAGAAAAGGCAATGAATATTGCTCCCAGTATTGAGTGACTTTCGACCCTATGATGTCTAAGGTATACATAATCACCCTTTATTCTGGCTATAATATCCAGGTCAGGAGCTATTGATCCAATCACTGCCCCTAAACAGGCAGGATTACTGAAGGAAGGGGAATTAATCAAACTGAAGGTTGAGAGGCCTATTAAAGCATGCGAAAGTGGGTCCACAGATATTTCCTCCTTAAATCCTTTATTTCCATCATTATACCAAATCAGGCTAATCGAAAATACATGTATAATTTTCTATATATCTTTTGTTGACTTTGTTACTTAGATATGGTAATATAAATTTCGTACCAAATATGCCGCGGTGGCGAAACTGGCAGACGCAGCAGACTCAAAATCTACTTCGCATTTTTACCAGTTGGTGTGTGCCAACCTTGATAAATACAGGGTTTTTGAAAACTAAATATCCATTAAGATTTTAATATCCCTCCTAAATATCCCTCCAAATTCTAAGGCGGTTTTTAAGGAGGAGAATTAAAATAAATATGCCGGTGTGATGGAATTGGCAGACGTGCAGCACTCAAAATGCTGTGTCCTTTGGGCGTGTCGGTTCGAGTCCGACCACCGGCACCAGAAACCAATAGCTCTTAAATACGCTAAATGTGGATTTGAGAGTTTTTCTTTTTCTATAACATTATAATTATCTTGGAGTTGATCTCCTTTCATATGATATCCCTCCAAATGTCCCTCCTGCTTAAGAAGGAAATACATCCATAATAGCATTGGCGGAAGCAACCTTTGAACTAAAATCAAGGTGTGTATAGATATTCGATGTAGTAGAAATATCACTATGTCCCAACCATTCCTGTATCTCTTTAAGACTAACTCCGTTGGCATACAATAAACTGGCGCAACTGTGGCGAAGATCGTGAAAACGAATTTTCTTTAAATTGTTATTCTTTAATACGATTGCAAAGTGCTGTGTAATATAATTCGGCTTGATCCTGTCTCCAATCTCATTCACATAAATATAATCAAGATAATCTTTACAATACGCTTTGCCGCAAACCTTTCGATTAAGTTCCTGTTCTTCTTTTAGTCTATAGAGTAATTCTTCAAATGGTGCTACCAACGGTAATGTACGATAGCTTGATTTAGTCTTTGTACGGTCTTTTGCTATGGTGGTAATTTTCCCATCTAATGTTACCTCAGTTACCGTATGTTTTATCGTCAATGTCTTTTTCTCAAAATCAATAGCATCCCACTTTAGTCCTACAATTTCACTCCGTCGCAGCCCATAAAATGCACCCAAAATGACGGCAAGCTCTATCTTTTGATGTTTAACTACAGCAAATAAAACATCAAGCTCCTTCTCGTCATAAACGCTGCCAACAAATTTCCCTTTCCTTGGTCGCTCAATCCGATCAGCAGGGTTATAATCTATCAACCCTATTTTCAGAGCATGTTGTAATGCTTTCCGGATATTTGCATGGCGATGAATGACCGTGTTGGCACTCAATCCCTTTTCATTTAGCTCATACTGATAATAATTCTGTATGTGCTTTGGAGTTAGGTCTTTAAGTCTTATCTTTTTTTCTTCAAAATAAGGGATAATACTGCTTTTAATACAATAAGAATAAGATGCATAGGTAGTCATCTCAACACTATTTCTCATCATTTCCAGCCATTCCAGAAGAAAGTCAGTAAAAAATATTTGTACCTCAACAGAAGTCGGATTAACTTTGTCTGCTGGATTATCCTCTATTAACTCAAGCTCCAATGCATATTGCAAGGCTTCTTTGATGGCTTCATGATATTTGAGAAGAGTGCTATTTGATGCGCCATTTTCTGCTTTCTCATGTTCATAATAACTTTCTATGTCCCTCGACTTTATTTCTGATACCTTAATGGCAGTATTCTTAAAGTAAGGGCTGATACAGTTTTTTGTATCATATGAGTATCGAGCGAATGTTTCAGCATCCACTTTATATATAACATCCTGCAGCCACTTTGGAAGAAAGTCTGCAAACAAAGTATTTTTATCACTCATTGCAGTATCCGGATTAAATTCTTTTCTGGTTTTCAAAAGTATTGCTTCAGCACGTTTTTTATTCCCCTTTATGGGTAGTCCTGTGCTAATGGACTTTGTTTTGCGGCTTCCATTTATATCCTTATAATTTAGGATAATGTGGAAGTAACCGTTTTTTTCTCGTAGATGTCCTGCTACCATAATTTGACCTCCTTAAAAAGTAACAGTTTTAAATTCACCTACCACTGACGATTATAGTGTAGCAGGCTTTATAATATTGTTCAAATGTACAAACGATGTTTTACGCATTAGATTCTTGGACGACATTTAAGTAATCAAAAATATGAAGTTTTGGGATTTTATAAGATCTGCCTATCTTAAAATGTTTTATCTCATTTTGTTTCAACAGACGATATCCGGTTTTTGTGCTGATACCTCCAAGCATTTCGCACATCTGTTCTACATTTACAACATCCGGATATTCTCGAAAAATCAACTTATATGCTTCATTACTCTTTAACAAAGTATCAGCCCCTTTCTGTTAAATCTGCAATATTAGGGGACGTCTTTAGTTGGTTACTCATATATGCTTGCATAAATAGACGTCCTCCTAACTTGCATTTCTGTTTTGGTTTTATATTAATTTGTGGATTTATTCGGCTGGCAGCGGTTGACCGCCCTCATAGGAATCTCACCTCCCCGTCAGCGACCGGGGCGCACTCTGGGACCTAACCTCGACTGTACGCAAGTATCATTATCCCTCCGTATGTATCATCGCCTTAAATGTAACCACATTTATTTATTGCACGGGTAGTTATCGCTTACACCTTACCTTCATCCAATCCGTAAACGGTATTGATTCTTCGGCTTAAATCCAGAAAATACTGGACAGGTGATCTTAGCGTACCTGCAATCTGGCTTTCCTTTACAGGCATACGGGGAAAGTACCGAATAAAACACCTATTCAATTATCAAAGTGCATTGAGGGGGGGAGTAGTATATGTCCCTCTATTAATCAGCAGATTTTTTGGGCGATTTCGCAGGGGTTTAGAAAAATTTTTTCATAAATTTTTCTATATTCTTTAATCCACGATCAATCGAATCTCTAATAGTGCTTTCTCCAACCCCTTCAGTTCTTGCTATTTCTGTTTTACTCATTCCGAGAAAGAAATGAGCATAAATTCGCTTGGCCTGTTTTTCTGGGAGGCTGTTGATAGCAGCATACAACTCTTGTCTGTTTAGCTTTCGCTCATATATTTCTTCTGGTGATAAAACCAGCAACACAACATCCTTTTCAATGTTGTCGCCAGCATCAAGGGAATAATATGCCTTATGAACACGTCTGCGTTCAAAATCTGCATGTTCTTTTCTGTTAAATTGTGTCAATAGCTCTACTATTTCATCTGGAACTTCAACGAAAAAGTCAGATTGGTAGAATGGATAATAATCTCTTAAATTGATTATTTTCATAATTGAACCTCCGTTTTGATTTTTTATAAATGAAAAAACCAAAACAGAGGGAGGGGAACGGCATCCTGATGGGTATTTTAAAAATCGAAGAAGATAGGGCTTGTCCACTTTAAAATATTGTAGAAATAAAGAAGACAGCTTTAGGCTTATTAGTCGAAAATCCAAGTATTTTGGCAATAAGAAAGCCGCAATTTGCTTATTGCAAATTGCGGCTTTCAAGGTTAAATGGCATGTATTTAGTTGTGGGATAATTGGAGGCCGTAATTTATCCCATAGAAATAGAAGATGGATACAACTGCATAAACCTGCTATTTTAGCACCTTTAACATAAATTTATTTTTCATCTGTAGCACCTCACTCACTTAAAAATCGAAAACAAAAACAATGATAAGGACAATGTTTATATCACTGTTATATGTTGTCGAAAACAGTCAGTTCCTGTGTTGCCCCCAGTCCTCATAGTGAACCTTCAGCACTAAGCAATGTGAGTTGTGCTAAACAGACAAAAACCTGCCGCTAAATTTGGCAGGTGTAGATACGTCTCCATCTGCGGCAACCAGGCTATCATAGTACCGGTAGGTACCTTAGACCCTATGGCTTTGCGTCCCTGCCTTTAGACAGGTTTGCCCTTAGCGCTGAAAAATTATATGAATGATATAAAAAAATAAAATCACCTTTCCTTTTTTGTCCTTCATACAAATAAACAAAATAGGAAGGTGATTTGTTACAGTTTACTTCAAAATTTTTACTTTTTTATTTTCTTCTGAAAACTAAAGATTCTAATATTTGTCTAAACATAGTAAGAATCAAGCATTAATTAAATAGTCTCACTACCTTTGCGAACACTGCTGAGGCGCCTCGCCAGACCTTCTCATTCCTTGATTTACATTTATAGTTTCCTATCAACTTATTTATTCTTTCATCTAATTCGGGAGGAAAAGGTATTTCTTCTGGAAATTTGTTTTCATCTTCCATTTCATTTATAATATTTTCTACATGGCAGGCTCCAGCATATTCAAACATTGCTTCGAGCATTTTTTCTTTAGCCGCCGCTTTCTGAACCAAAAAACCATCCATTTTCTATAAGCTCCTCACTTTGTGATAATAACTTGATCAAGCTTCTTTTTGCACGATAAAGTCTGACTCTAACATTCTCCTGAGTAATATTGAGTATTTTTGCAATTTCGTTGTCCGAATAGAAATAAAAAAACTTAAGCGAAATAATATCCGAATACGCAGGGTGAAGCTCTTTAATCTTGGATACTATTTGGCTAAACATTTCCATACTAATAAGTTTTTCATCAATCATCTGGCTGTCATCAGGCAAAGCATCTTCCATGCCCTCAAGTGACATATGGTTTCGCCTTTTTCTCTCCCTGTACATGTTTATTGAGATGTTTCTAACAATAATAACAACAAAAGCCCTTGTCTTGTTACAGTTTATCTCATCTATTTTATCTAAATTGCCTACTAATTTTATAAATGCAGCTTGTACTGCATCTTGCGCTAGCTGATAATCATTTAAAACCCTGTAAGAGACTTTAAACATATCCTTCCCGTACTTTATATATAAGGCTTCAAGCTTATTCCGGCTCTGTTCATCCTTAATAGTTGCAAAAAATATTAGCATATTTATCCCACCTTATATTCTAAAAATATTAAGATTTAAACCAATCTTGACACAAGCCATCATGCATTTGCCCGATCTCTACGTGGACACAAAAAAACTGCCCCAAAAAAGGGCAGGCAAAAACAAAAATATCTAGCGGCAACTAGGCTGTCATAATGCAATATAGCACCTTAGACCCTATGGCTTTGCGTCCTTGCCTTTCGACAAGTTTGCCCTTGACACAACTAATTTTAATTTGGCTCTTTAAATGTATTAACCACATCAATCTAGCTTTGATACAATAGGTTACTGGATAGAATCTATACTCTCGATAATACCCATAACTTTAGTCTCATACTCCCTGTGAATATTTCCTTACTTAGTAATTTTGTCTTTTATAATGTAAAGACTTATTCTTTCTTGACACTACCCTCAACTTAGCGGGATAACTTTACGGATCTTTCCTCCTGATGATTGCTCAGGCGGCTCCAGTCGCAGGTCGCAGACGTACACGCAGGTTCGTCGGTGTAGTCTGCAAAATCTGGATTATATTAATACCAGGCACACGGGCAAGGGGCAGACCGCAGCATGACACTATCGCCCAGGTCGTAGCGTAGGATTGGCTGTATCCGGTTGGCGAGGTTGCTACCAAAACCGTGTGCGACCATTCGCCTGGTGCCATGGTTGGTAATTGGCGTCGACAGCTTCCAGCACGAGCCAGTCGCTGTTGACGTGCACCATGTATTAGGATAGTTGTCAGGAGCCTCGGTGGCGGCATAGCTGTAACAGGCTTTGGTATTATGCGGACGACATCCCATTTTCCAATCCAGCTGCTCATCATGCGGAAGGCGATGGAACTCGCTACGGCGAGGCTTCGGTCATTAAGCAGGAAGATACCACGTGTTCTGGTAATGCCCGAAGTAGTGGTTATCGTGTACTTTTCAAGGAAACGTTTCCCGATCAGGTCGGGATTATCGACGAATGCACTTACCTTGTCAAACGTTACATTACGGTCTGTACACCAATCGTTAAACCGTGGCATCAGCTTCATTTTACTGGTGATTGGCAATAGTGTGGTATCCTCGATTCGCTCCGGCAGATCTTTATAGAGTTCTCTATAATAGGGCGAGTTGGCCCGTGCAAAGGCCACTATTTCGGCAAGACGGGTTCGCTGCCGCTCTTTTATTGCGTTCATACCTTGCTTTTTGGCTTTGCCTGTGTCTCGCAACAACCACAGCATACTTTCGTTCATAAGTATTCCTCCCTTGACTTTGACTTTTGAAATATCAATAACAACATTCGATTTTTTTGTTGCATAATAGATTAACTTAGATTAACTATATATTTCTATGCATGGAACCTCTTATCACATCACGCGATACTCTCCCTAATAAAATATGGTCAGGATGACAATTGTCTGAAAAGGCAAACTATAATCGAAAGTAATCACTATATAGCAATTTTTATCCAACTATCTCAAATTCAAATCCTGTCACTACATAAATGATTCATTACTAAAACTTTGTACCACTGTATATGGAGATTGTCCCGAGGATCGTCATCACCCTTTGAACCTCTTTAACATTTTTATAGCCAACATGCTCCATAAACGATGGTATGGTCCCTATCAAATTATCCTTGGTATTATTGAATCCATCAAATAGCTGTATTATAAAAAAACCAGCCCTCATAGTTAAATTCTGAGGTTTGCCGAAATCAGCAATATGAATTTCACCGCCTTGTTTAGTCACTCTATACAATTCCTTTAACATTTTTACCTTTTGCTCCCGAACCAAATGATGAAATACCAGACTTGAAATTACTTTATCGAATACATTATTCTCATAAGGCAGGTTTATTCCGTCAAATTCCTTTAAATCTATTGATAATCCTTTGTTGTCAATTTTATTTTTAGCTATCTTTAGCACTTTTGGGTCTATATCAACACCGTGAACAATAGTATCCATCACCTTATCTTTTACCATAATTGACAAAGTTCCAGTTCCACAACCAAAATCAAGTACCGTATCTCTTTTTTGTATTTTTGCTTCATCAAGCAATTCGTTTTTAAATTTTTCTTCACGCATTATATATTTCATGAAGGGATCAAATAAGTCCGTTAAGATACTATACTTTGCAGCAGGTATATATTGCTCCTTATTTCCCATAATTAAATCCCCCAAGCATTATTGGTAGTTAATCTACAGAATTGTCTGTCGAACTAGTTAGTATTGTGTATGCAAAGATAACTGCACCTGAAACTACAAACACATCTGCCATATTAAAGACAGGATAATTGATTAATGTAAAATCCAGCATATCTACTACATAATTCAGTCTTATCCTGTCGATAAGGTTTCCTAAAGCTCCGCCTATTATAAGTGACAAAGAAAATTTAAGAAAAACCTGATCTGTTTTTAAATTTCTAATAAGATAAAATAGTAGTGCTGCAATTATTATTAGTGTCAAAATTATAAGAAGCGGCTGTTTACCGCTAAACATACTAAACGCAGCTCCAGTATTTTCAGCATATGTCAAATGAAAAACATTATTAATTAAAGGATAAGATTCTATTGGTTTTAAATATATTACAGTAAGATATTTACTTAACTGATCTATGATAAGTGATAAGGCAATTATAATGAAATATGGCATATTTAACCTCCTGCAATTTTGATTATTATTGTCATAATAAAATTCTGTTTTTTAGCAAACTTCAATTTAATCCTATTGCAATATAGGGTTATGCATGCCTGATGAAAAATTACAGCCAGCATAACCCCAACAGCTTATCTATATTTCTTTCTTTATATTACATACTAATGCTATAAATTTTTAACTTTCATTACTCTCATAGCATTTATTACAGCAATTACCGATACTCCAACATCAGCAAATACTGCCTCCCACAATGTAGCAATACCACCGGCACCTAAAATAAGAACAATTATTTTAACTCCCATAGCAAGTATGATGTTTTGCCATACAATTCTTCTTGTTCTCTTTGCAATTTTTATACCTGTAGCTATCTTAGATGGTTCATCGGTCATAATTACTACATCAGCAGCTTCAATGGCTGCATCCGATCCTAAGCCTCCCATTGCCATTCCTATGTCAGCTCTGGCAAGTACCGGTGCATCATTTATACCATCACCTACAAAGACAAGCTTCCCTTTTGGCGACTTTTGTTTATCAATCAATTCAAGTTTTTCAACTTTTTCAGTAGGTAATAACTCTGCATATACTTCATCTAACCCTAACTGCTTACCTACTTTTTCCCCAACGGATTTCGCATCTCCTGTAAGCATAACAGTCTTTTTCACGCCAAGTGCTTTTAATGCCTTAATAGCACCTGCTGCATCATCTTTAACCTCATCAGAAATTACAATATAACCTGCATACACATTATTTAATGCTACATGTACTACAGTTCCTACAGATTCAATCTTACTAACTTTAATATTTTCTTTGTTCATTAATTTAATATTACCTGCAAGTATTTCTTTGCCTTCAACCTTAACCTTTATACCATGTCCGGATATTTCATCATAGCTTTCGATTTTGCTTTTATCAACTTCTTTTTCATAGGCTTTTAAAATCGAAACTGCAATTGGATGGTTTGAGTAGTTCTCTGCATAAGCAGCATATTCTATTAGCTCTTCTTTGGTATAATTATTTTGGGGATTTATTTCCGTTACATTAAATACACCTTTTGTTAAAGTACCCGTTTTATCAAAAATAACTGTATCCACATTATTTAACGCTTCTAAATAGTTACTTCCCTTTACTAATACGCCACTTCGGGATGCACCACCGATCCCACCAAAGAATCCTAGGGGAATAGATACTACCAGTGCACAAGGGCAAGAAATTACCAAGAATACTAAAGCTCTATAGATCCATTGTGAGAATGTCGCTCCTGGAACGACAAGGGGTGGTACGATTGCAAGAAGTACTGCAATAACCACAACTACCGGTGTATAATATCTGGAGAATTTTGTTATAAAGTTTTCAGTTGGAGCTTTTCTGCTGCTGGCATTTTGTACTAAATCTAAAATCTTAGATACAGTAGATTCACCAAATTCTTTAGTTACTTCTATGGTTAAAAGGCCATTCTTATTAATGAAGCCACTTAATACATCATTGCCAGTTTCCACTTCTCTTGGAACAGATTCACCGGTTAAAGCAGATGTATCAACCATTGAGCTTCCTTCTATAACTTTACCGTCTAGTGGGACTTTTTCTCCTGGCTTCACGACAATAATATCACCAATGTTTACATCTTCGGGGGATACCCTTTTTAGGTCATCTCCAACTTTAAGATTAGCAAAGTCAGGTCTTATATCCATTAATGCACTTATTGATTTCCTAGAACGATTTACAGCTAACTCTTGGAAAAACTCTCCTACTTGGAAAAATAGCATAACAGCTACCCCTTCCGGATACTCTCCAATAAAAAATGCACCAATTGTAGCAATACTCATAAGGAAGTTTTCATCAAACACTTGGCCCCTAGTGATATTCTTCAAAGCTCTTAATACAATTTTTCCTCCAGATATAATATAGCTTATTAAAAATACAGTAAGCTCTATCCAGTTTGGTAAATTTAATGTTAATCCAAGAGCAAAAAATGCTCCACTTATACCAAGCCTTAATAATTCTTTCTTGTTACTTTCTTCCTCTTTATCGTCATTCTCTTTTACTTTTTCTTTAATAATCTCTTCAGCACTCATAACTTTAACATCCGGTTCAATTCTTTTTACAATACTGATTATATCTTCACTTAACTTTTGAAAATTAATATTCTCATCAATTTCCAGAGTGAGTTTTTTTGAAACAAAATCTACTGACGCAACCTTAACTCCTTCTAAATTTTTAACTCCTGATTCTATTTTTGATGCACAATCAGCACATCCAAGTCCTTCAAGTATAAATACCTTTTTATTACCTCTTTTCTTTTTTTGTTCTTCATCTACTACTTTTACGTCTGGTTCAATTTTCTTTACTATAGCTGTTGCTTCTTCAATGATTCTATTTAGATCCTGTTTGCTATTTGCTTCAATGATTAATTTCTTAGACACGAAATCAACGGTTGCATTCTTTACGCCTGCAAGATTTTTAATCTGAGTTTCCATTTTCGCAGCACAGTTTGCACATCCTAAGCCCACAAGTATTAATGATTTCTTTGCGCCTTTGTTTATCGTCTTTTCCCTTACTATAACATCCGGTTCATGTTTGTTAATAATGATACTGATTTGCGCTAATATATTTTCTAGCTCCTGTATATTTTCAGTTTCAATTGTAAGTGTCTTTGTCATAAAGTTCATCGAAGCCTTTACTCCGGGTATTTGATTAGCTTCAAGTTCAATTTTGGCTGAACAATTAGCACAGTCCAAGCCTTCCAATATTAATTCCTTTTTATTACTAGATGACATGATCCCCCTCCTACTCTATTTTTTTTCTGTAATATGAATTAAACCTTGATCAAAGATTTGCTTAATATGTTCATCATCCAAAGAATAATACACTACCTTGCCTTCTTTCCTATATTTTACTAACCTTGCTTGTTTTAAAACACGTAGTTGATGGGATATTGCAGACTGAGTCATATTAAGTAATACAGCAATATCACATACGCACATCTCTGAAGCAAATAAGGCATAAAGTATTTTAATTCTTGTAGTATCACCAAAAACTTTAAAAACTTCTGCTAAATCATATAAGCTTTCTTCATGGGGCATACTATCCCTTACTGCGTTTACAACATCTTCATGAATAACAGTACAATCGCATCTTTCAAAATCAACCTTATTTTCACTCATAGAGTATTCACCTCCTGCACTTTGAATATTTGAGCAATCATTCATATGTTATATTTTTATTATATTCCTAGTAATATTTATTGTCAACAATTTCATATGAATATTTGCTCATATTTTATTTTTACGTTTAATTTGACATAAATATATGCATATATATTTTCTTGTACAGTATTCAGTTCTATTCTGTTTTCTCCCACAACTGTTTCTCTTAATACGATTACTTCATTTGGTCTTTAAAGGCAGAGTATCCTCCATTATGAGAAGATATTCTCTGAAAATTAAAGGAGAGTGCTGTTACTCTTTTAAGCTAGAAAACTTCGGAATTTTATTTGATGCTTCAAAATATATATATTACGACAAATAATATATGGAGGCTAATAAATGGAATGGATATTGGATTCTATTAAGCAATTATACAATATAGATTTTTCTATAGCTGTGCTTATCAGTTTCTTTGCTGGATTATTAACTGGCTTCGATCCTTGCAGGATTGGTATGACATCCAGCGTACTGGTATTTCAAAATAAATCTAAAAAAGTTATATTTTCAACTTCATTAGTAATAATGATTGGTTTTATCACTACATTTACTATTCTAGGAATTATTAGTGTTTTGCTCGGGGAGCAGATTATAGGATGGTTTAAAGAGTATGAAAGCATGTTTAATTATATTTTAGCAATTATATTTTTATCAATGGGATTATATATGCTGGGTCTAAGGCTATATTATATTACCAAATTATTACCTTTTACGATTGTTAACTTTAGTTATAAACAAAAGAGAGACAAACAAAAACAATTAAATCATCCTATACCAAAAGCTTTTTCATTAGGATCATTATTTGCGTTTACAGCAATACCGTGTACATCACCTATGCTATTAGCGATGATAACTTATTTTATAGTTAAGCAATCTATCATAGAAAGCTTTTTTTTACTTTTTATATTTGGCTTAGGCCATAGCCTTCCTTTTCTTGTCATAGGATGGCTATTTGGAGTATTAAAAAATAGGGCATGGATGGCTTATTGTCATCATATAATAAATAGATTAATTGGTCTTATATTGATTTTAATTGGCATATATTTTATTTTTGAGTAAAATGTGATCCTTAAGAGCAGTATAATTTTCATTATTTCGTCCTTTAGTAAAGGATGCGTAGAAAACAGGTTGAAAAAGTTCTATTTTAACCTTAATTTAAAGTTTGTAGGTAGAATTAGTCAAAAAAGAATACCCTACATAAAAACTAAAACTAACAATGAGCAAAAAAATAAAAGATGCTAAGCTATCCTGTGACCAGCACCTTTTATCATATCAATATATGTTGATACTATTGTTTTCTAAGCAGTTATCTTTTCATCCACAGTCCTTCCATCCATCAATCTGATTAATCTGTCGCCCATTGTACCGATTTCAGGATCATGGGTTACAATCACTATGGTATGTCCTTTTGTATGCAGCTTTTTAAATAAATCCAAAATAATCTTACCGTTTGCCCTGTCTAAATTACCGGTAGGTTCATCAGCCAGGATAATTGCAGGCTGGTTAATAAGTGCTCTTGCAATACTCACCCTCTGCTGCTCTCCACCGGACAAATGGGCGGGAATATGGTCCAGTCTATGACCCAATCCCACCAGCTCTAAAGCATCTTTTGCCTCTTTTTCATCCACCATACTGTGAAAATGCTGGGCCAGCATTACATTTTCAAGTGCAGTAAGATAGGGTATCAAATGATATTGCTGGAAGACCAGCCCTATATTTTCTCTTCTGAATGCAGCCATCTCATCCTGAGAAAGCTTTGTCACTTCTGTACCATTGATGATAACAGAACCGTCCGTAGGCCTGTCCAGACAGCTTAATATGTTCAAAAGGGTTGTTTTCCCAGAGCCCGAAGGCCCCATGATGTTAGCCCATTCTCCCTTTTTTATTGCAATATTTAAATCGTCTAAAACCTGTGTTTTTTCATTGTAACATTTTGATAAATTCATTGTCGTAATCATATTATTTTTATCCACGCTATTCACCCCTTAATGTTATTACAGGATCAATTTTAATAGCCTGCCCTACCGGAATTTTGCTGGAAATTAACGCAAGCAGCACTGTAGAAATCAAAGTAATGGGAATTACCATTAGGTGAAAACCTATAAAAGTATCAAAAACACTCTTGCCTACTATCTGAGCCATGAGAAATCCCAAAATATATCCCGCTATGCCGCCTATAAGTCCTACAGCTCCAGCTTCGGCATAAAAGATAGCAGCAATTTTTTTATTTTGAGCTCCAATGGCCTTCATCATTCCAATTTCTTTCCTTCGTTCTAAAACTGTGGTGGTCATGGTACTCATAACACTAAGCCCGGAACCAATCAAGGTTAAAACCGTAACCAAAACCATTAGGAACAATATCTTATCTTGTATATTCCCCTCTGCTTTAGAAATTTGACTCAAAATCCTGGTCTTTGTACCTGGAATTTGTTCTTCAATTTGTAATGCTGTTTTTTCTATAGGGTTTTTGTTGGTTAAAACACTAATTTGGACCAGATTTACCTGAGCTTTTTTTTCAAAAAGCAGTTGTGCCTCTTTCAACTTTATGAAAACCTGGTTATCTTCAGAACCCCCTGTAGATACAATCCCTACCAGTTTAAACTGCTTTGGGGTATATTCTCCCTGGTTCATTTCTGACAAAATGTTTAACGGCCAACGTTTTGCTGCATCACCATTAAGACTTTGAGATGCAGATGAAATTCCATCCACCGGTATTTCATCGGTTTTATCCGTTTTTTCCGTATAGGATTCTTTCTTATCAGTTTCTTCTCTTATATTCAAGGTAACTGTATCACCAATTTTATATCCTAATTTTACTGCCACTTTACTTCCAACCATGATGGTACTTTCTTCGCTATTATCATCGTTCCAACTGCCTTCTACTTTCCACCATGGACTTGTTTTTTTTATATTTTCAAACTGGCTGCCGACAATCACCACATTTTGCTCTTCTATCTTTCCGATGCTGTATAAATAGGGAGCGTATCCATAAACGTCGTCTATCCTGCCGGTATCTTTTAATTTGTCTATTTCATCCATAGATAATAATTGTCCATTATTTTCCCTTATCTCGTCAGGGAGAAGCACCAGGTTAGCTCCAAAAGCTCTTAATTCCTTTGCAACCTTACCGTTTAAGTCCAGAGCTATATTAATTAGTGTAGAAACCATTGAAGCTCCCATGACCACAGCCAATATGGCAACCAATATCCTGTTCTTTCTGTTTTGAATGGATTTAAATACAATTCGCTTAAGCACCTTTTTGATTCACCATCCTTTCCCTATTCACCTCTAAGCACTATCACAGGATCGATTTTAAGTGCATTTCTAATAGGAATCATACTTCCAATCATAGTAATGCCAATAGCAATGATAATAGTTACAGGTAGAACTATAACATTTATCGCTACAGTGGAATTAAAGACCGCATTGCCTATTACTTGTGCCAGCCCGATTCCCACACCATAACCTATAATTCCGCCAGTAACCCCTATGGCACCGATTTCAGCCATAAATAAGGCAATAGTCTGATTTGTTTGAGCTCCTATAGCCTTTATAACTCCTATTTCCTTTCGTCTCTCTAAAATACTCGTAGTCATAGCCGTCATAACTCCAAGGGCTGAGGCAGCCACAGCTACAAGGGTAATAAGCATCATCATCAGTTTAATTTTCTTTATAAAATTCCCCTGGGCACTGGCAATCTGCTCAATAGGCAGAGCGTCCGAATCTGTGATTACTTCTTCAATTTGAAGAGCTATTGAACGAATATAGGGAGTACAATACCAACGGATATATTCTTCTTTTGTCATTTGTGTAATATCTTTTTTAGCAAAATCATCCTCCGGAGTAATGGCAGCACTAACTTTAATCTCCGATACTTTTTCCTGAAGTCCTGTCAAATCCTGTACCGCAGATAAGTTGGTAAAAATCTGGTTCTCTTCTTCTCCTCCCGTATGTAAAATGCCAACAACCTTCAATTCAATCATTTTCCCATTATAATTGATACTGACCGTATCACCTACTTTATTCTTAAGCTGCTTTGCCACTGCAGAACCTAGAATAGCTTCCGGTTTGTTTTCTTCATCATTTATCCATTCCCCGTCCACAGTCCACCAAGGGGCAATGGTTTTAACACCTACCCTGGCCGATTTGAATGCTTCATCGGGAATATCAATTTCCTTATCAAACCAGGTCCCTGTTAAAACAACACTTTCATTTTCAGGACCCACCTTTACAACGGTACTCAAATAGGGTGAAAATCCTAGAATGTTATATTTCCAGAATATTTTTTTAATTTTATACAGCTCATCTTCCCTTAAAAAATTTTTCTGCTGATTAGAGCTGTAGTTCACACCGCCAATTTCCAGCGGAATATCATCGCCTTTGGGCTTCACAATGATATTGGCTCCATAAGAACTTAGTTCCTTTCCTACTTTTTCCTCTATATTCAGATAAACACCTGCCAGGGCTGAAATAAGAGAAGCTCCCATGATCACCGCTATAACCGCTAAAATAATTCTCTTTCTACGGACTTTAATGGATTTTCTTAATATTCTTCCATACATGTAAATGTACCCTCCTAACCCAATTGTCTATTTACAGCAGGGAGGAGGTTTATTCCACCTGCCCTACCGCTGCAAATACGTCTTTAGAAGCCTCTAAATCTAATACTTTAATTATAATATCATTATCAATCCTTTCAGTTTCTAACGGAAGGGGATTGCATCCTCCCGGGAACCCAATGGTAGGCATAGGAATAGGTGCATTACAATTCTTACAAATTATATTTTCTGTATTACCCTGCTCTTGAAAATATCCCAACGGACCGCATATATCACACGCATCTAAGCCGCTGCTGATAATATTTCCGGTTCTTTTCACCAAAAGAAATGGTACAGTTACTCCATCTATTTCATAGCTGTATTTACTCATTACATTTTCAGTCAGGCTTTCCAAGGGAATTCTGATTTCACCGTCTGCAGCCGAAATTACTTGGGGATTTGAGTCGTATACAGGTCTTGTAGCCTGAACAAACAAGTTATATCCTAAGATAAGGTTTATAGCTAATGCAGACGCAATGACAGCTGTCTTCCATCTTTTGTCCTTTTGAATTTCCGCCAGTCTCTTTCGCTTCTCTACACTGGACTCTCCCTTAACCTCATCTAAAGGTCTCTTTGCATTTTTGTTATCCAATAATACCATAATAATTGGAAGGGTAAGCAGCATCATGGATATGATTACAGTTGAATTGTCCCTTACGATTAAGCCGATGATTTTCATCGAAAGAGGATTCAAAGGAATAAGGCCAACTTCTCCAAACTCATGGAGCCCTCCTGCAAATAGCCTTAATACCAAGATCATTAATATCCAGCTAGTAACATTGAAGAATCTGGACAGATTGATTTTAAGACTTCCTCTTATAAAGAATACAGCAAAAATTACAGCAAGAGAAAGTCCGAAAATTCCGCCTAGAAAGTTCATAAATGCGTTATTCTCAGTAGATAAGGCTGCCATAAACAATACCGTTTCAATACCTTCTCTAAATACCATGAAGAAAGTGAATGCCAAAATTCCTATTCCCTGTTTTTTAGATTGAACATTGTTCTGATTTACTATGTTATGTAGTTTCTCTTCCATTTCTTTTTTCAAATTTTTTGAAGTTTTTTGCATCCAGATAACCATACTGCCTACAAAAATGGCTGCCGTAAAGAACATAATACCTTCAAGTACTTCATTTTCAGGATCAAAACCTATCATATTAAAAATAACTGCTCCTAAAACACTGGCAATGACAGCCAGTACTAAGCCTGAGTATACATATTTCTTTAAATCTGGTTTTTGTACTTTGTTTAAGTAGGCCACTATAATACCTACTACCAGGGCTGCTTCAATACCCTCCCTTAAAGTTACTACTAATGCTTCAATCATGTTTACACCTTTCCTTTCTGAATATTCTTTTTATTAATATTATTCTTTAACATCTTTCAAACTTTTTAAGACTTATTAGCATATATCACCTACTTTTCCTCGTTACTAAATACAATTCCTTATCGTTCTTTTTAAAAAACTAAGCGTAAGATTGAGATAATGACTTAATTGTTAATTTGTGTAAAAATAATTTTTACCTATATTTTGCTTTTTCCACGGGAAACTTCAGTCATTGTACCTGGGTAGTTTGACACAGTAACATAAGCACCTGTTCAAATGTTTAAACAATACGCTTTTTCCGATATCAGAGCTACCGATTAGTTATGGTTCAAGTCCTTTCGTGTTTTTTATTGACCTCCCGTGGCAGTTTTGTGTATCTAAATAGTTGATGTAAGTTTTTTTACTGCAGTGTTCTATTTTGCATCAATCCATGTTAATCCTCTTGAAACAGATATTGAAAATCATTATCAATAATAATTTCTAATAAAACTCTCTATTTATATAAACTGGTAGAGAGTATATTAGATTTCTATTCTCAATTAAAGATTGTAAATGATAATCGTTGTCATTAACAAATAAATTATACCTGATATATCCAATTAAGTCAAGAGGATTACTCGGGATTTTCGCCTTTGCCTTTTTCTCCATAGCTCCATAGAAAATAGCTTAGTTTACCTATATAAATAATTCTAAAACTTTGATTTTAGGATAAGGTCGCTTTATAAGGAGTACGAAAACGTGTAAAAACTGCAATAGGATAAAAGCGTGGCTAAAATATGAGGTTGCATATTAGTATATCGGGAAGATGAGTTTCTATAAGATCCCAATCAATGTAATCTGAAAACATTTCATCTATATGCTCATAGACAATACCCCTTTTAGGCTTATAGAACTTTAAGTCCTTCCATTTTCGTATCCTTAGCATTAGCTGAATACCAAGTAAAAAAGATAATCCGAATATGGGGGCATTTTGACCTTGGGTATCTGAATGCAGTGTATCGGGTTGTATATCGGTATCATTTTTAGTTGGTTCATCCAGAATATATATTCATTACCATGCTCCACAAGGAATGAAGCGACTAAACAGAGCAATATACATATCCGATACATGATAATAGACTACGCCACCATACCCACCATAGCTAATATGATATTCTGACAGCAAGTTCTGTTCATATAGATCCCACTTTGTCCCATCAGCTGACATTCGTTTCCCTGCGCCCCAATATTTGGGTAATGGAAAGCGGTTATAGGCATTAATAATATTTTTAATACTTCTGTCTAGTTTTCTTCAGTGATGTCTCTGATTAATTCATGCAACTTGATGTCTATTTATTTCTTCTAAGGAACGTGATGTTTGTGTTAGTCCTAAATTGCAGTCATAACAGAATGTAGTTAAATATATCTTTTGATTGAATTTTCAATCTTAGTGTCCAGTCCAGAGATAGGCTCAAAATATTTCGTGAAGTTTAACCAATGCTCAACGTCAGTAACAATATCCAATATATTTACTGGTTGAAGCTTTTCTGCAAGTAGTGATTGTACTGTTTGCAAAATCTCATGGTCTTTTTCTGGATTTTCTATTACGGTTTACACGAACTGTTTTCGCATCCTTTGAACGTAAACAATGCCCATTATATGGAATCTACTTTGCCCCTGGTGACAGTTCGCTGATACTACCCCTATAACATTAAAAAACTTGCAGTATAGAAAATTGAACTTCGGACATCTATCCTGCAAGTTTTTTATTATTTACGACGTTTGATTCTTTATTGTTTTCCCTTTATCTATTGCAGCCTGTACTACAGCATGGCAGCACTTCCCAGAAGGATTCTTGCGTTCACACTGTCCATTCTTCATTGCACCTGTTAATTTTACAACATCTTTCATATTTTCAGCACCGTTATTAATGACTGCATCTATGACCTGTTCTTCTGTTACCTTATTGCAATAGCATGCATATTTAGGATCAGCATCTTTTTTAAACCATATTGGCACTTTCACTTCTTTTTTGCTAAATCTAACGCCTGATTCTTGATTATAATAGACAATATCACACTCTTCGCTCATGCACAAATAATAATCATCATTTCCAACTTGTTTAAGTGATTCATCATAAACCATGTGCCTTACAGTAATGTTTTTTACCTTGTTCCCTTGCTTTTCACATACAGGGCACAGATCATTTTTCTCTGTCAGACCGACAGATTTCGTTTGGCTCCCTCAACAGGATTTGTTTTGATGATTAAGCTCTTCTTTTCTTATCATTGGTTCTCCTCCCCCTTTACTTATTCAGCACAACAGCTAAGTTTTTTCATATCCTTTTCAAAGGATTGGGCAGCAAGTTTTATGGCTTCAGACATGGTAGGATATACATGTATGGTATTCGATATATCCATACTTGTAAGACTAAATTGAATAGCTAAAGCTGCCTCATGGATCATATCAGCTGCTGACTCACCTATAGCATGAACCCCTAAAACCTTTTTAGAATTTTTGTCTATGATCATCTTTACAAAGCCTTGGGTATTTCTAATAGCAGCCGCTTTAGGGACCATTGTCATATCTAAAATCCTGCTGTCCACTTCAAATCCTAATTCTATAGCATCATTTTCCTTTAATCCAACAGATGCCACTTGGGGGCTGGTAAATATGGCATGGGGGACTGCTTTGTAATTTGGTGTTCTTATGTTATTCTGAATCGCATTTTCACCTGCAACTGAACCTTCATGGGCATCTACCGTAACAAGCATGTAGTTGCCAATAACATCACCAGCTGCATAAATATTGGGGTTTGATGTCTGTAAATATTCATTAACCTTTATAAAACCTTTTTCATCTACTTTTACCCCAGCTTTTTCCAGACCCATATTATCAGAGTTCGGAACTCTACCTGTAGCTACTAATAATTGGTCTCCTTCAAAAGTCTGTTCATTTCCGTCTTTCATAATAGTTACATATTTCCTATTGTTTTCTTCATACACTTTTTGAAATGAAAGGTCCATAATAATATGTATGCCTTCATTCCTTAGTGCTTTTTCTAATGCTTCTGAAATTTCCGGTTCTTCATTTTTTACGATTCTTCCGCTTCTTTGCAGCATCGTAACTTTAGAGCCAAATCTTGCAAACATTTGAGCAAATTCAACAGCTATCCATCCACCGCCTATGATAACTAATGTCTCAGGCAATTTATCTAGTTCCATAATTTCAATATTCGTTAAGTATTTTACGCTTTCTAAACCTTCAATTTTAGCAGCAGAAGACCTTGAGCCCGTTGTAATTATATATTTAGGAGCCTTGTATTGTTTCTCATTTATCTGAAGGGTATCTTGATTAATAAATTCTACCCTTCCTTCAAGTAAGGTAATGTTTTTATCACTCTCGTAGATATCGATATATTTTGTTTTTCTTAATTCTGCAAGGAGATCATTTTTTTGTCTAATAATCTCTTTAAAATCCAGACTTCCTTGTTCCATATGAAGGCCATCAAAAGGATTCTCTTTTCCATAGTGATATATTTCTGCTGCTCTTAGCAGGTTTTTGGTTGGCACACATCCTACATTTAAGCAGGTTCCTCCAATTACACCACTTTCAACAATAGCCACCTTCTTATTTAACTGAGAAGCTTTAATTGCTGCAGCAAAACCCGCTGAGCCACCTCCAATAATCATCAAATCAAAAGCTTTCGTATTGTCTAAAGAACAACAATCATTCATTTTATCCCTCCTCGTTTTCACTGTGTTTTTCATTTTTTAGAACTTCACACGTGCATATTCTATCTGTATTTCCTTCTGTAATAGATTGTCCAAGTTTAATAAGACCTATAATTCTTTCATCTGATATTGAATAATAAATATTTTTTCCATCCTTTATTGATTTCACATAATTGCACCATTTCAAACATTTTAACTGCATCGATATAAGACTTTGAGAGCATCCAACATCTTCTGCCAATTCACCTACATTTTTGGGGCCATCTATTAAAGAAAGTATAATGCGATATCGAGTAGGATTTGATAATCCATGAAAGAATTTGGTATATACTTCAATTTGTTCATCTGTAAATTGCATAGAATACCTCCTGAAAAGAGATTTCATAATATTTTTTCATCATCGTCCGTTATAAAAAGTTTTGGGGATATGTTTATTTTTTATGGACAGATTACTGAATTTCTCTTACGCCATAACGATATTTTTTCAGTGTTTCTTTGATAATGTCCATATTAACTTTATTGGCATCATAGACAATAACCGTTTCCCCTGAGATTTCTACAGTAACAGTTTTTACACCATCCAACCCAGACAGTGCTGCTTGCGCAGTGTCAGCACAACTGGCTCAAGTAAAACCTGTTATGCTAAAATCTTTACGAACATATTCTCCATTTTCTTTTGAGTTTTCTATTTCTGAAAGATTATTATTCTTTACTTCAATTGACTTTGAAGAATCTTGTTCTATTGCACTACAGCCTGTTACAAACAATAACAATAAAACCAAAGATAGTATTACCATTGTTGAGCGTTTCATCATTTCTTCTTTCTCCTTTCCTAAATTTTCTAATTTTTTAGTTTATAGTCAATATGTTTTATTTCCGAAGAAAGAGGAATAAATGATAAAACCTACAGATAATATTGTGGCAAGCCATAGAAATATTTGCGTACTTTTGGACTTTGAATTATTTTTTGCCATAAAGTAATGAGCTGATCCTAGCATAACGATAGTAAGTACTATAAAAACATTTCTATAGGGTGAAATGGTTGATACAACAGCAAGTCCTAATCCACTCAGACCGAGGGATGTAAACAACGTTACACCAATTCAACAAATAGCTGCCAAAAAAGATGAGATAGTTGATCCAATACTCAATATTTTTTCCTTCATCGATTGACCTCCTTGTACATTATCATAAACATATAAACAATTGTTGATATATTTATGATAACATAAGACATTTTCAAATTCAATTAAAATTTAAGTTGTAAAGTAAGGGATACATCGGCTGTAAGGCTGAGCTTTTCAATGAATGGCTACTTAAGACTAAATATCACAGCAAGACTTACCTACATGTCCTAATTCTTCGCACCGTACTCCCGTCCCCAAGAGTCCAGATCCATCGTACCGTATCCCTAGAAGGTGTCCTAGTTCAAAGGCATCTCCTACGGGCAACACACTCGCCCCAGGGTGTTGATTAAGCCAGTTTTGAGCGGCATTCGGCGAGCTGAAAAAATGGACTTCATTACAGAAGGCCGAGCGAATCGAGGACATATCATCCGGCGTAACTATTGAGACAACGGACGTGGAAGGTTCCACGCTTACAACGCGGCCCGGTTCTACCGTCAACCGTACGGGCTTACCGGTGCCGCGGCAAGGCGACTCGATGTGGACTGTGCGGCCAATAAGTTCTGGAAACATGAGCGTGTCAAGGGCGCACCACGCATACAGTTGTTTCCCATCAACCTCGAAGCGGTGAGGGGTAGGAACCAGAGTGAGACCGTAACCGACAACACGGTCCTGTTCGTCGAGTTCCACGTTGGACAGGGTCGAGATAACTTGCCTTACTTCCTCGATGGGTTTCCCTGTTGCTGTCGAGATGTGTTCAGCAGTAACGGGCTCACCCTCTGCCAGCATTTGTAACAACGGGCGGAAGAGCCACCTTATGGAGCTTGCCTCTCCCTTATCCGACTGTTCAAGTCTGGTTGCGAGTTGCGAATTTCAGTTTTCATATCTTTTTCCTCAAGTTTTTCTTTCATGTTCATGACCTCCCGGAATTAACTGCATCTTAAGTATTATTCTGCATGACATTACTTTGCTTAATTCTGTAAATCATCAAACCAACAGCAATGAGTATGGTGGCTATAGCAGTCAACTGGGCAACTTTTAGATCAAATACAGTACGTAAGCTATCTCCTCTCCAAAACTCCATCACAAAACGGGACAAAGAGTAAAGCGACAACATCAGGAGGAAGGAAAACCCTTCAACAATTTTTTTCCTTTTTAACCAAAGCAAGATTCCTAAGATAACGATATCTCCTACTGCTTCAAATAACGCCATGGGCAAAATTGAGACATTGCCATATACATTATATGCATATGTCCCAGGTGGATAGGTAACAGCAAAGATGGAACTGCTAGGTATACCATAAGCGTCTCCGGTTAGAAAATCGCCCACGCGGCCTATTGCCATGCCAAGAATCAAAGCTGGTGCAGCTATATCAGCCAACTTCCAAATTGGCAGGTTTTTCTTCTTTGCAAACAGGATTCCGGATAGCGTCCCTCCCAAGATGCCCCCTTGGATAGCCAGCCCACCCATCCATACCATGAAAATTTCCAGTGGATTGCTTACGTAATTTTGCCACATAAAAATTACATACCATAATCTAGCCCCGATAATCCCCCCCAGCATAGCATACAGAACAAAGTCAACCATATAGTCAGGATTGATGCCTTCCTTTTGGGCTGATTTGGTAAGCATCCACGTTCCAATAAGTGCCGCAAGAGCAACCATCGCACCAAGTGTATTAATAGGCAGAGAACCAATTTTAAAAAGTACCGGACCTGGAAACATATAAACACCTCTTTTTCTTTTGATTAGTAGTAAGATCACAATACGAAAGCCCCAATACCTAGGCATTACTTAACCTTTTACAACATAGTAAACCTATGATTGCTAACACTGTTTTAGGTTTTATATGATGTTTTTTAAGTAGACCTTTAAAGCAACCAGGTTAAAATAATCACCTGTTCAAGCAACATCTTTCATCGTTTTTCCAGTTCTTCTAGGGTCTTTTTTATAACCCCGTTGACTACTCTCCCACAGCATTTACCGACAGGATTGGTATATTTACAATGTCCTCCAGTCATAGCTCCGGCATACTGCTGAATATCCTTAAGATTTTTAGCCCGTTTTTTAACTAAAATCTCTTCCCTAATTTGCTTTTCAGTCACACCAGCACAGTAGCAGACCGGAATGGGGTCCTCAGTCTCCTTAAACCACACCCGGACTTTGACATTTTCTTTGAGAAAATTCTTGCCTGTATTGTTGTTGTAGTAGA
This sequence comes from Clostridiaceae bacterium, assembly GCA_018432235.1. GTDB lineage: Bacteria > Bacillota > Clostridia > Peptostreptococcales > Natronincolaceae > M1-B18. Next base: position 29,723 of record JAHDLO010000004.1, on the reverse strand, counting down.
CTATCTCACCATTTGGAGTGGTGCAGAGAAAATAATCCTTCTCGCCAACCTGGTCAGCCAAGCCATCTACCACCAAGCTTTTTACGGTTATGTTTTCTACTTTTTGTCCTTCCTGCCCACACTTGGGACAGAGTTTTTCTTTGCCTTCAGCAGTAATTATCGCTTCCCTAGTTTCGTTATTACGATAGCATCATTCTTCCATTTTATTTTAACCTCCTTGCACATTATCATAAACATATAAACAATTGTTTATATGTTTATGATATCACGAACCATAGACAAATTCAATTATAATTTATGTAATAAAATGAGAAAGGTCTTCTACCAAAATAGAGAATACCTTTCGTTTTTATATTGCAGTTTTCGTGAATCATTTTCGCACCCCTATAATAGTATTTGCGGTTATATTGTAAAATTTACAAAATTAGAACTAAACAAAGTTCTACAAAAAATAAATTGGACTAAACTCATCTTGAATCCATAAGTTTTGTAAAATAAATTGGCTAAGGTACGCGTACTGATTCTATTGTGAATATAAGGACGATCATTTTGATTTTTGAGTAAATCAAAATGATCGTCTTCTTGTTTACTATATTTGATAAATCTAAATTTTAATAAAACCTTCCCATCATCCCTCTAACAGGTCTAAAACCTTGATTGTTCGTTGTTTGTTGGGCATCATATTAGTTAGAAGAATTTCCATGACAACCTTGACTATCGTTAGGAGTACAAACATCATAACGAACATTATAATCAAAGCCGTTTTCATTATAATACCTTTCCATGTTGTTGCTACGATTCTTCAAGTAGAAGGCTTCTTCCGTTGTAATTACACCTTCTGATACACCCTTATCTACTTGATCTTTTTTCCACTGGATCATGTCAACAAACCAGTTAGGTACCTCGTTATTGCTATCGGCATAAACAACTAAACCTAATGCCAATACCAATACTGCGATTAATGTTAATGCAATTCCTTTTTTCATAAATCTCACCTCCTCTTTCTCTTTTAAAATGCAAATACTGTGCCAAGATGTTTTCCCTTCTATTTTTGGGAAGGCTTTGCTTATTTTATGAAAAACTGTGCTATATTTCACAGGAAGCGTGAGATATAATACAATAAAAATTTAAAGCGGAACCAAGGAACCAACGTCATGTCGTAGGGACAGGGTTGTTGACAACTTTACTTCTATTCTCAGAGTTACCGATAACCCCGTCCCCTAACACCCATCCTTGACACCCTCTAGTTCTCTCTGAACTGACCCCTACCTTGGACATAAATGATCTTTTTCATCAATTGATGGACACAATATCGCACTTTTCATCAAAAAATACAATGTTAAAGAATAATTAGAATAAATATTCATAATTAATCCATATTAAAATGATAGAATTAGATTGGAAAGCTAAAATTCAGATAGATAAATGAGTACAAATTAAAATAATTAAAATAAGATTTAATAAGATTTAACAAAATATTTCCTGGCTGTGATTGGAGGGAGTTTAACGATGATGAAAGAAAATACTATTCTGATTGTGGAAGATGAACCAACCATTGCAGAAACATTAAAAATGTACCTTGTAAAGGAAGGATTTAACGTTGAAATTATTGGTAATGGAAATGAGGCAATTAAAATTTTTGATGAAGTTAAACCTATTTTAGTCCTGCTTGATCTGAATTTGCCCGGGGAAGATGGAATAAAAGTTTGCAGAAACTTTCGTTCCCGCTCAGATGTACCGATTATTATGGTGACTGCCAGGGATGAGGAGGAAGATAAATTAACAGGTTTAGAAACGGGAGCAGACGATTATATCACAAAGCCTTTTAGTATTCGGGAAGTAGTCGCCAGGGTTAAAGTGTTGCTGAGACGAGCATTGTCGCCACAAATTAAACAAGATCGTTTAATGGTAGACGATCTTGTTATTGAGCGAAAGTCTATGGGTGTTTGGGAAAAGGGCAATGAAATAAAGCTTACCCCTACAGAGTTTAAATTATTAGAAGTACTCATGGAAAATGCCGGGCAGGTTCTAACCCGCGATCAAATCATCGAAGCTATATATGGCTATTCATATGAAGGGTATGATAGAACACTGGACAGCCACATTAAAAATATAAGATCGAAACTTGAGGAAAATCCACAAAAACCAAGATATATCCTGACTGTCAAAGGTGTAGGATATCAGTTTAAGAGGCTGGGATTATGAATAGTTTATCGAAAAAATTAACTATCGCTTTTTTCATCGTTTCTTTTCTTTCCATGAGTATTATGGTGATTCTTTCAAAGGGAATTTTTGAGTTTTTGCTGAGATCTTATTTTCCGGGTGAATCTATGATGAGACAAATGCCTCCTTTCAGAGGAGGGTCTGCAGATCAATTTTTTCAGGCTTTAAACATTTCTTTTATTGTTGCTGGCTTGGCTTCAATAGTTATTTCTTCTCTATCCGGTTATTTTGTGGTTCTACTTATAACCAGGCCAATCAAAAAGTTATCTAAAGCTACAGAGCGGATTGCAAAGGGTAACTTAAGTGAAAGAGTTTGGATTGAATCTGAAGATGAAATTGGAAAATTAGCTCAAAGTTTTAATATTATGGCTGCGTCATTAGACCAGGCAGAAAAACATCGAAGAGCTTTTTATGCTGATATTGTACATGAACTGCGCCATCCCCTTACGGTGGCTCGCTGCCGTCTTGAGGCTATACAGGATGGCATGGTTCCACCATCTGGTGATGAACTGGAATCAATTGAAAAAGAGCTTTTACTCTTAAGCCAACTGATAACGGATTTAAGAGACCTTTCATTAGCTGCAAATAGACAGCTCAAACTTAAAAAGCAGGAAACAGATCTTAAAACGTTTCTTTCTAGAATTGTAAATGAAGCTGCTATTTTGGCGCAAAAGAAAGGAGTTACTTTAGAGTACTCTTTTGATCAAGTTATACCTAATATAAAAATAGATCAGCATCGAATTAGTCAGGTGATGCATAACTTACTGAGTAATGCCATTCGCCATACGCCTGATGGAGGTAGGATCACGGTAGAAGTCAAAAATGACTTTAAGAGGGGTATAATTGTTTCTGTTGAAGATACCGGAACAGGAATTCCAAAGGAGCAATTAGACCGAGTTTTTGATCGTTTTTATCGGGTCGACCAATCCCGTTCAAGAAATTTGGGCGGAACAGGTTTAGGCCTTGCCATTGTTCGGGAATTGATCCAACTCCATGGAGGAGAGGTTTGGGTCGAAAGTGCGTTGGGAAAAGGTAGTAAATTTTCTTTCTTACTGTCTCCATAATCAATTCACATTGAAATATTACAATTGAACCAAACCACATGAATTTTAAAAATAAAAAATATGAGGAGGTAATATTTTATGGTTAAAAATCCTTGGTTAAAGTTGGCTGTCTTTTCATTGATAGGATTGACAGTCATTGGAGTAGTACAGTTCATTTTCCAGACTCTATTTGGGACTGGATTTTCTCCAGGGAGTCAATCTTTCGGTCCGGGAATGATGGGTAGAGGTCCGGGAATGGGGATGGGCTCAGGAATGATGGGTGGTTCAACATTTAGCAGTTATTCTGGTTCTGGGTTAAATTTAATTACTTCATTATTGATTACTGCGGCAATTATTGGGATTTTAGTGGGTTTAATTGGTTTTATGTATAACAATTCTAAAGGTTTTCTAACGAAGCTTCAAGGAAAAGGAATACTAAATTCAAGTAATGATCCTTCTCTCGAGATATTAAAAGAACGTTATGCCCGTGGGGAATTGAACCGAGATGAATATTTAAAGATGCGTGAAGAATTAATATAACTAAATATTAAAAGCTCTAGGAGTTGTCCTAGGGCTTAACTTCTGCATATTTGTGCACACAAAAACTACTTTAGATCCTTAGGCTATTAAAAGTTTAGAATAAAATGTCATGAATATAGGGTAAGCTAAATAAAGAGCATACGAATCGCATATAATTTATACTTTAGGTCCATCAAAGAAAGTATTGAAAGGAGGTGTATCTTAATGCCTGCTCCAAAAATGCAAGTAAAATGTGGTGTGGATAACTGCCACTACTGGAAAAATCATGTCTGTCATGCTGATTCTTTAGAGGTCAATCCCCAAGGTGATGGCAGAGCTAATACCAGTGACGGAACCTGCTGCACTACTTTTAAACCTAGAAGCTAATGGAAAATCCTAATCTCTAAAAATGAGATTAGGATTTTTTGAAGATGAAGCACTTTGTATTGCTATTCACTTAATATTTCTTCTAAAACTGCTTGCATTTCCGGCGTTTTCATAACTTCCACCATAGCTTGCCGCATTTCCGGAGTCTTCATTATTTCCACCATAGCTTGGCGCATCTCCGGTGTCTTCATTATTTCTACCATGGCCTGCCGCATTTCCGGGGTTTCCATCATCTCCACCATGCCATCACGAAATTCCGGAGTTCTGGACATATAGTTCATCATGTCATTATAGGAGTTAGCATCATCTGGCAGTGGGCGACGTTGAGGAGTACATGCTGCCACAAGTAGACTAAATACAATAAGTAAACACATTAATCTTAATCCATTTTTTTTCACATTGTTTCCTCCATTTTAATTTTAAGTAATTAATACTAGTTCTTTTGTTCGCCAAATCTCTATGGACGTCGTAGTGGATCCGATAAAGGAGCTAATTTGTTTCCTTTAGAAATTGTTTCTAATAATCTCTTTGTCCCCTGAAAATCTCGGTACAGGTGGAATCATTTTAACCTCAAGGTATTGATAACCACCGAAACTGAACTAAAAGCCATACTCTACTTTATTTTCTGCAATACCTAGGTTTTTATGTAAATACATGATTATTTTAAATATAATTTATACAATTATATAATTTATAAAAAACATTTTTTTGATAGGCTGATAATTATTCGCCTAAAATAAAATGGCATGCCTCAAAGACAAGGCATACCTTACTAAGATTTGACTATTTAACTACCAACAATATCCTCCCCAACCATAACCTCTCATCATACCTCTTCCTCCGCCGTAATATCCAGAACCCCAGTTATTATTAAACTGGCTTTGGTACTGTCCCCTTAACTCAATATCTTGGAGCATTAAATCAGCTTGATCTTGCGTAATCATTCCGGCTTCCACGTACTTCTGCGCCATTTGCTTCTCTAAGTCAATCATCTGCTGCTGAATCTTGCTTAATTCTTTTTGTTGGTCATCAGTCGGTACCGCAAAAGCACTAGGTACGGCAAAAGCCATTAACACCCCTATTAATACAAGTAAAACAACCACCTTTTTCATGTTTCCGCCTCCTAAAAAATTTATTAGCTTGAATTTCTTCAGTTTTATATTCGTATTACCAACTATTTTTTAGGGGGGAACAAATGATTTTTTAAAATATTTTTTAATCAGCTTTACCAATCTTCAGGACACATATCATTCCAATGTTGCCTTGACCGAAGCTCATCACGGTACATTGGTGAATCTCCCTGTCCTGGATAATTTCTCCACTTATCAGAGGAGGGAGGAACTACTTTATCTCTCATCATGTCCATTCCATCGTACATGTCCCAATCTAGATCAGATACTTCACACCAATCACCAGGAAATGCTTTTGGTAGCGGCATTTGATTTGACTGTATTACTTGGGAAGGTGAAGAATCCTTTAATATTTCTGGTGGTATCTCGATTCCTTGTTCCCTATATTTCTTCATCAACATATATCTGTTTACAGGAAGTCCTGTTTCTTCAGCCTGCTGAATAATTTCTTTACCAGCTTGATTCACAACTACATACCCATCATATTTTCGTTCGTACATTTCATCATGGATAACCTGCATGATCTTGTTCTTGTCAATGCCAGTTTCATCTGGTGCTTCCCGCAGGGGTATAACAGTAGCTAGTGCTAAATTTTTTCTTTCAGAGTCGAAAAAGTTCATCTCAGCAGCTTTAGCAGTTATCAAATTTACTGCTTGGTATACATCTAAGCCTTTGAGATCCAACTCTTTTAGTAGCTTTTCTCCTTCAGGATTCTGGGCCTGCGACTGAATAACTAAATTACCCTTACCTATGGTTAACTGAACACTAGGTGTCATGTCTAGGGCCACAGATGCAAATACAGGTGGAGTTGTAAAGATTTTTAAACCACTTAAAGCCATAAAGATAATAAGAATAGCTGCTACTACGTACTTTGGCCTGAAGCTAACAGGCTTCTTTATTGGTAATTCTATCGTTTCACCAGGAGAAGGACGCCGAACGGGCATCTTTACTTTTAGGTAGTCTCCTTCTTCAGTAATTACCACTACTTGTCGTTCCTCTACTCGTAGAACCATCCCTCGTATTTTACCCATCCCCCTCACCACCTCCTTGCTGGGGCAAACGGAGCAATTGTCTTATAGGTAAGAATTCATCAATACTCAATACCAAGACTACAGCTATGATATACTTTCTTCCCCTCTCTATCACCTTTCGCCCAACACCTGTCAGCACCATTAATTCTTTTACAGGTAATTGTTTGTTCTTCTCAAACTGTTTCATTAAAACCGGCTGCTCCACTAAAGCCTGTGCTACTCGGATTAAGGTTTGTTTCGTATCACGGTGTTTAGGTGAGCAAGATACCAAATCATCCAAAGATATGCCATAGTCTAGGAGCATAAAATTGTAGCGAGCTACCATATCTCTTTGTTCCAAAGCTGTTTGCTCATCTTGATATTTGGTCCAGGCTTCCGCTATTTCGTACTTGCTCACCTCTTTTTCTTGGTCAAGGGTATCTAAAGGAGCGTATTGAAAGCGGGATTCACGTCGAAAGTAATCTACTAACCGATGATGAATAAGCATTTGGGCATAATTTAAAAATCTCATTCCCTTATCTTTATTATATGTGTCAATAGCCTCATTAAAAGCAATGAGGCTGATACTTAATTCATCGTCATTATTCCAGTCTAAAGACCGACCGCAGATGCCCATGGCAATAGTGCCGATTTGAGAACGGTACTTTTTAATAAGCTTCTCACGGACTAAATCATCCTGCCTAGCCTTAACAACCTGATTATTAATTAATATTTCAAGCACATTCAACCTCTCCGTATTTTTATATTCGTAACGCAACAAAAATTTGGGGTGGTAGATCTCTATTATTTTTATCTTGGTAATGTTTACATAGAGAATATTCAGACCCTAAATATAACAATCAAATTTTTTTACTGACTAAGGAGCCATTGGTTTCTTCTATATCATCAAAAAAATCCAAGTTTCTCTTAACTGCATCATCCAGACTTAATATCTGAAGCAGAGCTGATAGTGAGTTAATTTATGTCAAAATCGATATCATTGTGTCAAAGTAATTGTTAATCTGGTTTCTATTATAGTCGTACCTCAAAGGAGAATATCAGAGTGAACCATTAGTATAGCTGCAGACGTTTTATAATAACTTTTATACAGCCATCAATAGGGTAACTAACATATTCTCCTTATGTCGCTTAACGAAAAAAGTAAAGGACATTAAGCCGTCACATCTTTATTAAAACAACTTTAGTTCAATCAATGAAAGAATATAATTATCATTCCTGCCTTGGTCGCGAACTGCTTCAAAGGTTTCTAAATCTCCTAAACCCTCTACTATCAACCTCCCTGTCCTAATATTCAATGTAGCCTTAGTTACACCAGGGATTGCTTGTATATTTCTTTCAAGTTTAGCAGCACAGTTCGTACAAATGATGTTTTCAACTTGGAATACTATAAGTTGACTACCAATTTCGTGGTTTTCTTTCTTAGCTTTCACACTGGCTTCCATACTTTTAGGTCTTTCCACAATCAGCCTTCCGGTTTGTGTTCTTGTTTTTTCTATAACTTTATACACAGAAAGCACCTCCAAATAAAGATTAGCGACGAGACTTTTCCCGTGCATATTCAAATACTTCCCGCACCAAATTGGCGATATGATCATCAGCTAGCGAGTAGTATACCATCTTTCCTTCTTTTCTGTAACGTGCTAAGCCTAAATGATTAAGCGTTCGTAAATGATAGGAAGCTACATTACTACTGGCACCTATAAGCTTTGCTACATCACATACACACATCTCTGTTTTAGAAAGCGCATAAGCAATCTTAACCCTTGTATCATCGGCTAGAGCCTTTAGTATTAAAGACATACCGTCTACACCTTCAAGTTCAGCTTGGATTTGCTGAACCTTTTCCTCATCACAGAACCAAACTTGACAAGCAAGATCTTCTGAAGATTGGTTTAAATTAGACATTTTATTCCCCCCTGGATTACACATACATAAAAAATAAAAATATTACAACATTACAATAATCGTTGTAATGTTGTAATATAATGCTATCAGTAAAACATTTATATGTCAACGTCTATAAAACATTTCGAAGAAGTTACCAACCCCTTACTATCCTCCGGGGAAAACTTATGGAACCTCCGGTATGGAAACGTGACAGTTAGTTTAGGCTATACTTAAATTTTTATTTGAACTTACATCTTAACCGAATAAAATTAAAAAGCTCTCCACAAAACATTGTTTGCATAAAGCACCAAATTTAATTCAGAAGGAAAAGTTTGATGTGTTGTACTCCATATGCAATTAATATCAGTTAAGTAGTTTATAGAACATAGAACAATTGTCCCTCTCGTCCTCAGTACATCTATTTCTAAGGTGAGAATCTCACATTATAAATTTAATTTTAACGCGAGTGTGTATTTTGAAACCTATTCCGCTTTTCCTCAACAGGTATTGGACCTAATGCAATCTCTTCATAATTTGCCGTACCTTTGCTCTGGTAGGGAACAATCCCTTGTTCTGCCATGGAAGAATATCCTGTGCCACCTACAATAATGTGGTCTAAAATTTTGATCTGCAAGGGATGCAAAATATCAACCATTCTCTGTGTCATTGCTCTATCCTCCTGAGAAAAATTTTTCGATCCACCGGGATGGTTATGAGCTAAAATCATTGCATTGCAATCACAGGCAAGGGCATATTTTAATATTTCTCTTGGATAAACCGCTGTCTGGCCAATACTTCCTTCGGACATGATTTTTGTTTCAATTATGTTATTGCCACTATCTAAAAAAGCAACCATAAATCTTTCTTTATCCTTCATGCCACCTAAAAGAGCTAAAAAATATTGGCCTGATATAGTTGATGAATTGAGTGTAATCTTCTCGTTACTTTCATAGATTTTCAAAATGTTATATGAGGCGATAAACTCATTAAGCAGCCCTATCTTTTCAAGCTGCTTCTCATTTGGCTCCATAATGTGGGGATGCTCTAAGATGTTGAAGGGGTTGTTTCCCTTTACATACTGCTGAACCTTTTTATAGGGAAGCCCTGTTAAAGTTGTCAGTCCTTTTAAAAACTTCTCGGTATGCAGGATATCTTGTTTCATTTTAGGCTCGCCCCCCTTTACCGTCCAATATCTCAATAATGGATTTAATACTTTTCAACTTCTCACAAGTCTCCAGGGGGAGGTCTACTGATTCAAGGTGAAGAAAAAAGTTTTTAATTCCCACGCTTTGAAAGCATTTATGAATTGTTTCTTTTGTATCCGAATCCAAGTCAATCAATTGAGCTAATAAATTTACACATTTTACGTACTCCATATCCTTTAACTTTTCTAAATCCATCTGTTTTTCCACCTTTCATAAAATTTAGGCCTTTAAAATATTTTCACGGTAGCAAAGTTATCAATTTTACAGTGATATGTTTCCGGAGATGGCTACCGCTTTTAATAACCTCAAATTAGAAATTAGATTTCGTCCCTACCCAGCAGGGTATACATCATCGGGCGAAATTCCCCGGACAACATTTCTTCCATAACGCTAATTTGATCATCGGTAAAGCCGTATTCACCGGCCTGTTGCTCGGCAGTTTTACTGGTAATGGTAATATGAAGAATATACTCATAGGTAGTTGTAGTTTCATGGCTGGTCGTACCATCCCCGTTATCTACGGTTTCCGTTTCTGTATACTCGATGGTTTCTACATAATAATCAATCAAGTTCATATCCCAAAATACAGACTTAATCATATCTATTCGCGTGACATCAATGGTGGCAACATCCATGCCGTTTTCTTTATCCATTGCAGTTCTAACAGCAAACACGGCTATAACGTCCATCCAGTTATCTACCCGGATATTATCTGCACTACCAGAGTAGTGAATCTCTACACTGTCTACGTAGTCATGGGACTCCTTAATGTCCTCAATTTTGATGTCAAACTCAGCATTTACCTCCTGTACCACACTGGATATGGGTGATACACCTGTGTCTTTATTCTCATTAGAAAAGAAGATGCCAAAAGGAGATTCTACCAAGGCGGCTACAGCAATGATAATTAAGAAAAGGGAAAGGACAGCACCACCTGTACCCACAAGGGCAATAAGCCCTTTAACCAGTGCAGCAGTAGCTTTTACTGCCAGCTTAATCATACGGGTTGTAAATATGGCGGCGGCTCTTGCCGCCTGTGCTGAACGATGTGCCGCTTTTATGGTTTGTGCAGTTTTGGCAGCAGCTTTAGCAGCCGCCTGAGATGTTTTTATACCTGTTTTTACTGTCTGCTTGGCGGTCTTGACAGATCTTTGTGCCGTTTTAATGGTGCCTTTAGAGGTATTTTTAAGGGTTTTGCCACTGGCCTTAATGGACTGTTTAATGGTACGATGACTCGTGCCGCCAATGCTGGGTGAAATGGCGCGCCCTGCTACTTTTTCGGCTGGTGATTTGAAAATGGGGTTCCGGATAGCCCGCATCGGTTTGATTTCCGGTGTCTGAATATACTTTGATTCTAACGCCTGTATTTCTTCGTTTCGTGTAAAACCTGCTTTCACCTGGCTCTGAATAAATCGCCGTTTAGCCAGTTCGTTTGGCTTTGAAAGGGTATATTTTTGTTTTACCGTTTCCTTTGCTTTTGTTTGGGCGGCTTTATGCTGTGCTGATTGTTTTGCTTGTGTAGGAGCATCGCACCGTTTAAGCTCTTTTGTAGCTTTGGTTGAGGCCCCCTCCTTTCCTTTTGGGGAAGCATTACTCTGGTGTGTTTTAGGATTGGCGGTTCCAGGTCGTGAAGTCTGTTCCGGTGCATATTCATCTGCTGAATCGGTGCTGTGGGCACCCTTACCTATATTGCTTCGGTCCTTTATTTTCTGTACAATCTTTTTTCCCTGATGATCTATAGCATGACGGGCTTCATTGCTCAAAGTTTCCGCACCTTTTTTTATCTTATCTTCTGCATACCCTACAGAACTGGTATAATCCTGTCGTTGTGTCTGTTCAGCCTGTTCCTTGGTGCGGATAGAGGCATTTTTTGCCCTATAGGAAACATCCGCCGATTTATCCAGTATCTTAATATCTTTAATAGTGGATTTAGTTCTTGTTTCTTTCAATGAGCGCACCTCCTTTCAAGGTTTCGCTATTGCTACCGCACTTTTTGAGAAAGCCCAGGTGCAGTACGCCCTATGCTCCGGCAATATTCAGGATAACGCAGCCGGATAGCTTCAAAAAAATATGGTGCAAAACTACAGTCAAATAATTCATGAGGGGAGGAGCGATTTTCTTTTCCATCCTCTGTAAAGCCGTTCCAGAGATTAAAAGCAAGGCGGCACAATCGAAGCGTACCGCCTGTCTGCCATGCAGATGAAAGTCCCTTCAGGTTAATCCCATCGTTTTTGAAGTCAAAAAGGGTTTGGATATGGCTTCTTGTTTCTGAGCTGATTCCCATAGCATAAAAAAACGCCCGATGATAGGCGTCGTCATTGTGGGTTTTGGCCAGCATTTCGTAATAGAAAGACTTATGCTCTTTGTCTTTAAACCTGATATTTTGCATTATGAGTTCCTCCTTTTAATGATGAATGAACGGCTGACCGAAGATACAGTCAGCCGCTTTTTAGTGTTAAACATGATACATTACCCTTGTTCCCCTGGTTTGGTAGTCATCAAGCGATACAGTTTGGTATTACGCGGGAATTGGTCGGTAAAAGGTACAAGGGAGCTTCCCACCTTAATCAAACCGTTGCCCGCATCTACATTTGTAATGTAGGAAAGCTGAAGGTCGGAAATGTTCAAAAGCTTTGCAAGTTCCATGCGGTCGGTGCTGGCCTGATTAAGCATGACAATGAATTCAGAGTTAGCCAGCATGGTACGTGCCGTATGGCTTTGCAGAAGGTCATCTACGTTTTGCGTGATACCTGTACAAAAAGCACCGTACTTTCTGACACGTTTCCAAAGTGTAAACAGGAAGTTGGCACTATATTCATGCTGAAACAACAGGTATATTTCATCAATGATAATAAAGGTATTTTTACCCTTTGCCCGGTTCTGTGTGATGCGGTTTAGGATACTGTCTAATACAACTAACATTCCAATAGGCAGTAACTGCTTGCCTAAATCCAGGATATCGTAGCAGATAAGACGGTTATTTACATCCACGTTGGTCGGTTTGGCAAAAGTATTCAGGCTGCCGCTTGTGAATAGCTCTATAGCAAGGGCGATTTCCTGCGCCTCCGGTTCGTCCTGCTTTAAGAGTTCCCCATGAAAGTCTTGCAAGGTAGGTGGGTTATCTTTAAAATTACTTTGCAGATACTTTCTATAAACACTTGCGGTACATCGGTCAATCAGGGATTTCTGCTTTGCGCCCAGGTTTTGCCCTCCGATGAGCTGCTCACAAAGTGATAGTACAAATTCAGATTTCAATATAACAGGGTTTGCACCGTCTCCGTAGTCCTTACTCATATCCATTGCGTTAATATGGTTTTGAGAGGTCGCGGAAATATGGATAATCTCCCCACCCATTGCTTTTACAAGAGAGGAATATTCTCTTTCCGGATCAATAAGAATAATATCATCATCGCTTGAAAGCATCTGATTTACGATTTCCCTCTTGGCTGTAAAGCTCTTGCCGGAACCGGAAACACCGAGGATAAAGGAGTTACCATTTAACAAGTGTTTGCGATTGGCGATAATCATGTTTTTACTTATAACGTTCTGCCCATAGTAAATGCCGCCGCTGTGGGATATCTCCTGGGCGCGGAACGGAATAAATACCGCCGTGCTTTCGGTGGTCAGTGTACGTATAGCATTGATTTTTCGCAGTCCATATGGAAGTACCGTATTCAGACCATCCATCTGCTGATAGGTCAGGGTGGAGAATTGACAAAGGTGTTTTCGTGCCGTGGTAAGCAGGGTTTCGGTATCGCTGTCGAGCTGCTCCTTGCTATCTGCTATATGCACCATCGTCAGGACAGCAAACATCATGCGCTGGTCACGAGTAGTTAGGTCATCTAAGAATTCCTTGCTCTCCTTGCGCTGCTGCTCCATATCGTAGGGCACGACAGCAGAGAAGTTATTGCTTTGATTCTGACGCCTCTGCCAGTTGGTAATATTGGTTTCTACACCTAATAGTCGGTTTTCTACCTCACGGACGGCTTCGTCAGTGGGGATAGGGATAATATCAAGGGATAACATCATATTACGGTTTAGATCACACAGTTCGGATACCATGTTGTCCTTAATATAGCTGGCAAACTCCCTAAGAAAGATGACACGCCCATATTTGCTACCCATGCGAAAGTGATCTTTTTGAAACTCAAAGGTATCAGGGCAAATATAGTCCTTGAAATCGTGTCCTTTCCTCATGGTATCGGACAGGTCAAAATGAAAATCCGTTTCCTCACCGGCACGAAAAAAGTCATGGAAGATTCTAAGACGGTCGAGGGCATCCAGCTCCACACATTTAGAGCCTAAGTGGGAAAAATGGGTAATGAGGTCGGTGCCGATTCGAGAAAAGTAGTTTCGTGCTTCTTCAATATTCTTCTTCATCACGGATACAGTGACATACTTATCCTGCACAATACTATTAGCACCAGTAGCTTTATCTAAAAGCATCTTGTTGTATTCTTTACGATACTCATCCAGTCTGTCATCTTTTAATGGAATTAAAATAGAGCTTTCAAAATCCGCTTTATTTAATCTGCGGTTATTTATTGTGATTTTTGTAGTTGCGCCACTGTCAAAGGAATTTAAAAGCTCCGAATAAGATAAAAACATAGCTTCTTTGTCCTCTTTGGAGGCTACCGCATAATTGATATCCTCAAAGCGATAGGACTTAGAAAACTTATTTCCCACACAAAAAATCCCATCCGGCCAGATGGTTCGGATGGGGATTGACTGTTGTACGCCCTTGGGAACTACAAACTTTTCCTTGTCCTGCTTCATGATTTTTTGAAGGGTCTTAATCATGGCGTTTCAATTCCTCCTTTTCATGATTTTCAACAGTATTTTTAAGTGCTTCATAGTAGATATTAGTCGGATAGAAGGTCAGTTTTTTTGGAATAAGAAACTCTGATTTTATATACGCCCATAAAAACTGCTCCGCCGTCATGCCATGATACTTAATAAAGCCAAGGGCTGCAAAGGGAGCTGCCCCTAAAACGCACATCCAGCTTACGGTTTCTGTACCGAAAAAATCTCGCAGGCCAAAGTAGATACCAACGGCAATAACAACAGCCAGAATAGAGAAAATGAACTGACGCATAGACAGCCCAAAAAACAAACTTTCCGTGTAATCACGGATTTCCCGGTTTATTTTAACTTCCAAAATTCAATCACCTCCAAAATAAAAGGCATCTATCAAAGATGCACTATCAGATTACTTATCCTATCTTTCCTGTTGGTTTTTTCTGTACTTTAATTTATCTCTTTGTATCCTGACTATCAGTTCATCAACTTTACGATTTTGCTTCATAACTGCCTCATCTTCTATAATGGGAGTACCACTTTTTAAAGCTTCACCTACAAGTCTGATCAGTTTCTTCTTCTCTATTTCTAACTCTTGATTGTAATTCAACCGTTTCACATTTTAACCTCCTCGCTTTGTTCATTGCAGTAGACTACCGTTTCTTTTTTCCATATGCAATAATAGAATCAGAAAAAGATGGTTATGATGTACGCGTCTTTTTCATATTTCTGCTACTCCTGCTGAATGCAATGTTTGGGACCACGTCCTTTTTCCGACTGGGAATATCACCGCTTTACACTCTGTTTGTAGCAATTTCTTTCCCTGATTTTTCAATTGATGTGGACTTCCAAATTAAAATGACACTTCACTTTTTATACATTTGCACCGAATGATATAATAGGAATAAATAGGAATAAAAGGTCATGTAGAAAGGAGTGTTCATTATGGCAATCGGAGCAATTGTTTCTCTCTCTCTTACTGTGGGGTTGTTTATTCTCTCTTTTGTATTCAAAGTAGCTGGAAAGCTTAGGCTTACGATTCCCGTCCTTTGCTTCCTGCTGTTCAGTACCATGCTAAACAAGTGGGCAAAACAACATGAGACTTTAGCTTCCATCATTCTTATCTCGCTGTTTGGTTTGGCAGTATTAAGCTGGTTTGTGTCGCTTATAAAGGTGATACGACGTAAACGTGACGAAAAATACCTTGAAGATGATATCACATGGCAAATTCGACGGGCAAGAGAGATGGGCGTACCTCTTGATAGAATTCAGTTTAACGAGCATGGGGACTTGCTTGATCAAAGAACAGAAAAACCAATTGTTTATGGGGATGGTGTTCAGTTCAAGGATATGTGAGGGTACCGAATTAAGCTTCGGTATCCTTTTATAATCCCATCATCTCCCGCACTACACGGTCGGACATTTTAACTGCTCCCACAAGTACGAGCATGTTGAATATTAATTCCCCTATATAGGCCCATACCATTGTAACGACACTGGCATTAGTGTCTACCACTGGCGGTGAAGATGCAAAAACTGAAAAAATCACGCAGGCCAGGATGATAATGGCACCTTCCAGACATACAGCAGCATAGCCTTTTAAAAAGGCTTTACCAATGCTTTGGCTTGGCTCCCCGGCAAAGGAGGCCAACGGAACGGGAGCGATGGCCGTATAAAGGTAGAGTTTGAAAAACCTTCCGTATACCGACATGATCATGATGAAAGACAGTACTGTGATGAATAGACTTCCAATGAGCGTTACAGCCCACAGTGGGATGCTATCCCCAAAACTGCAATCTTCAATAGCTCGCACGATAGTGTCAGGCAAAACAGATTCAGTTGTTGTTCCAAAACCTGCACTGTTCATAATAGTGGAGATAATCCCCTGAGCGATATTAAACAGCGCCATCATCAATTCCAGCCCATAAGTTACGACACCCTTTGCCAGAGCAAACCGTATGAATAGCTTCAGGGCATGCTCAGGTCTTTTGATTTCTGCAAAACTGCCACAGGTCTTAACTACACCGATGACGAAAAACAGTACCAGTAAGGCAAGGCCGATAGCCTGCAGTGCTCCGTGGATATCTACAATGACGTTCCAGATGCCCCCACCTTTAAACTCTGTGGGGGATTGGGTTACAAGCTGCCAGATTTCTGACAGCTTATTGTTCCATGTTTGAAGGGCGTTATTGAGGTTGTCTATTACCCAGTTGCCACTTGACATAGCAGAATCACCTCATTTCCAGGACAAAGCCCGCGCATGAAACGCGGGCTCGCCTTTGTAATCGTTACCGGCATGGTTCATACCTGTGTGGCATTTTGTCTTTGATGATGCCATATTTATCATCAACATAAAATTTATTAACAAATGGATTGTAGATTGCATGACACTTGACACCGTTATATTCAGCAAGATAATCGTTGTCATCCAATCGCTTGAGGATGGTAGCTTCCCGCAGCTCACCATCCAGTGAATGAATGTGCATTTTTTCATTGATCGGAAATTTGTTAAACACTGTAATCAACCTCCTGTAATGAGCGACAGAATTTTTTTGAATTGGGGAACAGACATATACCGGTCTGTTCCCCTTAAGTGTGAGGCGCCTCATCAGCCTGTAATGAGATTTAAAATCTCTTTTGCAAAGGTAATAATCACACCGCCAGCAAGGGTCAGAAATCCGTTTGCTCTTTGAGATGGGTCGTGGGATTTGAGCGATAAACCAATCTGTACGATACCAAAGCCCAAGAGGATCATACCAATAGCTCGAATCAACCCGAATATAAAGTCAGATAGGTTATTGACAACTGTCAAGGGGTCATTTGCAGCATAGGCAGGTGCAGCAAAGAGGGTACTCATCAGTGCCAGTACGCAGTAAATAGTAAACACTTTTTTAGTTCTTTTAGTCATTTTCATAGGATAAATACCTCCATATATTTTTTTAGGATTGCATTAAAGTTTCCAATTCTTCCTCAGAAAGAAGCTCGTAATCACTGTTTTCATTTAGTGTAACAGCTTTCCAGTCAATAGCGTTTTCTGTACCACCGTGTCTGAAAGGTTCGCAGCCTCCGTCAACAGTCAGCTTTAAGTTAGGGTGTTTTAGAATATCATACTTGTCATCCATAATCGCCCGTTCTCCTCTGATAAAAAGCAGGGCATAACGGTTGTCAAGCATCCTTACCTCGTCGGGAGTTAAAAGCTCCCGGCCAGATTGCTGGTAGTTGGTGGAGTAACTGCCGTTTCTACCTTTGCTCTGTCCATAGGTATTGGTGTCGATGGTTTCCTTGCCTAAAAGTTCCGACACATATTTGTGGGTGGATTGCTCATTACCACCAAGGTACAGAAATTCATCGCAGTTTCCCACAATAGATTCCCATGTGTCTTTGAACAAAGCTTTTAACTGTGCTAAATTTTGCAGGATGATAGATACAGATATTTCCCTTGACCTCATAGTAGAAAGGAGCTTATCAAATTCATCGGGCAGAGCGACGTTTGAGAATTCATCCATAACAAAATGCACATGGACAGGAAGCCGTCCGTCATACACATGGTCTGCAAGGAAATATAGCTGCTGGAATAGCTGGGTATAGAGCATTCCCACGATAAAATTAAAGCTGCTGTCATTGTCAGGAATTACGGCAAACAGTGCTGTCTTTTTCTCTCCAATGGAGGATAGCTCTAACTCATCTGTGGTGGTAATTCCAGCAATGGAAGCGAGGTTAAATTTCTCCAACCTGACACCCAAACTGATTAAAATAGATTTGGCTGTTTTCCCGGCCGCCAGCTTAAAAATGTTGTATTGCTTTACTGCCAGATGTTCTGGTTCTCTCATTTCCAGCCTTTCAAACAGTTCGTCAAGGGGACTTTGATAGGTTTCATCCTCCTCTCGTACTTCGGCGGCAGCGATCATTTCCATGACCATTGGAAAGTTTTTTTCCTCCGGTGGCGCTTCATAGAGTAGATAGAGAATCAATGCTTCCAACAGTGCAGTTTCAGAGCGCTCCCAAAAAGGGTCATTGGTGTTACTACCTTTGGGAGTAGTGTTTCGGATTAAGTTGGTCACAAGCTTTAATACATCCTTATCATCTTTAAGATAGGCAAAGGGGTTATAGCAATGGGACAGGTGCATATTGATTAAATCCAGCACCTTGATTTCATAGCCATTTTCTTTTAACAGGTTCCCTGTGTCCCGCAGAATTTCACCCTTTGGATCAAGGACGATAAAAGAAGTATTAGCCTGTATGACGTTTGGTTTTGCATAAAACCGGGTTTTACCGGAGCCTGAGCCACCCACTATCATGACATTTAAGTTTCTTCGGTGCTTCCGGCCGTTAAGACCAATGCGTACGTTTTGTGTAAGGATTTTATTTTTTTCTAAGTTCTTATCTCTGTATTTTCGGTTGACAGCAGCCGCGTTACCCCAACGGGCGCTGCCGTGCTCCTCACGCCTGCGGTAATTGCGTTTGGTGGAAAGGTAAATCCCAATACCCATACCATAGGCAGCGATAAACAACAGGATGCACTTAGGTGTATTGTCTACCCATTGGATATTAAAAGGGTTGTTTATCGCCGTACTAAGATTGGCAATGATTTCGGGAAGTCCTCCGGATAGGGAAGGGGCGGTGAGAAGTGCCGCCCATACCACGGGAATTAAAAAGACCACATAGAGTATTAAATCACTCTGTGTGGCCTTATCGCGCCTCATTAAATTTCCTTCTTTTCTTTTTCTTAGTCGGGGCATCTATGGTTTTTAATAGTAGTTCATCTACGGCATCGGTGGGCCTTTCATCTTTAATCAGGTCGTTTCTAAGCTCGTTTAAAGCGTTTACCACAACGCCGTACTCGTAATCGTCCAGGGTAAGCACTCTTTCTTCTTCTTTCATGGGCATATCCTCCTAACGTTCTATCTCTTGCCGTTTTTGTTGTCTTTGCTCTGTTAGCATCCGGTTCATTCGGCCGGAAATTTCACCGACAGCCTCCCTTATGACGGAAAGCTCGTTGCGGACCTCCTGAGATTCCATACCTTCCAGCATTTGGGGAGCACGGTCAAAACGATAGCCGTTTGTATCTACGCCATATTGCTTGCAGAGCATATATGATACGCAGTAGGCGTGAAAAACATAGTTTGAACGGCTGTAACTACCGTCGCCTTTATCCATCTGTGTATGGGCAAGTTCCTGGGAAAGAGAACGAAAAATGTTATCTGCATTCATACCTTTTCTGATATAGATTTCCTTTGTTTCCGGTTGGTATAGGGCATTTGCTCCTTCCGGCAGTGCATCGCTTATGCAGATAGGCACTGGTGCATGATCCATCAACGCCTTAATACGGGTACGGTCATCAGGGTAGGTGGGAGTTTCACGTTTGCGTGCTCCTGTCTGAGATATATCGAACATCTTTTTAGGATTGTAGCTGATGCCGACAGTGCCATCATCACGCTGATATTCATCACCAGGCTCCAAAATAAAGAACCCACTTTCTTTTTTACGGATATATATGCCTTGCTCCTTCCAGGTATCAAAGTCTGCAATACGGGTAGCATCTGGCTTTTGTGCTAGAATTAAAAGGGCATTTGCAACGCTATAGCGGTCAAAACGACTTTGCACATCCAGATACTTCTGAAAAGCAGTGCCATCCTTCGCCACAGTTTGTGCAGTATCATCAATGAGGGAATACACCATTTCCCGCTGTTCTTGTTTCTGCTGCTTCCATGCCTCCTTATCAAAAGACCGGTTGTTTTGGGAAGCAGGCGATACATTTCCTTGTGGGAAAAGATCATCAAAACTACTCATAAAAATTTACCTCCCTTTAGATTTTGGTTTTTTAGATTTTTGTTGCTGCTTGTTTGGTTTATTATTTTGTTTTATAGTTTGAGATTTCTCTTTCTCCGGCTCTCGCTTAAGTTCCACCTCTTCCTTTTGAGCTGCCTTGATTTCTCGCAGTTCTTCGCGGACAGATTTTTTTGACGACTCAATAGTACCCTCGGCGGCTTTCCCGCTGTGCTCTAAGATAGGCTCGGACGGACGGGATTTCTCCATCGTTGCCATCGTGGGGTTTGGGTTTTGGGTCTGCTCGACAGCAGGCATTTCCTGCTCTGGTTTTGCCATAAGCTCATCAAGAAAATCATCTGCACTTTTTTCAGCAGGAGTTATTTTTTCCGATGGCGCTTTTTCATCCGGTGTTTTTTCTTTCTGTTTAGTAGCTCTGGATTTTTGGATTTCACTCTTGATACTTGCAGTATCCACAGTAGCCAGCTTAAAGCGTTCTACAATACGGTTGATTTTGGATGCGTCCTCCGCCCGTACCATGATGTCGCACATCCCATCAAGGTCCTTTTTATCTCGAAGGGCACAGTACAGAACACCATAGCGCTTGGCCTCCTGTGTGAATTTCTTTAAGTCCTCGTTTCTCACCGCAAAGACTTTTAATTCCTTTCCGCTTCGCAAAAGTGACTCCAAGCGGGTTTTACCTCTGGTTTTCTTCTGGTCTCTTAAAACGGCATATAGGTAAGTTGCAAGGTTTTTGGCACCCTCCCCAGAGATTTTAGCCACTACCTCGATTCCTCTAAGACTCATATTGACGATTTGATCTGCCGCATCGGCTCCGTTGTTCATATGTCTTTTCCTCCTTTCTTTGATTGATTTCTTCTTGTTTAATTTGAAGCAATTTCTGTTGCATTTCTTCGGAACGGAACAAAATACCCGTACAAAGCTTCACCTCCTTTCGAAGCAAGGACAGCTTCTTTGAAAGTCCTGATATCTGCTCCTTGTATGCCAATATCTGTTCATCATCCTTACACCCGCGCAAACGGTTATACAGGGTTTTGCGTTCACTAATTAGGGCTGTCATTTCCTGCTCCAATTCATTTTGATAGGTGAGAAGCTGCTCCTTATTTTCAATACGTTGGGTACAAAGCAGCTTGGTCTGGGATATAAGCTGTTTCATATGCCTAATATCCTCACGCAATAAAAAATGCGTCCGTTTATTGGACAAACGTTGTTTAGGGAGAATCCCCATCTTATATAGATAGTGAAAGTAGAGAGCTTGCAGGCCGGTTAGTTTTTTTGTTTTTTTAAGGTTCATACCACCCCGGACAGTATAGCGTTTCCGCTTGGGTTCCGGCAGGACTTGCGGTGGCTTCGGAGTACGATTTTTAAGGATGCGCTCTTTAATGGCTTCCTCGGTGTAATCATTACCCAGGGTTTTCAGTCTGACAAAACGTTCTTTTCCCTGGGGGCGTACAGCCATATACTTAACACCTGTTTTTACTTCATATCCCTGCTTCCGGAGGGCAGCTATAAACTGTGTAAAAGTCATGGATGCAGCAATGGCTTTATCCACGTCCTCTCGGATAAGACCTCGCCAGGTAGGTTTGCCTTCTTGTTCGGCTTTCCATTCAGCAAAGTGTTTGGATTTACCTTTCTGCGGGTTTTCGATGACTGACAGTGAGTATTCCCGGCACAGCCGGTCTGAGGTCCGCCGCATGAGAGAGTATGAGGCTTTATTATCGTAATACCGCCTGCCGTCCATAAAAGATACGGAGTTTAGCACAAAATGATTGTGTAAGTGTCCCTTATCAAGGTGGGTAGATACGACAAACTCAAAACGATCCCCCCAAAGCTCCTGTGCCAACTTTACACCGATTGCGTGAGCAGTTTCGGGAGTAGCTTCTCCTGGGGCAAAGGATTGGTAGCCATGGAAGGCAAGAATACCGTCTGTTTTCTGAAATTGGAGCTTTGTCTGGGACATCTGCTTGCAGGCAGTGACCCAATCGCAATTGATACCGGTAACGTAAAACTGCTTTTCAGTTTTGCCTTCTCGTGCGGTATATTTAAGAACATCCCGTAGACCCTGAAAATCAGGACTTGAAAAATCAAGATTTTCTGTTTTATCAGGGTTTGTTGCATAGTCGATTACCCGGTCAAGGCGGTCGGTTACATCCCATATTGCTGTAGTTGCCATAGGTCATCGCCCCGACACTTTTACCTTTGAATCCAGCATATAAAGGTAGTCACCTGCATGGTCCTGGGTATCACAAAGCCTTGCAATTACATCGTATAGATAGGCACGCAGGTTGATCTGATACCGGTCTGCAACAAGCTTTAATGGGTTTTTAAATTTTAAAAGATAATCAATTTCCTTTTCATAATATCCGTGGATATTTGTCATATAATGTGATACGCGCTTTATGGCAGCAATTTCAACAGCTTTATCGAATATATTTTGCTTATCAAGCTTCAAAACCGAGGCTTTGTAATCTGCAAAATTCTTTTCAATCCGGCCCATAAGCTTTTCTTGCTTCTCTACGATTCTATCCATTGTCATTTCTCCTTTCCGGCGAAGTGACCGCCGCCTGAATATCAAGTAAAGCCTTTCTAAGCCGGTTGGCCTCATACTGAAATACTGTCCGATCTATGTGTCCTGTAGCATTTGCCCTTGCTGCAATCTGGTTTAAATTGCTGCCAATTGCGTGAAGCTCCCTCATCATAGAGTAATAGTCGGGCAGGGGAAGCTCTTTGGGCACATAGCCGTTAATAAGGGTTCGCAGATAGGTTTCCTGCGAAAGTCCAGCCTTTTTTGCACTAACTTGAAGTTTCGTCTTTTCTTCTTTGTTCAACCATACTTGAACACGAATACCTCTTTTTCTCATCATTTTGGCTCCTTTCTTTTAATTGTTATCATCATTCCTTCCATAATGAATGTTAATTTGAAAAAGGCACATAAAGATAACGCCAATAGCTCCGCCTATCAATGTGCCTAACAAAAATATACCTACGATTATCACCACACTTTCGATTGTATTTTTACGGGGGTATTAGGGGGTATCCCCTTAACAAGCGAATTTTGGGAGACAAAATTCAGTGCTTGCTACAACATAAGACGCCTGTCTTATGTTGAAATACGGGGTATGGTTGGTTTCAGATTTACCAGCCGAAAAAAGAAAGAGCAGGAGGTCATCTCTCCTGTCCAAGGTGCTTTTGATTTCTACTTCGTACTTCCATTTCCTTTTTTGTTGTGATAAAATCAACGCCGGTGAAGTTTTCAGCATCAAGGATATACTCCTGGTTGCTGTAAGCCTCACGGATCATCTCTTTCGGCCTGTTGCGCATTTTCAGCTTCGATTTCAATAGTCATGCTAAGCGTTTCTTGAATTTCTACCTGATAGGTTTTCATAAGGGGCAAAACCTCCTTTCTTGATTTTTAGGCAAAGAAAAAAGACGCTGATTCTTTCAGCACCTTTTCATCAGAAAATATTCTACATGGATATTCACTTGACTGTGGTGTATACAATAAATTGTGTGAGTATAGTGTACAAATTATAAAGAATATGTACTAACCAAAAATCAGCATTTGTAACCCAATAATCGCCATCAGAATTCCAACAAACTTTACAAATTTTTCTTTTGGCATTCTGTCTATGATCTTTTTCCCTACCCAAGTGCCAATAATCATTGCAAATCCCATAAATAAACCAATTAATATTGCGTTCAATCCTATACCAAGATATTTTTGATATATAATTGTTTTCGTAATATGCATTGTTATTGCTGTTACTGCTTCGCTTGCTATATAAGATATAGGTTGAAGATTTAATGAAAGGAATAACGCCGCTCCGATCGGTCCAGCACTTCCTATTAGTCCTGATGTTGATTTAAATTGAAAATTGACCACCATTTCATGTCTAAAATTGACCAGTAAATTTTAAAAACAATGCTAGTGTTTGGCGAAGCGAACTATTGACATTGAGGGTGGGTATAGTACTATGATTCCCTACAAGCCCTGAATTGACTAGGATTGGACCAGGGCTTATCACTATACCCATAGAGGCTCGATGTCAATAGCAGACAATAATAAATACTATGCACTACTTTCTTAGTGGTCAGTTTTAGTTGTAAAAAGTGGTCAAATTTACTTGTCAATCAACACCTGATAGCAAACCAACTACTCCACCACCTAGAAACATTGTAATATCATTCGGTTTAAACTTAAGTATATTGAAATACTTTAAAATGATAAAAATAATAATAAAGAGACCGATACCTCTTGTTAATATTTCAGCAGGGATTTTAACTAAGGAAAATGCCCCCAAAATACTCATAGGTATTGCTCCTAATATAAAGACAGCAACTGGTTTCCAACTTATCTGTTTAAACCCTAAAAATACCCGGGACAAATTACCAATCAACTGCGCAATTGTAAGTATAGGCACAGCTAATGTCGTTCCTATGGTTTTACTTAATAGTGGTAGTAATAACAATGCTCCGCCAAAACCTGCTGCACCGGATATAGCAGCAGCTATAAAGCTACCTATAAAGAGTAATCCATATGTAAACAATAAGTTCAAATCAATTCCTTTAGAGCAATACCAATCTATTAGTTTATATAATATTAACCCAATCACGATAATCCAAAAACCTATTATGATAGTACCGGCAACCCAATTCTTTGGCTTTCCATCTTTAAAAACTTCATCTGGTTGTTGCCTACATTCTTCCAAAATATTTTTGGGTATCATTTTTATTGCGAGGGATATGCCTAAGGGAATTAATATAATATCATCAAGATAGCCTAAAACAGGTATAAAATCAGGAATCAAATCGATAGGGCTCAAAGCATAGCCAACTATTAAAACAGCAGCCAATTTTGCATACCATGGGACATCAGGCCTTTTATATGCTAAATACAAGACCTTCAGTTCCTTTTTTAGTTTCTTTGCTTTTTTTTTTAATTGATTGAAGAATTTTTTTAGCTTTTTCAATGACTAAACCTCTTTTCCCCAACAGAATTATAAGGCATGAATTAGTTCATATGACTTATCACAATACCCTTCCAACATTATTGTGTGTTTAAGGTACAAAAACACTCCAAATGATTACAATATGGAGTTTACTTGTATTAATATATTAGTTCACCGTTTATCCTCGTGTTTTCCATATTGCCATTGGATGATTACGGATGCATTCTAAAATCTGTGCGTCCTCAAAAAGCAGCTCGGGATGATATTCACCGTTTTTAAATGCCTTCAAAAACGCTGCTTCGTTATCACTGATTACAGAAAACATGGACAGGTAGTCACTAACCCGTTGCTTTGCTGCTGTTAGATCAAACCGCTCTTTTTTTCGGATTACTGGGTATAAATCTGTCCGAATCTTATACTCCGTCAGTTCATCAAACTTTTTCAAATTGAAGGTTTCAGAAACAGCCTCGCTGCTGACAGCATAGTAGAATATGGCGCATTTTTTCAGCAGAGGGAGTTCTGTTTCATCAAACAATCCGAAATAGATCATGTTGTTAATATCATACAAATCACGGGCTGCTGCTCTTGTGAGCAGAGCAACAATCTTGCTTGCAAAGATCTCAATGGAAGCCAATGAGTTCACCTTAAAAGAATCCAGTATGCCAAGAGTTTCAATTGACCTTTGCTCCAGGGGCAGAATATGGGAACGCAGGGAGTAATTGATTTCCACCTTGATATTATCTTTCATGCCAGCAGTATTTGCATAGGAAAACACATAAGAATCCAGGCTGTGGTAGGATTTTGATTTAGGACTTAATTCATATCCGCTCATCACCATGTATTTGAGGACGCTATCCGAGATTTTTTGGCGTTCCTCAAACATTTCTTCCCGCGAATCATTATGTGTGTAATCAAGGTCGATGTCTACAGATAACCTCGGCAGGTTAAAAATAGTCATATTGATTGCTGTTCCGCCTTTTAGCGCAAGGCTCTCACGCAGCAGCGGGTCGCTGTTTATATATTTCAGTATTTCCGACAACCGGAATACTTTCTCTAATGTATCGCGGATAAACCCTAATTCCCGCGCCTGTTTTCCAAGCTTACGCTTATCATAATCAAACAAATTCATTGCCTCCTTCCGATATAAGGGCTAAAAGCTGCTCCGGCACAAACAGCCTCCACTTTTTGTTATATATGGATTTTTCTTTTTCCAAACCGCGATACAGGTATCGCACACTTTTTGAGATTTCGGCTTCGCAGGCTTTAAAAAACGTATCCGTTATTTTCAGGGAATCCTTGAAATGCTCCAGGATATATCCTGTTTTCTGAAACAAGAATTGTTTGCCGTAGCTTTTCAAATAGCAAAGCAGCTTTATTTCATCTGCATATGGCATCATTTCAAGGCTTCGGAGCAGTTCTTCCAATCCTCCGATTTTCTCAAAATCGTTGATGCTGTCTATGACGGTGCGTTCCAAATCGGTTACACGGGTGCCGTCCGGTTTTTTTACAATACCATCGTTGATACGGGACATTTGGTAACGATAGGTCAAACCGTTAAATTCAAATGTGTTAAACTTTGTATCAGAAGATACATACACATCATAAAACACCTGATTAGTGCATCCGTAATATTCTAAAGCAGTATGGTGAGATATATATGCACTTTCCGTCAAATTACTGGCTATCACATACCGATTGGCAACCGGCTCGCCGTCCAAAAGATTTATAGCAACATACAGGTTTCTTTTCACGCTTTGAATATAGCCTTTTTTCAGGTAGTTCTGTATCAGATCGCTGGCACTGTTTCTGTTGCCGACCATTTCAGAAACATCATTCCATGTAAAACAACCTTTTTCCAGTAGCTGTTCATAGTATTTCATAATTTTACCACCTCCGTTATTTTAATTTTAGTATGATGTCGCTGAAAAATCAACCATGCGGGGCATAAAATAAAATATTTTTTTATTTTATTCTTGCTATCGCTTTTATTTCAGTGATAGCAAGGCATAAATAAAATGATTTTCTATTCGCGTTCCCGTCTCTGCCGCATCTTTAAGGTGATTTTCAGATAGTCATTATAATCCTTTCCACGCTTCGGAGGCTCATCGGAAACAGTATAAGGAATAGGGAGGATAGCTTGAAGCGTTTTTGCTGCCAGCCGCCCAGACGTGTCATTATCTAAATGCAGGGCAATGTCACCAATGTAAGGGTGATCTTCCAGAAATTGCATCAGGGCGGCAGGTGGAGTGCTTTCCTCAATATTTTGTTTCGGCTTGTAGATGCCTGCAAGGGATAGATGATTTTCCTGCCGCCAGTCCTTGCCCGACTGAAGTTCCAGCGTACAATAGGACATTAAATCAATGGCACTTTCAAATAAGTGGAGCTTAGAGCTTTCGTTTCGTGCAGGAATAGAAAAGGAGAAGTGTTTATCACTTCCGTTTACTTCTCCCAGAAACCTTCTTACCGACGTTCCTCGAAGTGTACCATAGCGGGGAACACCCTCTTTATCAAAACCTATAAATACAGCATTGTGATAATTACGGCTTTCATATAGACGTTTGGTCTTAATACAGTAATCTATTAAATCCCTGTGTATGCCACGCCCCATAAGGTAAGCAATTACACGGTCATTGTTTTCATTTTTATCAGGTAATAGTAGTCTTTTAGGCTCTGTGGTTTTTTCTACCTTTGATGAAACAGGTGGCACAACTGCCACCTGTCCATCTATCTGGATTACCGCTTCAGGAAATGACATTCCCCGTACCTTAATCAGATAATCCAGGGCAGAACGCCCGCCGATGCCCCGTGACCACCAGCACCATTTCCCATTGCTGATCTTTAAGCTATCGTGGGTGCGGGTAGTATAGACATTGCCAGAAAAGCGCACAAGCTCATATGACTCGTAATATTGCAGATAAGTTAAAAGATCCATCTGCTTGGCTCGTTCAATCTGTTCTGGTGTTACATAGGGCATATTTTATCACCTCATCTTTCATAGCCCACGGCTTTCTTTTCCGGTACATCCATATCTTCATCCGGCTCGCCATCAAACATTTCATTTTCATGTTTATCCATATTGAGAAGAATATTAAGCTCCGAAAGTCGCGCAGACTTTGCTTGCAGTTCCTCTTCCTTTTCAAATGGAATATCAACCTGCTGCTTTGCAGTTTCCATCTGCTGTTGTAGAGTTTTTAGCTGCTCTTTGCAATACTCCAGCTTCTTCGGTATTTCAGCAAGAACATTGTTTAGCCTTGTGATGTTGCCGTGAATATCTGTACCCAATGTAGCCGTATGGCTCATGGCCCCTCGTAGAGTAATTTGGTATTGCTTATTAAAGCCGTCAAAAGAAAAAAGCATGGGAAATCCCATGTAGTTGCCCAGCTCTTGCGGTTCTGGAGATGTCATCATCTTGCAGGCTTCAAGAATAGCTGCACCAGCCTTGGCTTTTTCTGAGTAGGAAACACCTTTCACTACCATACCTGCAAATTTGTTGTCCTCTGCACTGTCTCCGATAGGTTCCAATATGCTTTGCTTTTTGTATAGGGCAAGGTCTTTTTCATAACGTGCAATGCGTTCTTCCATGGATTTAATCTGCTGTGGGTAATGCTTTAGTAGCCTATCCTCCAAAGCATATTTCTGGCTTAAATGATTAGCCTTTAGAAGCTTTAGTTTTGATACCTGAATATCTAAATCCATCTTCTCTTTTATATATGGATTACCAGTGGCTAAAGCTTTTACTTCTGCATAACTTAAAGCAGTTTCGTCTATATCTTCGGCACTCCGTACAGGGGATTTGGAAGTCATAATCTGTGAAATAAAACGTTGCTTATTTTCAAGTATTTGATAGAGATAAGCGTCAAAGGTGTTTTCTGTTACATAGCGGAAGATATGGACTTCATCGTTTTTATTACCTTGGCGGACAATTCTACCGCTTCGCTGCTCTAAATCTCTTGGACGCCACGGGCAATCCAGATCATGAAGGGCAATCAATCTATCTTGTACATTGGTTCCAGCTCCCATCTTAAAGGTAGAGCCTAATAATACTCGTACCTGGCCTTTGCGTACCTTGGCGAAAAGCTCCTTTTTTCTTGTTTCTGTATTGGCGTCATGGATAAAAGCAATTTCATCGGCAGGAATACCACGCTCAATAAGCTTTTGTCTCACATCGTCATACACATTGAAGCTTCCGTCATTTTTCGGCGTAGATAAGTCGCAGAATACAAGCTGAGTAAGTTTCTTATGGCTGTTCTCCTTCCAAAAGCGAAAGATATTGTCTATGCAGGCATTAATCTTGCTTTCTTCATAGTCGGGAAGTATAGGGTTAGCAAGGCGCTGGTCAAGTGCCAGCTTCCGACCATCGTTGGTAATCTTAAGCATATTGTCCTCATAAGGTTCCACCATCTTGTTACGTACCCGTTCAGCACGCTCTGCAAGCTCGGCTACCATTTCCTGCTGAAATTCGCTTGGCTTTACCGCCACATTATGATAGCTGGCTTTTGGTACAGGGAGATTAAGCATATCTGCTGTCTTTATATCAGCAATTTCTTTAAACATGTTCATTAGTTCCGGGAGGTTATAAAAACGTGCAAACCTCGTTTTCGCCCTATATCCCGTACCCTCTGGTGCAAGCTCAATAGCGTTAAACATATAGATACATTTACTCAATTGCACCCACACAGCGGTAGTGAATACGGATTTTAAGCTTCTTTTCGCCATCAATTACCTTGGGCTCAAATACCTCGATTTTCTCTATCAATCGGTTTAT
>JAHDLO010000001.1 GCA_018432235.1 Clostridiaceae bacterium | reverse complement strand
TCAATCGCCTTGCTAAATAATAGCCCATTTATATAATATCTGTTACCTGTAAAAAACACAATACTTACAGGGCTTTTTGTGATGTGCTTTTTTGGGGTTTTTAGTTTCTAATTCAGGATTGTTTTCACATTAACCGTCCCCTTGGAACACAGAGGGACGGTTCTTCTGTGTCATCGCACATCTGTTATTTATAGAATAAAAAAGATAGAGGAAATTTTAGGCACGACGATTGCAAAACACGTAACCATTTATATATATCCTTTTTAATATTATTTTCATTGAAGGAATTAGCATTGGAGCCATATTAATTTAAAGAAATACGCTTTCTTTAAGATATCATAAGAAAATCTTAAGATTTGAATAAGCTAAAATTAAAACACAGCTCCTTCTTATGTGGTTAAATAGACCATGAGAAGGAGCTGATTTCATGCGTGGAAAAAGAAAAAAAGAGAAGAAAATTAAATACCTTAGAATATGCCTTTCAATTTTTATAACAGTATTTTTGATTACTGGAGCCTATGGCAGCATCAGCCGCTTTTTACCATTAATTATGGACAGATCATCTAAGGATATTAGGGTTCCGCTATCGGATACAGAGCAACAGGATAACGTACCGCTAGATGTACAGGAAGAAATAAACGTCAGTACATTAAAGGCGGAATTGTATAGTCCACATTCTATACTGGTACGTCTGAAGGATCAGAAGGTGGTTTTTAATATTAGAGATGAGGAAAGAATTTATCCAGCCTCCCTCACAAAGATAATGACGACTATAGTCGCACTAGAGAATTTAACTAATCTAAAGGAGCCTATCATGCTGCCGAAAAAAATGTTTCATGATTTATTTGCTGCTAATGCCTCCATGGCAGGATTTTTACCGGGAGAAGAAGTTCAGGCAATTGATCTGCTGTATGGGGTAATGCTGCCTTCAGGTGCTGATGCTTCCATAGGACTGGCGATAAAAATATCGGGCTCAGAAAAAGAGTTTGTGAAGCTGATGAACAGGAAAGCAAAGGAGCTTAAGATGAATGATACTAATTTTACCAATGTATCAGGTCTTCATGATGATAAGCATTATACTACCGTAAAGGATATTGCAATTTTACTTGAGTATTCACTGAAGAATGAAACCTTTCGTCAGATTTTCACCGCTTCACGTCATTCTACTGCCAGCACAAATCGACACGATGGCGGTATTACTTTTAATAGTACTTTGTCAAAACGGACTAATACCTTTGAATTCGATGGCGGGAGAATTCTTGGTGGCAAAACAGGTTATACCGAAGAAGCTGGACTCTGCTTGGCTAGCTTGGCTGAGAAGAATGGGATTGAATATATTATGGTCACTGCTGGGGCAGAAGGTAGTCCCTATACAGAACAGTATCATATCTTGGATGCATTTAAGGTGTACAGCAATCATTTGAAAAGATAGGTTTGATAAGTTTGGAGAAATGTAGTTATTGAATTCAATTAGCTCTCATAAATTCTAAATAATAAAAAGTTTAAAAGGAGAATGATGATGAAAAGAAAAGGTGTAATTGCTCTAATTGTATTAATGCTCTGCGTAATGCTAGTGGCCTGCAATCAAGCAACGAAAGAAATTTCCGATACAACACAGGCAGACATTAAAGCACTTGATGTGAGGTTTGATGAAAATGGGGTTGCATTTAATCTTCCTGAAAAATGGAGGGCATTAGAGGGTAGAAACATCGATATTTACACAGCTCTGCCAGAGGAAAATGTAGTTGGTCAAATCGTAATTAGCCATATACTTGATGAGACAATAGATAAAGCCAACAAGATTAACCTAGAGGCAGATAAAATTCCAGAAACAGATAAGGCAGCCATTCAAAAAGCTGTGGAGGAACTACAGCAGCTATTAGAGGAGTTTAAAGAAATGTGCAGGATCGTAACCATAGACAAACGTATAGAAAAGGGTAATGCCCAAAATGAATTATTCGCAAAATATGAGGTTAGAGATTTAATAGGAGAAGCGGATAACCTTGAATTTTACCTTTTATACAATAATAAGCCCGATACCGATGCTTTGACAGAAATATCCAAGAAGGCCCATGAGGAATTCTTACATGAAATTAAGAGCTTTAAAGGCTTAATTCAAGTATATAAGCCGATAACTGTAACGGAGAAGGTCAGTGAAAACAAATTGGTGTTTAAAACCAAAACACTAGATAGTAAAGAAATAGATAGCAGCATTCTAAAGGACAGTAAGCTAACAATGATCAATATATGGGCCACATTTTGTCAGCCCTGTATAGAAGAAATGCCAGACCTCCAGAGCTTATATGAGGAAGTCAAGGGGGATGGGGTTAATATCATAGGCATTGTTTCAGATACACCAGATGAAGAAACAGAAGAGCTAGCCAAGAAAATTCTGTCTACTAAGGGTGTGAAATATATCAATATTATTCCAGATGAGAGCATTATAAACAATGTATTGAGAAATATTTCAGCAGTACCTACAACCTTATTTGTTGACAGTGAGGGAAATATTATCGGGGATTTACTGGTGGGCGCCAAGAGCAAGGAAGAGTACCAGCAGGAAATCCAAGATCGTCTAAAGTCTAAAGGGTATTGAATAGCATTAAAACAAAGTACCTCATCTAATTATAGGTGAGGTACGTAAAAATTTTAATATAGGATGTGAGAGCTATGGACAGTAAGGGGAAGGGATTAAATTTAGCATTAATAAGATATGGCATTTTACTAATGGGTCTTTCATTTGTTTTTATTGGCATATATAGAAATGAAGTAGGGATTGTGTTAAAGAAGGCAATCAACATATGCTTGGAGTGTATTGGAATTGGATAGGCGAAGGATTACACAAATATTCTCAGCAGCAGCGATGAATTCTAATATTAACGGCTTCTTAAAAGGGAGTATTTATAAAGGGAATATAAAAAAAATATGTGTTCCAGGCTTAAATTGCTACTCTTGCCCTGGGGCTGTAGGTTCCTGCCCCATAGGGTCCTTGCAGGCGGTTGTGGGAACGATAAAATACAATTTTTCATTTTACGTCGCTGGACTTTTAATTCTATTTGGTGCTATATTTGGAAGATTTATATGTGGCTGGCTATGTCCCTTTGGATTGATTCAAGATTTATTGTATAAAATAAAAGCTAGAAAAATTCAAGTGAGTAAAAAGCTCAATAATACTTTAAAATATCTTAAATACATGATACTAGTGCTTTTTGTTATAATCCTACCTATGCTTTTAGTAAATGAATTTGGTATGAGCCCTCCTTATTTTTGTCAATATATATGTCCTGCTGGCACATTACAAGGAGGAATTCCATTAGTTTTAATGAATCTATCATTAAGGGATGCGCTAGGGTATTTATTCATATGGAAGATGTTTATACTACTCTTCATTTTGACAGCATCGGTATTTGTGTACAGACCCTTTTGCAGATACATTTGTCCATTGGGGGCCTTTTATGCATTATTTAATAAAGTTAGCCTTTACAGATATGAGGTAGATGAGGATAAGTGCACACGCTGCAATGCCTGTACCCACAAATGCAAAATCAATATTGAGGTGCATAAGAATTCAAATAGTGCGGAGTGTATACGATGTGGGGAATGCATCAAAATATGTCCTACAAAATCCATAAAAAGAAATCTCACTTTAAGGTAAATTGATTTAGTCAATTATCTATGATAGCATAATTATTTTGACATACTATTTTATGAGGCATTGGAATGATTTAATATATTTAAGCAAAGGATGGTGAAGCCTATGAGTATCAATGCTTTAGTGGTAGACGATGAAGAAAGTATAGCGGACCTAATCGAAGTGTATTTGAAAAATGAAGGCTTTAACGTATATAAGTTTTATAATGGAGAGGAAGCCTTAGTGTGTGTTGAATCAGAACAACTGGATATTGCCATACTTGATGTCATGCTGCCGGATATTGATGGTTTTACTATTTGCCATAAAATCAGGGAGCTTCATAATTTTCCAATTATTATGCTGACAGCGAAGGGAGAAGAGATCGATAAAATTAACGGATTGACATTGGGTGCTGACGATTATATAACAAAGCCCTTTCAGCCCTTAGAGGTTGTAGCCCGCGTTAAGGCGCAGCTGCGAAGATTTATGAAATATAATAATGGTAAACCCTCAAATAGTGAAAAGGTGATCGAATTCACCGGTTTAGTATTAAACAAAGAAACCCATGAATGTATACTGAACGAAAAGCCTTTAGCTTTAACACCTACAGAGTTTAATATACTGTGGGTGTTGGCCGCCAAACGAGGTCGGGTAGTTAGTGCGGAGGAGCTATTCCACGAGGTATGGGGCGATAAATATTTCAGTAACAGCAATAATACAGTAATGGTACACATTCGACATCTCAGAGAAAAAATGCACGATTCTGCAGAGCACCCAAAATACATCAAAACAGTATGGGGGGTAGGCTATAAAATTGAAAAATCGTGAAAATCGTATGCTAAACTATGCTTTTATCATCCTTTTGGTTATTGTATTTTTCATAAGCACTAAGTGGCTGGTGGACCAAGGGTTTAATGGTATAGTTAAAAAGTGGTTTTTAAATTTATTTTTAATTGACCTCGATTATCCAGTTCGTGGAAAAGTAGGGATATTATTCAAGAGCTGGATTGAGATAAAGCAATTTATCATAAACATTTTTTTAGCTTTTATAATAATACTAACCCTATGTATGAGCGCCTCAGCATATTTTTATGAACGGTACAGAAGAATAAAGGACATTACCTTTATTAAAGACGCAATGGAATCCTTCATGATTTCAAACAGCGATAATATAACACTGCCCGCAAAATATTCGGAAATAGAAACACAGCTTGTGAAGCTGAAGGCAATTAACCAAAAGCACCAGCAGCTTGTACAAACTGAAATGCAGAGAAAGAATGATTTAATCACTTATTTAGCCCATGACCTAAAAACACCGCTTGCGTCAGTAATTGGATATTTGAGCCTTTTGGATGAAGTACCAGAGATGCCAATAGAACAAAAATCGAAATATACTTCTATCGCCTTGACTAAGGCAAATAGATTGGAGGAGCTAATTAATGAGTTTTTCGAAATTACAAGGTTTAATCTACAGTCTATTGTTTTGAATAAAGGCAAAATAAAGCTTGCCTTCATGCTCCAGCAGCTGGTTGATGAGTTTTTTCCGATGCTGGAGCCCCAAGGTAAGCAGGTGGCCATTGATGCGCCTGATGATCTCATTTTAGTAGGAGATGCTGACAAGCTGGCCCGTGTCTTTAATAATATACTTAAAAATGCCATAGTTTACAGTCATGAAAACAGTGTGATTAATATTTCAGCTGCTAAGGATGGGGAGAATATTGATGTCACCTTTATCAATAGGGGTGAGCCGATTCCTGCCCAAAGACTAGATACTATTTTTGACAAGTTTTATCGTCTGGATTCAGCCCGATCATCAAACACCGGAGGCGCTGGATTGGGCCTGGCTATAGCTAAAGAAATCATTGCAGCCCATAATGGGACGATAACAGCAGAAAGCAATATAGAGCATACCATATTTACTGTAAGGATTCCAGCATAGGCTATTTATGAAAAGCTCAGAAGGTTATCACATGCCAATAAAGAAAAAGTAGGGGCTTGAAGTTTGCTATGTATATAGTAGCAAGATTCAAATATATGTTCAGTATAAATAAATAGCACAAAATAACAAGAAAATGATATAAGCTTCTAGTATAATTGAAATTGACATAAAGATGTCAATTATTTATGGGCACTTCATAATACTAAAAAGAAGAGAGGCTTGTCAATGAGGAAAAGTGTAATTCTATGGTTAGTTCTGCTTTCATTGCTATTAATGAGCGGTTGCAGCAAAGGCACCACAACAGAGGCTTTTATTGAGGATAATCATATTAATGCAACCATTATCATATCCTCCCTGAAGTCTGGAAAGGAGTACATTATCAATAAGGAAAGGTCTGGAGTAGGGTTTTTGCCTGCATCTACCTTCAAAATTCCCAATACCCTAATTGCTTTGCAGGAAGGGGCTATTGAGGATGAAAATGAAATTATCAAGTGGGATGGAACAGATAAAGGGAACCCCCAATGGCATAAGGATCAGAGCTTAAAGGAAGCCTTTCCCTCAAGCTGTGTTTGGTTTTACCAGGAGCTGGCTAAAAGGGTCGGCAATGAGAATTATTTAGCATATCTCAGCGACCTGAATTATGGCAATAAAAGGACCGGTGCTAGAGTCGAGGATTTTTGGCTTGAGGGGGATATTAGAATATCTGCGACGGAGCAAATCAGCTTTTTGAAGAAGGTGTATAACGAGGAATTTAATTTTGATAAGGCATACTATGCAATTCTAAAGGACATCATGATTGAAGAAAGCAATAGCCAGTATACTCTGAGGGGTAAAAGAGGATGGGCGCAGCGTGTAAAGCCGCAAATTGGTTGGTATGTTGGATATGTGGAAACCTCTGAAGATACTTGGTTTTTTGCCTGTAACCTAGATATTAATAGTGAGTCGGATGCAGAGTACAGAAAAGCCTTAGTAATGGATTATTTCCGGGATTTAAAGATAATTCAATAAGAGATGAAGTAAAGGCAGCCGCTTCAAGCTATGCCGCTTTTGATGTCATAGGACCTGTCCCTGAGGTTCTAATCAATGCATGGCGATATGTGTATAATACATGGCTGCCAAGTTCAGGCTACGAGCTTGTTGATAGTACTGACTTTGAAGAATTGAATATGAAGCATATCAGCATGGATGTTCCTGAGGTAACGATTTATCTTCCAATCAAATAAGAATTTTAAGGAACTGGGGCAGCATAATAAGTCTCATGTTACATTATAAGAAAGCATATTGACAGTCTTCTGAAGGGATGTTATATTTGATTTAATATATACTATAACGCACAAAAAATCATATAACAGAAGATAGAGAGGCTGAAATGTATGACTGATCCAAGCTTAAATATCGGTTCTATTCTGAAAAAAGTAAGGTTTGAACGAAGTCTAACCCTTGAGGAGGCCTCCAACCTGACAGGAGTCAGCAAGGCAATGCTGGGACAGATAGAAAGAGGGGAATCCACCCCAACAATATCAGTATTATGGAAAATTGCCACCGGTCTGAGAATATCCTTTTCTGAGCTGCTGGGAAGTGAAAGCAACAATTACGAGGCAATAGCCATAGACCAAATAGAGCCGGTATACGAATCTCAGGGAAAAATGATACTGTACGATGTATTTCCCTTTAACCCCATATCGGGATTTGAGTATTTTTTTATTAAATTGCTTCCCGGGGCGGAGCATACCTCAACGCCGCATTACAATTCGACTGAAGAATATATCGTAGTTACAAAGGGGACCCTCCTTATGACAGTGGGGGACCAGCGCTTTGAGCTGACTGCCCCTGCTGCATTACAGTTTAAGGCAAATATGGCCCACACCTATAGCAATCCATATGCTACCGAGGTGATACTTCAAAGCATAGTCAAATATTAAGGATGAACCAGAAGATAGATAATAGATTCTGGTTTTATTTTTAAAGTCAAGACCGTTAAAACGAATAATTTATGCTAAAGCATACTAAAGGGAGGGAGAGAACTATGTTGACTGAGAGGATAGAAAAAGCTAGGCAGAGCTACATCAATTCAAAGCCTGCTATTTCCTATGAGCGGGCAAGGATATGGACAGAATCCCATAAGGGGACTGAGGGTGAAGCAATTCCGATAAGAAGGGCCAAGGCCTTTAGAGATACCTGTCGGCAGATTGATGTCAATATCTTCGACGGTGAGCTTGTTGTGGGTGTGGTGGGGGAATTCAGAAAATGCGGGATTCTGACGCCTGAGTTTTCCTGGAGCTGGGTGGATAGAGAGATGGACAGCTTCGATAAAAGGGTTCAGGACCCATATGAGATGACGGACCAGCAAAGGTCCTATGTGAGAGAAAATATATTTCCCTATTGGAGGGGAAAATCCCTGGAGGAAGCTTTTTTGGCTCAGCTGCCGGAGGATACTGCAAGGGTTGCTGTTGATACAGGCTTTGTCGACAATGATTCTAAATGGCGTCAGGCTGTAGGTGAAATTACGCCGGATTATCAGGACGTCTTGTTTAAGAAGGGCTTTGGCGGGATTATAAATGAGGCAAGACAGCAGCTTTCAAAGCTGTTGAGGACATCAGCAGAGGACTTGAAGAAAAAGGACTTTTACAACTCCATCATTATTACCTCAGAGGGCATAATCACGCTTGCCAGAAGGTATTCAGCAAAGGCAAAGGATATGGCAGCAGCAGAAAAGGATGCTGAAAGAAAAGCCGAGCTGCTACGAATATCCGAAATATGCAGCAGGATTCCAGAGAATCCCCCTACCAGTTTCTATGAAGCCATTCAGTTCCTTTGGTTTACACAGCTGGGGGGAATACTGTCAGAAAATCCCTTGGCTTTGAATATCGGCAGGTTTGATCAATTCATGTATCCCTATTACAAGACGGATATAGAAAAGGGTGTAATGACAGCAGAAGAAATTCAGGAGCTAATTGAAGCATTATGGCTGAAGCTATCGGAATGGGTTTGGACAATATCGGCGAATACGGCAGAATTCTTTGCAGGCTATAATCAGTTTCAAAATCTCACAGTTGGAGGGAAAACACGGGAGGGCAGAGATGCTACAAATGAGCTTTCCTATATGTGTCTTAAGGCAACTGAAACAGTAAAAACCCACCAGCCGGGCTTGAGCGTCAGAATACATCAGGATTGTCCCTCAGAATTTTTAGCAGCCGTTACCCATTTGGTCAGTAAGGGCACAGGCTTTCCTGCAATACACAGTGATAATGCGGGGTACCAGATGCTATTAAACGCAGGCTATGAGCCGGAGGATGCAAGAGATTGGAACAATTGCGGCTGTGTCGTGCCACATTTTCGCAAAACCTATGAATGGACCTCAGCCGTCAATATCAACTTTACTGCAGCACTGGAATTTGCATTGAATCAAGGGAAAAGCAGGCTAACTGGTAAAAAAATAGGTCTGGAGGAAAAGACCCCAGATCGCTTTGAATCCTATGAAGAGGTTGAAGCTGCCTTCTATAGGCAATTTGACAGCCTGATTGAGCATTCAATTATAGCTACACTGTTAGCCCAAAGGCTGCATAAGGAGATGGTGCCGAGGCCCTTCCTATCCTCATGCATGGCAGACTGTATGAACAGCGGCAGAGATTTGGTTGATATGGGGGCAAAATATAATATAGGGCCAGTGCTTGCAGGCATAGGTCTTGCGGTAACATCCAACGCCTTAGCAGCCATAAAGAAGCTGGTATTTGAAGATAAGGCAGTAGACATGAGGACCCTCATCAGGGCATTAGATGCCAATTGGGAGGGCTATGAGGCGCTACGGCAATTGGCTCTGGCGGTTCCCAAATACGGAAACGACAATGATGAAGTAGATGATATTGCCTGCAAAATGGCCAATCACTACTACAGGGAAGGTCATAAATACAAGGACATCAACGGTAACAGCTTCAACACTGCCTTTATGGGAATATCAAACTATCTGCCAACCGGCAAGGTCATAGGCGCCACCCCCTGTGGCAGAAAAGCAAAGGAACCGTTGTCTGAAGGGGTATCGCCCTTTGCCGGCACCGATACCGCCACACCACTTGCAGCAATGCGTTCTGCAGCAAAGCTGAATCAGGATGTGCATTCAGGCGGAACCTTATTAAATCTCAGGCTGACTGAAGACCTGGTAAATACAAGGCGGGGGCAAAGTAATCTGGGGGCAATGATACAGACCTTTTTCGCCTTGGGGGCCTTTCACGTGCAGTTCAATACCATATCGACGGAAACCCTGGTAAAGGCACAGAAAAATCCAGAAGACTACAAAGACCTGTTGGTACGGGTGGCAGGCTATAGCACACAATTTGTGCATCTCTCCAGATCTATGCAGGATGCAATAATAGCTAGAACAGCCCATAAGAATTATTAGTACTAAGAGAGTGACAAGCTGTAGAATATATTGCAGATTTATCGAGGGACGAGGTGAAAGCTTGTATGGGGCTAATCAGTGGGTATATTTTTGAGCTGCAGAATTTTTCCGTTAATGATGGCAAAGGGATAAGAACGGTGGTTTTCTTCGCAGGATGTCCACTAAGCTGCCAGTGGTGTGCTAATCCCGAAGGCCTCTATATCAATAGAATTTCATACCGTAAGGAGACCTGTATACAATGCGGAAGATGTCTACAGGTATGCCCATGTGAAGCCGCCATGGACCACCAAGGCGTGCCTGTATGGGGGAAATGCAGCAGCTGTGGCGCCTGTGCAGCGGTATGTCCCACAGGCAGCAGGAAAGCATTGCTTCATCAGTACACCAGTGAAGAAGTACTGAGGCTGCTGGAAAAACAAAAGATATTTTATCGGTATTCTGGGGGTGGGGTTACATTTTCCGGCGGAGAGGCTATGCTGCAGAAGGATCTGCTGAGGGCGCTGGTGAATCAACTATACGACGAAGCTGTTGACTTAGCCATAGAAACCTCAGGGTATTTTGATTTTGATGAGGTTAAGGATATATTAAAGAAAATGGACATGATATTTGTTGACATAAAGCATATGGACAGGGGCAAGCATAGGGTTTATACAGGCATCGACAATCAGCTGATATTAAAAAACATAGCCAGGCTTAAGGCCCTGAAGGTGCCGGTGGTCATACGGATACCGGTTATAGATGGTGTAAACTCGGATATTGAAAACATTAGAGCGACCGCGGCATTTGCTAAAGCTAACCTTGATGACCCTAAAATAGAGCTGCTGCCATACCACATGCTGGGCGACGCTAAATACGAAGCACTGGGCTTGGAAAAGCCCAACAGAAGCTTTAAAACACCATCACCAGAGTATTTACTGAAATTACAAAGAATCCTTCAGCGGGAAGGGGTAGAGGTGGTTAGTTATAGATGATTTTTTATGCAATTAGAGGATAAAAAACTATATATATCGATAAAATGGTTTCTGTATAAAATTGCAGCTTTATACTTGGAAGACTGTGATGCTTCAACACACAACTACTGCACGAAATGGAGAAAATGCTTTAATAACTGATGAAAGGTGTGGGGGACTATCGACATTATTTAATTTTATTAAATAAACCTTTTATTTCTCATTATGTGTCAACTAGCAGAGGTCATAACAGCCTTTGGCATGATGCTTGCATTAATATGTTCAGCATCATCCTATGAAGGCATTCCTTCATGGGGTTTAAACAACCAGTGCCTCGTTGCAGTTAAAACTTAGGTTAGGCCTTGAGGAAAATTTTCAAATAGCGATGCGGAGGAAGTAATATAGAGTAATATTGCGACTGAAGACAACGGAGCTATAGGGAAATTGAACTAGGGATTGCTCAAGGATCTAATTGCGCTGAGGGCTAGTAGTCAAGGAGGAATAAATATGAGTGAAGAAGAAAAATATCATCCAATGCCAGAATTGTTGCCCCAAGAAACTATCGAAAGATTAAGCAAGCTGAGTCCAGCCCTGCTATGCGATGGAATGAAAGGGTTGGGGGTGAGCCGGGACGGATGTATGGAGCCGGAGATCATGTCAATTGACGATCAGAAAATTCTTATAGGAACAGCTTATACTGTGGACACAGAGGATGGAGACAATTTCCCAATTAATGAAGCAATTTACATGGGAAAATCAGGCTATGTCTTGGTGGTTGCAGGTAAGGGCTATCGGGAAAGGGCATATATGGGGGATCTGATGTGCTCTGCTGCAGCTACAGTGGGTTTGAACGGAGTCGTGATTGACGGCTATGTAAGGGATAAGGCGGGCTTACAGGCTTTAGACATACCAGTATATACCAAGGGATTTGTGCAACGGGGGCCCAATAATAAAGGCCCGGGAGCAATTAATACGACAGTGGTTTGCGGTGGCGTAAGGGTAGAGCCTGGAGATTTGATATTTGGTGATTGTGATGGTATTACTGTTGTACCTCGGCGCCTAATTACACCGGTGTTGGAAAATGCAGAAAAACGAAATGTTTTTGAAATTGAAAGAAGAAAAGTCATCGAAGAATATGCAAATTGCCTGCTTCAGGGAAAAGAACCTCCTGACATTGCTGCTGATAAACAAGTGAAATAATACTAACTTCCTTCCGTTCATAGGTGGCAGTAATTCTTAGATTAATCCGCGGTAGCATAATTTAGGGCACACCGAATGGTCTAATTAGGGTAAAATAGGTTTATATATGACTGTAACCAATTTGATTGGAATCTACCTAATGGAGGAAAATAAAAATGATGAGGGAACGGGAGCAAAATATAAAGGTACCTGAAATATGTTTGATTGCGCCCTCTCAAACCCTGGCTGACAATGTTAGAAAGCTGGCTCATGAGCGGGGAGAAGAGATAGGCATATATGTAGGGGTTTTGGATGAAGGTCTGAAACTGGCCCAAAGCCTATCGGAGAGAGGAGCCAAGGTTTTCGTCAGCAGGAAGGGAACAGCAGCATTAATAGCCAATGCTGGATTTAATGTTGTCAAGATCAACACAACCTTAAATGACTATTTAAGACATCTTCATTTAATGAAGCATTGCCAAGGAACAATGGCAATTGTTGAGTATACGGAATTTGTCCCAGAGCTGAGAAGCTTGTGTCAGTATCTGGAAATTCAGGGTGCTGAAATTTACGGATATAGTAATGAAAAGGAATACTTAAAGTGTGTTGAAGCTGTTTTGAAAAGCAATGCGGAAATAATCATGGGCGGAGGTGCACAACTGCCGGTGGAGGCTCAACGTCAAGGTAAGCCCTTTACTGTGGTAGAGAATACGGAAAAATCAATCTCATTAGCTTTAGATAGTGTGCAGCAGCTATTAAAGGTACAAAAAGAGGAAGCAATACAAAAAAAGCATTACAAGATTCAGCTTGAGAAATACGAAACTGTAGTGAATTACACCCACGATGGTGTAATCAGTGTTGATACCAATGGCAATATTGCTGTCGTTAATGATAAGGCTCTGGAGCTCCTTGGAATTCCTGAAAATTGTATTGGACAGAGCATTCAAAGGCTGGTTCCACAGTTGCTTTTTAATCAATTGAAAAATAGCGGTAATAAAGAAATAGACACCATAGTAAGAATTAAAGAAAATATGCTTTCCTTGAATAAAATCCCAATAGAGGTCAGTGGCGTTTTTGAGGGTGCAGTATATTTGCTAAAGACAGTCAAAGAGATTCAGGAAAGTGAAGGGAAAATCAGACAGCAGCTGCATAAACAGGGTCATTTTGCCAAATATGACTTTAATGATATTATTGGTAACAGTCCTGCTATTCAGCTGACGAAAAAGGTGGCGAAAACCTATGCTGGTGTCTCTTCCTCTATTCTGATTACCGGAGAAACCGGGACTGGGAAGGAACTATTTGCCCAAAGTATTCATCTCAATAGCCCACGAAAAAAGCAGCCCTTTGTGGCTATTAATTGTGCAGCGTTGCCCAAGGATTTACTAGGCAGCCAGCTCTTTGGATATGAGGAGGGTGCCTTCACAGGAGCTACACGAGGGGGCAAAGCAGGTATTTTTGAGATTGCCCACGGGGGAACAATTTTTCTGGATGAAATCGGTGAAATTCCGCATGACACCCAGATACAGCTTTTGAGGGTACTCCAGGAAAAGGAAGTCAGAAGGATAAGCAGCGATAAGGTAATTCCAGTTGATGTACGGGTAATATGTGCCACGAATAAGGACCTGACCCAGGAGGTACGAGAAAATCGTTTTCGAATGGATCTGTTCTATAGGATTAATGTGTTGAAGCTGCCCATTCCTCCTTTGAGAGAGCGAGAATCGGATATTCCTTTGATTGCCAATCACTTCATCGATCAATTTTGTCATTATTACCCAGAGGAGATTAAGCTTTATATGGAGCAGGTCTATCCTGCTCTAAAGGGCTATGAGTGGCCGGGTAATGTTCGAGAGCTATTAGCTGTATTGGAGCGGATTGTGACACTTTTGGAAAGAGATCCGGACATGGATATTAGTTTAAGCATGGTGATGGAAAACATAACAAACACTAGTATTATAGTTAAAAAACCCAATAGCACTCGAGATACACGGATTGGTGAAGCAGAAATTCGTGCCGCCCTCTTAGCAAATTCCTTTCAAAAGGGAAAAGCTGCAGAAGACCTGGGAATCTCCAGAAGCACACTATGGCGTTTAATGTCTCAGTATAATATGAAATAAAACGTTTCAAATGTTTCTGATAATTGAAACAAAACGTTTCAGTTTTTTTGATTTAGAAGGGATTTTAGGTCCCTTCGATTTATTTTTTTGAGAAAATAGACATTCAATTCTGAAAATAAATTTGGCACGATAATTGCTATTATATATCTAGTGTAATCAAATCTATTAATTATAGGAGGGACAAAAAATGAATTTTGCTGTATTGTCTTTATTTTTTCTTATTGGAGCTATTGTGTTGGGCTTTGTAAGAAAGGTAAACATGGGATTTACTGCCTTTGGTTTATCCTTAATTTTGGCAACGTTTACCGGAATTTCTGCCGGTACTGTGGTAAATGGTTTTCCTACTAAGCTGTTTGTCACTTTACTGGGAGTAATGTTTTTATTCAGCATTGCTCAGGAAAATAAGACCTTGGAGCTTCTTGCGGGGAAAATCGTTTCCCTTGCAGGAAAAAGAACAAATTTAATTCCGATCATTGTGTATGTTTTTTCAGCTGTTTTGGCAGGAGTTGGGCCCGGGACGGTGCCAGTCATGAGTTTGATGGCCATTTTTACCTGTTCTTTGGCGGCAGAGATGCGTATTTCCCCTATTCTCCTTTCGGCGACATCGGTTTTGGGGGCAGCAGCAGGGGGATTAACGCCTATTGCGCCGACTGGAATTTTAGGTTTGAGTCTTGCAGCAGAACAGGGCATGACTGGAATTGAGTTTCCATACGCCATGAATATGGTGATTGCAATGACCGTATACTTTGTAGTGATATATATTGCACTTAAGGGATATAAGCTCAAACCTGCAAACGATGTCACCTTTACATCTAAAGAATCCTTTAATCGTAATCAAAAAATAACGTTAATAGGGATGGTAGCACTAATTATCGGAGTAATTTTCATTGGCTATGATGTA
Source organism: Clostridiaceae bacterium (assembly GCA_018432235.1). GTDB lineage: Bacteria > Bacillota > Clostridia > Peptostreptococcales > Natronincolaceae > M1-B18. The sequence continues at coordinate 184,374 of JAHDLO010000001.1, read as the reverse complement.
GGGTTAACTTCCTTCACTATTGCAATGATTTTATTATTGCTAAAGGTGGCAGATGAAAAGAAGTCAGTGGCTTCAATTCCTTGGGGAACCCTTCTGATGATTTCTGGAATCAACATGCTGATGGCTATGGTAATCCAGTTGGGAGGAATTGATCTGTTGGCTGCGGGACTTTCAAAGTTGATGACACCAACAACAGCTCCTGGGGTATTGGGAGTTACTGCCGGGATGATGTCTTGGTTTAGCTCAACTTCAGGAGTAGTAATGCCAACCTTAATTCCAACGGTAACCGATGTGGCGGCTAGGGTTGGTGGAAACGTGTCTGCGCTGACTCTGCTGTCTGCAATTACGAATACAGCCAGTGCAGCAGGTATGAGTCCGATATCTACGGGTGGTTCTATGGGATTAGCTGCCTTTTCTCAAATTGCACAGCCTACTGAAGAAGAGCGTTCGAAGTTATTTGTACAGTTGTTTATCGTATCAGCAGGAGGCGTATTGGTAATTGCCCTTCTTGGTATGACAGGTATTTATACATTATTTGCATAGAATAGGATTTGTATAGGAGGGATTCAAATGGGTTTTACCATGTCGGAAAAAATTATGGCAGCAGCATCAGGGAGAGAAACAGTAAGAGCGGACGATATTCTCTGGGTAGATATCGACAAGGCGATGATGGATGATGTCCTTGGTCCCAGATTGGAAATAGCAGATATACTCAAAGAAATGAAGGCGGAGGTTTGGGATATAGATCGAGTCATTATCATTTCAGATCATTATACCCCACCTGCTAATGTTACCCAAGCAGATATAGTAAAATTTACACGAGATTGGGCTGAAGAAAATCAGATTCCTAATTACTACGAATTTGATGGTCCCTGCCATCAGGTAATGGTAGAAAAGGGACATGTCTTACCCGGTGGAATTGTCGTAGGAACTGACTCCCACACCTGTACATATGGAGCGTTGGCTTCTTTTGGAACAGGCGTTGGCTCAACAGAAATGGCAGGCGTGTTAGCAACGGGTCAGACATGGATGAAGGTCCCAAAATCAATTAAGGTGGTCTGGTCAGGCAAGCTGAATGAACGCGTGATGGCAAAGGATATTTCACTGAAAACCATTGGTAAAATTGGCCATTCAGGCGCTACCTATCAAGCCATTGAATATTGCGGTGAAACTATCCGAAATTTACCTATGGATGAACGTTTTTGTCTTTCTAACATGGCCGTAGAAGCAGGTGCCAAAGCGGGTTTAATTGGTTATGATCAAATTACAGCAGAATATTTGAGAAAGTTTGGTGTGACACAGGATTTCAATCATGTTAACGCAGATAAAGATGCGATCTACAGCAAGGTATATGAATTTTCAGCCAATACGCTAGTACCTCAAATTGCTTGTCCCCATGAGGTAGACAATGTATTTGATGTTACAGATGTAGAGCCGCTGAAAATCCATCAGGCCTATATTGGCTCCTGTACAGGAGGAAGGTATCTGGATTTAAAATCCGCCGCCGATTTATTAAAGGGACATAAAATCGCAAAGGGAATCCGACTACTGATTTCACCTGCTTCTAAGGAAATCTATAATCAATGTCTGCAGGAGGGAATACTACAGACTTTAGCCGAAGCAGGTGCAACTATCCTTGCCTCCAGCTGTGGTGCTTGTCTAGGTATTCATTCAGGTGCCATTGCAGGTGGAGAAAGATGTATTTCAACAACGAATCGTAACTTTTTAGGGCGAATGGGAAGCAAGCAATCGGAGGTCTATTTGGCTTCGCCTGTTGCAGTAGCCGCTGCCGCTATCACAGGTCGGATCACAGATCCGAGGACAATATAGGAGGGATTATCAATGATACAAGGTAAAGTATGGAAATATAAGGATAATATTAACACAGATATCATTTCCCCCCCTGCCTATCTAGAATTGGATATGGAAAAAGCAGCTAAATATACAATGGCACCAGTAGATGAAGAATTTGCGTCATTGTATCGTCCAGGTGATCTATTTGTGGCGGAACATAATCTGGGCTCCGGCTCCAGTAGAGAAACAGCTCCCCTTATGCTGAAAACCCTAGGGGTGCGGACTGTCATTGCCATGGACTATGCAAGAATCTTTTATCGAAACTGCATTAATATCGGTATCCTAGCGGTGGAGTGCAGTGAAACAAATAAAATCTCTAAAGGAGATCAGCTGCAGGTGGATTATCTCAATGGGAAAATTCATAACCTTACCACAGGAGAGGTATATGAATGCAACAAAATTCCTGAGCATATCATGGCCATTGTAGAATACGGTGGACTGATAGAGTATTTAAAAAAGGTACGTTTAGGTAAGAAAAAAATTCAAAACTGATTTTATGTAGGGTACAGTCTATTATGCGGCTGTACCTTTCATTTACCCCTTCGGATAAGGCTTTTTCTCATTAGTTCTATTCAAAAGATAATCTGTACTTGTGTTGTGAAAATCAGCTAATTTAATTAGTATATTGGTAGGAATATCTACTTCACCACGTTCATAATTGCTGTAGATTCTTTGGCTACAGTTTAAGTTTGAAGCAATTTGAGTCTGTGTTAGATCCTTGTCTTCTCTCAAATTTCTGATTCTTTCATACATATTTATCACCTCATGATAATTATAGTTTAGCGAATTATTCGCTATTGACTTTTAGCGACAATATCGCTAAAATTATGTTTAGCACTTACAGGTTTATTAATACATGACAAACAAATATTTGCATGTGGAATGGGTATAGGGGGATAAATATTGTATGAAGGTAAGACTATTAACAATTAATCAAGCAACGGCCAATAGCAAGGATGTACCTCAGATTAGACTCCAAGGAATATGGCTTGAAAAGCTGGGTTTTATTGCCGGGAAAAAGGTTATTATTGAAGAAAGCTATGGAAAGCTTGTTTTAAAGCTGGTGAATATTGTAGAAGATAAATGAAATTATCTTAGCAAATTTTAGGATTTTTCCAATTGCTGATACCACCTGCATTTCAGCCCATGAGCTGGGGGAACCAAAACAATATTTTGATATAGTAATCATTGATGAGGCCAGCCAGTGCAATGCGGCAATATCTCTTGTACCAATTATAAGGGGAGAGAGCCTTATGTCGGTGGGAGAGCCGCAGCATATAAATCCTGTAATTTTATTAGACCCTAAGGATAATATAACTATATAATCATATTCATTTGCAATCCCATGCTTTTGCTTAAGCAGATAAGAAATATTTATTTTTGTATAACAACAAAAAATGCACCGTACATAAGGAGGTAAGCATTTCTCATGTGTTTAAGGAAAACTCCCTACACAATGACCTGTTTTATTCTGGAAGATTTGATTTTGTAGTCTATGAAAGATCCTTTGGAAAACAGGAACTGCCAATTCTCGCTATTGAGCTGGATGGTAAGGAGCATATAAAGGATGAGGCTGTGAGAGAAAGAGATTGAAGGGAAAAGTGAGTTAATATAGGTCAACATAAAATGCGACTTATTATTTTGACACAATATAGTAAATATGGTAATATCTATGTATATAACGTATTAAGAGATTACCTATAAGGATTTGAAACAAGGAACGGGCATGATGCTTATATCCTTTGTCATGGATTTAGAGATTACCTATAAGGATTAAATCTTTACTAATGAGCATTTATAATACTGTTAAAATAGCAACAGAGATTTAATAGACTAACACTGGCATAGCTGCATATCACCAATTAGAAGATAATTACTAATGGTCCAGTGTTAAAAAGTAGAGTTGATTTAAAAAAGTAATATAGGTAAACAGAATTACAAGAATGGGGTTATCAATATGATAATGGAGATAAATTTCCCAGGCACTATTTAATGGATATACTCAAAATTACCGACTTATTAGACCGTATTGATAATAAGTTTAAAACTCTTAAGAAAGGTTAATCCTTAATTGTGTTTAAATGATACAAAATACACAGTACATTAGGCTTGAGAATCTATAATGAGCAGTTGAATCCACTCCTAAATTGGGATTCAGCTGCTTTTTGAATCCCAATATCTAACAAACCGACATAGCCCCTTCGTTGCAATTTTTCAAAATCCATTTCTTAGCCAGCACCGCATACCTTTAAAAGGGTAATGTTAATAGTGTTGACAATTTAGAATAAATTAGGAGCACCTACGTTTACTGATATCAAAGAGCTCCATATCACCCCATTCTTTGTTTATTTGCAAAGAAATTCTATAAGGGCATGGCGAATTTACAAGAGTAAATGAAAAAGACTGTAATTTATGGTATGATAACGACAAATGTAAAAAATTCAGCTTAGCGTTAGGTACTCAGATGGAAAGACGGTTGTTTTATAAAATCACCAGATACGGCAATTTCAGTAGTATCATTCTGTTTAAATGATACTAAGTGAGGGATTCTAAACTCGATTTTGTATTAGTTTACATACATATGAAATAATAATTCTCGCAGGTAATAATTATTAGCAATTTCTTAATTAACATGCTGGAAAAAACTAAGATGTTTCATTAAGGATGAATGGAGATGATTAGTGTGGTAGGTACTTATATCATTAAACTCTATGATTTGGAACTTGTAAGCTTTAGGGTGCAAACAAATGCATATGGTCAAATACAGTATACCGATATAGAAATAAATAATAAATATAAGGCGTTACTACCACCGGCATTTGAAGAATGGGGATTGTCTAAATGGCTAGAAGCGAGAATAATTCCTAAAAATAGGGAGTTTGTTAATGAAATATTAAGAACACTGGGAAATCCTTACCATGCTATGGAAATCATAAAAATCAGTTTAGGACTATCTGTAACAGATTCTTACTGGGTGGTAGAAGAGGATTTTAGTGGAACTTTTAAAGATTATAATCTTTTTGAAAATGAGTTCTCTAAAGCTCTGGCATTAGTCGCCTTTACAGGATATAATACTAAGATAACAGGTATAGTTACGTCACCTGAATTGACCACTAATGGCATGTTGCGAAAATGCTGGAGAAGAATAAATGGCAAATTGTATTTATATAAAGGTGGAACTTCTGGTGCAGCGAATACAGGGCTAGAGCCATACTCAGAATTCTATGCCTCTCAAATAGCTGAGAGAATGGGTATTAAAGCAGTATATTATGATCTTAAAAAGTTTAAAGGACAAATTGTTTCTGTTTGTGAAGCTTTTACGGATATTGACACAAGCTTTGTGCCCATTGGGCTATTGGTAAAATCCAAAGATATAAAAGAAATATCCAACACATATGGAGTACCAAGTTTTGCAGATATGGTTCTATTTGATGCAATTATTTGTAATACGGATCGCCACATGGGTAATTATGGATTATTACGAGATAATAAAACCAGTAAATATATTGGCCCCAGCCCTATATTTGACCATGGGTTGTCATTATTTAATTATGCAATGAAGGATGACTTTGACAAACTCGAGGAATATGCAAAAACTAGACTAAATGCTTTCGACGCAGACCCGGTTGTTTTAGCCAAAAGTGTTATGTCACTTGAACAACGTCAAAAATTAAGACGATTGATAGATTTTACCTTTAGTAGACACAAGAATTATAATCTACCTGAATGGAGACTTAAGGCAATTGAGAGATTTATTCAAAATCGTGTGCAGGAGTTACTGAGGTAAAAAAGTGTATGATCAATAATTGTCGTCGATGCCCAATAGCGTAAAAAAGTTGGGAGATCGACGACAATTTTATTTTTTGAATAAAGCCAGTGAATTGAATCATTTGAAGGTAAAAATAAAAATACTCAAATTAACATAAAGTATGGCTCCTATTTTGACAGAATATAGTAAATATGATAACATCAACGTATACAATGCGTTTTAAAAATACCTATAAGGATTTGAAACATAAATCCGGCTCAAACCAATGTATACAACCCCAGTGTTTAGAAGATACCTATAAGGATTTGAAACAGTCCCTTCCGACTATTATTTCTCATGCTTTGCATTATTTTAGAATACCTATAAATATAAACATTCTAGTATTGAATATAATACCATTCAATAGTAAAATTTAGATATTACCAATATAACGGTTTTTACAGCATTCCTGAGGGAATACATATAGAAAGAGAAAGTATGCAAAGGAGAAATAATCATGAGAGTCACAGAGATTGAAAAGAACATTCATCAGCTTTCAGTTAATGTTAAGGATATCCTTTTTGAAGGCCTGTGGGAAATACCCAAGGGGGTTTCAATTAACTCCTATGTGATTAAGGGCGAGTCAACAGCTTTAGTGGATGGTGTTTGCGGATGGGATGGCGTACCGGAATCCTTGTTTGAGCTGCTGAAGCGTATAGATGTCGATATTCATAGCATACGGTATCTGATATTGAACCATCTGGAGCCTGATCATGCCGGATTTTTAGATGCCTTCAAGGCAATTCACAGTGATTTTGAAGTGATTTGTAGTAAAAAGGGAGCAGAGCTGCTGGCTGCCTTTTATGACTGCAATGTTCCTGTTCGTACAGTAGGCGATGGCGATACCCTGGATTTAGGCGAAGGGCGCATCCTAACCTTTAAGGAAATCCCCAATGTTCATTGGCCTGACTCTATGATGACCTATGATACCTTATCCAAAACACTTTTTTCCTGCGATGCCTTCGGAAGCTTTGGGATAATGGAACAATCTCCCTTCGACGATGATTATACAGATGAAGAGCTGGCGGAATACGAGAAGGAGACCATACGCTATTATTCCAACATCATAGGCGCCTTTTCTCCCTTGGTGATACGAGCCATTGATAAATGTGCCTCATTGGAGCTTCACACCATTGCGCCGGGACATGGCCTAATTTGGCGAAGGCGGCTTCAAAAAATTCTAACGGATTATAGAGGCTATGCAACTTATCATAAGGGAAATGCCCGTGAAGAAATCACACTTATTTGGGGCAGTATGTACGGCAATACAGAATTGGCGGTAAGAGCTGCAATAGATGCCCTAGAGGAGAGCGGCATTAAATATCATCTTCACCAGGTGCCTGGCAGCTCCTGGGGTGATGTGTTGGCATCAGCATGGACCTCCTCCGGTTTAATACTAGCAATGCCTACCTATGAATATAAAATGTTTCCACCTATGGCTGCTGTGCTGGAGGAGCTGGGCAAGAAAAAGGCCTATGGCAGGAAGGTCTTCCGATTTGGCTCCTATGGCTGGTCCGGGGGAGCACAAAAGGAGCTGGAGGAAATACATGAGCATTTAAAGCTTAACTGGTCCTTTATGGAGCCTTATGAATTCAAGGGTAGACCCCGAGCAGAGGATTTAGAGGCTATAAAGCAGAGGGTAAGGGCGCTTGTTGAAGCGGTAAAAGGTAGTTAGCTATATAAATAATGATAAATAATGCTTTAGACGTGGAGACTTTGATCTTTGCGTCTTTTTGATTTTGAGGATATTGGCTGAATCAGGAATTTTAACTGCTATGCAGCCCGCCATAAGGATGGTAAAATAGGAATATAGTAAATCTTCCACAGTGATGGGGTAAGCCGGAGATGGACTAAGAGATTTAGCTTTATATATTATAGGATTATGAAAATAGGAGAAGCACATTAGTATGAATGATTTATTACATAGAAAAAAAATTATAAAATCCTCATTTATTGTTATCTTGGCTGGGCTGTTCCTTTTTGCCAATTTGCCTGTTATGATTATCACCTACAGCTACTTGGCGGTGGTGATGCTGATTCGTACCTGGCTTAGTGGGTTTAACAAGTCAGAAAAGTTTGGGCTTACTATTACCTACGGCCTAGTGGTTGCAGCACAGATTGTTTTCAGTGTGTTGGTTGTCTTTAGTCTCCGGGGAAAAGACCTTATGTATTATCCAAGCAAATTATTTGCAGTTGTGATAGTTCTTTTGCCCTTTGCGATGGAGCGCCTTGTGACAGCCAATAGAAATGCAGAATTTTACCCACCATCAGTGGAGGATATAGCCTCAATAAGCTTTTCCGAATTTAGAAATAGTCGTGATAAGATTGTTGGGATATTGAAGGGGGTAACTAAAACCGTTGGAAGTGCTTCGCCTCAAAACCTTAAAACAATTGTAGAAGACCTGCCCCGCCATAGTGCCATAAGGTACATCAATAATGGCACCTTAACTAAGGCATATTTTGAAAGCGCTAATGCCAGCCTGGAGGACCCTAATATCTATATTGTGATTTCCAATACTGGAAGCGCCGCCAGCGAGATTATTTCGGTTTTTACTCAAAAGCAATATAACCATGCTTCATTGTCCTTTGACCGTGATCTGGATACAATCATCAGCTATAATGGTGGGGCCAATGTTTATCCGCCGGGTATGAATACGGAGATGCTGGAGCAGTTCCATCAGAAGCCGGATGCATCGGTGCTAGTATACAGTTTGTCTGTTACCAGAGAGCAAAAAAGAGCTATTATTGATAAAATTGCCGAGATTAATCGTGAAGGCAGCGCCTACAACATCGTGGGCTTGGTGGTGAAGCGTTCTTATAAATCAAACATTATGTTTTGCTCTCAGTTTGTATATAAAATGCTGAAATTGGCAGACATACAGTACTTCAATAAAAGGGATGGAGAGGTTCGGCCAACTGACTTAATTGAACTGGATTATTATAGAAGACTCAAGTTTGTGGAAGAGATTAAATTTCATTGATTCAGAAGGGAGCTTGCTATGGAGGAGAGAATTATCATCATAAACAATAAAGGCTCAAAGCTTGCAGCTGTGCTGCGGCAGCCGGATTTACAGGGAAAAGCGCCCATGGTGGTCATCTGTCACGGACTGGGAAGCCATAAGGATAGCTTTACATATGTCTTGTTGGCGGAGGAACTGGAAAAGAAGGGAATCGCCTCCCTTCGGTTTGACTTTTCCTGCCATGGAGAAAGCGAAGGCAGCTGTGAAGATATCCATCTCTCACAAGGCGTAGAGGACCTGAAGGCCGCCATGAAGATGGTTAAAGAAATGCCCACTGTCGATCTCAACAAGGTTGCCTTATTTGGTAGAAGCTTTGGTGGGGGAGTAGTCTTACGCTATATAAATGAAATGCCGTATTCAGGACCGGTGTCCTTAAATGCCCCAGCTATTGATTTGGCAGCAGCTATGAAACACGCTCTGACAGAGAAGGGGATTGCGCAATGGGAAAAGGCAGGATATTTTGTTGAGGCAGGAGATAAAAAACGAAAACTGAGCTACGAAATGTATAAAGACGCCCTCAGCAGGAATCCCTATGAAACAGACGGAAGGCTTCAGTGCAAAATTTTGATTGTCCACGGGGACTCTGATGAAATTGTACCGGTTGCACAGTCCCTTAAGCTGAAGGAGGCCCTGGGTGACAGCTGCCAGCTGGTGGTGGTTGAAGGGGCAGATCATAGCTTTGAACCTGGTAAAAAGGAAGAAGCGATGGCATATAGCGTGGATTTTTTTTATCGGCAGCTATAGAGTAGGTAATATGTATAAGTCTAAGCTTGCCAGTAAAATATGCTGCCCTCAGCAATAGTGAAGTATTCATGCTTGTATTGGACGCTTCACTTCTTAAGCTGTGTATCAAAAGCTCAGAAGGACTAAAGCACTTTGCTTAGATATAAAAATAAATAATGAGATATTTACTAGATCCCTCTAACTCCGGTTTGAGGGATTTTTTGTTGTAAAAAACAGTCAATTTAAAAGTTGCAATTTTGCAACGAATTGCAAAAAAACCATAGAAAAACAGAAGGCTTGCAAAATTGCAAGAATATTTAAAAATCAAAGGAAGCACAAGAGCGTGTATATATTTCTATTTAATTATGTCGAAAACCAGCTACTGACAGGCCGTATATCAAAAAATCCTTCAAATAAAATTTATTTAAACAATGACAAAAAATTGGCATACTTTCTGCAAATATATATTCATGAAAATAAAATTAAAGGGGTGGACTATAATGGCAATTAAAACAGCAGAGGCTTATGTTGAAAGCCTGAGAAAATTAAACATGGAGGTATATCTTTTTGGCAAAAGAGTGGAGAATCCTGTGGATGACCCTATTATCAGACCCTCGCTGAATTCGGTAATGATGACCTATGAATTAGCTAATGATCCTCAATATGCAGACCTGATGACAACGGTTTCAAATCTTACAGGTGAAAAAATCAATCGTTTTACCCATCTTCATCAAAGTGAAGAGGATTTAATTAAAAAGGTTAAAATGCAGAGGCTGCTGGGACAAAAAACTGCTGCATGCTTCCAAAGATGTGTGGGAATGGATGCATTCAATGCTGTTTACAGCAGTACCTTTGAAACTGACCAGAAATACGGTACCAAATATCATGAAAATTTCATTGAATTTCTTAAATATGTGCAGAGGGAGGATCTTGTGGTGGATGGCGCCATGACAGACCCTAAAGGGGATAGGGGCTTATCACCGTCACAGCAGCAGGACCCGGACCTATATCTTCGTATTGTAGAGAGAAGAGAGGATGGCATTGTAGTTAGAGGCGCTAAAACCCATCAGACGGGGATAGTAAACTCCCATGAGGTTCTGGTTATGCCAACCAGTGCGATGAAGGAGGAGGATATGGATTACGCGGTAGCCTTCTCTGTACCTACCGATACAAAGGGCATCAAGATCATATACGGCAGACAATCCTGTGATACCAGAAAGCTGGAGGCCGGAACTCTGGACAGAGGAAATCCTAAATTTGGCGGGCATGAGGCATTGGTGGTGTTTGATGATGTATTTGTACCTAATGACAGAATTTTTATGTGCGGTGAATATGATTTTTCAGGGATGCTGGTGGAGCGCTTTGCAGGCTATCACCGTCAGAGCTATGGCGGCTGCAAGGTAGGTGTAGGAGATGTGCTAATTGGCGCGGCTTCCTTAGCTAGTGAGTATAATGGCGCGGCTAAAGCTTCTCATATTAAGGATAAAATTATTGAAATGACCCATTTGAATGAAACCCTATATGCCTGTGGTATCGCCTGCTCCTCTCAAGGGCATGAAACAGCCGCAGGAAATTATGAAATTGACATGCTTCTAGCCAATGTATGTAAGCAGAATGTAACCAGATTCCCCTATGAAATAGCCCGACTGGCAGAGGATATAGCAGGCGGACTCTTCGTTACACTACCCTCCGAGGAGGACCTTAACAGCCCAGAGGTGGGAGAATATGTTGAAAAGTACTTTAAGGCCAAAGCAGATGTCCCTACCATCAACAGGATGAAGGTGCTAAGACTAATTGAAAACCTTACACTGGGTACTGCTGCAGTAGGTTATAGAACAGAATCCATGCATGGTGCAGGCTCTCCTCAGGCTCAGAGAATCATGATCTCCAGACAGTCTAATCTGGGAATGAAAAAGCAGCTGGTGAAGGAACTATTGGATATTGAGGAATAAGGCCATGCTGGAGAAAATTATCAAGGTGCTGAATGACGATATCCGTCCTATTTTGAATAGAGATGGGGGCGATGTTGAAATTCTCGATTATGTTGAGGCGGAGGGACTTCTAAGGCTAAGACTAAGGGGACAATGCAGCACCTGTCCCCTCTCCCAGCACACGGTTGAATCCGTCATTAAAAAAATTCTGAGGGAAAAGGCTTCTATTGAACATATTGCTATAGAAGCAGGGCTGTCAGATGAAATGCTGGCATTGGCTAAGGAAATTTTGAATGGAGGGAAAAAATGTTAGGCTGGAAACAGGAATATAGCAGAAAGCTCTGTAGTGCAGAGGAGGCGGTAAAGAAAATCAAGTCCGGTGACAGGGTTGTAGTAGGCCATGCGGCTGGAGAGCCTCAAGCCCTTTTGAAGGCAATGGTAGAGAATCATAAAAGCTATGAGGCTGTAGAAATTGTTCATATGGTTCCCTTGGGCAAGGCAGAATACATGAGGCCCGAAATGGTAAAGCATTTCAGACATAATGGCTTATTTTTAGGGGGAATGACTCGGGATGCGGTGGCAGAGGGCAGAGGTGATTATACACCCAGCTTCTTCTTTGAGATTCCCAGACTTTTTAAGGAAAAAATTCTTACGGTGGATGTCGCTTTAATTCAGGTGTCAAAGCCTGATGGTCATGGCTATTGCAGCTATGGCGTATCCTTGGATTACACCAAAAGTGCAGCTGAAAGTGCAAGGGTCGTCATTGCTCAGGTAAATGATCAGATGCCAAGAACCCATGGTGACAGCTTTATTCATATTAGTAAAATGGATTGCATCGTTGAGGCCTCTCAGCCCCTTTTAGAGCTTCCCTTACCTAAAATCGGCGAGGTGGAGAGTAAAATCGGGAAGCACTGCGGGGATTTAATAGAGGATGGCTCTACGCTGCAGCTGGGCATTGGAGCTATCCCGGATGCTGTATTATCCTTTCTGAAGGAAAAGAAGGACCTGGGGATTCATTCGGAAATGTTCTCCGACGGCGTGTTGAATTTGATTGAAAACGGAAATATCAACAACAGTGCCAAGACCCTTCACAGGGGAAAATATGTAGCCACCTTTCTGATGGGAAGTCACCGCCTGTATGAATTTGTGAATGATAATCCCGATGTGCTGATGTATCCGGTGGACTATGTGAATCATCCTCAGATTATTGCTCAAAACAGTAAAATGGTATCCATTAATTCTGCCATTCAGGTTGACCTCATGGGACAGGTGGTGGCAGAGACCATTGGCTATAAGCAATTCAGTGGAACAGGCGGACAGGTGGACTTCGTCAGGGGAGCTTCTATGGCCCAAAATGGAAAATCAATTATTGCCTTCCCGTCGGTTGCAGGAAAGGGGAAGGTTTCCAGAATAGTTCCGATTGTGGATGAGGGTTCCGCCGTAACCACATCAAGAAATGACGTACACTATATTGTTACGGAATACGGCATCGCCGATCTTAGGGGAAAGACCTTAAAGGAACGAGCCAAGGCCCTTATAAGCATTGCGCATCCAGATTTCAGAGATATGCTTACGGAAAAGGCCAAGGAGAGATTTAAGCAATTTTAAGGCTTTGATTTACGGTGCAAACGTAAAAATATATATTTAGGAGGCTAAAGTATGAAAAGAGAACATGGGATGGAGCAGCCATATTGGGCAGCGGGGATTTTTAAAATCAGACTTCCGTTTATACATTATAAATGGGAATGGTCTGAAACGCTACAGGCATTATTAATGTGTGCCACCTGTTTAGGCGCAATTCCTATTTTGACCAGTACATTGGGGATATCCTTCGAGCTGGCCTGGTCAATGGTTATCATTAACGGTTTTTTGTATGGCCTGCATACACTGCTGGGGGACCCTGTGGTACCGGGATGGATTACACCATCAATTCCCCTTACCATCGCATTTTTAAATGAATATGCCCTGGGAATCGAAAGAATTCAAGCCTTGATTGCGCTGCAAATTCTTGTGGGGGTTATCTTTATTATCATGGGAATCACCGGTGCAGCAGGCAAGTTGATCAATGTCATACCTAATTCGCTAAAGGCAGGCATTTTACTGGGAGCAGCCTTTGCGGCCATATCAGGCGAGTTTAGTGCAACCGGAAGATTTGGCATATATCCCTATGCCATCTTTATCGGTGGACTGATATCCTACTATGTCCTTTTTTCCGATGGCTTTAAGAGCCTAAAGAAAAAATATTCATGGGCAGCAGTAGTAGGTAAGTATGGCATGCTTCCGGCTGTAATTATCAGTATTATCGTAGGGCCTCTCTTTGGTGAGCTGCCGGTCCCTCAAATAGAGATCGGAACGGTTATAAAAATACCACAGTTTGCAACCCTCTTTAGGGAGGTAAGTCCCTTTGGTATCGGATTTCCAACAATTGGCCTTTTCATATCTGCCATACCTATGGCGATAATCGCCTACATTATAGCCTTTGGTGATTTTGTCACCAGTGAAGCATTAATAAAAGAAGCAGACGAGGCCAGAAAGGATGAGGTCATAGATTTTAATTCAAACCGTTCTAATTTAATTAGTGGCTTCAGAAATATTATATTGGCCTTGATTGCCCCATATGTAACCCTTGCGGGTCCCCTTTGGGCGGCTGTAACAGCAGCAATTTCACAAAGATATCAGGACGGCAGAAAGGCAATGGATTCACTTGTTGGTGGTGTGGGGACCTTTAGATGGGTCACTGCAATCTCTGTTGCGCTTATACCAATAGTTTCCCTTGTACAGCCTGTATTGCCGGTGGCGCTTTCGCTGACATTGCTGGTGCAGGGCTATGTCTGTACCAGACTGGCAATGAATATCTGTAAAAGTGATACTGACAGAGGCATTGCCGGGGTAATGGGTGCTGTTTTAGCTGTTAAAGGTGCTGCTTGGGGCTTTGCTTTAGGTATTATATTATTCATTTTGCTTTCAGATTTTAAAAAATCCAAGGTGAAGGCAGAGGAAGTTAAGGGTGTATAGCGGGTGAAGCTCAGGATAGAATATCTCTTTTGCGGAGGATGCAACCCTCTGTATGACAGAAGGCTGGTATATGAAAGCCTGTTAAAGCATTTTGAGGATAAGGCGGTTTTCTTGGATAGTGGGCATGATAAAATCATTATAATTCTTAATGGCTGTCCATATGGGTGCATTCAAGGAATTAAAGAACCGCCCAACAATGTAAAGGTAATCAATAGCCAAAAATATATGATCAATTTGCGGGGAGATATCAGTCATCAGGGCATTATTTCATGGATGCTTCAGCAATTAGCGGATTAAAAAAATGAAATTAGCTGCCGGCAGCCGATCCTTGTGACGGTTGACCGGACAGCCCTTTTCAGTTATAGAAATTCGAGAGCCACATAAACAGTCAGTTTATATATCAGCAGTTATATAAACTGATAATAACGTTTTAGGGGGGAATACATGAGCTATAAAAACTTAATTGTAGAGAATCAGAAGGAAATTGCTGTCATTAGAATCAATCGCCCAAAGGCATTAAATGCCTTGAACCTGGAGGTGCTGGCGGAGCTGGAAAAGGCAGTTGAGGTAGTTGCAGAGGATAAGGACATTCGAGTGCTGGTGCTGACGGGGGAGGGAAAGGCCTTTGTAGCAGGGGCGGATATCGGTGAAATGAAGGATTTGGTGCCGGAGCAAGCAAGGAAGTTTTCGCAATTTGGTCAAAAGGTTTTTAGAAGAATTGAGCTGCTGGAGAAGCCCACCATTGCTGCAGTCAATGGCTTTGCACTGGGAGGCGGCTGTGAGCTGGCAATGTGCTGTGATATTAGAATCGCTTCAAAGGGTGCAAGATTTGGGCAACCGGAGGCTACACTGGGGATTACCCCTGGATGGGCTGGAACCCAGAGATTATCCAGGATTGTAGGCCTGCCTAAGGCAAAGGAGCTAATTTTTACAGGTGACATGATAGCTGCGGAGGAGGCCCTAAGGATAGGACTGATTAACAGGGTGGTGGCGGATGAGGAGCTAATGCCCCAGACCATGCTGCTGGCGGAGAAGATTGCCTCCAGAAGTCAAAACGCCATTAAATATGCGAAAATAGCCATGAACAGAGGCTTTCATACGGATTTGGACACTGCCCATACCATTGAATCTGACCTTTTTGCACTATGCTTTGCAGACTCCGACCAAAGGCAACGGATGGCGGCCTTTTTGGAAAAGAAAAAATAACAATAGGAAGGGTCAGCTAATCATTGGAGGACTCTTCTTATGTTTTAAAGCTAAGGGATAGTCATGCTATAATAGGAGTAAGCACCATATGATTTGGTGAAATAAGGTCTTTAAGCTTGGGGGAGCGTATATGAGGGTTACTGATGAGGTTTTTAAATATGTTTTGAAGAACTCTATCAACGGCATCATCATAGTAGGAAGCAATGGTGAGATACTCTATTTGAATGACCGGGGAAGAGAGATTTTAGAAATCAGTGAAAACCAGCAGGGGAGCTTTTTAACTGAATTTTTAGAGCCTGAAAAGCTGGAGCAGCTGCAGGATTATAATGATCAAGACTTCCACAAGATTAAATTTAAGGATAAGATTTTGATCGGCAGCAGGTTGACTATTGATCAAAGTGAGGAAGGCAGGCTTGAATGCTACATTCTTCAGGATATTTCAAAGTTTGAATCTGTTGCCGATGAAATTAATAAGTATAAGGTGTTGAACGAAAAGCTTCATTGGATTATAGAATCCTCCTTTGATGGTATATTTGTAACAGATGGCGCTGCCAATGTTTTGATGCTGAATAGCGCCTATGAAAGAATCACCGGCATAAAAAAAGAGGATCTAATTGGCAAAAACATGAGGGATCTTGTGAGGGACGGCGTTTACAGTCAGTCGGGGTCTCTGATGGTAATTGAAAAGCGAAGGCAGATTACCCTTCGGCAGCTATTGAAGCATGGGAAGGAAATTTTAATTACCAGTACACCGGTTTTTTCAAAGGATAATGGGATCATGTATATCGTAACTAATGTACGGGATATTTCTGAGCTGGTGAATCTAAAAAACCAGCTATTAAATACAAGGGCCTTAAATGAAAGATATTTGGCAGAGCTGGAGCATATGAAAAATAAGCTGATTGAAAATCCAGAAATCATCGTTAAGGATCAAAACATGTTTAAGATCATTGAAATGGCCTTAATGGTGGCAAAGGTTGACACCACCTTGCTTTTAAATGGTGAAACAGGTGTCGGCAAGGGTCAGCTTTCTAAGCTGATTCATAAAAACAGCTATAGAGCTAAGGAGAGCTTCATTGAGGTCAATTGTGGTGCCATACCTCAAAACCTGATTGAATCTGAGCTCTTCGGCTACGAGAAGGGAGCCTTTACAGGCGCAAATATCAAGGGGAAAACCGGACTCTTTGAGCTGGCCAGCAAGGGGACGATATTGCTGGATGAGATTTCGGAGCTAACGCCAGATTTGCAGGTAAAGCTTTTGAAGGTGCTGGAGGACAAGGTTGTGTATCGGATAGGAGGCGAAGCACCTATACCCGTTAATGCAAGGGTTATTGCTGCCACCAACAAAAACCTTCAAGAGATGGTCAATGAAGGGAGCTTCAGGGAGGATTTGTTCTATCGCTTAAATGTTGTCCCAATTTATCTGCCGCCACTAAGGGAACGACGGGACGATATTATTCCTTTAAGCCTGAAGTTTTTGAGTGATTTCAACAAAAGACATCAAATGAATAAATATTTTTCTCCTAATGTTTTAAACCCATTGTTAAACTATAAATGGCCCGGTAATGTTAGGGAGCTGAGAAACCTGATTGAGCGTATGGTGGTCATCTCTCAGGAGGATGAGCTAAAGGAGGAGCTGCTGCCCAATTATATTGCAAATAACGGCTCCTTGAATATAAAGATGAATTTCCATTCTTCAGGCAGGATGAAGGCACTTATGGATCAAAGGCCTATAGAGGGCATGACATTAAAGGAGGCAAGCCGCCAATTCGAGGCAGCCTTTATCAGAGAGACCATCAAGCAATGCGGCACCTTAAAGGAAGCAGCAAGGATTTTGAATATCGATCCCTCCACCATCAATAGAAAGCTAAAATAAAATATTGATACAATCAAATATAAGCATATATCCCCAAATATAAAATTCATCAAACCGCTGGGCTTTATCATAAATAAGCTAAGCGGTTTTTGTTTTGTCTATTAATAGCTGACTGCATTAAGCATAATTCTATCAACTATTTGAGATATTAATATTTATATAATCATGAGTATACGTGGAGGAAATTATGTCAAGGAACATTAAGAGGCCTTTAAAATATAAAACTAAAGATGGTAAGGATGATTTAAAGGAAAGCCTTGAAAACGCAGAAACGACTAAACTCATACCAAAGGATATAAAAGCTGTGGAGGATAGGCTTAATGGTACCTTTGAGGCAAGTCGTGATTTAGTGCTAAGAAAAATCGCATTAGGTAATGGCATGTCCATACCGGTATTAATTGCCTTTATCGATGGCATAATAGATAAGAATATTATCAACAATGATATTATCAGGCCTCTTACTCAGGGGGATATTTCTGTTGCTTTTGATGACCCTTGCTTTAAAGCGTATTTATTGGACTATTTAAAGAAAAAGCTGATTGTAAACTATCAGCTAGAGGAAATTAAAGATTTTGAAACAGGCATAGACGGGATGCTGGCAGGGTATGTCATGGTATACGTAGAGGGACTTGACATAGCGCTTAAGGTCAGTGCTCAGGGAGGAGATAAGAGAGATGTAGAGGAGCCCTTAACAGAGTCAGTGGTGAGGGGACCTAGGGAGGGCTTCACGGAATCAATAGTTACCAACATATCTCTGATTAGAAGGAAGGTCAAGAATCCCAACCTCAGGTTCGATTCAATGACTATCGGTAAGCAAACAAAAACTGAAGTCGTTGTATGCTATATCAAAGGTATTGCAAACCAGGAAATCATAGATGAAGTTAAAAACCGTTTGAATAAAATCGATGCCAACAGCATATTAGAATCCTGTAATATTGAAGAATATATAGAGGACAACCGATTTTCACTATTTCAGACAATAGGAAATAGTGAAAAGCCCGACATTGTGTCTGCAAAAATATTAGAGGGAAGGGTTGCAATACTATGCGGTGGCACACCCTTTGTATTGACTGTACCTCATATCTTCGTAGAGGTACTGCAGGATGGTCAGGATTATTATTCAAGATGGGTGTACTCTTTATTGGTGCGCTCTGTACGTCTAATGGCATTTTGGATAACTACAATGATACCGGCGGCTTATGTTGCTTTAATATGTTTTCATCAGGATGTATTGCCCTTTAAGCTTTTGCTAACTATGACAGCGTCAAGAGAGGGGATACCCTTCTCAGCCGTTACAGAGGCATTGCTGATGATTTTTACCTTCGAGCTGCTGAGGGAAGCCGGAGTCCGTATGCCAAGGCCCATCGGACAGGCCATCAGTATTGTTGGTGCTTTAGTTATTGGTGATGCTGCTGTTAGGGCGGGCTTGGTCAGTATTCCTATGGTGGTAGTCATAGCTATAACTGCAATTAGCAGCTTCATTGTGCCACAGATAGCCGGAGGCTTGCTGATTATCCGTCTTGCATTACTCATTGCCGCAAATGTAGCCGGCGTCTTCGGAATAGTTATCGGTTCTCTTTTTTTATTCATTCATATGGCCAGTCTGAAGTCCTTTAATGTCCCGTATTTGTCTCCATTAACGCCTCTAGAGGGTGAGGATTTAAAGGATGGCCTAATTCGATATCCCATATGGGCGATATTGTCTAAGCCAAAATCCTTTGAAAGAAAGACATAACGTAAGGGCCATCAATTAATCTATGGGAGGTTATTTATAGATGCTCAGAGCAATACGGAAATATATGCTACTGCTTCCTGTGCTGTTAACCCTAATGTTAACCACCGCCTGCTGGAATAACAGAGATATTACAGATATCGCCATAGCTGTTGGTATCGGCCTAGATAAAACTGATTCCGGGGAGATAGAAATCACCATTGAGATGGTAAATCCCTCTGCTATTCAATCAGAGGAAGGCAGTGGAAATACAAATCTTCAGGCAAGCATTGAAGTTTCTGCCACTGGTGAGACAGTTTTTGCAGCTGCACGAAATCTAATTGGCACCTCCAGTAAAAAAATGTTCTTTTCTCATATCCAAGTGGTAATAATTGGTGAATCTCTGGCAAGGGACGGATTGCAGGAACTCATCGATTTTTGGGAAAGAGACCATGAAACCCGTAGAAAGGCATATTTTATTATTGCAAGTGGTGTTACTGCTAAGGAGGTACTAAAGACACAATCAGTGATTGAAAGCCTTACATCAATTCATCTGGCAAAAATCCTGGAGGCCAGCAATGCGATAGGAAAAATTCAAATGATTACACTCTTTGAAATCATTCAGCAAATGCATGAGCCTGGTCGAGGAGTTGTTATTGGTATCATTTCACCTACTGACATAGAAGGGAATATGATAGAGGATATGGAGCCAAAGGGTGCCGCTGTCTTTAAGCATGGCAAATTGATTGATTTTCTTACACCCAGTCAAACAAGAGGCTTTTTATTTGCTGTTGATGATATTAAGAGCACGATTCTTACCGTGACTAATCCTTTGGATAAGGAAAGGCTTTTTTCTGTGGAGGTTTTAACTAGTGAGGGTAATGTTGATGCAAAATTTGAGAATAACGAGCTAATGCTTAAGATAAAGGTTGAGGCAATAGGGAATATTGGAGAGATCGTTGGCGAAAAGAGCATAATAAAGTACGAATTACTAAATACATTGCAGGGTGCAATTGAGGCGGTGATAAAGGAGGAGATTGACCAGGTAGCAAAAAAGGCCCAGCAGGAATTGTATAGCGATATTTTTGGCTTTGGCGGGGTACTCTATAGACATCAATATGAGGAGTGGACTAAAATTCAGGAGGACTGGGAAGACATATTTGCCAATACGCCGATTGACATCGAAGTAAAATTCCGTTTAAACAGCACTGGACTGATTAAGGAGCCAGCTTTTACTAATTTAAAGGAGTGAGAGGGTGGAAATTGCTTATGTACTCATTGTTTTTATTGGCATTGCAGCCGTTGACTATAAAAAGCTCCTGCAGCAGCAGGATAATAAGAAGAAATATATGGCAATCTATTTCACGATATTATTTTTTGGTTGCCTACTCAGTATTTTGCAGTTGACGATAGAAGATTTACCAAGTCCTTTGCTGTTCCTGAAAAATATTATGGATAAGCTATAGTCCATAGGCAAGAAAAAGCCGCTTTTCACTCTATAATTGGAGGTAAGCTAAATGACAGAAGAAAAAATATCCTCTTATCAGCTAGGCATGATCATTGTATCTTTTTTTATAGGCAGTGCCTTAGTGATGAACCCTGCAGGGATGGCTAAGCAGGATGCATGGCTGGCCTATCTTTTGGGATGGCTGGGCGGATTTGTATTGCTATGGGGGATTACAAAAATAGCAGAGCTGCATCCGAATAAGTCCCTGGTGGGCATTTTAATTGATTGCTTCGGAGGTTTCTTTGGTCGACTAATTGCGCTTCTGTATGCCTGGAAATTCATGCACCTAGGAGCTGAGGTCATTCGCACCTATTCAAATTATGCGACAACAGTAACTTATCCTGAAACACCATTACTCTTCTTTGCAGTAGCCTACACCGTTGTCGTTGTATATGCCTTGAAGGTGGGAATCGAAGTGGTGGGTAGAATAAGCGAGGTTATTACACCCTTTGTGGGCCTCATCGTCATTCTAACCTTCCTTGCCTCAATACCTTCCATGAAGACCAGCAATTTTCTACCGATCTTACCAAAAGGGATTATGCCTCTACTTCAGCCTGCCTTTGTCACTATGATCTTACCCTTTGGAGAATTCTTACTATTTTTGCTGGTTTTGCCTAATCTCCATCATCAGAAAAGCTTCAAAAGAGTATCCTATATAGCCTATATCGCTGCAGGCTGCATATTATTTATTATAGTATCCAGAAATCTTCTGGTATTAGGAGCAGATATGTCCGCTCGAGATATTTTTCCTTCTCATATCGTTTTTAGACTTATTCCCACAATAGACGTGGCCCCCCTTTTGGATATTAATATGATTACAACAGGGGTGGTTAAAACATGTATCTGCTTATATGCGGCAGTTAAAGTCATCATAGAGGTTTTTCAGCTTAAAAACTATAGAATTTTAATTTTGCCGGTTGCAGCCTTCGTCGTCGCCCTTTCAATGCTGGTGCGGGATAGCGTCATCGAACAGCTGGAGATTACAATACAGTATTGGCCCTTTTATGCCTTACCCTTTCAGGTTTTAATACCCTTAGTTATACTATTGATATCTCTTTTCAGTAGAAAAAGCACTAAATATAAGAGTGCATGATGGGGGCAACAGCTTTGGGGTGAATACATAGCTTTTTCTATATTGGAAATAATATTTAAATCAACTAAAGTTAGGAGAGATGGACTTGGAGAATTCTATGTTCTGTTATCAATGTGAGCAAACCATGGGAGGTAAGGGCTGTACCAAAAGCGGTGTATGCGGTAAAACCCCCGAAATAGCAAACCTTCAGGATTTGCTGATTTATCAGCTAAAGGGTATGTCCTGCTACGCTAAGCCCTTAATTGAAAAAGGGGAGCATATTGATAAGGAAGTTGTAAAATTTGTTGAAAATGCTTTGTTTACAACGCTAACGAATGTAAATTTTGATGTAGATTTTCACCTAGAGCTTTTGAAGGAATCCCAAAGTATTAAGGAAGTATTACGCAACAAGGCACCTAAAGGGGATTATAAGGATTGTGCAGTGTATAACCTCAGCAATACCAAGGAGGAAATGCTGAGGGATGCCATAAAGGCTGGTATTATGTATGAACAGGAGCTGGATGCAGATATCCGGTCCCTAAGATCAACGATTTTGTATTGTCTGAAGGGTATTAGCGCCTATGGCCATCAGGCAAGATATATCGGTCACCACAGTGACCAGGTGGATCAATTCTATTTCTTAGCCCTAGAGGCAATTGTCAATGATAACATGGTTCTCGAGGACCTGATTAGAATGGCCATGAGGGCAGGAGAAATGAGTGTAGAGGTAATGAGCGTTCTGGATGAAGCCAATACCACAAGATATGAAAACCCATCGCCTCATAAGGTGAACGTCAAGGTTAAAAAGGGGCCATTTGTCATTGTTTCAGGCCACGATTTACGGGATTTAGAGCTGCTGCTTCAGCAAACCGAGGGTAAAGGCGTTAATGTATATACTCATGGCGAAATGCTGCCGGCCCATGGCTATCCAGCATTGAAAAAATACAAGCATCTTGTGGGTAATTACGGCTCAGCATGGCAAAATCAACAAAAGGAATTTGATGGAATACCCGGCTGTATCCTCTTTACCACCAACTGTTTAATGAAGCCAAGGGATACCTATAAGGACAGATTGTATGCTACTAATGTTGTGGGGTGGGACGGCATCAAGAAAATTGAGCTAAAGGAAGATAATACTAAGGACTTTACTGAGGTAATCAATAAAGCACTGGAGCTAAAGGGTTTTACTGAGGATGAAAAGCCAGAGGAAATATTGGTGGGCTTTGGACATCATGAAACCCTATCCCATGCCGAAACGATTATAAATGCTGTGAAGGAGGGCAAAATAAGACACTTCTTCCTCATTGGGGGCTGTGATGGTGCTAAGCCAGGCAGAAACTATTATACTGAATTTGCTAAAAAGGTACCGGAGGATTGTGTGATCTTGACTCTAGCCTGCGGCAAGTATCGATTTAATAAGCTGGATTTTGGTAAAGTGGCAGGGTTGCCAAGGCTGTTGGATGTCGGACAATGCAATGATGCCTACTCCGCTGTAAGAATTGCTACAGCTTTAGCGGATGCCTTTGAAACCGATGTCAACTCACTCCCCTTAACTATCGTATTATCCTGGTACGAGCAGAAGGCAGTTGCTGACCTATTGGCATTGCTTTCCCTAGGTGTTAAGGGCATGTTCCTGGGGCCAAGTCTACCGGCCTTTATATCTCCCAATGTACTGCAGTACCTTGTGGACACCTTTGATATTAAGCCAATTAGCACAGCCGATGAGGACCTGAAAAATTCACTGGAACAGGCTAATTAAATTTTATGGATTAACAAACCAATGAAAGAAGAAGGAGCCCGATGCCTAGATAAGCCATCAGGCTCCTTTATGATTTTCAGCATCTTACTTTAAGTGAATGTCTGGATTTACAATCTAAAGAAGGCTATAATAAAGGTAGTGCAAATAATTGGCTGCAAATATCTAATAAGGTTCTGTGAAGCAGCGAATAAAGGGAGGCGTAAAAATGATAAGAAAAATCGAAAAGCTGATTACAGGTGAAAAAACGCAGGATGGTGCAGGGGTTAAGCTGACAAGGGTTATTAGTCGAAGGAATGTGACGGATTTTGATCCCTTCTTATTGCTGGATGCCTTTGATTCAAATGATCCAAATGATTACATAAAGGGCTTTCCCTGGCATCCCCATAGGGGAATTGAGACGGTGACCTATTTAATCGAAGGTGAAATACAGCATGGTGATAGCCTAGGCAATAGTGGCAGCATAAAGGATGGCTGCTGCCAATGGATGACGGCCGGCGGCGGAATTCTTCATCAGGAAATGCCTCAGCCCTCAAAGCGAATGCTGGGGGCGCAGCTATGGCTCAACCTTCCGGCTAAGGATAAAATGACCAGTCCCCAATACAGGGATATCACAGCCGATATGGTACCAAAGGTAAAGGAGGCGGGCATTACTGTTGCCGTGGTTTCAGGTAGATATAAAGAAGTTCAGGGGCCGGTTACCGGTGATTATGTCAGATTAACCCTATTGGATGTGGCTATGGTTGGTGGTCAGAGCTTTCAGCTGGAGGTAAATCCGGAGGATACCCTGTTTGTTTATACGGTTACGGGAGATGGTTGGTTTGATGAGGCCAAGGAAGGTCATGTAGAGGAGAAATCAGCTGTACTATTTGGCTCGGGGGAGCAGCTGATAGCAAAATCCTCTGAAGCCGGTATGCGTTTCCTATTATTTTCTGCGAAGCCCATAAAGGAGCCAATTGCCTGGGGTGGGCCAATTGTTATGAATACAGAAGCAGAGCTTCAGCAGGCCTTTAAGGACATCGATGAGGGGAAATTCATCAGGCATGATGTCATAAAGAAAATATAAGCCACGGGGACGTTTTAAGCCACGGGGACGTTTTGTTTGTCACGCAGTCAAGGGGACGTTTTGTTTGGCATGCAAAAAGACTAGGAAATTATAAAATAAAACTTAGGTGTCAAGGGGACGTTTTGTTTGGCATGCAAAAAGACTAGGAAATTATAAAATAAAACTTGACCAGCACCCTTGGGATTGGTTTATGATGGTTTTGAGGTGATGGATATGTTAATCAATGAAGCCGGAAAAATGACAGGCTTGACTAAAAAGGCAATCGAATACTATGCAGAGCAGGGGCTGGTGAGTCCCGGCATATCGGAAAACGGATACAGGAATTTTAGCCAAAGGGATATAGAAGACTTAAAGAAAATCGCCGTTTATCGTAGACTGGACCTTAGCGTTGAAGAAATTAAGGCTGTTCTTGCTGATCAGTCGAGAGATGCATTGAAGAAGCTATCGCTGCAAAGGGACATGAAGCTTCAGCAGCAGGAGGCTAAGGGGAAGCTACTGGAGCGTTTGGCAGAGGGCGGAGATTTTGATGAGCTCGATAGGTCGCTGCAGGCTATTGAGCAAAAGGCCAGTATCATCGATAGATTACTGATGGCATTCCCCGGATATTATGGTAGATTTGTCTGTCTTCATTTTTCAAGATTCTTAAAGGAGCCTATCATTACGCAATCGCAAGGGGATGCCTATGAAGAAATCATAGCCTTTTTGGATAATACGCCTAGGCTGGAAATCCCTGAGGCGCTTCAGGACTTTTTAATTGAAGGCACAGAGCACATGACCACTGAAGCCATAAATGAAATGATGGATAAAACAAAAAAATCAATAGAGAATCCTGAGGCGTTTTTATCGGAAAACAAGGAATTGCTACAGCAATATCTGAAATATAGATTGTCTGAGGAATACCTAAATTCCCCTGCCCATAAGCTTCAGAGCCTGTTGAAGAGCTTCAATAGCACAAGTGGCTACTATGATGTCTTCATACCTGCCATGCGGAGATTAAGCCCCGCCTATGAAGATTACTCTAGACAGATGGAAATAGCAAACGAAAAATTGCTGGCTGATTTTCCTGAAATAGCAAAATTATAAGAAGAAGGGACTGTTGACTTGAGGCAGTCCCTTCTTCTTGCTTACTTGAATCACATACATTATTTTCTTCTGATCCATTTGACGAACTCTACTATTGGTATGATGCTAATGGAGGCAGCCACTACAATTCCCCATTGGGTTAAGGTTAGGTGCTGCACCTTAAAAATATCGTTTAACGGAGGAATGACTATGACCAATACCAGCAGCAGCCCTGAAAATATGTTGGCCCCTGCAAGATAAGGGTTACGGGGCAGATTTTTGCTGAAGGCAGACTTTGTATTAGACCTTACATTGAAGGAATGGCTTAGTTGAATTAGGCCAAGGGTAGCAAAGGCCATGGTTACGGCAATTTCTGGGGAGTACCATTTCAGCCCCAGATAATAGGTGAGAAGAGTAATCGCCGCCTCTAAAATCCCCTGGTAAACGATTTTAAAGCCAACTCCCTCTGAGAAAATACTACTTTTGGCATCTCTAGGAGGCTGCTGCATGATATCAGCCTCTGCCTCCTCCACACCCAAGGCAAGGGCAGGAAAGGTATCTGTAACCAGGTTAATCCAAAGGATGTGGATAGGCAGCAAAATCGTCCAGTTTAGCATTGTTGCCACAAACAGAGTAATAACCTCGCCTATATTGGCAGATAAAAGGAATTGAATGGCCTTACGGATATTGCTGTAAATTTTACGGCCTTCTTTAATAGCAAGTACAATGGTGGAAAAATTGTCATCTGAAAGCACCATGTCGGAGACTGACTTTGTAACATCGGTACCTGTTATCCCCATGCCAACGCCGATATCAGCCATTTTTAAAGCCGGGGCGTCATTAACCCCGTCGCCGGTCATGGCCACCACTTTTCCTTCTGCCTTCCATGCATTTACAATTTTTACCTTGTGCTCCGGTGATACCCGTGCATATACAGAATACTTACTAATTACCTTTTGAAGCTGCTGTTCAGATAGCTGATCCAACTGAGGGCCAGTTAATACCTCCCTTTCGGAGGTGATAATATTTAACTCCTTTGCTATAGCTGTTGCAGTATCTCTATGGTCACCTGTAATCATTATGGGACGAATGCCAGCCTCACGACATATTCTCACGGAATCCTTGACCTCTACACGAGGGGGATCAATCATACCGACAAGACCAACGAAGATCAAGTCCCTTTCAACATTAGAAGGCGATAGGTCCTCTGGTATTGATTGTATCCGCTTGTAGGCCATTGCCAATACTCTGAGGGCACCTTCAGCCATTGCACTGTTTGCAGCCTGAATTCTATTGAGGTTTTTTTCATTTATTGATTTCTGTATGCCATTAATCTGTATAGCAGTACAATGCTTTAAAAGCACATCAGGTGCGCCCTTTGTGAGAACAAGTATGCCGTCATTGTCCTGATGCATTGTGGTCATAAGCTTTCGATCTGAGTCGAAGGGTAATTCCTCCACCCGGGGTAGGGAAAACTCCATTTGATTTTTCTTATACCCCATTGGATAGCCATAGCTAACTAATGCGGTTTCGGTGGGATCACCAATTACCTCCGGCTTATCCTCCTGCAGATTGCCCAGCTTACTGTCGTTACAAAGCACCATGATTTTCATAAAAATGTCGGCATCTGTTGTATCCTTTGGTAAATCTTCCGCAGAAGCTAAAGTATCCCCCAGGTATATCTCCTTTACCGTCATCTTATTCTGTGTAAGGGTTCCGGTCTTGTCAGAGCAGATGACATCGGTGCAGCCAAGGGTCTCCACTGCGGGGAGCTTACGAATGATGGCATTGGATTTAGACATTCTCTGCACCCCAAGGGCCAAGACGATAGTTACAATTGCAGGCAAGCCCTCTGGAATAGCGGCTACTGCCAGACTAACTGCTGTTAGTAGCATTTCCAGCGGTTCACGATTCCTAAAAAGCCCAACTGCAAAGATGACTGCAGCAACAGCTAAGATTCCTACAGTTAAATATTTTCCCAGCTCTGAAAGCTTCTGCTGCAGTGGCGTTTCCTCGGTATTTTGCTGTGAAATATAGCCCGCTATTTTTCCCACCTCGGTTTCCATCCCCGTGGCTGTGACGACACCAATGCCACGGCCATAGGTAACGCTGCTGCCCATGTAGGCCATGTTTTTACGGTCGCCTAAGGGGGTGTCTCCCTCCGCAATAGCTGCTATGTGCTTTTCTGAGGGAACAGACTCGCCAGTTAATGCAGCCTCCTCGATTTTAAGGCTGAAGGATTCCAACAATCTTATGTCAGCGGAAATGCTATCCCCTGCTTCGAGAAACACGATATCGCCTGGAACTAAATCCTCAGCCTTCATTTCCTGAATAATTCCGCTGCGTCTCACCTTCACATAAGGTGCGGACATTTTTTTCAGTGCCTCCAATGCCTTTTCTGCCTTGCTCTCCTGAAGAACACCCAGTACAGCATTGATCACCACCACGAACAAAATAATAATCGTGTCAGTGACTTCTCCCATGAAGCCAGCAAGAATGGAGGCTATCAACAGGATTATTACCATAACCTCCTTAAACTGCCGTAGGAATTTTATCCACATAGGTGTTTTCTCAGCTTCCCTAAGTTGATTTTTGCCATAACGGGCATACCCTTTCTCTATCCCTTCATTAGATAGCCCCTCAACACTGGAGCCAAGAGCCGCTAAAGCCTCCGAAGGCGATAGGGTGTGGAAGGCTGTGGGTTCTGACGAATACAATGTCTCCTTCATTTTTAATTACCTCCTAACAGTTTTATAAAATAAGCTGAAGGAATTATGCTCAAGTGAGAATTTACTGTAAAGGTGGAGCTGCTGCGTGGATTACCTAAACAATAAAAAAAGACCTTTAACATAACCTCCTTCAGAGTTATGTTAAAAGTCTTGCTTCCCAAGAGATACAGGGGCATAGCACCAGGCATTTCTACCGGTTGTTGATGCTATACTATTTAGCTACTCCCTCTTAACAATCAAAAGTATATATGAAAAATATATGAAAGTCAACATTATGTTATTTTTGCTTTGAATTGTAGCCTTTATAGAAATGAGATATAATGATTTTATGAATTTTGAGGAGGCTTTGTAATGTTGGCGATAAAGCATGGTAGACTGAGAAAAGGCATTAAATGGACAATGCTTACATTAGTAGGACTAGTAGCAATTATTCTTCTTATAGCACCTATTATTATAATTCAACAGGCAACCAAAGGTCCTGTACAGTATTTAGGCTATGCAACAGAGGATTATCCAATGCAGGATATTTATACAGCCGAAGAATTCGGACTTGCTGTAAAGCAACAGCACTTAACTACAGAAGACGATATAAGGGTCTGGATCTCTGAAATCGAGGTGGATAGCCCTAAGGGGGTAGTAATATATTTATCAGGTATTCAGCAGCCTTCGGTTACATACTTTTATGGACATTCAAAATGGTTAAAGGACAGGGATTTTGCTTCAATTTTGCTGGAGGTCAGAGGTCATGGCCAAAGTGAAGGCAATAGAATAGCTTTAGGATATGAGGAAGTAGCAGATGTTCAGGCTGTGGTTGATTACATAAAGGCTCAAGCGAAATATAGTGAGGCTCCGATAATTCTCCACGGTGTATCTATGGGGGGAGCAGTTGCCATAAATGCCTTTGGTCAGATATCTGAGATTGATGGTCTTATAGCCATGTCTGCATACTCCAGCTTTTCGGATGTGGTTTATGAAATGATGCTAAGTTATAGTGTGCCCTCATATCTCGCTCTACTTGAAAAAAGTCTTGTGGAGATGTATTTGCCCTTGTTTTTCAATGAGTCGGTTGAACAGACGCCTATAAAGCAAATACAAAATGTTGGACAGCGACCTGCTTTACTAATTGCCTGTACTGGCGATACAGAGGTTTTACCGTCAAATATGGAAAGACTGCTTTCAGTGGCACCAGATCATACCGAGAGCTGGTTAAGGGATTCATGGGAGCATTTTATTGTTAAGGAGTCTGATTTTAAAAATATGGCAGAGGACCAGGAGTATTGTGATAGAATACTCCGGTTCATAGAGAAGGTGGCGGCTAAAGCCAACTAAAAGGTTATAAAGCCTTAATTTGAGGGCTTTAATTTTGTTTTTGCTGCTGTGCCTGATGATAAGTTAGAATTGATTTAGAAAATTTTAATAATATATTAATTTGAAGAATTCCAGTATTAGTGATAACATAGTATCGAATTGTGTTGGGCAGAAATGAATACTAAAGAGAGAAGTCATGGAGGTTAGCTATGGACTGGTTGAGAAAATTTATGTACGGAAGAAATGGCGGGGATCAGCTCTCTATTTCTTTAGTTGTATTATCAATGGCGGTAACCTTAATAGCCCGTATATCGGATATTTCGATATTATTGACGATAAGCTATGTGCCTTTACTGATGGCTTTATACAGAATGCTATCGAAGGATATTCAAAGGCGTAGGCTGGAGAATCGTAGGTTTCTATTGATTTTTAACCCAATATATGCTAAGTTTAAACAAAATCTAAGGCGTATAAAGGAGTTTAGGACTCACAGGTATTATAAATGCGCTAAATGCAATACCATGTTGAGGGTACCGAAGGGAAAAGGTAAAATTTCGATAACATGTCCTAAGTGTAAGGAGAAATTTATTAAGACCACGTAATGGCTAAGCCCTTGCACATAAAGGCGATGAGGAGAGATTAACAGGAGATGACAATATTTAAGAGGCTTTTGGCGAAAATATTAAATGCCACAGCAAACCTTGTGGATATCGTGTTTAATGGTTTGATTATGCTGGTGGAGAGCATGGTTGTTTATATCAGTCGGTTTTTAAAGGGATGTTTAGCATTAGTCAGCATGGGAGGCTGCCTGTTTTTTTTGCTGTTTTTCAATTTTGCCATGCAGCTTTTATTTCATCCCGTCGCTTTGCCAGTCATACTTTTTTTATTTACCTTTCTGCTGCTTGGCGGCAAGCTAGCATCTCACCTGAAATATGTTCGTTATATTACAACTGAGTACTTAAATCATACTGCAAAGCACCTGGTTGAGGCCTCAAATAAATATAGGTCCTTCAATGAATTTAAAGCTGACTATAGAAGAGCAGAGGAGGAGCGCATAAGGGCGGAGCAGCAACGTTACTATCAGCGACAACGGGAATGGGAGGAGCAATTCTGGCAAAGCTTCAATCAACAAAATTATCAAGGCGGCGGAGGCAGCTACGGCTACGGCAATTATGGTGGTCAAAGCAGCTACGGCCAGGGCTTTGGTAATCCTACTGCCGATTTTAAATATAAATATGAAAAAAGCTGTGATACATTGGGGGTAGCCTATAATGCTGATAAGCAGGAAATTAAGGCCGCCTATAGAAAAAAGGCAAAGGAGTATCATCCAGATTTAAGCAAGCTTCCTGATGCAACAAAGATTTTTCAAGAGATCACAGCAGCATATGAGTTTTTAAGTGATGAGAATAGACAACGATACAGCAGCCTGTAGTGCATATATAACAGGATACCCTAAGTCGGCGGTATGCAATAGCTCCAAAAAACTAAGGGTAACTAAACAAGGGGGATAACATTAATGGATACAAAGTTATTCAAAATTGAGAAAAACATACTTTTACTATTTTTAATAATTTATGTAGGTTCCTTGATCGATTGGGTATTTAAGCCCTTTATTACTGCCTTTAATACGCTGTTTATACCAATAGTTCTGGCAGGATTTTTGTTTTATTTACTAAGACCATTAGTTAAACTTCTGAACAGGAAATTATCTAGAGGCATCTCTATTTTATTAGTATATTTAGCTCTCATCAGTATGATTGTAGTGCTATTGCTCATCACCGGGCCGGTTTTACAAAGGCAGTTCTATAGCTTGACCAATAATCTACCCTACATTTTTACAGAAATTCAAAACAGGCTCATCAATCTGCAACAGCACGAGATTTTTCAACGATTTGAATTAAGCGGTTTGGTTAATGTAGAAGAATTTGTACTCAAGTTCGGAGAATTTGCAAATCAAATGGGAAAAAGCTTTGCTAATAGTATGGCAAGCTTTATTGGAGCAGTTGCAAATACAGTTTTAGTATTGGTAATCGTGCCATTTATACTATTCTATATGCTTAAGGATGGCGAAAAGCTTGAAAATTATGCTTTAGGGCATTTTAGTTCCAAGAGACGTGAGGATATTCGACATATCTTTAGTGATATTGATAAAACCTTGAGCTCCTACATTCAGGGTCAGGGAATCGTATGTCTTTGCGTAGGATTACTGTGCTTAATCGTCTTTAGTATTGTCGGGCTGGATTATGCATTGCTATTGGCCGTCATAGCCGGAATTACTAATATTATCCCCTACTTTGGGCCTTGGATAGGGTCGGTGCCTGCTGTAATTGTGGCCTTATTCCAATCACCGGTGATGGCTTTGATTGTTATAATTGCCATTGTTGTTATTCAGCAGGTGGAAAGCAGCTTTATATCCCCTCAGGTAATCGGTAAAAAGCTAAACATGCACCCAATAACAGTCATGTTTCTAATATTAATTGCAGGCCGTATCATCGGGTTGATTGGTATGATTTTAGTGGTGCCCACCTATGGTGTTTGCAGGGTTATATTCAGCCATGGCCATAGGCTGTGGAAAATGAAAAAAGAGGCTCTTCGCTAAGATTCAATATCAGATAATTGGATTTTCAATAATATAAGCCAATGCCAAGGGGGATTGGCTTTTTTGCATGAAAAATGATATGAGGAAATGGCATAAACCATGAGTGCATATGTATGCTATTGATTATGTAAGGTCTTGATAATATGAAAGATAAGCATGAGGTTTAAAATAAATTGTGTTGCTTTGACGTAGATATCATTTTTTCTACGTCATTTATTATGTCTAAAAAGATATAGCTTTTAGCATCAACTGGAAAATCACAGCAGTTTTTAATCTGATATTAAGAAAATCTTAATCTATTTATAAAAAGTTTCTTAAGAATTGGTGTTTATAATAAGAGCATAGGAAATCAAAAGAAAAGGATATACGGCGGCCTGAAGAAAAGCCGCTGCTGTAAGCTAGAAAAGAAAGAGGTGCTTGAGTTGAAGAAAATACTTATATTCCCATTATTAGACAGCCTTGCCTCCGGACATCATAAGGTGGCAAATGCTGTAGCCCAATATGTCAATAATAGATCAATGGAAATTGAATGTAAAACCGTGGATATTTTACACAGCTGGAATCCGGTATTGGAGCCAATGATTACAAGGTCATATCTATGGTGGATTCAGAGCTTTCCGAAGTCTTATGCTCTAGCCTATAAGCATTATGCCTATAAAGCGAAGAAGCAGAGGTCATATAAGTATTATGATGTTTTCTTTCAGAATAAAATGCAGCGAATAATATCTGAGGAAAAGCCTGATTTAATCATTTGCACCCATTCTTTTCCATCATATTTGATCAACAATCTAAAAAGAACCGGTGTCTGCAGAACGCCTTCAATAAATATATACACCGATTTTTTTGTTAATGATCTGTGGGGCAGGGAGATGGTGGATTATCATTTTGTCTCTGACGTTAGTATGAAGACAAATCTCATCAGGCATAATGCCATACCGGAGGAAAGGATAGTTGTGACAGGCATACCGGTGGATGAATGCTTTACCTTTTCTACAAAGGAGAGGACGCCAGGGAAGCAGCTGAATATTATATTATCTGGAGGTAGTGCAGGGCTTGGTAATATGCTGGAGCTGCTGAATCATTTAAAAAAGCATGGGGATGTCAAGCTCTATGTTTTATGTGGTAATAATAAAAGCCTCTATAATGAAATATCTCAGCTTAAGGATAGCAGCCTTCAGCCTCTGCCCTATATTTCATCCCGAAGGGAAATGAATGAGCTTTATGACATGGCAGATGCTATAATATCTAAGCCCGGAGGCGTAACCATTAGTGAGGCAATCAAAAAAGGCTTGCCGATTTTTGTTCATTCCAGTCTTCCGGGGCAGGAGGAGATAAATCTCAGATATCTTAAAGATAAGGGTCTGGTATTTTCTATTGAGGAAGGCAAGGATATGCTGCAGCAGGTTGCTGAAGTATTAAACAATGAATTAAAAATGCTGGCCTTTCAGAAGGCTAAGCAGCGCTATTTAGATAATCTGGATTTGAATGAGCCGGAAGAAATCTATCATTTTATAGAGGACCTTCTGGCAAGGAATCACCAGTTAACAGGCCTGAAGGTGCTGTAAATCTTACAACAAATGGGAGGAGTATCATTGACTAACTTAATTTTAAACTGGCTTAGGGAACTGGGGCTTTTTGGCCTATTTGGATCAATGTTTATAGAAGGCTCGTCCCTCCCTTTCCCGGGGGTGGCAGTCGTACTTGCATATGGTTATATACTTCCCTTAAGATTTCTTTATACAGCTAGAATTGCAGCAGGCATGAGCATTATGTATTGTGCATCCAGTCTGATACCATATTTTCTGGGAAGCAAGCTTGAGGGATTCTTATTAAAGAAGCCTAATAAAAGTCTGGAAAGAGCTAAAAATCTGTTTAATCGCTATGGCTTTTGGAGCGTTGCTTTGCTACGTCCCTTTGGTCTTGGCAATTATATTTCTTATATAGCAGGAATGAGTGAAATGAAGGTGGTGCCATATATTTTCTTTACTTTTATAGGAATTTATCCTTGGTCCTTTGCAATACTATCCTTAGGCAAATACTTTAACGGCAACTACAAGGCATTTCAGTCTTTTTACTATAAAAATAGTATTTTCATATATTCAGCTGCAGCAATCCTATTGATTTCAATAATATTCTTTTACGTCGGAAATAGAAAAAAGCTATATATCAGGGGTTTTGGGAAGGAGGACTAGACCGTGTATGAAGCAGGTGTATCACTGGGGGGCGGCTGCTTAAGGGGTGCTGCCCATATCGGAGCATTAAAGGAAATCATAAACCATAATATTACTATTACTCATATTGCAGGATCAAGTGCCGGAGCTGTTGTTGGGGGCCTATATGCTTGTGGCCTCCAGCCAGATAAGATGGAGGATGTATTGGAATCTCTATCCATAAGGAAGCATCTGGATTTTGGCCTTAACAGAAAAGGCTGGTTAAAGGGGGATAAGATTTACAATACGCTGTTGCAGCTAACTGATGGGAAGCATTTTTCAGATTTAGACATTCCCTTTGCTGCTGTTTCTATCGATTTGAATTCTGGAGAGCTGATCATTATTAACGAAGGGGAGGTAGCCAAAGCCCTTAGAGCATCCATAGCAATACCGGGGATTTTTCAACCGGTAAAAATAGGTGAAAGGCTGTTGGTGGATGGTTATATATTAAATAATAATCCTGCAGATGTCGTTAAGGAAATGGGGGCAAAAAATGTCATTGCTGTTCGTGTTTTCAGCTCCCAAAAACAAAAGGAAAGCTTGAAGGGACTTATTTCATATCTTAGACGTTATATGGATATCACCAGTACGATTCATACGGACCACCTGTTGAAAAGCTATGCTGATTTACTGATGGACATCGATTTAGTTAATGTGGGAAGGTTTGAGACAAAGTCGCTATCTTCAATAATATACCGGGGTCAGCTGGAGGCACGAAAGGCACTCGCTAAGGAAAGGGCTTATATGTTTGATAGTCATATGCTTTACTTAAATCACAGACAGATATACAAGGATATAGTTTAAGGATTAAGAATCAATTTGTGGGGCAGATGCCAGAAGTATCTGCCCCTTCAGACTGTAGATTCTCGAAATAGGGGTGTTGAAGAGGCACTTATCTAAATTGGATTATCCTTCAATACCCAAAAGCCATAAAATACTTACACCCAGAGCATCAGCAATTGCCACCAGCTCAATGTCTGTTACAGGTCTTGTTTTTGCTTCTATTTTAGATATGGTTGTTTTCTCCAATTCGATGCCTCGAACTGCTAGACGGGCCAAAAGGTCAGTTTGAGTTACCTTAGGCTTGACCCTATGGCGTGCTTGCTTAACACGAGGGCCGATTAGATTTCTGTCGTTACTATTATGTGTGAATGTCATAAAAGCTCTCCTGTCTTTTATTATAAGCTTGATTATAAGGTATGTACAATGGTATAATTTGCTCTGTAAGCAAGTTTTGGGGTGCTGGAGGAATTTTAATGAAAAAAATAGAAAGACATATGGAGGAGCTGAGGAAGCAATTAAATAAGCTCATCAATAATATAGCTGCAAACAAAGAGGATGTACTTAAATTGAGCTGTGAGCTTGATGAAGCCATCAATAGGTATATTGCAGAAAATAGTTCGGACAAATCCACAAAGTAAAATCTATGTTTATCCATTCATGCCTTAATATGACATACACCTGTCTTTGAAAGATGCTATAATAGCAGTATACTTATGACAAGGAGGGGTTTCTATGAAGGCTTGTTCATGGCCGGGAGAAAATCCGATAATGCAGCAGTATCATGACAATGAGTGGT
This sequence comes from Clostridiaceae bacterium, assembly GCA_018432235.1. Classification (GTDB taxonomy): domain Bacteria; phylum Bacillota; class Clostridia; order Peptostreptococcales; family Natronincolaceae; genus M1-B18. Next base: position 148,342 of record JAHDLO010000001.1, on the reverse strand, counting down.
GTGTGCCAAGCCGCGACGATACATATATTTTTGAAATGCTGTCTTTAGAGGGAGCGCAAGCGGGATTATCATGGAGCATAGTATTGTCAAAAAGAGAGGACTATAAAAGGGCCTTTCACAATTTTGATATTGAATATTGTGCAGGACTCAAGGATGAAGAAATAGAAATGATCAGGCAGGAATTTAATGTAGTAAAGAGCTTGTCCAAGCTTAAATCTGTAAGGAGCAATGCTCAGGCGATTATTAAGGTCCGTGAAGAGTTTGGCAGCTTTGCCAGCTTTTTATGGCGGTATGTGGATGATAAACCGGTAATCAATGCATGGGAACCGGATACCCCTATGCCGGCAGAAACTCAATTATCTGCAAGACTAAGTAAAGACCTAAAAAAACGTGGCTTTAAATTTATAGGTCCGGTTATTCTATATTCCTTTATGCAGGCAATTGGCATGGTGGATGATCATATTATAAGCTGTCCATATCACACATATAACAGAGGGCAATAGAAGTAAGGCAATGAGTTAACTATCGTAAACCAAAAGTACAACGGGAATTGATAAGTAAAGGAGTTTTGATATGTTGAAAACAGACCGACTTATGATCAGGCGCTTTGATGTAAATGATTGGGAAGATGTATATGACTATTTATCAGATGAAGAGGTGGTAAGGTATGAGCCCTATCCACCACTGAAGGCAGAGGAATGCAGGCAGTATGTCGATGACTATGCTGCATCCAAGAACTTTTGGGCAGTGTGCCTAAAGGATACAGGATTGGTAATCGGACAGGTGTATCTGGCGGAAGGGCAGCAGCAGAACTGGGAATTGGGCTATGTTTTTCATAAAAAGCATCAGCATTTGGGCTATGCCACCGAAGCGGTAAAGGCTCTGCTGGATTATGTTTTTTCACAATGTGGGGCCTATAGAATAACTGCCAGCTGCAATCCGGAAAATGCCCCTTCATGGCAGCTCTTGAACCGCTTAGGCTTTAGGAGAGAAGGACATTTAATCAAAAATGTGTATTTTCACACAGATGTCCACAAGAACCCGCTATGGCAGGATACATACCAGTATGGTCTATTGGCAGAGGAGTGGGGGATGCAAGCTTCATCTGATCGCCTCTATTAGGCATAACCCGGTTGATATATTCCAGGAAAATAATTAGGAAGTTACTGATCCGTTAAGGATAGTAGCTTTCTGTTTTTTTTGAAGACTATAGGTTTACCAGCAATGCTGTTAACTGCTAACCAGTAAAAGTTTACTTCACCACTTATTCTTTTTTGTCAGCTTTGAAAAGAATTTGTCGAAATAGTATAATAATTCTAAGGAATATTTTAAGGGGGGCTTATTTATGTACAGTAAAATAGCGGTCATTTCTCCATCTACTATTTTGACAGCAAAGATAAGGCAAGAAATTGAGAGACAAAACCTCAATATCATTGTTAGGCAGGCCTCGAGGGAGAATGCAGTTTACGAGGTTGAGGAGCTTTTAATTAAGGGCGTAAAAATATTAATAAGTCGTGGCATCACTGCTTCTATACTCAGACATAATTTTGATATACCGGTAATCGATATTAAGCATACCTTTTTTGATTGCTATAGTGCATACAAAAATGCTAAGCAATACTCCGATAAGATAGCTTTTTTGGCTACATCTGAAAAATTTGAGCTGATGATTAGAAAAAGCATGGATTTACTTGAAGGGGCAATAATTATCCCCATCCATCATCTGGAGCCTATTGAAGTCATCGAAACAAAGCTTAATAAAATGAAGGAATCGGGAATTGAGGTGGCAATAGGTGGGCTGTCCCTTGAAAAAAAGGTTTTTTCATTAGGCATTAAGTATATTATGACAGAGGCAGACAATGAAGCCATAATAGAGGCCATAGATGATGCACTGCATCTCTTCAAAATTGAAATGGAAAAGGAAGAAAGACGTCTAGAGCTGGAATATAAATATGAAATGATAAATTCCATATTTGATTGTGCTTCAGAGGGGATGATCAGTATTGATCAACATGGTGTTATAACCAATATAAATAATAATGCCAGAAGAATTCTTGGAAATTATGCAGAGGGTAAGTTTATTCAAGAAATAATACCTGCGGAGATTTTTATAGATGCGGTTAAAAATGGTGTACCCACATCTAATGAAATAATCAATTTCGGAAAGTCATCATTGGTTGTAAATATAGAGCCAATAATAGTGGAAAACCAGACTATTGGAGCTGTCGCCACAATACAGCAATCTAAAAAGATACAGGCAGTGGAACAAAAAATACGTCATACTATGCTTAACAAGGGGCATGTGGCAGATAAGACCTTCAATGACATTATTGGAGAGAGTGAGGTCATCCGTACAACAAAGGAGCTGGCAAAACGTTATGCATCTGTAGATAGTACGATTCTTATACTTGGAGAAACTGGGACGGGAAAGGAAATCTTTGCTAAGAGTATTCATTCCCACAGCGAAAGAAAAGCAGCTCCCTTTGTGGCAATAAACTGTGCAGCATTTCCCTCCAGCATTCTGGAGAGTGAGCTGTTCGGCTATGTAAAAGGGGCCTTTACGGGAGCATTAAACCAGGGAAAGGCCGGTATTTTTGAGCTGGCCCATAGGGGAACCATTTTTTTGGATGAAATAAGCGAGGCACCGCTGGAGGTACAGCTGAAGCTTCTTAGGGTAATTCAGGAAAGAAAGATTATTAGAATTGGCGATGATAAGGTAATACCTATTGATGTAAGGATTATCGCTGCCAGCAACAAGGATTTGAAGCAGCAGATTAAATTGGGTCTTTTCAGGGAGGACCTTTACTATCGGATTTGTGTGCTGGAGCTGGCTCTGCCATCACTTCGGGATCGAAGAGAGGATATACCGTCATTGATTCGATATTTTATAGAAAGCAGTCAACTGCCCGTAAAGGGGATCACCCATAAAGCAATTGAGATGCTGGGGTCAGCAGGTTGGCCCGGCAATATTCGACAGCTAAGCAATATCATTGAAAGACTAATTGTAATCTGCGACGATGAAATAATTACCTCGGACATGGTGGAGAAGGCCACTGACCTCCTTAATCAATCTGAGTCCTCATTAATCGAAGGAAGGACCAAAGCTAGAGAGGAGGCTTCATCTCATATGGACAGAACAGCATCTGCGGCTTTAACGGAAGAGGAGCTTATAAAACGGGCACTGATGGAGGCAAAGGGCGAGAGAAGGTTAGCCGCACAGAGGCTTGGCATCAGCACGACAACCCTATGGAGAAAAATTAAAAAATGTAAAGGGATAGATTCTGATTTCTTAGATCTAATAAAATACGCTCAATTGAACAAATAATGCATTAAACTTAAATCCATCACATTTCATTTCACTACATTTCATGTCGTTTCAAAATAGTGCAAGGGCAGGACGTTTGAAATGTTTTGCTGCAAAACGCTGAAACCATAATATGTTAATTTATAGAAAAAACATATAATATTGGAAATATGTGGAATAAAATTAAGCTGAATTGTTTAAAAATTCAGCTTTTATTTTCAAATTGACAACGTTTTCTAAAGTTGGCACAGCCCTTGCTTATATATGAAGATAAGTAAAAATAACGTAAGGAGGGCACAGCGAGGAAAAAGATAAAAAGCAAATGACTAATATTTCACAATCCTTCAGCTTCGGGAGAAGCTAACGGAAAAACCATCATCTGAAATGCAATGAAATGTGACAATGGAGGAAGAAGGAGTTGATCGTATGGAAAATTTAATAGCGTTCATTGGCTTTGGGGAGGCAGCCTTTCATATTGCTAATGGCTTAAAATCAGAAGGCTTGGACAAAATCGTGGCTTATGACGTTAATCAGGATCATGAGAAATTCGGAGCCATAATCAGAAAAAGGGCTGAGGAAGCTGGCATTACGTTGGTTGAAACACTGGAGGCCGCTTATTCTAATGCCAGATTGGTTGCTTCCTTAACCAGTGCTAAGGTTGCATACCAGGTTGCTAAGTCAGTCATTCCAAATCTATCTGCAGGGCAGGTTTTCATAGATATGAATGCCACATCGCCTACAGTGAAGCATGATATTGGTAATATCCAGCGAGTAGAAGGAGTACAGGTCTGCGACGCGGCTATTATGAGCACTGTACCGGGAAATGGTCATAGGGTTGAAATTTTCTTATCCGGAGAGGGAGCAGACACCTTTTATTCGGAATTAAGCAAGTACGGTATGAAGCTTTCTGATCTTAATGCGCCATTAGGTGGGTCCTCTGCAATAAAGATGTTTCGTAGTGTATTTATGAAGGGACTGCCACAGCTGATGATTGAGTCTATGTATCCGGCATTGAAGTTTGGCGCCCTTGATGCTCTTGTCACCTCTATAAATGAAAGCCTCTACGGAAAAACACTGGATGAGCTGGCTAATATGCTGGTGGCAAGAACAATGGTACATGCGGGTAGAAGGGCAAAGGAAATGGAAGAGGTAGTAGCTACGCTTGAAAGCATGGGTATCGATGCTAGTATGTCAATGGGAGCCAAAATAAAGCTGGAACAGCTATCTGATATGAATTTAATTGATGTGATTGGCCCAGAAGGAAAGATGAACTATAAAGATGCAATAGCGGTTTTAAATGAGAGGAGAGAAGACAAGCATGGGAACAGTAAAATACAATAAGCTGCCTGAGCTGATACCTGCAGAGTTGATTGAGAGGGCAAAAAAACTCAGCCCCGCACAGCTGTGTGACGGCATGAAGGGATTGGGTATTATTCGAGATGGATGTATGGATGCCGATATCCTGCCCATCGATGAAAGTAAGATTATGATAGGGACAGCCTACACTGTAGATACGGAGGATGGTGACAATTTTCCTGTACATGTGGGAATTTATCAAGGAAAACCCGGATATGTTCTGGTGGTGGATGGTAAGGGCTTTAGCGAAAGAGCCTACATGGGGGATTTGATGGCGGCAGCTGCAGATGTCATAGGGCTTAATGGCATTGTCATAGATGGCTATGTCAGAGATAAAATTGGCTTAAGAAGCCTAAATATCCCAATTTATGCAAGAGGCTTCATGCAAAGGGGACCGGATAAAAAAGGACCTGGAGAAATGAATACAGTTATAACCTGCGGTGGTGTAAAGGTAGAGCCCGGTGATCTTGTATTCGGCGACTATGATGGGGTAACTGTGGTGCCAAGGCATATGATCGAGCTTGTGCTGGAGAAGGCTGAAAAGAAGGATGCCTATGAAAAGGCTAGAAGAAGTACCATTGCAGAATATGCAGTATGCTTGAGTGAAGGCAAGGAGCTGCCGGAAATAACCCCCGACTGGGTTGCTGATATGAAATCAAATTTAGGCCTGTAGGGACCTGACCGGTATATAAAAGCTACATTATAAACGACGATAGAGGTGATGTAAAAATGGCAGTAATACAGCTTACAACTCCAATAAGTGAAGAGGATATAAATCAGCTTCAGGTGGGCGACACAATCGAAATCTCCGGAATCATTTATGTCGGCAGAGATGCGGTACTACCCCAGATTGTTGAGCTAATCAAGGAAGATCGGCTGGTGGAGCATAATATCGATCTTAAGGGTGGGGTGATATTTCATTCAGCAGTAAGCATTGCAGGATTAGGACCTACCTCCAGCAACAAGCTGGAAATTGAGGGAACTATGCCGGAACTATCTGAGGCAGGCATCAAGGTGCATCTTGGAAAAGGGGCCTTATCCTCTCAAACAGTAGAGGTGTTAAAGAAACATAATTCAATATTTGTCGTGACACCTCCCATATCTGCTTATTTAACAAAAAAGACTATTAAGAGAGAGGTGGCAGCCTTTGAGAATGAGGGCATGGAGGCTTTTTGGCGGCTTGAGGTTGATCGCTATCCAGGAGTCGTTGCTATAGCACATGGGAAGACAATATTTTAGGGGGCGATAGGATTTGTTTATTTCAATCGTAGATATAAGAGGGGCTGCCTGTGAAGCCTTGGTTAAGGCCAGCAGTACCTTTAGTGAAGATAAAGTGAGAGCCTATTTGAGGGCAATCACCAATGAAACCGATGAAAAAGCAAGATGGGTGCTGGAAAAAACATTAGAAAATTCAATTATAAGCGAGAAGGATACTACGCCTCTGTGTGATGATACAGGTATACCTCATCCATTTATTGAAATTGGCAAGGATGCAGCAATAGAAGGATCAATGTATCAGGTGTTAGAGGCTGTACAGCTGGGCATAGGGGATGGGCTGAGAAACCTACCCGGCAGGCCTATGGCAGTTAAGGGAGAAGGACTTGAAAGGTTGGCGCAAAAGCATGGCTTATACGAGGACCCGGGAATGTTGCTGCCTGCGCCCACCAATGTAAGGATTATTGACGGAGATGGATTAAAGATTACAGTGCTGATGCAGGGGGGCGGTCCTGAAATTAGGTCGAAAACCTACCATGTATTCCATAAGCATGAGGAAATGAGCTTAATCGATACCGCAGTAGAATGGGCTTTGGAAATGGTGGCCAAGCTTGGCTGTACCCCATGTGTACCGGCAATTGGAATAGGTCGTACACATTACGAAGCAAGCGCTATGATGATTGAAGCCCTTAGACATGGTAATTTTGATGTGCAGAGTGAAATTGAAAGCTATATAACCAATAGAATTAATGAAAGCGGAGTAGGTCCTCTAGGGCTTGGAGGAAGGAGCACTGCCCTTGGTACCTTTGTCAAAATAGGCGAAGCAAGGGGAAGTGGTATAAGGGTTCTCTGCTTGAGGCTAAGCTGCTCGGTTGAACCTAGAAAGGCTACTGTTACACTGAAATAGGTAAGCTCATGCATGGCGTGTGGCCTAAAAGATTGTGAGTGTAAAACATAGGAGGGAAAACAATGAAAAAGATGTCAAGTATTGCTATGATCTTTGTAATGTTAGTGTCTTTACTGGTAGGGTGTGCTCAAGAACCTGTTGGAAATTCAAATCAGGGTACTAATGGACCTGAAAAAGCAGCGCTGGATTATCCTAAAAGAGCAATAGAAATAGTTGTACCTTTTGGTGCAGGTGGCTCTGCTGATATGATGACACGTCAAATGGCACCAATTATGTCAGGTATTGTGGGCAAGCCTGTAAACGTTATCAATAGGGCAGGTGGCGGCGGTGTAGACGGTATGGTTGCTGTTGCGCAGGCACCCGCAGATGGATACACCATTTTGCAGATTACACCTTCCCATGCCATTGCTCAGGCTTTAGACAGACCTAATGCAAATCTCACTGATGATTTTTTACCCATTGGTAACTTCCAAAAAGATATTCAGGTTTTTGGCGTAGCTAAAAATAGCCCCTTTGATACAATAGAGGATTTAATTGCCTATGCAAAGGAAAATCCAGGAAAAGTTAAGATAGGAGGGACTTCTCCCGGTGGACTGGATGATTATATGGCAAATGGCTTTGCAGAGGCAGCAGGCATTGAGCTTACCTACGTGCCCTACAATGCTGCTGCTGAAACAAAGGCAGCAGTGCTAGGGGGAGAGATTGAGATTTATCAGGATAAGGTGCTTTCCTTCCTGACTATGGTAAGGGCTGGAGATATCAAGCCATTGGTTGTACTGCATGATGAAAGATTAACTATGATAGAGGAATTAAAGGACATATCCTGTACAGTCGAATTAGGTATCGACTTTACACAGGGTTCATGGCGGGGCTTTGCTGTGAAGAAGGGCACCCCACAGGAAATAGTAGAATACCTTTCAGAGGTAATAGAAGCAGTATATAATTCAAAGGAATACCAGGATGCTGCTGCAAAGGATATGTCAGATATTATCCCGGGCTACATCGGTGCAGGCGAATATGGTAAAATGTGGTCCTCAGAAATACAGAAGTTCAGAGAGATATTATCCGGCAATTAAATATGTATAAAACCCCTGAGGGCTCCCTTTGGGAGCCCCGGAGGTAAAAGGAGCGAATCATATGGAATTGGTATTCAATCTGATTATAGGCATATTCCTTTTAGTGCTTTTAGCCCTATCAACTAACTTTGGCGGTATGAAGATATCCACTGATAAAATTGGACCCGGCGGTTTTCCACAAATGGTTATCGTCATAAGCTTAATTTTATTGGCTATGATTAGCTATAACAGCTACAAGGAAAGAGGGAAAAGGAAAAAGGGATTATTTGACATCCATGATAAGGGTCTGAAAATTATGCTCCTGAATATTGGGCTTTTTGGCGTATATATTTTTACCCTGAATTATTTAGGCTTTATAATCGGAACGCTGCTATTCGGCATTGCTTCCCTATGGAATATGGGCTATAAGGGAAAAGCAAAGGGTATTTTATTTGTGCTTATATTAACGCTTTCAATAACCCTGATCTTTGGGCGTGTATTCTACATTGCGCTACCTAGAGGACTGGGCATACTTAGAGAGCTAAGCTATCTGATATATTAATGCGTATGGAGGTGAAGTAAATGGAACAAATTTTTCAGGCATTAACCATAGTAATGAGTCCCATTGCGCTGATGTTTTTAATGCTTGGTACCGCCTTTGGCATTATTTGTGGTGCTTTGCCGGGGTTGGGTCCTTCAATGGCAGTTATCCTGCTGCTGCCCTTTACCTATAATATGAATCCCATTGTAGGGATAGTTACCCTTGTTGCGGTAAATGTAGGCGCACAGGCCGGAGGTAGTATATCCTCTATTTTACTGCGGGTTCCCGGTACACCCAGTGCAATTGCAACCACCTTTGACGGCTATCCGATGGCATTACAGGGAAAGGCCGGAAGGGCTTTAGGTATAGCCATAACTGCATCGGCAGTTGGCAGTATAGTCTCTGCCTTAAGCATGCTGGTGGCAGCTCCGCTTTTGGCAAAGCTGGCACTTAAATTTCAAAGCGCAGAATATTTTGCTCTGGCTCTGCTGGGATTAAGCTGTATATCCAGCCTTGGATCTAAAAATCAGCTAAAATCTTTGTTTTCGGCTTGCTTGGGGCTGCTGCTGTCAACTGTTGGCTTGGATGCGATAAACGGGGTTGCGAGATTTACCTTCGATCAGCCTTGGCTTTTTGGTGGGATAGACTATATTCCCGTTATGATAGGGGCATATGCACTGGCTGAGGTATATAAAAACATTTCAGATAAATGCGGTAATCGATTAAATGAGGGAGAATTAACTCAATATGATAATTTTGAATTTATTAAATTAAAGGAAATTCTTTCAAAGTGGATAACCTATATTCGTGCTTCTATTATTGGTACCATTGTCGGAATTATTCCGGCAGCAGGAGGTTCTATAGCTGCCTTTATCGCCTATAGCGAAGAGGTACGAACAAGCAAAAACCCCGAGCTCTTTGGTACAGGAGTAGAGGAGGGCATCATTGCGGCAGAAGCCTCAAATAATGGTGCAGTTGGCGGAAGTCTCGTGCCCACTCTGACCTTAGGGATACCTGGTAGCCCTGTTGCTGCAATTATAATGGCAGCCTTCATGCTTCATGGCCTAACCCCCGGGCCTTTGCTGCTAAAGCAGCAGCCTACTATGCTTTATAGTATATTTATAGGGATTATCATAGCCTCTTTGCTGCTGCTTTTTTTAGGAAAGTTTATTTCCAAGGAGTTTGCAAAAATACTAAAGCTGCCATATCCCTTCCTGGCGGTTTTGATCATGGTGCTGGGAATCGTAGGTGCTTATTCTCTAAGGAATAACTTCACCGATGTCATAATCCTCTTCGTGTTCAGCTTTATAGGATACTATTTCAATAAGTATAAGTATTCAACCTCCTCCTTTGTTTTGGGTCTCATACTGGGGAAAATTGCTGAAAACTCCTTGAGAAAGCAGCTTATTGTGAATAATGGCAGTTGGATGGGATTTATTACAAGACCTATATCCCTGGTAATTCTTATAGTATCTATCATGGCTTTTCTAAACCCATATATCAAGCAATTCAAGGAGAAGAAAAAGGCGCTTGTATAATATGATGAGATTGCATGCTTGGCCTTCCATATGCAAAGGTGACGTGCAATTTCTTCATTTAACTGCCTATTTCAGCTGACTGTGTAGAAGGAAGGTTAGTACAATGATATATCTTTCAATGGCGTGTATTGGTACACTTGGATGGTTCATTACTAAAAAGCTTAAGGCCCCTGCCCCTTCATTGCTGGGTCCAATGCTTTTTATCGGAATAGCAAAAATAGCCGGCTTCGATATGCCTCAGCTTCCCAGGTTAAGCATTTCCTTGTTTCAGCTGGTATTGGGTATCTTCGTAGGAATGCGGGTAACAAGAAGTCAATTTGAGCTACTGAAAAATAAAAAATCCCTATATACCTTCATCATCATACTGATTTGGACAATTGCTTCATCTATTGTATCAGCTCATGTTTTAGTCAGATTTACAGATTTGGATTTAGCCACAGCACTTTTGGCAGGTACCCCCGGCGGAATGGCAGAGATGAGTGTAGCTGCATTTTCCTATGGGGCAGATGTTCCCACTGTAGCCTTGCTGCAGCTAATCCGATTAAGCTTTATCGTATCCTTTGTTTCCTTCTATTTATTAAGTCTTAAGAGGAGAAAAGCGAGTACAATTGCTAAGGTGGAAGAAATAGCGATAAAAGAGGTGGCGGTTAAGAAAAAAATAGCTCCTGAAATCCTAGCTTGTGGATTGCTATTGGGTATTTTTCTCATCTATATAAAGTTCCCAGCTGGCGGCTTAGTCGGAGCTATTATAGGGGTGGGGGCCAGCAGTATTATACTGGATAAATCTGCATACCTGCCAAAGCATATTCAGATAAGCGCACAAATCGGGATAGGTATTAGTATTGGCATGGGTTTTACCGAGGAAACCTTTATGCAGCTTACACGGTTGATAGGACCGATGATAGTTTTACCATTGTTTATGGTTGTCAGCGGTATACTGTTGGCGTATATCGTTGAAGCACTAACAAAATGGGAGATTGGTACATGTATTTTATGCACAGCTCCGGCAGGCCTGTCACAAATGGTTATATTAGCGGAGGATATGGATACAGACATATTTTTAGTGAGCCTGTTCCAGACAACCAGACTATTAACCATATATCTGATTTTACCGCAAATATTCAGCTTGTATTTAAGATAGAGGCATTAGGAGGAGGAAGAATGGGAGTTAAAATCACTGAAACTGTATATAGAGATGCCCACCAATCTCTGTTGGCGACTAGAATGACAACGGAGGAGATGCTGTCAATAGCAGAAAAATTGGATGACGTGGGATATTATTCACTTGAAATGTGGGGAGGTGCCACCTTTGATTCCTGTCTGAGGTTTTTAAAGGAGGACCCCTGGGATAGATTAAGAAAAATCAGAGCAATTATGAAAAAGACCAAGCTTCAAATGCTTCTAAGGGGCCAGAACCTGCTGGGCTACAGGCACTATGCAGATGATGTTGTAGAGGCGTTTGTCGGTAAAGCTATTGCAAATGGCATCGATATTGTACGTATGTTTGATGCCCTGAATGATGTTAGAAATCTGGAAACCACCATGAAGGCGGTTAAAAGGGAGGGCGCCCATGCCCAATGTGCTCTGTCCTACACCATCAGCCCTGTGCATGACATCCCTTATTATATTCAAAAGGCAAAGGAAATGGCGGCCTTAGGGGCAGATTCTATTTGCATCAAGGATATGTCCGGGATACTGGCTCCCTATGTTGCCTATGAATTGGTGAAGGCGCTTAAAGCAGCAATAAAGCTGCCTATACAGGTGCATTCGCATTATAGCAGTGGATTAGCCTCGATGACATATTTGAAGGCTATTGAGGCAGGCGCTGATGTGGTGGATACAGCCATCTCCCCACTGGCTATGGGAACCTCACAGCCGGCTACTGAACCCTTGATAGCAGCATTAAAGGGCACACCATATGATACTGGGCTGGATTTGGAAAGATTAAATGAAATAACCGAGTATTTTAAACCTATAAGAGATAAATATTTTGAAAATGGTATGATAGACCCTAAGGTATTAGGGGTCGATATAAATACTCTTGTATATCAGATACCCGGAGGTATGCTGTCAAACTTAATATCCCAGCTTAAGCAGCAAAATAAAACCGACAGGCTGGAGGAGGTTTTAGCAGAGGTACCTAGAGTTAGAGAGGATTTAGGTTTTCCTCCTCTGGTGACCCCAATGAGTCAGATGGTGGGAACTCAAGCTGTTTTAAATGTAATTCTTGGTCAGCGCTACAAAATGGTACCAAAGGAGATCAAGGATTATGTCAGAGGTCATTATGGAAAAGCAGCGGCAGAGATACCATCAGACATAAAGAAGAAAATTATAGGGGACGAAGAGCCTATAGCCGTCAGACCTGCCGATTTAATTTCACCGCAGCTGTTGGAGCTAAGGGCGGCGGCGAAGGAGTTTATAGAGCAGGAGGAGGATGTGCTGACCTATGGCTTGTTTCCCCAGGTGGCTATGAGTTATTTTAAGGAAAGATGGAGCAGAAAATATAAAATTGAGACAAGTTTGTATAATGAAGAAGCTCCGGTGCATCCTGTATAAGGCGTTATAGCATAAGCAAGGCCATAGGGCAAAGTATAATTTATCCTATGGCCTTTTGCAGTACATATAGATGTCTGCACATTAAGCAGTATGAGTCATTATCATAAAATCCAATAGCACAGTAAAATAAAAAATGATATAATAAAAAAGTTAGAAAGCACTAACTGTATTCATGAAATAACATATTTACCGATATACATAGGTGGCATAAAGGAAATACTCAGCTGCACAGGTAAAACTGTGAAAAAGCTGAAGTATAAAAATATTAAGGGAGTTGGGCTTTATGGAAATAGAACTTAATCGGCTGGTGGAGCATTTTACTAATTCCTCCTTTCGCGTACAAGGCGTCTATCATTATAGGATCGAAGCCGGTAGTGCCGGATGGCAGAAATCAACCCCCTTTCCCGGCTTTATCTTTCCCCTCAGCGGAAAGGCGCAGTTTCATTTTAATGGGACCCCCTATAAGGCGGCTGTGGGGAATATTATCCATGGGGGTGCAGATATGAGTCTTGACAAAAAGGTAATAGGCAACAGTCAATGGGAGTTTATTTCAGTTCTATATGATATCAATGCAGAACCCAAGGGACTATCCCTTCCGGAGACGCATTTCCAGTTGACCACAGGGCAGAGCCTTAGGCTTAAGGAGCTGCTGCTGAGGCTCTGGAAGGCCTATAATCAACCGGGGGCCATATCTGGATTTCAAACGGAGACACTTTTTCGTTGTGCGCTGGAGGAGGTTTTTGTATGTGCTCGAGACCAAGGAAAGGACGATGTTCAGGTCCTTTTCGAAACGGCATTGACCTATCTGCAGGAGCATTATATGGAGGCCCTTTCGGTTAGAGGCCTGGCGGAGCAAAATGAGGTCAATGAAAATCGCCTTTATTATGTTTTTAATAAGTATACCGGAATGGGACCCGGTGATTACCTTATGTCCTATCGCTTGAATCGAGCAAAGGAGCTATTGATTACCGGCGATGCCCCTATAGGGGATGTGGCAAAAAGCGTAGGCTATCCAGATGCCCTATATTTCAGCAGGATATTTAAGAAAAGGTTTGATGTGTCACCCAGCAAAATGAGAGAAAAATTCAGGAATAATCCATATGTCTTTCAGGATGGCTCCATTTTAATATAGAATAAGTTTTGCTATAATAGCCTTTGAAAGTTAGCATTATCTAACTGCTAATATAAACTAGGAGGAATCGACAATGAAGAGACTTATGGGACTAATGGTCATATTAGTGCTTTTAACAGGAATTCTGACGGGCTGCAGCGAAAGTCCGGCGGATAATAATACCGGTACACCAGAAATAAACAATTCTGAGGAATCAGTATGGCCCAGAACTATTCAGGATGCAGCTGGTAATACAGTGGTATTAGAGAAGCAGCCGGAGAGAATAGCAATACTTCACTCTATGTATTTAGAGTATTTCTTTGCACTGGAAACACCACCTATTGCTTCAACCGGTGCATCGATAGGAAATGCAATGAAGGCTCTGGAGGAATGGGAAACGCTGAAGCCATATGTAGGTACTGCGGAGATTATTGATTTGGGAAGTGCCAGAGAGCTGAATCTGGAGGCAATTTTAGAGGTAATGCCTGATGTTATTGTAACCTTTAGCGGGCATGTTGATAAAATATATGACCAGCTGGTGCAGATAGCTCCGGTGGTACAGGTGGATTTCAATGCCCCTTGGCAGCAGCAGACTATGGCTTGCGCAGAAATTGTCGGCAAGGAGGATTTTGCAGAGGCCTTTATAGCGGAAACAGAGGCTATTATTTCCTCAGCAAAGAAAGAGCTTAGCAGTAGCAACAAGACCTTTGCCCTGTTCCGAACAGATGGAAAGCTTTTTATTTCCAGAGGCAATAAGGAATATTACGAAACTTTTGGCATTTCCAAGCCAGAAGGCTATCCAGATGAATATGAGTCCTTATCATTGGAGGCTGTAGCCGAAATGAATCCTGATTACGTAGCCTTCCAGGACTACTATGAAACTGCCCATGGATTTATACAGTCTCAGGAGTCCTCCTCTGTATGGCAATCGATGGCGGCAGTTAAAAACGGTCGGGTATTTTATTTCAATGATTCTCTCAATACCTTTGGTCCGATTGCCATGAGGCTTACGGCTGAAAAGCTGCTGGAGGTATATTCAGAGTAGTATTAAAACGAGCCTGAAGCTATAACAGACAAAAAGAAAGTATTTATACAGGGTGCAGCCTGTTCATAGGTCTGTGCCCTGGTTTTTCTTATTCATACATACTACCAGCGCCACCAAGGCGGTGAGGGCACGGAAGGTGAGCACAAGGAGGTAATCAGCAAATGAAGCAAACAAACGAAATAGCTCAATCGCATCAGCTAATGCAGAAAAAGAAGAAGGACCGAGGATGGGTCCCCTGGATCATTATTCTGACAGGTGTAGGGCTGATTTTCCTTTTTATGGTGATTTCTATAGCCAAGGGGGCCGCCAATATCTCCACAATAACGGTTTGGGATGCCTTGTTCCGCTTTGATTCAGAAAACACACAGCATCTAATTGTAGTTGATCTGCGTCTTCCAAGGGTAATTGCAAGTGTTATGGTAGGGGCTTCTCTTGCTGTGGCGGGAGCCATAATGCAGGGTACCACACGAAATCCTATGGCGGATTCCGGGCTGATGGGGCTTAATGCCGGGGCCGGCTTTGCGCTTTCCATATGCTTTGCCTTTTTTCCTGGCATAAGTTACATCAAGACTATGCTATTTTCCTTTTTGGGAGCGGCTTTGGGGGCATTTATGGTTAATACCATGGCTTCCCGCCGCAGCGGAGAGGATGCGCCTATGCGGCTTGTGCTGGCGGGGGCAGCCGTAAGCGCCCTTTTGATAGCCCTCAGTCAGGGGATAGCATTATATTTTGATGTGGCTCAAAGCATCATGTTTTGGACTGTGGGCGGTGTTGCAGGCTCTAATTGGATGCAGATCAGGATTATGACCCCATGGATACTTGGCGGTCTTTTGGCAGCCATAGCTCTTTCCCACGCCATCTCCTTGCTGAGCCTTGGAGAGGATGTTGCAAGAGGACTGGGCTTAAATACTGAGGTAGTAGGCGGTTTGTGTTCTCTTGTTGTTTTAATATTGGCAGGGGCTTCGGTCTCTGTTGTGGGGAGTGTGGGCTTTGTTGGCCTCATTATTCCTCATCTGGCCCGTTACCTTGTGGGGGTGGATTACCGATGGGTGATTCCCACCTCGGCTGTATTGGGAGCACTGCTGATGGTATTGGCGGATTTAGGTGCCCGCACCCTCAATCCTCCCTTTGAAATACCTATAGGGGCTCTAATTTCCCTGGTGGGGGTACCCTTCTTTCTATATGTCGCCCGTAAGCAAGGGAGGGCCTTATGATGATGACAGCTCAACAGCAGATAAACGAAGCCTACAAAAGAAAAATAGCCCGGCGCAATACTGGCATTATGATTGGCTGCGGTGCTTTATTGATAATTTCCTTTATCATAAGCATGAATACCGGTTATGCAAAACTCTCCCCTTTAGATACGCTGCGTACCCTTTTCGGAGGGGGAACAGCTAAGGAAAACCTGATTTTATTCGATTTCCGTTTGCCTCGCATAGTGATATCCATTCTTGTGGGCATGGGATTGGCTTTATCCGGCTGTATTTTACAGGACATATCTAAAAATCCACTAGCTGATCCCGGTCTTCTGGGCATAAATGCCGGAGCAGGACTGATGGTGATTCTATATGTTATGTTCTTTGGAGCAAAATCCTTTATGTCGGTCCTCACTTTGCCCTTTTTATCGCTGACGGGTGCGGGCACAGCGGCAATTATTGTCTATACCCTGACCTATAAAAAGGGAGATGGCATAGCACCAATGCGCTTAATATTGGCGGGCGTAGCGGTGCAGGCGGGGATTTCAGCCCTTACTACCCTGCTGGTGGCGAAGCTGGATGAAACACAGTTCAGCTTTGTTGCAACCTGGCAGGCCGGCAGTATTTGGGGCTCCAATTGGAAATTTGTAATGGCTCTTTTACCCTGGCTACTGCTTTTAATTCCCTACGTACTGTCGAAATCACACCTGCTGGATATCTTAAATCTGGAGGATGGTATTGCCTATAGCTTAGGGGCGTCGGTGGAGCAGGAACGTCGTAAGCTGCTGGCGGCGGCTGTAGGGTTGGCGGCCTCATGTGTGGCTGTCAGCGGCAGTATCAGCTTTGTGGGATTGATTGCACCGCATCTGGCTCGTCGGCTAGTTGGGCCAAAGCATCGAATTCTTCTGCCCACCTGCGCCATGGTGGGAGCAGTGATGGTTTCGACGGCAGATACCATAGCACGGGTTGTCGTACAGCCCTCTGAACTGCCGGTAGGAATAATAGTGGCCATCATTGGCGCCCCCTATTTCCTTTATTTAATGAAGATAAAAAGCAGACAGCAGTAGAAGGAGTGAAAATATATGAATAGTATTCAAACAGAGAATTTAGCCATCTCCTACGAGGACAAGCTTGTTGTGGAGAGCTTAGATATACAGATTCCCAAAGGGAAAATTACAACAATTATAGGGCCTAACGGCTGCGGCAAGTCGACTGTATTAAAAGCCCTGGGGCGACTGTTGAAGCCGAAGGGTGGTATCGTGTACTTAAACGGCGATGATATTCGGCGGTTGACGACAAAGGAAGTGGCTCAGAAAATGGCAATTCTCCCCCAATCTCCTCAGGCTCCGGCAGGGCTGACGGTGGGGGAATTGGTGGCCTATGGCCGCTTTCCGCATCAGAGAAGCTTGGGTAGGCTCAGTTCAGAGGACAAGAGGATAATTCAGTGGGCATTGGAGGTAACAAAGCTGACAGAGCATGAAACAACGGCTGTGGATAAGCTTTCAGGTGGTCAACGACAGCGGGTATGGATCGCAATGGCACTGGCACAGCAGACGGAGCTGATTTTGCTGGATGAACCAACAACCTATTTAGACTTGGCCTATCAGCTTGAGCTGTTGGAGCTATTGCACCATCTTAACCGTCAGCAGGGCTGTACGATTGCGATGGTACTGCATGATCTTAATCTTGCAGCCAGGTTTGCCGACTACATGGTGGCAATTTCCGATGGAGAAATTATCTGTCATGGTGGACCGGAGAAGGTGATGACCACCGAGGTGCTGAGGAAAACCTTCAATATCGAAGCAAAGATTACTACTGAGTCCAGCACAGGAAGGCCAACCTGTATTTTTTACGATTTAATCAAGCAACAGGTGATTGCATAGGAGGTGTGTTATAAATGAAAAAAATAGCAATTTACGGTAAAGGCGGTATCGGTAAATCCACCACTGTGTCCAATGTATCGGCAGCAATGGCGGCTACGGGATTGACTGTGCTGCAAATTGGCTGCGACCCAAAGGCAGATTCCACCTGCAACCTGACAGGCGGGAAGAGCATCCCTACAGTTATTGATACACTACGAAAAAACGGGGATGCGGTGCTGGAAAATCTCGTAGTAAAAAGCAATACTGGCGTGCTGTGTGTAGAAGCCGGAGGACCTGTACCCGGAGTGGGCTGTGCAGGAAGAGGTATAATCACAGCCTTTGAAAAGCTGGAGGAGCTGGGGGCCTACGAGACATATAAGCCGGATGTCGTACTATATGATGTGCTGGGGGATGTCGTCTGTGGCGGCTTTGCCATGCCAATACGGGGAGGCTATGCTGACGAGGTCTGTATTGTTACCTCAGGGGAGATGATGTCCCTGTATGCAGCCGCCAATATCTCTCATGCTGTTAAAAGCTTTGGCAAAAGGGGCTATGCTTCATTAAGGGGACTTATCCTCAACGCTAAAAATATTGAAGATGAAGATCAGCTGGTGGATAAGGCAGCAGCAGAGATAGAAACGCAAATAATTTACCGTCTGCCTCGTCACCCCTTCGTACAGCAGGCTGAGGCACAGGGCAAGACTGTGGTGGAGGCCTTTCCGGATTCTGAAATGGCAGAGCATTACATGTCTCTGGCTAAACTGCTGTGGAGGGGAGGTATAACAAAATGAAGGAACTAATGCATTTAAAGCGGCTATCGGCGGTGAAATCCAACATAGGCATTAAATTCTTAACCCCTGCTGTATTCCCCGGAACCCATTGTCCTATGCGTATCGCTTCTGTAATAGTGGAGGATATCGTAGGTTTATCGTCACTGCTTGTGGGCATGCAGGAATGTACCACCCACTCCAGGCTCTTCAGTCCAAAGCCTGAAGGAAAGAAGGGAGAGCTGCACTGGCTGTATGTTTTGGAGGATAAGGAAGTGGTATTTGGTTGTCGAGAAGGGCTGATGGATGCTCTCAGAAAAATGGACAAAGCAGGTGCAAAGGCAATTTTACTGATCATCACCTGTGTACCGGAGCTGATAGGAGAAGATATAGAGGGGATGATTCATGAAGTGCAGCCAGAGCTGTCGGCACAGGTAACCTATGTGATGCTGGGGCAATTTAAAAACTTCAGCTATCCCCCCGGATCGTGGAAAACAATACAAGCCCTTGGTGGACTAATGGAGAAAAAGGAAAAAAATCCACTGCTGGTTAATGTATTGGGGCGTTCACCGGAGGAGGATCATATACCGATGCCTTCACTGCTGCCGGAGCTTCAAGCCCGCGGCATTATATTGCGATATCTGGCACCGGGGGCTTCACTGGAGGATTTTCAAAATGGACCAGAGGCTGCTTTAAATTTAGTGGTATCTCCCTATACCCAACCCCTGGCTGTCAAAATGGAGGAGGAATTTGGTGTACCCTATATCGCTCTGCATACGCTGTACAGCGTTGAAGAAATCGACAAAGCATACGCTGAAATAGCGGTAGGCCTTAACATATGCTGGGATAATTGCTTTGAAGCTGAGCGTCAGGAGGCATTAGCACTGCAAAACCATGCAAAAAAGAGGCTCGATGGACTAAGGTACATATCTTCCGTAAGGATTGATTTGCCACTGCCATTGGCGATATACCTTGACAGCCTTGGCATGACGGCTTTACTGCTGCATCTGGAGGAATACTACCCAGAGGATAGGATCAATGCTCAGCAGCTTATAGCAAGGGGGCAGGACCCCTGGGTATGCAGAATGGTCAATGCTGAAGCGGATTTACCTATTATGGAAGCGCTTGAGCCGGACATATACTTTGGTTATTTGCAAATAGCCAGTCCGACAGCGCCATGTGTAGCGGATATGTTCGATTTTTATGGTCAGACAGGCTATGGACGAACAACCAGGCTGTTGAAAAGAATATTTGAGACTTTAGATGAAACAGAAAAATCACGAAGGGGAGGAATTTCACATGGGTCTTCATCGATTTAAGCCTCTGCCCTCAGGACGAATGGGCACGCTCTGGACGCTGGCAACCATCCATGGGGCGGCACTTGTGGAGTTTGGCTGCATGGGTCACATGCTTTACAGCGGCGTGACATTGAAGCACGCAGCAGTGCATGATGGCTGCAGGCTGTATTCCACCCATATTGACGAAACTGACATTGCCTTAGGTGACACAACCAGGCTTAATCACACGATTGCCAATGTCGTAAAGCAAAATAATCCGAAGGTTATCTTTTTGTTGCCCTCCTCAATACCAGAGGTGATAGGGACGGACCTGCCGGCCCTTTGCCGAGAGCTGCAGCAGGATTATCCCGATGTTCGACTGCTGCCCTTCGGTTATGGCGGCTTTGATGTCATAAAGCATCGTGGTGTTCAGGAGGCCCTTTTACTGCTGGTGAAGGCATTGCCTATAGATATAGAAAAAACACCGCAGCCAACCTTTAATATCATTGGCTCCTGTGCTGATTTATTCCGTTTTCAGGCTGATGCAGCAGAAATTGTACGGATAATGGAGGGGACCTTTGGAATGAAGGCGGTTTCCGTAATGACCTCCGATACCTCCGTAGAGGATATCGAAAAAATGGGAAGCGCTCATATCAATCTTGTTATACGGAGGGAGGGAGAAGCTGCTGCAAAGCATCTGGAAAAGCGTTTCGGTACACCATATCTCCTGGGAAGGCCCTATGGCATTGAAGGGACAATTAACTGGCTGGAGAAGGTGGCTCAGATTTCAGGACTAACCATGGACAGTGCCTTTGTCAAAGAGGAAAGAGGTGTATCCCGTAGTCGCCTGATCCCTGTAATGCCCGCCTTAAGGCATCTAGTACGTTCACATCCGGAGGAGGCAACCTTATCCTTAGGCGGTCATGCCGATGTGGTAAAGGGGATTTTGTCCTTTGGACTAGAGGAGCTTTCTCTTATAAAAGGAACCTGCTGGTGTGACAGTCCGGCTATGGGCAGTGATGATATACCATATTTTACAGAAAATGAGTGGGCACCGGTGGTGGAGCAGCATCAAAGGGGCCTTCTGATGACCAGCGGAGAGGCATTGGAATGGACGGGCCGCAGCAGTGATATGCAAATTTCCAACCCAGATACTAAATGGCGCCTGCATCCCTATGAGCCCCCCTTTGTAGGATTTCGCGGTGCGGTTCATTTGGTGAATCTGTGGATTAATGCCAGTAATGAGGATTGATGAGAGAGCTAACGGCATAAAAGCACTGAGGTAGCCTCGGTGCTTTTGTCATTATTGCGATATGATGTTCTGGATTTAATCCTATGAGGGGTCGATATTACTAAATATTAAAAGATATTTCAAAAACCTATTGTTTAATTGTAATCGGGTATTGTATATTAATCATAGATATAATTGACATGGATTTCCATATATCAATGAGGGAGCGAGATGATGAGTATGAGGGTGACAAGGGTGCGCAAAGCACCGGATGGTAAGGAAATACTGGTTTTTACACTTGTCAATAAGGCAGGCATGATGGCCGAGATATGTAATATAGGCGCCTCAGTGCTGTCCTTACATGTCCCCGACAGATGGGGGAAATATGAGGATATGGTATTGGGCTATGAGGCGCTTGACAGCTATTTCACCAACAGCAAGTACTTAGGTGCCGTTATTGGTAGGCATGCCAACAGAATAGAAGGCGGGGCCTTAGAGCTAGGAGGAATTATATATGAGCTTGCCAGAAATGAAGGAAACAATCACCTTCACGGGGGCAACAGAGGCTTTGGCAGAGTTATCTGGGATGTGGAAACTGCTAATGCTTCAGTTGATAGTGTAACCCTAAGCTATATCAGCAAGGATATGGAGGAGGGATATCCCGGGAATCTTCAGGTAAGCGTCACCTATACCCTTACAGCCGATAACGCTTTAAGCATAGACTATTACGCCATTGCCGATAAGGAAACTGTGGTAAACCTGACAAATCATAGCTATTTCAACCTTAGGGGCCACGCAGCAGGAGATATCAGCCAGCATCAGCTAATGATAGCAGCTGACTATTTTACACCAATCGATGAAAATGGCATGCCAACCGGGGAAATCAGAGCCGTAGAGGGTACGGCACTGGATTTTCGAAATATGAAGGCAATTGGCAAGGGAATGGATAGCGTTGAGGAGCAAATCATCAAGGGTAAGGGCTATGACCATAATTTTGTACTAAATAACAGCGGCGATATTGCAAAAAAAGCGGCGGAGGTCTATGAACCCATCAGTGGAAGGCGAATGTCGGTCTATACAACAAAGCCGGGAATACAATTCTATTCCGGCAATCATCTCGAAGGCGCAGACATGGGTAAAGGTAAAGTCTACTATAAAAAGCGGAGCGGATTTTGTCTGGAAACCCAGTATTTTCCCAATGCCTTAAAGCATGCACATTTTCCCTCATGCATTTTAAAAAAGGGAGAAGATTACAGGCATACTACGATATATCAATTTCATGCTGAATCATAATGCTTCATTTAGTGTAATTTAAGCGCCTAAATGACTTTTTTAAAAAAACTTTTTAAAGTCATTTTAAAAATACTTTTTAAAGTGGGTTGAAAAAGAAATGGAAATATTTTATAATTATCTTAGAGTCATCATCGGGAGAATAAGGGCTAATTTGAATTATTGGATTGGCAGTGCGCAATGCCGATCCGGTAAATAAGGGGCTCTTGGGAACGGTACAGGCTGACATTTGCATTGGCTCGCTTCAATAAAAAAGAAAACAGGGGGTCTATTGTATGAAAAGGTTTGGATCATGGCTTTTGGTATTAATTTTGCTGGTTTCAATGTTAACGTTTACCGGCTGTACACAGCAGGCAGGCACTACACCTAAGGATAGCAAGCTTATCGGTGTGGCAATGCCGACAAAATCGCTGCAGCGCTGGAATCAGGACGGCGACAACATGAAAAAGATGCTTGAAGAAGCTGGTTTTGAGGTTATATTGGAATATGCAGACAATAAGGTGGAGCAGCAGGTAACACAGGTTGAAAACATGATTACAAAGGGCTGCAAGGTTATTGTAATCGCTTCTATCGACGGTACTGCGCTAAAGGGTGTTCTGGCAGATGCCGCCAAGGAAAATATTAAGATTATTGCATATGACCGTTTGATCTTAGATTCACCTAATGTCGACTATTATGCAACCTTCGATAATTACCTGGTGGGTAAGATTCAGGGGGACTACATTGTTAAGGCCCTTGGCTTAAACAGTGGAAAGGGACCCTTTAACCTGGAGGTATTCGGTGGTTCACCGGACGACAACAATGCCTTCTTCTTTAACAAAGGTGCTATGGATGTTCTTCAGCCATACATTGACAATGGAAAGCTGGTGGTAAATTCCGGACAGGTAAAAATGGAGCAGGTTGCCATCCAGGGCTGGAAGTCCGAAGGCGCACAGGCAAGAATGGATAATCTTTTGACAGCAAATTATGCAGATAAAAAAATAGATGTTGTACTATCACCAAATGACAGCTTAGCCCAAGGTATTGTAGCATCCTTAAGAGCTGCAGGCTACGGTTCAGCTGACAAGCCCTTCCCAGTCCTTA
This sequence comes from Clostridiaceae bacterium, assembly GCA_018432235.1. GTDB lineage: Bacteria > Bacillota > Clostridia > Peptostreptococcales > Natronincolaceae > M1-B18. The sequence goes on along the minus strand of JAHDLO010000001.1, from coordinate 125,008 downwards.
CAGGTCAGGACTGTGATGTTACTAATGTTAAAATGCTAATTGACGGAGAGCAATCCATGTCCATATTCAAGGATACAAGAACTCTAGCTGCCCAGGTGGTTGAAATGGTAGCTGCCATAATGAATGGTACTGAGGTGCCTGTAAACGATACCAGCACCTATAATAACAACGTTAAGGATGTACCTTCCTACCTATGCGAGCCTGTATTTGCAGACAAAGACAATTACAAAAAATTATTAATTGATTCCGGTTACTATACTGCCGAGCAATTCAGGTAATTTAGAAGGGGTTAATTTACTGATATGCTGTGATAGCTACTATCACAGCATATCATTTAAAAAAAGGAGTAGGGGATATGACAATTAATATTCTTGAAATGAAAAATATAACGAAGGAATTTCCGGGAGTTAAGGCACTGGATGATGTGAATCTTCAGGTAAAGAAGGGCCAGATACATGCATTGGTTGGAGAAAATGGCGCAGGAAAATCAACCCTGATGAAGGTGCTCAGTGGTATTTATCCAGTTGGCACATATTCAGGAGAAATCATTTTTGATGGTGAGCTTTGTCAATTTAAAGATATCAAAGAGAGCGAAGGAAAAGGAATTGTCATTATTCATCAGGAGTTGGCCCTTAGCCCCTATTTGACGGTGTCTGAAAATATATTTCTTGGTAATGAGCGTAATAAAAGAGGTGTGATCAACTGGTATGATACCAATGTAAAGGCAATGGCGCTGATGAAACGGGTAGGATTAAATATTCACCACGACGCCCTCGTAAAGGATATTGGCGTCGGTCATCAGCAGCTGGTGGAAATCGCAAAGGCCCTGGCAAAGGATGTAAGGCTGCTGATTCTGGATGAGCCTACTGCAGCTTTAAATGATGAGGATTCTGACAGTCTGCTGGAGCTGTTGAAGGAGCTTAACGAAAAGCAAGGGATTACCTGCATTATCATATCTCATAAATTGAATGAAGTTACTAAAATAGCCGACGAGATAACGGTGATACGGGATGGCGCAACCATAGAAACCCTTATTGAGGGTAGGGATGAGATAACAGAGGATAGGATTATTAAAGGAATGGTTGGCAGAGAGCTGAAGGATAGATATCCCAAGAGGGAGCCCAATATCGGTGATGTTGCTTTTGAAATTAAGAATTGGTTAGTACATGACCCTTTAGACGAAGGAAGAGTTAGGATTAAGAATATCAGCTTAAATGTTCGACAAGGGGAAATCGTTGGAATAGCTGGTCTAATGGGTTCAGGCAGAACAGAGCTGGCCATGAGCATCTTCGGTCGTTACTATGGAAAGAGCATTGAAGGAAAAATGCTAAAGACAGGTGAGAGCCTGTATGTAGCCAATGTAAGTCAGGCAATAGATGAGGGTCTTGCGTATTTAACTGAAGACCGTAAAAATGCAGGGCTGATTCTTAGTGATGATATAAGGAAGAATATAACCTTATCCAAATTAGGTAAGATAAGCAGCAATGGCGTAGTGAATCTAAATGAAGAAATTCAAGTCGCAGAGGAATTTTGTAAGAAGCTTAGAATTAAGGCCACAGACATATACCAGAGCACGGGAAATCTTTCAGGCGGAAACCAGCAGAAAGTAATCATAGCAAAATGGCTTTTTTCTGAGCCAGATTTATTGATATTGGATGAACCAACCAGAGGCATCGATGTAGGTGCAAAATATGAAATCTACACCATCATAAACCAGCTGGCAAGCCAAGGGAAAAGCATTATCGTCATTTCTTCGGAATTGCCTGAATTGTTAGGCATTTGCGACAGAATTTACATTATGAATGAAGGCGAATTGGTGGGTGAACTACCAAAGGAAGAGGCCTGTCAGGAAAGTATTATGCGTTGTATTATTCAAAGCACCGATAGAAAAAAAGCAGCAAGTAGCATGAGTTAGGAGGGATTGGGACGATGGAAAATATCAAGGTAATTTTAAGGAAAAATATGCGGCAATATGCAATGCTGGTGGCGTTGATTGTCATAATGATTTTGTTTCAGATACTAACAAAGGGCATCCTTCTTAAACCAATCAACGTTCACCGTCTTATATTGCAAAACAGCTATATTCTAATACTAGCCATAGGAATGATGTTTTGTATTTTATCCGGCGGCAACATTGATCTTTCGGTGGGTTCAATAGTAGCCCTTATCGGGGCCTCCTCTGCTTTATTCAGTATTACTTTAGGCCTGCCGGTTATTTTATCAATTTTCTTGTCCCTCGCCCTTGGGGTATTGGTAGGGATGTGGCAGGGCTACTGGATTGCATACGTCAAAATTCCCTCCTTTATTGTAACTCTGGCAGGTATGCTGGTATTCAGAGGCATCAACAACCTGATATTGAAGGGGGAAACCATAGCACTTCCAAGTCTTTATGTCACCATTGCATCGGGATCAATACCGGACTTTATAGGGGGCAAGGGCAGCTCGCTCCATATGACAACAATAGTCATTGGCCTTATATGCGCTATAATTTACGTTGTCCTGCAATATAGGGATCGACAGAATAAGCTAAAATACAATTTTCAGGTGATATCCTTCAGGGGCTTTGTAATGCAATCAGCCATCATGTTTACCATCATAAATTTGTTTACTATATGGCTGGCAAGAGCAAATGGTCTGCCTTACATCATTATAATTCTACTGGTGCTGATATTGATATACGCCTTTATTGCCAATAGGACTGTGGTGGGTCGCCATATCTATGCTATGGGGGGTAACTCAAAAACCGCTGAGCTTTCCGGAGTAAAGACCAAAAAGCTGTTGTTTATGATTTATGCCAATATGGGTTTATTGGCAGCCATAGCAGGTATCGTCTTTTCAGGTCGCTTAAATTCTGCATCACCAATAGCCGGAGACGGCTTTGAGCTGGATGCCATCGCCGCCTGCTTTATAGGAGGCGCATCGGCTTCAGGGGGAATAGGGACCGTTCCCGGTGCCATCATCGGAGGCTTTATTATGGGTATTCTCAACAATGGTATGTCGATTATGGGGATCAATGTCTTTTGGCAGAAGATCGTAAAGGGCTTGGTGCTGCTGATGGCTGTGGCCTTTGACGTCTACTCTAAATCAAAAGCTAAATCTAAAATATCCTATAAAACGGAGGTTGGTAAAAATGAAAATGTACTTTCAGGAAATTAACAAAATAAGCTATGAGGGTGCTGAATCAAATAATCCTCTGGCATTTAAGTATTATGATGCAGAACGCATGGTGGCTGGTAAGAAAATGAAGGAGCATCTCAGATTTGCCCTCAGCTATTGGCATACATTGACAGGGAATGGAACAGACCCCTTTGGTCAGCCCACCATGGAAAGGGGCTACAATGAATTAAAGGGTATGGCGCTGTCAAGGGCAAGAGTTGATGCCGCCTTTGAGTTTATGACGAAGCTGGGTATAGAATACTTTTGCTTCCATGACCTGGATATTGCGCCTGAGGGCGATTCTCTTCAAGAAAAGCTTGAAAATCTAGACGTAATCGTGGCGCTAATAAAGGAGAAAATGAAGGAAACCGGAATCAAATGCCTCTGGGGAACCACCAACGCCTTTGGTCATCCACGATTTATGCATGGTGCTGCCACCTCACCAAATGCCGACGTCTTTGCCTTTGCGGCCGCACAGGTAAAGAAGGCAATGGAGATTACCCTAAGCCTTGGGGGAGAAAACTATGTCTTCTGGGGTGGTCGTGAGGGCTATGAAACCTTGCTGAACACAGATATTGCTCTGGAAAACGACAATCTTGCCAGATTCCTGGGCATGGCGAGGGATTATGCAAAAAAAATCGGGTTTAAGGGTCAGCTGCTAATAGAGCCAAAGCCAAAGGAGCCAACAAAGCATCAATATGATTTTGACACCATGACGGTACTGGGATTTTTGAGAAAATATAACCTCAGTCAGGATTTTAAGCTGAATATAGAGGCAAACCATGCCACATTAGCAGGCCATACCTTCCAGCATGAGCTGGCGCTGGCAAGGGTAAACGGCATGCTGGGCAGTATAGATGCAAATCAGGGCGATATGCTGCTGGGCTGGGATACAGATCAATTCCCCACCAATATTTATGATGCTACCCTATGCATGTATGAGGTTCTGAAAAACGGCGGCATAGCCCCCGGGGGGTTAAACTTTGATGCTAAGGTTAGAAGGGGCTCCTTCAAGCCTGACGACCTATTTATATCCTATATCGTAGGGATGGACACCTTTGCAAAGGGGCTGTTGGTGGCAGACAGACTGCTGACGGATGGGGTGCTGGAGGATTTTGTTGCCGGCAGATATAGCAGCTACATGGTAGGCATTGGTAAGAAAATTGTAGAGGGCACGACAGACCTCGAGGAGCTGGCGGAATATGCCCTGAAGCATGATACAATAGAGCTTCAATCCGGACGTCAGGAAATGCTGGAGGATATTGTAAACCGATATATTTATGGTAAATGTGAATAGAGAAAAATAATAGTGGCTATGGATGTTGTTTAACGGAGACGTATAAAGCCACTGGCTTGATTATATTTTCTTATGTGTGATAATATTAAAATGTATAAGAAATACGTGCGGAGTCATAGCATCAGCTATAGCGATACTACAGTAAAATAAAGGAGCTTCAATCATGATAAAACTAGAGACCCTGAGTCAGGACCAAATTAAAGAAATGAATCGTTCAAACATTATTAATATCATCAAGCAAAAAGGCGAGATAACTAAGCAGGATATAGCCATTGCTCTAAAAATCAGTATTCCCACCGTTACCACCAACATAAACCAATTGATGGAGGAGGGGCTTGTAGAAGCCGCCGGAGTTGGCGATTCTACAGGGGGGAGAAAGCCTATAATACTGAAGTTTGTTGAAAATGCCAGATATTCTATAGGTGTAGACATTTCGCCGGATCGTGTGAGGATAATTCTAATCAACCTGAATAATTCAATCATTGATGAAGCTTCCTTTGTATATGAAGATGCCTTCAGCTTCAGAGAAATACTGCAGGCTGTCAAGGTCGCCATAGAGAATATGCTGGAGGGAAATAATATCGCTAAGGAGAAGGTCTCCGGTGTGGGCATATCACTACCTGGATTGGTTGACGAGGATAGGCTGATGTTAGAGAATGCCCCTAATATTGGCGTGAGGGATTTTGATTTTCGTGAATTTCAGGATAGCCTGGAGCTAAAGGTTTTTATAGAAAATGAAGCAAATATAGCGGCATATGCAGAAAAAGAAATAGGAAGAACCGTAAATATGAGAAATGTGGTTTATGTATCCATAACCGAGGGTGTTGGTACGGGAATTATCATAGATCAGCATATCTACAAGAGCTCAAATAAAAAGGCCGGAGAGTTTGGGCACATGAGAATATCCGATGCGGCGCTACAATGTAACTGTGGCAGAACCGGATGCTGGGAGCTCTATGCCTCAAAAAAAGCGCTTTTTAGATATTACCGAGAGTATACGGGTAAAAGAGCCGCTTCTCTGGATGAAATTTTTAGTGCCGACAGCTTAAGCCAGCCGAAGGTTCAGGAAGCAGTAGAAAAGTACATTGATTGCTTATTTATCGGTATAGAGAATATTATACTGGCTCTGAATCCTGAGTTCGTCATTATAGGTGGTGAGCTGGGGAAATATGAGAAGGAAATGATGGCACAGCTCAATGGTAGAAATAATATGAAATGCAGCTTCTTTGAATATGAGGGTACTAAGGTGGTGTTCTCAGCCCTAAAGGATAAGGGTTCATTGATAGGAGCAGCCTTGCTGCCCTTCGAGGAGCTATTTAATTATGAAAAGAGTATTATATAGAAGTAATATATATGAAGCAATATATAGAAGTAATATATAGAAAATGTTATATGGATAGTGGCTTTATTAAAAAAATAATGGGTGGAGGGTTATTATGTATTATTTAGGTATCGATTTAGGCACCTCTTCCGTAAAGATATTGGCAATAAATGATAACAATGAAATCGTAGGCGATGCAACAAAGGAATATCCAGTCTATTATCCTCAGGAGAAATGGGCGCAGCAGGACCCAGCAGATTGGTGGCGAGGGACCCTTGAGGCCATGAAGGAGCTATTACATAAGCTCAATATTCCACGAAATCAAGTGCGGGCCATAGGCTTCAGCGGTCAAATGCATGGCTTGGTGGCATTGGGCGCAGATAATGAGGTATTGACACCGGCTATTCTTTGGTGTGATCAGCGAACACAGGCAGAATGCGACGAAATCACTGGATTTTTTGGACAGGAGGAATTAAGCAGACTTACAGGCAACAAGGCTCTGCCGGGCTTCACTGCACCGAAAATCCTATGGGTGAAAAAGCATTTGCCGGAGATTTTCGCTAAAATAAAGCATATCCTCTTGCCGAAGGACTACATTCGCCTGATGCTTACGGGGGAATATGCAACGGATATGTCGGATGCATCAGGTATGCTCTTGTTAGATGTCAAGAACAGGCGATGGTCAAAGGAGCTTTTAGTCTTTTTAGAGATAACAGAAGCTCATCTTCCCAGATTATATGAATCCTACGAGGTTACAGGCATCGTAACAGAGGCGGTAAAGCAGGAATTAGGACTGGAGGGAGAAATCCTGGTAGTCGGTGGTGCAGGTGATCAGGCAGCAGGAGCCATTGGCACAGGAACAGTTGAAGAGGGCATTGTTTCAGTTGCACTTGGTACCTCCGGGGTTGTCTTTGCTTCCCATGAGACCTATGCAGTCGATGAAGGCAACAGATTACATGCCTTCTGTCACGCCAACGGAGAATACCACTCCATGGGGGTTATGCTGTCGGCTGCCAGCTGCCTGAAATGGTGGGCAGATACGATACACCCAGATGTTGATTTAGAAACATTGCTGGAGGAAGCAGAAAATACAAAGGCAGGAAGCAATAGGCTTATTTTTCTGCCCTATCTGCTGGGAGAAAGGACGCCATATTCAGACCCCGATGCAAAGGGCAGCTTTGTGGGAATGACGGCTACCACCACCAGAGGGCAAATGACAAGAGCAGTGCTGGAGGGCGTGACGTTTGGTCTCTATGATTCCTTAAAGCTGTTGGAAGCAATGGCGGTTCCTGTAAAGCAGGTGCGTGTCATCGGTGGCGGTGCAAAAAGCAATTTATGGAAGCAGATATTAGCAGATATCTTTTCCCAGGAAATTCAAGAAATTAATACCAATCAGGGAGGCGCACTAGGGGCAGCGATACTGGCGGCTGTCGGTGCCAAACGATACAAAACAGTTGAAGAGGGCTGTAGAGCTATGATAAAGGTTGTCAATAGCATAAGTCCTATTGAAGAAAATGTTAAGACCTATAAAAGGCTGCATCCTCTTTATGTAGAGCTGTATGAGGCTTTGAAGGACTGGTATAAAAAGAGCAGTCAGCTGCAGGGAATATAGCTAGGTGAGGAAATTGTATATTACAATAAATATTTCAGTTGATTCAAGGTTAAAAGTTTATCTTCCCGCCAAAGGAGATTTGTCGCCCATTCGTAGGGCTAATAGCATTTAAAAATAACGAATTAGTCCCTGGACACTAAGCAGGAACCCTTTGGCTTTGTATCAACATACTGCTTATCTTAATCATACAATTACCTTAGGCAATAACCTTTAGAAGGCCGGAGAATGAGTAAAGCTCATGACTCTGGTTCTTTTATGTCTAGAAATTATCTGTTCAATTTCTTAGACTTGGAGGTCTAAGGGGATTCCACTCTTTTAAAATAAGAAGTCACACACTAAATAATTTATTACACCAAGGGGTTATACTTTCCTAAATATATGGGAATTTTATCAAGGGAAGCATTAATACTGGTAATTAAAGAAGCTTTGTAGTATTATGGGTAATGAAGCAAAAAGTGGTAGTATGGAAGGGGTTTTAGCCTTGACAAGGGTTGTTTTAAAAACAGGAGAACAAAAGAGAATTGCAAAGGGACATCGCTGGATTTTCTCCAACGAGGTAGAACGAATAGAGGGAAGCTTTGAGCCGGGAGACATCGTTGATGTATATGATTTTAAAAACCGCTTTGTAGCAAGGGGCTATATCAATCCCCGGTCTAAAATCATAGTTAGGGTGTTGACCTATAGGCAGGAGGAAATCGACAGAGAATTCTTCAAAAGGAGAATACAGCAGGCCTGGGACTACAGGAAAAAACTGATAGATACTAATTGCTGCAGAGTAATCTTTGGAGAAGCGGACTATTTACCGGCTTTAATTGTAGATAAATTTGGAGACATACTGGTGCTTCAAACCCTGGCCTTGGGCATTGATGTCCATAAGGACACCATCGTAGAGCTGTTGGATGAAATTATTAAACCAAGAGCCATATATGAGAGAAATGATGTTCAAATAAGAGAGCTGGAGGGCATGGAACAAAGAAAGGGCTTTCTTAAGGGTGAGGCCGATACAAAGGTAGAGATACTGGAAAATGGCATAAAGCTTTTAGTAGATTTTGAGGATGGTCAAAAGACAGGCTACTTCCTGGATCAAAAAGAGAATCGATTGGCAATCGCACCTATAGTAAAGGATGCGAGGGTATTGGACTGCTTCAGTCATACGGGCTCCTTTGCCATACACGCCTGCAGCTTTGGCGCAAGGGAGGCTATAGCGGTAGATATATCGGAGCATGCCATAGAGACCATAAAAAATAATGTAAGGCTAAATGGCTTCGAGAACAAAATAAAGACAAAGCTAGGAAATGCCTTCGATGTCTTAAGGGAATTTGAAGCCAATGGTGAGAAATTTGATGTCACTATATTAGACCCCCCTGCCTTTGCTAAGTCAAAAAAGGCAATGAAGGGTGCAATTCGGGGCTATAAGGAAATAAACCTTAGAGGAATGAAGCTGACAAAAAACGGCGGCTTCTTGGTTACAGCCTCCTGCTCCCATTACCTGTATCCGGAGATGTTCATGGATATGATAAAAGAGGCGGCAATCGATGCAGGAAAGATACTCAGGCTTGTAGAATATAGAACACAGTCAAAGGATCACCCAATAGACATGAATTCAGATGAGTCCTTGTATCTGAAGTTTGCAATCTTCCAGGTTATAGATAAGTAGTGAGATGGATAGGGAATAACGAATAGAGAATAGAATAGTGATTAGTGAATAACGAATAGTGAATAGAATAGTGATTAGTGAATAACGAATAGAGAATAGTGAAATTAGTAGTGTAAAATAAAAATGGACTGAGAACAGTGAGTAACCATTAGAGAAAAATTAAAAGTCAAAAGTGATTAGAAAATTGCGAATAATGAATTAGGCATATCTAATGGCATAAAAGCATTACATTATATGTAGGTATTAACTTATAATCAAATGGTAGCACATGAGTCACTTAAATATTAGATAATTCCCGTTAAATTGCCTGTAGCTGCGTTGTCGTCAGTCGTAATATAGACGATATTACTTCTCCTCCGTCTTGTTACAGAAAAATTCCCCAGGGGATTTATCACAACTTTCAAATGACGCAATTTACTAGAGAGTGCGGAGACAATCTCCGTCTGATATAAATTACTTAACGAAAGGATGAATACATATGCAAAATCCAGTAGTAACCTTTACAATGGAAAATGGTAATCAAATGAAGGCAGAGCTTTATCCAGAAATAGCTCCAAATACGGTGAATAACTTTATATCACTGGTTAAGAAGGGCTTTTATAATGGTGTGATATTTCACAGAGTAATCCCCGGCTTTATGATTCAAGGGGGAGATCCATCAGGAAACGGTACCGGAGGTCCCGGCTATTCAATAAAGGGAGAGTTCAGCCGCAATGGCTTTAAAAATGATTTAAAGCATAGCAAGGGTGTACTGTCCATGGCAAGATCAAGCATGCCAAACTCAGCCGGCTCACAGTTTTTCATCATGGTTGCAACATCCTCGCATCTTGATGGCGAATATGCTTCCTTTGGAAAAATCATAGATGGTATGGAGGAAGCCGAACGAATTGTTTCGGTAGACAGAGACTATCGTGATATGCCCTACGAGGAGCAAAAAATTAAGGAAGTAACAGTGGATACCTTTGGTGTAGAATATCCAGAGCCAACAAAGGCGTAGAATAAGTATATTTCTGGTGTATGATACATGTATAAGTTCTAGGGGGAGCCAACCTTGAAATCTAGAATCCTTGTAAAATTAATACTTATATTCACTATTATTTTGTCATCATGTTCTATGAGAAACAAAGTCACTATAAGCAAAGACTGGTTAGAACATACTGAAGAGGATTACATTATTATTTCTCCAGGTAATCAGAAGATATTCACACAAAACAAGGACACAATTGATGAATTTTTCAATTTAATAAATAATTTGGAATATAATAGGGTGTTGAGTGAGGAAGAGGGAGAAAAAGAAGGCGTTTTTAAACCGGGCACAGAGTATCATTTTTTTCTTACTAACAGTGATTTTGATGATAAATTACACATTATTTACGGCAAGAGAGATCAAGCATTGGGTGTAAGAGATAAAATATATTTTCTAAATAAAGATATATCAGAAGAAATCAAGCAGTGGATTGACGAAATGAATTAAATAAAAGAGTAGCTAACTCACAGCTAAAAGCAAAAACTGATAAAGATTCTAGTTTAGAGAATCCTTATCAGTTTTTTTATGCACGGCGTGCCACGGGGACGTTTTGTTTGGCACGAAATTTTGCTGGAATTAAGATCAATATAGATAGTGCTTCATGCTTTTTAGAATTAACTAGTATGATATAGCGATGATATTGTCACAAAAAAGCTACTATAATATGCCAAACAAAGCGTTCCGATGACACATAGATTATACTCATTGTTTCTTTTAGATTTAAAATAGTATAATTTTATTTTGCCTCGACATAGGGAAAAAAAGTATTGACTCTCACGTAACGTGATAGGCTATTCTATAGACAGAGATGAGATTATTACAAGAAATACAGAACAGCTGTTTTGCAGAAATCTTATCTCAATCTGGGAAAGGAGTATGATAATGAGAACTGTGAAACAGGTTTCCACATTAACGGGCGTTAGTATTAGAACCCTACAATTCTATGATGAGATTGGTTTATTCAAACCGACGCAGGTTACTGATACGGGCTACAGATTATATGATGAGGCTTCATTGGAAGTATTGCAGCAGATATTGTTTTTCAAAGAGCTAGATTTTACTTTGAAAGAAATAAAAGTAATCATTGATAATCCACAATTTGATAAAGTCGAAGCATTAAAAAAACAAAAAGAGTTAATCCAAATGAAGCGGGATAGGCTGAACGGCTTACTTAATCTATTGGAAAAATTGGAAAAGGGAGGAACGGTTATGAGCTTTACAGAATTTGATATGAGCTATTATTTTCAAGCTTTAGATGAATTTAAGAAAACGCATACAGATGAAATAGTTAAAAAATTTGGCAGCACTGAAAGATTTGATGAAATGCTAAGTGAATTAAAGGAAAAGGAGTCAGGCATTGCTGAACTTGCTGTTAAGCAGTATGGCAGCATCGAAAACTATGCCAGAGCTTCAAAAAAGAACTTGGAGAAATATTTGGATAATGGCATAGAAGGTATCGATATTCAAGAATCTATTAAAAAGACAGATTATCTTACAAGAAAACTTACATCGGATCTAAGCAAAGATGTTTCTTCTGAAGAAATTCAGGAAGTGGTTCAAGAACTTATTGATTTGTGCGATAAAGGTAACAACGGGCTCGATATGGGGGAAAATTACTGGGCTATTATGGCAGAAAATTATCTTTCTAATCCCGTATATATCAATACCACTGATAAAAAATACGGGGAAGGAGCATCAAAATATATTGGAAGAGCATTAAGGATTCATATAGGATAAGGGTTTAAAAGTCTTGTCGCCTGTCGCGGGGACGCTTTGTTTGGCACGGATTTTAATGCAAATCAAGTCAGCAAAATAAGGCGTGCCACGGGTGCCACAGGGACGTTTTGTTTGGCACGAAATCTCGCTAGAACTAGGTCAATATAGATAGTGCTTCATATTTTTTAGATTTAACTAGTATGATATAGCGATGAAATCGTCATAAAAAGGCTACTATAATATGCCAAACAAAGCGTCCCGGCGACATCCCGGTGACACACTATATAACATAGTCAATAAAATATCAGAAACCATAGAATTTTAAGGTTTATATGAATGGCGATAAACTTAAGAGGGGGATTTCTGATTTGCATCTTTTAAAGGATGCATTAAAATTGAAACACCAGTCGTAACGAATAAAAAAATGATCTTGATATCCACCTAGAAATAGGTGGTTTTTTAATGGCCTTAAATATATGTATATGTTTAAAAACTTTTTTTATGTTAACGAAACACCATTTTTTAACAAGTGAATAATATAATATAACAGTATATTTACTGAATGTAACAAAAAGGAGGATTTTCAAGATGTATGATATTCATCAACCAGCAATGCCAATGCCAGGAACGCCAGCAATGCCAATGCCAGGCATGCCAATGCCTCATTACAGCATCTATCCCTTACCCTTTATGCCTTATTGTGTAAGAATGGCTCATGCATATGTACCTTATCAATGCTTTACAAATTCCTACCCAATTAATGAGGCTCTTCAAAAGGGAACGTACTTCCCTGAATTATACCAGCCTTATATGCCTGAGAAAAAGTTAGGGGGGTTGACAGATAATGAATGATCAATTAGCCTTTTTAAATCGTTTGCAGCAGGTAGAATTTGCTCTTGTTGAGCTTCAGCTTTACCTAGACACCCATAAGGACGACCAAAGAGCTCTAATGGAATTTAACCAATACAGCAAGCAATTGGAAATGCTGAAGAAGCAATATGAGCTTCAATACGGACCATTGCTTAACTTTGGTTTTTCACCCAGCCAGTATCCATGGAGATGGTTAGAAGGTCCGTGGCCATGGGAACAGGTTTTTTAAAATAGCATAAGGAGGATATGATATGTGGATATATGAAAAGAAATTGCAGTATCCGGTAAAGGTTTGTGGTCAAAACTTAAAGCTGGCTAATTACTTATTTACGCAATATGGTGGTCCCGACGGAGAGCTGTCAGCTGCCCTGAGATATTTAAATCAAAGATATACAATTCCGACAAATGAGGCTAAAGCATTGCTTACGGATATAGGTACAGAAGAACTAGCCCACGTCGAAGTCATAACAACCATGATTTATCAATTAACCAAAGATGCAACAGCAGAGGATTTCAAGAGAGCTGGCATGGGAGACTTCTATGCAATCCGTGACGGAGCATTATTCTACTCAGATTCAAATGGCGTTCCTTGGACAGCAGCCTATATTCAAGCCACCGCAGACCCAATAACAGACCTGCATGAGGATATGGCAGCAGAGCAGAAGGCAAGGACTGTATATGAAAACCTAATCAAATTAAGCGATGACCCAGGCGTAATCGACACCTTAAGATTCCTCAGGGAAAGAGAAGTTGTGCATTATCAAAGATTTGGAGAGGCACTAAGAATAGTCCAAGAATATCAGCAGCAGAAGAAGATATTTTAAATATATATGAAAAGATATAGGCTCGTTCCGTGGGGATGGGCCTTGATTTTTTGTTTTAATGTTGTGCCTTAGGTTATGATTAAAGAAAGTCGATAATGTTGCATAAATGCTTAGGGTACGATGCTTCAATTGTAGATATATACCATCACGATAAGTGGCGTGTGAAGATGAAAAGGTGTCAATAGAACCGTCCCCTTGACACCAAAGAAAGAGACGCTAAAAGTGCATCTAAACATAGGGTCGCCACGATCGTCTAGAGTGGCCCTAAAAGATAAAACATTGTTAAGTGAAATATATTAACAATAGAATGTATAACGATTACTGCTACTAAGCCGTTATTGTAGTATTGATATGCTAATACCAAACCAATTAAAAATGGATAAATGATATATGGCATATGAATTAGAGAGAAGAATAAGGAGGAAATAATTGCTCCAGCTATTATGCTACTTTTTTTAGATTTTATTTGCTTATTTACTATAAAGGTTATAAATGTAAAACCGAATAGTCTGAACAATATTTCCTCCTGAATTCCTGCCCTCAATGATATAAATACAATATCTTTCATGCTAGAAACTTGATTAATCCAATCGATTGTTGTTATATCAGTAAAAAATCTATTATTTATATAAGTACCGATACTAAGTATACATGTAGTTAAAACTATATTTATAATTTGAGTTTTAACATTTTTCTTTGTTTTAATCCATAGCGGAAAATCTATTTTTTGAACCATGTGCTTACCAGCTAAGAAAGCTATTATAAGGGAAACAAAGTCTCGGCTGGTTCTTTGAATAAGTGAGTCTCCTTCTATTGAAAGTGTTTTAAAATAAGAACTCAAACTTATGTTAGCAACCAAAATAACCAATAAAATTGAAATAATCTCAATACAATTATTTATTTTGTTTTTATTGATATGTATTTCATTTTTACACATCCTTTTCCACTCCTTTATTTACAATATCTTCATATATATATCAATTAAGCTATTTTAGTGAAGATGACAAGGTGTCAATAGAACCGTCCCCTTGTCACCCTTGTCACCAATATAACGCTCGCTGTATACTTGAAAATATGATATATTGAATTTGAGTATTTGCTTTTATCACAAGGACGCAGAAGGCATAATCTTGTACAAATATATACAATAGAGGTATTTATGAAAAAAATAAATTTTTAATTTCATGCAAAATATTGTGAAATCACTCAGTTTCTTCAAAGTGTAATTGAGGAAAATGCTATAAAAGCATATGGAATAAACTTATTTCCTTATTGCCGAAAGGATATTTTAAAACACATTTATATTCATCATAGCGAGATGGCGAGGTATAAATTTATTGTATTAAGTAGGCATAATATAGAAATTGGTGCGTGTGAGCAATATAATCAGTTTATATCAGAGTCTCGTGGAAACTTATTTATTACTATTGGCGAAGATAATGGTACAGAACTATTTGAATCCGCAATGGGGGTAATAAGTGATGATGTAATTGATAAATTATGGATTAAAATAATAAATCAGTTTAAGGGTCCCTTATTAAAAGGAGCTTTTGTAACATCACCAAACGGATTAAGTCAATATTACCCTAATCACAGGTACAGCCAAGGAGCAAAGCAGGCATACGACAATGCTGTTATAATCCGAGCAAGAGCTGGATGGAATCATTTTGAGTTAAGGTAATTCGTACTGTACTTTATCATGGATACAAGTTGTATTAGTTTCATTTAGGATGCTATTTTTTAGAAAGAGGTGAAAGAATTTTGGTAAAAAGAAGTTTCCGCGCTTTTGCTACAAAAGAAGATTTATATTCTGTTTTTGCTCAATTTCAAAAAACAATAAAGGTATATTATACTCCCGCTTATTCAGACATCGGCGCCATTCAGTTTGATGACATTACCCAAATTGAAACATTTGGTATAAACCGATTTGGCAGCCATATTGGAAACAATCAATTTCTTGTGTTTCACGAACATCAAAAATGTGTATGGAGACAGTACCGATATAAAAGCGAGGAAGGCTTAAAAAACAGATATTCTTCACACTGTGATGAAAATCAAGAATATATTGATATAGATTTGGGTGGAGTGTACCAGTCCACAACGCTTTTCCCGACGACAATCAGTACCATACATTATGATGTTGAAGCTTCAAAAGAGCTATATAACAGCATTCGAAAAATTTTCAGAAAGCTTTCTGTAAAAACGATGAATGGTTATTTCATATGCTCAAATGCATATGAAATAAGGGGAGATTTTCGGTTTTGTACCCTTGATATTCAATCACCAATCGAATATGATTTAAATGTAGAATAAATAAGCCTTAAAACAAATTTATGCAGTAGGATTGGAGGTTCGTATGCCGGAAAAAGACACGTTTGATTTTAAGAAGGAAGTAAAAGAACAGATTCGCAAGGATTTAAGACCCGACCTCTATGCACAGGGATTTATATTAAATAAACCTACAACTTATATGCGGGAAAAAGACGGCTTATTGCAGGAGCTTTATTTTAAGGTGGAAAAAGGCCGCTTGCGTCCGTGGGCTTCTTATCGTCCGATCTTTGACGCAAGACCCATTGTTAATTTTGGTACAGATGCAATTTATCCGTCCTGCGATTCTCCAAATCCATACAGCGGCTACAAGTGGGTCTTTCTGGATGACTGGACCTGTGAGGATTCTGCCCGCTTGAGAAAAAACTACATAGAAAAATTTCTGCCAGAATTTGAAAGGCTAAGGCTAGCCATTGTCAATGGAATCATCCCGGAATTCAACGAAATCAATTCACTGGATCAATTTATTACAATCTATCATGAGAATGGTCTTATCTTTCATAGAAAGGCAAAAAGCTATGGAGGCCCCGGTGACAGAAACCCCTATTTCGATTTCATTTTCAATGTGCATTCCAGTCGTGGTATGAAGTGTCTGGCTTTGGTTTTTAACGAAATGGAAAACTGGGACTTACCTAAAAATGTGAAGGCACTGCTAGAGAAAGCCAAGAAAAAAGAGCTTACGAATTTCGAAGCAGATGAAATTTTTGAGGCGTACTGCAACGAAATAAGGATTGTAAATAAGCTGTTGAAAATATAGATTTGATCGTAATAAGTGGCATCCTATGATGAGAAACTATCAACTGAGCTGCGTCAGTAGCAATTTTAAAAATTCAAAATATCAGAAGACCGATAGGTCAAAGATCCAATTAAATAAAGCGATTATTAGGAAGGATGAATATGCAATTTTTCTTTAGTGGTGAAATCCAAGCTGATGTATACGAGGATTTTGCAATGATACAACATAATATTGAACTATTAGTAAGAACGCTTGAGGTAAATGACTATGGTTCTGAAGTTAAAGAAATAGGTATAATTCCCATACTTATGAACCAAAAAGGCGAATCACGAATATATGAGGAAAGAACGAAGATTGTTAAATAAAAACGGTGAAGCTGACTATAGGTTGTTTATTGATTATGAAAAGTTTTTAGTGGGAGATTATAGTATTAAAAGGTTATTAAAAATTTATTGGAATGTATTCGCCAAATTGGAGTAAAAGTAAAAAAAGGATTTGATGCACAAAAATTAGAAAATGATATTCTTCATATAATGTCATTATCCGCAAATAACATTAATGAAGTTTAAGGAGCAAAATAATGGAATTATCTACTTATAGTGAGATATGTAAGTTTGTGATAATAGATTTACTGAAAGAAAGAAATCAACTGTTAATCATGAAAAAATTGATGAAATAGTTAAAGAGATACTAACTATCACATATTCAATTGGAGGGGGCTTTGAAAAATCTTTATTAAGAAAAATAGCCGTTACTTTTTTATTCGAAAAAGGGGAGATAAAAAAAATATCTAGAGGAAAAATGACGACAAAGGGTTTGCGTTTAATATATAACTGAATCTTTACGTCTGTCAGCGAAGTGAAAGGGTGCAGTCATGGATTCCTATTACAAAGAATGGCTTGATTCCGGGGCAGCTTGGATGAAAGCATATCGAAAGCGAGTGTTGAGAAAATATATACATTTTATATTGCCCGCAGTTATCATTCTTCTGGCTGCCATTGCTGCAGGGGCAACGGCGGTAAATGATGGCTCTGCTGAAGATATTGCAGGCTCTGCATTTGCGGGGGCACTGATGGGTGGCGCGCTGTGTTTCGTGTTTCTGCTTTGCTTGCTGCCGGGACTCAGTCCGCAAAGAATGCGTCGAAATATAAATCGGGCGGTCAAGCTGCTGCAGATGAGTGAAACAGAGCTGGAACAGCTTGGGCGCGAAATGCTGGATGCGCGAAAGGATTCTGCCCGTGTGTTGGATTATCAGGTCATTGGCCCAAATTCCAAGAAGACACCCGCAAGATTTCTTCTTTCCCCCGGCTATGCCTGCCTGTGGGGCGGCTACCCTCTGGTCATTTTAGTGCGCCTTTCCGATGTTGCAGAAATCCGTGCCGAAAAGGAGCGTAAAACAGCGGTTACACATGGAGCAAAAACAAACACCTATCACACCTATCACAGCTTTCACCTGCATACCATCATCTTTTACTACAAGAACTCCGAACAGGACGGGGACAATGGCATGGGCTTCTTTGATGAAACAATTCGGGACAAGGTATTTGATATGCTTCAAAAACAATGTTTTAGCCCCACTTTGCAAGTTGAGAATAATTATGAAGATATTTTAGAATATAACAAAAGGAGTGTACTTATGGAAAAGCAGCTTCCACCTGCCATACAAAAAATTTATGAAACGCACACAATGCATGATTATGACTTTTTTGCCATGCTCAACGCATTGGATTGGTCAAAGCAAGGAGATGATGATCTTGTCTTGGAACCATTGATTGATTATTTGGCAGAGTGGCCGGATGAAGTTATTTTTACGTTTGAAAATAAAATGTCTGAGTTACTCTATGCAATAGACGATCCTGCTCTTGCCAAGAATTTATATGAATCGGAATATTTTTCGGCAGATGATTTTCTTTATTCCAGATGTGTTGCGTTAATCAATGGCAGAGCTTATTATAATGCAGTATTGAATAAAAAGAAGAAGCTTCGTAAGAATATGGAGTTTGAATCTTTGCTGTATGCCCCTGCGAAAGCATGGGCAAGAAAGCATAAAAAGGATCCCAGTCAGTATCCCCATTTTCCAGATCCAAGCTACGAAACCGGCAGCAATAGGGAACTTTGGAAGGATTGATTAAATAGATAATCCCCAAGCACTTTTTATAATGCTTGGGAATTTTGGGATTATAAACTCTCAACCGATTTGTCTGATAGGTTTGATTTGCTTGTTTTCTGCAACTTCCTTATGAAGCCCACTCGTTACAGGGCTTTTTGTGATGTGCTTTTTTGGGGTTTTTAGTTTCTAATTCAGGATTGTTTTCACATTAACCGTCCCCTTGACACCAATAAATTCAAGGCATGAATTTGTATCCAATTCCCCATACTGTAATTATGTGTTTTGGAGATTTTGGGTTTTCTTCGATTTTTTTTCTTAGCTGATGCATATAGACCATAATTGAGTTATCATCTATTATTGTGTCACTCCACATATTTTCGTAAAGCTGTTCTTTAGTAAAAACCTGCTCAGGATTTTCCATAAAAAACTTCATTAAAAGGTTTTCTTTATATGACAAATCAATTAGCTGCTCATTTTTATATAACCTATAGGTTTTTAAATCAAACTTAAAAGGTCCATTTAAGATAAAATTTGGTAATATGCCTTTTTTTGTAGAGAGTTCCTTATAGCTTCTTAGTTGGGCTTTTACATGAGCGCATAAAATAGCCGGACTAAATGGTTTTGTTATATAATTGTTTGCACCAAGACCAAGTCCCAAAATCTTGTCATAATCCTCACTTCTTCCGCTTACAAATATAATTGGTGCTTTAAATCCCATCCCTTTAATTTCTTTAATTAACTCAAAACCATCCTCATCCTTTAGCATGACATCCAAAATAATTAAATCAAATAGATTGTTTTTTAATAAAGTTAGAGCCTCTAAACCATTAGATGCTTCTTCAATTAGATAGTTTTCATTCACTAAACTTTTTCTAATTAGTTTTCGCATATAATCTTCATCATCCACAATAAGAACTCTTTGTTTTGTCATAAAAATCCTCCTTATGACTACTTAAAAAACGGTTAATCATACATCAATTAATAAACGAAAATCCAACAATAAATTTTAAAAATCATAATTATTTGTGTTAATCTGATATAATTAATATAGCAAAATCAGACTATAAGTTCAATGACTAGAATGGTTTGGAAGTGGAGGTGATTGGTATTAGGTTACGTAGGGTGTCAAAGAAAATTTTATTATTAGTAGCTATATTTTTATTATTGTTTTCTATGATAATAGTAATCGGGTACAGTAATTTTATTAACCATAAGAACACGGTCATTAGGCAGCAACAAGAGCATTTATTAACAATTGCTAGATCCATATCTAAAAGCTTAGACGTGCTTTTTAATTATAAAACTAATGGTTTGGCGATATTAGCTAAAGAACCAGTCATTTTAGAAGCATTAATAATGTACGAAAACAAAGTAATATATAATCAGCATGAAGAAATTATTAAAAATTTCTACCAAAAACACATAGATGAAACAGAGAGCGTAAAGTTATTTAATACTAAAGGAGAGTTAATATATGAATCTCCACAAAGATATCCAGTTTCAGATACACATATAGACAACGCTGTTATCAATAGGGTTTTAAATAATAAGGAAGGATTTATCACTAAGGAGTATTTATCAAAATCCAATCAATTTTCGATCAACATAGTGTATCCCGTGATAAAGAATAATGAGGTTCGTGGAATTCTAGTTAATACCATTAATTTGAATAAGATATATAAAAATTTAATTCAACCGGTTCAGCCTGGAAAGAAAGGCTACTCTATGTTGAAAAATAGAGAGGGCTTTATTATTATGCACCCTGTAGTAGACCAAGTAGGAATAGAATCAATAAAGGTTAGGAAGGAAAGATATCCGCATCTTGATTGGAGCCAACTTGAAGAATTAAATAGAAGGCAGTTGGAAGAAGGTGAAGGGTCTTTCATATACAAATCCAAATGGTGGCAGGATTCTGAGGAAAAACTAACTAAGAAAATAAATTCATTTACAACCTTTGAAAAGGAAGATATTTCTTGGATTATATCTGTTCAAATGGATTACAAGGAAATAGAAGAACCGATTAAAGGTACCCTTGTTAATATATCTTTAATTGCTTTTATTATAATGATTATAATAGTAAGCGGACTCTATGTGATTTTTAAAATTGAAAAAAGAAGAAAATCATTGGAAATTGAAACTAAGTATCTAAGGGAGTTAAATAAAACATGGGAAGAATTAATCAAAAGTGAGGCTAGGTTAAGACATTCACAAAAACTCCAAACTATTGGTGTTTTAACCAGCGGTATTGCCCATGAATTCAACAATCTACTCTCTCCTATACTAGGCTATTCAGAGTTAATATTAGAAAACATTAATCATACCAGTCCGATATATGAAGATATATTAGAAATAAATAAGAGTGCATTAAAGGCTAAAGAAATTCTAAAGCAGGTTTTAATGTTTAGTAAAGCAGACGCTTCAGTTCCTGAGTTTAAGTTTTTAGAAGTAAGCTCTATTATCAAGGAAAGTATTAATCTTATTAAACCAATTCTGCCTCATAACCTTAAAATAGCATGCACTATTAATAGCAATGAACAGATCTTAGGGAATTCAACACAGCTACAACAGGTTCTAATTAATTTATATACAAATTCGTACCACGCTATGAAAATGGTCGGTGGCATTATACAGATTAATGCTGAAGACGTATATATTGATAATGAAGTAAGTAATAAGCTTAAATTACATCACGGAAAATATGTAAAAATTCAAGTTAAAGATAATGGTGCTGGTATGGATGAGAACACCGTAAAGCAAATATTTGAATACTTTTTCACAACAAAGGAAGCGGGGCAAGGGACAGGCCTGGGTTTAGGGGTTGTACGTAGTATTGTAGAGAATCATGGTGGGAAAATATTTGCACAGAGCCAGTTGGGCGTAGGAACAATAATGGATATATATTTACCTGCTATAGAAAAAACTTATGACGAATCTTAATAAATTTTAAGAATTACTAAGAATTATTTAAGATTTATCTATTATACTTTACTCTAGGTTAGTTAAATATCAAACAAATACACTTAAGGTAAAGGAGAGAGTTCAGATGAAAACAATTTATAAGTCCCTAGCGATAATACTCACTTTAGTATTAGTGTTATCCTTAGGAGCCTGTCAAACAAATAATGCTGGTAATGGTACAGAACAAGAGCTTGTAAATGGTCAATTTGTAGGAGAAGGTAGAGGTAAGGGTGGGCCAGTGAAATTAGAGCTTACTTTTGAAAACTCTGTAATTAATGAAATTAAAGTTTTAGAGCATAATGAGTCTGACTATACAGAACCAGTTATTGCAGATCTAACAAACCAAATGATCAAAACTAACTCTACAAATGTTGATATTGTTTCTGGTGCTACATTAACTAGCCATGCTGTCATCAACGCTGTAAAGGATGCTATAAAAAAATCAGGTGCAATTTTAACTGCAAAAGAAGCAATTCAAGAATCTGAAAAAGCAGAAGATATTTCAACAGACATAGTTATTATCGGATCTGGGGGAGCAGGATTATCTGCGGCTGTAGAGGCAACTAATTCAGGTGCAAAAGTAATCGTTGTAGAAAAAAATGCTTTCATGGGTGGAAATACAAACTATGCTACTGGTGGAATGAATGCAGCTGGTACAAAATATCAAGAAGCAAAAGGTATAGAAGATAGTCCAGAGCTGCATTTTCAAGATACAATGAAGGGTGGACACGATAAAAACGACCCAGCCTTATTAAAAGTATTTACAGATAAAGCAGCAGATACCGTTTATTGGCTTGAAGAATTAGGAGCAAAATTATCTGAAATTGGAAGGTCCGGAGGACAAAGTGTAGATAGAATTCATAAAGGACCTGAGGGTATGCCTATAGGGACTCACTTGATGAAGGTATTTGCTAATCAAGTAGAAAAGCTGAATATTGAAGTTAGATTAAATACTAAAGCAGTAGAAATGATATCAGAAGGTAATAAAGTGACCGGAATAAAAGTAGAAAATAAAAATGGCGATACTTACACTATTAGTGCGAAGGCTGTAATACTTGCATCAGGCGGATTTGGAGCAAATCCTGATATAGTAACAAAATACAAACCAGAGCTAGAGGGCTTTGGAACAACAAATCAACCAGGGGCAACAGGCGATGTTTTTAGTATGTTAGAAAAGCTTGATATAGCTTTAACTGATATGAAAGAGATTCAAACTCACCCTACAGTAGTGCCTAGAATAAATGAGATGATAACTGAAGGGGTAAGAGGTGATGGTGCTATATTGGTAAATAGAGACGGAAAAAGATTTATAAATGAGCTAGAAACTAGAGATACAGTATCTAAGGCTATCTTGTCTCAAGAAGGCAATAGTGCATTTTTAATCTTTGATCAGCAAGTAGTGGATACGGCGAGTGCTATAAAAAAATATAGAGATGCTGGATTGTTGACAGAAGCAACCTCTTTAAAAGAGTTAGGTGAAAAGCTAAAAATAAATGCGACTGAGCTTGAAGGCACCATAGCGGCTTATAATGAGTACTATAAAGGTCAAAATGATTCAGAATTTGGTAGAAGATTATTAAATGTAGAGCTTACAAAGGCACCATTTTACGGTGTAGAAGTATCTCCTGCTATTCACCATACTATGGGCGGAATAAAAATAAATACCAACACAGAAGTAATTAATAATTCCGGTAATGTTGTAGAAGGGTTATATGCTGCAGGAGAGGTTACTGGAGGAATACACGGCGGTAATAGAATTGGTGGTAACGCAGTAACTGATATAACTGTATTTGGGAAAATTGCGGGAAAAAATGCAGCAGAGGCTATAAAAGGTAGATAATTATATAAAATCGATTCTCATAAAACCACTCTTTACTGATAAGTTACCTTTATCAGAGAAGAGTGGTTTTTATTTCTTTTCCCAGCTGTTTATTTCACCCTATTACATTTTACTGAGCATTTTCCTTTAGCAATACGAGTAGATATATCATATTTATATCAAAATAATACTACCAAACAAAAAAAGTAAAGAACTCTTGACATTTGCAGATGCTATGCTATAATGAAAAATGTAAAGAACTTTTTACATTTTAGGAGGTGTAATAATGAAAAAAATGGACGAGATGGACAGAAACATTAGATTGCGTTCAGAAGAATTTGGTTTCAAGACGGCAGTGTTTGCGTTAGCGATTTGGACTTTGTATGAAAGCTGGGAATATCTTTTTAATAGCGGCTCGTATAATTCTTTGCCTACGCTGATATTATTGGTAACGCTATGTGTTCAAGGATTTTCGGAAATGGTTATGAAAAGAAAAATGATTTCTGACGATGAGGAGTATAAAGAGCCAAATAGAATCTTATGGCGTATTATCGCTGTTATTGCAACTATTGCTATTCTTATATCCATTGGCTCCTACCTGTTAATAAGTACTAATTAAGCTGGAGGTTCTATGAAAAACAATATAAAGCAACTAAGAAAGCAAGCTGGATTACGACAAGAAGATATGGCGGTTCAATTGGGGGTAAGTCGCCAGACAATTATCGCTATAGAAAATGATAAGTACAACCCTACTTTAGAATTAGCAATGAAGATCGCTAAACTATTAAGCCTACACGTTGAAGATATTTTCTTTTTAGAATAAGTTCAAAATGTGTCACGGGGACGCTTTGTTTGGCACGCCGATCAAAAACGTGCCAAACAAAGCGTCCCCGTGGCAAAGCGTCCCCGTGGCACGTTCAAGCAAATGTACTACTCCCTCATGTTTTTCTCAAAAACTAAGCTAAGAGCCGAAATCCATCCTGCTCCTTGACTCTCTACTGGTATTGCCGTAACAAAGCGCCAACCTTCTAAGGCATGTTCTTCAATAAGTTCCTTAAATCCTTCAAAATGGAAAGTTAGACCAATCTTTGTCCTTATTTCCAAAAATTTATACTGATACATATTAAAACCTCCCTGAATATTATATTGCATCATAGATGAAGCAAATTGGATTACATTACCAATTATATCATAAATAACCATAATTGAACAGTATGTTGTCAAAATTTAGATAATATAGTAGTGCCACTGGGACGCTTTGTTTGGCACGCCGATCAAAAACGTGCCAAACAAAGCGTCCCAGTGGCACATCAAAATATTAGTAACCAAATAGTTTTCAAAGTATAGAATTTAGTATATAATATAGTTAAATAAAGGGCTAACCCCTGCCAGTAAGTGGGGCGTTTTAAAATGGAGGGAGATAGCATCTGTTATCTCCCTCGAATTTTAACTTATTGAAAAGGGAGATAGCTAATATGTATAAATCTTGTCATTCTAAGCTTCTTGAACAAAAATCATAGGAATATGAAGAACTACATAGCAATGCAAAGGAATATGTAGCTGCCAAAAAGCATTTGATGAAGAGCTTTAGATTACTTAAAGTAAGAAACGGAGGAAATAAACCTACATGGACAACAAAATTCACTGGAAAAAGAACATTATTCTATTTTTAGCCAGCCAGATTGTTTCAATATTTGGCTCTTCTTTGGTGCAATACGCCATCATGTGGCATATTACCTTGACAACTCAGTCGGGGATTATGATGACGATATCAATTATATGCGGATTTTTACCTACTTTTTTTCTTTCGCCCTTTGCAGGCGTTTGGGCTGACCGATATAATAGAAAGCTGCTGATCGTCCTAGCAGATGCCATGATTGCTGTGGCTACTTTGATTTTAGCAATTCTATTCCTACAGGGGCATTATTCTATTTGGATGCTATTTATAGCATCGGCTGTCAGGGCTGTGGGGGCAGGCGTACAAACTCCCGCAGTGGGGGCATTGATTCCCCAGATCGTGCCAGAGGAGCAGTTAACTCGGGTAAATGCCATCAACGGTAGTATTCAGTCTATGGTGATGCTGGTTTCTCCCATGCTGAGTGGTGCTCTGCTGACCATGTCAACAATAGAGGTTATATTCTTTATTGATGTTGTAACAGCTGCTATTGCCATTGCCATTTTACTGTTTTTTCTCAACGTGCCCACTCATGAAAAGGCTAAGGAAGCACAAGCCATCAGCTATTTCGCAGATTTGGGGCAGGGCTTTGCCTATATTAGAAAAAACGACTATATAATGAGATTTTTCCAATTCTGCGCACTATTTTTCATTTTGGTTTCACCGGTGGCATTTCTTACTCCGCTACAGGTTGCCCGCAGCTTCGGTGAGGATGTATGGCGGCTGACGGCTATAGAGATAACCTTTGCGGTAGGCATGATGCTGGGCGGTGTCGTTATGGCCTCTTGGGGGGGCTTTAAAAACAGAATCCATACTATGGCCTTTTCAGCTATTGTGATGGGCTTATGCACCATTATCCTTGGCTGGGTACCCCTATTCTCCTTATACCTGCTGTTCATGGGGATATGGGGAATCGTAATGCCCTTTTTCAATACACCCTCAACAGTTCTCCTTCAAGAAAGGGTTGAGGAGGCTTTTATGGGAAGAGTTTTTGGTGTTTTAGGTATGATTAACAGTGTTATGATGCCTATAGGAATGCTGATATTCGGTCCTTTGGCAGATATTATAAAAATTGAAGTGATTTTACTGAGCACAGGAGCCCTTATCGTAATTCTGGGCATAATGCTTGTTAGAAATCGTCCTCTTGTGGCAGCAGGATGGCCTATCAATCGGGATACTACTCTTGAAGAATAGATGTATATGCCTGACAATCTAAATGTTAAACAAAGCATAAAGGCTTATTCCTTCAACGGGACTAAGCCTTATATTTGCTTCTCAAAATATCACATCTCCTCATATCGGGACTAAATCAAGATCATGATATTTTAATCGAATTTATTTAATAAAATTTGATAATTAAGCCATAATTTAGGTATACATATATAAAGTTAACTAAAGGAGGCGTATTTATGCTGGATATTAATTTAAAGGAAGGCATGACCTATACTCTTCAGAAAAAGGTTGCCTATGAGGATACAACCGTAAGCTTCGGCAGGAGTGGCATTGAAACCCTACTTTCTACACCTGCTCTAATAACCATGATGATCGAGGCTGCTGTTGCTCTGGTGGGGTACAATGTTCCCGATGGCTATATTTCAGTGGCTAAGAAGCTGGAGCTTATCCATGAAAGTCCAACATTGCAGGGGATGACAGTAACTGTAAAGGCAGAATTGACTAAAATCGAGGGAAATGTATTATTTTTTGAAACATATTGCCATGATGAGCTTGGAGAGATTGCTTTTGGCAAGCAGGAACGTCATATCGTATATAAATCAGCCCTTATACAGAAGGCAAATGAAAGAGCAGAGGTATTGGAGGGAAAAAACAGATAATTGGACTAAGGTTACTTTTATTAGCTCATAATAATATTGAAAAAAATATAATGGAGGAGAGCTAATGAAGGTACTTATTATTTTTGGACATCCAAATCCCGACAGCTTCAATGGATTAATACTAAATAAGATAAAAAACAAGCTAACAGAGAAGGGCTATGAATTTATCGTTAAGAACCTCTATGATTCTAATTTCAATCCTATGCTGTCAATGGGTGATTTTATAAAAATGACCAGTAAAACCGTCAGTGATGATGTTGCCCTTGAGCATTCAGATATAGGTTGGGCAGAGGCTATAGTATTGATATATCCTGTGTGGTGGAGCGGTCCTCCTGCTATAGTTAAGGGATGGTTTGACAGGGTACTTACGGAGGGCTTTGCCTTCACATACAAGACCGACGGCAGCCATGAGGGACTCTTAAAGGATAAGCAGGCTTTCATATTCTCAACCTCAGCTATGACACTGGAGAAAATGAATAGTCTGGGTCTGGCAAAGGCTATGGAGGATATCGCTGTGAAGGGCATACTTAACTATTGTGGCATTACAAATGTAACCTACAGGAACCTCTCTGAAGTACCAGAAACCGATGATCTTATTAGAAATCAAATGCTTCAGGATGTTGAAAATTTGATAAATGCGCTATAGCGTAGGGATGCTTAGGCATCCTTTTTTACAGGATTTAAGCACATAACAGCCCCTTCAAAAAATTTCTGCAGCTTTGTGAAAAAATTGGCCTTAAAACTTTTGTAAATATAAGGTATGATATAAAAGGGATAGTTGACTTGTAATCTACAATACTAATAAAGAAAAAGCTTTTAAGGGCAGCATGTCAGCTTGGAACAAAAGCGGCTTCACCACTTTTGTTTTCCAAAGGAACCCATGCGTTCCTTAGGACGCTTCGCTGTATCCTCCTTATTTTAATAAGGGGGAAACCCCCTTAACAACCCCCTATTTCATAGGAAATAAAAAGAACTTTCCGATGAAATGAAAGGAGACTACTATGATTACTCGATTATTTGTTATTGCCGTAACTCCGGGTATCGCGCTAGGTATGGGCATATATTTAGTGGATCGCTACGATAGAGAGCCCCTATACTTGCTTATGAAAATGTTTATATTGGGTGCTCTTTCGGTTATACCGGTTCTATATATTGAAAAGCTGCTGCTTAGAATAAATGTTTTTAGTGGCGTGTTGGGTATCGCCTATACTGCATTTATCGTTGCGGGGCTTACGGAAGAATATTTCAAGAGGGCTGTGGTGCTGTATGGTGCATTTAACGACAAAAGCTTTAACGAAAAGCTGGATGGTATAGTCTATGCTGTATTCTCCGCTCTGGGCTTTGCTACTGTTGAAAATATAATGTATGTTGTTTTCAGATACACTGGAAATTACTATGTGGCTGTTATGAGGGGACTACTTTCAGTACCGGCACATACGCTATTTGCGGTTACAATGGGGTATTATCTTTCCCTTGCGAAGTTTACGTCTAATGAAAAGGAAAGTAAAGTATACCATTCACGATCTCTTTTGATCCCACTACTATTACATGGATTGTTTAACTTTATATTAATGGCAAAAATACCAATGCTAATGCTGTTATTTATCCCATACGTGATATATTTATGGCGGGTTAATCTGATTAAGCTCAATGAATACACCCGTGAAAGCAGGGACAAATACAATAGGATACATGAACTAGATGACTTAGAATAAATTTTACAAAGGGGGATATCAATTGCATAAATACGATGGCGCAATTTTTGATTTAGACGGAACACTGGTGGACTCAATGTGGGTATGGGAGAAGATAGATTTAGATTTTTTAGGACAGAGGGGTTTGACGGTTCCGGAGGATATTGGCGTAGTAACAGCCGGTATGAGCTTTACTGAAACAGCAGGATATTTTAAGGATACCTTTCAGCTTAAAGAGTCGGTGGAAGAGATAAAGGCCCTATGGATACGTATGGCTGTTGACTACTATAGCCATGAGGTGCTGTTGAAGCCGGGGGCGTTGGAGCTCTTAAATTATTTCAAGGAACGCAATATTAAGATAGGACTTGCCACCAGCTGTTCAAGAGAGCTGCTGACAGCAGTTCTACAGCAGCATCAAATAGACAAATATTTCGAGGTCATCGTAACCTCCTGTGAGGTTGACAGGGGCAAACCCCACCCGGATGTCTATTTAAAAACGGCGGAGAAGCTTTCAATTATGCCGGAGAAAATAATTGCCTTTGAAGACACTGTGGCGGGGGCAATGTCGGCTAAGTCAGCGGGTATGACTGTTGTAGGTCTGTATGATGAATACTCCCATCGGCATCAGGAGGAATTAAAGTCCACTGCAGACTTTTATCTAAAATCCATGACAGAATTATTTGTAAATAAATTACATGAGAAATTTGTATAATAACATTGGAGTGCATACATATTCTAGTTTATACAAGGTTGAAAGTTTATCGCGCATTGCCTAGTGTGCTGACCTGTTGATATTTGGATAAATGACGCAGGATTAATTTTCACGCTGCAAGGCGGAGGATTGAGGCATAGTAGTAGCTATGGTGATTGACGACAACGCAGCATTATGCAATTTCCTCACATATATAAATGAAAAATCAGAAGGGCTCTCCCTTCTGATTTTATGTATATTATCTTTGTTTGGCAATTGTTTTTACAATTTCCTCTATGGTAGCATTTGATGGTATGTCAAAGGCTCCTGACTTTAACTTAGTGCCTAAATTCAATTCTTCAGCTACCTTTACAAACTCAGCGGTATCGGATATGAGGCCCTTTTCCTTTAAAATATTGGCAATGCCTATTCCAGGAGTTCCGTCAGGCACCACAACACGTATAATCTCAACGATAATGGCTGTAGCGGGAGGTGCTTCTACCTCTGTCTTATTCTCTTCAACCGGTTCCTCATCTACAAGAGTCTCATCCTCTTGTTCTACAGGTGGCGCCTCTTCTTCTTTATCAGGGGTGTTATCTGCATCCTTATCTTTTTTCTCTGCCATTTCGATACTGGTATCCAGCTTAAACCAATCACCTAAGTTGACAGCTACAACTGAAAACATTGCCAGGGCTATGATGATTGCAACAAAAATATCCGTATTGTCGTGTAAAAAATCCTTTATTCTCTCCATTATTTTCAATCCTTTCTGACAACGCCTACAACAAAAGAATAACACAAAATACTTAACCATTTCAACAGAAATGCAAATGAAATTATTGACACTATAGAAAAGTAAGATATAATTTAATTATTTAGGAGTTGTAATTGACGGATATTTAATGATTTCGGGGGTCATCATATGACAATATATACCATATATAATGATAAAGAATTGATTGTAAGACCAGCAACAAGGTCAGATGCTGACGAAATACTGCAGCTTCTCAATACTGTTGGGGGAGAGAGTGATAACCTAACCTATGGCAGTGAGGAATTAGGGTTTACTGCCAGTCAGGAGGAGGAAATAATTGAGCAGCATAATAAAAGCTGCAATTCACTATTTATTGTAGCCCAATATATGGGTAAAATAATAGGCATATTGAACTTCTCCGGCGGAAACCGAGGTAGAATAGCCCATTGCGGAATGTTTGGCATGTCGGTTTTAAAGGATTATTGGGGTATTGGTGTAGGTACCTGCCTAGTGGATTTTATGCTGGACTGGGCGGTGGAAACTGATATAATAAAAAAGATTGAGCTTCAGGTTCGCGTCGATAACACAAGGGCAATTCAACTATATAAAAAAATGGGCTTTGTGGTTGAGGGAAGGCTTCGAAAATCCATCAAAATAGATGGAGAATACTTTGATACCCTTTACATGGGTAAAGCTATAGAATAAGGGGGGGATTATTTGGACATTACCATCAGGCCTATTAAGGCTGAGCTTAAGGAGGCTGAAAAGCTCTTAATTCTGGAGAGTAAAGTATTCAATGATTGTAAATATTCTACAAATGAAGTATTGAATGTCATTGGTATGGTGGGCAATAGGATATTTGTTGCTGTTCTTGACGAGGCCTTTGTCGGCTTTATATCCCTATTAAGAGTAAATACGCTTCACTATAAAGGTATTTGGGTAGATTTAATAGGTGTAGATCCGCTATATCAAAAGAGAGGTATCGCAAGGCTGTTATTAAGCAAAGCGACAGAATACGCCCGTACGGAGGGTGTGGAACTCATGAGCGGCCTTATTGCAAAAAATAATGCGGCATCCTTAAAGGCTTTTACAGCCCAGAGCTTTAACTTGGTTGAGAAGGATTATGCTTTGGCAATCCAGACCTTAGGGGAAAGCAATGGCTAGAATTTAAACCTGGTTACGTTATAATGTCTATGGGTAGTAGATGAGTGGAAATTACAACAAATTACATAATATTTTTTTTATAAGTTATAATATCGTTTAAAGGGTAATATACAATAATTAATAATACACAATAGCATGATTGGGAGGTATAAATATGGCGAAGAAAGTGAAGAAAATTGTTGATGTGGCTGATTTAGAAAAGGTGATAAAGCGCTCCACTAAAAAACCGGTGTTTATATTTAAGCATGATGAGACAATACAAGAGAGCGAGGATGCTTATGAGGAATACCTTGATTTTATAGAGGGCTCTGAGGAGGATATCTTGTATACTGTTGTATATGTTCGTGAGGATGTAGAGGTATCTGAAGCCGTTGAGGAGCTATTAGAAGTGGCTCATGAGGTGCCGCAGCTAATTTTGGTTATGGATGAAGAGGTTGTTTGGGACGATATTAAGGATAATATTAATTATGACAACCTAACTGAGGTTGTGGACGAATTCGTTACAGAATAGCAGCTGGCTCCCCTTGATTATGATAAAGCTGAATGAAGCTTTTGAAGTTGCTTTATTTTTATCCAAGTGGTAAAATGAGTAGGAAGCTTTTTACGCAGACAGGGGGATTTTAGATGAAAAACGAAATTATCGAATGGATTAAAACTATTGTCTTATCAGTTGTCATAGCACTTGTTATCACTACCTTTGTTAAACCTACAATTGTAAGACAGCACTCGATGAGTCCAACCTTAGAGGAATACGATTTTTTAATTATAAATCGTCTATTATATAAAAGAGGAACACCAAGCTATGGAGATATCATAGTGTTTAAATCTGATCTAAAAACAAACATTGGCAATAATAAGCTTTTAATTAAAAGAGTTATAGCCCTGCCTAATGACGAACTGTTTATAGAGGAAGGTAAAATATATCGGAATGGTCAGCTATTGGATGAGGCATATCTCAATGGTATAGATACCGATGGCAAGGATGTTGAAGGAGAGCGACTGATTATACCTGAAGGAAAGCTCTTTGTAATGGGAGATAATAGAGGTAATAGCATGGACAGTAGAGACAGGACGATAGGCTTTATTGATCAGGAGGATATCGTAGGGAAGGCCTTTGTAAGGCTGTTTCCATTCAATAAAATTGGCTCATTATAATAAATCTCAAGGCTTAGACCTTGGGATTTTTTCTATTATATCCCTAAGGTTAAATTGATTTCAAACTAATAAAATGATAAAATTATTAATAAGACGTTAAGATGAAGGTAGGGGCCCCTAATGAAGGATAAATTAATGGAGGGTACAAAAGTATTTCTATTGGCTATATCCTTTACTCTCTTAATTACATTTTTAATTAAACCCACGATAGTTAAAAATTATTCAATGAGTCCGACGCTGGAGGAGGATGACTTTGTGATAATTAATAGACACATGACAAAGCGGATGGCGCATAAAGGGGATATCGTGGTTTTTAAGTCAAAGCTCAAAACTGACGACGGTAAGGAAAAGCTGCTGATTAAACGAGTCATAGCCGTTGCAGGAGATGATTTGAAAATTGAGGCGGGTAGGGTTTATATCAATGGAACACTCTATTTGGAGGATTATTTAAAATATTCCTATACTCGTGGTGAGCTCAGCCTAAAAATCCCCGAGGGAAAGGTTTTTGTTATGGGAGATAATCGAAACAATAGCCTAGACAGTCGAGACAGCACACTGGGGCTAGTGGATTCATCCGATATTGTGGGAAGGGCATTAATAAGGATATATCCTTTTGATAGAATGGGTCTAATAAACTAGCTTAAACAGCTCCCTAGAGGAGCTTTTGTAATGTACAGGAAATTATGCTTTTCGGTTTTTGTTTTTGCCTGAATCTTTGTTAAATTACAGAAAAAGAAGGAATATGCAAAAATTAGTAGAAAAAATATATAATATGGAACATAATATTGAATAAAGGTGGATTAGCTATGGGAAAGAGAGTGCTTATTGTAAATGATTCACGATTTGAAGGCTTGGTTTTGAAGGATAGTATCACAAGATTAGGCCATGATGCGAAGCTGGCAGATGAATTTGATGCAGTAAGAATGATCGAGGTATTTAAACCTGATTTTCTTGTGGTTAATCTCATTATGAAGGAAACTCGAGGAGACATATTTATAGCCAATATCAAATGGCGATTTCCCAACATTCAATGTATTCTCACCTCCTGCAATGATATTGACAAAAAGGATTATGACACCAGACTGATTGCGTCTGTCTTTAAAACACCAATAGGCTTGAAGGAATTGGAAGGCGCTCTTTTGTAAAAATCATGACATCCCCTCATAAAAAATTCCTAAAGGGTCAAAATAAATCTGATAGGAAAAACATTATTTAGGAGGGTTCATATGAAGGTTAGAGATGTCATGACAACACAAATATCCATGGCTGATTCCAATACTTCCATCAGTCAGGTGGCAAAGCAGATGAAGGATTTAAATGTTGGCTCTATACCCATCACCGATAATCAGAAAAAGCCTGTAGGAATTGTAACCGACAGAGACATCGTTGTCCGTGCAGTGGTAGAAGGAATCAATGGCAATGATACGGTAAGCAGAGTAATGTCCAATAAAGTGATTTCAGTAACACCGGATACGGATGTCCATGAGGCTGCAAAAATAATGGGTGAAAATCAAATAAGAAGACTGCCGGTTGTAGAAAATGGCAAGCTCGTGGGAATAGTCGCAATTGGTGATTTAGCAGTTCGCAATATATATGAAGATGAAGCTGGTCATGCTTTGGGTGAAATATCTACCCCCAGTAGACCAATGATGTAAAAAAGCTCCTGCGAAAGCAGGACTTTTTTCCTTTTAAATAAAAATTTAATACTTATTTTATATATAACGCCTTAACTTAAGGTAAAATACTATATAGGTGGGGAAGTTGCGTAATAGAGATGAGCAATATGTTTACACAAAGTCAAAAGTTTCCTGCTTAGTACCTTACGGGCTAATTTATTGAAATTTAAATGATATTAGCCCTAGGCAATGCGCGATAAACTTTTAACTTTGTATAAACTAAAATATATATGCACTCCTATGGCAATATCCAATTTCCTTAGTCAATAAATTTGATTAATAGCATTAAAAAAATCTAATATATATTAATAGATGTCAATAAGAATAGGGGGATTTACATATGTCAATGACTTCTTTAACCAGTAAGATAGCAGCTGTAATAGAAAATAAGACCTATCACTACACAAAGGGAATAAGCCTGGAGGAAATAAGTAAGGAGTTTCAGCCAAAGGACAACCAACTGGTGGTGGCAGCTCTAGTGGACAATGAATTAAAGGAGCTTAATTACAAACTGGATGAGGACTCAGAAGTAAAATTCATTACGAATATATCCTCAATAGGGGCTAGGATATATCAAAGAAGCCTTGTATTTGTCTTTATTAGAGCCTGCATGGAAATATTTTCAGATTGCAGAGTTACAGTGGAGCATTCTATTAGTAAGGGACTTTACTGTGAAATACATTATAAAAGGCCTATAGATCAACAGGATGTAGAAAGAATTGAAGGAAGAATGAGAGAAATTATCGAAGAAAATGTACCCTTTACAAAGAGCCGAATCCCTGTGGATGAAGCCAAGGATATATTCAGAGAATATGGACAGCTGGGCAAGGTTAAGCTGATGAAGTATCGAGAAAAGCCCTATATCAATATATACCAATGCGGCTGGTTAAAGAATTATTTCTATGGCTACATGGTGCCCACTACTGGCTATCTCAAAAGCTTCAAGCTGCAATTCTATTCTCCAGGGGTTGTTATTCAATTTCCAACCCTAGAATGTAACGGTCAGTTACCCGAATTCGAAGAGCATCCAAAGCTTTTTAAGGTCTTTCGGGAGGCAGAAAAATGGGGAGAAATTCTTCAAATTGATTACGTAGCAGCCCTGAACGATATCATAGTTTCCCGCAGAGAAGGGGAGTTCATCAGAATTGCAGAAGCATTGCATGAAAAAAAGATAGCAGAGTTAGCGGACAAAATCACCGAAACTATAGATAAAAAGCAGCTGATTTTAATAGCGGGGCCGTCATCCTCAGGGAAGACCACCTTTGCTCAGAGATTGATGATCCAATTGAAGGTCAATGGTTTGAATCCTGTTTCTATATCATTGGATGACTACTTTGTAGACAGAGAGCATACCCCAAGGGATCAGTCGGGAGAATATGATTTTGAAGCCCTTCATGCCATTGATATCAATCTATTCAACAATGATTTAAACAGATTGCTGCTGGGAGAAGAGGTGGATATACCGACCTTTAACTTCCATACCGGTAGCAGAGAATACAAAGGAAAGAAGCTTCAAATAAAGCACGGACAGCCTCTTATATTAGAGGGAATACATGCTTTGAACGACGAATTGACCAACACAATCCCAAGGGATAAAAAGGTTAAGATCTACATCAGCGCATTAACACAGCTAAATATAGATGAGCATAACAGAATTCCGACAACAGATACAAGACTGATAAGACGCATCGTTAGGGATCATAAGTACCGTTCAAATGATGCTGAAAGAACATTATTCCTGTGGAATTCGGTCCGGAGGGGAGAGGAAAGAAATATCTTCCCCTATCAGGAGGAGGCTGATATCATGTTTAACTCAGCTTTGGTATACGAATTAAGCGTTTTAAAGAAATATGCAGAGCCATTGTTAAGACAGGTAGACAGCACCAGCAATTATTACTCAGAGGCTAAAAGATTATTAAAGTTTCTTAACTATTTTGTAGCCCTGGAAAATGAAATTGAAATTCCAAGAACCTCAATTATTAGAGAATTTATAGGTAATAGTAGCTTCCACGATTAGGATTGACTTTATATGCTTTTTTCTATATCTTTAACTTGTAAACTTAGAAGGCAGGTGTTGATATGGAAAAAATGCTAAAGGATATCCTTGATAAAAACAGTGATTTAACTAAATCAGGAAATCTGCCGACATATATACCAGAGCTGGCAAAGGCGAATAAGACAGCGCTGGGTATATGTGTGGCAGAGCTTTCTGGAAAGCAGTATTGTGCAGGAGATTATCAATATTCCTTTACGATTCAAAGTATTTCAAAGGTAGTAACCTTAATCTTGGCTCTTCAGGACAATGGTATTACGGAGGTTTTTAGCAGGGTTGGAATGGAGCCAACTGGAGATGCCTTCAATTCAATGATGAAGCTGGAAATCGTAAGACCCTCCAAGCCCTTTAATCCTATGATTAATGCCGGAGCCATTGCCGTAACCTCCATGATAAATGGCGAAGGAGAAAAGCGGTTTAATAGAATACTAGACTTTTTTAAAAAAATAACCGGAAATCCAAATATAAATATCAATGAAGCCGTATATATGTCTGAAAAACGAACTGGAGATAGAAATAGGGCAATGGCATATTTTATGAGGGATGTCGGTGTTATTACCGGAGATGTTGAAGCGAGTCTGGATGTCTATTTTAAGCAATGCTCTCTTGAGGTAACCTGCCAGGATGTTGCACAAATTGGCCTCTTCTTAGCCAATGATGGTATAGTGCCAGCAACCGGAGAACGATTGGCAGATAGTGAATTTACAAAGCTGGCTAAAACCTTTATGGTAACCTGTGGTATGTACAATGCCTCCGGAGAATTTGCAATAAATGTGGGCATTCCATCGAAAAGTGGCGTGGGTGGTGGTATACTTTCTGTAGTGCCTGGTAAGATGGGGATAGGTGTAGTGGGACCTGCCTTAGATGAAAAAGGAAATAGCATAGCCGGCATCAAGGTGCTGGAGGATTTATCAAAGATGCTGAAGCTGTCAATATTCTAATTAATAACCAAGAGCAATAAACTCAATGATAACGATTACATATTACGAAATATTAATATTATTTTTGACAAGCTTACTAAAAAACAATATAATTAGTTTAGAATTTAATTAATCGAACATAAAAAGGGGAAGGTATATGAAGGACATTCTTGTATTGAGGGATTTAGAACAAATTAAAGCCATTTCGCATCCCTACCGGGTTGAAATTTTTGAAAGCTTCGATGGAGAACAGCCACAGTCAGCTAAGCAGATAGCTGATAAGCTAGGGGAGCCCCATGCAAAGGTAAACTATCATATTAAAAGTCTTCTGAAGGTTGGAATCCTAGAGCTTGTGGATGAAAAGGTCAAGTCAGGTATTATTGAAAAATACTATTTGCCAGCTGCAAAGAATTTAGTTATTGATAAGAGCTTTATGCAAAATGTTGATGATGCTATGCTGCAATCATTAAATCAAGCATCAATTTCAATCTTTGAAAAAATCAGTGAGGACTTTTATAGGGCAGCTGAAAAGCCAATTGAGCACCTAAAATATTTAAATCATTATAATGATTACTATTTGACAAAGGATGAAATCAAAGACTTTATGGAAAAGCTGAAGGCCATGACAAATGAGTTTTTAAAGGACAAAAAGGACAAGACCAGACCTGAGGTTATTCCATATAATATTGCTATGCTGGCGATACCTAAGGTAACACCTAAAAAGAGACGTGGATAGTAATAAAGCTAAGAGCCGATTATTAAAATGGTTCAAACTGTTGACAAATAAAACTTGTCAGCAGTTTTTTTGTTTTTAAAAAAAAGCATCGCTAATACCATTATAATAGGATTTAATATCTATATTCAGCTTTATTTCAAGATTTAGTGGCGAACTGCTATATTTTGTAAAAAATAAAGGAAATGGTGACTTTTGCTAGAATTAGGAATAG
The DNA here is from genome assembly GCA_018432235.1 of Clostridiaceae bacterium. Lineage (GTDB taxonomy): Bacteria > Bacillota > Clostridia > Peptostreptococcales > Natronincolaceae > M1-B18. Next base: position 87,016 of record JAHDLO010000001.1, on the reverse strand, counting down.
TGTGGAAATCAAATCCTTTTTGTAGGGATAAGGAGGATAAAAATGACGATAGTCAAAAGAATCATAATGGGAATAGGTGTTTTTATATTGGGATATTTTTTAATCATTATACTGTCCAGTAGAATGGTGGACTTTCCAACTGATCTACTAAATCACTATAGAATTTTGTATAGCATATTATATTTAGGCACTATTATTGCTGTGGCCTCCATGGCAATTGTTGAGGAACTGAGGGCTTTAAGGAAATAGCAGTCTTAAACACATAAATATAATAAAGAATTGGAGAACTATAAATGGAATGTCCATATTGTCATAAAAGCATGGAAAAGGGCTATTTAAACAGTCCTAGAGACAATTTAAAATGGATTGAGGCGGAAAAAAATAAGGGGGCCTTAGTGAGCCATTTTCAAAGTGGGATTAAGCTAACGGATTGGTATGAAAATCAGGTGGAGACCTATTATTGTAGAAAATGCCAGAAGATGATAATCGATGTGGCAGATAAGATTAAATAGGGAAAATAATAAGCGTATTATTTGCTACAGCAGTACCTTTATGCGGAGGGGATTATAAACAATATAGAGGTGAGGATACCATGCACTGTAAATCCTGTAATAAGAGTATTTATGTAAACTATGGCAGTATGGAAGAAATACTTTGCAAGGATTGTCATGCTGCTAAATACGGCGATCCTAACAAAACGGAAAAGGTCAATTACGATGCCATAAGGGGATTGGGGAAGGCAATTGTTTTTTTAGGCAGCCTATATCTAATAGCTCAGATTATAGCATTCTTTATTGCAATAATTGAAAACGATGGTATCAGCATTGTTATACTAAGATCTGCTATTGGATTGATTATTATTTCTGTAGGCTATTTGATGCCTTGCCTTATATCTATAGAAAGGGGTATACGGGAATTAATTGAGAAATAAAGCGATGCTGGGGAGCAAAGTAATTTATGGAAATTAGAATTGAAATTATGTAGAAACATTATAATGCCATCATTAGAAGGGCTAATGCTAGGCATTTTTCTTTTTTTTTGACTGGTAACATTGGACTATATGACAAACGCCTTAGCCCCATAGAAAAATGCTATATTTTGTAAAAAATAGAGGGAATGGGTGTTCTAGATAGAATATATAGAATAGTGAAAAATTAATCCTTACTTGCAGGAAATAGGATTAGTTGGCTATTTTAAAATGCATGAATGGAGGGAGAGGTGCCATGAAAAAGCAATTAATACTGATTTCAGATATGGAGGGTGCGTCGGGGATTTTCGATGGTGATGGTACACAGCTGATAAATGGCAGTGATGATTGGCGAATTCAGGGCAGAGAAAAAATGACCTCCGATGTGTTGGCGGTTTGTGAAGCTGCTGAAGAGTTTGGAATAGACGAGATTTTGTATTATGATGCCCACTATGCAGGAAATCCTGAGTCAAACGTGCTTCTGGATAAGCTGCCATGCAATGTGAGGCTAGTAGATACTCCAGACAGATGCTTTTATTGGAGAAGAATAAGGGGACAAGCGGAAATCCAACCCTTTGGCCTCATTACCTTAGGGCAGCATGCTAGCGCCGCATCGCAATTAAATTCTTAGTTATCCCTGGTCAAATTTCCATATAGCTTCGTTGTCGTCAGTCGCAATATTACTCGATATTACTTCTTCCTCCGCCTCGCTATATGAAAATTTTCCTCAGGGTCTAATCAAAGTTTTAACTACGACGAGGCGCTAGAAATGGAGAAGAAAATGCATACTTTCCCCACACCATTCAATCTCCACCAATAAAGGGCTTTTGGCTAAATGGATTGCATATAGCAGAGATTGGTATGGCGGTTTTAAGCTTTCAAGGAGTAAAGTACTTAGCTAATATAGGCTGTGAGGCTTCACGAAAGGAAGCCATGGCCCTTAGTCAAAGGGTGAAGCATATAAGCGTAAAGGATAAATGCCAAAAATGGGAACCCAGTATACAGGAAACCTATCCTATTATTAAGAAGGGTGTGCTGGAGGCCCTTCATAATGCTGATAGAGCAGAATCGGTAACAATAAAAGCCCCATATGATTTTAAGCTTGAGCTTTGTAAATATTTTTATTTTCAAGAGCCTGAGTATGTTTCATGGAAGGGTAGCTTTCAAGAGCAGGTGGCCTATTGGGAGGCGCCAAGTGTTGAAATTGGATTGGAGATATTCAATTTTGCAAGAGATAATATAAAAATTACAGAGAAGGATAGGGAAGTACTGACAGCAGAGCTATTGCAGGGAGTATATAATAGGTGGGAATAAAATACCCAAGACATCGAAAGGAAAATAAGGAGGAGCTATGAAAATAGATTTTTATAATATAGGTACAGTTGAGGATAAAAGGCTGGAATTTGCCGTAATAGTAGCAATGCATAAGGGAAGGGCGGTTTTTGTCCGCCATAAAGAAAGAGATACCTGGGAAATACCCGGTGGACATAGAGAAAAGGGTGAAACCATTGAAACAGCAGGCCGCAGAGAGCTGGAGGAGGAAACTGGGGCAAAGGATTATGTCCTAAAGACAATATGTGAGTATTCAGTCACTAGGGGAGCTAGCCAAAGCTATGGCAGACTATTTGTTACAGACATAAAGACTCTGGGTCAGCTGCCAGAGACAGAGATTGCAGAGGTTAGACTATTTGATGAGCTGCCAGAGCATTTGACCTACCCAGCGATTCAACCCTTGTTATATAAGAAGGCCTTGGATTTTTTGTTGGAGATCAAATAAAGCAACAGCTATGCGGGGCTTTAGCTTACCCTTAAATGCCGCCATATTGTAATGCCAAGACAAAGAGAGGATAAAGGATGAATGCATGCAGGGGTTGACAAAATATGAGATATTGGTGGTGATTTAGTTGATTAATGAGCTTGACTACAAGGATTTCCACAGAGTAGAAGCATTGCTAGAGGGGATCAACAATTTTCCAGAAGCAAAGGCAGTTGTTTTAGGCAGTAATCCAGGAAAAATCTATACCGAAAACACTAAAAATCCAACATCGGCATTATTATGGTGCCAAGGAATGCAGGGGTATTATTTACTTGGAGATGAAAAAAATCCTGAGTTCTTGAAGGAGATAGGTGAATGTATTGACAGTAGGCTGCTAAAGGAATTAAAGCAGATGAAGATTAATAGCTTTGAAATCTCTGGAGTTCATCAAGGCTGGGATATAAAAATAGAAGAGCTTTTTAAGAATAGAAAATTGGATTTCGGTTATCAATGGGTTCATTGCCTAAATGAAAGCAAGCATAGTAAAATCAAACAAGCAAGGCTGCCGGATATCAGAAGATACAACGGAGAATTGCAGCCAGGCCTGCTGAATTCAGACCTTATCGTCGAGAGACTACAGCAGTTTTGGGGAAGCATAGATAGCTTTTTAAATGAGGGAATATGTTTCTATGCTGTGGCGGATATGGCAATTGTTGCTGTATGCTATACTGGCTTTAAGGTGGGCAACCTGCAGGCAATTGGCATTGAAACCATAAGTACATACAGAAATAGAGGTTATGCAGGTGGTTTGGCTGTAGAATTTATTAAAGCCTGCCATAATCAAGGCAATACACCCTATTGGGATTGTAGCGACAGTAATACAGCTTCTATAAAACTGGCAGAAGGCTTAGGATTTGAAAAAAAGGATAAGTATCGGTGCTATTGGTTCGAGATTTGAGTATTTTATATAATATATAAAGTAAGGGTGGTGGTTAACATGATAAGCGATATTAGTGGCATTAGTGATATTTATAAGAAAATCAGGAAAAAAGAGGAGGAGTATTATGTTAACACCATATTCAAAGGAAGAGAACTTGTTGAATAAGCATCCCTTTTAAAACGAGGGTAATGTACCGAACTAAGTATATTAATATGTTTGGAAAAGGAGGCTATGTATGGTTTCTATACTGATAGATAATTGGTCTTTAGAGTTGTTTTTCTCCTTTTTTACTTATAAAGAAAGCTACTTTGATGAAAGCTGTATTGGTGTTCTTACTGACGTATTAAATGCACTTGTTATTTATGATGAGATACTGTATAAGCAAGATGAGCTATCAGAGTTTTGGACATCATCAGCAAGAAAATTTCTTGATATGAGTATATTTAGAGATATTTCCAATGAATATGATAAAAATAAGCTATTGGAAATTAAGCATAATATTTTCGGGAATGAGGAGGCTTTAGGTGGTGGAATTATAGGTAGAACAATCGATTATTATTTGATAAGTAATACCTTAAATGTAAACTACCAACTCAATCCCCGCAGAGAAAGAATTTTGAGTGATTATAATTTGATAAATAGGGGCTCGTTAGTTAATAAATTAATGCAAAATTTGGATGCTAATATATCAGCGTATTATAAAGACGTAAACGCAAAAGTAGGGATGGAGCTGTACAAGCAAGAGATGCCTTCGATTAGCAATTATGTAATTTCTAGGTCGACAAGTAAAATTGAACTATTCGATAATATTGATTGTATAAGAAAGCAAAAGGAAACAAAGCTGTTTAGGAAAGAGCTAAGCAACTTAGAGAGAAATAGTAATGAAGGCAACCTTGCGGGGATTAGAAGGACATTTACTAATATAGACGAAATTTACAACGAGATGACAAAACGAAGGGAAATAGATGTGACCTACTCATTTGCATTGTCGCCTTCTATCTCATTTACTTCGAAAATTCTCCCCTCAAGGAAATATGCAAATCTAGCATTGGTTAGAAAATTGTATAAGAGTTCATTTGAAAGCAAACAAACTTTTAACTCAATAAAGAGCATTCTTGAAAAAGACTAGACTATAAAGATAGAAACGGCATTTTTGACCTGCTCCTATCTGTCCTCAGACACTTCATATGACAATAAATCATATCCTCTGAGGGCATTGGAAAAAGATCTGGTAAATAATTATAAACGTATAATAGCCATCAGCGATGAAGACGGGGTTTTTCCTAACGGAAATCTGAGTTGGTTTCAAAGGAATGGATATAGAGATGAGGGACTCATTAGTATTGAGGAGGATTATGCAAGATTGCATCTTGTGAGTAAGGTGTTGTTGTGAATATTGCAAGGAGGAATAATCGATGAAGGTATTTTTAAGGATAATCAATAGCCTTAAGTGGCTTGGCTTAGTAGGAGTTTTAGGGAGATTACTAAATATTAGGTCTTTAGAGTTCTTTTGGTTTTTCTTCCTGCTCTTCTTTGTAGACTTTATTTTCAACCTAAGATTTAATCTGCAATGCTTAAAGCAGCTAATCACTTTACCAGCTGCGCCCATACGGTCTGGGTTTAAGCTACCCACCAAGGAAAGCTATAGCTGTAAAGGCAATTATATTCTCCCCTTTAAAGGTGAATGGAGTGTTGTTAATGGCGGGGTATATAAAGAAATTTCTCATTCATGGTTTATTCCCTCCCAAAGATATGCCTATGACTTTCTAGTCATTGATGAAAAGGGAAAAACCTATAATGGTGATTTACATAAGCCAGAGGATTATTATTGCTATGGCAAAGAAATCATTGCACCAGAAGACGGTACAGTAGTCTATATCTATGATAAATGTGAGGATAGCAGAATATATGGCAATGGCAAACTAGACACCAATATCAAGGATATATGCGGGAATCAATTGGTCATCAAGCATTATGATAATGAATACAGCATGATAGCCCATATAATGCCCAACAGCATTGTTGTAAAGGTAGGTCAAAATCTAAAGAAGGGTGACTTCTTAGCTAGATGCGGCAACACAGGCAATAGCAGTGAGCCCCATATTCATTTTCAGCTGATGACGGGTAAAAGCCATTTTACCGCTGCGGGTCTACCGATTGTATTTAATCAAATAAGCATAAAAGAAAGTGAAGCCTATCAAATATTGGACCCAAGGCCCATCCCCACAGCTGCAAAAGAAGAGGATAAGCTGGGTGAAAATATTGCTTCAGCGTATATTAGAAGAGGGCAGTATGTGAGGAACTCAGAATGGCAGCAAAAGAAATAGAGGCAAATATTCAGGAGGATAGCAGAATATGAAAATTGAATATGAAGCCTACAGGCTTTTTGTTGACTACTGCCGTGGTAAATTATCCTTTGAAGCTCTAATGCAGCATAGGGCCTACCAAAATGTGTTAAAGCACGGGGAATACTATAGTAATGGCACCAGCAGCCAACGGCTATTAGAAGCTTTAACAGAAAAGGATAAACCCTTCTATGGCTTTAGGCACAAGGAGAGCTATAGTGAGACAATCAGCCAAACTGATGCTCTGATTAGGTTTATAAAAGAAAATCAAGCTTATTGACGAGGCTTGTATAGCGCATTTATTCGGACAAGACAGGTTTACCTATAGGATTGGCTGTGAACTGATTAAAAGAATAGAGCAAGCCTATGGCACATCAGCCGTAAGAGATGGCTTTAAAATGAATGCTAAAGAATTTTACAACAGTTATATACACCTGCTGAAAGAGCCTCTATAAGCTGCTAAGCCAAGGGATAACAACGGAAAAGAGGGACTGAAATGGACATGTACAAAAATGAGATTAAGAGCAGCTATGATAATAGCACTGAGTTTAGAGAAGGCCGAGGGCTGCAGAGCTGGAAGCTGGAGGAGCTTGACCGCTTTATCAAAATTATGCAGCTGGAAAAAAAGCATAAGGTGTTGGATGCAGGAGCAGGCGTTGGAAAGCAGGGAGAATATTTGAGTCAGCATGGACTGGAGGTTACCTGTATGGATATTTCCACCTCTATGGTAAATGCCTGTAGAGACAAGGGGTTAAAGGCCTTTGAGATGGATTATTATAATATGGAATTTCCAGAGGGAGCCTTTGATGCTGTATGGTCTATGAACAGTCTGCTGCATATTCCAAAGGCAGATTTACCTTTAGTGCTGGAAAATATCAAAAGGGTATTAAAGCCCGATGGTCTAATATATATAGGCGTTTATGGCGGCTATGATTTTGAAGGCAGATGGCAGGGGGATAATTATGAGCCTAAAAGATTCTTTTCCTTCTTTACAGATGAGGGTCTGCGGGAGGCTGTAGGTCGGTTTTTTGAAATCATAGACTTTAAGACCATAGCGATGGAGGGGAATGGCAGCTTGAAATACCAAGCACTGCTGTTGAAAAGTACAGCTAAGCAGCTAGAAGGACTTTAACCAATAGGTTCTTTAGAAGGAGGAACAGATGCTATTAAGTCATGGGAATATAGTGATAAGGGAAGCCACACTGGAGGATGCTGATATTCTATTAAGCTGGTGGAATGACGGTGCAGTTATGGCACATGCTGGTTTTCCAAATGGATTAGGATTAACGAAGACGCAGGTGCTAAAGGGCATAGAAAATAGGTCGAGTCCTTTGCTAATACTTGTAGTTAATGATACCCCTGTAGGAGAAATGAGCTACAGAGCTGTTGGTGAAAAAACAGCAGAAATAGGAATAAAGATTTGCAATTCAAGCTTTCAAAACAGAGGCTATGGCGTTACTTTTCTAAGGCTGATGATGGCGCATCTATTTAATGAGCTGGGATGTGCAAAAATTGTATTAGACACAAACCTAAAAAACAAGCGTGCACAGCATTTCTATGAGAACCTAGGATTTGTTAAGACCTCAGTGGCTATCAATTCATGGCAGGACCAGCTGGGAGAGCTTCAGTCCTCGGTTAACTATGAGCTAACAAAAACTGCGTACCACAGCAATCAAAAGGATTAATAGGCTATTGCTTAGAATAGTGGGGCGATCATATGCATCCATATATAAATGAATTGAGAAAAACACATGATTTATCAGAGGATATTTGTCAGTCGGCCTTCAAGCTCTTAATGACATATGAAAAAAACACTACTGCCCAACATTCGATAAAGGTGGCTGCTGAAGCCAAGCTACTGGCTCAGACCTTTGGGGAGAATGGGCAAAGGGCAGAAATTGTAGGCGCTTTGCACGATATCAGTGATGTGATTCCCCCAGAAAAGAGGCTTGAAATAGCTGAATGTTATCGTATAGAGATTTTGCCAGAGGAAAGGTGCTTTCCTCTGATTCTTCATCAAAAGCTGTCGGGGCTAATCGCTCAACAGATTTTTAAAATTGAGGATGAGGAGCTTTTAGCTGCGATTTCCTGCCACACAACCCTGAGGGCGAATCCTTCAAAGCTAGATATGATATTATTTATTGCTGATAAAATTAAATGGGATCAAAAGGATAGGTCTTCATATATAAGGGAGATGAATAAAGAGCTTGAGAAATCCTTAGAGGCTGCAGCCTATGCCTTTATAAAGCATCAGCTGGAAAACAGCGCTAAATTAATGGTAGTACATCCTTGGTTGGTGGAGGCCTATGACTATTTACAGCAGTTTATTTAGGAGGGACTTAGAATGCGAAGACTAGAAAAGTTGGATTGTCCACAATGTGGTAAGGAAATGAAAAAGGGCTACGTATTTTCGCCACGACAGATATTATGGACGGAGAATGAAAAAAATAAAGTTATAGAATATCAGAATGAAATGCTGGTGGGAGTTCCAATGTGGAAATCAAAAAAAGTACCAGCCCATCGATGTGCAGCATGTGGGATAGTCACCTTTGAATATGAGCCCAGATAGTGAAGTGTGATGTATTAAATCAAAAGGGGGTAATGGATGTTTGTACATTGAAACCGCCAGATTATTAATTAGAAAGTTAACTGTAGCGGATGCAAAAGAACTGCATCGTGCTCTAGGGGACCCATTGGTAATGCAGCATATAGAGACACCCTATGATTTAGAAGCTACTAAGGCCTTTATAAAGCAGCATGGTATGGGGGAGAACCCAAGGGTCTATGCTTTGATAGAAAAGGAAAGCAATAGCGTTATGGGACATGTGGTATTTCATGCGATAGATTATCCAGAGATATATGAGCTAGGTTGGATAATTGGTCAGAAGTATTGGCGAAAAGGATATGCCTATGAAGCAAGCAAGGCACTATTGGATTATGGCTTTAGAAACCTAAGGCTTCACAAGATTGTCGCTGAAACAAATGATTATATAAAGGCACTTAATTTGATGAAAAAGCTTGGCATGACTCTCGAAGGAACACGGAGAAAGCACTCCAAAGGTGTAGCAGATTGGTGTGACCTGTACTGGTGTGGAATTCTTAAAGAAGAATATATAAGCTTCTAATTATATGGGAGGTAGTACAATGAAAAACAGCAAAACAATTAAAGCAATTATACTGGTGCTAGTACCATACTTGGCAGGAGCGGTCATTAGCATGCTATTAAATTATGGGCTTACAATTGAGTCACCGACTTTTTGGTCACTAATTAACCTTCTCATATATGCATGGCAGATTGGTTCTGCGATTTATTGGTTTCTAGTGGGTAAGTACTTTGGTGGCTTGAAATTAGGCAAGCTAAAGGGGATCATTTATGGCAATATCGCATGGGGGATATCCCTGATTTTATTTGTTTGGCAATTTATGATGGTTCAGGAAAATCGGAATATCATATTATCATCGATACCACAGCATTATATATTAGGCTTCTCAGGCTGGAGTAGCATGCTGCTAAGCTTCTTTACCCAAACCATTGACGGCATTAATGTCATGCTGGTGGCTCATTTAATGATGCTGGCGTTATTTTTGATAGGCTATAAGTATGCAGAAAAATAAAGCTGATATAACACATAAGTAGTGTTTGGAGGGATAACCTTGCTTGAGACGACGATAGCGATTACTTATATTTCAAACGGGATATTTCTAGAAGTGCCTACAAAAATGCTATTCAGAAAATGTATGGATGAGGCCTGTAGGGATATTCACTTCGAGGTATTATTGGATAATAATGTAATAAAATCAAAGGCATCACACAGTATGGAATATGCAATAGCATACCTGCAAAAACAGTTGCCTGAGGGTATAGCTATAGCCTGTTGTCAATCCTGCAGATACGGCAACTTCTGTCCCTTAGGAGATATGGAAAATGAAATATTTTGCTTTAAAGGGATATCAGCTGACAGTAGGGAGGCGATATTGAAGGTTTTTATCGAAAAACCTGATTTATTAACCGATAGGAGCCGAAATTTACTCAGTATATGTGGGGCTTTTATGCCCATTAATGAAAGAAACCATTATACATACAACAGCTGGAATCTAAAGGAGGACATTATGTTAGATAACAAGGGCTTTGATCAATGGTCGGGAGAATATGACAGTACAATAGAGGGCTTTAGCAAGGGCTACCCCTTTGAGGGGTATTACGATGTACTTGCCTTTGTTCAAGGGAAAATTGAAGGACCGCAGGGAAGCAATATTCTTGATGTAGGCGTAGGTACAGGCCTATTAACCCAGGAGCTATACAAGCAAGGCTATAAAATATACGGACTAGATTTTTCAGAGGGCATGGTGGCGGAGGCTAGGATTAAAATGCCACAGGGAAATTTCTACATAGGCGATATGAAAAATGGCATACCAAAGGAATTAGAGGGCATGACGTTTGATTATATCGTATCCTCTTATGCCCTTCATCACTTGAATACACAAGAGAGGCTTAATTTTCTTATGCAGCTTAAGGATGCATTGACGGAGCAGGGACAAATTATAATTGCAGATGTGGCCTTTGAGACAAGGCTAGCCTTAGAAAAATGCAGGACAGAAGCTGGCAATGATTGGGATGACGATGAATATTACATCGTTATGGAGGAGCTGAAGGCGGCTTTAGTGCAATTGGAGCTAAAGGTTAATTACACACAAGTATCCGGATGTGCAGGGGTTTTACAATTGAAGAAGTAGCTACTCCCAAAACAGACTAAGGCGTTGTAGGAGGAATTAAAATGCCTGGATTATCACAGCTAATTAATCATAATAAAAAGCTTGTCCTTGCGCTTAGTCTTATTATCCTTATGCCCATAGCATGCTATTATGTTGTCTTTGTACATGGCTCCTATATTAATGTTGAACATTATGGCGTTAGAGAGGTTTTACTGGAGGATGACAGCCTAAGCTTCAAGGGCTACACCGCTGGCAGTGGAGATGCCTTTAGCGGCTATAAATATGAGATTATCGACGAAAATGTATATTTGAGGCTTAGATATAGCATTGTAAGCCGTTTCAATAGGAGTGGCAGCAGCAATATATTAATTCATGACGATTTCAGTGGCGTAAAAAATGTGTACCTACAGGGGAGAGATAAGGATAGCTTAAGGCTGATATATAGTAAATAAAGCAGATATTTGACAGAAAAAATGGGGAGGGGGAAGCTGCCATGGAAAGCAGATGCATTATGATTATTCCAGAGCTTGATAATATAGCTATTATCAATGAAATACGAGAAAAATATGATCCTCTGGCTTATCATGTCAGACCCCATATAACCCTTGTATTCCCATTTAACAGCAGTATTGAAGCCCATCAGCTGAAAAAGCATATCGAAGCCGCCCTCTTCAACATTTCTCCCTTCAACATAGTCCTACAGGGTATTACACCCTCAAGAATAAATGGTAATTATCTCTTTTTAAATCTTCAGGAAGGTCAGCGGGAAATTATAGATCTGCATAAAAGGCTTTATAAAGGGATTCTAGAGCAATACTACCCTCAATGGCTTAAAGGCACCAATTATATGCCACATATGACGGTGGGTCGAATTGAAAATGAAGTGGGATATTGCCAAGCCGCTGAGGCGGTTATGTCGATTAATACCTACTTCAAGGCTGTGGTTGACAAAATAAGCGTTGAAATCATACAGGAAAATCAGGATTCGTTGATTGAAATGGAAATAGCCTTAGATGCTAATCCAAAGTGATACAGCTGAGGGGAGTATATGAAAATGATAATAATGTTAAATGGCGCCTTTGGAGTTGGTAAGACAACAACTGCAAATATGCTATTGACCCATATAGAAAACAGCATGATCTATGATCCCGAAGAGGTGGGCTTCATGCTGAGGAACATAATAACAGAGGAAATAAAGCACCCCGACGAAAGAAAAAATGACTTTCAGGCCATAGCACTATGGCGAGTGCTTACCGTAAAGGTGGCCTCGGAGATAAAAAGGAAATATAAAAGGAACCTTATCGTGCCTATGACCATCAGAAATTATGACTACTATAATTATATAAGAGATGGATTTAGGGCATTTGATGAAGAACTGTATCATTTTTGCTTAACAGCTAAGACGGAAACCATACACAAAAGACTTTTAGAACGGGGAGATAAGGCAGGGGCCTGGGCCTTTAAACAAACAGAGGATTGCATCGAAGGCTTCCTTAAGCATGATTTTAGTGAGTATATCGATGCAGAAAAAAATGATCCTTCTGCGGTGGTTCAGATCATACTGGATAAAGTAGGCCATACAAATAGAGAATAGTTAACAATAATTCTAAGCAACGATATGTTTCTTAATCATGCAACGATACGAGTCAAAGGTTGGCATGACAATAAAAACGATTTATGTCATCAGCAAATTCAAATCAAGGGGGAATAACTATGCAGGTTATATTGGCATATTTATTTGGCGCAATAATGATAGGTTATGGACTTATATTACTCCAGGGAAAAAGAATAATGATACCACGCAGCTTAGATAGTTTGTTGCTATCACTGCTTTTGCTGTTGAATCCAACGATTCAGCTTATGAAAGGTGGATATGCTTTACCGATTTTATTCACCAGCGGTGTGCTACTAATATTCGCCTATGTTATGACTAAGGGAAAATACACCATAACCAATGTGAATATGAATATGGTCAAAGTCGCTATTATAGACGTATTGAAGGCCAAGGATATAAAGTATATTGAAGAGGAGAAGGACATCATACTTAACGAATACCAATATACACGAATATCCCTCTCCCAAAGCATGAATTCTGTAGAGATAAACCTGAAGGATGCCAAAGCGCTAGAATTTTATCAAGAGCTGCATACCGGTCTTATAGATAAGCTAAGAAAAATGGAGGATAAAGTTTTTCCCTCAACGTCAGTTTTTTATATCGCCCTAGGTACTATTCTAATTATAATAATGCAACATTTTAGCAGGAGAGCTAATTAATCAGCATCAAAAATATAAGAAGGAGGGCAAGGCTATGGATAATCTAAAAGGCGTCATTCGGTTTTTCTTCATAATCTCACTGGTTGTACTATTGATACTGGCCTTAAACTATTTTAGTATATGGATTGTACTTATTATCCTGGCTATAATTTCTCAAATTGCTATATTAATACAGCTGGGACAGATTAAAAATACCTTAAGAAAGTTAAAGGAAAAGGAGAGTCCAAAGGAATAGAAAAAAATAATTGTTAAGCAAATAAAGCAAAAACACGTTAAGCTGAAGCAATCAGAGGAGGGTTTTAAATGGAGGAAAAGAAACAAATCCACAGTATAGATGAGTACATTGCTTCATGTCCATTAGAGCTTCAACACAAGCTGATGGAGCTAAGAAAAATTATTATTAAAGCTGCGCCAGAGCTAACGGAAAAAATCAGCTGGGGCATGCCTACCTTCTTCTTAAAAGGAAATGTCATTCATTTTGCTGCCAATAAAAGGCACATAGGATTGTATTGCGGCAAAAGGACAGTTGATAGGTTTGAGCTGGAATTGCAGGACTATAAAACTCATAATGGAACGATACAGTTGCCAAATGACAGGGCTCTGGATGCTGAGATGATACAGGATATTGTTAGGTTTAATGTGGCATTGAATCTAGAAAAATAGGCTTGGGAGGATATACATGAAAAGAATAATGATGCTTCTGTTATCAGTGCTATTAGTATTTATAGCAGTTGCTTGTAGGAATGTAATTATGGAAAAAGAAGTGGATCATATAATAAATGAAAATGAGGAAATATCCGATTCAGAAGAAGCTGCTGATGACACCAACTATACTAAAATTAGTGCGTATTTGGAAGAAGAAAGCAGAAAAGCCTTTTCTCCATATTATGAGCTGTTGGGTTTTGAAATATCAGAATATAAGGAGGAAGCTGTCAATGGCAATGTTGAAGCAACCTTTTTCTATAAGCTGATACACAAGAATTATGACATAGACCCCGATACAGTTGAATATATCAAAGAAGCCAAGGAGAGTGGCAATAAAAATTATCAAATAATGCATGATGAATATTTACAGCCCAAGGACATGAATTTTGATTTTAAGGTCATTATTGATGAAAAGGGTTTAATCACCCTATATTCCAATGTTTCCCCAAAGGGCATCGTATGGGAAGAAACTAAGATGACGGATTTTATTATTAAATAGCATTCATTAGGAGGAGCTACTTTGGATAAAAAAGATATACGATAATAGAGGAAATAAGAAGAGGCAAATAGGGGGATTCAGATGAGAATAGATCATTTATTTAAGCATACTGAATACATAGCATCTGTTGCTGCTTGGATTTATGATGAATTTGTTATAAAAACCGGCGGCAGCATAAGCTTTAATGAGGTTGTTGCGTATTTAAGCAATACTAATGATCGGAGTTTTCCAATGGCATTTGTTGCTATTGTTGATAATGAGTGTGTGGGAACTGTTTCTATTTTTAAAAATGATTTAAAGACCCAAGAGGCTTTAACACCTTGGCTGGCTTCCCTGTATGTTAGTCCCCGGCACAGAGGGCAGGGGATTAGATATAAATTGATAAAGCATGTTCAAGAGGTGGTAAAGGAATTAGGATATGAGGCTGTATATTTGCGAACAGAGCATACCTCTGAATATTACAAAAGTCTGGGCTGGATTTTTGCATATAATGCAGTTGATGAAAAGGGGCAAGAAACTGAGGTTTTTAAATATACTTTGATGGCTTAAAGGGAGGTGCTCTATGAAGGAAAGTAGATTGGCAATTATACTCTTTGGTGCAGCAGCTATCTTTAGTATAGCCTATGGTATCTATCAGCATGTCAGCATTGCATTGAACAAAAGTAAGATCGCATATACCAAGGCAGTGGTGATAGAGGCAGTGTCTGTGGTGCCTGAAGGGATGGTAAAAAACTCAAGGCTGGTGCGGGTGCGTTTCTGGGTATATGGTAGAGAATACATCTCATCTCAACAGCTTAGAGTTGCTATGAATATCTCTGTGGGGGATGAAATCGAAATTGCCTACTTTAAGGATAATCCCAGTGAAATTTTTACAGGAAGCTGGAAGAAGGAAACAGTTGCCATGTTCATAGGTGCTGTGTGCTTAATGATAATGACTTATTTAATGGGTAGAGGTTAGAATAATATAGCTTGAAGAATAACAAAAGGGAGACGACTACATGAAGAAACTTTTGAAGCTTGGTTCATTTTCAGATTCAACAACATGCTGGGGAATTTATATCACCTTTGCTTTGTTGATCTGTCGGTTAACTTATCTCAATCACCTTAGTATTTCTATAGGAAGCTCTGGGATGGATAAATTTATATTTTATTCAATGGTGTATTACACTAAGTATCTTCAACCCTTGGTGCTTTTAGTAGGCTTGAGGTTCATATGCGAATACTTGTTTAAGCTAGTAAATCAAAAGGGAGTCGAATAAAATGAAGATTCTACTACAACGCTTACAGAAGGCCTTTAGCCTTACTCATGATTTAGCTTTTTCTTTGGAGCCTGAGGAGTTACAGCTTAAGCTAAAGAATCTTCCTTCCAATACCATAGGACAACAGCTATGGTGTATTGTTGGTGCCAGAGAGAGCTACCTCAGGGCAATCATAAATGAAGGATGGAGTGGTTTTTCCTGTTCCCTTATGGATACAACCGCAAAGGAAAAGGTTCTGCAGGCCTTAGATAAAAGCGCTGATGAATGCCTGAGTTTTTTACAGGACTGTGAGATCAATGAAAAGCAGGAGGTATGGGTTTTCACATTATTGGAGCACGAGCTACAGCATCATGGACAGTTAATTCGCTATTGCTATGGCAATAAAATAAGCTTTCCCATGAGCTGGAATGAAAGATATACGGTTTAGCTATTAGTTCTAATTGGATAGCAGTGATGCTTTAATTCTGATAGTGGTGAAGAATCAGAATTAGTAGATTTATCATAAGCAAAGAATTTTAATACACAGGAGGATCAGCATATGGATATTAGCTTTGAACTAGGAAAAGCACAGGATATTGATGAATTGGAGCAGTTATACGATGATTTAAATGATTATTTAGCAGAAGGACGAAACTATCCGGGATGGATAAAGGGCATCTATCCTATACGTGAAAATGCAATTAATGGCGTTGAGAATAATAATATTTTTGTAGCAAGGCATGAGGGCAAAATCGTAGGTTCTGTTATTTTAAGTCATGAGCCAGAGTCAGCATATGCTAATGCTAAATGGGGAATCGAATGCGATTATTCGGAGGTTAATGTTATATATACATTTGTAGTACATCCCCAGTATTTAACATGCGGAGTGGGCAAGGCTTTAATGGATTTTTCTGTCGAGCATAGTAAAAAAGCTAAAATGAAATCAATCAGATTGGATGTATACGAAGGAAATATGCCAGCCATAAAGCTGTATGAAAAGTGTGGATTCAAATACATTGATACTGTTGATTTAGGACTAGGAAGCTATGGACTAGATTGGTTCAGGTTATATGAGAAATTACTGTAATTGAATAATATTAGCCGCTAAATAGCAATAGCACGTAAGCTGTTTTATAAGATAAAAATAAATTGCTTGGCGGAATTAGGAGGGATTCGAAATGCGTCAAAGACTACGGTATGTGGTTATCAGCATAGCACTATTAGCCTTGATATTGGGTATTGGCGTGGGCTGTGCTAAAGAGGATAAAACGGAGGCAGTGCAAATAGGAAAATATGTTATGGCGGGAACTGAACCAGAGGATAGCTCATGGGTCCTTATTAAGGAGGGGGAGGAGTTTGAATTTGTTCGCCATATAGCCACCTCCTATCTACCTAGAGGAAATTATTCAATTGAAGGTACGACCTTGACATTATATGTTGATGAAAATGAACTTTTTACTTTTACAATTGATGGGGATACATTGATTTTTGAAGATGGCCCTATACCAAGAAGTATGATTACAAAAGGTGCGGTTTTTAAACTATCTATTTAAGTGCATTTCAGTACCATCTGATGTGGCAATATTATACCTTCTGGTGTCCATCAACGGCAGTAGAGGTTGCATTAGAGCCAATGGGATTTAAGTTTAACAGACTTTTAGTTAGTATCAAGAAATTTAGAATTACTCGATATAGGAGGAGTTCAAATGCCATATAAAGAAATACAAAAAGAGGATATAGCAGAGCTGGCAAGGCTTTATGTGGAGGCCTTCAATTCACCTCCGTGGAATGATAAATGGACAGAGGAAACGGCATCAAATAGGCTTATGCAAATGTTGAATTGTGATGGTTTTTTCGGGTTAGCCTATTGCGAAAAAGATACAATACAGGGGCTGATACTAGGAAACCACGAATATTTTTATGATGGGATGCATTTTTACATCAAAGAGTTTTGTGTAGACATAAAGCTGAGGCATAGTGGAATAGGCTCGGCACTTCTTGAGGAATTTAATCAAAGATTAAAAGCTAAGGGCATTGATGAAATTATACTATTCACATCAAAAACAGACGGCACTGAGGGCTTCTATCATAAACGGGGGCTTAAGAGCTACCATAGTATGGTGATGATGGGTAAGGTATTATAGGAGGTAGAGTGATGAATAAAAAACTAATATTAATGATTATTTTAAGCATAATTCTGCTGGCTGCCTGTAAGAGCAAGCCAGTAGAAGCAGACAAAAACCCAGAGGTAAATAATCCTATCGAAAATGCTACAACGCCTGAAAAAGACGATGCTGCGGATAAGGAAATCGATAAGGATAACCACAGTGAAGCAGGTAAGGACGAGGAAGCTGAAGAAGAAAAAGAAGAAGAGGACGAGAAACTTGTTACACATGAGAATAACCCACTGCTAAAAGATGCTTTGGCTGGCAAATTGGATACCGTTGAATTTCCAATAGGCACTGCCACTGAAGAAATTACAAATGCTTGGGGCATAGACAATAATTATGATTATTTTATGGGGGGCTTATATTTTATATATGAGGAAAAAGGGGTTGTGTTTTTCACAAGTGCTTACGATGTAGGTGATGAAATACAGCATGGTGAGGTTGTTGCCATAGGTGCCTTTGGTGATGGGGCAAAAGCTTTTGGTATAAAAATAGGCATGACCTTTAAAGAGATAAGAGCTAAATTAGGTGAGCCGACATATTTATTAACCCCAGAGGAAACAGAAGGTGATGAACTTTTCTACGGCTCGTGGATTATGATGTATCAAGTAGGAGATTATAGACTTTCCTTCACCGCTGAAGAGGAAACGGGGCGTATCAATGGGATCTATATCAGATAAACTGAAATACGTTTTTTAGTAATATGCATCCGGCTTTGCATTAGATGAAATTAATTATAGAATAATCAGGGAAATGTTCCTAATGCTATTGATTTAAGAGGGGAGTAAGTTATGAACCGTGTAGGGGTATTTTTTGTTTTACTTGGTGTGGCTTATCTAATTTACTCGATAATATATAGAGAAACCATCACCATTTATTTTAAGAATATAAAGCTGAAGGAAGATAAAAAAAGAGAATATTTTAAGCTGCAGCTGTGCTTTTCAATTATTAATTCATTGATTATTATGGCTGCTGGCATTTTCATTACAATAAAGGACGAACAGCTAATATATGTCGCTGTATTTCCTATGCTGGTTCATTTGGTTAATTATATGATGAAGCTAGTCGGTAAAACCAAAGGATATTTAGATGTATGATGCCACCCCGCCAAAAGCTTTAGAAATGGGGAATTGCATAATTAAGATAAGTAATAGATATATATGGAATCCAATGGTTATATACAATTTTATTAAATAAAATGACTTGCGAAAAGAACGAGACATCAGGGAGGCATATAATGAGATTAATGGAGATATTGATGGAAATATTTATTTTAGTGGCAATAGCAGTAGTATTTATGGTCATTCGTCAATTGCTAGGCTTTGATGGTTTAGTAATTGGACTTACTTTAATCGTTTACTTATAATATAGAGAATTGCATAAAATAAAAGAGAATTAAATAAAAGAAATCAATAAAATGAGCAAAGCCAAGGAGTGAGGGAAAATGGTACTTTACGCGATTACGGTTTTAATTATACCTGTAATGATGATTGCTGTTGGGGCCCTGTGGAAAAATAACCCACCTAAAAAGGTAAATTGGATATACGGCTATCGTACCTCCCGGTCAATGAAAAGCCAGGAGGCTTGGGATTTCGCCCATAAATATTCGGGAAGGCTTTGGTATAAGGGTGGAGTCCTGTTGGCGTTTATCGCCATTATTTTGCTGCTATTATCTAAAGCAATCGATGCTGATGTCTATGAAAAAATCATTAATGGCTACATGTATTTTCAGCTGGTTATAATGGTTGGGTCGATTATACCAACTGAAATGGCTTTAAAAAGGAATTTTAATTAGATTACTACATGGGTAATATATTATGGTAGCTACAGAAAGCCAGTAAGACGATATTCTATCTATGAGGTGATTGCCCTTGAAAAGAATCTGTGCTATTTTCTGTTTAGATGAGGATACAAGCCATAGAATTCAAGGCTATAGGGATGCTTTAGCTGCTGTATTTGGGCTGCCCAAATCTGCCATATACCCCCATATCACCATCGCCCATTTTATTGAAATTGATCCAGATGAAATCATTAGCTATTCTAAAGCATTTGTCACTAACGTCAAGTGCTTTTCTGTACAGCTTGATGCTATCGGCGTTTTTTCAGGAAGCTGTGTTGCCTCAATGATAAACCCTACAGGAGAAATAACCAATTTATATCATGAATATCATAATGCCTACGATGCTCTATGTGATAAATGGACTAAGAAGGAAAACAATTTATGGCAGCCCCACAGTACCATATATGTAGGTGCTGAAACTAGGCTTGAGGAAATGAAGGATTATTTAGAGGGCGTATTTATCCCTTTTGAAGGTAGGGCAGTAAGGTTCGAGCTCTCTCAAATCAATGACAATGGCTTTGAAATAATATACTCTCAGGAGCTACTTCTCTCCACCAATAATTGACAAAAGAACAAATGTTCTATACAATGATATTAATATAATTGATTGGGGGAGTTAAAATGATTAAGAGAATGCAAAGCAATTGCGGTGATGAAACCTGCCCATCCTGTATAGTAGCTGGGGACTACATATTTATTGCCCATCACGGCGGTGGACAGGATAAGCTGGATATTGAGCATCAAATGGAGGCCACCTTTGACAGCTTGAAGAAAACCCTTGCATCTGTGGAGGCTACCTTGGGGGACATGGTTCAGCTAAATCTGTATCTTAAGGATATCAATGACTTTAGGAGGGCGAGAGATGTATTTTATAAATACTTTAATGATGGTGATTTTCCAGTAAGAATGACAACAACGACAGCCTTCGTTTCACCCAATTGTTTATGTATGATGGATGGCATTGCCTATAAAAAATAGCCCGGTAGGAGGGATATCCTTGAGTGAGGACAAATTTCTAAAAGCATGGGAGAAGAAAAGAATAAAAGGAAGAGGAAGGTTTGTATTAGAGCAGGCTTTAAGGAATTCAGCGCTAATTGTAGCAGCATCGTTTTTATTAAGATTTATGTTGTTTGAGTTTAAGAACAAAGATTTTTCAATCTTTATAAAAGAAAATATTAATTTTCTAGTGATTTTCTTTGTCGTGCTTTTTGTATCCTCAAGCATAGGTGCCTTTATCAGATGGAAAAATGACGAAGGCAGATACAAGGCAATAAAGGATAATCATATGGAATAAGCAATCATCGATAGGATACACCTATTTTTCTTAAAGTCATGTGGATTATTTGTTAGTTTGCAGATAACAGGCCTTTAGAGAGGAGAATTTAATGACTAAGCTCTATATTACAAGACATGGTCAGACGGAATGGAATGTTGAAGGTCTTTTGTCAATGCTGGTAACCTAGCGTTAACCCGAAAAAAATCATGAGGAGAAGTGAGACTAATGGAAACCCTACAGATATTAATGAATTATATGGCTAGAATTGCCCCAGGGCTAATATTAATTGCCGCAGTTTTGATTTTAATGAGGCCCAATAAGCATTTTAGAATCGTGATTTATATCTTCACCTTCGTGCTTATGCGAGATGCAATGACGCCGTTGGGGCTATGGCGTTTAGGGAAGGAAAATGGCGCTCTGTGGCTAAGAATGAGTGACGACCCGTATTTTCTTTTGGTTTTTGCAGGCTGTAGCCTACTGATGATGCTGGGGTTATATTTTCTAGACGGCGAAAACAGCAGACACATAGTGTGGTTTCAAAGCAGCAAGATAAAGGGGCTTTTATTTGGCGTATTAGGCTGCATTATAGTAGTAGCACCATTCCTTTACTTTTATAATGGTGTAGCTATTGCCGATCGAGGAGGTGCCGTATCCAGAGGACTACTAGCACCATTGCTGGTCTTTACTATGCTGGGTAACTTCCTTGAGGAGGGGCTATTCAGAGGCTATGTACTGGGTTATTTAAGACAGAGGGAAGGTAGCCTTATTGCTGGCATATACTCAGGTGTATTATTTGCATTTTGTCATGTTTTTTTAGCCACCACCGTCACAGACATAGGCATGTCGATGCTGATTTTTACCCTGTGGGAGGGTAGCATAGCCGGATTGGTGGGTAGTAAATATGGTGTTATACCAGCTACCATTACCCATGGTGGAGCAATTTTTCTATTGAGCTCAGGGTTGATATAAAAGCTCATAATAAAGGAGAATTAGCGGCATGAAAAAAAGAGTAACCCTAATCATAGTTACTGCCTTTATTATATCAAGTTTTATAGGATTCAATAATAAATCAGAAATAAGTATGCTATACAGGGGCGAAGGAGATCTATGGGAAGTAGAGTTTTGGTTTCCTGAAGTAATATCTGCTTACAAAATTATCAGGAGCGATGATGTTATCAATAATACGAATGAGTATAAAAGCAGTCAAACCATAAATAAAAAGCAACTTGAAAATATGTCGACAGATATCGAATTTGCAGTTAAATGGGGCGATAAAACTGAACGGATTAAAGTAACCAAAACCCGATAATGCTGAAAAGGAGTGATGTCGTGTGAAGAGAAGGTTTAGCCTTATTGCTTTATTGATTTTTTTACTAAGCCTTACATCATGCATGAATATAGAAAATGAAGACTCTATTTACTATGAAACAATGGATGAGGCGATAGAAGAGGGCTTAGAGGTATCGGACATTATTATTGCTGTTGAAAAATATAAGGGGGATACTTTAGTATTCTTCGATAGAGATGAGGCCTTTGGTTCAGCCATGGTTGAAGAGACTAAGAAGGGGTTTAGATTAATCAGGAGCAATCCTTTTATAGGCTTCGAAGGAGATGTAGATTATTCGACTGGCAGCTATAATATGACAACCACTGGTGGTGAAACCATAGAAGTTCTGGCAGGTAAGGTTTTTAAGCCTGAGATTAGTAGAATTATGATTGAAGAAATCAATCTTCCGGCTGTTGAGGTCTGGAATAGAGAAACGGCCAAATCCAAGCTGTTTTATTTTATACTGAATGGAAAATATGAAGATCACGAGATAATTGTGGTTAAGGATTAAAGGAAAAGGATTAGGAGGAGAAGCAAATGGAGGACAATAGCTGGAGCGTAGGCATTTTACTCTTTGATGATGTGGAGGTTCTGGACTTTGCTGGGCCCTTTGAGGTTTTTTCAGTAACTGCCAGGGAAAATGGCACAAAGCCCTTTGAGGTAAGCACCATATCTCAGGAGGGACAAATGATAACCGCGAGGAATGGCCTAAGGGTTCAACCTGATTATAGCTTCAAAACAGCACCAAAAGTTGATATATTAATTGTTCCCGGTGGCTATGGCGCCAGAGAGCGGGAGGTTCACAATGATACCTTGGTCAATTGGATAGCTGCTCAAATGGCCAATGTTCAGCTGATGACCTCCGTATGCACAGGTGCCTTCCTATTGGGGAAGGCAGGGCTGTTGCAGGGGAAGAAGGCCACCACCCATTGGGCAAGCCTTGAAAGACTCCAGCAGGAATTTCCTGAAATAAAGGTGCAGCAGGGGGTTAAATTTGTAGATGAAGGCAATATTATCACATCAGGTGGAATTTCAGCCGGGATAAATATGTCCTTTCACATAGTAAAAAGGCTGCTGGGACCAGAGATCGCCAGGCAAACAGCGAAGCGGATGGAATATGATATTTCTTATTTGTAGGAAGGAGATAGAAAGTGAGAAGAAAAAGAATTTTGGTTTGCTTTATTATAGCTTTATTAAGCATATATGCATCACACTTTTTCATAAACTCCAATTCAAGCATCCTTAATGGGACGTATAGTAGCAATTTAGATTCATTTATGATTATGTCTTTTGATAAATCAAATGATAATGTATTTTACTTCTATTTTGTTGATAATAATAGTCAGCAAAAATCTGACCAAGGTAATTTTTATTTAAAAAATAGAAATACTTATGTAATAAATAGTAGTATATTCATCAATGAAAAAATTCATTATCAGAATAATGAATTTACAATCACAGTTAATGGTGTTAGACACACTTTTAAAAAAACTAATAATACCCCAACCGTATTAATATTAAATCCATAATCGAAGGGTTAAAGTTTTTAAGAAAACAGATTTATAATGTCAGGTGTAATAACATAACCCTCCTCTCATCATATTTTTACAAAAACATAACCTTTCTTTCATAAAGCTTTAACCTATAAATAATAGAATTAAAGCAAAGAAAGGATGTGAAAACAGTGAATGCAATTACTGGTTTTGTGAGAAGAAGTGATGTTTCTCTGTTTTATTTGTTTAATCGTAGGCTCCACTGCACTCTTCTGGATTTACTTATGAAGCATATTACGCATTTAGGCTCCACCACATTTTCAACCGCAATGGCACTTTTCTTATATTTTAATTCAAATCCTAGAATCAAGAATATTGGCATACAAATGATAGTTACGCTAATAGCCACAACGGCTATTGTTCAGGCTATAAAACGCATCGTCAATAGGCCAAGACCCTATATTACCCTCAGTGACATAATCCCTATTAATCCGCCAAATTGCAAATACTCCTTTCCCTCCGGGCATACCTGCGCTGCCTTCTCTTTGGCATTTGTTTTATCCAATGGGTTTCCAGCAGTAGGCGTAGCATTCATCGGCTTGGCGGTGCTGGTGGCATTATCAAGAGTATACTTAGGGGTACATTATCCGACGGATACCGTTATAGGAACATTAATTGCATTTGGCACCTTTAAAGCAATACTTTTAATCGGTCTTATTTAATCATATAACAAGCCCTTAGGAGGAATGTAAATGAAAATTGCTATTTTTACCGATACCTATGCGCCTCAGGTCAATGGGGTTACAAAAACTCTGAATAGGCTAAAAAACTATATGGACGAAAATGGCATCGCGTATAAGCTGTTTTTCCCCGCAGAGGGCAGCCCCAATGAAACAAAGGAGACAATATCCTTCTACAGCGTTAAATTCCTTCTTTACCCTGAATGTAAAATTGCCCTGCCTACCTATGGAGAGGTTAAGCATGCGTTGGACAGCTTCCAGCCGGATATTATTCATATCGTAACACCCTTTTCAGTTGGACTAATGGGCCTGAAATATGCAAGAGACAACAACATCCCCTTGGTTTCCTCCTATCATACGAACTTTGTGGAGTACTTCAAATACTATGGTTTGCAATTTCTTGAGGGCATCTGTTGGAAGTATTTCAATTGGTTTCATTCCTTTTGCCAAATAAATTTTTGTCCCTCAATGGACACCCTTGCAAAGCTTAAGGGGAAGGGCATCGGCAACTTGAAAATATGGGACAGAGGGATAGAGGCAGATCAATTTACACCGGATAACTACAGTCAAGAGATTAGAAGTCAATATGTAAAGCCCGATGAAAAGCTGCTGCTATATGTAGGACGGATTGCAGCTGAAAAGGAGCTGGATATGCTGTTAAAGTCTGCTGAAATATTAAATGAAAAGGGATATACCTACAAGCTGCTGATGGTGGGGGAAGGTCCTCAATTGGAGGAGCTTAGGGCAAAAAACATTCCCAATGTCATATTTGCAGGCTATAAATTTGGTCGAGAGCTTCAAGAAATATATGCTTCATCGGATATCTTCGTATTTCCCTCCAGTACAGAAACCTATGGCAATGTCATATTAGAGGCAATGGCCTCAGGACTGCCGGTGGTGGCTACCCTTCAAGGTGGCGTAAAGGAAAATCTGATTAATGGCGTAAATGGTCTTGCCTTTAATGTTGGCTCAGAAATGGATATGGCTAAAAAAATTGAGCATCTTCTTAATAATGGCGCATTGAGGCAGAATTTAGCACACAAAGCCAGAGCTCATGCAATGGAAAAGGGCTGGCAGAGAGTATTTGAAAGATTGTTTAATGATTATCAGACTGCAATTCATAGCGTTACAGATAAAATAAACAGATTAAGTGCTTAAGATAACTGGAATGACCATAATGCGGCCCTTGAGAGGTTTAATTGCTGCTGAACTAAGCGCTATGGTGGTCGTCAAGGCACTACGTACCGTATAAGGGAGGAGAATCCATGAAAATTGCAGTTGCAGGAATTGGTTATGTCGGCCTGTCCATGGCTGTTTTGCTGGCACAGCACAATGAAGTGATGGCTATAGATATATTGAAGGAAAAGGTGGCTATGATTAATAGCAAAAAATCACCTATCGAGGATTTTCTTATAACCGAGTATTTAACAATGATGAAGCTAAAGCTTAAGGCTACCTCTGATAGGGTTAAGGCCTATAAGGGGGCCGACTATGTGATAATTGCTGCTCCCACAGATTATGATATTGAAAGGGAATGCTTTAATACAGAAGCTATTGAGGCTATAGTAGAGGATGTGGTGGAAATAAATCCTCAGGCGGTGATGGTGATTAAATCAACGGTTCCAATGGGCTATACTAAAGCCCTGAAGGAAAAATATAATATAGATAACATCATATTTTCTCCGGAATTTTTAAGGGAGGGCAAGGCGTTGTACGATAATTTATACCCCTCCAGGATAATTATAGGTGAGAAATCTGAACGTGCAGAGGAATTTGCTGCGTTATTAAAACAGGGTGCAAAAAAAAGCAATATCCAAACTATATATATGGATTCAACAGAGGCAGAGGCAGTTAAGCTATACGCTAATGCCTATTTAGCAATGAGGGTTGCGTATTTTAACGAGATAGATACCTACGCAGAGCTTATGGGACTGGATACGAAGGCGATAATCGACGGTGTCGGCCTTGACCCCAGAATAGGCAGCTATTATAATAACCCCTCCTTCGGATACGGAGGGTACTGTCTTCCTAAGGATACAAGTCAGCTGAAGGCATTATACAGGAATATACCCAACAATTTGATATCTGCAATATTGGACTCAAATACGACGAGAAAAAGGCATATCACTAGGATGATCATGGATAAAAGCCCTAAGGTAGCAGGCATCTATCGGCTTTCCATGAAGGCGGATTCTGATAATTTTAGAGCTTCGGCAATTCAGGACATCATTGGTGGCCTGAAGGATTCTAATATTGAAGCGGTCATCTATGAGCCTTCACTGACGGAGGATACCTTTGCGGGCTTAAGGGTAATAAAGGATATTGATGATTTTAAGAAGGCTTCAGATATTATTGTCACCAATAGAATCAGTCAGGAGATTCAAGATGTAGCCCACAAGGTTTATACAAGAGATTTGTATAACAGAGATTAGGAGGGATTTGGATGAAGCTTCGTAAGGCTGTCATACCAGCAGCAGGATTGGGTACAAGATTTTTACCGGCAACAAAGGCACAGCCTAAGGAAATGCTACCCATAGTTGATAAGCCCACACTGCAATATATTATCGAGGAGGCAGTGAACTCTGGCATCGAGGAGATTTTGATTATTACCGGAAGAAATAAAAAGGCCATAGAGGATCATTTTGATAAATCGGTAGAGCTGGAGCTGGAGCTGGAGGCAAAGGGTAGGCACGAGCTTCTCAGGGAGGTCAAAAATATATCCGACCTGGTTAACATACACTACATTCGTCAAAAAGAGCCTAGAGGACTGGGAGATGCAATTTATTGTGCCAAGAGCTTTATAGGCAATGAGCCCTTTGCTGTCATGCTGGGAGACGATATTGTAGAGGGTGAACCGCCATGTCTTAAGCAGATGATAGAAATGTTTAATCAGTATAAGGTCAGTATTTTAGGGGTTCAAGAGGTTGAAATGGATTCGGTAAGCAAGTACGGTATCGTAAAAGGGATAGCTGTGGAGGATAGGATTTATAAGGTTAAGGACCTTGTAGAAAAGCCCTCTGTGAAGGAAGCGCCTTCAAACATCGCTATTTTAGGTCGATACATTATTACCCCTGAAATATTTGATGCCTTGGAGGCAACGAAGCCGGGCAAGGGTGGAGAAATACAGCTAACCGACGCATTGAGGCTACTGGCGCAAAGAGAGGCGATGTATGCCTACAATTTCAAGGGGAAAAGATATGATGTAGGCGATAAGCAGGGATTTCTGGAGGCTACGGTTGAGTTTGCTTTAAAGAGAGATGATCTTAGAGAAGAATTCTTAAGCTATTTAATGACTGTTCTTGAAAGGGAAAGCAGAAGCGATAGGCGTAAAAGGGCGGTATAAGGGAAGTTATTTTAATTATAAAAAGAAGTTAAATACTATTGACCATATCACAGATTATATGTTAAAATAAAACGAACGTACGAATTAATCATAAAGGTGGTGATATAATGGACAGGAAAACGGAAAAGATGAACCAATCCCAAATAATACTTCAAAAAGCCTTTGAATGCCTGTCCACAAAAGGGTATGCCAATGTATCTATGCGTGATATTGCTAATGAGGCTGGTGTTGCGTTGAGTCAATTGAACTATCATTACAAGAATAAAGAAGGTTTATTTACCGAAGTTGTAAAAATGATGATATACCAATATTTGCAGGAAGTAGAGTATGAATTGAAATCTACTGCCAATACTAAAGAAAAAGTTGCTTCGCTGGTAAAGTACTTTAATGAGCTGATAAGGAAAAATCCTAATCTTTTAAAGCTTTTTATTGATTTTACAGCACAATCCTTATGGGTACCGTCTTTTAGGAGGCAATTAAGAAGATTGTTTAACGGTTTGTCTATTATGATTGAGAAAAGCTTGTTATCCGGAACAGTAATAAATAAAAATCTGCAGGAGGATTCTTCGAAGTCCTTGGCAAAGCTAGTTATTGGTGCAATATATGGTACTTCAATTCAAATCATGCTTGATTCGGAAGAGGACAATGATTTAGAATACTTGAATCTGGTAGAAATGATACTAAAATAAGCGAGGGGGAATAGTTGTGACAAATATATTTGAGAAATCTATTAATCTGGGATTAGGAATTTTTGTGTATTCAAGAGAAAAAATAGAAGACCTAGTAGAAGAACTTGTAAGTAAAGGAGAGGTAGCTCATAAAGATGCCCGAAAGTTCACACAGGAATTGATAAAGAGAGGAGAAGAGCAGAGGGAGGAACTGAAAAAACTGATTAAGGATGAAGTTGAGGAAGCATTAAATCATGTGAATGTTGTAAGGGAGGAAGATATTGTAACAAAGGATGAGATTACTCAAATTGTAAGGGAGGAAATTATGCAGGTACTACAGGAAAAAGGAATTACTAAAAACGATAATACAAAATAGCTGTAAAAACGCTTGTTATTTTTCGTCACAATTAATACGAACGTTCGACTCATAAATGAGTAAGGGGGCATAAAGACATGAAATCGGCAAAACAAATGGTCGGTACAGTTGTAATGAAACAGGGATTGAATTATGTTGAAAAAAATCCTCTGGAAAACTTAAACAATATACTTAATTGGGTGAAAAAAATAGATACAAAGGGTTCGTATGAAAAAATCTACAGTGCATTGGATAAAGTACTGGAGGATAAGGAAAATAACTGGAATATCTATATTCGCAGTTTGTTTGAAG
This sequence comes from Clostridiaceae bacterium, assembly GCA_018432235.1. Lineage (GTDB taxonomy): Bacteria > Bacillota > Clostridia > Peptostreptococcales > Natronincolaceae > M1-B18. The sequence continues at coordinate 58,057 of JAHDLO010000001.1, read as the reverse complement.
ATATACATCCAGAGGGGTTAAAAAGCTTTTTAAGCAATTTTATTGTGAATAATATTGTTTATTCTTCACAGAGGGAGAAGTACTCAAAAAAATACAATTGCAATATTCCCAATATAATTCTGATGGATCCGACGACAAAATGCAATCTGAAATGTATTGGCTGCTGGGCAGCTGAATATAATAAGAGCGATTCTTTGAGTTTTGAGGATTTGGATAATATCATTTTACAGGGCAAAGAACTTGGAATCTATGCGTATTTTTATTCCGGAGGAGAGCCTCTGGTAAGAAAAGATGATCTTATCAAGCTGGCAAAAAAGCATTATGATTGTACTTTTCTGGCTTTTACCAATGGAACTCTGGTAAATGAGGTATTTGCAAAGGAATTGCAGAAAGTATCCAACTTCTTGTTGGCTATAAGTATTGAGGGATACCAGGAAGAGACAGATATGCGAAGGGGAGAAGGAACCTATAGCAAGGCAATCAAGGCAATGGATATTTTAAAGACACATAAGCTGCCCTTTGGATTTTCAACCTGCTATCACAGTTATAATACGGATGTTATAGGCTCTGAAGAGTACACTGATTTATTGATTGAAAAAGGTTGTAAGTTCGGATGGTATTTTACATATATGCCACTGGGAAAGGATGCCAGCACAGACTTGATGGTTTCCCCAAAACAGCGTGAATTCATGTATCATAAGGTCAGAGAATTTAGACAATCAAAACCGATTTTTTTAATCGATTTTTGGAATGATGGTGAGCATTCCGAAGGATGTATTGCAGGTGGCAGAAATTATATGCATATTAATGCCAATGGAGATGCCGAGCCCTGTGCCTTCATCCATTATTCCAACGCTAATATTAAAGAAGTGAGTCTTCTTGAAGCTCTGCAGTCTCCGCTGTTCATACAGTATAAGCTAAACCAGCCCTTTAATGAAAATCACTTGCGTCCGTGTCCTTTGCTGGATAATCCCGATAAGCTAAAGGAAATGGTGCATAATGCAGATGCAAAGTCTACACAATTCACGGATGAGGAATCGGTGGATGACCTGACAGATAAATGCCAAGATACTTCCCGAAAATGGGCTGAAACTGCTGATAAGTTGAAAGAGATACTACCAAATCAAGAACGACAATCGGCAGGAATGTAAAAAACAAGGATGGTAGGACTGGGTGATATGGTGAAAAACAGAAAGATCAACGTCAGAAGATATAGACAAATTATAGGGGTTTTTTCAAAGCATGGCTTTGGTTTAATGATGGATCAGCTTGGAATTTTTGAGTACCTTAAGCTTAAAAGAAGAATTTCCAATACTGATATTAAGGCTGACATGTCCAGGCTTTCCACGGGAGAAAGACTGCGACTGTCTTTAGAAGAACTGGGGCCAACCTTTGTTAAACTGGGACAAATTTTCAGTACCAGATCGGATGTTTTTTCACCAGATGTGGTTGAAGAGCTAAAAAAGCTTCAGGATTCGGTGACGCCATTTTCCTTTTCCGAAGTGAGAGCAGTAATTGAAGATGAATTTAAGGATAATTTGGAAAATGCTTATAAAGAATTTGACCAAAATCCCATAGCTGCGGCCTCCATAGCCCAGGTTCATCATGCCAGATTGCACTCAGGGAAACCGGTGGCCGTTAAGGTTCAAAGACCAGAGATAGAAAGAAATATTAACCTTGATCTAAGCATTTTAAAAAACCTTGCTCATTTTATTGACAATCACACTAAATATGGCAAATTGTATGATTGCAGTGGAATGGTACTGGAATTTGAAGCCATAATTAAGAATGAACTGGATTTTACGAAAGAGGCAGAAAATGCTGAGATATTCAAAAAGAATTTTAGTCAGGATGATGGCATTAAGGTTCCTGCAGTAAAATGGATTTACACGACAAGGCGCGTCCTTACCATGGAGTATATTGAAGGAATCAGAATAGACGATTATTCTGCATTGAACATGGCAGGTATTGATAAAAAAATACTGGCTGAGAAGCTTGCTACATCCCTATGCAATCAGATATTAAGAGACGTTTTTTTTCATGCAGACCCTCATCCGGGGAATATTCAGGTTCTGAAGGATGGTACAATCGTATTTCTTGATTTGGGAATGGTAGGGTATCTCAATGAGGTGCGGAAAAGAAAGATATCAGACTTTTTCATTGGAGTTGCCTCTAAGGATAGCAGAATGGTTGTTAAGTCAATTATAGATTTGGACACAATGGAAAATAACCACAGTAATATAAAAAAGTTTGAAAAAGATGTAGATAAAATCACTGAAAAATATTTAACAATACCATTAAATGAGATTAAAATTGGAGATTTATTTTATGAAACCTTCAGCATTGCATTTGTAAATCATATAAAAATTCCCCGAGAATTTGCATTGATAGCCAAGTCCCTTGGAACCCTTCAGGGCTTGCTGGAAAAGCTAGCTCCGGAACTTAATGCTCTGGTTGTGGCAAAGCCTACTGCAAAAAAATTAATTTATCAGTCTTTTTCTGTAGAAAAGATAGGCAGTGAACTTAAAAAAGACTTCAGAAACTATAGAGAGCTGTTTAAGGTGCTGCCCTCCACAATACTCAATTTTCTTGGAAAAATGGAGGATGAAAATTTTACACTTCACCATGAAATCAAAGATATAAACACTATCCAAAGACATTTTAATAAAGGAATTAATAGAATTTCTTTTAGTGTAGTATTGCTTGCTGTAAGTATCATCATAGCGGGAATTATTATTGGATCAGGCTTGAGTGCAGGTTCGGGGGAGGCAATGTATCTCTTAAACATAAGAGTTTTAAAAATTGGGTTGGTAATTGCTGCAATAATTATTTTAGGCTTAATTATTTCAATAATAAGGTCAAACCGTTTATAGAATTTCGAAAAAATTTTGATTTGATACAAGGGGGAAAAAAGATGAAAACAATTATTCTTATCGATTCTTGCGGTGATTTACCATTTTCTTATATTAACAAGAACAAACTGATGGTAGTAAATTTTTCTTTTATTATAAAAGGAAAAACCTATGAGGATGATTTTGGATATACAATTTCTCATAAAGATTTTTATAATATAATGCGTGCCGGTGTGATGCCAACAACGACTCAGGTTAACGTCTATCAGTATGAACAGGTATTCAGGAATATTCTTGATAAAGGAGACAATATTATTTATATTTGCTTCTCTTCTGCACTCAGCGGCAGTTTCATGAGTGCAGATTCAGCAAGAACGAACCTGTTAGAAGAATATCCGAAGGCATCAATAGAAGTTATTGATAGCCGGTGTGCTTCTCTTGGGGAAGGACTATTATGCCATTATGTATTGGAGCTGGCCAAAGGTGGAGCATCAAGCAATGAAATAATTAAATGGGTAGAGGGGAATAGATCCAAAATAAATCATTTTTTTACTGTGAGTGATTTGAACCACTTGAAGCGTGGGGGAAGGATATCAGGAACAGCAGCTGCAATCGGAACAATATTAAATATAAATCCAATGCTTACTGTTGATAAGGAAGGGAAATTAAAAGTAGTTGATAAAATCAGAGGAAGAAAGAGATCACTTAAAGCTTTGTCAGAGATATTTTCAGAAAGGGTTGAGGAACCCGAAGGTCAGTTAATTGCCATAAGCCATGGTGACTGTGAAGAAGATGCGCGATATGTGGAGGAGCTTATTCGCAAGCACCATAATGTTGGAGAGGTTGTAATAAACAATATGGGCCCTGTAATTGGAACACATACAGGACCAGATGCAGTAGCATTGTTTTTTGTAGGAAAAGAGAGAAATTAAGAAATTGGAAAGGGTAAATGATTATGTATGAATTTACAGATATAATTACATTTTTTTCCGTTTATTCCTTTGTAGGATGGCTAATGGAGACGGCTTTTGCAATCATTAGAGAAAAGAATTTTGTTAACAGGGGATTTTTAGCAGGACCGTTTTGTCCCATTTATGGCTCTGGTGCTGTATTGATTTTACATTCCGCAAAATGGGTTGAAAATATTATTGAAAACCCCTTTGCTGCCCTTAGTATGAATATACTGTTTTCTATTATTTTAGTGACTGTTTTAGAATATATAACAGGGTTTTTTCTAGAAAAGATTTTCCGTTGCAAATGGTGGGATTATAGTAGTAATGCATTAAATATAAATGGATATATATGTGTTAAATTTTCTCTTTTGTGGGGAGGGCTTGCATTTATATTGATGCAGGTTGTACATCCTGTGGTTTCTAAAGGAGTTATTTCAATACCTCCATCTGTAAAAGGATATTTAGCAGCAATCCTGCTATTATATTTTCTGTCAGATACAGCTAAGTCTATCATAGAGACCCTGGATTTAAGAAAGGTGATTTTAAATCACCCCAATGTTTCAGTGAGTGGATATTACGAAAAGATTATCCGATATAAGCGATTTTTTCTTGCATTTCCCCGGCTGTTAATTTTAAATGCAGGTATTAAAAATCGGGATATAAGGAGCATCATCAATGATAGAATGGATAAAATCAAAGTTAAATTTAAAAGTAGATTTTTATAATGATACGGAATATATGAAATGCATCTATGATCTGATGCAACATGAGCGGGTAAAGAGTATGGGAAATTATAGACAGCATGGCAGAATAAATTGTCTTGAGCACAGTCTCTATGTGTCATACACCAGCTATCTTTTATCCAGGCGGCTGGGACTTGACTACATTTTGGCAGCCAGAGGAGGCTTGCTTCATGACTTTTTTCTGTACGATTGGCATGTTGAAAAACCGTATAAGGGGCTGCATGGCTTTATCCATCCCAATATTGCGTTGCAAAATGCTGATAAATATTTTAATTTAAATGAACGGGAAAAGGATATTATTGAGAAGCATATGTGGCCCTTAACCATAAAATTACCAAAGTACAAAGAAACCTTCGTTGTACTGCTGGCAGATAAATACTGTGCATCCATAGAGATGATTGGATTCAGAAACAGAAAAAATGTGCATATAAATGAAAGGAGCATACAGGATGTTTGATAGCACCCATCATGAGTGAAGCATTTCCTTTACTGTACCTGCCGGTCTGAGCCTTTACTGGATTACAGGAAACATGTACCAGATAGCTCAGCAAATGTTTATGAATAGGTTTGTTATTAAAAAGAATTTGAATTTAGAAGGAAAATATCAAAAGAGGAAGGAAGGGAAAAAGCTACGGTGGACAATCTTTTAGAACGCATCAATTCACCAAAGGATGTCAAAAAGTTGAATAGTGTACAATTGAAGCAACTAGCGGATGAGATTAGAAAGTTTATGATAGAAACAGTATCAAAAACGGGTGGTCATCTGGCTTCAAATTTGGGTGCAGTAGAACTTACTATTGCACTCCATTTTATTTACGACTCCCCAAAAGATAAGATTATATGGGATGTAGGTCATCAATCTTATACACATAAAATTATCACAGGAAGAAAAGGAAGCTTGGGGACCCTCAGAAAACTAAATGGTATCTCAGGCTTCCCCAAAACAAGTGAAAGCCAGCATGATATCTTTAATACTGGGCATAGCAGTACTTCCATATCTGCTGCACTGGGATTTGCTAAGGCAAGGGATATTCAAAATGAAAATTATTCGGTTATTTCAGTGATTGGAGATGGGGCTCTCACAGGAGGGATGGCCTTTGAGGCATTAAATGATGCGGGAAGATCCCTGAACAGCTTGATTGTGGTACTGAATGATAATGATTTCTCCATAAGAAAAAATATTGGCGGTCTTTCAAAGCATTTGGCACAAATAAGGACAGAACCTGCCTATTTTCAAACAAAGGAAATTTTAGAGAAGGCCTTTGTCAAGATACCTGGTATTGGTGAGCTTATCGTTGAAGGTATGGATAGAATTAAAGGCTCGGTTAAATACATGCTTATGCACAGAACTCTATTTGAAGAGCTTGGATTCAAGTATTTTGGCCCTATAGACGGTCATGATCTGAATGAGCTTATTAATATTTTTTCAAAGGTCAGATTTATGAAAGCACCCGTGCTAATCCATGTATGTACTAAGAAAGGAAAGGGATACAGGCCTGCTGAGGAAAGACCTCATGCTTTTCACGGGGTTTCTGCCTTTGAAATTGAGAGTGGTGAAATGTCCAATAATAAAGAGTTTAATTATTCAGATATTTTAGGAAAAGAAATGGTGAAGCTCGCTAACGAAGATAGCAGACTGGTAGCTATTACAGCTGCAATGCCGGATGGTACGGGACTCAACGACTTTTCAAAAAAGTATCCCAAGAGATTTTTTGATGTAGGGATTGCGGAACAACATGCTGTCACTTTTGCGGCCGGCATGGCAAAAAGTGGACTTAAGCCTGTTTTTGCAGTATATTCATCATTTTTGCAACGAGCCTATGATCAAATTATCCATGATGTTGCCATGCAGAATCTACACGTAATATTCGCAATAGACAGAGCTGGTATTGTAGGTGAAGACGGTGAAACTCACCAGGGAGTATATGATCTGTCATACCTTAGTCACATACCCAATATGACGATTCTTGCTCCCGGTGATTTCAGAGAGCTTGAACAGATGCTGAGATATGCTGTTATGGAACACCGTGGTCCTATCGCAATAAGGTATCCAAAAGGAAAAGGCAAAGCTGTCTTATGGGATGTCAAAGCCCCTTTAACCTGGCATAAGGGGCTAAGAATATGCAAGGGTAATGACATTACCATCGTTGCAGTGGGGAATATGGTGGAAACTTCTTTGGAAATAGCTGCGATGCTGAAAACAAAAGGAATTTATGTTGATTTAATCAATGTAAGATTCATGAAACCTTTGGATGAGGAACTGATAATCAATTCAGCAATGAAAACAAAGAAGCTAGTGACTATTGAGGACCATTCTATAGTTGGAGGACTTGGAAGCAACGTTTTACAAATGTTAAATAAATATGGACTTAAAGTAGAGATGAAAATGTTTGGTTTTCCAGATCAATTTATTGGGCAAGGTACGCAAAATGACTTGTTCAGGATGTATAGGCTTGATACAGAGTCATTGGCTCATGAAATCTTAAGGCTATTGCAAGGAAAATAGACGTATTTGACAAGCTTAATTTTCTGTTTTACAATATAATTGGACGGTTGTCCGAATTGATAGGAGGAAAATATATGTATTATGAAACAAAAAATATAAATCAAGCTCAAAAAATAATAAATGCGGCCTTTAAATGCATATCTGAGAGAGGTTATGCAAATGTTTCCCAGCGAGATATTGCAGATGAAGCAGGGGTAGTATTAAGTCAACTGAACTATTACTATAAAAATAAAGAAGGATTATTTGCAGAAGTAATAAAAACACTGGCTCGGCATTATTTGAATGAAATTGAAGATAATTTGAAAAAAGGAAAAACTGAAAAGGAAAGAATGTTTATTTTAATTGAGTATTTTCAAGAAATGTTAAGAATCAAACCTGAATTGTTCAAAATTCTTTTTGATTTAACCAGCATGTCTCTTTGGTCAGAATCCTTAAAAAAGCTTCAACATGATCTTTTCAATGATATAGCCGGACTAATAAGAAAATACATTATTTTTGAATCTAATATAGAAAAATCTAAATATAATTCGTCTATAACATTATCCAAAGTAATGTTAGGCACTCTATTCGGAACCTCGATACAGGCAATGCTAGATGAGGAAAAAGAAGATATGATTGAATCGTTATCCGTATTAAAAGTTTTATTTAGATAAAATTGAACTTTTAATATCAAAAGAAAATTGCAACTTCAAGTGAAGAAGTCGCTGCTACTACTGATAATCAAATGAATGTTATCTTAGATATGCAGAGTATAACTCATGAACTGTAGATGTTGACGAAGGAACTTGATACTAAAGCTTAAAAAGTACAAATTATAGATGTGCCACATGTGTAGTGGAGGACGCTTTGAGTCACTTTAAAATTCCCGCTTTTTTGATGAATTTAGGTAATGGCAGTTGAATAGGCATGTTTTTATGTGAATCTCAAAAGATGCATTTTTCTGAAATATACCTTGCCGTCAAGGGGTTTTTAGTCTCGGTTGACATCTTTATTGTCACCTCAAAGGTACGTTGAGACAGTAACTTTAGTGATTAATCAAAAAAATCTTAGCCGCAAAAGACCACGTTCCAATGATTTTTATTTGGACGCGGTCTTTTATACACTCAAATACGTAAAGGAGACAAATTATGGGTTTTTCAATTATTGGTGCTATTATCGGGGCTTTAATCATTTTGCCCAGCATTTTATTTTATGCGATTTTTCCACCTAAAAATTTACCTTCAATTCAAGTGAAGCAAAGCAGGCTGTTTGAAGCTCTTGAAAGAGCAGGGCAAATGGGCTGCTTAGCTGTTTTGTTATTTTCTGGGGAGAGCTTTATCAACAGAGGCATCAATCCGGTGTTTCTGTTGATGGCTATTTGCATTATTATTTACTATGGTCTGTGGGTAAGATATATAATAAAGGGGCAGGAATATCAGCTGCTGTGGCAGCCCCTTATGCTTATACCGGTACCAATGGCGGTATTTCCGGTGCTGGCCTTTGGATTTGCTGCACTATGGGGTCAGTCAATATTACTAGGAGTGTCAACAATCATATTGGCAATAGGGCATATCAATATCAGCTGGAATAGCTATAGGCATGGTGGACAAGCCTAAGATCGTATTATTGGAGGGAAGGTCCTAAATGGATAGGTAGCATACTTAATGTCACTATGTTTATGACTTTAGAATAATGGATAAAATGAGTAATGGAACTTATTCGGTATCATATACGTCTAATATTATGATACCTGGCAGCCATGTTTTACCTGTAACAAAACATACCAATGGCATTCATTTTAGATTAATGGGTAAAGCAATAGTACAACTAGCGAAGAAGGAGTGATTAAAAATGAAAAAGCTTATTTTTATAATATTGGCCCTGTCGTTGTTAATTGTGGGATGTACCAAGGAGACACCTCAGCCGCCGGTGGAGGATACGCCAAAGGCAGCTGATTATTTTCCCTTCATGGAGAACACCAAGCTATCCTACAAGGGTGAGGGCAATGAATATGCGGAAAAGGACGTATTTTTTGATTTCATAGAGGGGGACAGAGCACAGCTGAGGGTGATGAATCCCGGAACTACCTTAGCTCAAATTTATGAGGTAAAGGATGGCGAGGTTAGACGCTTAAGCTCTAAAGAGGAAATGTATGCCTTCTATAATACCCTGGATTGGTTAAAGGATGCAAATCAGGGGACAGAGGCTGAGGTATTGCTTAAGGAGCCTATTGAAAAGGGTAATAAATGGCAGCTTTCAGATGGTCGTACAAGGGAAATTACCGCAGTAGATATGGCAGTAGAAACACCACATGCAGACTACAAAGCCATTGAGGTAACCACCACAAGCCAGGATGGTAAATCGACAACTAAGGATTACTATGCTAAGGAAATCGGCTTAATTAAAACCGAATTTTCCAGTGAGGGCTTTGAGGTCTTGACGATATTAGAAAAGGTGGAGAAGGATACCGCCTTGAATACTAAGGTGAATTTCTACTATCCAGATTTCCATAATGAGAAGATCGTTTTTGTCGAAGAAGAAATCCCATTTAAGACCAATGATGATATTAAGCAGCTATTAGCAGACAAGCTAAAGCAATCACCCGGTGAAGGCATTAATGCTGTGCTGGGGAAAAACGTTAAAATAAATGAAATACTTTATAAGCCTGATGATTCGTCCGTAACCGTTGATTTCTCTGAAGAGCTGGTTACCGAAATGAACGCAGGTATTTTCCTGGAGGGGCAGATACTGACCAGTATAGCCAATACCTTCGGCAGCTATTTCAATGTTAATGACGTATTCATACGTAAGGCTGGCAAGACCTATGAATCCGGACATGTGTATCTGGAGGAGGATGAGCCCCTTAATCCGAGAATTGAAGAGGCAGCACCATATAATAAATAGAGTAATGGTAGTAAGTCTAAGGGCCCGAAGGGGCCCTTTTTGTGTATTCGTCAAATATTAATCGACTTAACGAAGAATCTATTATTAATAAAAATAATTCAGCTTTGGCTGGATTGAAGATTGAGGAAGAGAAACGAACTTGCAATATTTTTACAATGTATTTCGACAAAATTCACTATAATATTATGCTATAATTCAGTTATTAAAGCAAACTAAATGTACATAAGTTTACTTTGTATTGCCTATAATTTGTTTATTTCCCTAGAATAGACAAATAATTAAACTTTTTTTAGTGGAAAGGGTTTGTATTGCTATCGAAATAGGTGCAATTGTTCCTTATAATGTAGATTTTTTCACTATAGAGTAATAAAAAGGTGGTCTGATAACTTTGAATATTAAGTTGTTACCCTTATTAATTCTAATACTTGCAAGCATGCTCTTACTTTTAGGCTGCTTTGGTCCAGGAGCGGCGGATTATTCCATCGATTTGCCTGGGGGATATCATTTAGTTAAGACTTCAGCTCATAATGTAATGATTACACCTAATAAAGATTATAATTCATCGGTTGATTTATTTATCGCTGCAAAAGTAGTTGAAATAGACTTTGATGATCGTTACATTATTGCAAAAAGGTATGAATTAGTAAAAGATCCTACTAAACCAGTTGATAACACTTATGAAATTCCCGATGAAACCAAAGTTACATATTATATTTTAGACACTTTAACCCCCGAAATATTCGAAACCTATAGTGAGGCTGAATTCAAGCAACTACGAAGTGAACTATCAATACCCAAATCTCTTGAATTAAAAGATCCATCTAATTATAAAAAGAAATAAGATTTCAGCTCAGTAAAAAATCAGGGTATGTCAAGGGTATTGAAAAGTTTCTCATATGAACTACTTGCAAAAGGGCCCAAGGGGCCCTTTATTTATGCTTTTAAATAGATGAAGCTGAATTGATACCCTTCTACGACTAACGCCTTTTGTATTTGGATAAGGCTTTATTTTTCTGTTGAAAAATCCTTTAATATGATTAGACCTCTTTCCAGCTCCTTGACATCAGTGGCGGAGGATAAGGCCACTCGGACAAACTGCGTGGACTCCTCTCTTTTAACAATAAACCGATAGGAATGGAAAAGACGAAGCCCTCTTTTCATTAAAGCCTCCTCCAGAAGTTTGGGATGATACCTTCGGGGCAGCCTAAGCCAGCGATATAGGCTTAAGGGGTTCTCCAGAGGGTTTTCGATGCTGAAGTATTGGCGATAAATTTGATTCCTTTCCCTTGAAAGGGCTAGTTTTTTCGTTATAATTGCTTCGGCTGCACCATTGTTTATTAGCTCTGCAGCTATCTCAGAATTTAGAGCAGAGGTCTTGATATTAATATTGCAGATGCCTCTGGTTATAGCATCAGCAAAGCCCCTTGCATAGGCAATAAAGGCAACCCTCAGGCCTGAGGCTAAGGCCTTTGATATGCTATGCATGTATACGAATTTCTCTGGCACAAAATGTGATATAGGAAGATAGTCACTGGGGCATAGAAAGGAATAAATATCATCCTCCATTAAGATCAGGCCATTGTCCCTTATTACCTGCGCCAGCTCTTCTCTTCTGGACATTGGCATAGTCACAGCAGTAGGATTATTACAGGAGGGGTTTAGATAGATGCCCTTTAGATTTGTTGCCCTACATACCGCCTCAAGCTGCTGAGGGAGCATTCCCATTGCATCGCCTCCGACTGGGACAAGCTGAATGTTTAACATGTTTGCCAGCTCAATAAAATTGGGATAGGTGTAAGCATCTACAGCAATTTTATCACCGGGCTTAAAGAGGGAGATTAAGACTAAGGTAAAGGAATTTTGTCCGCCGGAGGTTATGGCAATATTGTCGAGGGAGGTCTCCATATTAAAGCGCGCCATCCATTGCTTGGCGGCCATCCTATGATAGGGTGCCCCTATGGGATAGCCATAGTCCAGTAGTTTGTCGAGATAATTTTTTTCGGCGATATCCCTTATTACCTCTGCCACGTGTATGTTTAGGGCGTCAAAGGCCTTGATTAGGCCCATTTCTATACAGCCCTTGCTGGTGTCAATATCGGCAATAAATATTTCACTGCCGGCATTGGGGGCTACAAAGGTGCCACTGCCGGTTATGGCATAGATCAGGCCCTTGGCTTCACATAGCTTAAAGGCTCTGGTGACAGTGCTTAGATTGATGTCGAGAAAATCCGCCAGCTCTCTTTGGGGCGGCAGCTTGGTGTTGGGGGCTAGAAAGCCGTTCAAGATATCATATTCCAGCATGCTGGCTAAAGATGCATATAGGGGTGACGTCAAGCTTCGTCTATCGGGCTTCCAGGTCATGGGGTAGTTTTCAAAGGAATTAACAGGCATGCAGCACCTCCTTAAAATAATTGTATTGCATACAATTATAGCATTGAGACCATACACTTACAATGCTATAATTTTATTTAAGATAAACTAGAGGATGTGCTTAATATGAAGAAAAGCAATGTTAAAAGTGAGCTTTTAAAGGGATTCATTGACACTATACCATTGGGCTTAAGTGCCTCTATCTATGGGGTGGTGTATGGTGTTTTAGCCGGGAAGGCAGGGCTTTCCATATGGGAAACCATAGCCATGTCCTGTATTGTATTTGCTGGGGCCTCCCAAATGACGGCAGTACAGATGATTGCTCTCGGCAGCAGCGGAGTATCGATCATTATAACAGTATTTATCATTAATTTAAGACATTTTTTATTGGGGGCCTCCATAGCACCTTACTTAAGGCATGAGTCAACAGGGATGAAGCTATTGAATGCCTTTCTAATGACGGATGAGAGCTATGCAGTAACCTATAGTCATTATCAGAGCGATCCCCCCACAGGCAAATACTTTTTAGGCAGCGGTATAAATATCTATATTCTATGGGGCTTGTCGGGAGCCGTAGGTTATTTCTTCGGCAATATTATATCCAGCCAGCTGAGCTATATTTTTGACTTTGCCTTTGTGGCTGCCTTCTTAGGTATGCTGGTGCCAATGATAAAGGGGCTTCCGGTGCTGGTGGCGGTTCTCACCTCTGCAATTGTCTCGTTATTGGGATCACGATTTATCCCAGGGAAATGGTACATTATTGTGGCAGCTATTGTGGCAAGCCTGGCAGGATATATTGCCTCGGAGCTGAAGGGAAGCAGTAAGTCGGAAGTAAATAACAGAGGAGGTGTTCAATGTGAGGATTAGTATATTATTAATCATATTAGGCGCAGGGTTAGCAACCTATTTAACCCGTTTTCCTCTGATGGTCATTTCTGGAAATAGGGAAATATCCCCCAAGCTGGCGAAGCTTATGAGCTTCATAGCACCGGCGGTATTGACCTCCTTGATCGCTCCGGCAATATTTTTAAGGGAGGGACGTATTGACCTTTCCTTAAGCAATAGCTATATCATTGCCTCGGTTATCACTGCCATCATAGCCTATTTCTCTAAAAATATGTTAGTGACAGTGATATCAGGAATTGCATCGGTGGCGGTGCTGATGTATATTCTATAATGTTGATAATCATATACTTAGTTAAAACAGTAGTGGAGGTGCCTCCACTGCTGTTTTTTTATAGGTCTTCTTAAGGCATAATTAGATAATTACAGAATAAATATAAATCAATACTGAAGCTATAGCTATTGTGGAAATGATTGATGTGTATATGAAGGGGGTTAAGCATGAGAAGACCGGCAATATTCATAATTATAACAAAGAGGCGGCTTTATTTTCTTATGATTGCAATCGTAGCATTAATTCTAATTGCAACCTATGTAGCATCAGGCCTTCAAAGAACGATATCTGTATATTTTTTCAATGCTTTGGAGGGGAAAACCATAGCCATAGATCCGGGGCATGGCGGTATTGATGGTGGTACTCACTTTGGTGATGATATACTGGAAAAGCATATTAATCTTGAAATAAGCCTTAGACTTAAAAAGGAGCTGGAAAATGAAGGTGCTACTGTTATCATGACCAGAGACTCAGATGTTTCTCTAGATGATCATATCAATAATGGTAGTCGTCATCGGGAGGATTTAAATGAACGGGTTAGAATAATCAATAGTAGTGAAGCTGATATTTTCATCAGCATCCATGCCAACTGCATTAAAAATACCGGAAGACAAGGTCCTATAGTCTTTTATCATGGCAATAGTGAAGAAAGTAAAAAAATAGCGGAGCTGCTGCAACGGAATTTAAATCGTCTGTCTGCCTATGAAAAGCAAGATATAAAGCCAGGACATAGTGCCACAAAGGGAGATTACTTTATTCTAAATAACACCTCGGCACCAGGAGTTATCGTAGAGACGGGCTTTATTTCAAATGAGCTGGACAGAAGGCTGTTATTAGATGGAAAGCACCAAAGAGAAATTGTGGAGCTGATTATTCAGGGCGTCATTGAATATTTTGATCAGTGAAGGGGTCAGAGGATATTTACAAGCTTTTGCCATAAATGGTATAATGACTAAACCTAAATCTCATAACAATTTTGAGGTGAATAACTATGGAAAAGCAGACAGAGGAACAAAAGCGACAGTTCAAAAAAAGGATATCTAGTGTAATAGCCTATACGATGATGGCGATGATTACCATACTGTTGCTGCTACAGGGCAATCACCGACTGATGCAAGAGAAGACCATACAGGCACAGCAGGAGAATATTCTTAATATTGTGACTACAGTAGCATCCCAGATGGAATCTTATTTTAATACAAAGGATAACTATTTGAAGGCTGTCGTTGAGGATGACCAGTTCTTTTTAGATTTTATGGCACTTACGGAGGATAACACTAGAGAGGTTAGGTTGGTGGAGCTGCTCTATAGCATGGGCAGCAGTGAATATATTGCCATTGAGCTTATTGACAGCAATGGCCAGCTGCTGCGGGCCTACACCGATAACCCCAATTATGAATATCAGTATGGTGAGGATGTCAGTAAAGGGGTAAATACCCATGAAACGATATATTTTGTCGATACCTTAGATGACCGAAGCATTAATCTTCTTCGACCAATAAAACGACAGGGGCAGCTCTACGGCTTTGTTAGAATGCAGCTGGACTCAGATTATCTATATGACACCTACATGGCAGACTATCAGCTAAATCAAAAGGGCTACATCTCCATCAAGGACAGCACCGGACGATTGTTGATCCATCCCTCTATGTCGTTTTTAGGTGAAGATGTGGTGGAGGTACGAAGAAGACAGTATCCAGACTATGACTGGAGTGAGCTGGAAAATCTTGTTAAAATTCAAATTCAAAAACAATCTGGGGTGGGGATATATCATTCTGTTTGGCCTGGTGATGGTACAAGAGTAAAAAAAATAAATGGCTTTACCCCCTGTGATATTGGAGATACCTTCATTATCCTTAATTTTTCTATAGATTATCTAGAAACCATGTATACCTTCGAGTCGATAACCGAGGCAACCATCTTTATTTCAATCCTTTTGGTGATCATAAGCCTTTTAACCACTATTTATATTTATATTGTGGAGCTGAAAAGAAATGAGCTGGCATTGGAATCCATATATTTTAAAGAGCTTAAGGAAAAGAATGCAATAATAATGCATCAGGCAAAATTTGCCGCTATGGGGGAAATGACGGCCACTATGGCCCATCAGCTTAAGCAGCCCTTAAACGCTTTGAAAATTTCCTTGTACAATATCGAGGATTATCATCTGATGGGAGAGGACGACAGAGCCTACTTGAATTCCTTATTAAAGAGCAATCATCGGATGGTGGATAAAATATCTAAGACCATTGATGATTTCAAATACTTCTTTAAACCCCAAAAAAACAGCAGTGTCTTTAAGGTTAAGGAGGCTGTGGAATTTGCACTGGAGCTTAATGTTGAACGGATTAACCACTTTGAAATTCAGGTCGATATCTCCGGTGATATGGAGACAACCCTACTGGGAGAAAGCAATGTCCTTTCACAGGTGCTTTTGAATCTTATTAATAATGCAATAGAAGCCTTGAAGGACAGAAGGGAAGCCAGAGAAATTACAATCATACTTCAGGATAGGTTGGAGGAGGCTGTGATTCAGGTGATGGATACCGGCGGAGGCGTGGAGGAGGAGGTTATGGCCAAGCTGTTTGAGCCCTATGTTTCAACCAAGGGTGAAAGTGGTACGGGTCTAGGCCTTTATATATCTCGATACATCCTTCGGGAAAAGTTTAATGGGGAGTTATTTATAGAAAATACTGAGGTGGGTTTAAAGGCCACCATCATCATTCCAAAGGATTTAAGGGGGGACAAAAATGACATATAATAACTGCTATAGCATTACGGATTCTGCCTTTGAAATAGGTAGCTTTGCCATACAGGCTATGCTCTATGAGGTGTCCTGCTTTCCCTCGCCTGGACTAGTATCGCCAGTTTCCAATGGCGCCCACAGGGATATGAACTTCTATAGCTTTCTAGACAGCACTGTTGCTCTGAACAAATACTTTTCCATCTTTGCACAGGAGGGAATGTCAGGAAAGGGTAGTAGGGAGATTTTTTCAGGTATACGTCAACTGGGGGAATTGGCGGAGAAAGAAATGTTCGCCAAAACAGGCGGTGTGAATACTCATAAGGGGATGCTGTTCTTAATGGGGATTTCCTGCGCTGCCGTGGGACGGGCCCTATATACTAAAGTCGCATTTGCCGATATTCCAAAGATCATCAAGGAAATGACGGCGGGCATAGTTGCTAAGGAGCTTAAGGTCCTGAAGGAAGAGGCTAGTCTTTCCAATGGTGAGCGTTTATTTTTCAAGTATCAGTCTAAGGGTATACGTGGCGAGGTGGAGGCTGGCATACCGACGGTTTTTAACTATGGACTTGAGGTATATCGCAATAGTGAGGAGCTTTCTCAAAACGACAGGCTTATCCATACCCTAATCAGTATTATGCAAATATGTGAGGATACAACAATATTACATCGTCATTCACCCGACGTGCTGGTGGCGGTGAAGGCACGAGCGAAGGACATAATGGCGGCAGGTGGTATGAAATCCAATGAGGGAAGGCAGCAAGTACAGCTCCTTAGTCAGGAATTTATAGAAAGAAATATCAGTCCGGGTGGTAGTGCAGACCTTTTGGGCGTAACGGTATTTTTCTATTTGGTGGAGGCATACATGAAAAAAACAACTTAGTGAAAGTTGTTTTTTTTGTGTGTATTTATAATCCAGCTATGGTCAATAGCTTTGAGGCAGTGGACTCATCTGTAATCAGAACATTGATATGCTCTCCCCTCAGGGCCCCCAATATAGACTCTGCCTTATATTTTCCGGCGGCTATTCCTATTCTGTATTTTATTTGCGGGAAGCTGTTCATATCCAGACCTACGATTTTATTGTTGATATCAACATCCAGCATATTTCCGTTGATATCAAATAACCGGGCGTATATGCAGCCAACGGCCTTTTGTGAGCTGGTATCAAAGCTTTTATTTTTCAACAAATAGCCGGACCAAAGACTAGAGGAAAAAACCGCATCAATTGTACCGATACCCGTCAGTAGAATATCACATCTGTTGGCCAGAAATAATGTATCGTTTATTACCGGCTCGTGCATTAAGGACCTTCGTGCGAAATCATTGTCGATGTATAGGGGGGCATATAAATACTTATATTTACCGCCATATAGCTTGGCAAATCGCCGAATCAGCTCCGGTGAATCCGACAGTGGGTTATCCTTTGCTGCAGCGCCCAGCACCTGAACCGCTGTAATAGATTTTTTGTTTTGGGGCTTCAGCTGATTGATGAGATTATACAGGGTCTTTCCCCATAATATACCAACGATGGCGTCCTCCGATATAATAGAATCAACATACTCAGCCCCCAATTTACCCAGGGCATGGATGGTCTGATCATGGGACATCATCTGATTATTGAGTACGATGGCATGCTCCAGCTTGAAATTCTCCATCAGCTGTTGCTCCATAAGCACCACTCTTTCCTTTGGATGATTAATAATAATCTCCACGACATTTCTTTCCCTGGCCTCCTGCAGAAGCTTTGATATTTTAAAGCGGGAGGTGGACAGCTGGTCGGCAATCTCCGACTGAGTCATATTTTGCTCATAGTACATATTTGCGAGATTAGAAAGAAATTTTAGCTTTTCATTATCATTCATTTTATCATATTGATCCATAGCATAGCTCCTCTAATAGCATTTGGTATATAAAAGGCTGTAGAACGCATGGGTTCACTGGAAAACATACGTGATATAGCCACTCTTTTGTTATTTCATAGGAAGTTCGTTTTTTCCTATAAGCAAATATTATCATATGTTGAGGCTTATTACAAATGATAGCAAACAATAGGCAAAAAATGTATATATAGAGATGATATAGTTAGGATTAGGGTAGAATTAGCCCTATAATTAAACATTTTAAAAACATATGTGAAATATATCAACAAATGTTTGACTAATGACAGAATATTTGATAATATGATTTTGAAGAATACTTAACGAAGTAAAGAAGGGTGACAGCATGGCTTTAGGGAGGGACCATAATTGGATTATTTAGGCCTTACGGAATACATACTGACAAGAGAAGATCAGAAGCTTAGAGGTGCAGTGGGGGCGTTTCTCCAGAAACAGGGATTGAGGCTGGAGGAGGGTGTCGACTATACCTACGCTTTGGTTGACGGTAAGGAGTTAGTAGCTACAGGCTCATTAGAGAAAAATGTTATCAAATGTGTAGCGGTCCGTCAGGATTATCAAAATATGGGGCTCACCAATAAAGTCATATCACAGCTTGTTTACGCAGCCCACAAGGGTGGGAAAGAGCATTTATTTATATATACCAAGCCCGGCAACCTTCAAATATTTACAGATTTAGGCTTCTATAAAATAATGGCGCTGGCCGACAAAGTGGTGCTTTTGGAAAACAAAAGAGATGGCATTCGTGATTTTGTACGGCAAATAAAGCAGAAGGCCTGCTTTGAAGGAAGGGCTTCGGCGGTGGTGGTTAACTGTAATCCCTTTACACTGGGACATCAGTATTTAATTGAACAAGCAGCTGAAGAAAGCGAGTTTTTATATGTGCTGGTGGTGTCGGAGGATAAATCGGTTTTTCCAGCTGATGTACGATTAAAGCTGGTTCAGGAGGGAACTGACCATCTAAAAAATATTCTGGTGCAGGAAACTGGCAGCTACTTAATTTCATCCGCAACCTTTCCATCCTATTTTTTAAAGGAGGAAAGCGTGGCAGTGTCGTCGCATGCGGCGCTGGATCTTGAAATATTCGCTAATTACTTTGCACCTATCCTAAACATCAGCAGAAGATACGTTGGAGAGGAGCCCTATTGTTCCTTGACCAACGTCTACAATGAAAAAATGAAGGTAATTTTACCGAGTTATGGCATAGTCGTGAGGGAGATACCAAGACGTGAGGCGGTACAGCAAGCAATAAGCGCATCATGGGTAAGAGGGCTTCTTAAGGAAAATCGACTTGAGGAGGTCAAAGCTCTGGTACCTGAAACCACCTATCGCTTTCTGATGACGGAGGAAGGTCGGCATATAATTGATAAATTAAAAGGGCTTAGGCCTATGCTATAAAAATTGGAGGGAAAGCAATGGAGATAAAGGGCAGTGCTATGGCAGGAACATTAGAGTCCAGTGATGCCTCAATTGTGGTGGCGCCCAATGCAGATAAAGGAATAGTAATCGATTTAATCAGCTCTGTAGAAAAGCAATTTGGTGAAGATATAAGAAGGACGGTAAAACAGGTATTGAAGGAACTAGATGTGGAGGATGCTATCGTCAAGATTCAGGATAGAGGTGCTTTAGACTGTGTGATAAGAGCCCGACTTCAGACGGCGGTTTTAAGAGCAGCCAACGGGAAATCGTTTGACTGGGAGGGGCAAAGACATGTTTAAGCTGAGAAGAACTATGATGTATGTACCGGGGAACAACCCCAGCATGGTGAAGGATGCCCATATTTTCGGCGCAGATACGGTTATGTTCGATTTGGAGGATTCCGTAGCCTTAAATGAAAAGGACGCTGCAAGGCTTCTTGTATATAATGCCTTAAAGAGGCTGGATTACGAGGGAACAGAGATAGCTGTTAGAATCAATGGGCTGGATACCCCCTATGGCAGAGAGGATTTAGAGGCTATAGTTAGAGTAAGACCCCATATTATTAGGTTGCCCAAGGCTGAAACGTCAAAGGATGTAAGGGATATTGAAGCCATTATAGAGGAAATCGAAGCTAAGGAAGGCATACCCGTAGGCAGCATCCAGCTGATGGCAGCAGTGGAAAGCGCCAGAGGCGTGTTAAATGCCAGAGAAATTGCGGCTGCCAGTAAAAGATTGGTGGGGATTGCTATTGGTGCAGAGGATTTTGTGACGGATATGCAAACCACCCGCTCCTTGGATGGCATGGAGCTTTTGGCGGCAAGAAGTCAGGTGTTGCTGGCAGCAAGAAATGCAGGTATATATGCATTAGACACCGTCTTTTCCGATGTCAATAATGAAGAGGGTTTTATCAATGAGGTTAAGCATATAAAGCAGCTGGGCTTTGATGGAAAATCCGTAATCAATCCAAGACAGATTGATGTGGTCCATAGGATTTATACACCAACACCACAGGAAATCCATCGGTCGGAGCGGATACTTAAGGCCAGTGAAGAGGCAGCGAGGAAGGGTTCCGGTGTTGTGTCTCTTGACGGTAAAATGGTGGATAAGCCGATTATAGAAAGGGCTCAAAGAGTCCTGTCATTAGCCACTGCTGCAGGTACGTATGAGCTTGAGGGAGGTGAGGCCATTGCTTACTAACGGTATAGGAAGAGAGCTGCCAGAATATATAGAGGGAATCGGTCAACTGAAGGCCTATGAGGAACCCTTCAGCATACAGCCTGAAAGTAGAAAATTCGGACCTCGGCTATCAAGAGTAACACCTCAGGATAAAAAGCTTTTGGCAAGCATTGAGGAGGCAATTGTTAAATGCGGTCTAAAGGACGGTATGACAATATCCTTTCACCATCATTTTCGTGAAGGGGATTACATAGTTAATATGGTGGTTGATGCCATAGCAAGACTGGGAATAAAGGCTATAACCTTAGCCCCCAGCTCCTTAAATAGTATTCATGCCCCCATAATAGAGCATATTAAAAATGGCACAATTACAAAGATAGAAACCAGTGGCCTGAGAGGGCCGCTAGCGGATGCCATATCAAATGGTATTATGACATATCCTGTAATGATCAGATCTCATGGCGGAAGGGCTAGAGCCATAGAGGCAGGAGACTTAAAAATAGATGTGGCTTTTTTGGGGGTTCCAGCCTGCGACAGCTATGGCAATGCCAATGGTCACTCTGGCAAGTCCTTCTGTGGCTCTCTAGGCTATGCAAAGGTGGACGCACAATATGCTGATCGGGTGGTTTTAATCACAGACAATATTGTTCCTTACCCCAATGTTCCCGCCAGTATATCCCAAACGGATGTGGATTTTATTGTTAAGGTGGAGGCCATAGGGGACCCAAGGGGAATCGTTTCCGGTGCCACAAGATATACAAAGAATCCACGGGAGCTTTTAATAGCCAAGTATGCCTCGGAGGTAATAAAGGAATCAGGGTATTTAGTGGATGGCTTCTCAATGCAATGCGGTACGGGAGGAGCTTCATTAGCGGTGGCCAGATCCATCAAGGAGACTATGCTGGAAAAAGGTATAAAAGCCAGCTTTGCACTGGGGGGGATCACCGGACAGTTTGTAGAGCTTTTGGAGGAGGGACTGGTGGATAAGCTATACGACACCCAATCCTTTGACTTGACGGCAGCTAAATCCATTGGTAGTAACCCAAGGCATGTGGAGATAGATGCAGGCTTTTATGCAAATCCCCATAATAAGGGCTGTGCTGTAAATTTACTGGATATCGTTATTCTCAGTGCATTGGAAATTGATACGGATTTTAATGTCAACGTTATCACTGGCTCCGACGGTGTACTAAGAGGGGCCTCCGGCGGTCATTGTGACACTGCTGCCGGATCAAAGCTTTCCATTATTGTAGCACCCTTGATAAGAGGCAGAATTCCAACGATACTGGACAGGGTAAATGCTGTTATCACTCCGGGAGAGACCATCGACGTGGTGGTGACGGATAGAGGTATCGCCGTAAATCCACGAAGAAAGGATTTAATTGAAAGGCTTTCGAAGACAAAGCTGCCCATATACACCATTGAGGAATTAAAGGAAAAGGCAGAAAAAATTACAGGAAAGCCCCAAAGCGTGGCATATGATGATAAAATAGTAGCAATAGTTGAATATAGAGATGGTACGGTAATTGATGTGATTAGAAGGGTGTTGTAGGATAAAATGCATAAAGGGGATTCACAAGCACTATTGGAGGCAATTTTAACCGATAAGGAAAAAAGAGTAAGGATTCAAGAAGAGCTTCTAAAGCTTTATGGCGCACCAGTCATAGCTTTCACTGTTAATATCCCCGGACCCAGCAAAAAAACACCAGAGGGCGCAGAAATACATGATATTGGAGTAAAAGCAATATCAGCAGCATTAGACCTCTCTGGCATTCAAATACTTGGACAGCGGTTGGAGGAAGGGGCTGCCGGAAGGGTGGCATTTTTCTCCGCTGCTGCACCCCCTATAGCCTTAAAACAGCAGGCTATAGCTATTGAAGAGGCTCATCCGTTAGGACGGCTATTCGACATTGATATTTTGACGGAGGTAGGCATATCCGTTAGTAGAGAAGCCTTGGGCTATAAACCAAGAGGCTGTCTAATCTGTAGTAGTATTCCGGCAGTCATCTGCAGGCGTAGCCAAAGCCATAGTCTTCAGGCACTTAATGAAAAAATCAGACTTATGCTAAATTGCTATAAAGCTGAAAATAGTATGCTCTAGAAAAAACCTTGAAGGGAGGGGATGTTGGCTATATGACAATAGAAAATGGTTTACTCAAGAACTTAAAGCTGCTTTATGTTGAGGATGATAAGGATGTTCTGCAGCAGATGAGCTTTTTTCTGAAAAAGCGTGTGGGGAAGCTGTTTGTAGCGGAAAATGGCATCGAGGGCTTGAAAATGTTTAAGGAGCATTTGCCGGATCTCATTCTGTCGGATCTTCAGCTGCCGGGTATGGACGGTATCAATATGGTGAAGGAAATTCGAAAAATAAGCGATGTTCCCATCATCATAAGCACTGCCTTCTCTGAAAAGGACATCATACTTAGAGCTGTGGACCTTGGCATAGAGAACTATATCGTAAAGCCTATAGATATTAGAGAGCTAATGCGGGTAATGAATAAGGCTGCTGTCAAAATACATAGAGCGAAGGGAACCTTGCTTAAGCTAAGGGAGCAAAGTCTGCTGCCGGAGGAAAAGCTTAAGGCGGAGGAAGGCATCAAAAACGCCTTTGCCAGAATTATTAAGGAAAAGAGCGGAAAGGGTCCGCAAAACCTAAAGGCCTTCATTCATGGGGATATATTGGAGATAGAAATTACCGACAGCTTGACTAAATTTGAGAAGACTTTGCTGGAAAATGATAAAAATACCTCTATTGTGATATTCAATCGAGAGGCTTTTTACAAGGATTGTACCCCAAGCTTCAAGGCCGCCTATAAGGAATTTCTGCAGGGAGATATTATGCCCAGCGCTATAGAAATTGACAGCGTAAGGGATGTCACAAAATTAGAATTCATTCTTCTGTAGAAATATTTACAAAATTGTAAAAAATACGTATAATATTATCAGGGCTAGGTTTGAAAAGGTTTTCACTTGGGAAGCTTTTTTGAAATAGTCACAACAAAGCATTAATTTAATACGAGTCAGCATTTGGTTTTGTTGAGAAAGTCTTTAGATTTAGCTCAAGGGAATCAATACAGAAAATACTTCTGTGTTGATTCCTTTTTTTGTTTTTAATTTCGCTAAAATATGGAGGTTTAATATGATAAATATAACTGAAACCGTGTTAAGGGATGCACATCAGTCCTTAATTGCAACCCGCATGAAGACAGAGGATATGGTGCCTATACTGGAGGCAATGGATCAGGTGGGCTATCATTCCTTAGAGGTATGGGGCGGAGCAACCTTTGATGCCTGCCTGAGATTTTTAAATGAAGACCCATGGGAACGTCTTAGAACCATACGACAGCATGTAAAGAATACAAAGCTGCAAATGCTCTTAAGAGGCCAAAACCTCTTAGGCTATAAGCATTATTCAGATGATGTGGTAGTTGAATTTGTAAGAAAGTCCATTAAAAATGGTATAGATATTATTCGAGTGTTTGATGCCTTAAATGACCTAAGGAATATAGAGGCTGTTTTAAAGGCGACAAAGGAGGCCGATGGTCATGCGCAGGTGGCTATTGCCTACACCACCAGCCCCATACACACCATAGAATACTATCTGCAGCTGGTGAAGGAGATAGAAGCAATGGGGGCTGACTCCATATGTATTAAGGACATGGCTGGTATTTTAAAGCCCTATGATGCCTTTCGACTAGTCAAAGAAATTAAGGCAATGTCAAAGCTGCCATTGCAGCTGCATACCCATTATACCAGTGGCGTTGCCTCCATGACCTATATAAAAGCAATAGAAGCGGGTGTGGATGTGGTGGATTGCGCCATTTCCCCCATGTCCCTTGGCACCTCCCAGCCGCCAACTGAACCACTGGTGGCAACCCTGGAGGATACGCCATATGCCACTGGCCTGAGCTTAGAGAAGCTTAATAGGGTGGCGGAGCACTTCAGACCACTGAAGGAGAGATATTTTGAGGAGGGGCTGATGGACCCGAAGGTATTGGGGGTAGATGCAAACACTTTGGTTTACCAGGTTCCCGGTGGTATGCTCTCAAATTTAATCTCACAATTAAAGGCTCAAAACAAGCTGGATAAGTTTGATGAGGTACTGGCAGAGGTGCCCAGAGTTCGTGGTGAGCTAGGCTATCCACCGTTGGTAACACCGCTGAGTCAAATGGTAGGAACTCAGGCAGTATTCAATATCATTTTAGGTGAAAGATACAAAATGGTGCCAAAGGAAATTAAGGCCTATGTCAAAGGAGAATACGGACGTCCCGCTGCCCCAATTGATGAGGCTATTAAAAGCAAAATCATCGGTGAGGAGGCGGTTATGGAAGACAGGCCAGCCGACTACATTCCACCTCAACTGATCCTTTTAAAGAGTGAAATGAAGGAATTTTTAGAGCAGGAGGAGGACGTTTTATCCTATGCCCTGTTTCCTCAGGTTGCCGGAGAGTATTTTAAATTTAGAAGAGCAAAGAAGTATTCAATAGACAGTGGACTGGTGGATATGGCGCAGAAGACATATCCGGTGTAGATATGATAAGCATTACAAAAGGGGGGAGATTGATGATTAAGCTTTATGATAGAGGTGTTTATCTGGTAAAGGGTAAGGCGCTGGTGGCGGACAATCACGAGGCAGAGGCTGCCTTAATGGCCATAGCTGGCAGGGCCCTTGCCAAAGAGGAGGCAATCAAAAATACAATTGCCTATAGCATATTAGAGGGTCATAATACCTCAGATAATATGGCGTCGCTAAAATTGAAATTTGATGCCCTTGCTTCCCACGATATTACCTATGTGGGGATCATACAGACGGCAAGAGCCAGTGGTCTTAAGGAGTTTCCGATGCCCTATGTCCTCACCAATTGTCACAACAGCCTCTGTGCTGTAGGCGGAACGATTAATGAGGATGATCATGTCTTTGCTTTGTCGGCAGCACAAAAGTACGGCGGTATCTATGTGCCACCACATCTAGCTGTCATTCATCAATACATGAGAGAAATGATGAGCGGCTGTGGCAGGATGATTTTGGGCTCCGACAGCCATACCAGATATGGGGCCTTGGGCACCCTCAGTATTGGAGAGGGTGGCGGAGAGCTGGCAAAGCAAATATTGAATCGCACCTATGATATCAAAAGGCCGGAGGTTGTAGGGGTATATCTTACGGGTACCCCGCAGAAGGGAATCGGCCCACAGGATGTAGCCTTAAGCATCATCGGTGCCGTTTTTAAAAATGGCTATGTCAACAATAAGATCATGGAGTTTGTTGGTGATGGTGTAGAGAACCTGTCGGTGGAATATAGAAATGGGATAGACGTTATGACGACGGAAACCACCTGTCTTTCCTCCATATGGCGAACGGAGGAGAGGGTTAAGGACTACTACGCAGCCCATGAAAGGCCTGAAGCCTACAAAAGGCTGGAGCCAGGAGAAATCGCCTACTATGACGGCATGATATACATTGATTTATCTAAAATCAAGGCCATGATTGCCCTACCCTTCCACCCAAGCAATACCTATACCATAGAGGCCCTGAAGGCAAATCCTATGGATATACTTAGGCAGGTGGAGAGAGATGCAGTAGAAATGTTTGATGGCAGGATAAGCCTGAAGCTCACGGATAAGGTGAGGAAGGGCAACATATTTGTTGATCAGGGCGTGGTGGCAGGCTGTGCCGGCGGTACATATGACAATATTGTTGACGTAGCGGACATTGTTTCAGAGGGGTCTATCGGTAATGGAGCATTTTCCATGAGCGTTTACCCATCCAGTCAGCCAACCTATATTAATCTGGTGAAGAATGGCAGTATTGAAAAATTGATGTCAGCAGGAATTATAGTCAGATCAGCCTTTTGTGGTCCCTGCTTTGGGGCGGGGGATGTGCCAAGCAACAATGGGCTTTCAATTCGACATACAACCAGAAATTTTCCGAATCGTGAAGGCTCTGTACCAACAAATGGACAGATTGCTTCAGTAGCCTTGATGGATGCCAGATCTATAGCTGCAACGGCAATCAATGGTGGATGTCTGACGGCGGCCACTGAAATTGAGGTTAGCTTCAATAAGCCTGAATACAGCTTTAATGCTGATATATATAAAAGACGAGTCTACAATGGCTTCGGCAAAGGTCAGCCGGATACAGCGTTGATACTAGGCCCTAACATCGTTAATTGGCCTGAGTTCACGCCCTTAACAGAGCATCTGCTGCTGAAGGTGGTATCGGTGCTGACGGACCCAGTAACAACGACAGACGAGCTGATACCTTCAGGAGAAACCTCGTCTTATCGCTCGAATCCTTTTAAGCTAGCAGAGTTTACCCTGGGTAGAAAGGACCCCAGCTACGTTAATGAGTCAAAAATGGTTAAGGTGCTTGAAGCTAAGAGATTGGCAGGGGAAGATCCTGCAGAACAGGATAAAGAATTGATGGCTGTTTATACGAAGCTGAAACAGCTGGCGGATTATAACATAAAGCCAGAGGAGATAGCCATAGGCAGTACAATATATGCCAATAAGCCAGGTGATGGTTCTGCCAGAGAGCAGGCGGCATCCTGTCAGAAGGTACTGGGGGGATGGGCTAATATAGCCAAGGCGTATGCGACAAAGCGGTATCGCTCTAATTTAATCAATTGGGGAATGATTCCCTTTCTCTTGATGGATGATTCAAGCTTTAATAAGGGAGATTATATTTTTATACCCCATATAAAAAGCCTGCTTGAGACAGGCAAGGAGGACGTAAAGGCCTATATTATCGGTGAGGCCATACAACCGCTGGCACTGTCATTAGGGAATCTGTCATCGGAGGAGCGAAGTATAATCGCAAAGGGCTGTCTGATTAACTATTATAGGGGATAAGCCCGAGGTAAGAAGTAGGTTTTAAAATGCCTAAGCAGGTGTTTTAAATATAAAAAAGGGAGGAAATTAAAAATGAAAAAAAAGTTTTTTATCTACATTGCTCTAGCACTGGTATTGGCAATGGCTTTAGTTGGATGCAGTCCTAAGGCTCCGGAGGTTAGCACACCAGAGGGTGAAGCTGACGGCGGTTTTAAGTTTGAAAGAAAAATAGAGCTAGTTGTACCCTGGGGTGCCGGTGGCGGAGCAGATTCCACAGCCCGTGCTTTAGCAGCATCCCTGGAAAAGGAGCTAGGTGTACCTATTGTAATCAACAACGTTGAAGGCGGCGGCGGTGTCATGGGGGTACAATACACCGATAAGCAACCGGCAGACGGCTATACATTTATGCTGGGAACCCAATCATTACTATTGGCAAACATCCAAAAGCTTTCCTCAGTAGACATATATAACGATTTAATACCTGTGGTTCGTCTGGTGCATGATACGAATGTAATCGTAGCATCAGCAAAGGCCCCCTATAATAATTTTGACGAGCTGGTGGACTATATTAAGGCAAATCCCGACAAGGTTAAGGTCGGCGTTATGACAATTACAGGCGTAGATGCAATGACAGTTAGACAGACCTTTGAGGAGGCTGGTGTAGAGGTGCCGTTGGTGGCCTTCAATAATGGCGCGGAGCTAAATGCTGCTATTATAGGCGGGCATGTGGATTTAGCAACAGTAGGACCTGCAGAGGTAAAGGGCTTGGTGGAATCTGGAGACATGAAGCCAATCATAGTTGCATCAGAAAAAAGACTTACAATGATACCAGATGTTGAATGCACAGGTGAAAAGGGAATAGATTCTTTCCTTGGACCTATGAGAGGAATCTTTGCTAAGAAGGGAACACCTGAAGAAGCAATAAAGGCCTTTGAGGCAGCTGCAATAAAGGCACATGCCAGCAAAGACTTCCAGGATTGGACAAAGTCTGTGGCTTTAGATCAAAGACCGGGTCTTGCAAATTCTAAGGAATTCCAGGAAATCTGGACTGAGCAAAATGAAACCCTGACAGAGCTGTTCAACAAATATAATAAGTAGTTAATAAATGGCTTGAGGATTCGGGATAAATCTATCCCGAATCCATCAATACCAGAAAGGGAGGGAATTTGTCGTGATATTAGAGCTATTGTTTAATGCTGCCCTATTGATTTTCTTTGCCTACTGTCATTATTACATCGGTGCCACCATGCCTGCCTCACCTCCAACGGAGCTGGGGGCAGAGCAATGGCCACAGCTTATTCTCCGTGCTCTCATCATTTTGATAGTGGTAAATATTGTGAAGATATATAGAAGTACACCAGCTGAGGAACGTAGCCTGAAGAGTCTAAAGGAGATAAAGCTGCCGGATTTAATTAAAAATAAATTGTTTGCAGGTATTATCTTTATTCTGCTGTATGCCTTTTCTCTGGAGTTCGCAGGCTTCCTACTCGGTACCTTTGTATTCATAATCGCCTATGCAAGGTTAATCGGTGAGAGGAGAATTAAGGTTTTGGCAGGCAGCTCCTTTGTAATGACCTTTGGATTATATCTGCTATTCGCCAGAGGCTTAAGTATTATGCTGCCAAGGGGCTATGGTATACTAAGAAGCCTTGCCCTAATGCTGGAATCAATATAACAGAAAGGAGTGTGAACTATGGGTGATATGTTATTAATGGGCTTTCAGATTGTATTTACACCACAGACCTTTTTATTGATCTGTGCAGGAACAATTCTGGGGGTAATTTTTGGTGCTATGCCGGGAGTTAGTGCTTCAATGGCGGTGGCCCTGGCTATGCCTTTTGCCTATGCAATGAGCCCCATCGTAGCAATTGCATTTTTAGTTGCTGTATATTGTGCTTCCATAACAGGTGGCGGCATTACAGCCATATTATTTAAGATTCCCGGTACACCTTCCAGTGCGCCCACCACCTTTGACGGCTACCCGCTGGCGATGCAGGGAAAAGCAGGCAAGGCCCTGGGTGTCTCTCTGGTTTGCTCTGCCATAGGGGGAATTGTAGCTTCTATCGCAATGTTTCTTTTATCACCTCAGTTGGCCAATGTGGCTTTAAAGTTTGGACCTGCCGAGCTATTTGCAGTTTCCTTTTTAGGATTAAGTGTTTTAACTGCCCTAGATAGTGATAATCTAGTCAAGACCCTTATTTCAGGGCTAATAGGGCTTTTCCTAGCTACAGTAGGTATGGACCCCTTGATGGCTGTTCCACGTTTCACCTGGGGAAATCCAGCCCTATTAAGCGGTATCGAAATGATTCCGATTATGATAGGTATGTTTGCCATTACAGAGGTGTTAAAGCAAACTCAGAAGCCTGCTAAGCTGGCGGATACTGGCTCCGGCTCTAAGGTAAAAACCAGCCTACTAAGCCTGAAGGAAGCCTGGAGCATTAAGTGGACGATAGTGCGTTCCTCAATTATAGGCACACTGGTGGGTATATTACCAGGCGCAGGCGCAACTATAGCCTCCTTCCTCAGCTATACAACAGAGGTTAAGATGTCCAAGACCCCAGAAATCTTCGGTAAGGGGGCAATAGAGGGGGTAGCAGCTTCAGAAACCGCAAATAATGCAGCAACCGGCGGTTCCATGGTGCCATTGCTGGCACTGGGTATTCCAGGAGGAAATGCCGCTGCCATAATGATGTCAGCCTTAGTTTTAAAGGGTGTTCAGCTGGGACCCTTGCTCTTAAAGACCCAACCGGATTATTTATCCAGTGTTTTTGCCTCCATGATAGTAACCAATATTATTATGGTTATTATAGCGATGGCAATAGCAAAGGTCTTTAGTAAAATCCTAAAGGTGCCCTACAGCATACTGGGACCGGCGATAGTTTTGTTTGCAACAATAGGAAGCTTTGCCCTTCAAAACAGCACAGGGGATGTTATACTGATGGCAGTTGCCGGCATATTGGGCTATGCCTTTGTTAAATTCAAATTTTCATCAGCTGCTTTGGTTTTAGGCCTTGTACTGGGGGGAATGACGGAATCCAACTTAAGACGAGCAATTTCTCTGGCAAATGGAGATGTCGTAGCAGTCTTAACTAAGCCTATAACTGCAACGCTATTGACAGTATGCTGTGTAATGCTGCTATATCCTATTATCAAAAGCTTCATCAGCTCTAAAAAAGAGAAGGCAACAGCATAAGCTAAGAATAGAAGCGTTGTACTACTGCACAAAGGTCGATGGTGAAATCACCACGGCTTTTTTGTGCATCTGTATTAATGGAGAAGGTCATTCATGTAGAAATAGGGGGATTTATAATATGTATGCTTTTTTATTGACCATAAGTATAGGCGCAGCAGCAGGCTATGCTTTCTATAGGCTAAAGGTTCCCGGCGGCATGATGGTGGGGAGTATAGTGGCAATTTCATTATTTAATGTTGCAACAGGCATGGCCTATACACCACCGGCAGTAAAGGTTATAGCACAGATTATTGCTGGAGCCTTTATTGGTGTTGGTGTAGAACGAAGTGATTTAAAGAGAATAAAGCATATCATAAAGCCGGCGGGGGTTCTGCTGTTTGGCATGCTGCTTTTAAATATTTCTGTTGGCTATATAATATATAAGCTAAGTCCACTGGACCTCATAACCTCTCTTATGTCTGCTGTGCCGGGAGGGATGAGCGATACCCCCATAATCAGTGCTGAAATGGGGGCAGATGCCTCTAAGGTTACTGTCATGCAATTTCTTAGACTTGTAACAGGGATTGGCTTGTTTCCCAGTATGATCGCAAGGCTGGCAAGAAATAGGGAGGAGGCCGCCACCGAGGATGAGGTGTATGTAAGGGAAAAAACACAGAGCGATAGCCCTAAGGCCTTTGTGGTGACACTTTCCGTTGCTATGGTATGTGGTACCATAGGTAAGCTCTTGGGCGTTACGGCAGGAACTATCGTTTTTTCCATGATCAGTGTCATAGGTCTAAAGCTTCTATATGGTAATGTGTCGATGCCCCGCTATATGAAAAGCATCGCCCAGATACTTGCGGGTGCTTATATAGGCTCATCGGTTGGCTACAGTGATATTGTGGAAATGAAATATCTTATCTTACCGGCAATCATACTCATTATGGGCTACTCACTGGCCTGTGTAATCATAGGGAAGCTCCTCCACAGGCACTTTAATATGTCCCTAAAGGAAGGCATGCTGTCAGCAACCCCTGCCGGGGCCTCCGACATGGCCCTCATTGCCTCCGATATCGGCGTAATGAGCGCAGACGTAATAGTTTTACAGATCATCCGTATGGTGGTGGTTATATCCATTTTTCCTCAAATTATTAGCCTGATTGTTAGGGTAGTTGGGGGATAATGGTCAATGAAAGAGTATTAGATGAAAAGCAGAGAGGATGGCTGTAGAGCTGTCTTTTTTGTTTTTTTGGGGGTGCTAAATGGATATGTTTTGGATGAATTTCTGTTTTATTCTACCTTACATTGCATGCTTCGACAATAAATTTATTTTAGATTATGTATAATGTTATTAAAACTCTAATTCTAGGTATATGCTTTTTTCATAAAAAATATCTAGTAGCAAACGATAGACCATTTGCTACTAGATATCGGATAATTCTTAAAAACTAAAATAAATTTCAATCCACATTTCAGTTGAAATGACATTTAGAATTATAGCATCATTGTATTTTTATGTCAACATAAAAGGGGATTGAATAATTTAAATAATCAGAATATTATTAAAAAATACATTGACAGTCTTTATAATTTAGAGTAAATTGTACATATAGAGTGGTAATAACTACAATAAGAATGTATTATTATATACTTATCTTATTAACAAAGGAGTGAAGACATGTTTTGTGCACATATAAACAAAAACACGTTAAAGCAGCAGAGTGTTTATGAACATCTAATAAATGTATCAGAGCTGGCTAAGGAATATGGAGAAAAAATATCACTTTCTGCAACAGCAGAGTTAGCAGGCTTACTTCATGATATGGGAAAGCAAACTAATAAATTCAATTCCTACATACATTATAACTCAAATAATCCTAACGATAAATCACGTAAAGGCACTATCGATCACTCAACAGCTGGGGCAAGGTACATTTATTATAATTTCTATAATACAAAAGACCCCTATCTAAGGACAATAGCACAAATTATATCATTAGTTATCTGTTCTCACCATGGTGGCTTGATTGATAGTTTAAACTTGGAGGGTATCAATAGATTTAGCGAAAGAATGGAAAGGGATAATGAACTATATGAGGAAGCATTATATAATTTCATGTCAGAATATTCAGATTCAAATAATGTAATCACTCTTATGGAAAAGTCTAAAGGCGAATTTAAGCAGATCATGAGTAAAATAGATAAAATAGACAGCTCAGCAAAGTCACGACAGTTTACAGCTGGCATGTTAGCAAAATATATTTTTAGCTGTGTAATAGATGCAGATAGATATGACACATATTTGTTCATGGAGGATAAGAAGCCTAACGAAAAAACGGATATAAAAGTCCTATGGCAGGAGCTTTCGGATGTACTGGAAGGTAAAATAAGCTACTATCCGAAATCTTCTAAAATAGATCGGTTAAGAGGAGAAATCTCATTAAGCTGCAAGCAATTTGGCGAAAAAAGTCCGGGAATATATCAATTATCGGTCCCAACCGGTGGGGGCAAAACCCTTTCCAGCTTGAGATATGCTCTAGAGCATGCAAAGATATTTGAAAAAGACAGGATTGTTTACATAATACCGTTTACTACCATAATAGATCAGAATGCCAAGGAGATAAAAGACATTTTAGGACGAGATGACATTATTTTAGAGCATCATTCTAACCTTGTACAGGATAATGAGAATGAGGATTATAAGCTTTTAACAGAGCGGTGGGATTCGCCTATCATCCTTTCAACGATGGTGCAGTTTTTAGAAACTCTATTTAGTGGAGGCACACAAGGTATTAGAAGAATGCATAATCTTGCAAATGCTATAATTATTTTTGATGAAATTCAAGCAATACCTATCAAATGCATTAGTATGTTTAATAGTGCAATGAATTTTCTTACAAACATTTGTAATGCCACAATTATTCTATGTACGGCAACACAGCCACTTCTATCAACTACTGAAATGCCTCTACAAATAAGTAAAGATGCCAATATAGTACCTAACATTGAAGAAAAATTCATGCATTTTAAACGTGTTAATTTAGTCGATAAGAGGATAAACGGGGGCTATAGTGCGGCTTTAGTAAAGGAATTTGTATTAGACAAGATGGAGCAGGTTAGAAGTGTACTGGTGATATTAAATACTAAAAGCGCTGCAAGGGAAATTTTTAGAGAACTAAAGGAAGCTAATTCTTATTTACCGACTGAAAAGCAGTATGCTATATTCCACTTAAGTACGAATATGTGCCCCAAGCATAGAATGAGTATATTGAAGGCTGTGAAGGACAAGCTAGGCCATGAAAGAGTAATATGTGTTAGCACTCAACTCATAGAAGCTGGCATAAATATTTCCTTTGAATGTGTTGTCAGATCGCTTGCAGGACTGGACAGCATAGCCCAAGCAGCCGGACGATGCAACCGACATGGAGAAAGGGCTTGTAGTGATGTCTATATTATTAATGTCGCAGGAGAGAATGTGGACAAGCTGATAGATATAAAAAAGGGCCAGGAGGCTACCGAAAGAGTATTGGATGAGTTTAAAGATAATCCAAAGGCCTTTGATGATGAGCTGCTTTCCCCAAAGGTGATGGATAGCTATTATAGGTATTATTTCCACGAAAGAAGAAAAGAAATGAATTATACCCTACCTAAGCCCCATAATGATAAATCTATGTATGATTTATTGGCAAGTAATAAAGAGGCTGTGATAGCTTATAAAGGAAGAAGCACTTCAGAGCCCAAGCTTATGCTAAGGCAGGCATTTAAAACAGCTGGAGACTATTTTAATGTAATAGACCAAAATACAACAAGTGTACTTGTACCCTATAAAAAAGGAAAGTCACTTATCACCCTTTTAAATGGGCGATGCAGCTTGAGCGAATCGATGGAATATTTAAAGGAGGCCCAGCAATTTTCAGTTAATCTATTTGATATTGATAAAAAAAGGTTAGAGGAAAAGGGGGGTATCTACAGCCTTAACCATGTGGGGGTATTGGCCCTTAGAGAGGAATTTTATAATGAGGCTGAGGGTGTGAGCTTTGAAGGCGGTCCTATGGCTTTTTATGATTATTAATTTTGAAGGAGGGGAGACAATTGAAAAAGGAAAACAGTGTAGAATTTAAGGTTAGTGGACGCTATGCCCTTTTTAGTGATCCGATTAATCGAATAGGGGGCGAAAAATTCACCTATCAAGTACCAACTTACCAAGCTCTGAAGGGGATATTAGAAAGTGTGTATTGGAAGCCCACGTTTATATGGGTTATTGATGAGGTCAGAATTATGAATTTGATAAAAACCCAGTCACAAAGTATACGACCCATCAATTATAATGGTGGCAACACTCTGTCTATCTATACATATCTAACAAATGTTGAATATCAAGTTAAAGCTCATTTTGAATGGAATTATCATAGACCGAATTTAGAGAAGGACAGAAATGAAAATAAGCACTACTTCGTAGCAAAGCGGATGATTGAACGGGGCGGAAGAAGAGATGTGTTCTTAGGAACCAGAGAATGTCAAGGCTATGTTGAACCATGCAAATTTGGAGAAGGAAAAGGAGAATATGACGAC
This sequence comes from Clostridiaceae bacterium, assembly GCA_018432235.1. Lineage (GTDB taxonomy): Bacteria > Bacillota > Clostridia > Peptostreptococcales > Natronincolaceae > M1-B18. The sequence continues at coordinate 22,765 of JAHDLO010000001.1, read as the reverse complement.
TATGGGTCACTGTCCTTTGGGTGGATGTTTCACGGCTTTGATTATCCTGATGAAACAGGCGGGGACAAGCTAATTGCCAGATTATGGTCGCCGAACATGAATAACGGTTATATCAAATTTATCAGACCTGAAGAGTGCCAGAATACAAGAGATATATCCTATATGAAGCCCAAGGTCTTTAATGAAAAAAATTTTAGTGGACTTAGCGAATTTGAAAGGGAGGGAGAGATAGTTGAGTTGGATATATAAGCTCTATAATACCTATGAGAACTGTAGAAGTCAGGTGGGAAAAGCCACTACTGATGAAAAAACACCCCTCCTACCAATCGCCCACTCTACTCAAAATGCACAAATAGAGGTTGTTATTAATGGAGAGGGTAATTTTCGAAGGGCGAGGATATTGGAGAAGGATGAGGCAGTTACAATTATTCCGGTAACCGAGGATTCTGCTGCAAGGAGCAGCGGCATAGCACCCCACCCCCTATGTGACAAGTTGCAATATGTAGCAGGTGATTACTCCAAATATGTTGAGAAAAAGAAGAGCGAAGAGTTTTTTGAGCAGTATTTAGAACAGCTTAAGGATTGGTGTCATTCACCTTATGTCAATAAAAAGGTTAATGCTCTTTTAGGTTACTTAGAAAAGAAAAGCCTTATTTCAGATTTAATTCAGCAGAGGATACTGATTGCGGACGATAATGGTGCACTTTCAAAGGTAAAGATAGGCATATCTGACCAAAGTGATGCTTTTATACGTTTTAGGGTGGAGATTTTAGGGGAGAAGGAATCGGCTGTTTGGCTTGATGAGGATATATATAATAGCTACATAAACTATTATTTAAGTAAGCAAAAAGATGTTGAGCTATGCTATGTTAAGGGAGAGATCATTCCCTGCTCTGAAAAACACCCTGCGAAGGTTAGACATACAGGAGATAAAGCAAAGCTAATATCAGCAAATGATGCTGCTGGTTTTACTTATCGAGGTAGATTTTCGGATAAGAATCAAGTGGTTAGCATCGGGTATGAAACCTCCCAAAAGGCGCATAATGCATTGCGATGGCTTATTGATAAGCAAGGGTACAAGCAGGGTGAGCAGGTTATAGTTGCGTGGGGCACAAAAAATGAAGCTGTGCCTGAGCCTCTTGATGATACATATGATGCCTTTTGGGGAGAAGAAGAGGAGGAAGTCATATCGACAGAAAAGGAGTTTGCTGAAAGGCTAAATAAGGCAATAGCTGGATATGGTCATGATTTAGATACAAAGGCTGAAATTGCTATTCTAGGTTTAGATGCAGCGACTACAGGACGTCTATCCATTACCTACTATAGAGAGCTTAATGGATATGATTTTCTAAACAGAATAGAGAATTGGCACAGCACATGTAGCTGGCGCCACACATACAAAAAAATATCTGATGGCCTTGACGAAAAGGGCAAGGCAAAAGGAAAGTATATTACCTTTATCGGCGCACCCTCGCCTAAGGATATTGCAATAGCTGCCTATGGAGAAAAGGTTAACGACAAGCTCAAAAAATCAACTGTGGAAAGATTGTTGCCCTGTATTATTGATGGTGCAAATCTGCCTTATGACTTAGTCAATTCGACCGTGAACCGTGTTTCAAACCCAGTAGCAATGGAAAAATGGGAGTGGGAAAAAGCACTAACAATTGCCTGTGCTTTAGTCAAAAAATTCAAAAATGATAGATATAAGGAGGTATGGGAGATGGCATTGGATGAAAATCAGAATGATAGGAGCTACATATTTGGAAGGCTTTTAGCCATAGCTCAACAAATTGAAGAATATGCTTTGTTTACTACAGGTGAAAAACGAGAAACAAATGCGGAGCGATTGATGCATCAATTTAAGCTGCATCCCTATAAGACATGGGGTATTATTACGGATAAGCTAAGACCGTATATAACAAGGCTGGGATCTAAAGGAGTAGGATTAATTGACTTAATGACGCGGGTTAATTCAATACTGCCTTATGAGGAGTTTACAAGTCTTAAAAAACTTGATGAAAGCTATATATTAGGATATTACTGTCAAAGGCAAGTTTTTATTGATGAGAGAAATAAGAGAATAGAAGAAAACAGTAGAAAGAAACTATCAAATACAAACCTAAAGGAGGAAAATTTACATGAGTAATTTAGAGAGCAAAATTGATTTTGCAGTTGTTTTTTCAGTAAAAAATGCAAATCCCAATGGTGATCCCCTGAATGGCAACCGACCTAGAGAAAACTATGATGGTTTTGGAGAAATCTCAGATGTATGTATTAAAAGAAAAATTCGAAACAGGCTACAGGATATGGGTAAGGAGATATTTGTTCAATCAGACGATAAAAGAAGCGATGGCTTTCGCAGCTTAAAGGATCGGGCAGATGGCTGCGAAGAACTGAAAAAGTCAAACAAAGACAAGGAACAATATGCAGCTATAGCTTGCAAAAAATGGATTGATGTCAGAAGCTTTGGACAGGTCTTTGCATTTAAAAAAGGCGACGAAGACAATGCTGTTTCTATAGGAATAAGAGGTCCTGTATCTATCCATTCAGCTGTAAGTGTTTCACCAATTGAAATATCCAGTATGCAAATTACCAAAAGTGTTAACGGTGAAACAGGCAAAGACCCCGACAAAAAAAGTCCAGATACAATGGGGATGAAACATAGGGTTGATTTTGGGGTATATGTTTTTTATGGCAGCATTAATACCCAGTTAGCAGAGAAAACGGGTTTTAGTATAGACGATAGTGAACTTATCCGTAAGGCACTTACAACACTTTTTGAAAATGACTGCTCCTCTGCAAGACCTGACGGAAGTATGGAGGTTTGCAAAATGTATTGGTGGAAGCATAATAATAAGATAGGACAGTACTCCTCTGCAAAAGTGCATAGAAGCCTAAAGATCGCACCAAAGGTTGAAATACCTAAAAGTATTAGTGATTATGATATAGTCACAGAACCTTTAGAAGGATTAATGCCGGAAGTATATGATGGAATATAATGAAGAAGATTTTTTATTACTGTCCGGTATTCAGCACTTTTCATTTTGTAAGCGTCAATGGGCACTAATCCATATAGAACAGCAATGGAGAGAAAACCTACACACGGTTGAAGGTCAAATTCTCCATGAGAGGGCTCATGATGGTACGCAAAAGGAAAAGCGTGGAGATTTAGTTGTTACCAGAGGAATGGCAATATTTTCACGGACATTAGGTATAACCGGTTCTTGTGATATAGTAGAATTTCATAAGGATGCAGGCGGAGTTAACATATTTGGAAGGAATGGAACCTATAGGCCGATACCTGTTGAATATAAAAAGGGGAAGCCAAAGGAAGATGAGTCAGATATGCTACAGCTCTGTGCCCAGGCGATGTGTCTTGAGGAAATGTTGGTATGTGATATACCAGAAGCTTTTATGTTTTATGGAGAAACAAAGCGTAGACTTAAGGTTGCACTGGATGAAGGATTGAGAACTAGACTGAAGGCTATGGTTAAGGAGATGCATGATTTATACGATAGGAGATATACACCAAAGGTTAAGGTATCAAGTAAATGCAAGGCATGCTCCCTTTCTGAAATTTGTATGCCAAAGCTATGTAAAAATCCGTCAGTAGCCAATTATATTAAAAAGAATATATCGGAGGTAGAGGAATGAGAAAGCTGCTGAACACGCTTTATGTTACTTCTCCAGAGACATATTTATCCCTTGATGGAGAAAATATTGTGATTTTAAGGGAAGAGTCAGAAGCTGCTAGAATACCATTACACAATCTTGAGGGAATAGTAGCATTTGGTTATACAGGGGCTAGTCCTGCATTGATGGGAGCATGTGTAAAACATAATATAGCATTGACCTTCATGAAGCCCAGCGGTAGATTCTTATCGAGAGTAGTAGGTGAGGTGAGAGGAAATGTTACTTTAAGAAAAGCGCAATATAGAATATCCGATTGTCCAGAAGAAAGCAATAGGATAGCGAGAAATTTTATTTTAGGCAAGATATATAATACGCGATGGCTAGTTGAGAGGGCAACCCGTGATCATGGGGTAAGGCTCGATGTTGATAAGCTTAAGAAGGTCTCTAAGGTTCTTGCTAATTCCCTTAAGTATGTGCAAGAATGTGAATGCTTAGAACAGCTCAGAGGCTACGAAGGAGAGGCTGCTTCACAGTATTTTAGCGTATTTGACGACTTGATTCTTCAACAAAAGGAGGATTTTTATTTCCGAAATCGTAATAAGCGCCCACCTCTGGATAATGTCAATGCCATGCTGTCATTTGTGTATACTCTCTTAGCCCACGATGTAGCTGCTGCGTTAGAGACTGTAGGACTTGACCCCTATGTAGGTTTTCTGCATAGAGATAGGCCAGGGAGAATATCTCTTGCGCTGGATATGATGGAAGAGCTGCGCCCTGTATGTGCTGACAGATTTGTAATTTCACTAATCAACAAAAAGGAAGTGAATGATAAAGGCTTCAGTCAAAAGGAAAATGGAGCTGTTGTTATGGATGACGACACAAGAAAAACTATTCTTAAGGCGTGGCAGACGAAAAAGCAGGAAAAAATAACCCATCCATTTTTACAAGAGAAGATAGAATGGGGACTTGTACCATATGCTCAGGCGATGCTGTTAGCAAGATTTATAAGGGGTGACCTAGATGGATACCCAATATTTATGTGGAAGTAGGTGATGAGATGCTAGTTTTGATTACCTATGATGTAAATACTGAAACTCCACTTGGAAGAAAAAGACTTCGACAAGTAGCAAAGCAATGTCTCAATTATGGTCAACGTGTTCAAAATTCAGTATTTGAGTGTGTGCTAGATGCAGCAAAGTGTCGTGAAGTGCAGCACAAGCTTGAAAAGATTATTGATAAAGAGAAAGACAGCCTGAGATTTTATTTTTTAGGTAATAATTATAAAAGCAAGGTGGTGCATATAGGAGCTAAGGAGTCCTTTAATGTTGAGGATACTCTTATTATTTAGTGCGAACCAGTAGTGGACAGAGAATTGCTGGTACATTCGCACCTAAGAACAGCGAATATATAGCAAAATATGTAAAATAGAAACAGGAATTAGTTGACATAAGAATGTAATAGCAGAAAAATAAGCTTAAAAAGCAGAAAAAATAAGCTTGAAAAGTAAAAAACATATTAATTTTTATTGTTTTTTGCTGTCGCTCCTTACTTAGGAGCGTGGATTGAAATCTGTGTCCCCTCTGAACCTCAGGTTATTGTCACGTCGCTCCTTACTTAGGAGCGTGGATTGAAATTTGCTAGAATGCTTTTGCCTTTTGGAATGAACAGTCGCTCCTTACTTAGGAGCGTGGATTGAAATCAGAAAAGCTTGTGCTGAGTTAATACAGGTTGCTGTCGCTCCTTACTTAGGAGCGTGGATTGAAATAAAGGAGGACCTCTATAGTGTTGTCTTTAGAGAAGTCGCTCCTTACTTAGGAGCGTGGATTGAAATTCAACTATGTCGCTTACAATCTCTCGAACCCACGTCGCTCCTTACTTAGGAGCGTGGATTGAAATCAGTTCCAAGGCCTTTAGCCTCGGCAATTATTTTTGTCGCTCCTTACTTAGGAGCGTGGATTGAAATATATATCTGCTGCATTGTTTTGCAGAGAATATTTTGGTCGCTCCTTACTTAGGAGCGTGGATTGAAATAGGCTTCTTAGTAGGACGCTTGAAAACATATTTAGTCGCTCCTTACTTAGGAGCGTGGATTGAAATTTTGATGCTAAAGCGGTAAGGCCCTATGGGTTGTTGTCGCTCCTTACTTAGGAGCGTGGATTGAAATTGCTGGAAGTTGTTGCTATAAAATATGTTCTCGGGTCGCTCCTTACTTAGGAGCGTGGATTGAAATTTCAATGTCTCTGTCTTCCCATACCCGGACCGCCGTCGCTCCTTACTTAGGAGCGTGGATTGAAATAATAGAATCATTATTTTTGATCAAATGACTTTTCGTCGCTCCTTACTTAGGAGCGTGGATTGAAATAGGATTACGTTGGATTTTCATGTACAAAGTCATGGTCGCTCCTTACTTAGGAGCGTGGATTGAAATCTAATGGTACACCTGCCGATAAGTCGTTGAAACTAGTCGCTCCTTACTTAGGAGCGTGGATTGAAATCCAAAACCTAACATTTTATCTCCCCCTGTACTTAGTCGCTCCTTACTTAGGAGCGTGGATTGAAATACTCACAACCAAAGTTAGTCTATCGTCATATTGAGTCGCTCCTTACTTAGGAGCGTGGATTGAAATAGACTCCAGTGAACGCAAGATATAGAAAAATAGAGTCGCTCCTTACTTAGGAGCGTGGATTGAAATTCTATAGTCTCACTGATGGAGTAGCACCGGCAGAAGGTCGCTCCTTACTTAGGAGCGTGGATTGAAATAACTCAAAAAGATAAGACCTTTGACACGCTCAAAGAGTCGCTCCTTACTTAGGAGCGTGGATTGAAATTAGGAGGGAATTACTATGTGGGGGACAGGAAGAAGTCGCTCCTTACTTAGGAGCGTGGATTGAAATATATAGGTTCATGGCATCTGTATCGTTGCGATGTCGCTCCTTACTTAGGAGCGTGGATTGAAATACAGCAATGCACTCAATTTGATTGCAGATAAAGAGTCGCTCCTTACTTAGGAGCGTGGATTGAAATCCGATTAATTTTAGGCAGAGGAAGCAGCCAAGGGGTCGCTCCTTACTTAGGAGCGTGGATTGAAATTCTTGATGTCTACTGCTGTATTTGCCAGTGATTCTAGTCGCTCCTTACTTAGGAGCGTGGATTGAAATCTTACTATTGCGCGTCCGCTTAAACTTCGTGTTTCGGGGTCGCTCCTTACTTAGGAGCGTGGATTGAAATAGTAGGTGTGCCTGTCTAGGTTATAGTTGACTTGTGTCGCTCCTTACTTAGGAGCGTGGATTGAAATATTTTATTCTGGGTTAGAGTTAAGGCCCGCGTTAGTCGCTCCTTACTTAGGAGCGTGGATTGAAATTAACGGAGATAGACTCACAGTGGCTAGAGTTGAGTCGCTCCTTACTTAGGAGCGTGGATTGAAATTCTGATCGTCAAAGTAGATGCAAATACCGCAGAGTCGCTCCTTACTTAGGAGCGTGGATTGAAATCCTATTGTCGCAGCGCATAAAAAAGCGGACGAAGGTCGCTCCTTACTTAGGAGCGTGGATTGAAATATTTTATCACCCCGCTATAACTATTTTACTATTGTCGCTCCTTACTTAGGAGCGTGGATTGAAATCGTATACTGTTATCAAAGAGCCGTTTAGCCAAGGTCGCTCCTTACTTAGGAGCGTGGATTGAAATCTCACTATCCTATCACCGTTTCCAATAGTATTAATGTCGCTCCTTACTTAGGAGCGTGGATTGAAATAAATAATAATACGGTATTAGTTTCTATTACCGTCCGTCGCTCCTTACTTAGGAGCGTGGATTGAAATGTCCAATTTATTTAATACTCTTTTGCTTAACATGTCGCTCCTTACTTAGGAGCGTGGATTGAAATACCTCCTTATGCTTATATATTGTAGATCATGTCAAGTCGCTCCTTACTTAGGAGCGTGGATTGAAATATGAACACGGTAAAGTACAGGTATATCCTAAAATCGTCGCTCCTTACTTAGGAGCGTGGATTGAAATCATAGAGCTTCCGTTAGTGTCTGCCCAAATGTACCATGTCGCTCCTTACTTAGGAGCGTGGATTGAAATTGTATTACCGAATGGTGTGTTATCTGAAACAGCGTCGCTCCTTACTTAGGAGCGTGGATTGAAATATATTGAACGCTTTTGCTAAAACGTCAACATCAATGTCGCTCCTTACTTAGGAGCGTGGATTGAAATAGGAGGGAAAGAACCTGCTGGGATATGGTGAAGAGTCGCTCCTTACTTAGGAGCGTGGATTGAAATTAATGTTATTGTTGCAAACAATAATATTGATAAGTCGCTCCTTACTTAGGAGCGTGGATTGAAATTACTTCAGATATCGCATCCATCAATGTACTTGGAGTCGCTCCTTACTTAGGAGCGTGGATTGAAATTTTTGTTTTATTGACAAGCGAGACAAAATATACAAGTCGCTCCTTACTTAGGAGCGTGGATTGAAATAGTTTTAGATGACGCTGAAAAAACAGCTGCAATTAGTCGCTCCTTACTTAGGAGCGTGGATTGAAATAGCTTGCGTGTAAAAAAATCCAAGGTGAATTTTAGTCGCTCCTTACTTAGGAGCGTGGATTGAAATTTCACGTCTTTGTTTAATACGTTTGTATAATTGGTCGCTCCTTACTTAGGAGCGTGGATTGAAATTGAATCTGTTTTGCTTTTAGTAAAGACTTGCTTGTGTCGCTCCTTACTTAGGAGCGTGGATTGAAATTATTTTTTTGTTGACTTACAATCCACAACATGATAAGTCGCTCCTTACTTAGGAGCGTGGATTGAAATAAAAAAAGCAAAGTCTGCAGGATGCTATCACAAAGGTCGCTCCTTACTTAGGAGCGTGGATTGAAATCAAATACCCTCAACGACAGTCTGCGGGATAACAAGTCGCTCCTTACTTAGGAGCGTGGATTGAAATCTTGACGGTTAAACCGAAAATTCTACCAACTCCAGTCGCTCCTTACTTAGGAGCGTGGATTGAAATTTTATAGAACCAAGTCCAGGGTTGGCTTTGTATGGTCGCTCCTTACTTAGGAGCGTGGATTGAAATCCAATAGCTGTGGCGGTTTATTCGCTTGTTGTTTTGTCGCTCCTTACTTAGGAGCGTGGATTGAAATACGAGATAGTTGTCAGACGAAAAAATGAAGGTGCAAGTCGCTCCTTACTTAGGAGCGTGGATTGAAATAATTAACTTTACTATGTTTTCCATTGCTTCTTTAAGTCGCTCCTTACTTAGGAGCGTGGATTGAAATAATGGAGTAAGCACTCTGTAAGAGCTACAAAAGAGTCGCTCCTTACTTAGGAGCGTGGATTGAAATCCCAAAACACCTATAATTTTATAGGGTTTTTGAAAGTCGCTCCTTACTTAGGAGCGTGGATTGAAATTTGAATTGCTTTTGATACAAGGGGAATTTTCCCGTCGCTCCTTACTTAGGAGCGTGGATTGAAATTTAATACTGCTAATAAGTGGTAAAAACCATATTAAGTCGCTCCTTACTTAGGAGCGTGGATTGAAATTTTAAACCTTGGAGGGTTGACAAAATAGAAAACTGTCGCTCCTTACTTAGGAGCGTGGATTGAAATACGTGGAACATTATAAATTTTATTTGTATCTATGTCGCTCCTTACTTAGGAGCGTGGATTGAAATAGCATCTCCATAGCACCAATTAAGCATTATGCATCGTCGCTCCTTACTTAGGAGCGTGGATTGAAATCATTAGAAGAATTAGTATCTGAAAACGAGCAAAGTCGCTCCTTACTTAGGAGCGTGGATTGAAATAGCTTGCTCTGGTGTCCTATATGGTTGTTTGCCTAGTCGCTCCTTACTTAGGAGCGTGGATTGAAATAAATTCCATATTGTGCTTTCTAAATTTTATAGACGTCGCTCCTTACTTAGGAGCGTGGATTGAAATCTGCTCCAATTGCAGCCTTTGTTGCTCTGGCAAGTCGCTCCTTACTTAGGAGCGTGGATTGAAATTTGCTCTATCTAATCCCGCTTTTCCTGCCTGTTGCGTCGCTCCTTACTTAGGAGCGTGGATTGAAATAAGTATCATGACAATTGAAATCTCCCTTCAGTGCGTCGCTCCTTACTTAGGAGCGTGGATTGAAATGTCCTCTAATGAATATAGTTTTGTGCCGTGTGCGTCGCTCCTTACTTAGGAGCGTGGATTGAAATATACACTGAGTATGAAAATCGGCCACTTGCAAACAAGTCGCTCCTTACTTAGGAGCGTGGATTGAAATCAGATGTTGTTGTCGGTATGTTGGTCTACAAAAGAGTCGCTCCTTACTTAGGAGCGTGGATTGAAATAAAAAAGGTTGACGAATGTGTTGAGTTGGTAAACGGTCGCTCCTTACTTAGGAGCGTGGATTGAAATATAAATGAATAATCCTCCTTTTATTTGTGTATAGAGTCGCTCCTTACTTAGGAGCGTGGATTGAAATCTTAATGGTAGAGAGGTGGTCCTAGTAGACTATTTGTCGCTCCTTACTTAGGAGCGTGGATTGAAATTTATTATAGCTAATGATAAATATTGGTTATAGGGTCGCTCCTTACTTAGGAGCGTGGATTGAAATATCATACACTTGTACAGACTGTATGGATGAATGGCGTCGCTCCTTACTTAGGAGCGTGGATTGAAATTATTGGCAGCTTTGAAAAATCATTTTCCTCTATACGTCGCTCCTTACTTAGGAGCGTGGATTGAAATCAAAATCGACGGTTGATTTAGCTGGTCGTCCACGGTCGCTCCTTACTTAGGAGCGTGGATTGAAATTGTCATAGGTTATGCAAACGGGGTAGCCCCGGAGTCGCTCCTTACTTAGGAGCGTGGATTGAAATTTATAGAACCACACACGGGAAGAGAAATACCCTTGTCGCTCCTTACTTAGGAGCGTGGATTGAAATTGTCATAAGACCATTGGTTAGCCTAACATGTCGTAGTCGCTCCTTACTTAGGAGCGTGGATTGAAATATTACATTGTTATTACTTAGAAAACTACTCATTTGTCGCTCCTTACTTAGGAGCGTGGATTGAAATATCAACTGCATGCTTATATTCCTGGCTTGCCCTGGTCGCTCCTTACTTAGGAGCGTGGATTGAAATTATGGTGCCTTTTTCAGTCTGTTTTTGCTTTAAGAGTCGCTCCTTACTTAGGAGCGTGGATTGAAATCTCCTAATATAAAGCTAAAAGGCAGGTTTTACCCTGGTCGCTCCTTACTTAGCAGCGTGAATCGAAAATCCTCTATCACCATTATGTCCCTGAGTTCTTTCGGGGTCTCTGCTAACTTAGAAGCAAGTATTAAATAAGCTCAGCTTGTCCAATTAAATAATTATAATATAGTAGAGGTTTGGCATATTCCGTGTCCGCCTGCTCCACTATTATAGCGGTTGGCTCAAACAGGGTTGCTAAGACCAGTGCTTGGTTAGAATATTCTAATCAAAACATTTTATTGTATGTGATATAATACGGGTGATGTTAAAAGTTCTAGACTATAAGTTGCGTTTTGGCGTACTTCTGGAAATACAGAAAGGTTACCGACAAGTTCTAGGAGTTAATCCACAACCTTGTTTATGAGCTGCGGAAGTTCAGGCTATGATTTATCGTCAAGAGTACTACTAGGAAAGAATGGGGGAATATTGTTGTGGTAAAGCTAAAAATTAGTGAAATTGCTGCGTTAATGGGACTATCAGCTAATGGCGTTAGAAAGTACGAGCAATATGGTATTATTAATCCTACAGTAAATGATAGCACGGGACATCGGGAGTATACAGGCATGAATATGGGGCATCTTCTGAGTACACGGAGATATCGACAGTTCGGGTTTTCACTCGAGCAAATAGGGGATATGCTGGCGAATTTGAAACTGGAAGAAATTGAACTAGGATTTCGTCAACAAGCAAAACAACTAGAAAAAGAGGCATTATATACGCAACGAAGAATCCAAAGATTAAAAGAAATGGCGTCCTTCATTTCAAGTGTAAAAATTAGTGTGAATACCTACTCAATACAACTTCGCCCTGCTATGTGGCTTATACCTTTGAACAATTTCATAAATCTACAGAATAAATTTGATATTTTTAAAGAGTTATCTGGAAATATCCCTAGCGTGTGCATATCATGCGTATTTTCAGAGCCTGATAATCATCAGCATTATCTTAGTGTATACGAATCCGATGCAATTTTATGGGAGCTGCCATTGTGGAACCAGGTGCAGGTTATTCCAGAGCAAATTTGCGTCTATACATCTATGATTCAAGCCAGTGAAACGGAACAATTACATGAGCTTTATAATGGTATATTAGAGTATCTAGATAAAGCAAGCTTAGAATTAGTAGGTGATATCATTACCAGAGGAATTGTTTTTATAAACAATAGCAAACAGGTATATCGAGAAGTTTGGATTCCAATAGAGAAAAAATAAACGTTGACAATGAACTTGGTGTAGCTGTTATCGTTAAATTAACAACAAAGCATGGTTCGTTTTGGCAAATTATATCTTTCCATACTTGTTGTAGGGGAATCGTTTGCATTATAAAAACAAGATAATGAGGAGGTATTTTATGGTAACAAAGCATTTTAAAGTTTTCATTTCTGTCTTATTGTGTTTAGTTATGGTTTTTGCTCTTACAGGTTGTGGAAATCAAACAAAAGAATCATTATCAGTATTAAATTACAAGTCTGGCAGCTATCAAGCTTCCGCACAAGGTTATAAGGGACCTGTGACAGTCGAGGTTACTTTTGACACAAATGCAATTGTAGGAGCTAAAGTAATTTCCCATATGGAAACTGCGGGGATAGCTGATACTCCCATAGAGAGAATCCCACAAATGTTTGTGGATAATCAATCTCTCAAAATTGAAGCGATTTCTGGTGCCTCGAAAACTAGTAATGCTATATTAGCTGCTTTGGCTGATTGTGTCATTCAAGCTGGAGGGGATCTAGAGGTATTAAAAAATGCAGAGCTGAAATCAGTAAAGGCAGGAGAAACTGTTGAAATGACTGCTGATATTATTGTCTTGGGTGGAGGTGGAGCAGGAATGGCTGCTGCCTACTCAGCAACTGGGAAGGGTGCATCTGTAGTAGTTGTAGAAAAAACAGCAGCATTGGGTGGAAATACATTGCGCTCAGGTGGTGGCTTTAACTCTGCCGGTCCTCAGTATGGTAGAAATTGGATACAAAATGACCAAATGACAACACTCGTTCAGTCATATATTGATCTGCCAGCAAAAAATGAAAAAATGGCTGAATGGCAAAAAACAGTTGATAAGCAGTTCAAGGAGCATTTGTCATCAGGGGCTACTAATCTTTTTGATTCTGAAGAATTTCATATGCTTCAAACTTATGTTGAGGGAGACTATATAGGTAATCCAGATATGATTGAGCTCATGTGCAAGGATGCTAAAGATTTGCTTACGTGGGCAGAATCAATAGGCGGTATATTTGATTTTGAAAGCAAAGGCGTATTGGGCATGGGTTCCATATGGCCACGTGCATATTCTTTAATTGGTGGGCATGGAAAAGGAGGCGGACTCTTCATAGATTACATGAAAAAAAGTATGGAAGGCAAAGAAATTGATTATGTAATGGAAGTGGCTGCAAATGAACTGATCGTTGAAAATGGAAAAGTTGTTGGTGCTAAAGGTACGAAAACAGATGGGACGCCGTATATTTTCCATGCCAACAAAGCGGTTATCATAGCTACAGGTGGCTTTACGGCAAATGTAGAAATGCGCGAAAAGTATAATAAGAAATGGGAGTATATAGGAGAAAAACTTCCGATTTCAGGCTCTCCGGCTAATACAGGAGACGGCCATGTCATGGCAGAAAAAATTGGTGCAAAACTAATTGACATGTCTGAAATACAATTACAGCCACTAGCAACTGCTAGAACAGGTGCATTACAATTTGTTGCAATGCCTTCCTCTCCGTTTATCAATCAAGATGGTCTGCGTTTTACGAGCGAAGCTGGACGTCGTGATGTAATGTCGGCGGCGATTCTTGCACAACCAGGCGGGTATATGTATCAGGTGTGCAGTCCCCAAAATAGTTGGGTGAGCGATGGTATTACTAAGACAGGTGATAACTTAGAACGAATGATTGCAGATGGTGATGTTTTCCGTGCTGACACATTAGAAGATTTAGCAAAACAGTTAAATATTGATCCAATAACTTTTGTTAAAACTATTAACGAATACAACGCTGCAGTAAAAGCAGGTAAAGATCCACTAACCGGAAGAATTTCTTTTACTGAATTAGATTTAATTGAAGATTTTGGTCCTTATTTGGCACATAAAATCAGTCCGTCAGTACACTTTACAATGGGTGGTATAGCAGTGGATACTGATCTTCGTGTACTTGACCAAAACGACAATATTATTCCAGGCTTGTATGCTGCTGGTGAAGTTTCAGGAGGATTTCACGGTGGTAATCGTGTAGGAGGTAATGCCATTACACACATTTTTAGAACAGGTCTTAATGCTGGAATTAACGCTTCATCTAATAATTAAACTATAGAAGCTTAACTATCATATAATGATGACTATGTATCATCAGAATGATTCCTATAGACAAATAAAATTATGATAATAATTCTTGTGGCGATAGTAGTCTAATGATATTTTAGTTCCTGTAAACACTGTAATTCTAACATTAAATGAAAAAATCCCAGCAGTTATTCTACTGGGATTTTTTGTGTCATTTATTTTACCTTCTTCATAGCCTCTTCCGCAAACTTAGTGGTTACAATATCAGCATAGGGAACCTTCTTCTCCAGCTCACCGGCCAATGCCATAACCTCCTGAAGCTTATCAAGACCCTCTTCAGTCAGTACTGGGTTTGGCGCCCATGCCCCGATTGAACGATACCTTTCAACAACGGCAGCTAAGGTTTCTATATCGGTATCTACGAAATAAGGCTGTAGGGATTTCGCAACCTCTTCTGCAGTATGGGATTCAACCCAAAGCATTCCCTTGTAGATGGCATTAGTAACGCCCTGTATGACATCAGGATTCTTTTCGATGTAGCTCTTTGTAGCAGAGTAGGCAGTATAAGGGATATATCCGCTTTCTTCGCCCACTGACATTACAACATAGCCCTTGCCCTCCTGCTCCACCATCGTAGCGGTTGGCTCAAAGAGGGTAGTATAGTCACCTTCACCGCCGGTGAAGGCCCCTGCCATGACTGCAAATTGAATATCTGTTCTTACATCTACATCCTGCCCAGGTATGACACCCTTTTGCTTAAGGACGTATTCCAGCACCATATGAGGCATGCCACCCTTTCGGCCTCCCAGTATTTCCTTGCCTCTGAGGTCTTCTAAGGTAAAGTTGGGCTCAGCTGTTCTTGAAACAATAAAGGAGCCATCCCTTTGTGTCAGCTGTGCAAAGTTAACGACATAGTCATCCTTGCCTTGATTGTAAACATAGATTGAGGCTTCAGGGCCCATGAAGCCTATTTCCACCTGATTACTTAGGAGTGATGCCATTACCTTGTCTGCACCCTTGCCGTCAACCAGCTCTACCTCCAGGCCCTCCTCCTTAAAGAAGCCTTCTGATAAAGCAATATACTGCGGTGCATAGAAGACTGAATGAGTTACCTCCATTACAGTAATCTTGGTTAATGTATCATCCTTTTTGCAGCCTGTAAGTGTTAATGCAGAAACTAAAAGGATGATAATAAGTACACTGAGTAATTTATAGCTTTTCAAGCGTATCCCCTCCAGATATTAATTTTTGGACTCTAATCCATTATATTCTCAAAAAAAATATGTGTTACTTTGCATAATGAATAGTAATTCGCAAATAGGCATAAAATGAATAAAAGAGGCAGATTTTGGAGGGGGGTTATTTGTTATGAATAGTAATATAAAGGTCTATCATGGCAAAAATAGATATGGATATATAAAGGGGGAAATAGATAATTTTAGCTGGTATGCATTGGTTCATAAGGATTCTGTAGATTTCGGCCTTAATCCTAATGAGCTGGAGAGTGGTAATGGCAGAATTTCAAGATTATGCGTTTACAAGGATATTCCTATGTCAAATTACACAAAGCGGCTTATTTATGCCAATTATAAGCGAAAATGGGATGTGTTTAACAATAGCTATGAGCTGATGATAAGAAATCTAGTGGAGTATTTGGAAAGAATTTATTCAATAAGGGCAGTTAAATAATACTTTTTGCAGGATAAATGCTATAATAAACTTGTTAGGATGTAAAATTTTAGGGTACTAATTAACTGATCTGAGTTTGATCGGAAAGAGGGCTGCCATGAATATACCAAATTCTTTAACTGTATTTAGATTTTTATTAGTTCCATTATTCATATTTGTATTCTTTTCATCTGCGGAAGCCAGTCTGCAATATTCAGTTTACATATTCATAGCGGCAGGGCTGTCGGATGTTTTAGATGGGTATATAGCAAGAAGGTATCAATTAGTAACCAAATGGGGCCAGGCAATGGATCCTCTGGCTGATAAGCTGATGCAGTTAACGGTTTTAGTATGCTTTACTATAAAAAAGTACGTTCCTATGTGGGTTGTTCTCATCATTGGACTTAAGGAGCTACTCATGATAAGCGGAAGCCTGTACCTGTACTTCAGAAAGCAGGAAATCGTAATTCCTTCAAATAAATATGGAAAGCTGGCAACTATAGTATTTTATATTGCAATTATATTTGTGGCCTTCAAGCTACCCTACAGCATACTTATGATGGGGGCTGCGGTTGGAATAACAGCCTATGCCTTTACTAAATATTTGCAGCTGGGTCTTTCTGAAATCAAGAAAAATCATACAGGGGTATCTTGACAAATTTTGCGAATTAATTATAATAGGCTATAAGTAAATAAATAAAGGCTGTGAAAAAGAGGAGTAGACAGTTCAACTTATTAGAGAGAAAAACCCTTAGGCTGAAAGGTTTTTTTAAGTAATGATTGTCGAAGGTAGCTTTGGAGCTTTTGCAGAGAAGTAGCAGTATCTGCAGACGGGAGATCGTTAAATCAATTGAGTGCCTATATGAGATATATAGGAAATAAGGTGGTACCACGAATAATACCCTCGTCCTTACATTTGGACTGAGGGTTTTTTGTATTTATTTTTTACCTAGTGTTGATACTAACTAGAAAAGGCTGATTTCAAGGAAGCGTAAATTGCATTGTTTTAAGAATACGAAATGAAGTGGGGGGGGTAGTAATGGCATTTTACATAGGTGTTTTCTTTATAATTCTAGGTGCCGTCATGGTATATGGTACAGCTGCAATAGCCAAACGCTTTAATATTACTACAGTAAAGGGCATTCTCTCCGTTAAGGTGGGGGGACTGCTGGTAACCATACTGGGGGCCATAATTATATTTATAGCTCAATACCCGGAGCGGCTAAGATTTTTAAATATTGTTTAAATACTAAGGAGGGATCGTATGAATAATAACTTACCAAAAAATTATAATCCACAGGAATTTGAGGATCGCATTTACAAGCATTGGCTTGATCATAATTACTTTCATGCCAAGGTAGACCCAAATAAAAAGCCCTATTGTATCGTGCTGCCACCACCAAACATTACGGGACAGCTGCATATGGGTCATGCATTGGACCATACCCTACAGGATGTGCTGATTCGTTGGAAGAGAATGCAGGGTTATGAGGCTCTATGGCAGCCAGGTACCGATCATGCCAGTATAGCCACCGAGGTGAAGGTGGTTGAGAAGATCAAGGCTGAAGAGGGCTTATCGAAGCTGGATGTAGGCAGAGAGGGCTTTCTTAAGCGAGCTTGGCAGTGGAAGGATGAGTATGGCGGCAGGATCGTTGAGCAAATGCAAAAGCTTGGGGATTCCTGTGATTGGGAAAGAGAACGCTTTACTATGGATGAAACCCTGAATAAGGCGGTAACAGAGGTATTTATAAAGCTTTATGAAAAGGGCTTAATCTATAGAGGCAATAGAATTATAAACTGGTGTCCCGACTGTAAAACCTCCCTTTCAGATGCAGAGGTTGAGCATGAGGAAAAGGC
The DNA here is from genome assembly GCA_018432235.1 of Clostridiaceae bacterium. GTDB lineage: Bacteria > Bacillota > Clostridia > Peptostreptococcales > Natronincolaceae > M1-B18. The sequence goes on along the minus strand of JAHDLO010000001.1, from coordinate 5,085 downwards.
AGGGCATTTCTGGCATATTAAATATCCTGTAAAGGATAGCGATGAGACTCTTGAAATAGCCACTACAAGACCTGAAACCATGCTGGGGGATACGGCTGTAGCTGTTCATCCAGAGGATACAAGGTACAAGCACTTAATAGGAAAGACCATTATACTGCCCTTGATGAACAGAGAAATCCCTATCATAGCAGATGACTATGTAGACCCTGAGTTTGGTACAGGAGCGGTTAAGATTACCCCTTCCCATGATCCAAATGATTTTGAGGTTGGCTTAAGGCATGACCTACCACAAATCGTTGTGATGAATGACGATGCCACCATCAACGAAAGAGGCGGTAAATACAAGGGCTTAAGCCGATATGAGGCGAGAAAGCAGGTTGTAAAGGATTTAGAGGAATTAGGGCTTTTAGTTAATATTAGAGAGCATACCCATAATGTTGGTCAATGCTACAGATGTAATACAGTAGTGGAGCCCATCACCTCGGATCAATGGTTTGTTAAGATGGAGCCATTGGCGGCCCCTGCCATTGAAGCCGTTAAAAATAGCAGCATCAAATTTGTGCCGGATAGATTTTCTAAAATTTATCTCCACTGGCTTGAAAATATTAAGGATTGGTGTATATCAAGACAATTATGGTGGGGACACAGAATTCCAGCATATTATTGCCAGGACTGCGGTGAGGTTGTTGTGTCAAAAACAGCACCAGAGGCTTGCCATAAGTGCAGCAGCAGTAGCATAAAGCAGGATGAGGACGTATTGGATACCTGGTTCAGCTCCGCCCTGTGGCCCTTCTCAACTCTTGGATGGCCTGAAAATACTGAGGAGCTAAAATACTTCTATCCAACGGATGTATTGGTGACAGGCTATGACATCATCTTCTTCTGGGTAGTAAGAATGGCCTTCTCAGGGCTGGAATTTATGAAGGAAATCCCCTTCAAGCACGTATTTATTCATGGTATTGTAAGGGATGCTGAAGGAAGAAAAATGAGTAAATCTCTTGGCAATGGGATAGACCCTCTTGAAATAATAAAGGACTATGGTGCTGATGCTCTAAGATTCACATTATTAACGGGAAATTCCCCGGGAAATGATATGCGTTTCCATACGGAAAAGCTGGAGGCCAGCAGAAATTTTGCCAACAAGCTATGGAATGCAACACGATTTGTACTGATGAATTTGGATGAAGAGATTCCCGCCTATACTGCTGTTAAGGACCATATGAGTGCAGCGGATAAGTGGATAATATCTAGGCTTCAAAGGCTTGTAAAGGAAATGACGGAGAATCTTGAGAAATTTGAGCTGGGTATCGGTGCCCAAAAGCTATATGACTTTATTTGGAGCGAATATTGCGACTGGTACATTGAATTGGTTAAGCCAAGGCTCTATGGTGAGGATGTTGAAAAGCGCCAATCAGCACAATATACCCTTACCTATGTTTTGGAGAACATATTGAAGCTGCTGCATCCATATATGCCATTTATCACTGAGGAAATATGGCAGGGGATTCCTACCACAGAAGGCAGTGTTATTGTTGCTCAATGGCCTACTGCCAATGAAGCGCTGATAGATGCTGATGCTGAGGATAAAATGACCACTGTTATGGAAATCATTAGAAACATCAGAAACGTTAAGGTTCAGATGAATGTGCCACCTTCAAGAAAGGCTAAAATCCAAGCTATTGTGGCGGATGGCGTTGTAGGAAGGATTATCGAGGATAATACACAATATATTATGACACTGGCAGGGGTTTCAGAAATTCAATTCCTTGAAAACAGTGATACCATACCGGAGGATGCCGTATCCATACGTATTCAGGGGGCTGAGCTCTTTGTACCACTGGATGACCTGATTGATTTCGACAAGGAAATCGAGCGTCTGGAAAAGGAAAAGACGAAGCTGGAGTCTGAAATCCATCGTGTGGTGGTAAGGCTGGAGAACCCTGGCTTTGTTAACAAGGCACCGGCATCGTTAATAGAGGAAGAAAGACAGAAGCAGGCTAAATTCCAGCAGCTGCTGGATGCCCTTCTTGAAAGACTTGAGGGCTTGAAGAAAAAGGTAAATAGATAGTTATATTAAATTTAGAATTAGGAATTAAGAACTAAGCGTTAGTATAAAAATTGTGTAATAATGGTGGCAGGGGTGTTTTTACTCTGCTGCCTTTTTGTTATAATTCTTAATTGGGGAAATCGCATAATAAAGATGAGTCGTATGTTTATACAAAGTCAAAAGTTTCCTGCTTAGTGTCCTACAGGCAAATTCATTGAATATAAAAGCTTATTAGCCCTAGACAATGCGCGATAAACTTTTGACTTTGTATAAACTAAAAATATACACTCCCTTGATAATATACAATTCCCACATATAATAAATATTTAATTATGTTATTTATGTTATGATAGTATAAGTAGAAGAATCAACGGAAGGAAGGATGACATTGAACTATCAGGAGGCATTGGATTTTATACATGGTACCTATAAATTTGGCAGCAAGCTGGGGCTGGAGAATATCACCTATTTGCTGGAGCTTTTGGGAAGACCCCAGGAGGGACTAAAGATCATACATATCGCTGGGACAAATGGCAAGGGCTCTACTGCTGCATTTCTACATGGTATGCTGAAGGCGGCTGGCTATCGAGTAGGGCTATATACCTCACCTTATTTGCAGTACTTCACCGAAAGGATTCAAATAAATGGTGTGGATATACCGGAGGAGCGTTTAGCCAGTCTGACGGCGGTGGTTAAGGAAAAAATTGAAATCATGGTGGCGGAGGGAAGAAACCATCCCACAGAGTTTGAGGTGGTTACGGCTCTGGCCCTTTTATATTATGCAGAGGAGAAGGTGGATTACCTTGTTTTAGAGGTTGGTTTAGGCGGCAGACTAGATGCCACCAATGTGGTTAAGAACCCTCTGCTTTCAATAATAACCCCTATAGGCTTTGATCATATGCAGTACCTTGGAAATACCCTTGAGGCAATAGCCTATGAAAAGGGCGGCATTATCAAGGAAAATGGCTACACCGTAGTCTATCCCCAAAGCGAAGCGGTGCTGAAGGTTTTTAAAGAGCTTTGTAGCAGCAAAAGCAATCAGCTGACGATTTCAGAGGCTGTAGGTCTGGACATCAGCTACAGCGGTATTGATTACCAGCAGTTTTCAGTAGTCATACAGGGAAAGGAATATAAAGATATAAAAATAAAGCTGGCAGGCAATCATCAAATATATAATTGCTGCAATGCACTGACGGCCATAGAGGTTATGAAAAGCGAAAGAGGACTGGCTATTAATGATGAGGCCATATACAAGGGTCTAGCAGAAACCGGCTGGCCCGGCCGTATGGAGGTGGTGAAGGAGAGGCCACTGACCATAATAGACGGTGCCCATAATATTCATGGGGCAGAGGCTCTTAGGGGCAACATTAAGACATTGTTAGGCCAGTATAAAATCACCCTTGTCATCGGTATGCTGGAGGATAAGGATATAGAAGGCTTCCTGAAACTGATCATTCCGCTGGTGGATAGGGTAGTCACCACCAGGCCCGACAACCCAAGGGCCATGGGAGCAGAGGCATTGAAGGAAAAGGTGATTTCCTATGGCAAACCGGTATATGCCCATGATGATATCAACGAAGCAATTGCAAAGGCTGAGGAGCTGACAAACGAGAATGAGGTAATATTATATGCTGGGTCATTGTATATGATTGGTGCTGTTAGAGGGGTAATACTAGGAGCTTAAATTTAAAATTAAGAGTTAGAAATAAGAATTATAAACTAAGGTGACAGTGGGGGTAAATAGCTCTCTGTCACCTTTAAAATGCAACAATATGTCTTTAATTATTAGATTCCTTTACTATTGACTCTAATTTATCTAAAATAATGAATGTGCAATAAAATAGTGCAATGATACCGCCTATGATAAAAGATATTACAACATTATAGTCATAGAAGCTATAACCAAATATAATGTTTAATATTGGCAGAATAATTAAGACTGAAAGTAATCCGACTATAAAGGCAAATAGCAAAGCTTTTAGTATATTTGAGAGGCTTTTTTTAAATGTTGGATTCGTTTCATCTTTCATTAATACATCACTCCAAGTATTGTTTTTGGTTCAATTATTATATATCACTCAAACCTTCAACAAGACATACCTTACTAAAACTTATACCAAATATCGTAAAATCTAAAATATATGCCGACGTATTAACAGCATATTCACCTGTAAACTCGTAGAATATGCCAAGCTCATGTCTTTTAAAAGGTGAAATCGTTTTGTTTTCTAAATTTTCCAATTCTATAATATGCTCTCTTTGTGCTTCAGAAAATCCCCATGACGTGATTGCAGTAATAAAATACTTTGTGCCTCTATTTCCAATAGGTTGAATACGTTTGATTTTAATTGGCAAAATAGTTTTGTTATATATATACCCCCCGAAACCCATATATTTGTTAGCATACTCGGGATAGGGTGCTTCTTGCATCAATACATTATTACTAAAATAAATATTATCAATAATATAGTTAGTAAATAATTTTTGAATAAGCATAGTCATTGCGATAACACATAATGTGTATATAATAATTTTTTTCAATATACTGCTCCCCCTTCTAACGAAGTTCAGAGACAAAGGGAATGGTTCTTTTTGTCCCTATGCCTATGATTGATCTATTATAGCGAGGCTTTAAATGCAATGCAAGGATACTACCCTCTATAGAGGATAGTATAATCTTGTAGACAATAGTATACCTTAGCAGCGAGTAATTTTAGAGGTTTAAATGATCATCTAACGGCTTAATGCTTTTGCAGCATTTTTTTTAGGTTAACCTCATTAAACTGTATGTTTGTATTTTTATTAATAATCAGTTTTTGCTGACTATCAATTTCAAAATAGGCTTGAGTATAGCTTAAAAGGGAAAAAGCATTTTCTTCTAAAATATTACTTTCCAGAAAGAAAACATACTCTTGTCCCAGCAAGATATCTTCGGGCTTGTAAAAGGCAAAAACAATATTAATGCTCTCATCTTTGTACTCTTCATTCTTAATATATTCATCTACCTGCAGTGTATAAATCTCGTAAGGAATTTCTGC
>JAHDLO010000051.1 GCA_018432235.1 Clostridiaceae bacterium | reverse complement strand
TAAATTGAGCTATGATTGCTCCATTTGATGCAGTCCATGGAGGAAAAGCACCAGTTTCGAAACCACCATTAACAATAAGTTGATTAAAAGACATTTTACTACACCTCTTTTTACTTAGTAAAGATTTACAACGAACAATTTAAAAATAACTTTAGTTGTACAAAGATAACACGCTAAATTTGTGAGGTTAGTCTATGAAATGGTAAAAAATCAAAAGACTTCATTATCATTCATCATATTTGCCTACATTTACTATAAGATTGAATCTATTAATTGCAATTATTTATAGACTGCATACAGTCGGAGGTACAACGAAAAATCAAACAGTGATATCCATAGAATTTAAGCGGTTATAAAAATTCTTTATTTTCATCAGCTTCATTCGCCTTTTTCAAGTCTAGATTCTAAGACAATAGCGGATTGCTTAAAGGAACAAAGGTACTGATCATAATCTGTTCCTTTGTTCCTTTTTAATTAATGATGATAATACATTGTGGAGTATTACATAATATTTTTAGTCATTTCATCATACGATGCTGAATAAAATGGTTTTGACTCCAACCAGGTTTGAACCGCTATTGACAAAATAGTAATTGGATGATGCATCCAAAGTCAACGGACCGGTCCAAGTGATTGTAGCGAACTGGCTGTTGAAGATACCTGTGGGAGGTACGTCGGATGTTGCCGTGCCAATTGTTACGTTACCGTTTATTAATGTGTTCATAATGTTAGAGTATGCGGCAACATTGACTGTGCCGTCCGATCGACTGTCAAACATCCGTTGAATCCGTATGCCGCTGTGGGTCATATTATTGCTGCGACTGTGGTAGTGGTATAGGTTGAGAATGCCCTGGTGTGGATCAATAGGGTCCTGCTGTATGGTACCCACCACACGACAGTTCAGCAACTGGAATTCAATAGTGGTAAAAGGATCCACCGGATCAGTGTTCTGGAAACTGATATTTCCGCTGATGATGGCACCATCGGTATAGTTGGTATGCGTACTGGCGGACATTCCGTTGTTAAAAGTACCGATAACCGTCACAGGCCGTGCAACATATTCCGGGCCCTGCGTAGTGTAAAAGTGTTCCTCTGCCGAGTTTGTCTGGATTGTAATATTTCGGGGCACGGATGAAGCAAAATTGGCCAATGAGGAATCACCTAGCTCCCAGGGGCCTAGGCCAAGCAACTGTACATGCCTAGCAGGAGGGATGATAACGTCCTCATCAAAGGATGAATTCCCTGCGATGAGAATAGTGCAACGGGCCCTCATGCCGAAGGTGATTGCCAGTGGGCTGTTGGTCGCAGCAGTTACGGCGGCCTGTAAGGAGTTAAAGGGGTCGGAGGGAGTCCCTACACCTGGGCCCGGTGCGCTGGAGTCTGCCCAAAATATGACTTCTCCCCATTCAAAAACACCTGGTCCAGTAGGTCCAGTGGTCCCAGTAGGTCCAGTAGGTCCAGTAACACCAGTAGGTCCAGTAACACCAGTAGGTCCAGTGGCGCCAGTAGGCCCAGTAACACCAGTAGGTCCGGTGGCTCCAGTGGCTCCAGTGGTCCCAGTAGGTCCGGTAGCGCCGGTGGCTCCGGTAGCGCCAGTAGGTCCAGTAGACCCAGTGGCCCCGGTAGCACCAGTAGGTCCGGTAGCACCAGTAGGTCCGGTAGCACCAGTAGGTCCGGTAGCGCCAGTGGCGCCAGTTGCTCCAGTAGGTCCAGTAGACCCAGTGGCCCCGGTAGCACCAGTAGGTCCGGTAGCGCCAGTAGGTCCGGTAGCGCCAGTGGCGCCAGTTGCTCCAGTAGGCCCAGTAACACCAGTAGGTCCGGTAGCACCAGTAGGTCCGGTAGCACCAGTAGGTCCGGTAGCGCCAGTGGCGCCAGTTGCTCCAGTAGGTCCAGTAGACCCAGTG
>JAHDLO010000058.1 GCA_018432235.1 Clostridiaceae bacterium | reverse complement strand
TAAATTGAGCTATGATTGCTCCATTTGATGCAGTCCATGGAGGAAAAGCACCAGTTTCGAAACCACCATTAACAATAAGTTGATTAAAAGACATTTTACTACACCTCTTTTTACTTAGTAAAGATTTACAACGAACAATTTTAAAAATAACTTTAGTTGTACAAAGATAACACGCTAAATTTGTGAGGTTAGTCTATGAAATGGTAAAAAATCAAAAGACTTCATTATCATTCATCATATTTGCCTACATTACTATATGATGGAATTTGATGGCTGTTACTAAGTATGGATTGCCAATTGTGAATAGCACATTGAAAAAGCAAGTATACAAAGATGAGATACTTGGAAAAGAAAAAAAGGAAAAAACCAAAAAATATGTTGACACTACAATAATTGCATAATACAATTAATTTAGGGAGTGAGGAGACATGGTAAAGGATATTAAAGCTGAAGAACAAAGCTGCGGGTCTACCGAATGCTGTATAGAGGAAGTCGGCGTAATGGTCAGAAGGCTTGTAAGAGTAATGCAAATTTTTGAAAGGGATGAAGTAAGACCCTTTGGCTTTACTACGTCACAATGCTATGCTCTGTTGGAGCTAAAAAAGACAAGCGGACTTACTATGAATGAGCTGAGTGAGAAGATGAATTTAAATACCAGTACCATGACCAGAATAATGAACAATTTAGTAAGGGATGGCTATGTTCAGAGGTCAAGAGATGAAGGCGACAGGAGAATTGTACTGGTCGAGCTTACAGAAAGTGGGATTACGGCAGCAGGTCAGCTTGAGCTGTCTATTATGGATTATTATAGGAAGATACTTATTAACCTACCGGAAGGCCAAATAGAAGATGTACTTAAGGCAGTAGCCCTATTAATAGATGCCTTTGATAAGGCCAATCCTAACTGCTGCTAAGCTATGAGCTTTGAGGAATATATTAAAGGAGGAGAAGAAATGTCAACAAAAAAATTATCTTTAAAAGAGCTATACAGAATAGCTAAAGGGAAGGATGCAGCCTGCTGCAACCAAGAGGAACGAAAGAAGGACTGCTGCGGCGTTGAATTACCAAAAACAACCAATAGCAATAGCTGTTGTGATAATTTAATGAAAAAAAGCGAATAATTTTATACAAAACTTGTATCATACAAATTTTGTATAAAACAAATAATAGTCGCCTCTACCCCCGTTTAAATTTATTTAGAAGTTAATATAGTATGCTAAAGTGTTGAAGGAGTGGTTTGAAATGTACAATGAGATAGTTTATATATTAGAATTCGTTATGAAGGCGGTTACAGGTATAGCGCCATTTTTTGTGGCGGGGATATCGTTAGCTGCCTTGATTAAGACCTTCAAGCTGGATTCGTATTTAAAGCTGGCCTTTGAGGGAAAAAATGCTGCTGCTATACCTATAGCCGCAGGGGCAGGAGCCTTTAGCCCCCTGTGCTCCTGTGGTGTAATACCGGCAATTGCTGCATTGCTGGAGTCAGGTGTACCTATAGCACCAATTATGGCCTTTTGGATTACCTCTCCATTGATGGATCCTGAGTCCTTTGTTCTAACCTATGGTTTGTTTGGCAGGGATATGGCTATGGCAAGGCTGATATCTACACTGGTAATAGGACTCATAGCCGGATACACAACACTGTATCTTACAAAGAAGGGGTTCCTGGACAATCAAATATTAAGGGATTATCAAGGTAAAGCGGGTAAAAATATACCGTCAGGGGAAGACATAGAGGCAAAGCTTGAAAAAAGAGAATTGTTAATCGTCAGGTCTTTTCAATTCTTCATAAACTTTAAGGATTTAGCAATATTTATAGGGAAATTTATCTTAGTAGCCTTTGTACTGGAGGCAATCATTATAAGATATGTCCCCATGGATTGGGTGGGGGGCATACTGGGAAGCAATAACTCATTGGGGCCGCTTTGGGCTGCGCTAATTGGAGTTCCGGCCTATGCCAGCAGCGTTTCAGCTATGCCTATAGTTAGAGGCCTAATGGATTTAGGAATGGATAAAGGAACAGCCCTGTCTTTTATGATAGGTGGGGCAGCCACCTCAATACCTGCAATGATTGCAGTTTATTCCATTGTAAAGAAGCGTACCTTTGTTTTATATATAGCCTTTAGTATGGTGGGGGCTGTATTGGCGGGATATATTTTTAGAATGCTATAGGGCTTGAATTAGCACGCGTTTACTGGAAGACAAATGCTTTATTTGTCTTCTTTTCTTTTTTGATAGAGTAAATACAGCCATTATTTACCCTTAAGACCATAAAAATAAAGCTTACCCAGATCCATACGCTGCTTTAGGCTGATGGGAGAGGACAAGAGGCCATGGAGGGCTTCAACATAGAGCAAAATAGTTTCGGTTGGTATATCACTATCTATTTCCCCTTCTCTTTTTCCCTGTTCTATAAATTCAAGAAATAATGGCTTAATTTTTGTTTCTGCGTAAGACATTAAAAAGCTTTGTACCTGTGGAGAAGCTAACAGCTCATTACTGGTAAGGCCTTCGGAATCACCCGCCATTAACTCATCAACAGAAGACAGCTTTTCAGTATACATCCACTGAAATTTTTCTCTGAAGGAAGCATTGCTACGCATATAGCTTTGAAACACTTCTGCCTTTTTATCCATGAAGCGGAAATAAACCGCCATGGAAAGCTCCTCCTTGCTGCCAAAGTAATTATATATGCTTACCTTAGAAACATTGGCTCTCTTTGCAATATCTGTAACCTTAACCTTTTCTATACCGTATTGCCGGAAGAGCTCAAAGGCTGCTGCTAATATGTCATTCATTTTTGCCTGTTTACGTTTATCAAAGCCATTCATAATGTATATCACTCCATTCATTACTATAATAGCAAAAGTTTTGGACTTGGACAATTGTAAAGTTCAAAAAAATATTGACAGTGAATAATAATAATAATATTATGAACTTAGCATAATAATAAGTTCATAATATAAAAGGAGGTATAACATGACTATATTAAGTAGGTTTATTGGTAGGCTATATAAGCTTCCGCCCGCTGAAACCCATGACATTTCTATCGAAAAGGGGCTTGAAATTTCCATGCTGGATGGAGTGATATTGAGGGCAGATAGATATTATGTCAAAGACGCTATAAATCAACCCACTTTGCTTGTAAGAACTCCCTATGGTCGTTCAAAATTAGGCGTAATATGGGGATATGTATTTGCGGAGAGGGGCTTTCAGGTGGTCATCCAGAGCTGTAGGGGTACAGACGATTCAGAGGGGCAAATAAGCCCCTTTAGAGGGGAAGGGCAGGATGGATTAGCTACAATCCAATGGCTGAAGGCTCAGGCTTGGTTCGATGGTAGGCTAGGAATGGCGGGTCCAAGCTATATGGGCTATACTCAATGGGCAGTTGCAAAGCATGCGGGAGAAAGTCTTAAGGCCTTTAGTACGCAGGTAACGACTTCGGAGTTCTATAGTGCAATTCGGCCCAGTGGGTCCCTAAGCCTTGAAATATTTCTACAATGGATTCAGATAACAAACAGCTTCAATAGCTCCGCTTTTCATTATTTTAAGTCTGCACTAGATATGAAAAAAAGAATGAAGCTGGCAACTGAGCATTTGCCGCTAATGGATGCTGACGAAATCGTAGTTAATAAAAAACTGAGCTATTGGAGCGATTGGCTAGAGCACACAGAAAATGATGCTTGGTGGAAACCGGAAGACTTTAGTGATACAGTTTCAGAAATAAAAGCACCGAATCATTTGATTAGTGGCTGGTATGACTTTCTGGTAGTTCAATTACTAAGGGATTATAATGCTTTAGTAGAGGCCGGAAATAAGCCATATCTCACTATTGGTCCTTGGGCCCACAGCAGTAATGGGTTGGCCGAAACAGGTTTAAGGGAATCATTGCAATGGCTAAGGGCACATATCTTAGGTGAAGAAGATAAACTGCGCAAATCGCCGGTAAGAGTGTTTGTAATGGGTGCAGACGAATGGAGAGAAATGGAGGCCTGGCCGCCGAAGGATACGCAAAAAATGGAATGGTACCTTCATACGGGAAAACAATTAAAGACCGAGCTTCCACCAGATTCGGAGCCTAGTCAGTATACCTTTAATCCTGCAGAGCCGACACCGAATGTTGGAGGAGCGACTAATGCAACATTCGCAAAGGGTGCGGGTGCTTTGGACAACCGTAAGCTTGAGGCGCGTGACGATGTTCTTACCTTTACAACACCCTCTCTGGATGAGGCTGTTGAGCTTATGGGGACTGTATCAGCTAGAATATTCGTAAGCTCCAGCTTAGGTTTCACTGACTTTTTTGTACGACTGTGTGATGTCTATCCCTCTGGAAAATCTATGAATATATGCGATGGATTAATTAGGCTTACACCGGAGGCTTATAGCCCAATGGAGAATGGGGTGCTTGAGTTAGAAATTCAACTGTCGCCAACAGCCTACCAATTTAAAAAGGGTCATAGTATACGACTACAAATATCCAGTGGTGCGCATCCACGCTTTGCACGAAATCTAGGTACTGGGGAGGCAATTGCTACAGCTACTTCATTAAAGGTAGCAGAGCAAAGGGTATACCACGATTCTGAACATCCCTCAGCTTTAATATTGCCTCGGATAATAGCATAGGTGCGGTGAGAATACTAAAAATAAAAAAATGATATAAATATGTTTATAACCTAAAACATAAGGTATATATAAATTAGCAAGAGATGTAATGATTACAAATTTAAAATGATTTTAATTTTATAACAGGTACAGGAGTGGGTGGCATGAGGATAAGCATAGATAATATAAGTGAATTTTTACTCAGTAAGCATATCAAGCCCTCCTACGCCAGAATAAGAATACTAGAGTACCTTGTGGTTAAGGATTCTCACCCAACAGTAGAGGAAATATACAGTGCTTTGGTGGGGGAGATACCAACATTATCTAAGACAACGGTATATAATACGCTTAAGCTCTTTATGGAGGCAGATATCGCAAGAATTATAACCATTGAAGAAAATGAAGCCAGATATGATGCTGATATCGACAGCCATGGGCATTTTAAATGTAATGAATGCGGCAGAATTTATGATTTTCATATCGATATGCAAAAGGAAATTGAAGAGCTGAAGGCTTTTAAAATCAGCGAAAAAAGTGTTTATTATAAAGGCATTTGCCATGAATGCCTGTCAAATAAAAATTAAAAAATTAAAGGAGGATTCATCATTATGAATGTACAAATTGGATTAGAGGCTAAGGGTAGAGAAGAAGTAGCAAAGGTATTAAATCAATATCTTGCAAATTTACACATACTATATACTAAGCTTCATAACTATCATTGGAATGTTGAAGGAAGAGGTTTTTTCCAGCTTCATTCAAAATTAGAGGAGCTTTACGATGCAACTGCTGAGGAGCTGGATGCAGTAGCAGAAAGGATTCTAACCTTAGGATTTAGACCAGCTGCTACGCTAAAGGAATATCTTGAGCTTGCAACTCTTAAAGAGGTAGCCAGTGTAGCTGTTACAGGCGATGAGGTAATCAAGGCCCTTCAGGCTGACTTTGCTTTAATCATCGGAGAGCTACGAGCAGCTTTAAAAATAGCTGATGAAAATGACGATCAAGTATCCGTAGACCTTTTTGTTGGCTCCATTGGAAACTATGAAAAAACACTATGGATGTTTAGAGCATATTTAAGCTAGTATAATAAAAGCAGGGGTAGGCTCCGATAGGAGACTGCTCCTGTTCTTGTGTTAATAAGAATAATAAAGGAATGCATTAATGCTTAAAACAAGCAGTAAAGTGCATTCCTTTATTTTATATGTTTATCAAACTAGTGATTTGCTTATATATACCCATCCCATGATTCCCCTATTAACATAAGCAGATGCAGGAGCCTTCAAATACCTGGTCTTGCACTTAAGCGAGAAATTGTTTATTCCTAAAAGGGGCCCACAAGGATTCCAATCAATCCTCCGATGACAATATAGACAATAGGGTGCTTCTTAAAGCGATAGCAGATGAACATCATAGCTGCAAAAAGGGCCACAGCTTTGTAATTTATTACATTTAATAGGTCCAGCGTATCAACAAAATGCTCCGTGTTTAACAATGAGATCTTCACTACCTCATAACCAGCAGCAGCAATTAAACCAACAACTGCTGGTCTGACGCCATTGAAGCCCGCCCTAACCTTTGGATGCTCGCTAAATTTCATAAAGTAGTAGGCAATCAAGACAATAATTATGATTGAAGGGGTAACTGTTCCCAGAGTAGCTATGATTCCGCCTAAAGGTCCGGCCGTTCTATACCCTACGAAGGTGGCGGTATTAATTCCGATAGGGCCAGGAGTAGATTCAGCCACAGCAATCATGTCCAATAGCTCCTCTGAGGTAATCCACCCATAGGTATCAGCTAAATGATAAAGGAAGGGCAGCGTCGCAAGGCCTCCACCAATGGAAAAAAGACCGATTTTAAAGAATTCAACAAAAAGTAGAAGATATATCATTGTTGTGCTACCTCCTTTTTACCCATTACCATAATTCCGATGATACAGGATAAAACAATAACGTAAATAGGTGAAAGCTTGGTAAAGGCTATAACGACAAAGGATAAAGCAAAAAGACCGATGCCAACCCAATTTTTTATCGATTGCTTCCATAGCTTAATAATTGTTTGAAGAATTAAAACCACAACGACAATTCTGATGCCGGAAAAGGCCCTCTGAACTACAACATAGTCCTCAAAATGCTGAAAAAACACCGCAATGGTAGTAATAATCACCAGAGAAGGAAACACCATACCAAGGGTAGCAACTATAGCGCCAATGATACCTTTTCTCTTAAAGCCCATAAAGGTGGCAACATTTACAGCAATGATTCCTGGGGTACATTGACCTATGGCATAATAGTCCATAACCTCTTCATCCGTAGCCCACTTTTTCTTCTCAACAATTTCTTTTTGAATAATGGGAAGCATAGCGTAGCCGCCACCAAAGGTAAAAGCACCCATTCGGGCAAAAATAAGAAACAATTCCCACAATTCCCCCATAGCTTCATCTCCTTATATGTATTTATAGCATAACACCGCAGGGCATTATCATTATCATCATTCTAGTATAGTTGAATTAGACCGTTTATGCAAGGGATGGCGGGTACAGCATCATTTAAGATAAGTGGAGAGTTGACAAATAAAAGCAGCTTACATATAATGGATTTATAGAACTATGAAGGGAAAGGGCATAAAGCCCTTCAGATGGTGATAATCTCATGAATGCATCACTAAGATGGATCACATTTGAATCAATGATGACAGCAAAATTACCGGCTAACGGGAGAGGTGCGTCCATTTTTAAGATTCAAGCTGCAAAGATCCTATTAGTGACCGGGAACAAATGCCGTCAGCCATAGTGAAAAATTATTAGATTTTTCATATTGACTACGTACTACCCAGGGCTAATTGACCCTGGGTTTTTTATTGCTCAGTTCAGGATCGGGGAGTGGAGGACGCGTTGCAGCTTACTATTACAAACCAATAGCGGTCAAGAAAGGTGAGGGACTGACAATGATAGAATGTAGTGTTAATGCAATAAGCAAGGATTATGGCGATAGGGTATTTGAGAAAATTACCTTCAGCTTAAAAAAGGGTGACAGAGCAGCTCTGGTGGGGCAGAATGGCTGCGGAAAATCTACTCTGATAAAGATTTTAATGGGTATTGAGGAATATGGTGAAGGAAGCGTCAATATCCGAAAGGATGCAAGGCTGGGCTATCTTGAGCAGATGCCTGATGTGGGAGAAAAAAAGACCGATGAGGTTCTGATGGGGGCCTTCAGCAGAGCCCTTGATTTAAAGGATAAAATATCAGAGCTGGAGCAGCAGCTGACATACTTAACTGGAGAGGCAATGGCGGCTGCTATAGAAAGATATGGTAAATATATTGAGGCATATGAAGGGCTGGATGGCTATCAGCTGGAAACTAAAATCAATAGGATATGTCAGGGCTTAGGCATAACCAATAGCATGAGGGAGATGGCGTTTGAAATCCTCAGCGGCGGGGAAAAAACTAGAGTAATATTGGGGAAGCTTTTACTGGAGGAGCCGGATATACTATTGCTGGACGAACCATCAAATCATTTGGATATAGCCTCTATTGAATGGCTGGAGGGGTTTTTGAGGGAATACAAGGGGACACTTCTCATCGTGTCCCATGACAGATACTTTCTGGATAGGGTGGTCAATAGAGTCCTTGAACTAACACCAAGTGAAATTAAGGATTTCATTGGAAACTATAGTGATTATGTGGTGGAGAAGGAAAGAAGATTTATTGAAGAACTTAAACAATATCAAAATCAACAGCGGCAATTGGATAGAATTAAGGAGCAAATTCATAGATACCGTGTTTGGGGTGCCATGAGGGATAGCGAGGTCATGTATAAAAGGGCTAAGGAGCTGGAAAAGCGTCTGGAGAAAATAGAGGTGCTGGATAAGCCCATGCTGGAGAATAAAAATATACAACTGACTTCAGCCATAGATAAGCGATCCGGTAAGCAGGTTTTGGTGGTTGAAGGCATAAATAAAGCCTTTGATGATAAAAATTTGATCGTTGAAGGGAGCTTCACGGTTTATTATCAGGATAGCATTTGTCTAATGGGGCCCAATGGTAGCGGCAAAAGCACCCTACTAAAGATGGTTGTAGGCGAATTGGTGCCGGATGGCGGTGTTATAAGGCTGGGGGCTGAGGTTAAAATTGGTTACCTACCTCAGCAAATAGTCTTCCCAGATGAAGAAAAGAGCCTTGTAGACTACTTTTCTTATGAGCATGGTATTAGTCAGAATATGGCAAGGGGAGCCTTGGCAAAGCTGCTGTTTCAAAGAGATACCGTCAACAAGCAAATAAAAAGCCTATCCGGTGGAGAGAGGACTAAGCTTAAATTATGCTCGCTGCTTTACGAAAGGGTGAATTTCTTAATTTTGGATGAGCCTACAAATCATCTGGATATTGCCTCAAGAGAGGAGCTGGAGGAGGTGCTGATGTCCTTTGAGGGAACATTATTCTTCGTATCCCATGACAGGTACTTTATTGAAAAGGTGGCGGATAAAATTGTGTGCATTGAAGAAGGGGGCCTAGTAATATACCCCTTTGGGTATAATAGCTACATCCAGCAGAAATCAAAAAATGAGAACAAGAATCCCCAGCCCCAGGATAAAGCCTCAGCCCTCAAGGTATCAAGACGGAAGGAGCCCTCGGCGAATAACAGTAGGAAAATAAGCACAGTGACGGTGGAGCGGGAGATTGCAGCTCAGGAGGAAAGCTTAAAGGCTATATTAAGGGAAATGGAGTTAAATCAATGCGATCATATGGCTTTAATAGCACTGACACAGGAGCAGGATAGGATAAAAGGAGAGCTGGAGGGCCTTTACAGCCAATGGGAGGCACTGATGGGCCTAGAGGAGAAGGCAGAGTACTAAATTTTAGTGGAAAGGCGGTAAGCATATGACACCCTTCACAGAAAGAACACTGCAAATCATATCCAAGATTCCCAGAGGTAAGGTCATGACCTATGGTCAGATTGCAGGCATTGTAGAGCATCCAACAGCAGCCCGACAGGTTGTAAGGGTACTCCATGCCATGAGTGTCAAATATAGTCTGCCGTGGCATAGGGTTATAAATGCCAAGGGTCATATCGCCATTGCCAGCCAAGAGGGCTTTCAGGAGCAAAAAATGCTACTGGAGCTGGAGGGAATTATAGTAAGCCCAGAGGGTAAAATTGATCTTGAAAGGTACCAGTGGCATCCATAAATAGCATTGCAGCAAAGCAAAGGTGTACCAGGTCATATAAACTGCCGGGTACACCTTTATGTATTTTGCTGTAGTTCGGCTCTGTGGACGCAAGCCCTTGATTAGCAGATATATTTAAACGCAATACAGGCTTTAGCCGCCGAACAGTCAAGCAAAGTGCATTGAAGCTTCAATAAATCCATATAATATGGCAACAAAATACAATAAAATACCATTAAATAATTAAATATTTGACTTTGTGGATAATATGCGTTATAATTTGAAAAAATAAGGTGCTTAAGGAGTGAGATATATGGGAGAAAAATTTTATACAATAGATCAAATTGCAGAGCTCCTGGGCATGCACCACAAGACCATCAGAAAATTTATAAGAGAGGGACAGCTGGGGGCCAGTAAGGTTGGCAAGCAGTGGCGGATTTCAGGGCATGCCTTGAGTGTTTTTATGGAGGGCATAAATTTAGCTGTAAAGGATAATAAGACAGAGCCTCAGCATAGTTTTACTGTTCCACCGATGGAGGCCCCCATCGAGAGGGTACATGTTTCAGCGGTAGTGGATATTGGAGAGGTTTCAGCTGAGGAATATTTAAGGCTATCAAACACCCTTATCGCAATAGCTAACTCAAAAAGTCCGCAGGCTGGTAGTTCTACAATACAGGTTAGGTATGATCATGAGGACAAGCGAATCAAGGCTATCCTGTGGGGCAGCATTAGCTTTATCGAATATATGCTAAGCTCAGTGACTATGCTGATGTCACAGGAGAAATAGCCGACAGAGGGGGGTTAGTATGTCCAATACAAGGGTAGGCCATCCGCTGGCGGATATGATTAGAATTTCTTGTGGCGAAATAGTATTAAGGGACGATCGGATAAAGCATAGCTGGCACGTGGAAATACAGCCCTTTTTAATGGCTAAATATCCCGTGACACAAGAGCTATATTATACTATAACTCAGAAGAATCCTTCTGCCTTTAAGGGGGACAGCAGGCCTGTGGAGGGAGTCTCTTGGCTGGAGGCCATTTATTTTTGTAATCAACTATCCCTCAAGGAAGGCTTAAAGTCCTGTTATAGCATAGGGGTTGACGGAGAGGTCCTATGGGATCAAGGGGCTGAGGGCTATAGGCTTCCAACGGAGGCGGAGTGGGAATATGCCTGCAGAGGAGGCACCAATGGCGTCAGATATGGTGTGCTTGATGAAATTGCATGGTATAAAGAAAATTCACAAGGCAGTACCCAGGAGGTGGGCAAAAAGCAGCCTAATCCATGGGGACTTTATGATATGCTGGGTAATGTTTGGGAATGGTGCTGGGATGTCTATGATGAACGGGTATATCAAACCTACCGTATTTTCCGCGGCGGTGGCTGGTCCGATCCTGAAAGGGGTTGCCTAGCCACCAATCGGCGTCGCAGCCACCCCACCTTTGCTATAGATGATTTAGGCTTTCGACTTGCAAGGTCAATAAAGGAGGTGCAGAGATGAAAATAGAAATTATACAGCAGCAGGGAGTGGAAATCGCTTTAGTCCATTGGGAGGGGTCAACAATAGCAGATCCACAAGCTGCCTTAGACCTAGTCGCCACCGTTGGCTTTGAGGCGGGGACAAATTTAATTATATTAAGTAAAGAGGCCCTTTCTGAGGAATTTTTTGACCTTAGAACTGGCTTGGCAGGAGAGATTCTACAGAAATTTATTAATTACCGAATGAAGCTTGCTATAATTGGAGATTTCACTGCATATAACAGTAAGAGCCTACGGGATTTTATATATGAATGCAATGGTGGAAGGGATATGTTCTTTGTAGCCAATAAGGCAGAAGCCATAGATCGACTAAGAAGAGCGAATCGTTAATCATATCATATTGTTACACTGGAAAAATCCCTAGGATTAGATGAAGATCCTGGGGGTTTTTGTGTAAGCAATAATGGCAAATATATACAAAATATTTTGACTAATTTAAAGGATAATAAAGTGGTCATGTTGAAATATATTTTGGAACATTTTTTAAGTATAGGGTATCATTAAGGAGAGAAGCAAATAATAAAATAAAAATAAATCAATTCCAAAATAAAGGAGGACGAAAACATGGCTATTTTAACAAGATTCAAGGATATTATGAGCAGTAACATCAATGCTCTGCTGGATAAGGTAGAGGACCCGGGCAAAATGATAGACCAATGCTTAAGAAATCTGAACAGCGATCTTGGCAAGGTTAAGGCAGAAACCGCCTCAATTATGGCAGAGGAGCAAAGAGCTAAAAGAGCTCTGGATGAATGCACCGAAGAAGCAAATAAGCTGCAAAATTATGCAATTAAAGCTTTAGAAGCCAATAATGAAGAGGATGCCAGAAGATTCTTGGAGAGAAAATCAACCCTTGGCGCTAAAGAGGCCGGCTTGAAGGAAGCCTATGAACTGGCAGCATCTAATGCAACCAAAATGAGAGAAATGCATGACAAGCTGGTAGCCGACATCAGAGAGCTGGAGTCCCGTAGAGATATGATAAAGGGTAAGCTTTCTGTAGCTAAGACACAGGAAAGAATCAATAAAATTGGCTCTTCTGTAAATAGCGCCAATAATTCCATATCTGCCTTTGACAGAATGGAGGAAAAGGCAAATAAGGCTTTAGACCAGGCCAATGCTATGGCAGAGTTGAATGCCGCGCCTAAAGACGAAATTAAGGATCTTAAATCTAAGTATGACAGCAAACCAGGCGTCGAAGACGAGCTAGAGGCCCTTAAAGCCAGTTTGAACAAATAATTGCTATAGGCTCAGCTGTGGCTTAAATTGACAGCTTAGCCAATCCTTAGCTTGTATTGTATCATTCTGAGCTTAGCAGAAGCATCTTTTCTATTAAAAAGGCTAGATTCTTCAGCTATATATAGAAAGACAATATTAAATTTACTTGCAGTCTGAGCTGTAGCATAGGTCTACAGCTTTTGTTCTATCATAGGAAAGTTCTTTTATTTCCCTATGATATGGGGGGTTGTTAAGGGGGGCATCACCCCTTATTAAAAAAAGGAGAGGCGAGTAGTGTCACGAATAAGTGACACTATGCCACGAGCGGCGTCGAGTCAGTGAGGCGACCGAAG
>JAHDLO010000022.1 GCA_018432235.1 Clostridiaceae bacterium | reverse complement strand
TTCCTGCATGAATTTTCTCGCTCCTTTCACTGGCATAAGTTATATTAAAAAGCCAAATACCTGGAACATTTGATGTTCCCTGTAATCGGCTACATTGTAATGGTAAGTTTTGTGTACCTATATCTTGCGTGCAAGCTCAATAGCGGTAACGGTTTCCCCGAAGGTGGAGGCCCAACAGTCAAAATGCTGTAATCCTTTTTCACGCAGGAGTTTATATTGCAGGTATCTTTGCATGGTATACATCTCCGTGATGCTGTTGCTGATGGGCGTTCCTGTGGCAAAGATGATGCCGCGCCCCTCGGTCAGTTCGTCCAGGTAACGGCATTTGGCAAAAAGGTCACTGGATTTCTGCGCTTCGGTCTGTGACAGTCCCGCCACATTTCTCATTTTAGTGTAGAGAAAAAGGTTCTTGTAAAAATCCGCCTCATCCACAAACAGGCGGTCAACACCCAATTCCTCAAAGGTCACAACATCATCCTTGCGGCTGGTGTCGTTGAGTTTATCCAGTTTGAGCTTTAATGTCTTTTTGGTCTTTTCAAGCTGCTTAATGGCGTAACGCTCGCCTTTTTCCTCTTTCAGTTCCCGGATGCCGCTGGTGATTTCCGCAATCTGATCCTGTAACTGGTGCTTTTGCCGCTCTGCGGAGATGGGGATTTTCTCAAACTGGCTGTGCCCGATAATCACTGCATCATAGTCGCCGGTGGCAATGCGGGCGCAAAACTTCTTGCGGTTCTTGGTTTCAAAGTCCTTTTTGGTGGCCACAAGGATGTTGGCCGATGGGTAAAGCTGCAAAAACTCCCCGGCCCATTGCTCTGTCAGATGGTTCGGCACAACAAACATGCTTTTGTTGCACAGCCCTAAATGTTTGCTTTCCATTGCAGCCGCCGTCATTTCATAGGTCTTGCCCGCACCCACGCAATGCGCCAGCAGGGTATTACCGCCATACAGAATGTGTGCCACCGCATCCACCTGATGCTTTCGCAGGGAGATTTCCGGGTTCATGCCTGTAAAACGGATATGGCTGCCGTCGTATTCGCGGGGACGGACGGAATTAAAGCGGTCGTTGTAGAGCCTTGTCAGCCGTTCGCGGCGTTCGGGCTTCTTCCATATCCAGCCTTGGAACGCCTCCTTAATGGCTTCCTGTTTTTGTTGGGCAATGGCGGTTTCCTTTTTGTTCAGAATGCGCTTTTCATTGCCGTCCTCATAGACGGTATCAAAGATGCGCACATCCCGCAGATTAAGGGTGTCCTCGATAATCTTGTAGGCGTTGATACGCTTGGTGCCATAGGTAACATTGGCCTTGATGTTATCACTGCGGTCATCGTTTTTGCCCTTAACGTTCCAGTTGGCGGTATAGGTGGAGTAGAAAACGTCGATGTAGCGCCGATACATATAAGGAGTTTCCAGCAGTTCAAGCATGAAGTCCTTGACCACATCCGGGGGAAGCCAGGTCGCGCCCAGACGTACATCAATTTCGGAAGCGTCCAAATCCTTTGGCTGCACCACTTCCAGAGCCGTAACATTGATACCGTAAAGGTCAGGGTGCATTTCGGCAAACTGCCGGACAGTTTGCAGCTTTTCCCGCACATTGCCGGAGAGATAAGCGTCCGCTGTTTCGTATTGAATGACGCCATCATTGTTAAAATGGGTGGGATTGCGGAATACGACGCCTTCCAGATCTTTCACAAGCTGTTCCTCGGAAAGCCCCGTCAGGCTTTGCATGAAGCCCATATCTACACAGGCTTTTTCCGCTATGGAGATCGCCAGTGCTTCGGTGGCGGTATCCACATGGGTCACGGTGGTGCGCTGCCGGATGGTACGCTTTGTGAACATATCCGCTTTGCGCTCCAGATCACCGTTCTCGTCCAAGATTTCCAGGGAGCAGAGCAGGCAGTAAGAGCTGTCATCCGCAAACGCCATGTTGTTGCCGCGGCTGTTTAACAGTCCGTATTTGGCGGTAAAAGCGTCATATAAACGATTCAGCTTGCGCTGCTGTGATTGAATGGCCTCATTGCTGTAATCCTCGGTCTGGTACTCAATGAGTTCCCGAACACAGTCCCGGATTGCGATCATGCCCTTGATGCGGCCTTCCGCCGTGACAGAGGTTTCCACGCGGTTCATCTTGCTGTTTTCCCGGTAGTAAATGGTTCCATCTATAATTGTGTAGCTGAAATTGCGAACATTTGGATCTGCCGGGATAGAGGTATCCACATCGTCAGATAGCTCATCCAACTCGTATTCGGTGATCTCCGCATGGATATTCTCCATCGCTTCCCGGAGCAGTTCGGCAAGGTCGGCATCCTCATGGGGATTACAGGTGGTTTCATTGCGATTGCCGTACATCCGCTCGTCAAAGGCCATCGTGCCCAGCATCATGTCGGGATTGTCGGCAAAATATTGGTTGACAGGTACTCTGTCTTCGGTGGTGGAAAGGTGTACCCAATCCGGTTCAATGTCAATCACACGGTCACGCTTTTGCAGGAATAGAATGTCGGTTGTAACTTCTGTACCTGCATTGGCAAAAAACGCATTATTAGGGAGCCGGACAGCACCCAAAAGCTCGGCCCGCTGCGCGATGTATTTGCGGACTTCGGGGTTTTGCTTATCCATCGTACCCTTGGAGGTCACAAAGGCAATAATGCCCCCAGGCCGCACTTTGTCTAAGGTTTTGGCAAAAAAGTAGTCATGAATGTAAAACTTGTGCTTATCGTACTTTTTGTCTGCGATGCCGTAGCTGCCAAATGGTACATTGCCGATGGCAAGGTCGAAAAAGCTGTCGGGCAGGTTGGTTTCCTCAAAGCCCTGCACCGCGATGTTGACCTGCTGGTAAATCTGCTTGGCAATCCGGCCCGTGATGCTGTCCAATTCAATTCCGTACAGCTTGGATTTTGTCATACTTTCCGGCACAAGACCGAAAAAGTTGCCTATGCCGCAAGCAGGTTCCAAAATATTGCCTGTCTGAAAGCCCATGTTGGCAAGGCAGGCGTACATGGCTTTGATGACAGTGGGCGATGTGTAATGAGCGTTTAAGGTAGAAGCCTGTGCAGAGATGTATTCATCCTCGTCAAGCAGTTCCTTCAGTTCGGCATATTCTTTTGCCCACTGGCTGTTCTGTTCATCAAATACCTGCGGCAAACCGCCCCAACCGACGTATCGGGACAGAATTTCCTGTTCCTCCGGCATGGCAAGACGGTTTTGTTCCTCCAATTGGTTCAATAGCCGGATGGCGGCAACGTTATAGCCATACTTGGTTTTTTGACCGCCGTGTCCCAAATCATCATCGGTGATAACAAAATTGACGCGGGGCTGCTTTGGCGTTTCCGGCATAAGGTCGATAATGACTTTAGAAACTTCGCCGCTCTTTGTTTTTCTCCATATTGGTTCTTTTGATTGCGCCAAAATGCTGCGCACATACTCAATGCTTTCCCTGCGAAAAATCGGGAAGCCTGTGTTTTGCTTGAAAGTAATATCCCTCAGGCTGACCGTTCCGGCTTCCTCGTTGATAGCATCAATGATGTAACGCCGGTCCTCGATAGCAAATTCCACGCCCACAGCTATTTCTTTTTCGGCTGGTTGCTTTTCCGCTTCTCCGGCTTGACCGTCCGGCAGCTCCACATTAAATTCCACATAGGATTTTTCATCTTCGCCGTCGCTGTCAATGGTGACCGTATCTCCCTCTTGCGTGATGGCCACATCGCCGGTTTCCCGTACCCACGGCGGGGCATTAGGGTCATCGGCGTGGATGGTGACGGTATCCCTTGTTTCCGTCAGGTAATCCTGATAGGTTCGCTGAAATATGTCCTCGGCAAGCCATTCTCTAAACTGTGTCTGCGTGGTATAGGCTTCATAAAAGGCCGGATGTTTCTCCCGCATGGAAAGAGCAATGCGGTCAATAGCTTCGTCAAGTTCCTGCTTGGCGCTGTCCAGGTCGGTGTCCCGGTCACGGAGATAGGGAAATATCTCGTCTTGCTGTACCCGGTTGACCATTTCCGGCAGGTATCTCCGGTACAATGCACGGGGAGTTTGTGACTGTTCTTTCTCGGCTGGTTGCTCCGCAGGAGCGGTAGGGGCTTCCTGTTCAGTTGTAATAAGGTGGTCATTTAATGGATTTTCCCGTAGCATCCGGTTAAAATCATTCCGCGCAAGCTCCTTGCTAAACAGAGGGAATTGCGCATCACGGAGATATACCGTGCTTTCATCAAAGGAAAAAACTTCATATTCATCCGCGCCAAGAAATACCGTATCGCCAAGTGAAAAGGCATAGTGCGCGTTCTCCCGTGATGGTGGCTCCGATTCAGAGGGAGCCGGTTCGTGGTTCAGGATTTCATGAGCATAGGCTACCTCGGCAAGCTGCTGGCGGCGTTCCTCCTGCTCCTGCTGATAGGCTGGCAAATGCTCCTGTTCCTTGCGGTTCAGGTAGCGGTCGGCGGCAATCAGCTCACCAATGCGTTTTTGTACATTTGCCCAGGGCAGAATGATTTTTGCATCCAGCCCGATGTATTGATGGCTGGTAAAGGCAATGCCTTTACCGTCGTGCCACTCGTCAATATCTGTGCCGGTCAGGGCAGGCCCACGTCCGCCGATGCCGTATTCGTTTTTCAGAAAGTCGGCATTTTCCTTTGCAGAGGCGTTCTTCTGAAATTGCAGATAAATCCGGTACTTGCCGTCCTGCACTCCGCTTCCTTGCCGCAGGATCGCGTCAATGGCTTCCTGTGGCATAGAAAAAGCGGAGGCTTTTTCGCTCTCCGTTTGCCCAATCAATGTAATTTGCTGCTGTTCAGAGGGCTGCGCCGGTTCATCCAAAAGCTCATTGAAAAGGAGCATACTGCCATAATAATTGGCAATTACACCCCAATCGTAATAGCTCTGTGAAGTTCTGGCGGCATAACTGCCCTCCCACAAATGCAGGACATTCTGATAGGTTTTGTACCCGACACGGTGATTCCCATTTATCAGCAACTCTGTGTAGTCGTTATTGA
The DNA here is from genome assembly GCA_018432235.1 of Clostridiaceae bacterium. GTDB lineage: Bacteria > Bacillota > Clostridia > Peptostreptococcales > Natronincolaceae > M1-B18. The sequence continues at coordinate 173,214 of JAHDLO010000022.1, read as the reverse complement.
AAACGCCCTTGATATATGCGGTGCGCTCATCCCGATCCTCATTGGCGGTATAAAAATCCGCGATTTCCTGCTTTGTGGCCTTGAGGTGAGGGGTGGATCGCAGGATTTCCTTAATCATAACGTCGGTATGAAAAAACGGAAGACTTTTGTCCTCCGTTCTCCGGTCATACCATGCTAATTGTAAATCAGCTCCGTCAGTACCGTTTCCTCCGCCTGATGCTTCAAGCTGTTCATGTGCCCCGTCCAGCCCATCGGGTCGGTCGCTTTGTCCGGCGCGGGGCTGTTCGCCAGGAGCTTCACTGCGATTCTCTCGACGCGCTCCCTCGCTGTCCGGTCGATCTCTGACAGGTGGCTGTTCAGCTTGCCCGACAGCATCAGGCTGGCGTACATCCCTTTCCTGTGGTTTTTCAGATATGTTTTGCGCAACATCCCATATTTGCCGATGTGCGTTTCTTCCTCCAGCAGCGTCAGGTCGGGGATCAGGTAATCGCCCTGCATCGTGTAGGTCAGTTCCATATTCACCATTCCTTTCAGAATTTATATTTTGCTTTACGCTTTCATTGTGCCGCGCATTCTGATTTTTTGCAAAGGTACGGATTTGTTTTTTCTCCGCAATTTGCAGTTCCTTGACCGTAGTGCCGATTTCCCGCAGGAGCATTTCAGAAATATCACTGGTGGCGGCTCCCAAACGGGAAACAGTATCCAGCGTATTGAAGTTGACAATGCCCTGAAAATCTTCAAAGGACAGATATTCGTCAGCGGGGTAGCCGCAGCGGACTAAGAGTATGTAGGTGACGGAGTTTTTCAGCATGTCCTTGAAGATGACTTCCACGTTCAGGTCGTCCAGTTCCTCCAAAAAGCTGTTTTCCTTAAAGTCCATCAGTTCGGAGAGATAGTCGGTGAAATTATCGTGCACGGCATTGCGGGCGGCGGAAACCAGCACGGCAGGCAATTCGCTTTTGTCATCCAGATCGCCAAAGGTATTTTCCAGCGTTTCCACGACAGCCCCTGCATATCTGTCCTGCACCGTCCAAAGAGTAATGGGGCGGTTCTGGCGGCTGTTGGTATCCGACACATCAAACACATGGCGCAGGGCAAGGCGGCTCCCACTGTCGTCAAGGAGGGCGATGCCCTTTGCGCCCCGGTTTACCCATCGGCCCAGCTTCTGATTCCATAGGTCTATTTCGGCGCAGGCCGTTGCGTTGGGGCGCTGCGCATAAATTAAAAGCTGATCCTGAAAGGGGTATTTGTAGTTCCACGCCGCCGTTTTCAGAAAGGCAGTCCAGTTGACAGGATTTTTCACGACAGCGTGGGTCGTCCTTTCCGAAAGCTCCGTAATCAGTTGCAGTTTTGTTGCCAACCTTATCCCTCCTTCATTTCAAATTGTATTGGTTTGAGAGCCTGTCGCTGTCCTCGGTGTACCGGGGAACAATCCCGATCATGCCCAAATTCTCCAGACGGTGCAGATTTTGGCTTGTGGCCGAGCGGGAAAGCCCCATATCCTTCACAAGATTTTTTACCGATATGACCACGCTGTTATGGGGGCCTCCCGATATATCCCAAAGATAACAGTACAATAGCTTTGCGGCGGCAGGGGTATGAAGCCCCGCGTACAGTTTGTATCTTGTCAGATCGCTCATGTTCTCCCTCCTTAACAACGCGACTTATCGCTCCGGCTCATGGCGCTTTTTGACAAGCGGCTCCAGCCTTGTGTTGCGGTTCTGATCCTGCTGAAGAAGGCGCAGATGCTCAACTTCCTCCAGCGCGCGCTTGCATAAATCCTCAAGGGCGGTCAGGCGGTCGCCCAGGTAATGGCCCCAAAAGTAATCCTTTTCGCCCTTTCTGCATTTCCATGTGACAAACTGCGCGGGAGCCGTATCGCGTTGTCCGATAACGAATTCTGCGTTTCCAACGGTCAACCGGTCGGTGATGGTATATCCGGCGTTGATTTCCTTTTCCATAGCTCAAGCCTCCTTATCGCTCCTGTTCCCGTTTCTTGTGCTTCGCCTGCTGCCCGGCCTGTATCTGCTTTAGCCGTTCCTTTGCCCAATCCGGCATATGCTCCGGCTTGACCGTGCCCAAAATATCCTCCCGGTTCCAGCGGGCTTCCTTGCCGGAATAGAGGTTGACGGTATAGACCGCCCGGCCTCTGGAATTGGCATGAGTGCCAAAGCCGCCCGTGGTCAGAGCAAGCTGCTTGTCGGCGGTACGGTATTCAGAGCGCAGGCGCTCTGCTCGAATTACCACCACTTTGTTTTCAATACTCTCTCCGTAATCATTCGGGATACAATGCTCCAAAGTGAAAGGCTCCTGTGGGATGGATATTTTGTCCCGTTCCGCTTTGACCGCTTCAAGCTGCGCCATCACGCGGTCGGTGAACTCGGTCATCATTTCCACATAGTCCGCGCTTGCTGCGGCATTGAAATAGTGATCAATACCCAATGGGTTATCCCAGGTGCAGTTGCACACCATGTACGGATAATCGGTTTTTGTATCGTCCACCGTAAAAAGAATTTCTTTATCTCCAACATGGATGGCGTGTTTCACCTCGTAGGTATCCACCATGCGTTTTTCATCATCCATTTTAATTCTCACTCCTATCTATGGGCAGACAGAAAGGGACAGTTTCCCGCCCCTTTTGCCGCCCATCCGTTATTTCTTTTTTCGCTTGATGTGCAGATACACCGCGCCGCCGATAATCACCAGACAAAGCACGATGGCTAAAATGGCTTTCAGCTCCACCAAAAACACCTCCTTTTATTTAAAGTCCGACTATATAAAGAACACCGACATAAGCAAAAAAGCCGATGCACAAAAATACGGCCAGCGGTACGCTCCTTTGCCGCGTAGCCAACCCATAGATGCAGGCGGGAAGCAGGGCAAAAAAGAGGATGAATGCAAGTCCGTTCAGGCCGAAGTAAAAGCCCATCGCCGTCGTCAGCTTGATGTCACCGCCGCCCACGCCGCCGCATTTCATGGCAAGAAACAGCAGACAGATACCCGGCAGCATAAATCCCGCAATCCGCTGAGCCAGGGTAGGATATGACAAAAGAAAAGCGGATACGCCGCCGATCAGGAGGATTGCAATCCAAGTCCAATCGGGAATAATCCGCTTTCTAAAATCGGTGATGGCTGCCCACACAAGTGGAATGGCACAGAGCAGCAATGCCATATCAATTTCCCGTGGTAACATCATCATCGTACATGCTGTCCACCACATAAATTTTAAGCTCTCCTCCGGTAATCCATCGGGATAAAGTTCCTCCGGGGGTATGCACATCGGTGACAAGAAGCTGTACGATGTAATCCCTGAAATCCGGGAACCAGACCGGGATATACTGCTTCCTATATCGGAAGGGAGATGCGGGATTCTCCCGGAAAACAAATTGACTGCCCTCCTTGATTAAAGGAATTGCGGTTTCATAACGATATTCCGGCAAATACACTTCTGCCGACTGCGGAGCAGTTATTAGCTCCGATTTGTCATAATTGGTGTTTACGGTCGCATTAACCTTGATGGAATAACCGTAGCCGGATTTGAGATAGCCCTTTGCTTTGGTATCATAGTCCAGCGTGGCGCTGACATTCAGCTCGGCATAAAACTCACGCCATACAAATTGGCCGTTTTCATATCGCTGTTCCCACCACGTTACTCTGGGCTGCTCATTTCTTTTCGGCGGGTCTGGCAGCGCCCGGCTTTCTTCCGGTTCTCCATAGGTCACATTCTGGATGACCGCCTTTTGGGTATAGATGTTGTTGGCGGCAGTGCTTTCATTACCTAAAGTCTTATCCGGGTTGATGGTGGCAATCAGTGTAATGTCCTTGTCTGCCTGCACGTTGGGGGTGTCCCATCGCAGGGATATCACATTCCATGTGTCTTTTTCCATAACAATAGCATCGATGCGCTTCTGATAGGATAGTTCGGGGATTTGAAACAGCACGGTGACATTTTCTCCCGGCGTAAAATCGAGGCTTCCGCGATTGCCAACCTTAACGGTGGTAACAACCGCCTGATTCTCCTTATAGCGGTCAGGGGTAATGCGCTGCACATCTAAATCGTAGGGTTTTTCCAGCACCATAATTTCCGCTGAAGCCTGATTGTTATTCTGGTTTGTATCCTCATACCCGACGGGCGGCAATATCTGCGCCGTTATCTGAATAGGTACTCCTTTTTCGCCTGCGGTGCTGGTCACCAGATACACTTTCTTTTCATACGCCTTAAAATTGGAGGTGGCAGGCACGGCAGGAACCGTCTTGCCATCAATAGTTACATTCAGGCGCACATCGGACAATGTTTTGCCGGTGGAGTTGGCAAAGTAAACCGTAAAGCTGTAGTTTTCCCGTTCGTACACCGTGGGTGGCGATGACAGGTTTACCCATACATCGCACAGATTGTAAATCGGAATATCCGGTTCATCCGGGTTGTCAGGATCATCGGGGGTGTCGGGATTATCCGGATCATCCGGTTCATCGGGATCATCCGGGGTATCGGTTGGCCGCTCTATCACCGTAATACTTGAAACGGCGGTATTGTTGATGGGGTTTTCATCCGTAAGACCTTCCGGCGTTTCCACGTTCGCCCACAGACGATATACCTCGCCCGCGCTGCCCGCCGTGCCAGTGATGATGTAGGATTTGGTTTCATGCGGCCCAAAATATGCTGTTCCGGGAATTTGCAGCAGGGCGCTTTCGTTGTTCTTGCCCTGTAAGAGTGCAACATCTACTTTCACATCGGAATGATTGGTAAAGCTCACGGTAAAGCTGTATTCCTCATGCTCATAAACCGTGGGGGTGGCAAGAATGCTGGCCGACAGGTCGCAAGGCTCCTTTTGTCCGGGTGGTTCCTCCGGTGGGTTGTCGGGGTTATCCGGCATATCGGCAGGGTTGTCAGGCGTTGGCTCCGGCGCGGGGTCAACAATTTTAATAACCGCCGTGGCCGTGTTATTGGCAAGGTTCCCGTCGATAAAGCCCTCCGGCACACCGATGTTGGCCCACAGGTGGATTTCATTGGCTGCGGTATAGGCAGTGCGCTTAATGGTGTAGGTTTTGCTCTGATTGGGTGAAAAGTCCTGCTCGATAGGGATTTCCACAATGCTTATGCCATCTACCGTGCCTTTCATGGGTACATCGTAGGCCGGACTGTTTCCGCTGTTCATGTAAATAACAGTAAAGGAATAGTCCGCACCGCGATTCACCGTGGCCGGAGCACGGATGACCACCGACAGGTCGTTTCCGTCTTGCGCCTTAAATTTGAAATAGAAGTCGGCGGTAGGGATTAGGTAGTGGATTTTCTGCGTGATTTCCGTCTGCGTTTTGCTTTCCCCATCAGTGTATTCGACGCTCTCCGGGGTGTAATCCCATTCCAATCCTTTGTACAGGAAGTTGCGGGACAGCCTGATGTCATCCTTATGGAAGGTGACGGAGGTGGTCTGATAAGGGTAAAGCAGTTCCGGTACTCCTTTGTCCTGCGCGGTGAGCTTCCCGAAAATCTCTTTCTTTCTTTCATCACACCAGGCCGCATTCACATCAATTTTGACAGGAGCCTGATAGGACAGTGCTATGTCCCGCATGGTTTCAAAGGCAACATGCGCCTTTTTTGTCCAGCCATAACGGGTGGTCAGTTCTTCAAAATCGGTCTTGGTGTCATAGGTTCCATATAGCTTGCCGGAGGCAAAGCCATAAATTTCCACCACGTTGCTGCCTTTTAGTATATAAGTTCCACCGTCATATCTGCCGACCCATGCAGCAATTCGCTCCTGTTCATAGTCGGCCACCGTGTTGGCGTTCACAAGGTTGATACGCTGCGGCTCGGAAAAAGATTTCAACAGTGTTTCGCCCTCATAAATCTCCTTCACGTTCATGCTAATAGTGCGGTATCGGGTGTCATAGGTGGCTTTAACCTGAAAGATAACATTGGCCGTGATGGTGAGTACAGCGCCTTGGTCTGTTTTAGCCGTGATGGTGTAGGGGCCGCAAGCCTCCTTGTTTTCAATGGTCATCATATATTCCGGCGTGATCTCCCGGCTCTGACCGTTGTATTCCAGTTTGATTTCCCTAAGCGCCCCGGTTTGGGCCGCGACATGGATGGGGATTTCTGCCGGAAACTGCTCCACTGCTACCATGCCGCTTTCACTCACAAGGCTGTCTATGGGAGAGGAAACAAGGATTTCAATATCGCTGCTTGATGCGGCAAATGCCTTGACAGAAAAGAGCAAACAGCACAAAAATACAAGTGGCACGGTAAAAATGAATTTTCGTTTCATTCGGAACCTCCTTCTTCGATTCGGTTGTTGACGCTGGAGATAGTAAAGGGAAGCCGTACATCCCCAGTAAGAAAGCTGAAAATGCTGCGGGTTTTCAGCGCCCCGTCCAGCGTCAGGCGGGGTGGTTCGGCGGTCGCGTCAATACCCTCTATTTCAAGCTGGTAAACCCATTGTTCCCCAGCATATTTGTTAAGCACTGCATCCAGCCCCATGCTTTCGTGTAAATAGGTATAAAGGGTATCTTCCGCAAGTGCGCTGTCCATCCGGGCATATCCGTCCCTGCGGTATTCGTCCAGCACGGCGTATTCCACTGAGGCGTTTACCCCGCGCTGGAGAACATATTCCACCTGCTGATACAGGCTTTCCATACGAAAATATTCGATCAGGATAGCCGAAAGGGTCAGGATGAAAAAGACAAGGATCAGGATAAACACAAAGGCGTCGCCTTTACGATTGTTCAATATTTTTCTGAGCTTACCCACAACTCCACCTCCTTTCTCCGGCGTTCATTCCGGTAGCTTCCAAAACACCTCCGACATGCCGGTAATGCTTACCCTCATAGGAATATTGATTTGAACAGGTGGCGCAAAGGACGGCGTGAAAATGGTAAAGGGATGATTGTATTCCATCGTGACCGTAAAAGTTTCCCGCAACTGGATTTTCTGGCCCTCGCAATACTCCACATCCTCGACGGTCATTTCCGGCGATAAACCAGTCTGCTGTTTAAGCCGATAGAAAACATCGTAGGCTTTGTCCGATACCTGTCCTTCCAGCTCCACTACCCGTACAACACGGCGGCAGACATGGTTAAGGTTCAGATAGGTGGTAAAAATGCTCAGAAAACTCATGACCGTGGCCATGAGCGTAATCACCACCAGCGTTTTTATTATCAAATCGAAATAGCTGCTGCCTTTCCGGTCGGAAAGGAGCTTTTGAAAAGGCAAGGGGGGAGAAAATCTCCCCCGTATACCCCGGTGTCTGCTGTTCATTTTTTTGCACCTCCCGCCTCTGCGGATATGCCTGTTTTGGCATTCATCAGCTCAGTAAGCCGGTAATTTTACTGACGATGCTGTTCCAGATGGTGGTGATCGAACCCTGATAAAGCGTCATAAACACCGCGCCCACCACCACAACGATTAACACCACGATCAACCAACCGGTCATCTGATCGCCATTCGGATTTGCCAGTGCACTTTTGGCTTTAACAGCCGCCATACGCATTTTGTTCTTTGCAGTTTTCAACATGATAAAATACCTCCGTTTTTTAGATTTTGATTTTAAAGGAAAAGGGGAAGCCATGCTTCCCCTGCATCGCTGCCTATCGGCTGCAATTAGTTCAGTAGGCCGGTGATTTTGTCCACAATGCTGTCCCAGATTTCAGTGATGGAGCCTTGATACAGAGTCATAAACACTGCACCCACGACGACAACAACTAACACCACAATCAACCAGCCGGTCATTTGATCGCCGGATGGGTTTGACAGTACGTTTCTTGCCCTCGTCAGGACGTTTTCAATACGCTTTTTCATGGGATTGTTCCTCCTTTCCTTCGTAATTGTGTTTGTGGTCATAGTGCTTTGCATGGTACTACCTCCTGAGAATGTATTTTGAAAAGGGTTTTACCCCGTTTTCACATGGAATTAAAAAAGGCCCCCCATTGATTTGACCATGTGGGAGCCGATGACGTAGAGCAGGCTGGCAAGCGTGACAGCCACAAGAGGAATGGATGCGATTTTTACCCTACGAGGCAGATTGTTAAGTTTTTTCTTCAACGCTTCTTTGGCTTTGATGTCCATATCCCTGGCAAGGTAAGCCAGCGCCTCCCCCTGATGCTCACCCCGGTGCAGCCCGATGAGTGCATTCGTCAGAAAGGAAACATCGGTCAGTCCAATGCGCTCATTGAAATTCCGCAGGGCAGTTTCGATGTCCTTTGCTTTCATTTCCATGACCAGAACCGAGACATCGTAATAAAATACGTCGCTTGCAACACGCAGATAATCCTCGAATATCTGGATCAAATCCAACTGTACGACGGTTTTGTGACTGCCCTCACGCATATCGTCCAGCTTATACAGGATGGAACGGACAAAGCCCGGAAGCTCCGCTTCTATATGCGCCTTTTTCGTTTTTAACTTATCCTTAAAATCAGTCGTAAAGTGGAAATAGACTATAATGGAAAAAATGAGAATAACGGGAGCGATGCTTGTTGCCCCCATTGCCAAAAGTGGAATCATAAGCAGCAGGGTAAATGCAGCACAGATGAGCGCCCTGGCTTGATATTCCCTCGGTGTCAGCTCCAGCCCTCCGCGCCTAAGCAGAGATGCCATTTTTGCTTCTCTTGCTGGGTCAAGTGGGATCAGCCGAGCAACCGGTTTTACAAGGGGCATGACAAAACGATTTAACAGCCGCTTGCCCGTTTTCTCTTTTTCCGTTTGCAGGTTTTTGATGTTCTTTTTCATATTCAGCTTCGGGATTTTCAAAAGCTGTCTGCAAATTAAAAATCCTGCCGCAGTCAGCAGGACAAACACAATGATTTGATAAAACAACGGTGAACCTCCTTATCTGTTGGATGGTTTTGTGGCCCTTAACACATAAAAGGCCGTAGCAATCGCGGTCAGCATCATCAGGACAATCAACAGCTTGCCGATAGTGGTTTTGGTGAGAATGAAAAACCATTCAGCATTGGAAAAACGCATCATGGGAATGACGGAAAACATCAGTCCTACCGTCATGAGATAGTCCCGCCATACCCTTATCATCATGCCGTCGCTTTCAATTTGCATGGATTTAGCATCATTCATGGCTTTGATGATGGGAAACAACGCAAATTTAAGCCTCCGGTCCTGGTGACAGAGGATGAGGGTTTTCACCCACTCGGAAAAATACCGATTTTTAATCTTGGCCGCCAAACGGTGCAATCCATATTCTACATTGGGATTGATGAGCCGGATTTCCGACACAAACTCGTCAAAGGGTGATGGGATTCTCAAATTCAAAGGAATGTACCGGTTCTTTTCCTCTACATAAAGCTCCACAGCTTTGATAATGTCATCGTTTCCTGCGTAAGCATTGGTGATGATGGACATGGTGTTTTCCAATCCTTCGATTTCTTGCCGCGCTGCCTCGGAACTTTTCACAGTCATGTAAAAATACGGGGCGGGAAGCACACATACCGCCATCACCGCCGCCAGCTCAACGCTGCCAAACAGAAGCATCCCGGCTACAAAGCCGCCTGCCGCCGACACAAACATCATCACAAGAAATTTCTTCTTTGTGCATCGGGTCTGCCGGAACAGAGTTTGAAAGCGGATGGTAATCCGTTCGGGGATTTTCAGCTTTGTCCCCGCCAGATACAGACGGCGCTTTTTCAGCGGGTTCTGCTCCACCGGAAAGGGGTTTAGTTTTAGCAGGAGGAACAGGGCAAGACTGATAAGCACAAACACAAGGATAAGAGATAGATGAATCGAGTTCATGCAGTTCCTCCTTCCGCAAAGCGGCGGATCTCCTTTTGAGGAACACCTCCGACCAGCAGCCTTTCGGCAAGTGCCGGAGAAATGCAGCCCATACGCTTATGGCTTCCCGCAACCTTTATAATCCTCCCGGTTACGTCCCGTTCATAATGGTCAACCACATATTTGAAAAGAGTGTTGCCGGTGACTTCACCGTTCTGCACTCCGGTGGCTTCAAAGACTTCCATGTATTTTCTCGACTTATCGGGCAATTGCATTTTGAAAAGCATAATCGGGAAGGATTCCACAATATTTTTCAGAAGACGTTCTTCGGATAGAGATGTTCCAGCCTCCAGGCACATGGTCAGGATTCTGTCGTAGGCCGTCCGCGCACTGTTCGCGTGTAAAGTGCTGACGATGGTATGCCCCGTTCTTCCTGCTTCCTGTACCGTCAATGCTTCCTTGCCGCGCATTTCTGCAGGTACGAGAATTTCCGGGTGAAGCCTTAAAGACAGCTTCAGTAAATCCAACATAGTGATGGGATTGGGTTCCTCCTTAGTCAAAAGATGGATCACATCATTGAGCATCACGCCGTTTTCGTCAAACCGTGTAAGAGTAAGTTCTCTTGTATCTTCAATCGTCACGATACGTTTATCCAGAGTTACGCAGCTTAGAATATATCCCATGTCGGCGGTTTTCCCGCTGCCCGTGGCTCCGGCTATGGCTACCGATACGCCATTGTTTACGCAAAGAGTGAGAAAATCCAATTCCTCCGACGTGGCTGTATCCCATGCAATAAGGTTTTCCCGTGTGATATACGATGGTTTTTGTTTTCTGACGGAGGCGATGGCTCCGGCGTCCTGGTCAACGCAAGGCTCAATGGCTCCCGACATACGGACGCCTTTTGAAATATAGCTGTCCCCAATGGGCTTGGAACCGTCGAGGATGACGTTCCCGAACCGGCTCATCTTTCGGACGATGTTGGCGCAAGCCTCCGGGTTCCCGAAGGTTTCATTCAGCCGCACCTTTGTATCCTTGTAAAGTAACCAGATGCCGCCGGAGCCGTTGACGTTGATTTCCTCCACGTCATTGTCCTGCAAGTAGGGGGACAACAACCCCATACCGGCCATATCATAATAGATCGCATCTACCAGCTCAGAAATGTTCCGAAGGTCTTTGGCTACCAACTGCTCGCTGTTTAAGTAGCGCATAATCAGGTCTTTGAGCTTTCCCTCGGCTTCCTCCGAATATAATACCTGGGCCAGCTCCGCAGAATGATTCTTGGCGATAATCCGTTGCAGCTTGTCGAGAATTTCTCCGTAGTCCTGGGCCTTCACGCTTTCCCCGCTGTCGGAGCGCCGCTTGTTAGCCCGGTAAATCAGGTCGTTGATGGAAAATCTGCTGTTCATGGCTTCCCACCTCCGCAGATCCCGTTTGCGATTTCTTCCAGCACCTTGCTGTAATGCCTGCAAGGTCGGTCACGGAAGAAATACAGGGGCGTTCCGGCGTTTTCCAGTTCGCCTGCCCGTTTAATGTAGGGCAGCTCATAGGCAAAAGGCAGCTCTACCATGCTTTGATAGGTCTTGCCGTCAAATTCCCCGTTTGAAGCCAGCAGGATATGGTTTTGCTTCTGTGCGATATGCAGCTCCCGCACAAAATCCGCAACACCCTGATGCCACATCTGCGCCACGATGGACGGCCTGTGCAGGGTAAAAACACTGTCTGCCAGCCACAGTCCAACGCCCGATACCGGGTTATTGAGTTCCGCAGCTCCATCCACAAGGAGAATGTCGAACACCAGGGATGCGGCGTTCATCATCCGCTCCACGCTTTCCAGGGTAACGGTGTCGCAGAGCAAGCCGGAATAGTGAGTGGGAACGGACAGGAAAAACAGATTTTTGCTTTCCCCATACTCGGTGAATTTCTCCCCGATATTGGGGTTATCCTTATGCAAGGCTTCATACAGCCCTTTTTCCGGGGACACAACTTGACCAAAGAAGGTTTGCAGCTCCCCGTAAGTGAGATTGGAGGAAATGAGGCCCACCAACACATCCCGCTTGGAAAGGGCGCAGGCCAGATTAACCGCAAAGGTGGTTTTGCCACTGCTGTTGCCGCCCCAAATGGCATAGATTTTACTGCTCATGGCTCACACCTCGTTTCTCAAGGATTAAATGCAATTTTCCCGTGTACTCCGCTTCAATCAGCTTTTGGGCTTGGGCCTCAGTGGCAATCAAAGTAATAGCCTTGGGAATGGGGTCGCCAGTAGTTGACTGACCATTTGATAGCTGCTCCCGGACTTCGGCGGTATCTTGGGTACGGGCATTCTCTACACTATAAACTTCCAGACTGTGCAATTCGGGATAGAGAATGACTTGCGGGAAAAAGTCCCGACCGCTTGATGCCTTCTCCATAAAAACGGCTATCGTTACAATATCGCCCACTTGCAGATTGGAGGAAAGTCCCGCTGCGATGCTTGGAACGCTGATGGTAACGAGGCACTGGTTGTTTTTCACAATGCGGTCAAGCAGCTCATCGGCAACAAAGCTGCCGAGCTTTTGAGGAAAGAAATAATCCCCCTTGGCGATGGCGGTCTGCACAACCTTACCCACAATCAGGGTCTTGTCGTTGATAACACCTTCGGGCAGGCCAACGCTTCCCACCTCTACGGACGCAAGGTGCTTATTCACAATCTCCGTTCCTGCCGGGATGTCCTCCGCCGCCCGCAGTACCATGACTGTTGCACTTTTGTTCTCGTAAAAGCGCGGCAGGAGCAAAAACGAAACGCCCGCCGCCAACACAAGGCAGAGGACGCTTAAAAATATCCGATTTTTCAGTAGTTTCAAGTTGCTCTGTTCCTCCTTTCAGGTTTTTAGAATAAGGGATAGGGTTTTACCTGCCGAAAAAGAAGGGTGGCTGTCTTGGCTGCTTTTCATTCTTTTCCTTTGTGGCAGGCTTATGACTATCATCCTGTACCGTTTTGTTACCGGTATGGATGAGACGGATTAAGGTACGGAAAACCTTGGGCTTTTTCTTTGCCGTCTGTCTCATAACAGGCTCCTTTCTGTGTAAATTTAGTAATATTACCAGCCGAAAGATAGAAATATTTCTTTTTCGGCTGGTAAGTTTTTTGGGGTGGGGTGTGGGGAGGGGGGCAACGCACAACGGCTCATTCTGCGCTTCCCGTAAACAATCGGACTACCCCCTTGGTGTAAAGTCACTTTATTACTCATTGAATATCACACACTTTTTCTTGCTGCATTTTCCGCTGTGTGCGTCAAAGTGCAGGCAGTTTTTGCAATTCCGATCCTGCACTGTTTTCACAGGCTCGTGTTCATGCCTGGGTTTTTCCTGCATCATGCGCTCGTATTTGCGTAAGTGCCCTTCTGTAAAGTGCATAGAAGCACCTCCTTTCAAAAAAGGGCATTAAAAAAGCCCTCAATTTGAGAGCGAAAAGATTATCCTGCGCTGTGGTCGCACTCTGTTTCATCGTTCCTGCTCCCTTTGCCGCTTTTTATACCAGCCTTCAAGTAACTGGACGATTAAATCCTCCTTTTGCTTTTCCGAAAAGCTCTTGGGGAAAAAGCGGTCAATACGCTCACGTTGAATATTGAATTTTTCTTTTTGATTGGGCTTTTCTTCGGTGAGAATTGAGAAAATAACATCCACATTTAGCCTGCCGTCCTGACTGAGCTTTTTCATTCGCTGTGCCTGTGCCAAAGACGGAGTGCAATCCTCCGACTGCATGGTGTCGAATAAACTTTGCTGTTCATTTTCGGCTAAGTAGGAAAGCTCCACAGCCGGATTAAACGCAATTTGTTTTTCGTCCACCATTTCAAGCATGGGCGATATGAGTTCAGTTAAGCGGATATACCGCTGAATTTGTCTTGCACTTTCATCAGTACTATTTGCAAGTTGAACGTCAGAACGTGTACCAATTAAATTAGTGCCAACTTGGCACACATTTTCTTTACTTGGCCTACCTGCTTGTCGCTTCATGGCTTCCAGCTTCATTTTATACGCAAAGGCTTTTTCACTTGGGGAAATGCTTTCCCTTTGCAGATTGCTGTCAACCATAATAATAGTAGCTTGATCGTTGTCCAATTCACGGACAATACAGGGCATGTTTTCTTTGCCTGCAAGTTCACTTGCCTTTTTACGCCGGTGTCCGGCAACCATTTCATAGCCGCCATCCGCTCTGGGCCGCACAAGTCCAGGGACTAAAACACCATACTGCTTTACGCTGTCTGCCATTTCTAACATGGCTTCATCTGCTTTCACCTTAAACGGGTGATTGGGAAAATCGCTGATTTCCGAAAGAGGAATATCCAGTACCTTTTCACGCTGTTCTTCGGCGCGGCTTTCTTCAGTAGTGAACAGATCATCTACTGAGGCCAGCTTGATGCTGTCTCTTGCGCTGCTTTTCGCCAATGTCCTGCACCTCCTTCGTAAAAGCTTGATATGCTTTGGCAGCTATTCCGTGCGGGTCGAACGCATAAATGCTTTTTCCCTGAGCGCTTGTTTCAGCCGCCCGAATTGACAGGGGGATTTCCGTTTGAAAAACTCGCAGCTTGCCGCCGTAGTCCCGTCGGAGAATAAAGGAAATGTCCTTTGCAAAGTTAGTCCGGTTATCCAGCATTGTGAGCAGAATACCGTCAATGGTAAGCTTGGGATTGATCTGCCGTCTTACTCTGGCAATTGTTTGTAAAAGCTGCGTCATTCCTTTGGCGGGAAGATAGTGGGCCTGCACGGGAATAATCACGCTGTCCGCGGAGGCAAGGGCATTGATGGTTATCATGCCAAGAGAGGGCATACAATCTATCAACACATAATCATACTTGTCTTTGACCGTATTGATGTATGTGCGCAGTACTGTTTCCCGGCTCATGGTGTTTACCAGTGATACCTCAATAGCAGACAGTTCAATGTTTCCCGGCATAAGGTCAACGCCTTCCGCATGGTGAAGAATTCCTTCGTCAGTCTCATACGGCTCCTCCATCATGGTTTTTGTTAGGACGCTAGCCAATGAAACGGGCAGATTGTCCGGTTCCTGATAGCCCAATGAATCCGTCAGGTTTCCCTGAGCGTCTGCGTCCACCAGCAGCACCTTTTTACCCTGTACCGCAAGTCCGATCCCAAGATTGACCGCCGTCGTTGTTTTCCCCGTGCCGCCTTTCTGATTGGCAAGGGCGATTACTTTTGACATTTAAAATTCCTCCTTTCACGCAAAAAAAGCCGCTTGCTTTACATGAAATAAAACAAACGGCTTCTTCACTTTTATATGTAAATAAGAGAACTCTGTATAAAGATAGCATTCTCTTACATTACCTTAATTGCTTTTTACTTACTTGCATAATGATTTTTTTTCAGATTCTAACAATATTCTGCATTTGATGATATTATCAGTACGATTAAAGGAATAATCTCCTTAAAACATGTTGACTAGACTATATGCTCAATCAATACCACTTTTCATAGTATATTGAGGTATCACAAGTAAGACAATTTTTTTTCTTATTGCATTCTTCACACATCAATTGAATATTGGTAACATCATTTAATCCCCCTACTGCTAGTGGGACAATATGATCAAAATTTATGTTGTTTTGAAATGATAATGTCCCCGAAATATCTTTATTGCATTTTACACATCTACCTCTATCACGATAGAAAACTGCTTTTTTAGTCCACGATGGTATGTTGACTCTTTTTAATATACCATTTTCTTTAAAATAAATCTGATTTTCCATATCAAGATCATCTAATTCAACACCTGACAATATATTAGCCATCATTATATTAAAATTCCTTAACAATCCTCTATTAGAAAACATAACAAAAAAAACTTCTTCTCTGATTTTTTCAATTAAATATTCAATCTCACCTGATAGATAAAACTCGTTGTAATAATCATATATATCATCTTCTGTTGATAAAAGGAATTTTTTATTGTTCTCCTTTAGCCACTCTTCAAAGGATGTATGAGTTATTTTATAATTATGAAAATATGTATTCAATGGAAGCATGGTAAATTCTTTAAGTTCATCTTCAGGTATAAATCCTTTACGATTCAAATAGTCCTTTTTTAATGATTCTAAGTCAATTTTAGACATTTCTTCATCAATAACTGAATTGACTACAAAATCAATAAATTGATGAAATGCAGAATACTTTTGAAATGGTTTAGCCAACCATTGAATTTTGCCTTCTCCATAAAAATCATTCAAACTTCTAATATAAGAAAATTGATCAGATAAGATTCCATCAATTATATTCGCAAAATAATAGGTTGCATAATGCTCCATTTTTATCCTACCGGACTGCATTGATTTTGCCTCCAATTCTAAAAGATTAGCCCCATTGTACCGTCTAATTCCCAATCATTGCTACTTCTCCATTCCATCGCTCGATAGTACTATGGAGTGCACCAGTTCATCCAATCGCACTTCAGCGTCTTTTTTCAATTCACATTCCCAAACTATTTCAACCTTCCATCCCATTGAAGTAAGATCACTGACGGCCTGTTTATCTCTTTCGACATTTCGTTGAATTTTAGGAACCCAATATTTGGCATTTGTTTTTGGATCACGATAATATTTGCATCCGCTATGTGCATGCCAAAAGCAACCATGAACAAAAATAGTACATTTATATTTTGGAAGCACTATATCAGGTTTCCCTGGAAGTTTTGAGTCATGGAGACGAAATCGGAAGCCTAAACGATGCAAGTATTTGCGAACTAATATCTCTCCTTTGGTATTTTTCGAACGAATATGAGACATTATTTCGCTCCGTTTTTGAGGATCAAACATATCAGACAACCGATTACCTCCTTTTCATATCGATACTCTATACTGCTGCTTTTCATTTCTTAGTTCTTCAACTAAGGAGCTTTCAGATTTTACTCCCAATTGCTCCAGTAGACACTCTGCAATGGCTTGCCCCAGCAAAGGAGGTACCGCATTCCCTACCTGTTGATATTGTGAGTTTTTCGGACCGCAAAAAATAGTCTTATCGGTGAAAGACTGCAGTCTCGCAGCTTCTCTAACGCTTAATGCTCTGTCCAGCGTTGGATGAATCCACATGGATTTGCGAACGTTCACCACTGTCCCAGAAGGTTTATCATATTCCAGACGAAGGTAAATTGTGTTCTGAGTTCTTTCTGGAAGGGAATATGAGTCTTTCAAAGACTTATCAAGATTATGAAAGTTCTCCCCTTGCCCAAGCGCCTTGAAACGCTTTTTAGCAGTCTCACCAGTATCTGTTACTATATGATTGCAGATAAAGTTTTCAGTACAAAGCAATGAGGCTAATTGAGAAGTTCCTTTTTCTTTAACTGGAATTTTTGGAGCATTCGCTTGGATAGAAGTTTCTACCTTTTCCAAATCTTCAATAGCATCTCTAACAGTATTAAATTGTTCCTCTTGCAGCAACGGCAGAGGCAACCTTATTTCTTGCGCACCAGCAATCTCTTTTTTAATTCCTATCATAATAAAACGTTCTCTTGTTTGTGGAACGCCAAAATTCGCAGCATTCAATATTTTCATATTTATGGCGTACTCTAGAGAATCAAACTTATATTCCAAGTAATCTTTTACACTGAATGTATCAGCAATTGCTGTAATACTGCGTTCCGTTCTTTGCTGCCTATAGTCAATGGCATTGTTTTTTAATTCATGCAATCGCTCCAGTGCACGTTCTACTTCCACAAGCACTTTTATTCTCTCATAATATGCATTATAATCCTGCTGATCATTTACAAACTTGCTGATAACATCTTTACTGTCCTTAAAAAATTTTTCCCAATCGGCATTCCAAAAATGTTCATGCAGGCTATCCCACGAATCAATCAATTTTGTCACCTTTTTATTTTGCTCTTTTATATATTCCTCTGCACGCTTTTGTATTTTTGAAAACTTCAACAGTGTGCAAAGCGCAGTGTACCCTTTTGCACTCATTCGGTACCTTTCCAGTTGATCAATATATTGCAACACGCCTACAGCAAATGCTGTTGGCTCTTCTCCTGAACAAATTGCAATTCTTTCTTCTCGTGTAGGTATATTCAACCGCAAAACCTCATCAATATTATCATCGCATACAAAGAAAAAGTGCTTGCTTGATTCCAATGTTTTTACGTTTTCAAGAACAAACGCTGTTGGATCAAGCTCTTCAATCGCCCGAACATAATGCTGCACCAATTGATTGTTGCCGCTGACCAGGCCGTTTTTTTGCCTATTGGCATTTGAAAATCCCTGGCAGGGCGGCCCTCCAATCACAACATCAACTTTTCCATATTTGTTTTGAATTTTTTCTACAAAAGATATTTCAGCTGCATCTTCCTGTAGAATTTCAACTCCTTCATGATTCTTTGCATATGTCTCAGCCGCATGCTTATCAAATTCCACAGCAGCTTTGATATTAAAACAGCCCGTTTTTATAAATCCTAGGCTCAGTCCCCCTGCCCCGGCAAATAAATCTATAGTATTAAGCTTCTTCATCATATTCATTATCCTCCACCTCACCCGAAGCGATTTCCATCCCCTGACGCTTGAGCAGGAGGTTCCAGCACTCTTCACGCTTGCACCATTGTGTTACATTGGTCCCTTCAATTATTGGATGAGTAATATGCTCCCAAACTATTCGGGCCAACTTTTCCAGCAACTGCTCAAGCTTTTCATCAATATCTTGTTTCGCCCATATCTTATCTAAGTCTATTTCATCCTCATAAAGCCGATATGCCAAAGCAATAGTATAGGCTACTACATTTGCTTTGTAGTCTCCCAATTGCAGGTTCTTCACAATCCTGTCGCATTTGTCGAAAAGGATTACATTTGCAACTGTGTGCTTATAATATCGTTCATTTGGAAATGGTACTTTTTTGCTTTCAACTGATTCCATGAATTTCACAAAGTTGGTTTCTGAACCCTTGCTCACAATATACGGTTTCTGCATGGCGCACATCATGCACTTTGCTGCCAGTGTTTTTGTAATAACATGGCTTTTAGGATTTTCTTCCCTAAAGCTTTTTTTACGTGCTGCTGTATTTTGCCTATTAAATTCAACAAGATACTGGCCACGGGCACGCTCATAAAACCAACGAATCCGTTTGCGGGATGGAACCCATATTCGCCGAGAAAGCTTTTCCATTTCAACATGCCAGGGAGTATTTGCACTAAAATCCGACATAGTAATTTTATTCTGACTGTTCGCATATTTTGAGATATGCGCGATAATTTGGTCTTTATTATGTCCTGATTTAAGAATAGTAAGCTTTATAGGCACGAACACTTGGCTTAAGTCCAAACTAGCCTTGTAAGCATTTGCAAGCGATGCGGTAGTTTGCCCGCCATTAACAATTTGCCAGCCATGCAGACTGTGCACGGAAACAGCACCATTGCCCAGTTCATCAGCTTTTATCCAGCTTGCTACTGTTGAAATACCATTATTGTATGCCATGAACATTTCAGGCTCTTCTTTTACGGTATCTCGAATACCTTTATTAACCGCATTTTTAGCTTGCAAAAAGGAGCGCACATTTCGTTCTATCAATTGCTGCCCATACTCGTCATATATTCTTGCGAGGACTTCTCCGGGAAACATGCCTACATAGCAATCGTATTTTTGATGGTCTGCCTGCATTTTCATCATGCATATGCTACAATCATATTGATCTGTCAAATTGATTTCATTTTCTCCTGTATTGCCGCCTTGTCCTACAAGCCTAAATATCCTATCTATATCCCATACATCATATGAGAAAACAGTATCTTCTTCTTCCGAATCAGAAGGAGGCTCCAAATCGATAATCGCATTCGAGAGCAACAATATGCGAACGGTTGATATAAACGACTGCCTCTCATAAATCATCTGAGCCAATGTAAAAGCTGTGTCCGTCTCTTCCATTTCTTTGTACATGCCAGCTTTGGCATTCCTGTAAAAGCGTCGTGCCATTTTGAATATCCGGTTCGCATCGTTGCGGCTCATTTTTGCAAGCTTACTGCTGCGCTCCCATTTCACTGTAAGCAAGCTAAGCGTTGCATTCTTCTCGTCAAATGCATGTGCGCTCACCATCATAGCCTGCCTGGTGGAACTGGTTTTCTGATAAGGGCTCAGCTCAATGTCGCTTATTACTTGCTCATCTTCCAAATATCCGCATAAAATTGCCTCAATGGCTTCTTCTGTTGTTCGAAATCGGCCAGCCTCATGTTCTGCTCTGGCATCCTCGGAAATCATTGCATGAAAGTCTTCCAGCGTCATACTATGTCCTCCTTTATATGCAATTTTGCGATTTGCCAGAAGTTTTGTTCGTCCATACGATAATTTGAGCATGCACTCATATCTAAGGAGTATGATATATCTCCCAATCCTTTTGCCAAGTCTTTGCTTAAGATTCGAGGGAAATCCCCCTGGATATTGTAGAAGCCATGCTCCTTGACAATATATTTGGAGGTATACCTATCTATGTACGGATGCCCTAAACTGCATCCAAATATTTTATCTTGAAATAAACTGCGGCCGACTTCGTCTTTCTCAATAAAATACGCTATGCCTTTTACCATATCTCCTAGAGTTTCTCCTGAAGAATCACTAGGCTGAACAGCTATAAAAGATAATACAAGGATTCCGCCTGCAAGCCGATCGTCAAGCTGCATTTCGTTGCTTATATGGACTTTATATGGCATTTTGGAAGCCGTCGTTTTGACTTCAATGCTCATATTGCTAAAGGAAAAATCAAAAACTCCCTGATATGGTCCCTTCCAGCAACTAATTGCTTTTGATGCAGCTATGCCATTTTGCATCATACTGTGCAGCAAATATAGTTCTCCAAACAATCCTATTTGTTCTTCTCTTGTCAGTGCAATGCTTTCCCGAAGTGAAAAAAAGCGTTTCCAGCGCTCTAACGCCGTTGAAAGCTTTAAACGAAGATTAGATCTGTCAACATCTTTGAGGCAAAGGCATAGATCGTCGGAAACTGCAAAATAAACATCATTATCGCTGCTTTCTCCTTGTTCTATGCGGACATAGCAACCTTCCATTCCCTGGTTTTCAAAGCCAGAAAAGTCAATAGATATTCCTTTCCAAGCCGGATACTTATGTCCTTTAGATGCATCCTCAGGATTGCATTGGAAATATAAAACATGTCTTCCATCTGATTTTCTAACTGCAAAAACAGCCAAAATATCCGGACTCAGTTTCATTTGACGTGATAAAAGGGGATCTTGCCCTGTCCATTTTTTCAATCGGTACTCTTCGTCCAATAAAGAGAAGATTTTATGAGCATGCATAATATTTTCACTCATTCTTGCTCATCCTCCTCTTCCATTGCATGAAATACATTATTAGCCATATATGAAACTGGTGTTGCCTCATGGCTTTGCGGAAATACCAGACCAATTCCAATCGGCACAATATCTTCAGCCAAATGCAGGAATGCACTGTCGTCTTTTTCAATAGGATATATCAGCAGCAGTCCATGTTCTGGCTGACTACTCCTTAGCTTACGTCGAATATATGTTGCACATTCCCAGTCAAAGCCATCACTGTCCTTTATTATTTTTGAACGAATACCTTTACCAGCAATTGCCTTTGATCGCAATTCAGCAACTTTCTTCATTTGCTCATCGTTGAAATCAATATACTCATGATCTTGTGAAAGCAAACGGCCAAATGCCTTGCTTCCTTTTTTTTCGCTTCTGACGCCGCGAGATCTTTTAACTCCTCGCGCTATTTGAAGACCTCCTATTTCAAATCCTTTATCTTCCTGTCTCTCATCATCAGCAGCATTGATCAAACAAACTGTCCAGTCAGTCAATCCACCTTTTGCCATCTGCTTGCTAATGTACTCTCTTAAACGGGAGCTATTCGCTCTTGGTGCATTGCGGGCAGTTTTATATTCTGATAAAAAGTTGCAAATGCTAAAGCCATCCACATGCTCCCAAAAATAGTGTTTAGGGATGCTGGTCGATTTTGAATATTTTTTTGGCCGCTTTTTGCAGAGATAATCCAAATCGGGAATACCGAGCTGCCTGATGAAATGTTCTGCAGCGTTTTGATTTACGCGGAAGAAGTCTTCATCATCAAGCTCAAACTTGGTAGTTTCACTTACACTATTGCTATAATCATCCTGCATCTCATATGCTGCCTGCATTTTATTTTTTGCAGCAATAAACAGTTCAGAATGTGTCCTAACCTTCAGCCCATAATCTTTGGGCGTTGCTTCCAACTGCTCCATATCAAACAATTCGCTGCGAAGTTCCTCTGTTGCCACAGCAACATGCGCAAACCATTCAGACAAAGTTGGTGTTGTATAAAGCCGGCATAAATCGAGATATCCGGGTCTATATCCGAACCATCGGCCCATTTGCATCAATGTATCATAAAAAGTCGATGACCGAAGAAAATAACTGGTAGATAATCCTTCCAAGGTCAATCCCCGTGAAAGCTTGTCCCCTCCTACAGCTATTACGATTCTTCCTTGATCATAGTCTTTATATTTTAGTTCATCATCACTGATTCCGTTTACAGCAAGTACTTCAAGTTTATCCAGAACCCTTTTTATTCCAGAATAGACGGTTGGCCAATCAAGCATTATGCAATCGCCTGCCAGCTCGTAAAACTTTTCATGCATATGGAGCGATGTTTCCAGAAAGTCGTCTTCCCATAACGCCTTAAGTCTGGCGCAAAAGGATTTCGGGTCTTTTTCATCTTCATATCTTAATCTATTTTTAATATCTTGTACTTTCCCAACCACAAGGTCTTTAATCTCATAATGGATATCCGTAAAACGTGCCGCATGAATAAGCATGGACATATGCTCGTTTTCTTGCCCTCGGGCAAAACGGATAGAAGACGCAATAAGAAAGGAGCCTATTGCATCTACAAGAGTTTCCGGCAATTTTTCAGGCACAAAACCTTTTTTTACTTTCGCTGGAACAAATTGAGGATCATAGTGCACTTCTCTTATTAATCGCATAGTTTCCCCATCATCGCGATTAAGCCCGAAAAATTCAGCAGGTCCAATATAATTTGAAGGTTTCGGCAAGCAGAGGATAAAATCTTTAGGGAACAGCTCACTTCCGTATTTTTCAGTTTCCGCTTCATCATGTATAAAAATATTTGCATAAGGAGTAGCAGTATATCCTACATATGCTTTATTGGAAAACAAATTATAGATTCTTCTTATTTCTGCATTTATACGCGAAGGTTCATACTCCGGGAGAATATTTCCGTCTTCATCGCTTATTGCTTTTGTATTGACAGATGCTTGGTCAGCCTCGTCATCAATCATCAGCATTGATATGTTTGCAATAACTGCTTTGCCTTGTTTCAGTAAATGCGCCTTTGTAAGATTACCTGTCCTAAAAAATTGATAAAGATTTTTAAGAACAGTTGCATTTTTTTTGACAATAAAAACAGAGGGCCTCCCTTCCAAATCTTCAATTTTATTTGCACGTACTTTGTTAAAATCACCTTTAGGATCTCGCGTGGTATATGTACGCAATTTCAGATCGGAGGGGTAGCTTAATTCACCAACGCCTATCAATTTTCCTACCATACCATTTTTCAAAAGAACATCAATACTTGTTTCAAAGCCAAGAACTTCTTCATCCAATCTTGTCTGAGTCTGGATGCGCAGGCTGTCATGCATGCCAGATAAAACTATGATCAGCTGAAACCCAGCATCCAATGCTTTATTTATCAAACCTGTATAATGAGCGGTTTTTCCAGATTGCACATATCCTAATACAAGTCCGCGTCTGTCGCTTAAAAGTGCACTCCTTTTAGGATCATCAACAGCATCAAGAATTTTATCTGTAGTCCTGTCCAAACTATCAACAACTGCCGGACTCCATTTTTTAACATTTTTCAGATATCTTGTCCAGCGGCTCCAACGCCCAAGCAAGTTCTTGTCTTTTTGCTCAGACCACCACTTTTCTTTTTGTTCCTGATCCTCTCCCTGAAGCATCACATACTCTGAAACCTCTTGTGTGATGGATAGCTTAAGATGATCTTTAAGCCATCCTGCATCAATCTCTGAGCCCCCTGGCAAACTGCCTCTTACAAATTCGATAGTTTTAGCAGCACATTCTTCAAAAGCACTTGTTTTTTCCATCATCGACCAGCAATACTCAACTGCAATTCTGGCTATTGCATCTCTATCCATAAAAATCCCCCTTAAATTTTCAATCTATCTTTTATAGCCGCATCCATTCCTTCATAAATACTTATTTGCAAAACTTTTCTCAAGGCTTCGCATGGACTATACCCAGCCTCAATCAAGTCGTTGCAAAACCGTACTGCACTCTCCAGCAATTCATGATCTTGGGTGGCTTCACTAGAAACGGGTCCTGTCAGTGATGCATTCATAGGCGCAAATCCTTCAATGAGGCTTATGAATGTATTGACTTTCTTTGCAGCATCAGCATTAAGCGCAGTACAAGCCTCTTTCAGCAAATTATGGTTGCGATTTATCCTGAAAAATGTTCTTCCGCGAATGGATGCCTGCTCCCATATGGCATCATTGTCTTCAATCTTAACTTGCTGATTAATAACGGCTCCTCGATAATAGTAGACTTTGCGTGAAGCTTCTTGCGCTATTCTGGCAATTCTCCTTACTTTTTCTCTTACAATTGCTGGAGGAGATGCGGAGGATTTTTTTACATCAATTTTCCAATCAAAATCCATATCTCCAATCAAGTCCATTTGTATTCTCGCAAGCTGGCCCGGCTCGTTCTTTCTCAACATTTTAAACCATGTTCCGGGGACTATCAGCCTTTTATTTCTATAAACATAAAACCCTTGCTGTTCAAGCCATCCGCTGGCACCACCAGCTTCATCATACTCTTTAACTGATAATTTAGAATGATGAGGCAAAATAAAAGTATGTATCCGAATATTTTTATCGCCCATTTCCACAAATTCTTCTCTAAATTCTTGTGTGGCAAAGGAATTTCGCATAAATGGATCCCATGGTTCAATCTTCGTTCCATTAATGAAAATCTGTATAGGATTTGCTCCTGATAAAAATCTATGAAAAACCATGGACAAATGCCTTTCCATGTCTGCAATACGCTGCCAAAAGCGGCCAACTGCCTGGTCGCTGTATTTCTCTGTAATAAGCCTATCAAGTTTTTCCATCACAACAATAGTACCTTGATTATATCCTTCAAACTTTCTTATTGCCTCTTTCCAGGCATATGTTGAACTATCATCGAACAATTCCCATTTATTCGAATTCACAACATTATCTATATCCCAAACCCTCACGCAGATTGTACTTTCACCCAAAAGTTTGCTTCCAACTGTAAGCCGTTTGCACAGTGAAAACGCAGCTGTTTTCAGACCCATCCCAAAACGTCCTAAATCATCATGAGTTCTTGGCATTATAGGATTTTTTGCGCCAATTTTCATAGCTTGATGCAGTTCATCGTCATTCATTCCATATCCATTATCCATAATACTTATAAAGGAAGCATTCTCATGCCAATTTGCATCTATATGTATCTCTGTAGCTTTAGCAGTAATACTATTGTCCACTATATCTGCAATTGCAGTTTCAAGAGTATATCCAACTGAACGCAAAGACAACACAAGCGGTGCGGCATCTGGAATAGCAGATTTTAAATTCATTGTTGAACCTCCCGCTGTTTATTTTTTATTTTTTTATAGTCTTTTTGACTACGCATATCTACAGGCTTGTCTGCTTCCTTAGGGATTGCCCATGCCCATCCTAATCTAACTACACCTAATATCCGTCCCTGCTCACACAGAACTTGAACTCTGCGTTGAGATATATTCCATTTTTCAGCAGCCTCTTTCGCCGTAATATACTCCATTTTTTATACCTCACAGAGAAAATTATCCAATCATTAATATTCTATACGAAGAAACGAATAAATTCAATGAGTTATTAATTTAAAAAATTTAAAACACTATCCATAACGCAAAAATTTTGTAATTTATTAAAAAAAAGAGAATGCCTTATAAAATCCGACATTCTCTCATCATTGCCCAGTCTCAAAATTGCCTCACACTTCGTAATATAGACATATCTGAACACTCTATTCAAACCACTGCGGAAACATATCTACACACTCCATATCCAAA
Source organism: Clostridiaceae bacterium (assembly GCA_018432235.1). GTDB lineage: Bacteria > Bacillota > Clostridia > Peptostreptococcales > Natronincolaceae > M1-B18. The sequence continues at coordinate 147,398 of JAHDLO010000022.1, read as the reverse complement.
ACAACAGAAACATCAATTTTATCTTTCGGCACCTTATTCCTGAAATCATCGCCATCCGTCGTAAAAGTCATATATCTCGCCAAGTGCTGAAAACTAAGGATTTCTACGTATCTTTCCTTTGCATTCCTATTACGCACTCCACATGACTTGAGTGTGTAAAAAAGATGCCACACCCCTGTGGCACCCCCTTGGCAGGAAGGCGTGTATTTTAATCAAGACCTGCCGCAAAAACGGGCAGGTCTTGACGCATTTAATCTCACGGCAACCAGGCTGTCATAATGCTTAAAGCACCTTAGACCCTATGGCTTTGCGTCCCTGTCTTTAGACAGGTTTGCCCTTAGTACTAATTATTCATTTATTATTCTTTTATGATATTGTGTAATTACCTTTGCAGTGTTGTCCAAATAGCTCTCTCAGTTTTACTGATGCTCTCGAATTCTTCCTGGGTCAGCCTCCAGCTAAGCGTAGCCGCATTGGCTGCCGCCTGTTTAGCATTTTTTTCACCAGGAATAGGTATGACAAGTGGGTTACTCACGAGCAACCAGTTTAGCGCTACCTGAGCAATGGTGGCATCATGAGCCTTGGCAATCCCGTCCATTAACACAAACAATGGTTCAAGCTTTTCGCGCTGCAGCATATATGGTTTTGTGAAAAGACTGGGTTTGGATGACTTGTATGGGTATTGATGGAATAAATCTAGTTGCCCAACCGTAATGATACCACGCATAATTGCCGGGTATGGCAGACCGCCAACCCTATACTTTCCAGTCAGCGCGCCTTGTCCTAATGGGAGGATGGCGAGTAAAGCGATGTCGAGTTCTTTGCAGGCTGCTAACATGCCATTCATTTCAGGCAATCGGTTCAGTAAACTATAGTCTGTTTCGTTGGATGCGAGTCGAATATTTTGCTTAGCAAAAAATGCGTGCGCATACCGCAAGAGTTCAGTATTGAAGTTACTTACACCAATAGCCTTAGCCTTGCCGGTTTTGACTGTTTCAGCCATAGTATTAAGATACTCGTCAAGCTTATGCCGCGCAACCGGATAATGTAAATGGTAAAGATCAACCGCGTCAATTCCTAGACGTTTTAGACTTCCGTCTAGCGTGCCAATAATGTCCTTGGCTGAAAAGCGTGTGGATGGTTCATAAACCTTTGCCGGAGAGAATTTTGTGGCTACGATAATGGGCCGACCGTCTTTACGGCGAAATTCACCAATAAGCTGCTCGGATAAGCCCTTACCGTAACTTTCTGAAGTATCAAAGAAATTTAACCCAGCATCCAGAGATGCAGTATATGCTTTAAACAGATCATCACGAGAGTATTTCTTATTAAAGCCCCAACGTTTTTCCCCCCAAGCTAATGTCCCAATCCCAATCGCCGGCACTTCAATGCCCGATGCGCCAAGTCTGCGATATTCTATAGTACTCATTTAAACAACCTCCTGCAGCGTCAATTTATTGTTGTTAATCCTTTTAAAATAAGAGCTTGTGATTGCTTTCTTATTTCGTCTCACCTTAATATAATTAACGTGACGTCACGTTAATTATATTTTGATTATAGCACTGTTTTTATTTACATGCAAGGTGTTTATAGCTATAATATTTTCAAAGGAGGTATGTATTATGGAATTTGATCGGGCCAGAAATGAAGAACAAAGAAAAATACGTGTAGAGCAAATAAAAAAAGCGGCAATCCAGCTTTTCGATATCAAGCAATTTCACGATATCACTCTTGCAGAAATTGCCAACGAAACCAGCTTTACACGCGGTAATTTATATAAGTATATCTCTTCAAAAGAGGATATTTATCTACTTGTCACATTAGATGAAATTGTTGACTGGATTAAAGATTTGGAAAAAACAATAAGTAAGGAATTTACTCGGGAAATTGACGATTTTTCAAAAAAATGGGCAAATGTCATGTATCGGCATCAACGGTTCCTAAAATTAATTTCCTTACTTTATACGATTATCGAAAAAAATGTTTCTTTAGAAAATCTTATTGATTTTAAAAAGAAATTTGCTCTTGCATCATTAAATTTATTCAAAGTCTTGCGGACAGCCTTCCCGACATGGGACGACAAAGCCATTGAGAAATTTATCCGTTTGCAAATGCAGTATGCGATAGGATCATTCTCTTCTACATCATTAACACCAATACAAAAGGAAGCCATTAAACGATCCGAAATTCCGTATAAACTTGTTGATTTTGTGGATGATTTTTCGGAATTCGTTACTTATACGGTAAAATATTTGAATAACTAGTTCATATTTGGGGTGTTCTTTAATTTAGAAAAAATTGTTCTTTCTCTGGTGTTAAAACTCTGTTAGAGTGAGACCTTCATTCCTTGGCTCACCACGAACCCTGCCATAGTTCACTAGACAGTCAGACCTCTCCCTTGGCGGGAAGGTCTTTTTCCTTTTTTCTCTGTTGCGTATTGGGTGTGGGGCTTTGCCTCGCCGCTATCCACAGCGATAAGCCAATTGATGCTCGCTCCGTCAAACTCAGTACCCGATGCGGTGACTGCCATGGGGGCGCCGCTGTAGATCATCGGCGGGAAGCCGATGCTCTTGGTCGGGATGGGGGATACCGTGAAGCTCCGACTCTTGGTAAAGGTGCGGCCGGTTGCGCCCGTCAAAGTGAGCGTCAACTCATACCGTCCTTTTAATGGGAAAGTAATTGTTCCACCAGCTTTAGCCAGGCTTCCGGTGGCATAAGTTGAATATGACTTTGCGTCACCGCTGCCCTGACGGATCGTCCAATCCGTTGTGGGTTTCTCCAAATCCGAACCGCTGATGCCGACTGTCCGGCTTCCCCTGCGAACCAGGGGCTGCAGGATGCTGAGCGAAACAGACGGAATGGGATAGATTGTAAAGCCGCGGCTTACTTTTATTTCTAAATCACCAAGTTATAGAGCGTTGTTTCATGAGATTCTGGAAAAACATAATCCTACATAATTATTAAATTGCGAATGGTTCTTTTCTCGCTTAATGATGCTATCTTGAGCGTTATACTGAAAAATATCGAATGTCATCTATAAAAAGGGTAAAAAAACAAGGCCGAAAAATGCACTTTTTCGGCCCGATTTTTGCTCATTTTTTGCTCCAAAACCACTACATATAGTGGCTGACTTGCCTCATTTGCCATCAAAACCACATTTCGTCATCAGAACCACCGTCTCAACGTGCCTTGAGTAGACAAAAATGATGTCATCAGAACCTACTTGTTCCTTGGTGGCAAAATATTCGCTTTACTCCTCAATCATAACCACCCTGAAAATAACGCAACCATTATCAGGGCATGCCAAATTTCCTTTGGATTTAGGATTGTCTTCAAAATTAAATCTTGCTCCATTGAATAATGCAACTTGAATTGGAAAAAGTACAATATATGCCCCACCACAAAACTGAGTATCCGGTGTATTCATTCCTTTACATCGAAAAATATCCCCAACCTTATATCCGCAGGAACAGTGTTCCAATACTTTTTCTACTCGATATTCAAATTGCTTCATATTGATTTTGTCCAGGTTCTTATTTGAGGTAATATGAGCATCTTCACACTGCGTTTATCAAGAGATTTCACAAAGGCTTCAGCATCCTGATCTATAAATATCTTTTTAGATGCTTCTTTTAAGTTATCTTTAGAATTCCAATGCTGTATCATATACCATTCTTCATCTTCATCATTGTACAGTAATTCCGTATCAATAAATCCTAGTTGCCTGGAATGAAAATTCTTTTCAAGTCCATCAACAATTTTAATAAATTCGTCTTTACTAACACCTTCAACCGTTTTCATTTTTACAATTTCTGTTACATTCACGTTATTATACCTCCTGTTTTTTCTTAAGTATATTAATAACAGAACATAAAGTATTGTATTAAATCGACAGAATCAAAAATAATTAGTATTCTCTATAATAGTAATCTTTTCTTGGTGAAACGTTCTTGGTGGCACTCCTGAAATTTTTTTGAACTCTTTAGTGAAATGCGATTGATCTGTATAATTATTATCATAAACAATTTCAGATATCTTAGCAGATTTATTAAACAGTAATTGATTACTTGCTACCTGATAACGCCTTATTCTACGTAGATCTATTGGCGTATAACCCGTCATGTTTAAAACAAATCTTTCAAATGTCCTCTGATTTATACTATAATTCATGCAAAACATACTATTGATAAATCATCGTCCGTTTTCATAAATTCTTTGATAATTTCTGTTCTTTTTAAACACCTGTCACTTATTTGCAACTCCGAAATTAATGATTCCATTATACTCTCAACTTTGCACTGTACTGTCTCACGAAATACAGCTGCTTTCAATTTATCAGCTAATGGCAACGATAATAAATTTAAATCTACAATCTTATTCTGAATATCATTTATTGGGTTGTTTATAAATGGGTATAAGCCAAAAGAATAAAAAGATATGCCCCAAACATTTATATTCCCAGTTTGACGAATAAAACTGTATTGACTTCTTAAACCGTTAACATGTATACTAGGCGCAATTATTCTATCAGATGCTGTTTCATATATCATTTCATCCGCTAAATTCATTAATATATCAATACTTTCCATTGGCAATAACTTATGCTGAACAAAACCGCTATCTGCTTCAAAATGCCAGATAAATTTTACCCAATCTTTAAGATTCTTGTTTATTATTGGATATCGTTTTATATTGAACAATTCAAATCACCTTTCTTCGTGTCGCATATTCTTCTGCAAAAGGCAAATGCTCTCACAATGCGGTGTATGAGGAAACATATCCATACACTTCACCCTATCAATCCTATACCCTGCCTTCACCAGCTCCTTCAAATCAACCACCAATGTCTTAGGATTGCAAGAGACATAAACGATTTCAGGTGCATCGAAGCTAATGACATCTTGGAGAGCTTGCGGATGTATGCCTGCCCTTGGTGGGTCCAGGATGATGATATCTGGCTTTGTGGTTAGGTTCTTAACCTCCTGCCTGACATCTCCGGCTATAAACTCACAGTTTTCCAGTCCATTGATGGCGGCATTGTCTCTGGCGGCCTTTACTGCATCCTCTATGATTTCTATCCCGATGACTTTGCTGGCTCTTTTAGCCATGATCTGCCCTATGGTGCCTGTCCCACAGTAGAGGTCAAAAATAACGCTATTCTCTGCCTCACCTACAAAATCCGCCACTATGCTATATAGCTTTTCCGCTGCCAGTGTGTTGGTTTGAAAGAAGGAAAAGGTGGATATTTTAAATCTCAAGCCCAACAGCTTTTCTATTATAAAATCCTGTCCGAACAATATATCCGTACGGTCGCTCTGAACCACATCCGCCAGATTATCGTTAAAGGTATGTAGTATCCCTACCAACCTGCCCTTCATCAGCAAATTCCTCAGCTTTTCCACCAGCTCCGTCATATCCAGCTGAAGCTGTGTTGAGGTTACCAAATTTATCAGTATTTCTCCGGTGTAGTGAGCCTTTCTGATAACCAAATGCCTTAGATAGCCCTTATGGTATCTACCATTATAATGGGGTATTTTTCTTTCACTGAAATAATTCAGAATCGTCCTTAGTATTTCGTTGAAGTCCTCATCCATAATTCGGCATTGATCCACCGTTATAATATCGTGATGTCTACCCCTTCTATGCATACCAAGGGTTAGTGGCCCATCCTTCTCCTCATCCCCGAAGGTGAATTCCATCTTGTTTCGATAATCAAATATCGCTGGGCTTCCCTCTATTGGCAGCCATTCAAAGCCCCCCAGCTGTGCCTCTTGAAAGAGAGCCTTTACTTGGTCCTCCTTCTCCTTTAGCTGCTCCTCATAGCTTACTGCCTGAAAAAAGCAGCCGCCACAGCTTCCGAAGTAGGGGCAGGTTTCTTCTGTTTCCAATTGAGAAGGTGCCAGCACCTCCAATATTTTGGCCTCGTATTTGCCACGGCGGGCCTTACTTACAGCAGCCCGTACCCTTTGTCCCCTGAGGCCATGCTTAACCTCTATTCGCTCTCCGTCCACATAGCCATAGGCCCTTCCGCCAAATGCCATGTCCTCTATAGTTAATTCTATAATATCCTTTTTCTTTATCAAGCTTCTCACTCCCAATTCATTGCTTTTAACGTACAAAAGTAGCTTCTCCACTTTTGTTTTCCAGAGAACCCATGCGTCCTCTAGGACATTTCATAGGAAATAAACGGCATCACCTATGAAATAAAAATAGTGACTTATCTTATTTTAAGTCACTATATTATACCTTATACCCGCTTTAAATGCAAAAGCTCTATTTATTCATAATCTCATACATAATCTCTCTTACCTCAAAGCTAAAATCCCTTTCCAGCACGCCGCCTTCATATTCAATCTCTATGATAAGTCTTTCTAGATAAGCATTATCCTGCATATTTTCAAGTACAAGATCCCATGACTGACCGGGACCACTGGTTCTGTTAATACTACTCTCCAGCTCCTGTTCCTCTTCCTCTTCTTCAAAATATTTTATCTTAGCCCTAACCTTTTTTATGCTATAAAAATCAAATATAGGATCAAACTGACTAAAGGTAACGCTAAAGTCCAGTAGCTTGCCCCCTGTTGATGAGTAACCCCAGCCTGAAATTTTAAAGGGCACAGGCTTATAGTCCTCGACTGGTATATCTGTGATCTCACTGACCTTTACATAGCTGCCCTCCGAAACAATTTGATAGACATAGTCGCTGTTGGGAGATAGCTTCATTTTAGCAGAGTAGCTATTAATATCCTCTTCTTCAGCCTCTGCTTCAACCCACATGCCGGGCAAGGCTCTATCCTGATATCTGATGTAAACCCTTGCTCCCTTTTCTACCTCATTTAGATTCCACATAAAATTCAGATGGATTTCCTCTAGAGTGGAGGCGACGACATTCGGCATAAATTTATTGGATGTAACCCAAAGATTATTCTTAATACTTAATACATCCTCCTGCATCCTCCTAATATTTGCATCCATGTTTTTCTGAGCATATCTTTGATTGGTATTGACTTGACTTGAAATCCTCTTTTCAGCTTCGGTCAGCCGATAAATACCATATGCATTTGCCAACAATGCTATAACCAATAATACTATAATAGCCTTTAGTATTTTTTTCATATTGCCCTCCTCAATATAATTGCTTTTAACAATGGCACCAGCAGCAGCATTATAGCCAAAGCCATCAGTACCCCACTGGTTGTCTTTGTCAGCCGTTTTCCATCCTGCCTTCTGATCCAGCCGCTGAACTGCAGCTTATTTCTATATAACACTAGAATAATTATAATATTAGCCGGTATTGCCATCCAATTTAGCGGATTTTCCATTATACTGGCATTAAAAAGTTTATATATCCATTCCTCAATAAAGGTCAATGTTACGGTTCCAAATATCAATATAAATACTACTCTTAAATACTCCAATAAAAACATATGCCTCCCCCATCCGATAATATTTTCTCATACTATTATATTTCTACTTCCCCCTTACATTCCCTTCTATTTATTACATTTTTTTACTTCAACGCCATTATAAAGGGTGACCCACCTAAGTAAGTCACCCTTATTTTTATTTCACCGCCTTAATGATATAGGCCGGTGCATTAAATTCCTTTTGATTCTCAAATTCCTTCTTTAGGCTTTCCGTCAGCTCCAAAAAACCCTTTGTTAAGTTCTGGTTTTCCATATCATTTAGGCCCTTAATGAGGGTTTGCTTTCGCTTATCCAGAAACTTTGTTGCCATCTCTGCATCAATCTTTTCATTGAACTCATGTCGCTTTAAGTTCTTAAAGCCCACCAGCCTTAAGGTGTCCTCCATATCCTGAGGATGCATCTCATTGAAATGTGCCATGGCCTTCAATACGCTAATGCTCTTTATTATTCTCAGCCTTTTGGACCAATATGGATAGTCCTCGTTGTCGACTGACCAAATGGGCATTTCCTCTGTTATGATTAAACCGCCACCGGGCTTCAATACCCGATACAGCTCTTGAAGGGCCTTTACCACCCTTAAGGGAAACTGGTTTACTGACGAAAGGGTGTAATTGCATATGACAAAATCGATCGAATCTGAAGGAATAAAATGCAGGTTGCTTAGGTCTCCCTTTCTAAGGGAAAACTCCTCGAAATAACCCGCAAGCTTCTCTTGAATTTCGTCAAAATGACTGTCATCAATATCTACTGATATGAGCCTTGTTTGCCATCCATTCGCTTTAACCTGATCTGCAATAATTGATGTGGTATTACCCCAGCTGGTGCCCCCCTCCAGTACTATTTTATCGTCGAGGCTGATATCCTCCCATAAAAATGCCTCTGAAGTAACAATCTTATACATTTTATCCCCTCCTTCAATTTATATTATAATAATTATTTACCCTAAAGCTTTTCATTTAAGCCATTTTGAATGAATTTTCCTATATGTCATAGGTGCATAAAAGCTGGATTTCTTCCTCTGTAAGCTCTCGATATTCTCCCAGCTCTAAGGCTTCGTCCAATGCTAAGGCTCCCATTTTTATCCGTTGCAAATATACCACCGACTTACCTACCGCCTCGAACATCCGCTTTACCTGGTGGAACTTCCCCTCGTATATGGTCAGCTCTATGGCAGAAACCGTGTCGCTTTTTATGATCTCCAGCTTTGCCGGCAGTGTCTCATAGCCATCATCTAGAGTTACGCCCTGCTTAAAGGCCGCTATATCCGTTTGACCAACTATCCCCTCTACCTCAGCATAATAGGTTTTGGGCACATGCTTTTTCGGCGACAGCACCCTATGGGCCAGCTGACCGTCGTTTGTTAGTATCAGCAGCCCCTCTGTATCAATATCAAGCCTTCCCACAGGAAATACCTCAAAGCTCTTGTATTGCTTATCCAACAAATCTATTACGGTTTCGTGCCTTGTGTCCTCTGTGGCTGATATCACGCCTTGGGGCTTATTCATCATAAGATAAACAAATTCTCGATAGTGTACCGCCTCATTGTTTACCCTTATTTCACTTTCCTCTGGATTAACATGTAGGCTGCTGTCCTTAACGGTTTTTCCGTCTATGGTCACCAAACCTTTTTTACATAAGTCCCTAATTTCTCTTCGGCTGCCGTAGCCAATATGAGCTAATATTTTATCTAACCGCTGCCCTTTTGCCATTTTCTCGACTCCTCAGGTCTACTAAAAATGCTCTCCATTTTCATAGTAGCTATTCTTTTGATATTGGGTGAAGGCAATATCCACTGCCTCTATTCCCAGCTCTTTTACATGCTTTGTTATGGCCATTGCCGTCTGATCCTGTACCTCCTGACCTCTGTCAAACCAGGCCACCTCTACAAAGGGGTACACCTGTGCCATTTCTCCGTCTCGGATGGCAGTTGTATGTATATATTCCATTTCAAAATAGTCCCTTGGACATTTTATGATTTCCACCAGCTCGTCCAGTAAGGGCTTGTTGATTTTACAAAGCTCCTCCGGCAATATTCCTCTAAACTTTAAATGCGGCATATTATAATCCTCCTCAATACTTTTCATTAACATAATTGGAAATCAAGGACCTTCTAACGCCCTCCTTAAATATTTTCTCCTCCTGCAGCCTTTTCAGTAGCCATTCACTGGTGGAATGGAGAATATAGTCAGGATAGTCCTCAAATTGTATTTCATAAAGCTTTTTCTTAAGATAACTGGATTGCACTTGAATATAATAGGCTTCCACACCGTAATAATCCAGCAGCTCTATCGCCCTCAGTGTTGCCTGATCCTTTTTTCTATAATAATAATCCACCTTCTCCAGATGCTCCTTTAATAGCTCCGGATGCTTGCCATAGCTCTTTATTTCATTGGATTTCAAATAAAAGTATTTTGCCATCGTATTGTAGAATTGGTAATTATACATGGCCTTTTCAAAGCTGTCGACATTTTTAAAGGGCTTAAGACCCTCCTGATGTATGTAGGCAAAGCCTGCCTCTATATACTCCTTTTTGCTGATATCTCCCTTTTTAAACTGTTGGATTAAACCGCCTCTATGCTTAAAAAACTTATCAAATATGTTTTCTCTTGCCTTGTAAGTCATGTCAAAACCTCTATTCTCTATGCAACTAGCATATTTGCATCCGCATAAGCTAATGCCTCACTAACCTCCTGCCAATCACTTCTTTCTTGGGGTAGTTGCCGGCACAGATAAACACCATATCTATGATGGCATATTAAAATCTGTATAAAAGAATTTGCTTTCCAAATAGTTTATACTTTTTTCATCAATATTAACACTACTAACTCTGTTTTTCTCGAAAACCTAACCAAAGAGACTCTGGTAAAGCATAGGTATTGGCGCCCTTTATGTAGTATTCTAAAGCACAAAGCAAAAACCCTTATACTCTGCGGGTAAACCTTAGTTAAAGGATTGCCCACGGAATCTAAGAGTTTTAAGTTATCAGCAATTGCTTGCCTTCTTAGATTCCCTTAAGAAGCTAAGCGCTTTTACCTATCTCTTTTTAAGTTTAATCCTTTTGCTTATCATAGAATAGGAGAGAACAACCATGATGATACTTATGATGTATATATTCGTGTCATATTTTGTGGCGTAAAGTGCCATTAGTGCAACAATACCACCACACATGGTTATCGGAATGCCCATGTATACACCCTCAAACTCTGTAATATTAAACTTAGCCAGTCTACTGGCACCACAAAGGGCGAATACAACTATAATTACTAGGCCGGCTACACCAAAGCTTACCAATTGAAAGCTCCAGATCAAGATAGCCGGTGCTACGCCAAAGGATATTAAATCGCATAAGGAGTCAAGCTCCTTACCAAAATCACTTTCAACATCAAATTTTCTTGCCAGCTTACCATCGAAACGGTCCATAAAGGCGGCAGTTAATATTAATAATGCAGAAATAGCATAGGCTTCATTAAAAATACTTATAATTGCTAAAATCCCCAAGGTTAAATTTAAGAACGTGAACATATTAGGAATATGTGCTTTTACCTTCATTATAGTCACCCCTCTTCCAACATCGCTAATAAAACCCCAACACAAATCTACTTTAAAGCTTTATTTTTTGCCTTTAATCATAAATGGATGAAATATCTACTTTATATTATTTTACTTTATTTTAATTTAAATTCCTAGTCAGAATTTAAAATCGTTGAAGTTTTTTTAACCGTAGGATGAATTTTTCGCCAGCTGCGCCTTAAATATTTCTAAAAACCCTCTGGCGTTGACGTTAACAGCATCTATGTGATAAAATTTAAATGCGAGTTAGCTTTATTTAATCTTACATAATTTAGATAGCAAAGTGAAATATTCTCATTAGCAGTAAGGTCCCTTAAAATACTGTCAGAAGTTTAAACCGCCCATACTTAATTTTCTGCGTGTTATAAAAGGACTGTTTTTTGGAAAATTAAATATATCAATTTATAGGAGGAATTTTGAATGCCATTAGTGACCAGTAAAGAAATGTTTCAAAAAGCATATCAAGGTAAATATGCTATCGGAGCCTTCAATGTAAACAATATGGAAATTATTCAAGGCATAGTTGATGCTGCCAAGGAGGAAAAATCCCCTGTTATCCTTCAGGTATCAGCTGGTGCCAGAAAATATGCTAAGCCCGCTTACTTGAAAAAGCTTGTCGAAGCAGCCATAATTGATTCCGACCTTCCAATCGTATTGCACTTAGACCATGGCGAAGACTTTGAAATCTGTAAGCAGTGTATAGATGACGGCTTCACCTCTGTCATGATTGACGCCTCTCATCATCCGTTCGAGGAAAATATTAAAATCACTAGACAGGTGGTTGAATATGCCCACAGCAAAGGTGTTGTTGTAGAGGCTGAGCTTGGCAGATTGGCAGGCGTCGAGGATGCAGTAAATGTCAGCGAGAAGGATGCCAGCTATACAGACCCTCATCAAGCTGCTGAGTTTGTTGAAAAAACAGGCGTTGATTCATTGGCCATAGCCATAGGCACCAGTCATGGTGCATATAAATTCAAGGGTGATCCTAATCTGGACTTTGCAAGACTGCAGCAAATTGCAACGCTTCTACCTAACTTCCCATTAGTATTACATGGTGCATCCACTGTACTTCCTGAATTTGTGGAGCTATGCAACAAGTATGGCGGACAAATACCGGGAGCTCAAGGTGTTCCTGAAGAAATGATTCGTCAAGCCTCTAAGCTGGGGGTTTGTAAGGTAAATATCGATACAGATCTTCGCCTTGCTATGACTGCTGCAATTCGTAAAGATTTAATCGAAAATCCTACTAACTTTGACCCAAGAAAATACCTGACATCAGGCAGATCAGCTATTCAGAACATGGTTAAGCATAAAATTGCCTATGTTTTAGGCAGCAGCAACACCATATAATTGACATTCTAACACTTTGAGCAGGTCCTTTTGGACCTACTCTTTTTTTGTGCAAAATTTCCCAGTTCTCGAATGAATTTCATAAATTTGGAAAGAATAAGGGTAAAACACTTTGGAGGGATTTTAGTGAAGCTGCTACAAAAATCTACACTCTGTTTAATTATAGGCATTGTCTTTTTCGATCTGCTGTCCCAGCTCTCAGAGCTGATTAATCTCTTTGGCCTTGAGACGCCTACGACAATTCAGCTAATCAACCGCATGGCCTTTCCCATCGCCTTCTCCCTTGGTTGCTTGATTGCAAATTATAATCTCTTTAGGCACAGCAAACTGGTCAGCATCATCTTTGGCTGTTATTTCATCTCATTGATTTTAGGCGGCTATTTATATATTACTGACCTTGTGGTGCTGAGCATATTGCGGATTATCCACGGGTATTTTCTGTCCCTTATATTTTGCAAATCCTTCTCCATGCTGAATTATCTGACCCCCAGATTAATCTTTAAGGATACACTGAGGAAATTTGGACTCTTCCTGACAGCTGCTACAATACTGCTATTATCCGGTAGCAGCTTGATTACAGAGGTCTTTGGCATACAATGGTTCTATCTGATTAGCATGTTTGTCTACTTCTTCTGCGGAACCTTGATGCTGCTGCTATTTAACTTTTTCAAAGAAACAGGTAAGATGAAAAGTAGGATTACGCTGTTTGACTTTAAGCATGCCATTATAACGTCTAAGATTTCTATTAACCTTGTAACTATATTTATCACGATGCTTTCCTTGGGTTCCTTGGTCTATTGGACTATGATAAGCCCTTCAAAATCTGAGGACATAATGACTTCGAAGCATATTTTGCTGAGCGCTATGCTGGCAGCTATTTGTCTGGTCTTCATAACTCGGATTAGTCTTGCAGCTGAAGCTATAGGCCATATAAAGGCCTATACCACAGGCTTTCTGATCGTCGCCCTTGCCTTGTCCTCCATAGCCATATTGGATGGCTATATACTGTTGAATCTCTCATATATCATGATGGGCATTGGCTTAGGTCTTCTAATCAGCAGTGGTTATCAGGCCCTGAAGGAAAACACCAGCTATCCCACCGCCGACGTCGCCTTCGGCATCTTCCATAGCCTTATGGTCAGTGGCATTTTGTGTGGTATTTTCATTAGCAGACTATTATCCATCTATCGCCATTCCTCAATTATATTTACCAGCCTGGTGATCATATGCTGCAGTATTTTTTATATCAGACAAATTCAGCATAGCACCACCGGTACTACAATTTCAGGATAAAAGCAAAAGGAGACAACTGGATTGTCCCCATTGTGTCAATATAGCAGCTTTTCAAAGGTGGGTGACACCTTTAGAAGCGTCTTTAGGGCCTGGTATTCCTCCATGGCCTTTTTGCTACCATAGCTGGTCTTAACCGCCCTAAGCAGCAGATTCTTAGGTGTTTCCAATGGTGATATATACTCAACTATTGAAACCTGGTAGCCCTTTGCCTCCAGCAGTAATCCCCTTAAGCCATCTGTTAGCACGTCTGCCATTCTGGCCTTCAGTATACCGTGCTTCAGTATTGACTGTAGAGGCTCTAGGTTATATTGTCCAAGGATTTCCTTTTGACAGCAGGGTACTGAAATGATTGCCCTTGCATTTGTCCTTACCCCCAATGCCAGGGCCATATCTGTTGCAGTGTCGCAGGCATGCAGGCTGATTACCATATGAATATCTCTATCTGGGATATAATTTTTTATATCCTCCCTTTGGAACTCCATATTTCTGTAACCCAGTGATTTTGCCATGGCTCTGGAGGATGCTATAACCCCCTCGGAGTAGTCGAGACCTATAAAATAGCATCGCTTTTTCAATACCTCTGTCAGATAGTAGTTTAATACAAAGCTGAGATAGGACTTACCACAGCCGCAATCTAAAACTGTGATTTCATCGATGTCCTGTAATTCCTTCAGCAAATCCTCAATCAGCTCAACAAAATGATCGATCTGATTGTATTTTCTAATCATGTCATTTTTGACCTTGCCATCCTTGCTTAAAATTCCAATTTCCTTCAGTAGTGGAGTTGCTGACCCCACCTTGATAAGATAATCCCGATTCCCCAGCTGAGAGGTGCCATAATGGGTCTCCGGCTCAGCTATCTGCTGATCCTCATATTTTATTTTGACGTTTTTATTATCCGCCTGAAGTATGATTTTCGTCCCTCTTTCGATATAGGTGATCGTCGCCTCGTCATAGCCCTCAGCTATTTTCGCAATGGCAGCCACCATGCCATCAATAGGCAGCTGCTGGGTTACACCATTGAACTGCAGTGCTATGCCGCCATCCTTAGCCATTGCCCTTCCCTTAAAGGGTTTAAGTCCCGAAACACAGTTTAGCTCCAACGCCTTAAAGATACTGTAGTTTTCCCTGAGTCTCTCCTCCAGTCCCTTCATAAAAAGCACCAGTTTATCTATGCTTTGCTTTTTCAAGCATCTCATTCCTTTCCTGTCGTCTATAGTATTTTCTTCAAATCAAAATCCAAATAGTCACAGGAGACCAAATGATAATTGATACCCCTGTAGGCTCCCTGCAGTCCTGCTGCATAGGATTCCTCTCCATGCAAATGACCGAATACTACCTCTTTAACCCTGTACCTTTCCATCATCTGTGTAAATAACGAGGGCTCCAACTGATCATTTGTAGGTGGATAATGCAGCATGGCGATGATTTCCTGATAACCTGCCTTGTGGGCTGCCTCCAGTGAAAGCTCCAGCCGTCTTACCTCCCGTACATATATCCTATTGTCCTCTTCTGTAAATTTGTTTTTATTGGGTGTAATCCAACCCCTTGTGCCACAAATCGCATAGTTCTGATATGAAAAATAATTGTTTTGTATGAAGCTCATGTCCTCAAACAACCCATTGAGGCGAGTGATGGAGCTCCACCAATAGTCATGATTACCCCGAATCAGGATTTTTTTTCCCGGCAGCTCTGAAATCCAGCTAAGATCTGCCATAGCCTCCTGAAGCCTCATTGCCCAGGATATATCCCCAGCTACTAGCACCGTATCCTCCGGCCTCACCTTTGCAAGCCAGTTGCTGCGAATTTTTTCATGATGAAATAACCAATGGCTGCCGAAGACATCCATTGGTTTATCTGAATTACTGCTTAAATGTAAATCACCTATTGCAAATAATGCCATTTCAAAAACCCCTATTATTATTTTCTATCAATCGTAAACCTCATATTTTTCACTGCATCGGCTTATTTCCTTAGCCAGCTTCTTTAATGCCACTGTATCTCCCTTGTCCCATAAGTCATTGAAGCGCTCCTGAAACTCTGAGGCTTCTTTACTCTTATCCACTAAATACAGCAGTTGAATATTCTTCAGAATGTCTGAAACTGTATTTGACCGCACCTCAAAGACCTTTTGTGCTTGTCTTATTTCATGCCTGATTTCTGACATCTCCTGATCCAGCTTATGTGCGGCATCAGCTGCCTTCTTCAATCTATCGTTAATATGCTCAGGAATTTGATGCTTATACTTATATTTCAAGGAATGCTCTATAACTGCCCAAAAATTCATTGCCAGAGTTCTAATCTGAATCTCCGCCAAAATAGTCTTCTGACCCAGAGCCGTCTGAATTGGATACTTTATTACCACATGGTAGCTACGATATCCACTGTCCTTGTAATTATTTATGTAATCCTTCTCGTAAAATATCTCCATATCCTTGCCGTTACGTTCTCGTATATAGTCAACTACGGTATAGATATCCTCCACAAACTGGCACATGATTCTAATACCTGCGATATCCTCCATCGTTTCCTGTATTTCCTCCACGGCAATATCTAGCTTTTTAGCCTTTTCCAGTATACTGGAGGTCTTCTTGACCCTGCCGGTTACAAATTCTATAGGCGAATACTCCCCAAGGGCATGCAACTCACTTCGTATGCTTTTAAATTTAACCTTTAATTCCTCTACGGCATTTTCATATGGTATTAAAATTTTTTTCCATTCCACAAATTCCATAAATCCACCTCACTGCCTCTGTATGATTTGTTTATTTATTCGCCAATAAATTCCTCTACTATTATAACACTTTTTTGTGACTTTGTAATTTATATCAAAACTTTCTACGTAATTTAGGCTCAACTATTAATGACGTAAGGCATCAAATTATATGCTATTAATAATATTCAATAATTACCGTGAATTTATTACTGTAAAGTGATCCTTAACATGATTAAAGCTGCTGTAAAAAACAGCAGCTCATTTCACCCTTCTTAAGAGCGAATTATATTCTTAGGTAATTTATAGCTTCATCAGTCAACGTTTAAATATTAAAGGCTCTTTGCAATAAAATCAGCCAGATCCACTGTTCTGTTGGAATAACCCCATTCATTGTCATACCAAGAGATAACCTTCAGCATTTTATCATTAACCATCATTGTAGATAACGCATCCACGATTGATGATCTCTGGTCCTTTTTATAATCGGCTGATACCAATGGCTCTTCACTGTAGCCTAAAATATCCTTCATTGATCCCTCTGAGGCCTCCCTCAACAACCTGTTGACCTCCTCCTTAGTGGTTCCCTTCTTCAGCTGAACCACTAGGTCCACCACTGACACAACAGGAATCGGTACCCTCATTGCCATGCCGTTAAGCTTGCCCTTCAGTGAAGGTATCACCTTGTATATCGCCTTAGCAGCCCCAGTTGAGGTCGGTATAATTGACTCCCCTGCTGCTCTTGCCCTTCTAAGATCGGAATGGGGCAGGTCTAGGATATTCTGATCATTGGTGTAGGCATGTACGGTTGTCATAAGACCACTTTCAATCCCAAAGTTGTCTTCAATAACCTTTGCCACCGGAGCTAGACAGTTGGTGGTGCAGGAGGCATTTGATATGATATGATGCTTGGAGGGGTCATAGTCCCCTTCATTGACACCTAAAACTATTGTCAATATATCATCATCCTTAGCTGGTGCTGAAAGGATTACCTTTTTAGCGCCACCCTTTAAATGCTTTGAGGCAGCTTCATTAGTTAAGAATAGCCCTGAGGACTCAATGACAATATCTACACCCATTTCGCCCCAAGGAATATCTGCAGGGTCTCTGAAGGCAGTGAATTGAATTTTTTTATCTCCAATATAAAGAGCATCCGCAGTAGCTCTTACCTCTTGATCAAGCTTTCCGTAAAGTGAATCGTATTTGAAGATATGTGCGTGCTTTTCTGGTCCGCTGGTGCTATTGATGGCGACTATCTCTATCCCCAGCTCCCTTTCCAGCGAAGCCTTTAAAACAGCCTTCCCGATTCTACCAAATCCATTAATTCCAACCTTAATTTTCATATAGATTCCTCCTCTGCTTATGGTGATTTCCCTATGATATTATATAACATATTCAGTTAATGTTATATACTTTTTATAGTTATTTTTATTAAATATTTATCATATTTAGATGCAATAGGTTCTACTTATAACATTTTTTTAGTGTATAGTACTATTTAATTCCTTTCAACACTGTTGCCCTTTATTTATATATACCTTCTATTTACAAAAACAAACTAGTATTCCATTTAAAGAAAAAAACAATAAGTGGGCAAAATTAATATGCCCGTTCCTATTGTTTTACTTGATATTAAAGATTGACAATTGTGTATTTTTTCATAAACTCCGGCATCTGGTCTAAATCACAGCTTATATTGAATACAAAGCTTACGTTATATTTCATCTCCAGCATATCTAAATTTGAAAAGAAGGTTTGTAATTGCGTCAGCTCGCATTGAGAGATACGGTAGAGGCTATCGATATATATGGTTTCAATATCGTAATTTGAAGCAATTATCCCACAGAGATAGCCATAGAATCCCACATCATCATATATCTTATATTCCTTTATGCTCATAAATCTAACCCTATAATCTATTTGAAACATATGGCTGTTGTCATAATCTATAAATACAACATGACCCTTCACCTTTTTTATTGAATCATTAGCCGTATCGATTAGATATTTTGTCTTTCCGCTTCCTTTTTTACCAACAATGAGTTTAATCATATAATTCCCCCTGTTATCAAAATGGATTGCATGCTATTTTCAATATATTTTATAAATTCTATTTATTCTGAAATTTTCCTTCTGTTATTGAAAATTATTTTAGTGCTTTTCCATTTAGATAATTGGCCCTTTTACCTTGATAGCTCCCCTGCTGCTGCATCTGTGCCTCGATTTCGTCCCTTATGCGCCACCAGCTCATGTTCCAATTGACAAATAGCGAATTTTCCTCCGGTGCCCTTCCGATTAGTCTTTGAACAACGATTTCAGGGTTAAGATATTCTAAAAAGGTAATTACCCTTTCCTTGTATGCCTCAACGCTTATGATCTTAAATTCACCGGCCTCATATTGCCTACCCATTACCGTATCCCGCATAACATATAGGGCATGGAGCTTCACCTGCTGCACCCCTAATGCTGAAAGAACCTTGGCGTTTTCAATGACATCCGTCATATTGTCACCGGGCAGATTAAGAATCAGGTGGGCACAGATGTCAAAGCCATATTTTTTAATTCTGAGGACAGCATCAATAAACTCTGCCAGGGTATGTCCTCTGTTTATATAGAGAAGACTATGATAATTTACCGTCTGTAATCCCAGTTCTATAGAGATTTCCATTGATTTTTCCTTGCTTAGCCCATGAAGAAACTCAAGATACTCCTCTCTTATACAATCCGGTCGGGTGGAGATGCAAATCTCGACGACATCCTCCCGTATGGCCTCAATTATAACCCTTTTAAAGTCCTCAAATGCCAGATAAGTATTGCTGAAATTCTGAAAATAGGCAATATATTTTTCAGCCTTATATTTCTTTTTTATATGGGCTATATTGGATGCCATTTGCTGTGGAACCGGTATCGTGTTTTCTAGATTTTCAAAGCCAGCGCCGACATCTGCACAAAAAGTGCAGCCCCCATGGCCTAGCTTCCCATCTCTATTCGGGCAGGTCACTGGAATATTCACCGGTATTTTATATACCTTTTCCCCATATTTTTCTCTTAAATAGTCGGAGTATTTCCGATACAATGCTTTCTCCAATTTTCCATTACCTCTTTCCTACCGCTATGCCTTATATGCTATTAAGCTGCCGTTATTCTTCCCCTTTTGGTATTTATCATTCTTCTATAAAGAATAGAGACCTCCTTTTACAGAAATCTCTATTGACATCAGACGTTATGTTGGTATAATTTTTATCTCCACCTGATCGCAAAGCTTTTTGCTCAATCTAACGATCATATTGTTCTCTGGACGACTCTCCAAGGATTCACCCAAAACGATTCTTCCTATATTGTTTTTATTGCAATAGTCTACAATGGACATTTCAACATTTGTTGATCTTAATACAGTCATAAAGCCGTTTACTGCCTTAGATATTTCAAATAAATAGTCTAAAGCCTCGCCCTCCCTTGAATTACCTAAAAAGCTGTAGCCCTCAGGTGCAACATGAACGATATGAAGCTCCCCGCCATTTTTCTCCTGAATCCTCGATCCCGTCTTAATAAGCCTTTCACAGGTGATTTGCTTGGTAACACAAACCATGGTATTCTTTAATACACTCATAATGGGCCCCCTTCTATATGCAATTTTAAGTCATTTTTTTCTGCTTGTGCCCTTTTTGAACTACCTTTATTATACTATATTTTAAAGGCTTTGTTTTAATGAAAATAATACTCCTTTACTAAGTTATTGTAATAATTCCAAAACATCCTGCTGCAGCTCACCTATTCTCCAGAAGGAAATTCCTTTGAGACCGTAGAATTTAGCCAATTGAATCTTGGCATTTATACTGGTTTTGTTTTCGAACCTTATCGTCCCTTTAACTGCTTCCGCCTCATCCACGTAGCTGAAGCTGGGCGTCATGGTAATGTAATCAAAGCTTTGCTGTCCATTTCTGGTATTAAGTGCATCGTAGACAGTGGACATCGTAGGCGCATAAAAGGCATTACCCTGATTACCCTGACTTCTTATCTGAGTGGCACCTGCCACCTGAAGTGCTAAAATCAAGCTTTCCTTAGCTACGCCTTGATTCAGAAGGCTTAAAATGGCACCTTGTACCTTTTGAATCGGAGCATGATCCGTCACATAGCTGAGTGTGTTTCTATCATGGTAATCGTGGGCCATAAGAATGACATCCTCCACAAGCTTTGCTATTTCCTTGTAGTCAAAGCCATCATAATACCCCACCACATTATCCGGCTGTACTGCCACTGAAAGCGTTAGTGACTCTGCAGAAAGAGCAGCCTGTAAATCCTTTAAAAAGCTGACATATAAAGCTTTATTGCCCTTTTCAGTATCTCTGATATTCTCTAAATCCATAACCAAACCAGACATGCCTAAGTCCTTTATAGCCTTTATGGCATCATCAATAAAGGCTTGTTGCATATCTGTATTTTGCAGCAATGGATAGATAACCGATGTTCTGGCCTCCGTCACCATCAGCTTTGCAGCTACAGCATTCTCTTTTGCCTTATTCAGAGGCTCCTGATAGGCAGAGGGTAGCCGGTGCCTGCTATCGGCACTATTTAAGGTAAGTATTGTCCTGCCCTCCGCATCCAGTGTTAGAGCGCTCCAGCCAAAGACTACCTCATCAAAATATTGAATGGTATCCACCTGTTTATATGAATCTATGGCATAGAAGGCAATAGTTTTACCTGTCTCCCTCAATCCGATTAAACGATAGATGATCATGGCAGCCTCAGCCCTGGTGGTGGTCAGAAGAGGACCGAAGGTAAAGCCTCCCTCTGCTTCATACCCCTGCATTAGACCAGCCTCGTATACCTGCTGGATATATGGCTTTACCCATTCAGACATATCAGCGTCGTCTTTAAAGACGGTATTAGCGATTCCTGTATTGAGTGTTCCACCAAATAGCACCATCGCCCTTGCCAGCATAACGGATATTTCCTGTCTCGTGATGGGCCGTTGAGGCTCAAGGCCATTGCTGTAATCAAGGGGGATAATTATTCCCAGCTCCACAGCCGCCTCCACATATTGATGGGACCAGTGACCCTTAGGGACGTCTTGAAAGCTGACAGTTTCAGAGCTATTTCCTCTTTCACCTTCACCAATGGCAACCGTCAATAGCTTTATGAATTCTTCACGGGTAATTGG
Organism: Clostridiaceae bacterium; assembly: GCA_018432235.1. Taxonomy (GTDB): domain Bacteria; phylum Bacillota; class Clostridia; order Peptostreptococcales; family Natronincolaceae; genus M1-B18. Next base: position 125,884 of record JAHDLO010000022.1, on the reverse strand, counting down.
ATTTTGCGGCTTAAAGGTATTGTCGCTATAGCCCATAAATACGCCTATATGCTGTAGAAAATACAGTATCTCCTTATTATCCTTTATCCAATGATCCTCAATATCCGTCAATGCAACTACCGCTCCCTGACCAAAGGTCATTGCTACATTTGATAGCAATACTATAATTATTAAGAGTAAGCTTACGTATTTTTTCATCTGCATAACCCCTTTTTATGTAATACCTGCATTCTAATTATAGCATATATAGGAAATTTTTCAGTGTCATAAGAATTTTTTAATATTTATGTAATAATTAATTAAATTACATATGAAGCTGAGCTGCACTTTCCACAGAATTAAAGCCCGTAGATTAAATCTACAGGCCTTTATTTACATGCATTGCTTGCAATTTCCCTTTAGTACCGTTGGACCGACAGGCTTTGATGCAACCGGCATAGGCTCTGCTGTAACTATTAGCTCCTCATACCCCTCAAGACCTGTTGTAAATTTGCAATATCCTGCCTCAATTCCCTGCAGACAGGCCTTCAGCTCAACCTTTAAATATGAATTATTCACTCTATCCACCAGCCATGCTACATATACACAAAGCTTGTCGTCAAATTTCGAGGGTGCCGGCAATCCAAAGGTTGTTAACCACATTTGAGGCTCCTTGTAATTGATAAAGGCTGTTCCGCCAAGACCCTCCGGTATTACTGGCACCAGATTTATCCTGCAAATCCCCTCTGGTGTAGGAGGTGTAGGAATCGGCACGCATACCCTAGCTCCCACCTCTATAATATTGGGATTGGAGATTTGTGGATTTGCCTGAATTAGTTGCTGTAGCGTCACTCCAAATTTTCTGGCAATGGTAAATAGTGAATCCCCCCGCTGCACTATGTATATTGTGCCATTTTGGCAAAAGGGCTCAGGTGAAGGTGGTGTAGGGGTTATCTCAGCAGGAACGCATAACCGCTGTCCGACATAAATCACATTGGGGTTGGCAACCTGTGGATTCGCTCTGATGAGCTGTTGTAGTGAAACATTATATTGATTTGCAATCCTAAACATCGTATCCCCCGGCCGCACGGTATAAATTGTACCGTTAGGGCATGCAGGAGGCTCAGGCAACGCGGGAAATGAAGGCGGATAATTGCCCGGAGCACCATTTAAGCTATAGGGTAAACCATAATTATAATACACAAAAAAATCCTCCCTTCTATATCATCATTACATTATATGTCGACGGGAGGTTTTGGTTATTAATATTATTGTAATACACTTAGAAAGGCATTAGCCTGAGACTAATGCCTTTTTTAATCTATCGGTTTGTAAATAGCATCCATAGGGTGTATATCCCGGCAATTCCTATCAGGGTATTAATCACTCTGCCAGCCGGAGAAGCCTTTCCTGCCAGGGATTCTACGAGATCAACCTTAAATATCCCTACAAATCCCCTGTTTAAACCGCTCAATAGCAGCAAGCCCAATGCGATCCAAGTTAACAAATCACTACCCCCCCCACTCCTGTAATTTTTCTATTACCTGAAAAAATTTACCTCATTGCTGCTCCAAATTTTTAAAGTATTAAGGTATTAGTTCATATATATGAGGGTTAGGGGCTTGTTAGACCTTGCAGCCATTAATTATTCCAATTTTCTCTCAATAGCCTCTATTGAGATTGATGACATTTGTCAGAGGACGGCCCTGAATATATGCCTTAAGGTTGTCGTATATCATTTCGTATTTACGATCATTCCTGAGCTCAGATATCCAAGAGTTATGGGGCGTGATGATAACTCTGTCAAAATCCCACAGGGGATGCTCAGATGGCAACGGCTCCTCCTCAAAGACATCCAGTGCTACCCCCATCAGCTTGCCCTCCTGCAGATGCTTAATCAAGGCTGCTTCATTTATAATGCTGCCCCTGCTGACATTTATAAGCACAGCCTCCGGCTTCATTGCCTCCAGCTGCTGCTTATTTATCAAGTGGTGGGTCACCTCTGTATAGGGTATGGTCAGTACCACTGCATCACTTTTACCCAGCACCTCCTCCAGCCTGCTTATGGGGTAACAGCTGTGAAAATATTCGACGTCAGTACCCTTAGTATTTACTCCTACGATGTTGACGCCAAAGCCCTGCAAGCGTTTTGCAGACTCCTGTCCAATGCTGCCGGTGCCTATAAAGGCTACGGTTTTACCGTAGAGCTCCAATACGTCCTTATTCATTTTCCATCGCTTCTTGTCCTGCTGCTGATATAGTATTCTGCTCTTTTTATAGATTTCCAGCAGCTTCATTACGACCCATTCCCCCATGGGAATACTGTAGCCGCCTCTGTTGTTGGTCAATAGGATATTGTTTTTCTTTAGGACATCCATTGGCACCTGATCGATACCGATGCTGGAGAGCTGTATCCATTTCAAAGCCTTGAGCCTGCTGATATCCAAAGCTTTGAAGGGATTATAGCAAACCAGCACCTCTGCCTCCGCCATCTCCGGTGTATATTCAATCTTGTTCTCCTCAACAATCAGCACATCATAGCCCAGTTGCCTGATGGCCGCCATCTCCTGACTGCCATAATTGTATGTAAATAAAGCCTTCATACTGTCACTCCCCTTACTATTCTCTTTAATTTATTATATAGCCAAAGCCAGGAAAAATAAACCTAAGATTATGTGTCAAGGGGACTATGTGTCAAGGGGACGGTTCTCTTGTCACCTCATTCTTTACTACTGTATATTCATAATCAGCTGTGGCAAAGTTTTGGAACGGGCAGTGGCTTTTTATCATAAAGAAGACTTCCCTTGAACTATACCAGATAACTGTCATAATTCATGGGAAGCCCAAACTTCTTAATTTCCTTTACCTTTTAAGTTGTCCTTTTGCTCTTTTATGAAGCATAAGCCCTGCTGCCGATAGGCTAAGTCCCATCAGATAATAAATCCAAGGGGCTACCTCACCGGTTTTGGGAAGCTCTGTCGGAATGCCGGGACCAAGGGGAATTTCAATGACATCTATCTCAATCAATATTTCCTCCTCGCTGCCATCCGGATGTGTAATGATGATGACAAACTCATCTATGCCGACAAAGTCGGGATCCGGCGTATATCTCCAATGACCATCCTCATCTATTTCTACACTGCCATGGCTAGGCGGTGTTTTAATTTGAGGGATAGATCCCTCCGGCACCTCTACATCTCCCTCTATTGGCGTCTCCTCAGGTGTTGTATAGGGCGGTTCTTCCTCTGGCTCCTCTGGCGTTTCAGGCTCTTCAGGGGTTTCCGGTTCCTCAGGACTCTCCGGTTCTTCCGGGGTTTCCGGTTCCTCTGGGGTTTCCGGCTCTTTAGGAGGTTCCGGCTCCGGCTGTGGTACAGGGTCTGGATCAGGGTCACCGGGAGGACTGTACCTATTGGTTATTGTCAGACCATTATTTGAAATTGACCTAATATAATTTGCCGGTACATTGACTTCATTCACTGTATAAATATAGTCTACGCCATTGGCATCTGTTTTGTCTAAGTCATTCCATGTATGCTCTGTTGTTCCATTTTGCAGCACTACTTTATCTCCATAAGGGACATTATTACGATATAGCTGCAGCTCTATGGTTGGTTTTATTGTTGGTCCATATAGCCATACCTTATTTCCTGTCACACTGATTTTTGGAGACACATAGGTGTTGATTACAGTTAGACCATTTGCTGAAGCAGATTTTAAATAATTCTCCGGAGCGTTTAATTCCTCCACAGTGTAAACATATTCTACAGCATTTTCGTCATATTGATATAGATCAGTCCATGTATGACTGGTGGTGCCACTGCTTAGTTCTACCGCATCGCCAAAAGCCACACCATTTCTGTATAGCTGCAGCTGTATCGTCGGCTTCGGATTCGGCCCGCCAACCCACTGTTTATTTCCTGCCACATCTATTCTTACTCTGTTATTAAGAACGTCCTTTTCTATAGTGCTTGTTGTAGCATTTAACAGGATTTCATATTCATCCACCGATGCTGCATATCCAGCCGGTGCTGATACCTCTTTTAAATAATAGGTTCTCAATGCCAAATTTTTAAATTCAAGCACTCCCTGAGGGTTGGTATAATGGATTGAATGTCCGTCATTATCTAGGATATACTGAGGAACACCATTTAACAAATAATATAGCTGAAAGCCTGCACCCTGCAGCTTTTTGTCAGTTTCCTCGGCATCCTGCTTTACTACCTTAATTGAGCCGGGACGAACACCGGAGCCTGTTCCTCCTGAAAATTGAGTTACTATAAAGGTTTTGCCGCCTTCTCCCTTAGTGGTGGTGCTTTCGCCATTGAATACGGCATTGTTTTGTACCTGCGTCCCATTAGCACCGGTTACAACTGTACTGTACTCTACCAAATACTTGGTTGTAATTGCGTCTCTAAAGGTTACGGTTAAAGTTCTTATGCCTGTGTCTTCATTCAAGAGGTTTTCTAATGTGTAATCGGCATCTTCACCTTCAGTTAATTCATCTCCATTGGCTTTTGTTATCTTTAAGCTACCGTTAACATATACCAGACCATTACTTATAACATCTGTCAGCACTGCACCAGCATCTATTGCCGACAGGCTATCATTTATAGTAAGCTGCCATTTGATTTCATCGTCGGTGTAAACATTTGTAACACCGGGGGTGTCCTTTATCAGGAAGCTGTCGTGTCTCGGGTATAGGGTTTCTGCAGTGTATGATTTCGTTAAGCCTTCCCCTGAAATATCCGCTTTGTTTATATATTTCGACTTGGAAACACCTAAAATATCAGTGTAAAACTCTACCATGTAGGGCTTATCTATACCGTCTGGGAACGTTAGAATAAATTGGTTTGCAGCGTCATCCCAAGCTACGGTATAGTTAATAGGATCAAGAATATTGCCGGGTATTAAGTTGCCATTTTTCGCCAAGCTGTATTCCTTAACCACTAAGGTCGTTTTATCAAAGCGCTGACCCGGATCTGAGGAATCGGCTGAGCTTAAGGTATCAGTTATGACGAAGGGCTCCCCAGTTAAATTCTGTCCTAATGCATTGACATAGATTTCCCATTTGATTCTTCTGGCATCTCTGTAGAGGGTGCCTTCCTTTTTGCCGCCGTTGGCTACCACCTGGTTGATGTCGTATTTAGCAGTCCTCTCAATATCGAATGGTTTTATTGTGCCAGAAACATCCTTTGTTTTACCGACAAAGCCTGCTCTGTTGGTATAGGCTCTTGTCGTATTTAATGTGCCTCCGGCTGCTATAACTGTATTTGGATCAAAGGAGGTTTTAAAGAAAACCTCATATCTTGCTTTTCCAAGTGTCCCAATAAATTCAAGTACAAATCCACCTGAGCCGTTGTCAATCAGTGTATAGTCGGTGCCTTCCGCCAGTAGGGTTGAACCCTTCAGAACCCTAAGGGTATCCGCTAAAAACACCATACTGCCGTTTGGCATAAAGCTATCTGTAATTGTAAGCTCTGTTACTTCCTCCTTAACGGCATCCACCGTCAGCCGCCAGCTCATGGTTTTAGTAGTGTGGTTTAGCCCGTCAAAGCTTATACCACCAACTGTTCTATTGGTCTCTGTAGACTTGGCATAGCTGTTATTGACTACATTACCGGGGGTAACTACTCCAGTTTTAATCGTATTACCAATTATACCATCACCCACCAGACCATCTCCCCATAATTCAGCCTCATTATTAATGGCTCCACTTGGGTCTATGATATCGGTGATATACTCTATTTTATAATAGGTGCTTGTATCGCCCAGCTTAATGACGAAATTATTGTTATTGGTGCTTTCTATGCTTGGCGTATTCGGTGCTGATTGCAATAGAATTTCGTTGTTATTATGATCATATATCTCTATACTATCCTGCCTTAATTCAAGACCGTTCCCTATGATGTCAGTTACCGTGGCATCTGTTATACCATGATTCGCTCTATTGACATGGATGGTCCATCTGATGTGGGGAATAACATCATAGGATGTCAGCTCCTGCCCGGACTTTTCTATTAGTGTACCCCTGTTCACTGTTACATTGGCTGTTGCCTCTCCTCTGTTTCCGCCATTTACCCTCAATATAGCCTTATTGCTAAATTGATTTGACGGTTTGTATTCTGAATAGGCGATATCTGTGTCAAAGACGATACGATATACCCTCCTATCAAGGTCTCCAAGACTAATGGGAAAGCTATAAGGTTGAAATTGATCAGTAACATTTGCACCCTGAACCCACACTGAACCCTGCTTAATGAGCTCATATATTTTAATGCTATTGTAGTCAATGGTCAAGCCAGAACTTAAAAGCTGGTCGTCAACAGTTACATTACTGAGATTTAGCTCAGCCTTGTTGATATCTATTGTCCATGTGATCTTTGTGGAGTTATTACCGCTGTTATTTGCTGTACCCCCTTTATCTATAGAGGAGCCTATAGTCAACTGTCCAATATCATATGTTGCGGTACCCTTTTCAGTATCATTGTCCTTTAATACTGCAATGTTCTCATAAGAAGCCTTGAGATAATCTACAATGGCTGTTTTGTATCTAATGCGATATGCCGTATTAATCTGTCCTAATTCAATTGGAAATCCTATTGCTGATTTAGCGGATGGCGCCTCATTTGTTACTGCACCATTATAGCCTATCGTCAGGTCATATATTTCTATACTGTCAGCCATCAACGCCAGTCCCTCTGGTATGATATCCTCTATGATAGCATGATTTAAGCTCTCCATATTTTTATTTACATCTATCACCCAATTAATATATTCAGCATTAATTGCTTCATTCGCACTGCCTGATTTAGTAATAGCGGGATTGCTGCCGCTGGGCTTTGCAGTTATGGTGAAGCTTCTGCTGATGGGATATTCAAATTCAATGGTTTGGGTAACATCGTCTTTAAACTCGTCTAAATCAAATTTTAGCCAAACCCATACCTCACCCTTTCTTTCACTATGCTCCACCAATACAGAATTGAATTCAACCCTTAAATTGTTGTTATTATCTAAGGTATATCTACCAACCGCCGTACCTCCCCACATTAAATCACCACTCATACCACCGGGAAGTCCTTCAAATATCTCAGGTATTTTTATTTCAGCCCAATCGCCTTCTGTAAAGATAAAGTCTGGCGTATTATCATCCGCTATTTCCCAGTCGAACTCCAGCTTTACAATTGTGCCTTCATTGATTTCCAGTGGTTGACCTACTATGATATCGGTCTCTGGCCCATCATCCTGCTTTATTTTCAGCCTTACGTTTTTGAAAATATCGCTTCCTAGATCCTTCGGTTCCAGAGAAAATAATCCAATGCCACTCAGCAGCTCTACAGCTTCATTCTCCAGCTGTGTCGGCGAGCTATTATCTTCTGTGTCTGCTTCATCTATCGTAGTCCCTTCATCCTCTGTAGCAGCTTCATCTGCTATTTCTTCCTCTTCAATGATTACTTCTTCTTCGTCTTCTAACACCGCTTCTGTTTCCCCTGCAGATATTTCACCCTCTACAGTAATAATCTGCTCCTCTGCCTCAGCATAGGAAAAATTAGCAAACATGGGTGGAAAGCTCTGAGCAAATATCGTCAGAACTATCATCAGAACTGCTAGGCTTATATTTAGCAGCTTCGCCCGTTTTTGCTTTAATCGATTTTCCATCCGTGACATTTAGACTACCCCCTCGCTTAGAAATATTTAGTAAATATTACTGTAATTTATACCAACATAAATTTCACTTAATCAAATTTCATAGGACTTTAGTCATGTTTTTTGGGACCATAGTCCTAGGTGACGAGGGGAGGGCAGAGGGTGTGGTAATTAAATTTTTAACATTTTATATGCTATATATTGCTAAATGCAATGGTTGAGCTTCTTTATATCGTATAGCGCATAAATAAAACGCCAGTTATTACACCCTGACGGCTCTATTGATAATTATTCTTTTATAAAAACGTAACAAAAAATTGCATCAAGCAATAAAATTGTTCAAAAAAAAATGATAGGAAGAAGCTTCCCCATCACTCTAACATCGTAGATTTGAAATTATTTTAAGGCTTTATTTTCTTGAATTGATGATGCTAGCTTTTATGTTAAAACACCCACTGCTGTTATTAACAATGGGTTTAAATAGCAGAAAGCCTCTTCTCTTAATTGATCAATCTAAGCGCTTCTATCCTTAAACGCACTTTACTTATTTCGGCTTAGCCGTTATGATTGCTAAAGTGTTAAGTACATTTCATATTGTGCAATTTCCTTTTTTATAAAGCCTAAATGCTTCACAAAGCCTGCAAGATTTGCACTATTAGGAAAGCTTATATGCAATGTCTTAAGCTTTAGCACTTCAGCTCCTTTATGAATTAATGCCCTTGCTAGTCCCTGATGTCTTTCCGAAGGCATTGTCCATATAAAATGGATGCTTCCGGCTGAATGAAGGCTTATGGCTGCCACAAGAGCGCCCGCCCTGTAATAGCCAAAATACTTAATGCCTGGCTTTTTTTCCAAGTAATCAAAATCATTTTGCCAGTTAATATGTATGTCCACCATCTGTTTTGAAAGTGGCTTTATTGTCTCAAGGGATATCTCCCTTACATCGATGGACGCCTCAGCTTTATTTTCCTGTGCCTTCACTTCATAGGAATAGTAGCTAAGATCGTACACCTTTTCATAACCAAGTTTTTTATAAAAGCTAATAGCCCGATCATTGCCAGCAATCACCTCTAAAAACATCTGCTTACAGCCATTATCAAGGGCTGCCTGCCTATGAAGCTCGTACAGCCTTTTACTGACGCCCTTTCCCCTATAATCCGGGTCCACGCCCAAGGTTCCGCAGCGTAGCGTTTTTATCCCCTCATAATCCTTGATTCCCCCTAGAATAACGCCTATTGGTCTGCCATCATCAAAGGCAATAAAGGAATTTACTAGCTGATTCCCCTCAGGGCCAAAAAATCGTTCTATGAAGACCTCCTGTGTCAGCTCCATTTTGATTATGTAGTCGGAGAAGCCTCTTTGAAAGGCTTGAAAAATGTCTTCTGCCGTTGCATTTTTACAGCAATCATATATGATCAATTCGATTCCTCCCTTTTTGCATTTTGCATATTATCATAATATTCTAATTCCTGTAATAAAGCAAATTGACCAAGGGCTTTAAATATAAAGTGACAGGATTTGCAATTCTTATCCTGACACAAAATATTAACCTTATTAAATCTATTCTGCTGTTCTTATGCCATTGCGTATAAGGATAAATTAATACACTGCTAGAGTATAAGACCTCTCAATATTTCTGATTTCTTTTACATTATCTGTCAATAAATTTTTCTTTACCTATAAACTCCATCAGCTGGGAGTAAGTCCATATCTTTTCCACCCCTTTTTAATAAAATACACAAGTTTTTTGGGGTATTATATCCATCATGTTTAGTAGCAGACCTCACAACCTTTGGTATTAGCTGTTTTTGTGTATTGCATGACAAATAAAAATACGGTACAAGGCGTTTTAAAAAGTGCGTGCTATGATTGTTTCACTTTTCAATTTTATGTCTACTTGAATAATAAGAAGAAAGGTCACATCAGCCGAAACTATGTGACCCGTAAAATATTGCTATTCTTCTTCCAACTTATATATTTTTGTCGCTTTATAGTTATCATCTTCGAAGAAATAAATTCTTTCACATTTAGGACAACGCCATACATCAAATTTAGGATGTGTAATATTTATTGAATCAATTTCACCCATATTGATTATGTCATCCCACTCTTTGTCAGTATATACTCTTAATTGAATGTCATTGGGAGCCATGCTATTCGACAATATTTCTCCACATTTACATTGCATTCTCATAAACTCTTACCTCCCTATTATCCATCAATAGACCAAGTTTCAACTTGACCAGGCAATACTTTATTTTGATAAGTACCTGCTGCACGATTGAGTATCTGCTTTGCTTGCTCAGCTGTTATTCCAACATTCCTTCCGCCTATAATAACTGCTTCTGTCCCTCGCTTAAACCCATCTGTAATTCTGGTTACCGGAGTATTAAGACTCGTTCCAGTAAAAGTTTTTAGTTCTGTTTTTACACCATTTACCATGAAATCAGGTGTACTAACCCCCTGAACATTAGATCGTGGGATTATTTCTACGTTTTTGCCCTTGAAACTAAATCATTCACAGCTGTTCTTTCTGCTGCTGTTAAGCCATCTAATGAACCTGTATGTTTTCCAACAAGTTAGGCGTTCCCTTGACAATCCTCTCTAAGGTACACACCCAAGGAAAATGATAAAGGCGATAACCAATTACTGATTACCCCCACTCTTATCATTTGATTATGCATTCTAATATAAACACTTTTTTTGTTTTAAGAAATTAACGTTGGATCTGCAGCAAACCATGTATATATTTCTTCCAGTTCTTTATTATCCATCTTTAACCAAGCAATAAAAAAAATAAGTGTATTTATTGATGCAGTATTTGTAATCTTAACACGCAACCTATCATTCATATATTCATAATAAACGCCTTGTAGATCACCTTCGACTCCAATACTTAGCTTAATGTTATTGTGCATAAAGCTTATCAGTGCTAGACGCTCACCTGATTCTGAATAGCCTTTTAAGTCTAAAACTTTTCTATCGTCTATTAAGATATCTATCACAGTTTCTGAATTACAAACGACGATATTATCTACTGTTACTTGATAACGCCCATCAACTTTGAAATTTTTGCCATTATTAGCAAGTTTAATTGATTTATAATCTAAAACCGCTTCGTCAACAGTAACCATTATATTCCCAATATCTGTTTTTATCATAAACTCCCTCCATAAACTTATGAATTACTTCAAATACTGATCTGGATTAACAGGATATCCATGTATATTTCCTTTACCATCTATGTGCGCTCATACTCCTGTTTCTCCATTAGAACCAGTTGTTTGCCCTGTATCCCAAACTTTAGTTCCATCAGATAATGTTTTTCCTTTCTGCCACGCTTCTTGCGTTAGGTCAACTCCATCTTCTCCTTCAGACCATTGTGATTTTGATGAATCACTATTATTATGGCCTTGAACATATTTTCCTTGTTTTCCAGCATCAACAGGAGGATCCCCCTCTACATTTCCTTTTACCGTTCCTTGATTTGGTAAGGAAGTTTTACTCTCTCCTTCAGTACGATCACTATTCTTTTGCCTCTCCGCCTCAGCTTCTCTTAACCAAGCTTCTTCCTCTTCAGCGGTCATGGTAACGTCAGTCCTTAGAATGATTACAGCTATACCTGAAAATATTCCTACTACGACAGCTGACCCTGCTGCTCCAATAATAGCTGGTATAGAAGTAATAAATTCTTTCAAACCGGGCAAATCAAGTCCCCTTGGTACAGGAATTGATACTGTTCCAAGTCCTAGTGGTATTTGAATATCCTCAATTATTTCATAGGTTTCGTTTACCTGACTATGTTTCGGTATCACTGTTTTTGTAAGAACTATTCACTGATTTCCTGCATTTGTCGTATTATTTGTTTGGTTAGTTCCTCCTATGTTGCTAGCTAATCCTTGCATATTTGGTGAGGTTGTTGTGTTTACAAGCCCGTTAACTTAATTATTTAACCCTTGTGGCTCTGTGTTTCCACTACTTGTATTACTGTTATTACTATTATTACTTGAACTACTACTGCTTCCACTAGAGCTATTCGAGCTACTTGTCCCACTACTACTCTTCTTAACCGTATGCCCATCCCCTCTACCTACTTCATCATCTGCTCTCTTTGTATTTCTTATGGCTTCTGCATCTTTGTGGGCTTGGTTCATTACATCCTGATTTCCTGCTTTGTCTGCCAAATCCCATAGCCTTGTTAGTTTCTCTAATTGCTTTATCTCTGAGGAACTCAGGTTCGCTTTATCCCAGTCTGTTACTGCATGGCCTGTTGGGTCTACATATTTTATCGGGTCATTGTGGCCGTAGGTATAGAGGTTTAGGCTCAATGGGTTTGTTTCTTCTCCCCAGTAGCTGTCTTCACTGACGAAGCGTCCTGTATATGGGTTGTAGTATCTAGCTCTCAGGTAGTACAGGCCTGTTTCTCTGTCATAGAATTCGCCTGCATAGCGGATGGCGTTTTCGTGCTGCTCTATCTGCAGTGTTGGGTTGCCGAAGATGTCGTAGTCGTATTGGTTTTGTACTTCTCCTGCCTGTGTTACGGTTTGTACGACGTCCCCATGTCCGTTGTAGAGGTAATATACCAGCTGGTTATTGCTGTCGTATCGGCCTATGTAGTTGTTGCCTCTGATATATCTTGCCTTTACTGCCCCCGCTTCGTTGGTCTCCAGTATGACGTACTGTCTGTCGTAATGGTAGCTGGTGGTGACAGGCTGGTAGTTATCCCTTGAGCTTCTGCTGGTTTTTTGGGTCCTCAGTCCGTCGCCATCGTAGATAAAGGTGGTGATGGCTCTTTCTCCTGCCTTGATTTTTTCTGCATCATAGCTAGGGGTTATAAGTTTTATATTTTTTCAATTTTCAATTATATTGTCAGTCGGAACCGCCCCCGTGACAGTTTGGGAAGTAATCTCCTTCAGAAATAATATAAATATGGCAGACTCGTTTAAAGCCTGCCATATTTATATTTACGCTTAGTATTTTTTTATATACTCTTGCCGGTCATTAGGATAAAGCTTTTTAATTTGTTGAATAACATCATCCGGAATCTCTGATTCCCAATAATCTACACCTTGTCGGGCAAACTCTTCTACAATATCCATTTTCATTTTATAGGCTTCCGAATCTAAACCATAGACCCAACGTCTCAATCTTGATACGGGAAATAAAGGTTCATTAGGATCCTCATTACCATAGCTTTGTCTTCTAAAATATGGTTCTGATACAATTGCTTTCTTTTCAGAAATCAAATAGTGTGAAAACTCGATTCCTTGAAGTGTAGCGTTAGCCCCCATACCTAATGCTTGTATTGCAGCTGTATATCCTCTTTCTGTTTTGTAGTTGATATCTGCTCCTGCTTCTACTAATGCTTTTGTTTTTTCAATGCCTTTTCCTATAGAGTTCATTAATGGACTAGCATCTGGTTCAATAATATATTTTTCACTATCACTTGAAGTTATATTTGGGTCAGCACCATAGCTTAGCAAAAGTTTTACATACTTAGGATCTTTTTTGGCATCATTATCAATCCATGAAAATCCAGCAGCTAAAAATAAAGGTGTCTTCCACTCAGTTTTTGATAAAACATTTGGATTTGCTCCACACTTAAGTAATGCCTCTGCAGATTTGTACTTTTCCATTCCTATAGCCCAAAATAGTAAAGTAGCCCCATATCTAGTATCTTGATAATTCAGGAGTTCTGGTTTATCCTTTGCTATTTTTTCTATGGTATCTGTTTTTTCATCTTTTACGGCCAGTGCTAATTCCCATGCGGGGGTTTCTTTATATATATTAATGTTTGTAATTTTAACCTCCTCCTTCTCTGATCCTCTGCCATATTGTTGACAAGAAAATAATAAGAATGAAAGAGTTAAAGTTATAATACTCACTATAGTATATATCATTTTTTTATTCATTGTTTATTTCCCTCCCTCCCATTCTGCTATTGCATTTTTTACAGCTTCCATTGAATGATTATGTGCTAAATCCCACATTCTTGTAAGTTTCTCTATTTCTTTGATTTGTGATGAACTCAGGTTCTGCTTATCCCAATCTGTTACTGCATGGCCTGTTGGGTCTACATATTTTATCGGGTCATTGTGGCCGTAGGTGTAGCGGTTTAGGCTCAATGGGTTTGTTTCTTCGCCCCAATAGCTGTCTTCACTGACAAAGCGTCCTGTATATGGGTTGTAGTATCTAGCTCTCAGGTAATACAGGCCTGTTTCTCTGTCATAGAATTCGCCGGCATAGCGTATGGCGTTTTCGTGCTGCTCTATTTGCAGGGTTGGGTTGCCAAAGATGTCGTAGTCGTATTGGTTTTGTACTTCTCCTGCCTGTGTTGTGGTTTGTACGACGTCCCCATGTCCGTTGTAGAGGTAATACACCAACTGGTTATTGCTGTCGTATCGGCCTATGTAATTATTACCTCTGATGTATCTTGCGTTTACTGCGCCTGCCTCGTTGGTCTCCAGTATGACATGCTGGCGATCATAGTGGTAGCTGCTGGTGAGGGGCTGGTAGTTATCCTTTTAGCTTCTTTATCTGTAATCGCCGTGATATTTCCTGCTGTACCATAGCTAGGGTTTATAAGTTTTTTGTTTTTTGAATCTTCAATAATATTGTCAGTCGGAACAGTCCTTCAATGACAAATGCTTGGTTAGAATCATTTCTTTGGCAAAGGGCTTTATTTTAATAAAAGGAAAGGTGACCAGATTTAATATCTTATCACCTTAAAAATCTGTGTTATCAAACCGTCAGGCCGTGTCATAATTCGAATCTTACTAATTCGTCATACTATATCAGAAATCAAATATTTTGTTTAGCCTTATCATAGCAAGTAAAATATTCTAAATTTTATTGCTGTACGGTCTACCGCCCTTTTGTCATATAAATCTACAGTATGAATAAAGCATTTTCCAATGTACTACACTATAATAATCTCTTCACGAACTAGTGAGTCAAGTTTATCTGTTTTCATCGACCAATACTCATCTAATAATTGGTTATTACACATAATAGACTCTTTAGTTCTCAATACTTTTATGAAACCGGCTAAAGAGTCATGACTAATTATCCATAAATTATATTCTCCTAAGTCGATTTTTATAGCAATATCACTTTCAATCATCCATTTAGTATTATTGTATCTCCATGTTACAATATCTTTAATTATTGAAATACTACGAATGATTTGGTTAATGCTTATGATCTTATACCCATCTATTCTCTTATTAGTTTCAGTCACTACTAAACAAGGATACTCTTCATTATCTGATTGAATTTTAGGAGTATTTCTTATTAGCAATTGATTGTTCTCGCAATCTAACATTGCTAATAAGCTATAGTCACCAATTTCTTCGGTAATAATACTATTGAGTTTTTTATTTAATAATTTTTTCAACAGGTTTACAGAATTTTCATCTAGCCAATTTCTTATTAAATGTTTCATACTTTTCCTCCATATTAATCTGTAAAATGTATTTTTTGCTGCTTATATGTATTTCCTCCATTGATATCTACAGCAGGTGACTGGTCGCTAGAAGAAGATTCAGGTCTGTACGTTATAGTTGTTCCATCTTCCATAACTCGCACTTTTCCATTACTTATCTCCTTTTCGGTTACATATCCTTCTGTTTTCTCTTCAAAAAATTCTTCAGCAGCTTCTTCACCACCTGGGATATTTCTTACCCGCGAACTACTACCTTTAGTACCAAAATAGCCATTTTCATCTGTTTGATATTTGGTGTCCGTATCCTCAGTCCCACTATTACCTTTTTGCCGTTCCTCCTCTGCTGCCCTCAATGCTGCATCTTCTTCTTCGGCAGTTATAGTGAATTCAATACTTCCAATTACTATAGATACGCCAATTAACGCTCCTGATGCCACTGAACCAAGCTTAGATATTATAGATCCTAAAATTGCTGGTATGATGGTTATCCACTCTTTTACGCTAGGAACGTCCAGTCCACCTGCTCTAGGAATCGAGATTGAACCTACACCTAGTGGTATTTGAATATCCTCAATTATTTCATAGGTTTCGTTTACCTGACTATGTTTCGGTATCACTGTTTTTGTAAGAACTATTCCCTGATTTCCTGCATTTATCGTATTATTTGTTTGGTTAGTTCCTCCTATGTTGCTAGCTGATCCTGGCATATTTGGTGAGGTTGTTGTGTTTACAAGCCCGTTTACTAGATTATTTAATCCTTGTGGCTCTGTTTTTCCACTACTTGTATTACTGTTATTACTACTACTATTATTACTTGAACTACTACTGCCACTGGAGCTATTCGAGCTACTTGTCCCACTACTACTCACCTTAACCGTATGCCCATCCCCTGTACCTACTTCATCATCTGCTCTCTTTGTATTTCTGATGGCTTCTGCATCTTTGTGGGCTTGGTTCATTACATCCTGATTTCCTGCTTTGTCTGCTAAATCCCATAGCCTTGTCAATTTCTCTAACTGCTTTATCTCTGAGGAACTCAGGTTCTGCTTATCCCAATCTGTTACTGCGTGTCCCGATGGGTCTACATATTTTATCGGATCATTGTGTCCGTAGGTATAGCGATTCAGGCTCAATGGGTTTGTTTCTTCGCCCCAGTAGCTGTCTTCACTGACGAAGCGTCCTGTATATGGGTTGTAGTATCTTGCCCTCAGATAGTACAGTCCTGTTTCTCTGTCATAGAATTCCCCTGCATAGCGGATGGCGTTTTCGTGCTGCTCTATCTGCAGGGTTGGGTTGCCGAAGATGTCGTAGTCGTATTGGTTTTGTACTTCTCCTGCCTGTGTTACGGTTTGTACGACGTCCCCATGTCCGTTGTAGAGGTAATACACCAGCTGGTTATTGCTGTCGTATCGGCCTATGTAGTTGTTGCCTCTGATGTATCTTGCCTTTACTGCGCCTGCTTCGTTGGTCTCCAGTATGACGTACTGTCTGTCGTAATGGTAACTGGTGGTGACGGGCTGGTAGTTATCCTTTGAGCTTCTGCTGGTTTTTTGGGTCCTCAGTCCATCGCCATCGTAGATGAAGGTGGTGATGGCTCTTTCTCCTGCCTTGATTTTCTCCATTTCCTTTAGTCTGTTGAAGCCGTCGAATTTGCTGTTGACCTTTTCCACCAGGCTATTGATTTCTTCTGTCTGGTTATCACCGTGGATATCTCCGGTGGTGCTTTGTCTCATCTGTCGGCTGTGGGGCAGTATATAGCTTATGGCCTGCCTCACCTCGTTGCCGTTGGCATCATATTGGTAGCTGGTGGTCTTTTGAAGGACCTCTTTACCTGCTTCGTTTTGCAGCTTTTCCACCAGCTTTATGAGCTTGTTGGCATTGCTATAGACATAATCGCTCTTCTTTATTTTATATTGTACCGCTTCCTCTGTTGCTGCGTCAATATAGCCGCTGGGCTGGGGCGAGGTGTAGATTTCCTCCATGGTCAGCCTGTTGCCTGCTCTGTCGTAGCTGTAGTGGGTGGTTTTTCCCGGTGCCTCTACTGTTTTTATTCTTCCCACCGGGTCATAGGTGTAGCTGGTTGTGCCGTAGCTGTCGGTTTTGCTGGTTTGTCTTCCTGCCAGGTCATAGGTATACTGGTAGCTGGACAGGAGACCGCCATTGCTGGCCTTATTAGTTAAGCCGATTAATCGATTATTCTTATTTAAGACGTACGCTTCCTTTATGCCGCCTGGATATTCGATGGATTTCCTATTCCCATTTTCATCATACTCATAGGTGGCTGTCCTGCCATCAAAGCTTACTGTTTTCATCCTGCTGGCTTTGTCGTAGGTATAGGTGGTTGCAAAGCCCTTATTATCCGTAACGGCTGTGATATTGCCTACTGCATCATAGCTATAGGCTATATCTGCTGCGCCGTCCTTCCTTTTTTCTGTTAATCTGTTATTGGCATCATAGACATAGGTGGTCTCTCCGCTTTCATCCGTCATTGTCTGTCTATTGCCAACGGCATCATAGCTATAGGCTATTGTCTCACCGGTCTCCTGAACCTGCTTCTGTGTCAGCATATTGCGGCTGTCAAAGGTATACAGGATATGGTTGCCCCTTCTGTCTATTTCCTGTACTAAATTCCCTGCCAGGTCGTATTGGTAATATATCGATTGGTTTTCGCTGTTTATGGTCTCTATTAGCTTGCCGAAGGCCCCATAGAGATATGTCGTCACCTTACCCCTGCCCTCCATCATAAAGAGCTTATTACCCAGAAGATCATAGCCATAACGGGTGGCAATGCCAGTCTGGTCGATTACCGCCGTTAATCTACCGGCATTATCGTATTCATAGCTGGTGCTATAACCATAGGCATCTGTTTCCTTAACCATCTCCCCTGTGGTCAAATACTGGTATATGGCAGTATATTGATTAGCCGCTGCTGCCTCTGGATCAACGATTTTGATTAATCGGTTAGCTAGGTCGAAGAATTGCAGGGTTTCATAGCCTTTTCCATCTATGGCCTTTATCAGATTACCATTTTCGTCATATTCACTGCGGCTTATGACCTGATGATATGGGTCCTTCACTGCAATGACACGATTTAATTTATCATAGTCATAGGTCATTGTATTCCCCAGGCTATTTGTCTCTGTAATCTTGTTGCCTGCAGTATCATATCCGTAGGTAAAGGTCTGACTCATTGGATCGACAACCTTAATTAATCGCCCCATGGCGTCATACTGATATGCTGTTGTATTTCCCCTCTCGTCCGTTGCCTTGATGCGGTTACCAAGGGCATCATATTCAAAATGCTGGCTTATGGATTGTCCCTCAAAGCTTCTGCTGGTTTCTACAACACGCCCCAGCAAATCATAGCTATAATTAACCCTATGACCTCTGGCATCTGTTTCTGCTGTTTTATTCCCCATAGCATCATATGTATAGGTGTGAAGTATCTGAAGCTTTCCTGTTGCTGCATCCAAAAGCTGTTGGTAGCTGTCACCGCCATATATATCTGTGGCATTAACCAGTTGAATTCTTTTTATTAGCCTATTCTGCGAATCATATCCATAGGCCTCTACATCATACTGGCTGTCATTTTTAGCCCTTTCCTGCTGCAGTAGGTTGCCATTTAGGTCGTAGCTTCTTTTACTGTAGCCACCATTGTTATCCTTTATCGTCTCTATTTTATTATTGGCATAATAGGTATACAGGGTTTCTCTGACAAAGCTGGTGTCCTTGCTGCTGGTAATTCTCTTCTTAAGCAGGTTGTTTGCCGCATCATATTGATAATCCTCCACAAGGTAAACAATATTTCCAGCTGCATCCAGCTCCAGTGGTAGTCTTTTTTGAACTAGCCTATTATTCTTATCGTAGCTGAAATAGGTGATGTTACCTCGTTTGTCTCTTTGGCTAATTACATTCCCCACCAAATCATATTTAAGCTCTGTTGTCCCCATATAGGCATCCACCGTTGTCATCAGCTTGCCAAAGCTATTATAGCTATAGCTGCTGGTATTTCCTCTTTGGTCTGTTTCACTGATTTTTCTGCCCTTTTTGTCATAGGTATACTGCTTGCTGCTGCCATCTGGATAATTTTCTGCCGCCAGGGTACCGTCTCCAGAATATACCCATGTGATGATATCCCCCTTAGGATTTGTCCTTTTAACAAGATTACCCAGCGCATCGTATTGGAAGCTAGTGACGGCCCCTAATGGGTCTGTCATCGCTGTAATTCTACCTAAACCATCATAGGTATAGACAGTCCCTAAGGAGGCTGACGCATCACCCGAGTAGGTCAAGCCGTCTATTAGCTTATGGGGCTTCCCAATTTCATTGTAAATAATGTACTCCAGTACTGCACCCTCCGGTGAATAGGTGGCTACCCTACGGTTCATGCTGTCATAGGTGTAGGTAGTTCCCTTCATTTCCAGCACTAATTCAGGGGTATCCTTATCCGCCTGATATTGGTTGGGCTTTATCTCCTTTATCAGGTTCCCCATTGCATCATATGCAAAACGGGTCACTGCTACGCCCTCCGGTGCTGTCTCCTGCTTTTTTATCAATCGCTTTAACTCATCGTATTGATAATGGGTGCTTACACCATTACCGTTGACATCCTCAATTAGATTGCCATTTCTGTCATAGAAATACTGGAGCCTGTCCCCCATGGCACTGACTCTGCTGATGGGGCGTCCGTCTAAATCATAGCTCACCTGTGTCTGATTGCCATTGGCATCTGTCATAACAGTTGGCTGGCCATCTTTATTGTATTTGTAGGTGCTGGTGGATAGAAGGCGATCGTAATAGATGCTGTCAAATGCCGCTCCTACCAGGAATTTCGAATCCAGCTCTGTTGTTTTTATCAGTAGGGATTCTGCAATGACCCTTGAACGATGGTCATATTGCTTCCGTCTTACCTCCACCTCTGTTGCTGAAACAGTCTCAATCGTTGTAATTATATTGCCATTTGCATCATAATCATACTGTACCCCTCTACCCAGAGGCCCATTGGATTTAATTAACCGTCCAGCTTTATCGTACTCATAGCTCACTAAATCGTTAGCAGAAATAGTGGTTTCCTGTTGTCCCTTTGACTCCAGCAAAAGTGTCTCCTGCGTCAGCTTAAGTCCCTGTTGGTCGTAGGTGCTTCGAACCAGCTTATAGTAGTCTGAATTACCTTCTCTACGGATAAACTGCTTGGTGGCTATAAGATTTCCCTGGTAATCATATTCGGCATAGCTCCAGTTGCCAGCCTCATCGCTGGAGGCAATCAGCTCCCCTGTATTTGAGTATTGATACCTTCTGATGGTACCATCGGGGGATTGCACCTTCATAGGTGTAATATATATCGTATACCATTGCTTAGTGATATTGCCTAAAGGATTTACGACTTCGCTGTAAAGCTGTCCTGTCAGATCATAGCGATAAAGCTCCTTGCCTCCGTCAGGGTATATTTTTTCCTTTAAGGCCCCATTCAGATAATACTTGCTTTGGGTTGTATGATTATAGGCGTCTGTTTCGGCTAATATATTCCCTAGGTAATCGTACTGATATCCGGCTGTAATAAAGCTTGTTCCCCTTTGCTTGTTATCAGCAGCTGTTTGTGGGGAGATTTTTTCTATCACTCTATCCATTGCATCATATTTCATTATGGTTCCTATTGAGTCTTCTGGTGAAATGCTGTCGTAGCCCTCACCAGTAACCTGCTTTGTAACATTGCCCCTGCCGTCATATTCCAGATAAGTCACCACCGTAGAGGTGCTGCCATCAAAATCTATGACCTTAACCAGTCTGTTCAACTCATCATATTCATAGACAAGGCCCGGTGCCGCCGTCATTGGAAGGTCCAGATATCTTGGGTCCACCTCCTTGATTAGATTGCCATTGGCATCGTAGGCATAGCGGTGAACCTCTCCAAGAGGGTTTATCTCTGTCAGCCTGTTGTTTCCAGCATTATAGGTGTAGGTGGTGGTAAGGGCACTCCCCTCATATAGCACCGCTTCGGCTATCAGATTTCCCTTCAGATCATATTTGTATTGTGTGGTCTTATACTTCTGCTGTCTAAAGGGCTCTCTTTTTTCCACCAGTCTATTTCTATAATCATAGGTATAATAGTTTGGTACAAATTCATCTATAATCAGAGAGGATTCCTTAACAACATTCCCTACAAGGTCTCTTTCTATTTGCTTTTCAATGTAGCCATACAGCTGCTCCTCTGCAGGATTGACCAAATCACGGTAGGCGGTTTTTTCAGATAAATGTCTACCGGCAAAGTCATAGGTATATGCCATTAGCAAATATTGTGTCTTTTCAGCATTGACATAGTGCAGCTCCTGAAGCAAGTTTCCTGCTAGATCATATCTGTACTCCTTATGACTGCTGATATCCTCATCTATTCCTTCAAATTTACCAATTATTTGATTCATAGCATCATAGCTGTATTCGACGTCATACTGACGTATTCTTAATATGCCCAGCCCAGCACCTGCCGTCTGTCTCGTAATATTACCATTGGCGTTGTAGCTTAAGGTGCTGTAGTAATATTCCGCTGTGTCCGCCAGATATATTTTAGTCTCCACAGGTCTTCCTATGGCATCATAGAAGGTCTCCACTATTCTTCCGTCGGGCTCTTGGCGCTTAATCTCCTGATTTAATGCATTGTAGTCGTACCGGGTTTCATTGCCCAAGGCATCAATATACAGAATTTGTCTACCCAGGTCATCATATGCTCGATGGCTGGTGGCTCCTCTGGCATCGGTGTATTCCACTACCTTCCCCTCATAATCATAGGCATAGCTTACGGTATAATAGTCGATGCCATCTAGGGTGTATTCCTGCTTCATTAGCCTTTCAAAGGCATCATAATAATAGCGCTCCTCGTAGCCCTCTTCGTCGGTTAGAGTCAGCCGTATAGGGGTGCCTTCATCATAGGCCATTTCGTATTTTAGGGTGATCTCCCCTTTTTTCACCTGGTCATTTTCATAGTATGCTTTAGAAATCAGCCTGCTGAAGCTATTGTAGGCGAAGCGGGCGCTATGGCCATTGGCATCTATTTGCTTGAGCAAATTCCCCTTTGAATCATACTCATTCCTCTCCAGTGGCTGCCACTGATTCTCCTTCCAAAGGCTGTATAGCAGCAAATAGCCCAATGTATCATATTCATACAGGAAGCGATTGCCAAGGGCATCGGTCTCTTCAATGGCAAAATTCTCATATGGATTATCCCTGTAGCCGAATTGGATGACACCGTTATTGGGCTGTGTGGTTTTGATGACACGTCCAAGGGCATCATACTCAAAGGCTGTAATATTTCCTAAAGGATCTATCTCCTGCAGCCTATTCCCTGTATTGAAGTCATAGCTGTATTTCTGCTCAATCCTCTGCCCATCAAGAATATGATATGCCTTTGTCAGATAAGCCCCCCTATGATTGGTCCCCTGAGCATCCACGCCATACTCATAGAAGCTTGTAAAGCCTTGATTACCGGACCTTGCTTCACTTTTCGTCATATTGCCATATTGATCATATTCAAAATCAGAAACCGCCCATTTTTCTTCATCCTGGGTATTAATTTTAGTTTCCCGTATCACTTGCCCCATGTCATTTAGGGTATACAATATCTGACTGATGGTTTCGGGGTTTCTTTTCCAGGTCTTGGAGGTTGGCATATGGTAACGATCGTAGTCATAGGCATAGGCCACAGTATGCTCATTATCCAGAGGCATGCCATTTTCATCCCGATTGGCTCCTTTGTCTGTAAAATTAGTTAGATTGCCATATTCGTCATATTTATAATTAGTTATCTCAATGGCTGGCGTGCTTCCCGCCTGCCCATCTACAACAGGATAAATTACCTTTTTCCTGAGCTTCACCAGCTTCATTTCATCATGCTCAGTATAGATAATTTCCTTGTGGTGGGCTCCTGTGTCCTGAATCTCCACCAGCTGATGGATGCCATCATAAAAATAATGCTGTGTTCGTCCCAGTAAATCCAGAATTTTTGTTTGATAGCGATAGGTGTTTTTTAAATAATCATTGTCATTTTCCTTATAGCCTTCATGGTCAAAGCCGTCGGCCTCATTGACATAGCTATAGGTTACTCTATCCTTGGTTTCAGTAATGAATTTATCGATAAATTTTTCTTGGCTGTTATCAAAATCCTTCTTGGCCAGCTCTAGCACCTCAACTATTTTTCGATACTGCATACTGCCCTCGCTTAGGCCTTGGGTGAAGGAGTCATAGCTGTAGCGCTTGATTCTGTTGGCTTTTAGATAATCTATTTGCACCAGATTTTCATAGCGATTATATACAGAATAGCTTTTACCATTGGTATAGGTAAAGCCCAGCTCTGGTTGCTCATACCAATAATGATATTTTGCCTCTCCGTCCACATCAAATACCCTTTGCAGCCTTGTTCGTATAACCTGCTTTTTATCATTGATTAATACCGCCGATTTGTCATATACGATTTTCTTTTCTCCAGGAAGGGTAATGATTACCTGAAACTTATTTTCTAAATCCCCTGAATCCACAGTGTTTGGGTTTTGTGATGCTTTATAGCTATCCTCCCTTGAATAGGCGGTTTCATTAATTTTGCCTACTCTGTAGCTGTGATCCTCTTTATATTCCAGAGTAACCACCCTGCCTACAGTATCGGTAATTTTACTGATTAGCCTTTTATCGATCTTAGTGCCGTCGATATCATAGCTGAGGGTATCGTACTCAAATTTAATGGTATTGCCATAACGGTCAACAATCGCCAATATTCTTCCATCCTCAGAAAAATAGGTTTTCTTCCCATCCTTCCCCGACATCACATACTTTGATCTGCCGTCGGCCTGTCCGTTGGTATATTCCTCTGATTCTCTGATAATAACATCTCGAACGGTTTGTCCCTCCGGCATGTATGTAACAATATCATCCATCAATACAGCCCGCAAACGATAAACATCGCCCCCCTCTGTATGAAGGAACTTATGGCTGCTTTTGTCTTCATTTTCCCTGATTTCCATAGCTGGAAAGGAAAAACGCATCCCTACTCCGATATTATATCGGTCCTCGTAAAAGGAGGAGGTTTTGGCATCCGAATGGACATAATCTACCCATGCACCATTGACGTACTTAACCTTCATCTCCTGAACATTTGATACGCCGCTTTTATATATACGCTTTATCTCTAAATCAAGCCCATTGATGCCCGGCAGAACATAATCCGTTTGCATCAGGGTAATTTCTCCGCTCTGGGGGCTAATGCTTTCCTCCAGAGTATTATTCCTGATATAGACCGGTGAAAGCTTTGTATTATATTGCTTAGCTGGGCCCACAAGGTTATTCAGCTGCTCCTCCAGGGTTTCTGCATTGGCCTGAAGGGGTAAGAGAAGAAACAGCAGGCATAGGATTAAAAGTATTCGATTTATACGTTTCACTTATTTTTAGGCCTCCTTTATTTTTTCATAGGAAAGTTCGTTTTTTTCCTATGAAATGGGGGTTGTTAAGGGGTTATCCCCCTTATCTCCAATGAGGAGAGTACAGCGAAGCGTCCTAGGGAACGCAGGGGTTCCCTGGAAAACAAACATGGCTGAGCCACTTTTGTTCACTGATATTTTTCCTGATAGCCTGCCATCAGTATTTCCTCTTGGGTTTTCCCTGCTGCAGCTAATTCTAATACCGCGGCCTCTGTTAGTCCCTGTTTATACGCCAGCACTAGGCCTTCAACAATACTGTCTTCAGATAAGCCCAGATGACCATAGCTTTGGAGCTTTTCCTGAGTAACCTGTACCCTTGGCAAGGTGGATGACCCATTTAATATACCCTCAGCCTCAGTTATCTGTCGCCAGCTTTCCCCCTCCTGCATTCGATGTATCAATGTTTCAAAGGGTATGCCTGACTTTTGTGATATTCTATCGGCAATCATAATATCATCGGAAGTAATGCCAGGAGTCTGTGTCAGTCTTTCTAGATATTCACCATCGAAGGCCCTGGGTATAAAATTATTGCTGCTGTGATATCCTCTGAATAAGGCCGTCCATGACTGTCCTCTTTGTTGTTCTGCTAGCATATTTTTCAGCTCCGCCATAGTACCGTAGCCATGATATAGGAAATCATAGCTGGTCATGACATTCCCCAGCCGATAGCCATCCTTCAAAAGCGCCTCCACCTGAGATTTTAGTGCTGGGCTTACCGTGAAGCCAGTTAAAAACTGCTGGTATTTCTCAAGATAGGCAGAATAGCTATCCGGGTATTGCCCCATGATAATATCCTTGATTTCTTGGCTGATATCAAGCGTTACAGCTGCTGTAGAGATATTTTCATCAGCTAAAAGACTCACCTGTCTTCTGTGAAAGTATCCACCGTCGTCAATCATTGAATATACACTGAAGCCCGCCTGTAAAACTATAGCTATTAAAAGAACCATCATAGCGCCTTTAGCTTTGTATTTCTTATTCATGGTTAACGCTCCTTCGTTGTATATTAGGGTTTAATTGATTGATTTCATCCATAATCTGCTGTGCTGGATTATGGGGCTTTATCTCTTCAAAGGCTGGTGGCAGCAGCTTCTCCTCTGTTGTGGTCTCTGTTATACTGTTATTTTCAATTAAGGAGCCTTCCGGTTGCTCATTTGCTGTATTACCCTGATAAAGGGCAGCCAGCATCAGCTCTTCTATTTCCTGAAGGGTAACCACCTCTGTCAGCATCATTCTATCAGCCTTTAGGGCCTCATACTCCTCCCATTCCCCTATAAAGTCTATCAGCTTGATATCTAACTGAAGCGATGTGATATATTCCTCCAATGCTGCACTTTTGCTGCCTAAGCCTTTTTCCAGCTTCAGTATAAGGCTTATGGCCTCCTCCAGACTAAAGCTGTCGTAGAGGGCCTGTAGGCTTTTATTTTGCTCCTGATGCTCATCGCCAGCTAAAGGTGCCACTGCCGTTGCAGCACCTCTTACAATCTCTAAAAGATTGAACTGTAGCCGTTCAGACAGTATTCTCGCTTCTTGAATTTCCTCCGATGAAAAGCCCTCTTCCAGCAGCCGGGCCATGAATTCATCCGAAAGCCCTGCCCTCAACAGCTGGGCACGCCTACTATTGGTATCCTCAGCTAAATCCGCCCCGCTTAAATATGTGAGTAGCTGATTCCAACTGTAGCCCTCCTGTCTTAGCTGATGAATTTTTGAGGTGGCAACCCCTGTGATATTTGATATCTCTGCTGCAATTCTAGCCTCTTCATCCTGGCTGACAATAACGCCTTTTTTATTTTCGCTAAGCAAAATATCCTTAATGTTAGGAGGATCTACCGCATAGATGAAGAGGGGAGCCAATAGCGCCACCCCCAGCCCCCATGCAATAACCCGCTTATAGCTATGCTTTTCCTTTATCATTTTCATTCCTCATTTCTCTGCTTATTCCACTATGAAATCTATGCTTACATTACCATCGACTTTTGATTTAAACACTATGCCGGAGACCTCACCTGTCCATGAGGTACCGGGCAGTATTGATTGATTAATCCTATACTCAATCCTACCCAGCGTATGCTTGACAGCAATGCTGGTGCCGGGAATTACCCCCTCCATCAGCTTTTCAGCCTCTATGGTAAAGCCATATAAATCCTCTACCTCCAGCTCTTCAGGATCATATACCACCACAAAGGTCAGTTGACTAAAGTCCTGCACATGATATGCAAGCAGAGACATTTCAAAGGCCTCACCCTGTTTTCCCTCCACCATGTAGGTTGGGCTGGTGGTAGCCTTAACCAGCAACGGACTCCATGCTGTAACCCCCGTCATATTCTTCGCTCTTATTCTATAATAATAGGTGGTGCCTGGGCTTAGCTGATCATGCAAATAGCTTTCTAGTAAGCCATTGTCCAGCACCGTCCCATTGACCTCAACATCATATCCCGTTACACCCTCGGGTCTTTCCCATCTCAGCTCAATGGCGGTATTAGTAGCAAAGGCCTCTATTTCTCCCGGTGCATCGGGGGGATTAGGCAAGGTAGCCAATGAAAGAATCACATACCATTGAGGGTCTTGATTTTCATCCTTAACTCTTATTTTGTAGGTATGATATTCATCTGCCTGAAGCCCAGTATGATGATAGGTGGTGTTCTCATGATTGTCCATTAAAACGCCATCCACCTCCACCTCAAATCTATTTTCAAAGCTCACAGCATCCCAGGACAGCATAATAGAGTGATTTGTCACAACCGCTATTAGGTTTGTCAGGGCAACTGCCTCATCCGCCATAGTTGACATTGCTAAGGGCTTGCTCCAGGGGCTGACCCCACTGATATTTCTTGCCCTTACCCTGTAGCTATGCTGGGCATTAGTGTTTAAGCCGTCATGGAGAAATACAGTATCCTCAATATTGATTACTGCACCACCATCTATTTCAACTTCGTAGCTTTCAGCATGGGCAACCTGATACCAGGTAAGGCTAATGCTGCTGCTGTCGGAGGTGGTCATAATATTTGCTGGCACCACCGGCGCTTCTGGATAGGTAGTCACGTTCACTGCTGCGCTCCATGGCCCCTTTCCTCCGATGTTTTTGGCCCTCACCCGATAGGTGTGCCCGGTCAAGGGTAAAAGATCCTCATGACTATAGAAGGCATTATTATCATTTTCCAAAATGACACCATCTACCTCAAGCTCATAGGCTGTGGCCCCTTCAACAGAGGGCCACTGAAGCCTTACTGAGTTTTTGGTTATTTGTGTGCTGATATTGGTAACTTCACCCGGTGGATATGGATGAGTATAAACGGAATGCTCACTACTCCATTCTCCTGCCCCACCTCGATTGATCCCCCTAATTCTATAAATATAGTTACTTTCCGGGGTTAGCTCCTGATGGATATAACGCTGTTGACTACCTGAGTATATGCTTTCTCCATTTGCCTCCACCTCATAGGCATCAGCCCCGGGTACAGCGTCCCAATCCAGCTGTATGCTGCTTTGGCTTTCGATAAAGCTAATATTAGTCGGGGCAACAGGCGGATATGGCAGGGTGGTAATTGTATGGATAACGCCCCATTCCCCTATGCCGCCGCCATTTCTTACTCTTACTCTATAGCTATGCTGGCTATTGGGAGCTAGATTTCTATGAATATATGATGTAGTAGCGCCATTATTAACAATTACCCCATCTGCCTCAACATCATAGCCGATAGCACCATTTATAGCTGACCAGCTGAGGCTGACCTCCGTTTGACTTGTATTCAGTTGTATATTCTGCGGGGGAGGCGCCAGCGTAATACCCGTTACGCCAGCCGAAAATGCTGTTTCAACCCCTGCCTGATTTCTTGCCTTTGCCTGAAGCCCATAGCTGGTATTGGCCGTCAAGCCCCTTAGGGCAATTCTTCGGTCTGTTGCTGTAATCCAAACAGGTGTCGAGGTCAAATGACCTGTACTGCTGACATATTGATTTCCTATCTTAACCTGATATTGGGTTATAGCAGGGTTATTATCGGTAATTGATAGCTCCATGCTGTCTATCCTCTGGTTCCCAATGGTGAAGGTGGGGGTTTGGGCTAGGGTATAAACCTGCTGCTCTCTTGTACCCACCAATTCTAGCTTGTCTCTGGCCTCAAATTTAGCAGTATAGGCTGTATTTGGGCTTAAGGAGCCTCTGGTATAGGAGGATTGGGTGACCCAGCCACTGTTTACCGTACCAATTGTAAATCTATAGGGAACAGCATGCATGCCCGCCATTGCATCGGTGGCACTTCCCGCCATGGTGATGCTGTTGGCAGTAGGGGTAACATTTACTGTCCCTAATTGTGGTGGTGTTTTGTCGATCCTAAAGGCAACTACCTCCTGAACAGTGGCGGTGCCGTCATTCACCGTAAATTTAAAGCTATGATTACCCTCAGATAATCCCGTCATATTCATGGCATCAAAGCTGACCATTTGTGATCCTGTGGTATTGGTAATGACCTTGGTTTGTCTCGGATTGGCCTCATTGTCTACATATAAGGAAAAGGTCAGCCTGTCGCTGTCGGGGTCCTCCACATTTACCACCGGGATAAAGGCTGTATTCGACCCGCTAATCACCTGATTTGCTGTTGGTGATACAATATCAAGGGTGGGAATTGTCTGAATTTGATCAAAGATTGAGGCCAAGCTGGTTTTAAAATCACTGTAAAGGTCTAAATAAAGCCCCCCGGTGGCATCGCTTATCCCTTTAAATTGTGCACTTATATAAGGAATACCAATGCTGGTCAATATAATATGATTGTTGTTGAGTAAACTTTTAATAGAAGCCTCAGTACGACCATATCTACTGTAAATATGCTCATCTCCAATAAGGATAAAGTATTTTGCCGCACTGATATCAAATATATAGTCATTTACTGCACTATAAATAGCATCTAGGCCATTTTCCGTACCCCCAGATACATATATACTGGACAGGTTATTTTTAAAGGTATTTACATTGCTGGTTAATGGATAAACTGTTACATCAGCTTCATAGGTGACCAAACCAAGTCTGTAGGAAATCCCCTGACTTTCCAATAAGTTAGTGAAGCCGTTAATTTGATTCTTCACATTATCAATACTTGAACCCATGCTTCCCGAACGATCTATAATAAAGACAATATCCAGCTTATTTGCAGCTGACACTGGAATAGGCCTAAACAGGAAGACAAAGACAATTATGATACTAAGCAATATTCTTAACCATCGATAGCCCTTCATTCACATTCTCCTTTGGCTTTTATATAGGTAGCGCAAGTTATTCAATCTTGTAGCTTATTTTTGAATCCTCATTGCTCAGGGACAGAAACTGTATACTATTAACGGTTGTCTTTGTGGCACCCTCAACCTGATATACTATTTTTCCGAGGGTAAACTCTACAATATTGATCTGGGTTCCAGGTATCATGCCTGTAGTTAAAATCACCTGTGGCGCATTGGCAGATAAATCCGTTGCTTCAACCGCTTCCGAATCATAGGTAACTGTTATCAGAAAGCTATCCTTATCCTGTTTAGGCGGTGCAACCACAACAAAATGGAAAAGATTATCCTTTGGCACCTGTATGGTTAATTCCGGCAACGTGTTTTTCTCCAATAGCTGGCTCCATTCACTTAGCCCTTCGCCATATCTGGCTCTCACCTTGAAATTGTGATAGGTATTTGGCTTCAAGCCCTCCACCACATATCGAGAGGTCGTTATTACCTCAACTAAAGTGCCATCCACCTCAATATCGTACCTGGTGACACCCTCTATCTCATCCCAAGTGAGGGTAATAGCATCTGTGGCTGCCTCTGCCTTTAGGTTCGTTGGCGGTCCCGCCAATGTAGTAACCTTAATTGAAGCACTCCATTCGCTGATACTGTTCCATTCTGGGATCTCACCATCTCTTACTGCCCTGATTCTATAGGTGTATGCTTTATTTAGCTCTAAGCCCTCATGAGTAAAGGTACTGGTGATTGCTTCTTTTATAATGACCTCGTCAGCTTCAATTTCGTAGTAGCTGGCATTGGCAACTGAATCCCACTCCAGTTTAATTCGATGGCTTGAGGGTGTCGCCTTTATATTGGCAGGCGTACCCAGCAGGGTTGCTTTGGAAATTGCAGAGCTCCATTCTCCTACGATCCCTTCACCCCTTGCCCTTACACGATATACATGCCATGAATAGGGTTCTAATGCCATATGATAATAATGGGTATTGTCGCCAATAGAGATTACCCTGCCATCAACAAAGACGTCATAGCCTGTAGCGCCAGCAACTGCCTGCCAGAATACAGTGATGGAATCGCTATAGGCAATTGCCTGCAGATTTTGAGGTGTTCCGAATATCGTTGTTGCTGAAACTGCAGCACTCCATTGCCCCAGCCCCCCTTGGCTCCTTGCCCTGACCCTATAGGTATGGGTAGTATTAGGCAGAAGATTTCTATGAATATAGCTGGTGCTTAAGCCGTTGCTTATGATGACACCATTTACCTCTATGTCATATGAGGTAGCGCCGGGTAATGCATTCCACGACACTGAGATTTGCGTACTGTAGGGGTTAGCAGTTATTCTAAGCTCTCCCTCTAAAAGGGTAATAACGCTAATAGCTCCGCTCCATTCCCCTAATACTATGCCATTCCTTGCCCTGACTCGATAGGTATGCTTTAAATCAGGTGTAAGATTTTTATGAAGGTATTCCGTTGCTGTTATATTCTCCATTACAGCCCCATCTACCTCAAGGTCATAGGCAGTCGCACCTTCGACGGAAGCCCAAGAGAGTAAAATCTGTGTTTTTTCTGCAGCTCCTACTAGGTTCTTAGGTGTGGCAGGCAGAGTTTGAACTGTAACTATACTGCTCCATTGGCTCAAACCTAGGGGATTTTTTGCCCTAACCCTATAGCTTTGTATCTCGTTGGGAAATAGATTCATATGTTGAAAGCTAGGCTGAGTCAAGCCCTCTAAAATTTCACCATTTACCTCCAAATCATAGGCGGTGGCTCCGGCTGTTGAGTTCCAGGTAATCATTGCTGAGCTGGAGGAGGCATTGGCCTTTAGGCCTGTCGGCACTGCTGGTAAGGTTGATTGAGCCACTATCGGACTCCACTGTCCTATACCACTATCATTTTTAGCCCTTACACGATAGGTGGTTTGGGTGTTGGGGTTTAGCTCCGTATGAAGATAGGCAGTTGAGGCACCTGCATCTATTGGTAAGCCGTATATTTCCACCTCGTAGCTTAGGGCACCGGGAACAGGCTGCCAGCTGAGGCTAACTGACTGGCTGGTGCTAATCGCCTGTATACTTTGGGGTATGCCCGGCACGGTGAATACCTCCAATGGCTCTGACCAGCCCCCGGTAACGTTGGTGGTTTTTGCCCTTACTCTGTAGGTATGGACAGTCCCCGCTAAAAGCCCTGTATGCAAATAGCTGGTTTGGCTATCAACAGAATGTACGACACCATCCACCTCAACATCATAAAGCGCGGCGGTCTCCACCGGCTCCCATTGCAATAAAACCGTGGTCTCGGTTGCTTCGCTGTATAGATTTTGTGGGATATCGAAAAAATCTGCCTCTCCCCACACGAAGTAACCCTTATAATAGCCATTTACCTTTGTCCAATCATTGAAAAAGCTGTCGATGGCATTAAAGGAAAAGTCATTCACCTGACTGAAATTGCTCCAATCCGTCTTTGCTACCCTTGTATGCACCTCTGCATATTCTCCAGGTGCTAAGGTGCCTGCATTATCCTTAAAGCTGATTTCAAAATAATGATCGCCGTCGGGACGGGGCTTTGCAAACTGGCTGAATCTGCCCATGACATTGGAGGCCCCAATATTTGCCCAGTCAACGAAGTAATTCAATTGCTTGTCACCATCAATCGTGAAGAAATACCTGATATTGACATCCTTAAGGGCGATGGTCTTGGTGCTGTCGTTGTAAATTCTAAACCAAGGAAAAATTGTATTATTAGGCTCTGACCGATTGCCGTTGTACATTTGTATCCTAATGGGGGATAGCGGCTCCTGAGGTCCTTCAGACGGCGGTAATACGTCTGATTCTTCTCCCCATATTGGCACATTATTCAGCAATAGTATAACCCTCTGCCATAGCTCATAATTAGAGGCATTGGGATTGAAGGAGTAATCGTTTAATTGATTATAATTACTCCAGTCAGATTTACCTATTCTGGAATGAATTTCCAGTTTTTCCCCCGGCTGCAATATTCCAGCAGTCTCCTTAAAGCCCGTCTGCAGAATACCATCTGCCCCCACCAAGGATTCCTCCAGCTTTATAAACTCACCGATTATATTCGATGCCCCTATTGTAGACCAATCGACAAAATAATTCTGGGGCTTCTCCCCATCTGCGGTATAGAAATATTGCATTTTAACATCCTTTAAATCAACCGGAAGCTGGCCTGTATTTTCCAGCTCATATCTGATGAAAATCGTATTCGTTATCTCCTCCCGGTTGACATTGAACATCTTTAGCTGAAGCTTTGGCTCAGTGGGAACTGGCTCAGGCGCCACCTCGTTGCCTTCTTTACCCCAAAGCAGGTAGTCATTATAGTGAACTGTAGCTCTATCCCATTCAACATAGTTGGCTGCATTTTGATTAAAGGAATGGTCATTGGTCTGAACATAATCACTCCAATCCACCTTTGCAATTCGGCCCTGGATTTCTGCAATGGCACCTGAGGCTAGGCTGCCAGCCCCCTCAGCAAAGCCTATTTCAAAGTAGTAGTTAGCATTTTCCCAAGGCTGCTGCATTTTTACAAATTTTCCTGTGATATTTCCGGCCCCTACGTTTGACCAATCTGAGAAATGCTTTTGATCCAGCTCCCCGTCAATGGTATAGTAGTATCGGATTGTGATATTTTTTAAGTCAATAGCCTCATCACCACTGTTTACCAGCTGAAACCAAGGAAATATGGTGTTGTTTTGTGGATTGCGATTGGCATTATACATTTTTAAAAGCACCGAGGGTAGCTGTAGATCGTCTTCACCTTCGGTAGCTGCTTCCTCAGTAGCATCCTCGTCAGCCAGCTCCGTTTCACCCGTATTCCCAGTTTCTCCCTCAGAGTCCTCCGTTGTATCCCCCGCTTCCTCCGCTTCGATGATTACGCTATTTGGAACAGCATACAGGTAACTGATGATAGTATCCTCGGTCTCTGCCTTTAGTGTCAGTCTCCCATCCGTTACCTCTATCAGATACGTTTTTTCTAAGACCTCATTTGCAGCTAAAGGCTGGTGGCTCCAATAGCTCCTATCCTCAACTATTAATCCTATGGTCTTGTCTTCCTCAGCATATACACCAAGGGTTACCTCATAAATACCATTATAAAGCTGAAGCTCCCATATGCTGTCGGAGTCCATGGTTATCCCGGTGGCCAGTGAAGCATCCTGTTGGTTCTCCCATAAGACACCACCTGCTGCATGGTCTTTATTCCAGCCAAAGGTATAGCCTCCCCTCATGCCATATAGCTCACCATAATCAGCTATATACCCTTCAGGCACTGAAGCAGCTGTGGACTGAAAATTTATATAAATTGGCTCGAGTCCAGTTTCCATCCCATATGCCTGATATACAGACATAGGTAAAGCTACCTGCGATAGTATTAGTAAAACTAAAATTAATGCAATTTTTTTCACTTCCTTCACCCTTTCTTGTATTGTTTTACTGTTGCTGAAACAAAAAAAATCTATGCCAAAATAAGCATAGAAGATCTTTCCCCTTTACTCTTTTCTGGCAACCCAGCCGTCATAGTTTTTTCTATACCTTAGACCCGTGGCTTTGCGTCTCCGTCTTTCGGCGGATTTGCCCTTATACAGTTTTAAGTAAACTATTATTTGAATTTAGCTTGTTAAATTCTTTATATTTTTATTTATTCCTGCAAATTATGACAAGCTATATTGCAACATATTTTTACATATTTCGACATTTATTTTCTGAAGGCATTGGAAACACAAAGATGTAATATCAGTAATCTTGCATGGGACTATTTTCCCATTGTTTCAGTTATTAATTTAACAATTATCAATTGTGAATTTTTACTTTATCCTCTGTTGAAACACCCCCATTGCTTAGCAGTATAAAAGTACTCCGTATCTAATGTTTTCCAATGAAACTATTTGATTCTCAGGAAGCTTCGATGTATCCGTCTTGATTTTAATAAGAAACGCCCCCTATATATGGGGAATTAAAACATAATTTCCAGCAACAAAAAAGACCGTCTCATCGACGGTCCATCTTCTCTATTTTCTCAACGCTATATCTGTTAACACGGCATTTTTATTTCTTTCCTTAACCCGTTCAATAGACCATTCATTTTGGAACAAAAGAACCGGCCTTTCATCCTCGTCTTGTACGATTAGGGTATCCATAGTCACACCAAATTCATCGGCGTCAAAGTTCTCCATCTCTACCCAACGGATATGCTTGTAGGGCAGCTGCTGCATGCTGATATCTACGCCATACTCATTTTGTAGGCGATACTCCAGCACCTCAAATTGCAATATTCCTACAACCCCCACAATTAGCTCCTCAGTGCCGATGTTAGGTCTCTTAAATACCTGTAGGGAGCCCTCCTCCGCCAGCTGACTGATGCCCTTTAGGAACTGCTTTCGCTTTAGGGAGTTTTTTGCATATATTTTGGCGAAATGCTCCGGTGCAAATACTGGGATTCCTGAATATTGTACCTTTGATTGATCCTCACATAGGGTGTCACCGATTCTGAAAATCCCCGGATCATGAACTCCTATGATATCCCCGGGATAGGCCTCCTCCACCACAACACGGTCCTGAGCTAAGAATTGTGTTGGTTGAGATAAACGCACCTTTTTATTTTCCTGGACGTGATTTACCTGCATGCCCTTTTGGAATTTACCGGAGCAAATTCTTATAAAGGCAATTCTGTCTCTGTGGGTAGGGTTCATGTTTGCCTGAATCTTAAAAACAAAGCCGGTGAAGTTTGGTGTTTCAGGGTCGATTTCCCCCTGATCACTTTCCCTTGAAAGGGGCGGTGGCGTAAGCTCCAGGAACTTTTCCAGGAAGGGCTGCACACCAAAATTGGTCATGGCACTACCAAAGAATACAGGCGTTAATTCGCCCTTAAGTATTTTATTTAGATCAAACTCGTCCCCTGCGCCATCCAATAGCTCTATATCCTCCATCAGCTGCTGATGTAGCTGATTGCCAAGTAAGTCCTTGAAGTTTTCATCTGTAACATCGCCCTTTAGGGAGGACACCACCGACTGACCATGATTTCCGTCGCTGAATACCTCTATTTGAGATAGCTGTCTGTTAAATACGCCCTTAAAGTTACCATCTGTACCAATCGGCCAGTTGACAGGATATGCCCTTATACCAAGAACGTTTTCGATTTCTTCAATTAGCTCAAAGGGATTTTTACCTGCTCTGTCCAGCTTGTTGATGAAGGTGAAGATCGGAATTCCCCTCATCTTACATACATGGAAAAGCTTCTTGGTTTGGGCCTCTACACCCTTTGCACAGTCGATGACCATAACGGCGCTGTCAGCTGCCATCAGGGTTCTGTAGGTGTCCTCACTGAAATCCTGATGTCCAGGGGTATCTAATATATTGATGCAATAGCCATTATAGTCGAATTGCAGAACACTGGAGGTTACTGAAATACCTCTTTGCTTTTCTATTTCCATCCAGTCGGATACCGCATGCTTTTGCGCCCTTCTGGATTTAACCGAGCCCGCCAAACGAATTGCGCCGCCGTACAGCAAGAGCTTCTCAGTCAAGGTGGTTTTCCCTGCATCGGGATGGGATATTATAGCGAAGGTTCTTCTTCTTCGCACTTCATTAATAAATTCAACCTGTTGCGTCATTTTCTATCCTCTCTCTGTGGTTATTTCGAATCATCTCAATACAACTGATTTTAACTTTTTGCGTTTCCTCTGTCAACACCGGAAGGGCATATTTGAGGCCAAAATACATCAACATCAATGTTTAGCTTAATGACATTAAAAAAGACATGGTCACCTAACCATATCTTTTCTTAACTATTGCTATTTTAACACATAATCTTTATAAAAGCTTGATTTTTTTAGTGCTATGCCCAAAGGTATAAATAACACTGCGCCACCGAAGCCCTGCAGCAGATCACTTGGAAAGCCGCCTACTAGAGCAGCTGTAAAATCACCATACATTATTGTTGCTGTAGCCAAGTAGCCTGATGCCATCCACACAGCCCCTACTATCATAGCTATAATATTTCTGATATTTAATAGGGATTCACTTTGCTGCTCTGCGATTACTCCCACCATGTAGCCCATAAGACCCTTAATAATCAATGTAGGAAGGGCATATGCCGTGTAGCCCAGTAAAATATCCGCCAATGCGGAACCCAAGCCTGCCGCTACAGCACCATGACGCCTACCGAATAATATCGCTGCCAGAAAAATCATACTATCGCCTAAATGTATATAGCCCTGTGTGGCAGGAATAGGCACCTTAATAATCATGGTGGCTACTGCCACTAAAGCAGTTAATAACCCGATTAGGGTTAGATCCCTTACAGATAATGGTTTGTTCACGCTACATCTCCCCTTAAATTGTATGTATGTTGTATCGCTCTATGAGTACAATTTAATTGTAGCACAAAACATTTTATCTGTAAATCATTAAAAACCGCTAATTTTCAATATTTTTCGTATCGATACAATTCTAACGCTATTTCATTAAGGGACATACGTATATCGGTCTATAGACCAGTTTACCATCCTCTCGGCAGCTATCCATTAGAGAAAGCCTCTGCACGATAATACTTTTAGTCTCAAACCTTAGCTCCCCTTCAATAGCCTCAACACTACTATTAAGTACAATTTCCCTCCCAAGGGTAAGATGGGGAGTATAGCCCCTATCCTCCTGTGGTATACCTATTCTGACTAAATGCTTCTCCACCCCAGCATATAGCTGCCTAAGGCTGGTGATGTCACCCTTCACACCAGTCCATAAAATGACTCTGTTTTTCCGTGGAAAATATCCTAAACCAGCCGTATAAAGATCGAAGGGCTTAATCTCACCGGCTGCAGCTGTAATAGCTGCCTTTATCTCCGATAGCAAGCTTAAGTCCACCTCACCTATAAATCTTACAGTTAAATGTAGATTGTCTCTGGCGGTGAAATTCCCCCTGCTGCTGTGCCGGACAGCAATCTGCTGGATTCTGCTTAAGTAACCCTTTACCTCCTCCTGAAGCTCTATGGCTACAAATACCCTCATTGCCTCCACCCCTCCATAGCCTTCCTATTGCCTATGCTCGCTTGGGGGGAATAGCTCTTTTGCCCGTCATATGCTGTATGTCCAGCCTTACCACCTGGGTAGCCCCTCCGGATTTATTGATATACGTCATACCTTCCTCTTCAAAACCGGGGCTGAGCCTTTCTATAATCAGCCTCAGCGCCTCCAGCTTTTCGTCATCCTCCACCACCACTGCCCTGCCAAAGGCTACAACACTCTCAAAGGTAGTGGTAAATCTATGGGGGATTATTTCATTTCCGCCGTATACCGTAAAGCATGCTTTATTATTATCTCTAATATTGTCCAGCTTATGACCCTCTTTAGCGCAATGGAAATATATTTTGCTATCGGTATATACATAGTTTACTGGTACGCCGTAGGGCTGCCCCTCCTGGTCCACAGTTGTAAATATGCCTACCTCGTGCTTTCTAAGTAGCTCCTGTGTCTCCTCTGGGGATATTTCCTTATCTTTTCTTCTCATTTCTCTCATTATTTGCCCCCTATCTAGTACCTTCATCGTCTAAAGCATTGGATAGCTCCCGGTAATCTCCCTGTAGCTGCATTGCCATAGGATTCAATATGGCTTGATATTCCTACGCCTCACCTTACTACAGAAAAATGCTTTCCAAGATATATCTCAACTATTAAATGATGCAAAGTACTTTCCTTTGCTTATATTATACACGCAAAAACATCTTTGTATAGATGGAAAATGCCTTTATTTGTGTTATAATCAGCAGCCAGATGCTTATAATGAATAAATCCACCACTGGATTAAGGATGGCACCATTTATGGCTACGTTAATTAATATCAGCAGGATAAATATAGGCAATAAAATTACTATAGCCCCCCATTGATAAGCCCAATATTGCTGCGCCCTTGATATTGGGTAGAGCTTTAGCCATACATTGTCCTTCAGGTTATACCAGAGGGACATTAAGAAATCACTCAATAGCAGACTGACTAGAAATATTCCGATTCCTGCCAACATACTATTCTTTAATATCAAAATTGCCGCCAGTGAAGCAGCTGAAAGCTGGAGGATTAAAGATAGATTTCCTTTTCCTCTAATAATCATCCTATAATATAGTAGCAGTAGTGCTCGTTTTTCATCAAAGGGAAGGAATCTATCCCAGGTAAACAGTGCATTTGCTATGCTATTGGCCTTTATTTTTACAGAGCCCTTTTCAATTGGTGCCGTCTTCAACAAAGTGGCGTAATTATTGGCTCTACTATTAGTTTCATCTGTGATCCAACGATTCCAAGGGATAGCACTCAGCTTCTTTAGGTAGATAGAAATTATCAGCATAATAGCCATGCCACAGAGATTTGTCACAACCATATGGCTGTTCAAAACCCCTGAAAGCCAAAGCCCTAGGTATCTATAGCCGACAATCCATACAACAAAATAAAACAGCACCTTCGCTATCTTTCTGATATTGCGACTGTTGATTTGATATATAAAAAAGGAAAGATTCATGTATATTAGCTTAAGCAGCAATCCCACCAGCCAGAACAACCACAGGCTTATATGCCATTGTCCTACAGAAGAAATGAAGAAATATAAGGCAAGGCTTGCCGCGCTCCATATCAAAAGCGCTATGATTTCACTGAGTCTGAAGGAATAGAATATAAAGGCCTTACCATGCTGATTTAAGGGTGTAAGAAATACCTCATCGGCATTTTTCAAAAATCCCTTATAGGAGCCGGAGGCCATTGCCGCCAGTATCACCAGTTGAAGTATCATAACCCAATTCCCCTGCGTTATGGTTTCTCTGTATAGATATATTCTAGATAAATTATAATGGATAGCAGCACCTGCAAAAAACAATGTGTAGATTAGAATGACAGCATCAAATTGGAAGGATATAAATTTATAATAGATTGTAGCGAGATATTTTACTCTTTTAAGCCACAGCTTTTGAATTGCCTCCATTATACCGCCTCCACCAATCTATCATACATATCCAGCAGGCTGCCATTTTCCATTTTAGTCCTAAGCCTCAGCTGCTGCAGTGTGCCATTAAATATCAGTTGCCCGCTGTTTACTATCAGAAATCTATCGCATATTCTTTCAGCACTATCTAAAACATGGGTACTCATTATAATGCCCACATTATCCTGTCGTTTTTTAAGCATGATGTCGATAAGTGATTTAGTCGCCTTTGGGTCTAGTCCGATAAAGGGCTCGTCAAAAATCAACAGCGATGGTCTTAACAGCAGCATGCACATAATCATTACCTTTTGCTTCATCCCCTTTGAGAAGGAGTTGGGAAAATGCTGTAGCTTGTCCTGCATCTGAAATATCTCCAAAAGCTTATCTCGTCTTTCCTTATACAGCTTTTCAGAAATCTTATTGGCCATAGCAGTAAATTCTAAATGCTCCTGTAATGTCAGCTCGTCATAGAGCATTGGAATCTCTGGCACATATGCCAGTTTTCCCTTAATAGCATCATAATCCTCCTTCAGGTCTATCCCCTCCAGCTCAATTGCACCTGACATTAGAGGCAAAATTCCTAGAATGCTTTTTATTAGGGTGGTTTTCCCTGCCCCATTGGACCCAATAAGCCCTATTATTTCTCCTGCCTCTATGTCAAAGGATATATCCTCTATAATTTTCTTTCCCTCGTAGCCGCCTGATATCGAGTCAACCTTTAGTATCTTCATTGTATCTCCCCCAGCCTATTATTCTATTATCTATATGAGCTTACTTACTGAAAAATTGTTCCCTTATTAAAGAAATCTATTAGCTGTGGGACTTCATCATCAATGTAGAGGTTTGTCCTTTATACATTTCATAGTGTACCGCCTACATTGTGACCAAAGGGATTATATTGTTTTTGCGTCGTAAATCTAAGCTGCCATAGAGAATCAAAGCCTTTCAACAATATTTTCAGCTTTTCTATTTCCCGGGAAAAATTAGTCGAAGTAAATCACTTCATAATTTAATTGTATCCTTTGTCGACAAAATATCTACAATATAATTTAAAGTGTTTTAAATATTTTGAATTACTGTGCTATAATTTAAATAACTTGCATTTAATAATAAAGTTACACGTTAGTTATTGGAAGCTATAAAATATGAATTAGGAGGCTACTGTATGGCATTTGAACTAAAGAAAATTGCTGCCTTAGGTGATGGACTGAAGATAAATACCGGTAAAAATGGTGTCAGCATAAGCGGTAAGGTTAAAAAGGTAAAGGTTACTGTTGGACCCAAGGGAATAACAGCCTCTGGTAAAATACCTGGAACTGGTATTGACTTTAATCATAATATTCCTCTACCTTCAAAAAAGAAAAAGGCAAGTATAGAGGTTATTGAAAAGGGCAGCAGCTTTAGCTTTCTAACTCAGGAGTATCCTAAGGAGTTGAGAAACAGCTCCTATAATTTGCAGTCCCTTCTGGGGGCTTTTGGCATACTGCTTATTTTTATTACCTTTAAATATCCCTATGCCTTTATTGGAGGTATGGCGTGCATATACGGCAAAAGCTATTGGAGAAAAAATACCGACCCCGCCCTACACCATTACAAAAATGCCTATAAGTTTTTTAGAACCAAGAAGTATCAGCAATGCGTTGAGGCACTGGATAAGGCCTTAAATACTCCGGAAATCAGCAGGGACCTAATGCTGGTAAAGGCTGAGTGTCTGTTGGAGCTGGAGGATTTTGACGGCGCCTATGGAATATATGCTAATTACTTCACGCTTAGAAGGCCTGACACCCTGTCTGCTAAG
Source organism: Clostridiaceae bacterium (assembly GCA_018432235.1). Taxonomy (GTDB): domain Bacteria; phylum Bacillota; class Clostridia; order Peptostreptococcales; family Natronincolaceae; genus M1-B18. The sequence goes on along the minus strand of JAHDLO010000022.1, from coordinate 84,371 downwards.
GAATACATACCTGCCATTATGAATGCGGCTTTGCTTTGTGTCGAAAAGGGAGACCATATGCTATTAATACAGCTGGCGGAAGCACTTCCAGATGAAACCCTCGACAAGGTGGAATACAAGGTGTGGAAGCATTACTTCAGGGCTACTGGCTTTATGTTGGAAGGTAACCACCAGGTGGCGATAGATGCCTTTAAAAATGCCGTCGGTAGGAAGCAAAAAATGGAGGAGCCCTATATCGACTGCCATTATAAAATGGCCATATGCTACTACCTGCTGGGCAAAACCAATTTAGCAAAGCAATCCATACAGAAGGTCTACAGCTACAATACCGGCTATAAAAATGCAGCAGAAATTTACGAAGCCCTGAATAAGGGTGAAGGCATCGAGGCCTATCTAGACTAAACAAGTCAAGGGGACGCTTTGTTTGGCACGTTTTATGCGTGCCAAACAAAGCGTCCCCTTGACTTGTTAGTTATATTTCTTTGCTTAGGGCTATGAATTTCTCGATATCCTCTATCACCAGCTTCAGAGAGCTTCTCCAGAAGCTGATATCGGTAACATCGATATCCATTATTCTTGCAACCTCTTCTATCGTCATTTTGCCTGTTGCTGCCAGCAGCTCCTTATACCGTTGAGGGAAGGTGCTTCTGTCCTTGAGGTATAGTGAATATAGGCCCTTTGAGAACAATAGTCCAAAGGCATAGGGGAAATTGTAGAAATGCCTTGTTGGATAATAGTAGTGAACCTTATTGACCCACATATACTGATGCAAATAATCATGATCCAGCCCGTCGCCATAGGCCTTTTTCTGTGCCTCCAGCATGATGCTATTAAGCTGATTAACAGATAGCTGCTGTTGCTCTCTGCCTTCAAATACAGCAGTTTCAAATAGGTATCTGCTGTAAATATCCACTACCACCTGTGCTGCTTGTGTAATTTCATTTTCTAATATGGCAAAGCCTTCCTCCTTTGAGGCTCTTTCCAGTGCATCCTTCACCAATATTGTCTCTGCAAAAATAGAGGCGGTTTCGGCCAAAGGCATTGGATATGTGCTGTTCAGTATGCTTTCCTCTGTTAGACAGTGTCCGTGATAACCGTGTCCAAGCTCATGAGCCAGGGTGGTTACATTCTTAAAGCTACCATCAAAGTTGGCCAGTATCCTGCTCTGCTTTATTGGGTGGATGTTGGCACAGAAGGCGCCTCCGCTCTTTCCAGGATAAACATCTGTATCTAGCCACTTATTATCGAAGGCATTTTTAACATAATCACTGAGCTCTGGGCTAAAGCTTTTAAAATTTGAAACGATATAATCCCTTGCTTCCTCCAATGTGTACGTTAAATTGGATTCTCCCACGGGGGCAAATAAATCGTAGAAGGGCAGACCATTGTTATGTCCCAACAGCTGCGCCTTGCGTTTGAAAAATTTATGGAACTCCGGTAGGCTCTCCACCATAGCCTGCAGCATTGCATCCAGTGTTTTTTTTGTCATTCTGGAGTTCATTAGGGTTTCCGCCAGAGGTGATTCAATACCTCTAAATTGTGAGGTGGTTATGGTCTCGCCTTTAATCCCATTTAAGCATGCGGCTGAAGACTGTACAATTTTTTCATAAGCCTTAAGCTCTGCCTCATAAGCAAGCCTTCTGATATTTGCATCCTTATGGAAAGCCATATTTCTTACCTCTGGTAGAGGCAATGATTTTTCCTCACCATTAATATTGATATCCACCATCAAGGTTGCTGTCAATATCTGCTGTAGCTTAGACCATGATACACCACCGGTGTTGGACATTTTGGAAATTATGTATTCCTCTTGATCTGAAAGCATGTATTTGCTTTTTTCCACCATCTCCTTTAGATAAAAGCGGTGCTCCTGCAAAAAGCTAGAGCTGGAGATAATCTCGTCAAGCGTCTCAACTTTACTCAGCCATTTTTTAAACAGCACCTCTCCCTTTGTGAATTCGGAGATTCGATCCTGTATCCTTCCCATAGCAGCTAGAGCCTTTTCATTTTTTGCATTGGTGCTTAGAGAAAGGTTAGCAAACACTGCCAGCTTAGTTACGCAATTGTTGATTTCTATCCTCATATACAGATATTCCGTAATCTTTCTGGCGGCATCATCTAAGCTTTGAAAATTCCTATCCACCAACTCCTGCATAAGACCGATATAATTCTCCATCTGTTGAAAATCATTGACAAAGGCCTCGTCCTCAAAAGAGGAATACAAATCACTTAAATCCCATCTCATACTTTAACACCCCTTTAAAATATTTTTACATATCATTAATTTAATCCAATAACAACATTATCTCGTATCTCGAAATATTTTTCAATATATTTTATATATTTTAAATATTTTGATTAACAGGACAAGAACACAAGAAGAACACAAGGGGGACGGTTCTTCTGTGTCATCAGAGATATTAGACAGAGACACAAGGGGACAGTTCTTTTGTGATATAGGAGCACATTAATGCTGTAGGGAAGCCCTTTGCCAGATAAAGTATAGAAATAAAGTATTAATTTTCGTTTTATAAATAGCTTTATAATGTAAAGTATATAATGTATCAATATAATACCTATGGTGCAAATGATGGTTTTTATGATTAGGATAATCATTATGCTTTTTCTTAGAAGAGTATTCCTTATGATCGCTATAATATCCCTCTGGTTAAAGTTAGGCTCTTAATCTTAATACTTCTTTTTCTCTTTTTAACGTATGGGATTTCTTGTTTTCTATAAAAAACAACACAGAAGAACCGTCCCTCTGTGCTGAAATGTGCCTAGCTTACTCTTATGCCGTCTTCTGACTGCTGTATTTTTCCTTCCTTTAGAAGCCTTCCTATTGCCCTCTTGAAGGCATTTTTACTCATGGAGAAGTATCTTTTGATTTCCTCGGGGTCACTTTTATCGTTTAAGGGTAAAAAGCCTCCCTTGTAATTCAGCAGCTCCAGTATTTCTTCTGCGTCTATATCCATCTGCTGATGAGCTGGCTGCTTGGTTGAAAGGTCTACTCTGCCATCCTCCCGAACTCTTATAACCCTGAAGCTATCTCGGTCCCCAACCTGAAGGTCCTTGTACTTTTCTGAATTATGGACAAAGCCAAAGTATTTATCCTCTATGGCTATAAAGGCACCTAGATTGGGGTTTATGCTATAGACAGTTCCTTCAACAGTCTCCCCAGCTTTATATTTTCCCTCAGCTGTAAGACAATCATCTATCCGCATTGTGCCACAGAGTCTATCGCTTTTATCTACATAAATCTTCACCAGATATCCCTTGCCCACCTTTACTCTGGTGGTCTGCTGCTTTATGGGGAGGAATAAATCCTTTGAAAGGCCCCAATCTAAAAAGGCCCCTATGGGTGTCACATCCACCACCTTTAAATACAGCATATCTCCTGCCTCTGCCATAGGCTTTTTGACAGTGGCAATAAGACGATCCTCAGAGTCTCTATAGACAAAAACATTTAGAATATCGCCTTCCCTCAAGCCCTCCGGCAGCTCTCTATTGGGAAGTAGAATATCTCCCGTTTTATCCTCATCTACCCTTAAAAAGGCCCCTACACTGGTTAATCTATCCACGGTTAGGGTGTTGGTTTTTCCTACGTTTATCTTCAATTTCATCCACCTCTTATTTTTACTTTAGCATTTCATATTGTATCATAAAATATTATCAATTTGGTATTTTTTTCATTACAGCTTTAATTATACAAAGTTAAAAGTTTAAAGCATGTACACAGATTGGCCTATATAAACATGCTGCTAAATTCATTATGCAATTTACTCAACCAAAAATGCGACAGTTAGCCTTACATGAGAATCGGCTACTGTCGCATTTGGTATTATTCTTTATCTAGCATTCCCTTCTCAGCCATCTCAACCATTCTTTTGGTCATACTTCCCCCTATTTTACCACCCTTAAATACATTTGCTCCGGGGGTTGTCATGCTACCATCCTTCTGACCAAAACTAGCCTCTATCCCCAGCTCATTGGCTATTTCCAGCTTAAGCTGTGTCAGCGCTGCCAAAGCATTGGGATCTGCTGCTCCTCTTCCCATACAAACCTCTCCTTTTCATATTAATGCATACGTGACTATCCTTTGACCTTAAAAATTCAATTGATACTGCGCTCATCTTCAAGGCTCTAATACTATTTTTCATCACTTAGACATTATCATGCGAGGAAATTTAAGGTTTAAATTTGTATATTTGTAAATTCTTTGGTGAATCTGCCATAAAGCATGCTTCTTACCACAATCCAAAATACCAGCGAGACAGCAGCTATAAGAATAACCGTAGTGTCCATGCTAAGGGAAAGGATTCTTATCAGTAGGAATAAAAAGCCTCCGTAAATTACCCTTAAGCCCAGTGATATCATAACATTTAAATTGTTTTTAACCGCTGCTGTTGGATTTGACCAATTTAAAAATGGTCTTTTTATATTTACTATGATGTCTGCCGTTGCCAATAGCAGAGTTATAGCTATGCAAAGGGCAGCTGAGATAAATATTTGTAATGGGTTAGCAGGAATTATCAACAGGGCTGCAGCCCCCAGCAGCAATGAGGCAGATAAATTTATAACAATTGTTGAAAGCACACGAAATCTGATGTTTTGCTGTGGCGTAATAGGAAGGACTAGCGTCTCCCAGAAGGCCTTGCCCTCCCTTGATATGACCGTTGCTGAAATATTCCCTATTATAGCTGGTGTAGCCAAAATTCCGCTGTAGATTATGGTTATAAAAGGTGCCATAGCCGGCTGCCTAAATACCTCCATTGTCATTTCTCCGGTGAAGAAGCTGATACCAAACATTAATAACGGTACAAAAAGTGACAAGAAGGTGTTTAGAAAAAAGGTGGGATTATGCAATATGATCTTTATATGCCTTTTGATCAGCTGATGACCCACCGATTGTCGTTTGTAATATAGCCTGCCCTTTCCAAAGCCTCTGCTGCCCTCTACATTGTAAGCCTGCAGCGCTTTTCTGTAAAAGGCTCTGGAAATAATACTCAAGGCCAAAAGCAATACTACATTTAGCCCAATAAAGAGCAGAGTATCCACTACAGAGCCTTGAAGCATATTTGTCAGCCAAATGCTGGGGGGAAATCTATAGCCCACAAGCCTTAGAAGCCCGCCTTCTTTGCCCAGCATTTCCTGTATGACCTCTGGTCTCATCTGTAGCCTCACCATTACCAGCTGTATGCCTACAATGAAGCCTAGCAATATGATGTTTCCGACGATTGTCAGCATATTCTTATTCCCTTTATTGCTGAAAAACCGCATCATTAATACAACCATCAGCATAGCTGCCAGGATAGGTATAATTGGCGCTATCAATATGGCTAATATTCCTGTCAATATACTCAAAAGCCGACCACCATAATAAATTTGAAAAAATACAGAGGGTCCCATCATCAGTGCACTTAAGCCTAAGGTATAGACATATATGGTGCTGAGCTTTGAATAAATTATGGTGTTTTCACTGATGGGCAGTGTTGCCAGCAGCTTTAAATCCTTTGCATAGAAAAATACTGATATAACCAAAGGGATCGAAGAAACAAAAGCGATAAAGGCGGTGGACAAGTACATATAGGTAACCGTTAGCTCTGGGTAGCCTGCCTGATAAAAACTTCTATACAATAGGCTTGAAATCTGGTACATGGGCATTAATAATGCCACTATTAAACCAACTATTAGTAATTTACCCAGCTCTTTATTCTTAATATTCATGCCGCTTTGATACTTGCTAAAGAACTCCTTCAGCTGAATTTTAGATAACGCAATAATCTTATTCATCCTTGGTCATCTCCAGGAAAATTTCCTCCAGGGAGGTGTCATTCTTTTGCTTTATCTTCTCCAAGGTATCACAAGCGATAAGCTTACCCTTATGTATAATAGCCACCCTATCACATAGATTTTCCACTACCTCCAGCATATGGGAGGAAAAGAACACCGTACCGCCGTTTTTACAGTGCTCCTTCATTATGTCCTTTAGCATTTTGTTGGACTGAGGGTCCAGTCCAACCATAGGCTCATCCAAAATAAATAGCTTCGGGTTGGGTAGTAACGCACCGGATATTAAAAGCTTCTGCCGCATCCCATGGGAGTATGAGCTGATGGAATCCTTTAGGGCAGTGTAAATTTGAAAAGTCTTGGTAAACCTTTCAATTCTCTCCTGCCTTACAGCCTCAGGAATATCGTACATATCTGCTATGAAGTTCAAGTATTCAATTCCCCTTATCCCATCAAAGATTGTGGGATGATCTGGAACAAAGGTAAAATTTCTTTTGGCCTCCACCGGCTCTTTGTTGATGTCTTTTCCATTAATCCTTATTTCTCCTGTGGTGGGAGCAAGAATTCCCGTTATCATCTTAATGGTGGTGGTTTTACCTGCACCATTGGGGCCGATAAAGCCTATAATTTCCCCCTGCTTAATTTCGAGGGAAAGATTGTCTACGGCCTTTTTTTCATTATCATAGTTTTTGCTGACATTGCTAATTACTAACAAAAGCCTACACTTCCTTCCTTTTAGATTTCCTTATATATATAGAAGGTTAATTGTTAAAAAATGTTCGAGCTTCTATAAAAAAATTTTTTAGGGACGGTCAGGCCCTTGAAATATGCCTTGAATCCCGTCCCTCAATAACAGCTAAGCTATACTATTCTGCAGCAGAATAGAAGCATCTTTTCGGTGAAACAATCTTCCCCTCATCCTTTAGCACCTTAATTGCCTTATCAATATCCTTTTTGTCGATACCGGAGACCTCTGCAATGTCTCCAGCCTTCATAGGCCCTACTGCTTCCTTTAAAACCTTTAATACAGCATCATTTGTACTCATTTGTGATTGCCTCCCTATTAATTTTATTTTTCCCAGCGACCGTAAATTCCGCAGGGTAGTACAACCTCAGTATTGGATACTGGAATACCTACTTCTCCACTATTAGCCTTCCCTCCATATTTTTTTCCTACGGTAAAGCTCAAAATATTTGAAAGCACCTGTGGAGAAAAGCCTGTGGTATAGGAATTTATTAAAAAGAAAATCGGATCCTCTGATAGGATGTCTATGCATTCCTCAACAAAGCCAAATAACGAATCCTCAATCTTCCAAATTTCTCCCTTTGGACCTCTGCCATAGGAGGGTGGGTCCATGATGATGGCATCATAGGTCTTACCCCTTCTCTTTTCCCTTTGGACGAATTTCATAACATCATCAACAATAAAACGAACACTTCTGTCCTGTAGGCCCGATAGCTCTATGTTTTCCTTCGCCCATTGCACCATTCCCTTGGAGGCATCCACATGACAGACCTCGGCACCGGCCTGGGCGGCAGCTACTGTGGCTCCCCCGGTATAGGCAAAGAGATTTAGCACCCTGACAGGTCTTCCTGCTGCAGCGATTTTCTCCATAATCCACTTCCAGTTAACTGCCTGCTCCGGAAAAAGCCCTGTGTGCTTAAAGCCCGTGGGCTCTATGTAAAAGGATAAAGGGCCGTAGGATATTGTCCATCGCTCCGGCATCTTCTTTTTGTATTCCCAGTTGCCGCCACCGCTTTTGCTGCGATGATAATGGGCATCGGCATATTCCCAAAGCTTCATATTCTTGCTGGGGGGCCATATGACCTGTGGGTCCGGTCGCCTTAGAGTATAATTTCCCCATCGCTCCAGCTTTTCACCATCGGCTGTATCAATTAATTCATAATCCTTCCAATCATTAGCTAATAGCATCACTTCACTCCTCTGTAAGAAACACTGCCTAAAAAGCATTTTATCTTATCTATATATATTTCCATAATTTATATCATTTATAAGCATAACGGAATTTTGGCAAATGTCAAGGCATTTCGTTTAGGCACTAGCCTATTTCCAGGACATCCTCTGAGCCTTTTAAAATCTCGGTACAATCTCCCTCATGCAGTATTGTTACCCTATGAAGGGCCCTGGTAATCGCTATGAAGAAGAGTTTTATATCTAAATCCGCCATAACGTAGCTCTCACTATCAGCACCCCATATGATAACCCCATCAAACTCCAATCCCTTTGACAAATATGTGGGAATCACCACGATACCCCCTTGATAGTCCGTCACCTTATCGGTTATTAAATGAATGGGCGCAGACTTCTTCATGGTCTTGTATACGGCCTCAGTGGTGGCCATATCCTTACAGATGATTGCGATAGAAGCATAGCCCTCCTGATTATAGGCCTCCAGCTGAGCTAAGGCTCTGGCCTTCATTTCACTGCCGTTGCTACATCCATATAACACAGGCTTTTCACCATGCCTGAATATCGGCTCTGCCAGCACAGCCTCTAAGCCCTTGCATTTCTTAATGACACTGTTGGCGAGGTCTACGATTTCTATAGTGGAACGGTAGCTGGTGGTAAGCACATGATACTGATACTCCTTGTTAGGGAAGACCCGCTCCATGGTTTTATCCCAGCTTCTAACACCTCTATAGGCATAAATACCCTGAGACAAATCCCCCACAAAGGTAAAGGAATCATTCATGGAAAGCTCCCTCAGAACACTGATTCTAAATTCATCAAAATCCTGAGCCTCATCGATAACAATATGGGTAAACTTGTTTTTATCCTCCAATCCCAGTAGCTTGATGTGGATATAGGCCAGGGGGGCAAGATCATCCAGCTGAAAGGAAGCATTCGACAGAATTTCTGTGATATGGGCTAGGGCCTGCTGGTACACCTCTGACCCCAGTCTACCCTCAAAGGCCTTAGATAGCTCTGCCGCCTCTGTGAAAATTTCTCTATAAAACTCAATGGTACTGGGGATTTTTATCTGGGAAAAATATTGCTCTATGGTGCTGTTAAGCTGTTGCTTTATCTTTAAAAGCAGCTGATCCCGTTCATCATAGGCCTTAATGATCTCTCCTCTGATGCTCTCTATATCCTCCGTTGTACTCTTTAATTGATTGATAATGCTTCGATACATGTCTTCTATTCTTAACTGAATATCCGGCAGCTCCTTCTTTAGCCTCAGCTTCACATATTCCTTCAGCTTCTCTACCCTTTGCTGTAGGGCCAGATGAAGATTTGAGGTTAGGAAAATTTCCAGCAGCCTCTCCCTAGTCAAAAGTGGTATGCCCTCCAGCTGTATAGCCTCAGGGGGTAGTATGCTCCTCTCCAGCTGCCTAAAGCTATTATCTATTACCTTTTTAAAGAGCAAGGAGCCCTTTATTCTCGCCACTGTAGTAATGGTTTTTGCCATGGGGTGCTGCTGCTGCATAAGGATATTCAGCTGGTCTGTGGTATTGGTCAGCTTAATTTTTGTCTTTATGAGGCCCAATGCCCATTCCTCAAAGGTGGTTTGATAGACATTATCGACACCTAAATCCGGCAGAATATCAGAAATATAGTTCAAGAACAGCTTATTGGGCGCCACCACCATATAGTTAGCATCTGTATTCCGTCTGTTATTATATATTAGGTAGGCCATTCTATGGAGGGCTATGGTGGTTTTTCCACTACCGGCCACCCCTTGAACCACCAGCGGCCTTATCATTTCGCTCCTTATGATTTTGTTCTGCTGGTCCTGTATGGTGGCCACAATCTCCTTCAGCCTTCCCTGAGTTGTCTTATTTAGGGCCTCCGTCAGAAATTCGCCCTTTCCCTTCAGACTGTCCTCAATCTGTTCCTCAGAGGTTTTTTCATCAAAGATTTCCTTTAGCTCTCCAGCCCTTATTTCAAAACGACGCTTGAGATGAAGCTCACCTGTGATCTCACCGGATGGGGCCCTGTAGGAAACCTCCTTACTATGACCGCTGTAATACACATCTGCTATAGGAGCCCGCCAATCCACCACTATGGGGAATTCATCCTCCCTGTCGTGGAGGCCGTATTTACCGATATATATTTCCTCTAAATCCTCCCGCCAGCTCTCTTGAAAATCAATCCTGCCAAAATAGGGATTATCCTTTGCCTTCTGTAGGTTCTCCACATTTCTAGCGGTCATTTTATGCAGCTGCTGTTTGGCAACAAGCCTTTCATCCATGAGATGGGTTACCGTCTTCCTGATGGCTAAAATTTCCTTCTTCAGTATTTCCTCATGATTTTCTAAGTAATCCAGCTCTGTTGCTATCCAGTCCTCCGTCTTCTCTAAATGCTTCCGTTCCTCCTGATAATCCCTGTGCGCCTTCGCCAGCATATTCAGGCCTCCTTTTTTTCATCAACTGTATTAATATTTTAATGAAAATATCGACATAATACAAACCCGAGATATCATTTTGACGAAGCCGCCCCATAGCTGCCGAGACCCTACCAAATTTTTTCTCTGTTTTTCATTATTTTTCTTGCCTATTTGGCATTTTTTTGATAGGATAGTGGTAATAGGATTCCCTAAAATCGGGTCACTTTAAAGGACAGTTCAAACGAACTGTCCTTTCTGCATTTTTCAAGGCTTTTCAAGGTTAAGGATAATGTTTAAAAGCCTTTAGTACCTTGCGTCATTTAAAAAATAGGTTTAGCCCTGAGGAAAATTTTCATAGAGCAAGGCGGAGGAAGAAGTAATATCGAGCTATATTGCGACTGACGACAACGCAGCTATATGGAATTTTAACCAGGAATAATCTATGCTTTTAGGTGCCGGAAGGTGCTGTATTCGAGGCGCGAAAAAAATTACCGATTGCACGTATGCAACTAATACGTAAATGAGATAATTTTTTGAAGCAACGAAGAAGATGAGGGCTTTTCAACATTATGCCTGCATATGGTTTGTCTTAACCCCCTGCAAATCATTAAGCTGACCCATCATATCATTTATCTTATTCATATCACCCCTGATATTCAAGGTGATTAAACCATGATCCACCTCACCGGGGTCGTGAATTCCGAATCTGCCGATAATCATGTCACCGTGCTTTGTTAGAATCTCCTGAACCCTTGGCGCTGAGTCCGTTCTTTTATCTACCCTGATACTCATTACACTTAAAGCATCCATTGATAATCTCCTCCATGACATCTTTTTTTGCTATTGTGAGCAATTTCATGGAAAATATACATTTTTGCAGCTTTGGGACGGTCCTTTTCTGCATTTCTACTTTTACTCAATTTCTGTTAATCGCTATTATTTGCATAAGCCCTACTACCAATAACCATCCGGGTATCTGTGCTGCAAAATACTGTTACCGAGCTTTTCAATTTGCAAATTAAGGCTCGTCTTTCCTTTGCGTGATAACCCACTGATATCAGTTCCATTATTTAACTATTGTAAATATGATGATAATGAAAGATCTAACTAAGCAGTCAATTTATGCTGCTAAATAAGCTAGGATATAAAATGCGATAAAACCTCAGGAGCTGATATAAATGCATTTATTCAATCAGAAAATTATTACCATGACTTCACCAGTCTATAGTATTGCTGTAGACACTGCCAAGCGTACCCTTACGCTATACAATAATGGCGCAATTCAAAAAACCTATTCTGTGGCGGTTGGAAAGCCCTCAACACCAACACCTAAGGGGGTATTTACCATCAAAAATAAGACCCCTAACCCAGGCGGACCCTATGGCTCAAGATGGATGGGACTGACGGCCCCCAGCATTGGCATACATGGCACAAACGAACCTGCATCGATTGGTAATGCAGTATCTCATGGATGTATACGGATGTATAATAATGATGTCATAGAGCTGTATAATATTGTACCCCTGGGTACTGTTGTTCACATCATGTAGCTAATAGGGGCAGACTTACTGCCCCTATTAAAAAGCCTCTATTATAGTACTATCCCTTAAAAAGGGCATTGGCAATTCGTACTCCCTCCTGACCATCAGCTGCGTAGTAGTCCGCTGCTATCATCTCAGCATATTCAGGATTCAGCACCGCTCCCCCCACCATGATTTTGCATTCCGGTACTTCTCTTTGCAATGCCGCTATGGTTAGGGCCATATTTTTAACGGTTGTGGTCATCAAAGCGCTTAAGCCCACCAGCTTAATATTCTTCTCCTTTACGACTGCAACGATATCCTCAATTGCCACATCCTTCCCTAGGTCTATAACATCATAGCCGTAGTTTTCCAGCAGCATTCTGGCAATATTTTTCCCGATATCGTGAATATCCCCCTTAACGGTGGCCACCAGGATTTTATCACCTTCAACTCCTTCCGACTGGCTGAGGGCCCTTTCCTTAATGACTTCTAATCCCGCCTTCACAGCCTCACCGGATCGCAGCAGCTGTGGCAAATACAGCTCTCCTTTCTCATAGCCTCGACCGATTTTATCGAGGGCAGGAATGAAGTGCTGATTGATGATTTCTAAAGGCGGCTGCAGCTGTAGCATTTCCTTAACCCTTTCACAGATGTCGGCTTTTCTGCCTTCTATTATTAGCTCCTCCATGGATTTATCATTTGTAAGGGCTATGGTAGAAGCCTTTGGGGCTCCCCCCAGCGCATCGATATACGCCTTTGCCTCCTGATCCTGATTATACAATACCCTAAAGCTCCTTATTGTATTTAGCATTTCTTGTGATAATGGGTCCATAATAGGGGCATCCAGTCCAGCCGTCAGGACAGCTGCTAAAAAGCTTCGATTGATAAGCTCCCTCTGAGGCAATCCAAAGGATACGTTACTTACCCCAAGAGTAGTCTTCAGCCCCAGCCTTTCCTTCACCAGCCCTACTGCTCTTATGGTTTCCTTCACCATAGATTGCTGTGCCGATGCCGTCACCACCAAGCAGTCTATCAGAAGATTTTCCTTAGGAATACCATATGCTAAAGCCCTATTCATTATCCTTTCAGCTATTTCCAGTCTCTCCTCTGCTGTTTGTGGGATACCCCTTTCGTCCAATGTCAGTCCGATAACACAAGCACCATACTTTTTAGCTATAGGAAATACCTCCGCCATAGATTTTTCCTTACCATTGACAGAGTTAATTATGGGCTTCCCATTATAAAGCCTTATGGCGGCCGCCAAGGCCTCGGGGTTTATGGTATCCAGCTGAAGGGGAGTATCCACCACCCCTTGAATTTCCTGAACAACCCTCTCCAGCATTTTTACTTCATCAATTTCCGGCAGCCCCACATTAACGTCCAGCACCTCGGCCCCGGCATTGGTCTGCTCTATCGCCTCCGCTAGAAGCACCTCAATTTTGTCATTTCTTAGGGCTTCCTTTAGCCGCTTTTTGCCGGTGGGGTTTATCCGCTCACCTATAATGGTGGTTCCTTCATCTAAAACCACCGTTTTAGTGCCTGAGGCTACTGTAGTCAAGGGCTTAACGGCTATTTCCTTGGGTCTTAAATCCTTTAGAGCTGCCTTAATACAGCTGATATGCTCTGGTGTAGTGCCGCAGCAGCCCCCCAACAGCCTTGCGCCAGCCTCTGCCATTGCTTTAGCGTATTGAGCAAACTCCTCGGCAGCCACAGGAAATACCGTATTCCCCTCCACCATAACCGGCAACCCAGCATTTGGTTGTATTAAAACGGGAATATGAGAGTACTTCAACAGCTCCTTTAAAATTGGCTTAAGCTCCTTAGGTCCCAATGAGCAATTGATTCCCAAGGCATCTACCCCCAAAGCCTGCAGGACGGTAGCCGCCGTAATGGCATCGGTACCTAGAAAGGTTCTCCCATCCCCTTGGAAGGTCATGGTGCAAAATACCGGCAAAGCACAATTTTCCTTTGCCGCCAGAATTGCTGCCCTAGCCTCATATATGTCTGATATGGTTTCGATCAAAATCAAATCCGCACCAGCCTCAGCGCCTGCGATTACCTGCTGCTTGAAGACCTCATAGGCCTCGTGAAAGGTAACCTCCCCAAGGGGCTTCATCATTTTTCCGATAGGGCCAATATCTAGAGCCACCCATTTGGCACCGGACGCCTTTGCCACTTTAACCCCTGCCGCTACTACCGTCTCAACGCTATACCCGCTTTCCTTCAGCTTGTAGCTGTTGGCCTGAAAAGTGTTTGTTGTTATGATATCTGCTCCTGCCCTTACATATTCCCTATGAATATCCGTTATCAGAGAGGGTTCTTTGATATTGAATAGCTCCGGTAATTCCCCCAGCCTCAAACCAGATTTTTGAAGCATGGTCCCCATTGCTCCATCAAATAAAATTAGTCTATCCTTTAGCTCCTGCATTAGTCCCACAGCTGCCTTCCTCCCTCCGCATTTTACAATCCTTCCTCATTCCACATACATCACAGGCCAATAGCCCCGCTTCAGGCGGAGCTTCAGTTATACCCATTATTGCAGTTACCGACTTCCTAGGAATCAAAAGACCTTCCTCCGTTACCATCAGGCCAATCCTTTGCTGAGCCTTCAATAGCTCAAGTATTTTACCTTGGTATGCTATAGATAAATCCCCATAGCCGGGGCTGAATCTGGAGGTAAGATGCAGAGCCTTCAAGCCATAGCTTCTTCTCAGCTGCAGCTCCACCTCATCACAGACTGCCTCTATGGCTGTTGAGGCACAGGCATCCAATATGACGGTACGGGTTAAATTTGTGTATTGATGTCTCCTTATGATCCTATCCACCTCAGCCCCCAGGGTTGCAGCCATAATAATTGCCTCCTCTGCCCCCTGCAGATGCTTTGATAGTGAAAACCCCTTAAGTCCTAGCCCCTTATCCCTTACACTTACCTCGTTAGCATTAATCTCAATCCTGCAGACCTCGAAGGTATATTGAGGTCTGGCAATCTCCTTAATCTCCCTTATGCAATCCTCCAGCAGCTGCTCCAGCTCTGAATCGAGGCTTATGGCAGCAGAGCCAAGGTACCTTAAAACCTCTTCTCGATTTATTTCCATAACGTCTCCTTTTAAGCCCCCTACTTAACTAAAAATTGGTCAGCTTTCAGTCTTCTCCTAGCAGGGGGGCACCAGTCACAATCTCACTGAGTATCCCTTCTTCCCTTACCAGCTACAACAATTCCCCTCAAGCGATATCTCAACCCTTAATGCCTAAACCACTAGCACACTTTATGTGTTAGATTCGACACTCGACTCAGTATTTCCTTTGCGATTTCCGGCTGATTCATGGTATATAAATGAATGCCGTCAACGCCATTTTCTATCAAATCTGCTACCTGCTCCGCTGCGTACGCTATTCCCGCCTTCCTCAAGGCTTCCGGATTGTTTTCATGCTTGACTAAAAATCTGATCACCCTTGAGGGCAAGGTGGCACCGCACATAAATATCATCTTCTCGATTTGCTTTTTACTCAGAATGGGCATAATACCCGCTGATAGATTTGCGGTGATTCCCTTTTCCACAAGTGCTTCTCTATATCTATAGAATATATCATTACTGAAAAATAGCTGACTTATTAAAAAATCTGCTCCAGCCTCAACCTTTTCCTTTAAATAGCCTATATCCTGCCCTTCGCTGGCACATTCGATATGACCCTCGGGGTAAGCAGCAGCACCTATGCAGTAGTCTTTATCTGCCTTGATCTCCCGAATTAAATCAATCGCATATCGATAGCTCCTATCCTCTGTAGGGACATAGCCTGGGGGATAGTCCCCTCTTAAAGCCAGGACATTTTCAATACCGTTGGTTAAAAGCATATCCAAGCTTTTCCTCACCACCTCATGGCTGGAGGTAATACAGGTTAAATGCGGTAGGGGATCTATGCCATAATCCTCCTTAATTCTAGTTGCAATATCAACAGTCGTATTACTGCCAGTTCCGCCGGCACCATAGGTGACACTGATAAAATCTGGTTTTAGATCAGCTAGACCATCGACTGTTCGATATATGGTATTGATATCCACCCCCTGCTTAGGCGGAAAAATTTCAAAGGAGATAACAGGCCTTTTTTCCTTATATTTTTCAATTATCTTCATGATGATACCTCC
The DNA here is from genome assembly GCA_018432235.1 of Clostridiaceae bacterium. Classification (GTDB taxonomy): domain Bacteria; phylum Bacillota; class Clostridia; order Peptostreptococcales; family Natronincolaceae; genus M1-B18. The sequence goes on along the minus strand of JAHDLO010000022.1, from coordinate 68,565 downwards.
TTATATTGCTGAAAGGGCCTCTTCTAAATCCGCAATCAAATCCTCAACATTTTCTATACCGATGGAAACCCTCACCAGCTCCGGATTAACACCAGCGGATATCTGCTGCTCCTCGGTAAGCTGCTGATGTGTGGTGGAGGCTGGGTGAATGACTAAGGATTTCGCATCACCTACATTAGCCAATAGGGAGAATACCTTAAGACCATCAATAAGCTTTTTACCAGCCTCATAGCCATCCTTTAGCCCAAAGGTAAATATAGAGCCTGCGCCCCTTGGCAGATATTTTTTAGCCAGCTGATGATATTTGTTGGACTCTAATCCGGGATAATTGACCCAAGCTACCTTTGGATGTGCCTCTAAAAATTTTGCTACTGCCAATGCGTTATCAACATGTCTCTCTACCCTTAGGGATAGTGTTTCCAGACCCAATATATGAAGGAAGGAATTAAAGGGTGAGGGGGCTGCTCCGATATCCCTTAGGAGAATCGTTCTAAGCCTGGCAATATAAGCTGCAGGGCCGAAGGCCTCCCAGAAGGATATACCATGATAGCTTTCCTCCGGCTCCACCAGCTCACTGAATTTGCCGTTATCCCATGGGAATTTGCCGGAATCTACAACAATACCGCCGATTGCTGTACCATGACCACCGATAAACTTGGTGGTAGAATGTACAATGATGTCTGCACCATGCTCAATCGGCCTGCATAGATATGGTGTGGCAAAGGTATTGTCTACAATCAAGGGTATGCCATTATTATGGGCAATTTCTGCGAATTTCTCGATATCGATAATATTTATCTCTGGATTTCCGATCGTCTCTATAAATACCGCCTTTGTATTAGGTCCGATGGCCTCCTTTAGATCTTCAAAATCATTGGGGTCCACCAGCACCACCTTAATATTCAGCCTTCTGAAGGTATTTGCAAATAAGGTATAGGTTCCACCGTAAAGGGTGGTAACGGCTACTATTTCCTCCCCGGGCTTAACGATATTCAGCACCGCATAGGTAATGGCACTCATGCCTGATGCTGTGGCTACGGCGCCTACGCCACCCTCTAGCTCAGCCACCCTTTTCTCCAATACATCCGTTGTGGGATTGCCTATTCTTGTATAGATATTACCTGCCTTCTTCAGGGCAAATAAATCCGCTGCATCCTGTGTGTCATCAAAAACATATGAGGTCGTTTGATATATTGGAATCGCTCTGGATTTGGTCTCCTTATCTATTACCTGTCCGCCATGCACCTGTAATGTTTCAAATTTAAATTGTTTTGTCATTTCTTTCTCCCCCTATTTTGTATTATATTTTCATAGCGATGAAGCTGTTTAATTCTCCAGTCTTCCGAAGAAAAAACTAAAGCCTGCCTTCTCCAGCTCTGCTATAACCCTATCAATTGCCTCTGCTACGGAGGCTTCTGTTATAATAATTAAGTCATTATTTTCTACACGCTTGCTAAAGACGATGGCATTCCTTGTAAATACTTTGGATATCTCAAAATAATCTGAGGTCAACTTTGGGGTAACCCTAAAGAAGTAATTCCCTTCTATCAAGCTTCTGTTGTAGTCCTTGAGCCAATTTCGTCTTAAAATGGTCTCCTTTCTATAGCTGCCGTTTACAACATCTAAAATATCACTGACGACAGCATTGGCAGTGGCCTTCTTGCCTGCCCCTTCCCCGTAAAAGCTCAGCTCCTCAAGATTGTCACCCCTCACTGCCACCATATTGTAGGCATCCCTAACCCTTTCAAATAAAGAGGTGCTTTTTATCAGAACTGGCTCCACAATTGCCGATAGCCTATCATTTTCCTTAACGGCCTTACCCAGAAGCTTCACCGAATAGCCCAAATCCTTAATTAGCTTGATATCTGCCTTGGTGATCCTCCTTATTCCCCTATAGCTGATGCTGTCTAAGGCTACATTATCCTTGAAGATAATTGATGCCAGTATTGCCAGCTTTCTTGCCACATCTGCACCCTCTATATCGTCAGAGGGATCTGCCTCTGCATAGCCTTTTTCTCTTGCAATAGCTAAGGCCTCCTCAAAATCCAGCGCCTCTTCCGTCATCTTGGTTAGGATGAAATTGCTGGTACCATTAAGTATGCCCTTAACCTCAGAAAACTCATTTAAGAGGCTTCTCTGCTTTAAGGGCTTCAATAAGGGGATTCCTCCCCCAACGCTGGCTTCAAATAGAAGCGCCCTATTATTTTCCTCCGCCAGGTCTATTAGTGCCTTCATGTGTTTTGCTATAACCGCCTTATTGGCGGTGACTACGTGCTTACCATTTCTTAGGCCATAGGCAATATATTCATATGCTGTCCCTTCGCCCCCCAGTGCCTCCACTATCAATTCAATGTCTGGATCATTTAATATTTCATAGGCATTTGAAGTCAACAAGCCCTCAACATCCCCTATATGCCTTGGTTTATCAATGTCCTTCACCAAAATTTTCTTAACCACAATGTCCTCCTTGTAAAGACTCGCCAAGCTTTCTCTTTGATGCTTTAATAGCTCGTAAACACCACTACCCACTGTTCCGCAGCCCAACAAACCTATTTTCAATGTCTACACCCCTTTTGCTATGTTTTTTCCTGTATAATATTTAAGCCAGTTATTAAAAAATCTGCTGGCATTCTTTCGCCAAAGGTTTTTGGGCTTAAGGCCAGGATTATCCTGTGGAAAATAATGCCGTGGCTTGTGGATTTCCAGCCCCTTTTCCATATCCCTGTAATATTCTTTGCTTAGGGTATCTACCTCGTATTCCAAATGGCCGGTTACAAAGAGTTGCCTATGATCCTTTGAGGCCACAGCATAAATACCGGCTTCGCTGGACTCCGAGAGAATTTCTATATCTGCCACCTTCTCCAGCAGCTCTTTATCCAGCTGAAAGTATCTGGATTGGGGGACCCAAAAAGGTTCCTCAAGGCTTTTGAAAAGCGCTGTCTCTTTGCTAATAAAATGAGGAAATACGCCAAATACCTTCTTATCCACCAGGCTCTTAGGTATATCGTAATAATGGTACAGTCCTGCAATGGCTCCCCAGCATATAAATATCGTTGAAGGCACCCTATCCCTGGCATAATCCATTATCTGTTTTAGCTCCTGCCAATATGTAACCTCCTCGAAATCCACATACTCCAAAGGGGCTCCGGTGATAATCATGCCATCCAGCTGCTCCTCTCCGATTGCCTCGAGACTTTGATAATAGCTTTCGAGATACTCAGAAGATATATTTTTTGATTTATGCGTCTTAAGGGATAGGAATATTACCTCCACATTCTCCTCACTGACAGCCAGAAGCCTCAGCAGCTGCTTTTCCGTTTCTGATTTATTGGGCATCAGATTCACTATTGCTATCCGCTTCAGCTTTTTCTTTGCCAAATCTCTCTCAGCACCTATACTTATAGGTAATCCCTCCCTCAGCAGCTCCTCTGCTGAGGGTATGCCCTTCTCTAATACCACCGGCATCTACTACTCCCCCTCAATCTTAAATAATAATAAGAAAACCGCCTCTCAAATAAGAAGCGGTTATACGACAACAGCAATGTGCCGACGAATGCTTCTTATCTTTCAGCCTAAGCTGTTGGAATTAGCACATTTCCGACTTTTTAAAAAAGTCGGCTGTTGCCGGGTTTCATCGGGCCAGTCCCTCCACCTCTCTTGATAAGAAAAATATTCAATTATACATTGTTATACATTGAGGAAATTGCATAATAAAGCTGGGTCGTATGTTTATACAAAGTCAAAAGTTTCCTGCTTAGTGTCCTACGGGCTAATTCATTGAATTTTAAAATGTTATTAGCCCTACGACAATGCGCGATAAACTTTTAACTTTGTATAAACTAAAATATATGCGCAATTTTCTCAATTAAAAAGCCTTCCCAGCATTTGCTAAGAAGGCTCAAATTTATATAGTAGTCACTATACCTCCCTATCGATGCTAGCTGGACCACCTTACTCTAAAAGTAGGTTGGCATAGGATCAACGAGCTAACTCTCTCCCCTAATTCTTGATAAGTGCTTTTCAATTTAATTTATAATAACACAGTATACAGTATTTGTAAACATGTTTTTTTCAGAATTTTTTATTTATTACACTATCCTCATTTACTTCTAATTATTGACAAATCCACAAGCAAACTGTAATATAATGGTACTATTTAATATTGTCCATATAGAGATTAAGAGGTGATATTTTGAAATCCATAAGAAAGCTCGATTATATTATATGTTTTATGATACCCTTTTTAATGATTACACTACAGCTTAAGCAGCCTACTTTGTTAACCATTGCTCAAATAATGATATATTCGATACTAATGTCGATTGCATTTGGCAGTATTACGAACTACATATTTAAAAGCAAGAAAAGGCACATATAATCCTTTATTATGTTGTGAGAGGAGGGCAGACTCGCCCTCCTCTTTAATTTCACCTTCAAAACTGTCAATGGTACATTTGTGTTAAGCCGAAAATTGGCTGTTGTATAAATCCGCGTAGAAGCCCTGCTTTGACAGCAGCTCCTCATGGGTGCCCTGCTCTATGATATCGCCTTGATTCATCACCAATATTAAATCTGCATCTTTTATTGTGGAAAGCCTGTGGGCTATTACAAAGTTAGTTCTACCCTCCATTAGTCTGGTCATGGCATTTTGTATATAGGCCTCTGTTCTGGTATCGACGCTGCTGGTGGCTTCGTCCAGTATCAATATGGCAGGGTCCGCCAGTATTGCCCTGGCAATGGTTAAAAGCTGCTTCTGACCCTGTGATATATTTGAAGCCTCTTCGTCCAGCAAGGTATCATAGCCCTGAGGCAGAGTTCTTACGAAATGGTCCACATGGGCAGCCTTTGCGGCTGTTATAACTTCTTTATCGGTAGCATTTCTTCTACCATAGGCGATGTTTTCTTTTATTGTGCCATTAAATAGCCAGGTATCCTGAAGCACCATACCGAACATCCCCCTCAGGTCCTCCCGCTTTAAATCTCTGATATCGACACCATCCACTGATATCGTACCGTCATTTATTTCATAGAAGCGCATCAGCAGATTTACCAGCGTAGTTTTTCCTGCGCCGGTTGGTCCTACAATAGCGATGGTTTGACCCTTTTTAACGTCTATATTCATGTTCTTGATAACCGGAGCATCCTCATTGTAGCCGAAGCGTAAATTTTTAACGGTTACCTCACCCCGTGGGAATTCAATCACCTTATTATTAACCTTATCCGGCAGCTCCTCCGCCTCATCCAGCAGGTCAAAAACCCTTTCCGCTGAAGCAACAGTGGATTGAATTAAATTTGATATATTAGCGGTTTGAACGATTGGCTGACCGAACTGCCTTGAATATTGGATAAAGGCCTGTATATCCCCTATCTGAATTCTTCCTCCGGTTACAAACACGCCACCCACCACACAAATCAGCACATAACCAATATTGTTGATAAAGGTCAGGGCAGGCATGATGATGCCGGACATAAATTCCGCCTTCCAGCCGGCGGCATAAAGCCTTTCATTGATATCGCCAAATTTTTCCTCTGCCTTTCTTTCATGACCAAAGGCCTTTATTACCCTGTGTCCTGTATACATTTCCTCTATATGCCCGTTTAGCTCCCCAAGCTCCTTCTGCCTTGCTATAAAAAGCTTCTGGGACCTTTTAGCAATAAATATGGTAACTATAGCTGAAAGGGGCAAAACAATTATTGTTATCAATGTAAGGGTCGGACTAATGGTCAGCATCATCACTGTAACCCCCACTAGTGTAACTATGGCAGTAATAAGCTGGGTTAAGCTCTGCTGCAGTGTAGTGCCGACAGTATCCATGTCATTGGTAATTCGACTTAGAATTTCTCCATAGGTCTTGGAATCAAAATACTTCAAGGGCAACCGAGCCAGCTTATCATTGACATCATTTCTCATTTTATATACTGTCCGTTGAGCTACACCTGACATGATAAAGCCTGTTAGAAAGCTGAAGAAGGCACTGAACAGGTAGAGTCCTACTAAAAGCATAACTAAATTCCATATATACCCAAAATCTATAGAAGGTATCGGCAGTGCTCTAAGCTGTGCTATGGTATTGGCATCGGCACCGGCCTTTATGGCTGCATCGATTTTACCGAAATAGCCCATCCTCTCTACAAACCCCTCCACCAGCTTATTGGTGGCTCTTCCTAAAACCTTAGGGCTGTAGATGTTGAAGACTGTGCTTAATATTGCCAATATAAATACTGCAATTAGCTTGAAGCGTTGAGGCCTTAAGTAGCTAATAAGTCTTTTAAGGGTTCCCTTAAAATCCTTTGCTTTTTCTGCTGGAGCCCCCATCGGGAAACCGCCACCAGGACCTCTCATCCCGCCTGGTCCCTTCATTGGAGTAGGGCTTTGCATACCACTGGGGTTATTTGCTTTTTCTTGTTGACTCATGCCAGCTCCTCCTCACTAAGCTGTGAAGACACAATTTCTCTATATACCTCACAGGCTTCTATTAATTCTTTATGTTTACCCATGCCAACAACATGACCTTCTTCTAGCACAATGATTCTGTCGGCATCCATTACCGTGCTTACCCTTTGGGCAACTATGATTGCAGTAGAGACTGCAATTTCATTTTTTAGGGCTTTTCTCAGCTTGGCATCCGTCTTGAAATCCAGTGCTGAAAAGCTATCATCAAATACATATACCTCAGGACGTCGAACCAAGGCCCTTGCAATTGACAGTCTTTGCTTCTGGCCACCTGAGAAGTTCTTGCCTCCCTGAGAAATGTACGCATCATACCCCTCCGGCAATCCCTCAATAAAATCTGCTGCCTGAGCAATCTCTACTGCACGCTTAATTTCTTCATCGGTGGCATCCTCTTTACCAAATCTGAGATTTTCAGTAATGCTGCCGGTAAAGAGCAGGGCCTTTTGAGGTATGAAGCCGATTTTACTCCTTAAGGCCTCCTGTGTCATTTCTCTTATGTCAACACCATCCAATAAAATAGCCCCCTCCTTGACATCAAAGAAACGAGGTATCAGATTAACAAGGGTTGACTTTCCTGATCCGGTTCCCCCTATAATGGCGGTTACTTCACCAGGCGCTGCTGAAAAGCTGATGTTATTCAACACAGGCTTTTCGGCACCGGGATAACCAAAGGTTACATCCTTGAACTCTAGGTAGCCCTTTTTGTCCCCAGGTCTTTTAGCATCTTTAGGGTCTGTAATCTGAGGCTCTACCTCCAGCACCTCAACAACCCTGACAGCAGATGCCTGAGCCCTTGGGTACATAACAAACATAAAGGAAACCATAAGCAGTGACATCATAATCTGCATAGCATATTGAAGGAAGGCCATCATGTCACCCACCTGCAAATTACCTAAGTCCACCAGCTTGCTGCCATACCATATGATTCCTACACTTGTAAAGTTTAGAATTATCATCATCATAGGCATGATTATGGCCATAATCTTTTGTGCCTTAATTGCAGTATTAGTCAAATCTGCATTGGCTGCATCAAATCGCTTATTCTCATCCTCCACCCTATTAAAGGCTCTGATAACTCTAATACCGGTGAGATATTCCCTTGAAACCAAATTAAGCCTATCAATCTTTTTCTGCATAGTTTTAAATATTGGAACAATAATTTTAGCAACAATAGCAATAAAGACCACCAGCACCGGCAAGGAAACCGCCAAAACCACAGTCAGCTGCCTATTTTTAGAGAGAGCCATAATGATCCCGCCGATTCCCATCATGGGGGCACTTATCATCATTCTCAGCATCATCACCATTATAGTCTGAATTTGGGTTATATCCACAGTATTTCTGGTAATCAAGGATGAGGTACCAAACTTGTCAAACTCAGATACAGAATAGCCTTGTACCTTTGAAAACAGCTCACTCCTCAAATCTTTACCAAAGCCCATTGCCACCCTTGAGGATAAATAGCTGCCAGAAATTGCTGCAACAGCACTACCAAGGGCCACCAGAAGCATAAAGCCCCCGATTCTCCAGATATAAGCAGTGTCTCCCTTCAGCATACCATTATTTACGATGTCCGACATTAGGGTGGGTAAATAAAGCTCCGCCATGGATTGGAGGAATACTAACGTCAAAATTGAAGCAACCATTGCTTTATAGGGCTTCAAAAACCTTAAAAGCTTAAGCATAACATCATCTCCTGTCTAAATCTAAAATACTATGGCACTATCCCTCCAGCAGGCGTTTAAGGGTTTGCAAGCCCTTAAGAATTATTTGTATTTCTTCCTCGTCTGCCTTTGCAAGCTTACCTTCAAGCTTTTCTTCTACGACGCTGTGTATTTCTGAATGCAAACGAGTGAATTTCTCCGTCAGCGATACCTTTACCACCCTTCGGTCCTCCTGACTCTTAAGCCTTGTTACATAGTTTTGCTTTTCCAGCCTGTCCACTATGCCAGAGATTGTGCTGTTGGCTAGCCTCAACCTCTCACTAAGCTCAGTGATCTTCATATCCCCATGCTTACTTAGGGAGGAAAGCACCATGATTTGCGGTGTGGTGAAATGAGGCCTATGATCTTCACTTATGCTTTGTCTTATAAGTGCATGGAGATCCCTTAATAGCCGACCTATTTCTGAGTACAAACCCGCCTCCATTTAAACACCTCCCTTTAAATACGTAGCATTATTATATCCTTATTCGAAATACGATATTGTAGACAAAGCCAAATATTTATCTTCAATCTGATATTTCGCATACGAAATACTTGTTTAGTATAATACTATACCCATAACAAATCAATAATAAAAATCAGAAGAAATTATAAACTTTTTATAAAATAAAAAAGACCCCAGTTAATACCGAAGTACCATACTGAAGTCAATGTTGATTGTATAAATCCGTAAAATTAGAGGGGTTGCTTACAGCTTTGCTCCTGCTTTTGCCTTAATCGTTGTGCCAAAGTTGTATTGAATAACTCCTTTAGGGCAGACGTCTACACATTCACCACACAAAACACACTCATTATTATACATCGCACCGGCTGCTGCCATCGTACTTACCTCTAGACCCATTGGACATTTTTTATCACATTGCCTACACCCTATACACTGTTCCTTTTCAGCTGCTAGCTGTAGCGAAGGTAGCTTTAGTCCTCTTGAGAGCTTGTTACCTATTACCATATAGGGTGCCATCCAACAGACTGTATGACAGCCTGCCCTTCTCCCTGCTAGTAGTGGCAATGCTAGGAATATCATTAAAACCCCATAATAAATAATGTATTTAACTGGACTGTCAATTGAGATAACATTTTCTGTCATATATAAAAAGTCAATCTTTGTATAGCCACCAGCCTTTATTGCAAAGGTCGCTATAATACCTAACCAAGCTACCCAAATAATGTACTTTATTTTATCGTACCTTTTATTAACAGGCTTATCCTTAATAGGGATACAGGCCTCCTGTAAAAAAGCCGCTGGGCATACCCAACCACAATAGCCTCTTCCGAAAACCATGGCGGCTAAAAAAAGTAATATAAACACAACAAAGCTGCCATTAATAATTCCCTCCGTTGCCCCCATGACGATTAAATACGGTGATAAATAATTCATTACAATTGGAAATAATAGCAATGTAAGCAATGTAAATAGACGTCTAACCTTCTGTCTTTTCATAGTAATCCTCCTCTTTTTTACAAGGTAAATCTAAAGGTACCAGCTTCAACTCCTAATGTAATTTCCAAAAGCTCCTCAAGGGCCATAATTTTATTGTTAAAGTAGCTTAAATCCATAAAATTAGGCGAATGAATATGCATATATGTATTTATACCATAGAAGATTATTTCTGTTATTTCCTTAGGACTTTTAAGCTGTCTAAATTCTCCTGCCTTGACTCCCTCTGCAACTATATCCTGAATCAAGGAGCAAAAAACCTTAACCCTCATCTCGTCAAAGCTACGATGATAGAACTTAGCAACTTCAGAACTCTCCTGTTCCTCTCTGAAGTATTTATCGACCCCAACTTTTCCTGCAACTGGCATAAATAGATAACCAAAAATTACTTTTAATTTATCTGTAGCCTTTACTGGACCTTGTCTAAGGGCACCGCTTATTTGTTGAAGGAGCTCCTCCCAGCAGGCCTCAAGTATTAATGTAAATATTTCATCCTTAGACTTGAAATAATAATAAAAGGTGCCCTGAGCTACCCCTAGTTTTTTTACAATATCGCTTACGGTTGTATCTATAAAACTCCTCTCAGCAAATAACTCCTCTGCTGCATTTATGAGGTCCTTCCTTCTTTCCTCTGGATTCTTAGTCTGACGTGGCATATAAACCTCCTACAAATATCTTATATTTGAAATATATCACAACTGACTGATGTCAGTCAATATAATTTAATAATTTAGGCTGATCATAAGACCTACTTTTAGTCTTTTTCTCAGCCCTTTCCTTTACTGTCTTTAACCCTATTTATTTACTTATTTACTTAGCAATTCCTTAAGCTTCTCTTCAACAAAGCACTCAAGAGTGCTTTCCCCTAGCATTACCCTGCCATCGCCATAAATATCTGGCTTTACCCTAAAAAAGTTTATTATCTAATTTTATTTTTATCCTCTTTACCATAAAGTCTCTCCTTTATCCTAAGGCCCTTAGCCTTAATTATTGAAATCGTTTAAGGTCACTGCTGTTGAAGGTCCATTCCGGCGTCTTCAGTGTATCACCAAAGCTCTTACTATACCACGGGCTTATGCTTTCATCTCCTGGATTTTGCAATATCTGTATATCCTGAGCAGGCATATAGCTTTGTGCCAGCATAAAAACAACCTCACCAGTGGCTTCATTTTTAGCCATATCCACCACGATTACCGCATGCCCAGGGCTGCCTCCTTGTATGAATACATCACCGATTGCCATATCCGCCAACTGAACCGTTGCCAGCTCCTTTTCAAGAGATATGGTGCCGGCATAGGCAAATACAATGTCCAAATACTTTCGGAAGCTTTCATAGCTGCTGGAGGAGTCTGTTCTCTTGACCCAGCTGGTGTTATTTCCGTCTACAGCTATTCTATAGCCCTCCATCCACTTGGTGTAGTCCACCCTGAAGCCATTGGTAAAATTAAAATGAATTTTATCGTATTCTCCTTTTTCATAAAAATGCTCTGCCCTGAGCCTTATAATCGCATCGGCGCATTGCTGCAAATCTCTGCTGCCTATCTCCATATCCACCACTGCCGCATAGACATTTTCTTTATTCTTTTCCCTGCCGTCAAAATACAGTACCTTAGCGCCATGGGGCTTTAGGTCAAGGCCTCTCAGGTATTGTTGAAAGGAGCCCTCCTTAACTGCTACTCTGGTGAAGCCCTCCGGTGTCGGAAAGCGCGCCTCTATTGTGGCACCTGATTCATTAATTTCAAGCTCTTTATCATCTGCCCGGGGAATCGTTTGAGCCGGCTTGTCAATATCCTCCGCTGGAGATTCCTCCTTGGTACTTTGATTTCCGGTACAGCCGGTTAAAAGCAGTAATAAGCATAACCCGATCATCAGTTTATTTTTCAAGCAAATCCCTCCTATCAAGAAAAATCAACCACATTCCTTAGCCATTTTTTTGATACCACCCTTGGAACCCCTATGAAGGCCTTAATAACCTCCTCGCAGGAGACTAACGCCACCACCCAATAGACCGGCAGCTTTAGCAGCATAGCACCAATAAAGGCCATTGGCACGCCGAACAGCCATACGCAGCTCAGCTCAATGATCAAGGAGAAGGTGGTATCGCCACCGCTTCTTAGCACCCCAATAATCAATATCGTATTAAATATTCTGAAGCTTATAAAGAAGGCCATTGTATAGAGAATGTATTTGGCGTTGTAATATACCTCCGGCGAAATGTTAAAAAAGCTTAGAATCAGTCCTGAGGATAGCACCAGCATAAGACCTAACAATACGCCGACCAATGGTCCCAGCACTGAAAACTTTACAGCATAATCTATGGCTTTTTCGTTTTCCCTTGCACCTATGGCATTCCCCAGCAATACGGCGCAGGCATTTCCCAGACCGAAGGCCACCACCATAAATACACTCTGAACGGTATTGGCTATTTGAACCGAGGCTATGGCCTCTGTGCTTATTCTTGCATAGGCAATGGTGTACATGGTCATACCAAGGGACCAAAAGCCTTCATTTAGTATAACCGGCAAGCCGGTTTTAATATACTGCTTAAATAGGGGTGCAGGGATATCCAGCATCTCCTTAAGCTTAGCGGCCACATCCATTTTCTGTCCGTACACTATAATTAGAATCAAAGCCAGCTCTACGGCTCGGGACAGCAGCGTTGCCAAAGCTGCACCCGCCACGCCCATTTTCGGAAAACCAAGCCCGCCAAATATCAAAATATAATTAAGCACCGTATTGCACAAAAGGGATACAGCACTTATGACCATCGGCAGCTTTGCCTGCCCAATGCTTCGTAGGGTAAAGGAATAGGTAAAGCCCACAGCGGTTATAAAATAGCTCAGACTTACTATTCTAAGATAATCACTCCCCAGCTCTATTACCCTCAAATCCTCAGTAAATATACGCAAAATCAAGCTGGGGGCAAGGAAGGCGGCAGCAGCAAACAATATACTTACCCCGCCCCCGATCAACAGCATAATCCCCATCACTCTTTTTATATTTGCTATATCATTTTTCCCCCAATACTGTGAGGTGAATATCGCAGCACCGCTGTTGACGCCAAAGAGCACCAGCACCATAAGGAAAAAATATTGGTTGGCCAATCCAACTGCTGCAATTTCTGTTTCACCTAAACGACCTATCATTACAGTATCCACCATATTCAGCGATGAGGATATTAGGTTTTGCAAGGCAATAGGCAAAGCAATCGCCAGCATTGCCTTAAAAAAGTCTTTATCCTTCCAATTTATGTTAAGCATAGCTTCACTCCTAGCTGTCAAATATCGGTATTTCACAAACTATTATATACTAAATTCTGAGTTTATCAAACCATTGAAAAATAAATAATTTGTAACATCCTGCTGCCTTTATCAATGATAAAGGGACCTACGAAGGGTCCCTCAGACGCAAGACATAGTATATAGTCACCTACAAACCCTAATTTCCAAAACATAAGTAAATAATTAGTGCATTGAAAATCTTAGGGTTTGTCTTTAATCCCTGGTTTAAAGCTTGATTCTCATGCCCTTATTATGACTCTCCATAGCCAGCTCGATAATACGTATTGTATTTCTTGCCTCCTCCGGTTTTACAGCAAGCTCCTCCTTGCCCATTATAGCATTATAGACATTTTCATAAAAGAATCTGTAATCGCCTCTTTCGCTTTCAACTGTTCCCCTTATATGTACACCATTGATATTGCTGTTTATAATGCCCTGCAGCTCCTTTGGCTCCTCACCCCATGCTTCAAGCTCCAGCGGTGTAGCACCCGCCTTTAATGCCGCCTCCTGCACATCCATTCCATATTTTACAAAGGAGCCCTCGTTGCCCAATACAATAAAGTGAGGCAATGGCTCTCTAACCAAGCTGCCGGACCTCAATACCGCCCTGAAGTTTTGATAATGCAGAATGATATGGAAGTAATCGACGGTCTTACTGCCGCCTCTTTGTGCCCCTATGTCGGCGGATACCTCCAGCGGCAGTCCAAAGAGGCTTAGCGCCTGGTCAATTAAATGGCTTCCCAGGTCGTATAGGACCCCGGAGCCAGCCTGTGGCTCCTCCCGCCATGCGTTTTCCTTGATATAATTTCTAAACCTGTCATAATGGGCCTCATATTCTACGATATCCCCCAGCAGCCTGCCTTCTATTACCTTTTTTACCGTTAAGAAATCACTGTCCCATCTTCTGTTTTGATGCACAGTCAGCACCAAGTTTTTCTCCTTTGCCAGTTCTATTAGCGTATCCGCTTCCGAGGAAGTTATGGTGAAGGGCTTTTCCACAATAACATGCTTATTTGCCAATAATGCCTTCTCAGCATACTCTGTGTGGGAGGTGTTGGGCGTTGCCACCACCACTAAGTCAATATCCTCATCCTTTAATATTTCCTCGGCTGAATCTGCAATTTCTGTTTCTGGATAAAGTCTGTGTAGCATCTCCCTGGTGGTACGGTTAGCGCTTTGTACCCCTTTTAGCCTCAAGTAAGGGAGGCTTTTAATTATTGGTGCATGAAATACCCTACCAGCCATGCCAAAGCCTATCATTCCAATATTCAGTACCTTCATATTCTGTATCCCCCTTTTATTTCCATTATTTATAATTATATAGCGTATAGACGCATTATGCCATAGAAGTATTTTGCATTAATCTTTAGTAAATAATTATAGCTGTCTCTTAATTTAAATCATGAATTGCATGGCATAGTCATTTGGCGATCCTCATATACTCCATTGAATAGGTATTGGGGGTATGGGGATGGTTATTTTAATAAGGATAAGTAAATTGACAAAGGTTTTAATTGTCTTTATGCTTCTGATCCTTTTAATAGTTGGAATTTATTTTTGGCATCAATTTTCCAATGCCTCAGAGGTTTTTATTGATGAAGGCCTCCGTTCTATGCTGAAAGCAGAGCTGCAGGAGATATTTGAAAATAGAGGCAGCTTTCTTCTGGATGAGGATCGTGAGGCCCTTAAGGATTTATATAATACTGAGGTTCGTAGCGGCTTATATGCCTACGAGCATGAGCTTACCAAAATGCGCTATCTACATATGTGGTCTAAGAAACAGGCAGTTGAGTTTAAGTCTATAAACTCTGAGGTTGTTGTTAGAGGTGCAAAGGTAAAAGGAGAGGGGTACACCGTAAGTCTTTTGGTTGCTACAGAATACAGCTATAGCTATGAAAATGAACCCAACAAAGTGAACTCCTTCAGAATAGGTACATATCATACATTGGATTTAGTACCCTATAAAGAGAAATGGGCTATAGCAAAGGAATGGTACAACGATCCCTTTGCAGACTCGCTGCACCTGGATGAGATAAAGAGTCAAGAGGTCAGAGATATTATATTGATCGCCGAATCTAAGGATTTTTCTGATTTAAGCGAAGGACGTATCAATGCCGTCAAGTATGCCTATAAATATAGCGGAGCTGCCGCCTTGCCGGAGTATGGCTTTCAATATAATCCTGATTATAGAAACTACAACAGCCTTGGAGGCGACTGTGCTAATTATGCCTCGCAAATCCTGTTTGAAGGCGGTCAATTTAAGAAAAATACCACATGGAATTATGAGAAAAATAAGGGCAGCAGGGCTTGGATAAATGCCAGCAGCTTCAATAGCTACATGCTAAACAGCGGCAGAGGCTCAACAATTGCCAGAGGCAGCTATCAACAGGTGCTTAAGGCCTCCTACAGTCTTCTGCCGGGTGATTATATCGCCTATGAGGTCAAGGGAAAAGTCACCCATATTTCAGTGATAACTGATGCCGACACCAAGGGCTATGCTCTAGTGAACTCCCACAATACCGACCGCCACAGGGTTCCGTGGGACCTAGGCTGGAGTGATAAAGGGGTTGTATTCAGATTGGTTAGGGTGCATTATTTTTAAAAACAGGGTGGAAATCATTTCTCACCCTGTTTTGTTTTGCTGCTATACCAATTCCTAAGCTCCCTTCTGGCCTCAGCGATAGTATAGCCCAGCTGTTGAAAGCTAAAGCCATCATGCTTTTTCAATATCTCCATCAGATGACCTATACGCGGCAGCCTTAAATGGGCTGATCTTAGAATATCTGCTCTGTCAAACACTTCCCTTGGTCTGCCCTCCAATATTAGCCTGCCCTTTTCCAGCACATATACATAATCGCAGTAAAGCCCCACTAGGTCGATATCATGGGTAGACAGGACAATTGATATCCCCAGCTGCTTTTGAGTTTCCTTAAGCAACGTCATTATCTCGCTGACACCTTTCGGGTCAAGGCCTGCCGTGGGCTCGTCCAGCACTATTATTTGAGGCTCCATAACCAGCACACCCGCTATAGCTACCCGCTTTTTTTCTCCAAAGCTCAGGCTGTGGGTTGGCCTGTCCTTAAGGTGGAGGGTTCCGGTTCTCTTGAGGGCAGTATCTACTCTTAGCCGGATTTCTTCAAGGGGCAGCTTTAAATTAACAGCGCCAAAGGAGACATCCTGATATACACTGGCGGAAAAGAGCTGGCTGTCGGAGTCCTGAAACACGAGGCCTACGGTGCGTCTGAGCTCCTTTAAGGCTGAGGCAGTATATTTAACTGTCCGGCTAGCCACTAGAAGCTCCCCAGAGGTGGGCCTTAGAATGCCATTAAAGCATTGAAATAAAGTGGACTTGCCTGCGCCATTTCCCCCTAATATTGCTACCGTCTCTCCTCTATGAATTTTTAGAGATATATCCTTTAGTGCCACTTCACCACTAATATATTTATAATCTAGGTTTTTTGTTTCCAGTATCGCTTCCTTCATTATGTATCCCTTACCTTCCGGTTAATAGCTTCAATGCCACCAGCAAAGAAATTAGTCCGATAATACCGATATACCATTTAATGTCATGCTGTCGGGGTTCCTCCAAAACCATCAGCTCATTTTCGTAGCCTCTGGATTCAAGGGCTATGTATAGCTCCTCTGCTTTTCTGTAGGACCTTAAAAACAATACCGATACGAGGCCCCCAAGAGATTTAATGCCACCTCTAATAGTGATATATCCCAGCCTAGAGCTCTGGGCAAGATATATGGTTTGGGCGGTTTCCATAAATATAAATATCATCCTGTATATCAGGGACATAAGCTCCAAAAACAACGAAGGAAGCCAAAGACGCCTCAAGGCTGATATTACCTCCAGCATAGGGGTTGTCAAAGACAAAAAATACAGGCAAGAGATGGCTGCCCAGGCCTTTATCGCAACTCTTAAGGCCGTGGCAAGACCTACCTCTGTTACTCCTATATAGAAGCTCCGAATATATATTGAAAATATAAATACCATAGGTGTCCTGGTTATGCTTAGGGCAATGGTAATTACTGAAATCATTAAAAAGGTAGAGGGTATCAGCATAAGTCTAATAAAGTGCTTTAGGGGGGTGCCGCCTTTACTGACGGTAAGCCAGAGCATTACCATAAGCACCAGAACTGAGGCTACTATACTATTTAGCAATAGGCAGCATAGCATTGCAGCTAAAGAGAATAACAGCTTATCCAAAGGATTTTCATTCCTAAGCTTAGAGTCGTAAGCATATCTATCTAAGCCCTGCATGAGACTCCTTACTTCCCTCTCCTTTAGCTTTCATATAGCCAAAGCCAAAGCCTATAATTCCAGCCCCAATTACTGCCTGAAGCACAAATAAAAGACTCTCTACCTCACCGCTTGGCGGCTCAAAGATTGGTGAAAACCAAGGCTCATAATCGGCGTTGATTTCACCGATGGCCTCTTCTGCAATGGCGTCAGCACCCTCAAATTCAGCATCCTTCACCATTATCAATGGGACTATTGCCAATGCCACCACCATTAGGATTAATATGATATTTTTAAAATTGAAGATTTTATCAGCTTTATCCATTTACATAGCCTCCTTAGCCAAAACATTTAAATCCGTCAGCTCTTTTTCCCTATATACTGCTATGGCATTAAATATCAATACGGTTAAAATGCCTTCACTAATAGCCAGCGGTACCTGAGTTACTGCAAATATTCCCATAAATCTCGTTAATGAAGCCATAACACCGCCAACCTCAGAAGGGAAGGCTACCGCCAGCTGAATTGAGGTCACGACATATGTCAATAGATTGCCTAAAAATGCGGCTGTAAATACCGCCAACCATTGAGGTCCCTGCAACCTTTTTACTAGCCTATAGCTGCCATAGGCCACAAAGGGTCCTACGATCGCCATAGAAAAGGTGTTTGCTCCAAGGGTGGTGAGACCACCGTGGGCCATCAACAAAGCCTGGAACAATAGGACGATTAAGCCCAATACACTCATGGGCAAGGGCCCAAAGATGATGGCGCCAAGGCCTACTCCGGTTGGATGGGAGCTACTGCCGGTTATTGAAGGCAGCTTTAGGGCAGACAATACAAAGACAAAGGCCCCAGCCATTGCTAAAAGCAGCTTTGCTCTAGGATGCTCCTTAATAATTCGCTGTATTGATCTATAGCCCATTACTACAAAGGGCAGAGACAATGCGCCCCAAAATAGGCACCATGCCGGGGATAAAAATCCTTCCATTATGTGCATGCCCTGTACCCATTGGGGCATTAGCAACATTCCTGCAATCGAAAAAAATAATAACACTCTGTTTTTTCTATCCATAATATCATCCCTCTCAAATTATTATAAGACAAAAAACCTCTTGGGCATAAACGCCAAGAGGTTAAGAAAATCCAGATAAATGTAAGAGTCTAGACATACTCGACACCCCCTATCGCTCGTAGAGTTTGGTGTAAAAAATAGGCAGGTCTTCTGACTCGAGCTTCAACGCCCTTTTTGCCTTCCCAGTTTCCCAGTGGCCTTAAAAAAGGACTCTTCTCTTACAGCGGCGGGACCGTGCGGGATTTTCACCCGGCTTCCCTTTTAATTAATGAGATTAACTCAACCTCATTAAACCTATTTTTCATATTTACTTTTATTACTGCTACTTCTATATTATACCAAAGACAACTAATAAACAATTAATATTTTATATTGCCCTATCCAGCAATCTACTCTTCACCTTAATCAGGAAATCCTGAATATTTGCCACGATTGTCGTTGCCTCCAGTGTTCCCCTGTCCTTCAGCTTATTCAAAACAAATTCTGACACATCAACCGCATATAGATAGACTGGTCTTATGTTATTATCTACAATGGTATAGGAGGGTGTTAGATTTCCCGTTGCAATGGTATGGAGCTGAGTGGCAAGGCAGATGATGGTCGTTGCCTTCTGGGTATGCTTTCTCTTTTCATCCTGTGCATCATAAACGTTGGAAAAAACGTCTGGTAATGGACCGTCATCCCTTATAGAGCCCGCCAATACAAAGGGAACATTATTCTTGACGCAGCTGTGTATAATGCCATCCTTAACCTGGTTCTCTTCGATAAAGCTTTTAATGCTTCCAGCCCTTCTAACCCTATTTATGGCATCTAAATGATGATAATGCCCGTTGTGCTTGGAATCCTGATAGTATATATCCTGACCAAGGGCTGTGTGGAATAGACCTCCCTCCAAATCGTGGGTGGCTACGGCATTCCCGCCGAATATTGCGTCAGCATAGCCATTTTCAATAAGAGCAGCCATAGCTCCTCTGGAGCCGGCATCAAATACCGCTGCTGGTCCCAGCACCCAGACGATATAGCCATTATCCCTCTCGTACTCCAGCAAGTCGCAGAGCCTATCATAATCTATTGAAAATGCCGTCTCTCTTGAACGACCATTTCTAAAGGAGAAGGCTTCTGCTTCCTTATCCTCCTCTGCAAAGCCTCTCTGATGCAGATAAATACCTTCGCTGCCATCCTCCGTACGACCGACGACAACCCTATCTCCAACCCTCAGATTTCTGAATTCCTTAACAAGTATGCTATTGTCTTCCGAAATAACGGGCACACAGTCCATTCTGCTTTGCTGCGCCAATATCCATTGACCATTAATTTTAAAATATTCAGGATACATAGATGTGGCATGATAGTTATCAGGAGCGACGCCCTTGATGGTTACCGGTTGAGTTCTCACATCCGGTGCCATTATCAATTCCTCTCTGTTAAAATTAGGTTCATTATACTTCATCAACTTAAACATAACGTCACTCCCTTTTATTTTTATATTTTTTGCAAATAAAAAAAGCCCTCCGTCTCCTGAAAGAGACGAGGACTATCGCTCGCGGTACCACTCTTGTTAGTCAAAAAATGACTCACCTTAATTTATCGTAACGTGATAAAGACGTGTCGGTTCATCCCGACATGCTCAAGAGTGGGTTCAAAAAGCTAGCCTGCAGATCTCACACCAATAATCTGCTCTCTGTGAGGCATTACCCTTCTACTAATCTCTATCATAGCTCTTATATTGATTTAAAAGCTATTTTATATAATTATATACCTGCTGTCAATAATGTTTACATAATTTTTATATATAATTTTTTTATTTCACCTGTGGGGCTTAATTTGTCGCATATTTCGGAAAGGCTTGCTTTAAGATTCTATAGGTCCAGCTTATAAAAACAGCTAAGAGCAATGATAGCCAAAAGCTCGGTATCTTCACACCTTTTATTATTTTATCTGTTAACATTATCAATATGGTGTTATTAACAACACTGAATAGGCCAACGGTGAGTAGATTTAAAGGCAGGGTTATTAGAAGCAGGAGTGGCCTTAAAAGCAAGCCCAGGATAGTAAGCACCAACCCGAAGCTTAGCAGCTCATAAAAGCCATTAACCTCAACCGACATAAATAGACTGGAAATAATATATAGACAGATGCTGCTGCTGAATAGCTTCAATATCTGTTTGTTCATTTAAAGCCCCCCTTAAAAGAATTCTACCTTTACATCAACATCCTTTGACTCCAATTCTACCAATTTCAAGCCCTTATAGCTTTGAAGCTCCTGAAATAACACCATCAGCATTTTGATGATGCCTCCCACTGAAATCTCCCATGAAAGCTGATTTGAGCTTAAATGCCTTATCCATGATTTTCTATTTTTCCTTGGAATAAAGCTTTCCACCACTTCCACCAGCTCCTGAGTAGCCTCCATCAGCTCGTTGAAAACATTAAGTGCAATGGGAATAGAGAAGCCAAAGCTTCTCTTGTGTCTTACTCTCACCAGTAAAAATCGACTTTTGCTTCTACTAGTCAACATACACTTCTACCTTCAGGTTCCCATGCTCTTGATCAGCCATATCTACATCCACCAGCTTCCCGTCTGATAATCCTTGATCTATGAGCGTAATTAACTCATCAAAGTCTATCTTAGTCAAGTCAATGCCCTTTTCCTCCATTTGCTCCCTTGCTTCCTTAGGAATCATTCCCATTCCTATATTGACAAATTTTGCAGCCACACTTAAAAGTGCCAGCGGGATGTTGACATCTGCCTTCTTTAGACTGGAGCCTTCTCCCGTTACCCTCACCCTTAAGAAACGATCCTTTATATTGTCGTTGTTCTTAATCCGCACAGGTGCAGCTTCAATTTTTTCGGTGTCCTGAAGTGCATTCAACAGCTCCATACCCTCCGCAGAGGTTAGCTTACCCTCTTGAATCATTTGCAAAATCTTCATTTTTTCGTTATCCATACTCAATCCACCCTTTCTTTATTTTTTACTAATTTTCTTTATCTGCAAGGCTGCCTCCTGTGGCGTTAACTCCCCCTTTTCTAGGGCTTCTATTATTTGCTGCTTTTTTTCATTAGTGCTTTGGCTTAGTCTTTTTTCCTCTAGGTAATCCGACTTGTCAACGCTATAGCCCAAGGCTTGAATGACACCCTCCAGCTTATTTCTTACTGTTGGATAGGAGATACCCAACTCTTTTTCTACATCCTTTATGTTGCCTCTGCATTTTATGAATATTTCAATAAATTCCAGCTGTTCCTCCTGGAGTTTGCTAAATTTATTTATTGTAAATTGACCCTCTATATTGGTTTTGCATTTAGAACAGCTTAGCTTTGTAATACTCAACTCATCGCCACAAATTGGGCATTGGCACGGGGCCTTATATTTCATTTCCTCACCTCTTTGGCTTTAGTACTATCTTAATTAAATAATATACGTAATCATAAATAATGTCAATATCTATTCTTAAATATTTTAATGTTTATATTAATATTATTAACATTTATATTAAAATATTTAATTTCGTGATCAATTGTATTAAGAGACGCGGTCAATTGTATTACGAGACGCCCGTTTATATGAGGAGATTCCCATCTTTTTAGATTTTGCAAACGAGAGTCACGTTTTGCAGGTCTATATATCACTAAAAACCAGTTGATAATATGATGAGTCCTCAATTTGTGGAAAACGTATATTAAAAAGCCTTTTTGTATATAAAAAAACCGCAACACCAAGTATAGGTATTACGGTCCGTATTTTATTCAGTAGCTACAACACATTGAGTGATTTAGAAAATTTAATGTCGAGCACGTAATGATCTACCTTGCACCACTATAGATAACTTATTACCTAACCATGATCTTTCGACCATAATCAAGCAGTTCATAACCCATAATGATGGTTCGTTCGACTATACATCATCCCTGTACAGCTATATACAACCGTTAGGCTGCATATAACCATTAATCCATAAAAGAACCTGCGGAACCATGTATAATCTTAGCTCGACCCTATAGCATAAGTTGGAATCCTATTATAATCAATCGAAATCGACTATAATAAAACTTTTCCCTACCCTATAAAATCTTCCCGCCGACAATATATCAGCCTTTTATGACCAATATATCATCTTTGGCCGATTAATATAAACCTCCGTTGAGAAGCCTATATCAATCTTGACTCAACCATTACGTACCCGACACTATTATATTAACCACATGGCATAGTATTTATCCTTGGTAAATTATTACATATAATTGTAATTTGGCAAATGAATTAATCTGTCGTTCGACCTATAACTTAATCTTAAAATCTTCACAAAATTAGGAAACAAATCTTATTTCAAGTCAATATGGCTGAGACTATCTTGTTCTCAATTAATAACAGTAATTATTCCTTAATTATTTCTTTACTTGCGCTTTATTGTCTCTTCCTCTTATGTTATGGTTACATACGCTTTCATTTTTATATAATATGAGAATTGTACTTATGCCTTTTTGCATAGGTTTAATGGGACATAGTATTTACTATAACGAGCGCCTTTGCTGTCTCTATAGTTGCCCTTGCTATCTATCACCATAACAGTGGCTCTTTTATTAATATTATTAATGATGCCCTTAAAGCTTTTACCCTCTGACTCAAAGATTATGGTGTCCCCAATACTTAAGCCTAGCCTTTCTGTAGCTATTTGTCTTTGGGTCGGCAGCTGATGATAGCTCTGGGTATGTCCAAATATACTATGGGCCATTGACTTAAATAGCTTTCCTTTGCAGCTGGATTTATGCAGGCAAATAAACTCGATGGCATGGCATAGCTCATGCTCCAGAACCACCTGCAATGCTGCCAGGCTGCTGTCGGTTTTAACACCGCAGGCCTCCTTGCTGCCCTCCAGCAGATCATACTTAAAAAACAAATCTACGCCCATTCTTATTTCTATGATAAGCGCCTTCTCCTCTATTTTGCCTATATTTTTAGGACAAAGGGTTAATCCCGCGCTTTTGGTCATTCTCCTGGATAATGAAAACTTTAATTCCCCACTATAATAATGCTTAAACCAGCCCTTGAGAAATATGACATCATATAGCTCAAAGAGCAGTCGGATATCAGCGGCTGATATTTGGCTAACCTTACTTCCCTTTATATTCTTCGATTTTTGCTGAAGCTGCTGTGCAATTTGCTGTCTTTTCTCTTGAATCTCAGTGCTATTGTAGCCGACTTTAAGTATTTCCGCCAATCTTGTGTTATTTTCCATTGCTTTATGCTCCTTTATATGTCCATAGCTTAAAAGCTATATAGTGTTTTATATGTCATCTATTATCATTGAGTTATACGCCTCTATTACAATTCCTAATTCTTCAGCTTTCTTGTTAAATTCTTCTCTTGCGGGAATCTCCATATTATTTAGGCTTATTGTTTGTAGATTTTTCAGCTCAAATATTTTCATTATATCAGAATCAGAAACCTCCAGCTTATACATACTAAGTGTCTTTAAGCTGTCCAGCCCTTCTATACCATCAAAGCTGACGACTTTACCATCTGCGATACTGAGATACTCTAATGATTTTAAACTCTTTAATGCATCTAGGCTATTTAAATCAAGACCCTGCATTTCCAAAACCTCCAAATTAGGAAAGAATACCAGCTGCGGCAATTGACCCTTATGGGGATATATTAGCTCAAATTTTTTAATGGACGTCATCTCTTGCAGTTCTTGAAGCTGTTCAAGCTTTAGGTCCCATAGCACCAGCCTTTCAAGCTCTTTTAAACTAGATATCCTCCCTAAATCCTTTATGAGATCTGTATTGTCCCATATACCTAATGACTTTAAGCCCTCAAGACCTTCAATGCCTTCTAAGGTATATACTTTGTATCTTGAGGATATCAGAATTCTTTCTACATTTTTTAAATCAGCCTTTGAGATTTTCCCGCCGATACCAAGCTCCTGCTTTACAATATAATCTAAATTGATGTCTTTAAGTATCCTTCTATTATACGCACTAGCATTACCAACAAAAAAAGCAGCTAAAAGGATAATTGCAAGTGTACTGCTAAACCGCTTATAGCTTACACCATATTTCCAGCTGTGATATAGGATTAAGCCACAAAGAAAGGTTAAAATTATGGTATAGGCCGGGATATTGATATTGACTTTATAGGAAAAGTAATTGAATAGCAAAAGAAATGGCAGAATTGCCACTGCATATCGTTTCTTCCTTCTTATGGCCAGGCCTATCATACTGCCTACACCAAGGTTAATCCAAAGAACTGAAAAGTCACCATCCTTTAATAAATAAGGCCACTTAATACGACTCCATATCACCATCAGCATCATGATAAACAGCATAAATATCTCAAATGCCTGTATTCTTTCTTTTTCCATGGCAATGCCCCCTGTATATATATGTCCATTTATAATCATAGCCATATTATACCATAGTAAGTATCGAGCGGCGACATCTTCTCACCATGGGCCCCTAGTGGGCTTTTGAGGTGCATTTAAGCTTCGATCATTTCCTTCGCAAAAGTAAGACATAAACCCTTATTTTTCTATAAGCACTGAACTCATGCGAAATGTGGAATTTTTTACGAATAAACTGAAAAATATTGACATTATTAATATATTTTGATAGCATAGATTCAAAATAATACTACACACTATATTATAATATTTATTATCGCGATGATGAGAAGAGTAGATTAATATGTTATTTAAAGAGAGCTCCTTATAGCTGGAAGGGAGTAATAATGATTAATCGAAGCAAGCCTCTGAGCCTTACACGGAACCGATGCCGGGGATGCTGTGACGCTTTGCTCCCGTTAAAGAGCTAAGGTAATTGCAACGACGCATTACCTAATAAGGTCAGTATGGCGACATACTGATAAACTGGGGTGGTACCACGAATTTCTAGCTCTCGTCCCCAAGACTGATCAGGTCTTGGCGATGGGAGCTTTTTATTGTTTAAATTTTTAAGGAGGTCTTCTTATGACAGAGAACTTAGATATGAATTCTAATAATAATTTTCTTATTAGAATTGTTGAGGATGACATCAAGGAAGGGGTTTACAACCGTGATATTTGCACCCGTTTCCCCCCTGAACCTAATGGATATCTTCATCTTGGCAGTGCCTATGCCATCAACATAAGCTATTCGGTAGCAAAAAGATTCGGTGGCAAATTCAACCTGCGCTTCGATGACACCAACCCACTAAAGGAGGACATCGAATTTGTAAATGCCATCATTGATGATATGAACTGGATGGGCTTCTCTCCAGAGAATAGAATTTACTATGGCTCCGACTATTCCGATGCCCTATATGACTACGCACTCCAGCTAATCAAAAAGGGTAAGGCCTACGTCTGTGATTTAAATGCCGACGAAACAAGGGCATACAGAGGTACGCTGACAGAGCCTGGAAAAAACAGCCCCTACAGAGACAGAAGCATTGAAGAAAATCTTGATTTATTCGAAAGAATGAAAAACGGTGAGTTCCCCAATGGCGCTAGGGTACTAAGGGCTAAAATTGATATGTCCTCCCCTAATATGAATATGAGGGACCCTGTTATCTATCGGATTATTCATGCCCACCACTATAGAACCGGCGATAAATGGTGTATTTATCCGATGTATGACTATGCCCATCCATTACAGGATGCCATCGAAGGCATCACCCACTCCCTATGCTCTATGGAGTTTAAGGATCATCGCCCCCTGTACGAATGGGTTTTAAATGAGGTAGAGTTTCCTACCCCCCCTAAGCAAAGGGAATTTGGACGCTTTAACCTTACAGGTGTGGTCACCAGCAAAAGATATTTAAAGGAATTGGTATATGGTAACCATGTAGACGGTTGGGACGACCCAAGGCTACCTACCTTCCGCGGCTTAAGAAGAAGGGGCTTCACACCAGAAAGCATCAAGGCCTTCCTGAATGAAATCGGTGTATCTAAAAATGGCAGTACTGTTGACATTTCTATGCTGGAGCATTTTCTTAGGGAGGATTTAAAGCCTCAGGTAAATAGCGTAATGGCTGTACTAAATCCCCTAAAGGTTGTAATCACCAATTATCCCGATGGTGAAACAGAGCTTTTGGAGATCGAAAATAATAGCACCAATCCTGATATGGGCAGCCGAATGGTTCCCTTCTCAAGGGAGCTTTATATCGACGCAGAGGATTTTATGGAGGAGCCGATAAAGGGCTTTAACCGTTTAGTACCCGGTGGAGAGGTTCGTCTTAAGGGGGCATACTTCATAAAATGCAATGAGATCATTAAAAATGAAGCTGGCAATATTCTGGAGCTCCGCTGTACCTACGACGTCGAGACCAAGAGTGGCAGCGGCTTTACAGGCCGTAAGGTAAAGGGCACCATTCACTGGGTTTCTGCTGCCCATGGTGTAAGGGCCGAAGTAAGGCTATATGACAAGCTTCTGGAGGACCCCGAGGTGGCTAAGGATGAAACTAGAACCTGGGATGAAAAAATCAATCCTGAATCCTTAGTTATCCTGGAAAACTGTATTGTTGAGCCTTCCCTTGCCAATGCTGGGGCCGAGGAGAAATTCCAATTTATCCGTCATGGCTACTTTGTAGTGGATTATAAATACACTACAAAAGAGAAGCTGGTATTTAACAGAATCGTTTCCTTAAAGGATTCCTGGAAAAAATAATTATAAGTACAAAGGGGCTGCCTTTTTCAATGATTTACTAATCATTTTGAGACAGCCCCTTTATTCTTTTGTGCAGACTTCAGATTGTCCTTCCGAAGGAAAGAATGGCAGTGCCTTGCGACTGACGCCAACACAGTACTAAGGAAATTTAATCGTTGCTAAACTAAGATTTAGATGGTCAAGGTACTAGCTTAAATGTGATCACATCCCTTTCCTTCAAACTGGCCTTCGGCTTAATAGCCTCTCCATTGACACAAATCCTGCCGTCTTCAATAAGTCTGACAATCTCTCCTCTACTGAGGTCCATCAGCTTTTCCGCCAGAAGCTTATCCACCCTTACCCTCTCTTGTAGCGTATTTAAGGATATTTCTAGGATTTGTATCCCTTCTTTATGGAGCTCAGCTAAGGTAAGCTCTGGGGCATTACTCTGTTGATGGCTTTCCTCCATGGCTTTATTTTCCAACCCTGGTACTGCCTTAAAGCTTTCAATTGACTTGTTCCAGGTATGGCCCTTTGGACATTTATAGATGGCATAATGATATATATTCTTTCCATTGGCATTTTGACGTCTTTTCATCGAGTCCTCAAATATTGCCTTTTTGCCGCAATTATGACAATACCTTTCCTCTCTAGCCATTTCAGTATTGTATATTTCCCATACTAAGTTTAACTTTTTTTCCATATTCCTTACCTCCGATTTTTTGTAGTCGGCAAGGAATAGCAAAGCAATTTTTTACTTTAGGTAATGTTAAAATCATAAACTCTTACTCCTCTGCCGTTTATTGATTTAAATGCATTACCATGTAGTAAGGCGTCATATGATCACCACCCTCCGAAAGATTTATTCTCTATGAAGGGCATTGGAGGACTCGCTCATATTTAATAGCAAAAATCAAAAAAGACCATAGGGGAACACCATCTCCTATCGTCTTAAACACATGATTTAGGGTATAATAAGACCCATATAATATTGCTGTGATCTCATTATCCAATATTGACGTATTCGAGTAAGCTGCCTGCTAAATGCCATTCATAAAGAGCAATACAAAAAAACCTACAAACTAGGTGCTCCTTAAAAAATCATATTAATTTATTTCAAATTAATATTGGCATATAGCTGGTGTCATAAATAGCTTCCCTCCTTCAATATTTATTAAAATTATTATATAACAAAACCCATAAAATGTATATCATTAATTGATGTGGTTAATGACCTCAGTTAATCTCTCGTTCACTTGAAAAACGTAGTAGTAATTTCCCTGATTTTTGTTGTAAAGCTTATTTGTCTCCCAGGCAAACCGATATAAAATAGATTTACTGCCTAAAAAAGAATTTGCTATGTACAGATACGCGCCATAGTCCTCCTTACCACCGGAGCTTAAGTCCGTGATAAAGACAACTAACCCATCCTCACCATATATTAATGTGCCGTAAATGGGCTGCCTTATTATACCATCTTTACCATTAGCATCATGCCTGATTTTGTATCCCTCAACTATAATATCGTGAATTTCTTTAAGTACTTCATCATCCCGTATTGAAATATCCCCATCGTGGATTATGAATGCCAACGGCACCTCATTTTCTATATAAACATTAACATATTTAGGCTCCATAGCTGCCTTGGTGGTCATAAAAAGTGCCAAGCACACCAACGCAATCACCAGTAAAGCTTCTCCCATCACCTTTATTTTTTTCCGTTTTGCCAGTACCTCCGATTGAAGGCCCTCTTCGATATATCTTAGAATTTCCTTTTTTGTTGAGATATTCGGCCATCTCCTAAATCTTAAGCTATAAGTCATATTACCTGTAAAGACCGATTTCTTCTCAATATATTCTACAGACCTGGAGGTATCCGGTATATGAAAAAAAACTGAATCCTTCTTTGCTTCTTTTCTGGGTTGCACATATTCTATTTCCCTGATTGCAGCTTCCATTAAAGCCAATACTGCTTCGCTGCTTTCAGTCCTAATACTATATATACTACCGCCAAAATAGTTTGTCAGTATAAAGACTAAAATACCTACGGAAGCCAATGCATGAACCTGTATATGGTTGCCATAAAGGGCATTTAAGCTGCTTAACAGCACAGCCAATTGTATAAAATAATACATCTCCTTAGTTGATTTAGTTATCCTCCTGCTTCCACTCTTTAATATAGACTGCCAAAGTCCCAATATACAGCCTACTAAAAGGACTGCTAGATTTAATATGTTTTGATCCATAGCTTCCCCCTTTTTAATCTATACTCTCCAAGAGCTCCATTATCCTTTGTTGGCTTTCAGGAAAAATACCGAGCCTGTAATAGCTGCCCTCTGACTTATCATAAAGGCGGTGGACCTTTAGTAAGAAGCTATTGAGCTGCGATTCGTTTCCAAATACTGAATCCCTTACATAGAGACTGCTGTTATTGCTTCCTATATACACAATAATATCATCACTGCTGTAGTGCAAAGTAGCAAAGGCTTCTACGTAAGTGCTATCCACACTCATATAGGCATAGGCATCCGTAAGATTGCTGTGTATTTCTTTCAACAGCACCTCATCAGTAATGTTCTGTTGATTGCTGTAAATATAAAGGCTTTCCGGCAGTTCTGGCGGTACGCTCATTTGAATATATTTGGGCGTAATAACAGATAGTGAAGCCAGATAAAGGGATAAGCAAATCATTCCAATACAGGCCACTAATTGCAAAGTAGGCATAATAATTTTCTTCCTGTGATCTTCCTCGTATAAACCATCCTCAACTAATCTTATAATTTCTTTTTTAGAATAATTGCCTACCCATTTTTTAAACCTCAGAGTATAATTCTTCTTTTTTCCCGAGAAGGAGTCCTTTTCTTGAAATTCCACATACCTTTTTGTATCTGGCACTTGGAATTTAATCTTACCATCCTCCTCCAGCTTTTGGGGAGCGGCAAATTCAACCGACTTAACGGCATTATATATAACAGTCACCATTTTTTCCCTGTCATCATGCTTTATCGTATAAGGAGAGCCATTGTAGTAGATAATTGCTGCAAATATAGCCACCAAAGCTATCATGCCTATAGGCAGAAAAAATTTGTTTTCCGTTACACTTCCCAACCCATAAATGATAATGGCAAATTGAGCAAAATTAAACATAACGCCACCTGCTCTACTGACAGTTCTCTTTTTAAATTCAAAAAAGCTTTGAAATACCCCCACTACACCAGCTAAAAATAATAATCCCACATCCAACAATTCTCTTCTCATATAGCCTCCATTAGTACGAATTTCTCTTAGTATTTTAAGGTCCTTACTTCAATAGATGTTGCTAATATACAATTAGTTCCATCGTTAGAATAAAATACAGGTAAAAGCACCTACATCATCGCAGGTGCTTGATTTCTTTCCTTAAAGTATCCTATTATCGCCTGTGCTATAGTCTTGGCAAGACTCAGCTGGTGCTCCTCGTCCTTCAGCCATTCAAACTCCTTAGGATTTGGTACAAAGCCGCTCTCAATCAATACCGAAGGGGTCCAGGTGCCACGAACGACATAGAAGTTCTTGACATGAAGTCCCTTACTATTTCTTCCTAAGGTGTTTAGAGTGTCTTGGAATATTGCTTCCGATATACCATGGGCATGCTTGTCTCTGTAAAATACTGAAAAACCATCCACCTTGGATATATCTACATTGTCCGCCATACTATTGGCATGCATGGAGATAAATAAATCCGGCCTTGCAGCTCTTGAGGCTGCCAATCTGGCCTCTAATGAAAGCTCTGTGTCGGCAGTTCTTGTCATTATCACCGTAGCCCCCAGAGCCTCCAGCTCCTTTTGAAGCTTCAGTGATGTACTGAGGTTAATGGCCTTTTCTGCATATGCTGCCCCCAATGGTCCAGTGGCTCCTGTATCACTGCCGCCATGACCGGGGTCCAGCATGATAGTTAATCCCTTCAGCGGCTCAACTCCCTCTGCTGCCTTTACAGGCCGTTTTATGTGTAATGCTATGCCTGTTGTGGTCTTTTCTATGTAGTAGCCGTCTATTGACTGATTTTCCTTGAGTAATAAGCTGTATTGCAGACCATTTTCTGTTTTGTTAGCGGTAACCTCTCCAACAAGACTTTCAGCCGTCAGCATTGGCAGCTGCTGCCCCTCTGCTTGAGAGATATTTAATGCCAACGCCTTGCCATCAAAAGCTATTGTTGCCGCCACCGGTTGGGTTAGCTCCAGCTTAAAGGTATCCCATTTATCGCCTTGAGTGTACTGCGGATTTTGTGCAACAGCCTTCAATTGGTTTTGTGAGGAGTAAATATTTACCCCGCCTTTATTCACCCATTGACCATTGGCGAGTCGCACGTAGCTGCCGGTCATCCCTGTCACATAGTCCGTCATACCCTTATAGAGCTCAAAGGAGGCTCCGTTGGCGGGGACGGGTGTCTGATAGGTATCAACGACCTCCTTCACCACCTCAGCATAATAGGGGGAGTCCTTCATTATTACCCCCACAGTGGCGGGGGCTGTTCTGGTTTTTGTAGTGCCTTTATATTTTATGGTATACACCGGTGCGCCAAGGTCTACATTTCTAGGTGTTCCGGTGTAGCTTGGTATCGTATATACATAGCTATAGGTTCCCAAATACATATCTGAGGTATTTGGTGCTGTGTTGGCGGTCTTCATGGTGTAGGTACTGCCCCCCAGCTTTACTGTAACCGTAGCGCCTATCGGGGCCTGACAGGTTAGGGTTATCTTTTCGCCTGCCTGTCTAAGCTCTTGAGACTGGGGAAATACAGTAGCTGCAGGTATCTCAACTCCGCTCATCTTCTTTGGCGGAGCTGCTGCTTCTTTATTGATGATTCTGCTGACATATGCTCCCTCTTGCTGGAAGGTGAAGGTGTTGATTCCCTCCTTGAGGGTAACTAAAATGCCATAATAGCCTTGTGAAGATCTTCCTTCCACTGGCTGACCATTCATATACAATGGTTTTTCTGGGTCCGATGCTCCTGTTAAATAGTATTGGCCATAGCTGGTTTTAATATTTGATGCGGGCCTGGCAACCGTCAGGTCAACCTTTGGCTTAAATCCATCCCTTTGTTGATATAATGCCGTTACAGCGGCTGTCAATGCCTGACTTTTTGCAAAGGCTGTATAATTGTAGAATATGCTGCCCTTGACTACAGGATTCCCTTCATTAAGCTTCAGCTGTCTTTCAATTTCCTCCACCCCATACCAGGGACTTGCGGGGTCGGCATTTCCTGTTCTATATGCCGCATGTCCTATGTATAAATCAACGTCAGTACCGGCAGCCGTTTCAGACCACCATTTTAATAGCTTACTGTAGTCTGCAATTTCAAAGCCGATATTCCAATAGATTTGAGGTGCTATATAATCTATCCAATTCTCCTTAACCCATGTTCTGGTATCGGCATATTGATCATAGCAGGATTGTAGTCCCTTGGTATCGCTGCCCCGAGGGTCCGTATTGCTGTTGGCCCATATGCCTACAGGGCTTATGCCAAATCTCACATCGCTGGATTTTTCCTTTATGGCCTTGGATAAATCTCTTATCAATGTATTGACATTTTCTCTGCGCCAGCTGCCTAAATCAGTAAAGCCTGCACCGTACTTCGCAAAGCTTGCTTTATCGTCAAAATCCTTGCCGGGATAAAAATAATCATCAAAATGAATGCCGTCTATGTCATAATTCTCTATAATCTCCAGTGCACCGGCTATAACCATGTTTCTGACCTCAGGAATTCCCGGATCAAAATACAGGTTGCCATCTGTATACTTAACCACCCAGCTTGCATTCACCCTTGCAGGATGATTGTCTACTAAAGAGGCAAAATCATGCTTAGCCTCATTGGCTGTCTTCTTTGTAATCCTATAGGGATTAATCCAAGCATGCAGCTCAATGCCTCTGCTATGGGCCTCTGCTATCCAAAACGCCAGAGGATCAAAGGCATCGCTTGGGGATTGCCCCTGTGCGCCCGTTAAATACTTTGATATAGGAAAGTACTTAGATTTATATAGGGCATCCGCCGTAGGTCTGACCTGTAAAAAGACAGCATTCATACCCACTGACTCAGCATGGTCCAATATCTTAAGTGCTTCAGCCTTTAAGATTTCAGAGTCTATAGTTGCCTGAGAGGGGTAATCAATATTCAATACCGTTGCTACCCACAGGCCTCTGAAATCTGCCTCAGCTGCCACATCTTCAACAGCCGGCGTTGTCGAAGATTCTTCCGCAGAAACCGAGATCTCCGGTGGAATTTGAAATATAAAGGCCAGTATTAAAAATAATGAAATAATTTTTAGCTTCCTCATCATAATTTTCTCCCTATTGCTTTAGTTTTATAGTTAATATTTCGACAGCTTAGTATAAAAACCTCCATATATATCAATTCTTAATATAATTGTAATTTCTGTAATACTATGGAAAGATAAGAACAAAAAACCACTGATAAAATCAATGGTTTAGTTGAATAATCTGAGCTTTAGAAAACTAAGTCTTCAGCAGAAGCTTTACTTTCTGCAGGCAGATCCCTCGTTTTATATACAATACGCCTAAGGCTATTGAGGTTATCATTACGAAGCAAAGGTTAAATAGGGTATCCAAAGTAATACTGGTGATATTAAGTCCCCGAACTATGAGTATTGATATCATCAAGAAAAAGGGATGAGAAAGATAGATGTAGAAGGAGGCATCTCCGATTGGTCGTAAAATCGTTAAAACCCCTCTATGCTTCTTTAATAGTGCAATGGCTGCCAGATATAGGGCTATTATTGCCAATACAGAATATATCGGCCATAGATAATCAATGATAGGCAGTGGCCTGATGCGATTTATTTTTGCCTGATACAGCTGTTGAGTCAAAAGCCCTCCGGTTAAAAGAGCCAATAAATAGAAGGCCCCTCTGTGTCTATAAATGTGCTCTACGGCTTTATTCTTTATGGTTACCACATAACAGCCCAAAATAAAGAAAATCAGATAATTTAAGAATACTCTGTCGGAGAATTTGAAATAAACATATTTTATGCTTACAAGGCTGATAATGCCGGCTAATAACAGTAGCACTGTGGGATTAAAGCGCTTGAAGCAATATAGCCATAAATGGCTTAAGAGGTAAAATTGGAATATGATCACCACAAAATAGAAATGGTACATCACAGAGCCCAACAATAGCTGCTTTAGAAAAAATAGCGGCCTTAACTGCTGTGTGCCCCTGAGAATCAAAATTGTATAATAAAAAATATTCCAGGCCAAATATGGTATACCGATGCTCTTCAGCCTCGCCTTCATAAACCGCCTGAAATCAAAGGGCTTATCTTGATATGAATACATCAGAACTACCCCGCTTATAAAAATAAATAGAGGAACAGCAAATTTTGTAAAGGTATTAACAATATAGGCCAGCATAAGATGCGGACTGTGGGGTCTGTATCTTATCAAGGTGCTGGCGGTTACATGAATGATGATAACTGCAATACAGCCGATTGCCCTCAGGATGTCAAGCTCCTCTAATCTTTTCTTCATAGATATCCCCCAGCTCTTGTTTGATGTAATGGCAATTAATTGGATATTTATTAACAATCTATTCAATTGTATTATAAGGCTGTTGGGAATAAATTTCTATAGTTATTTTTAATCAAATAATTGTAAAAGCAAAAGCACAGGATTCCCCCCATGCTCTTTTCAAAATCTTCATAACTATAAGAAATGCTCAACCCTGACACACTTCCCTACTAGCTTGATTTTCTTTAAATCCACCTCTTCAGTGCTATCCTTTTTGCCCGTTGACAAAATAACCCTGTTATTGGCTTCCTTTCTTAATTGCCTTATGTACTTCTTTTGATCCATTTCAAAATAATAAATGCTATTATTCTGTATCTCATTGGTCAGGCATACCATCACCACATCGCCCTTCTTAACTCTTAAGGTCTCAAGAGAATCGTCAGCAGCCTGGATGAACAGCAGCTTATCCCAATGATAACCCTCCACCCGTTTTCCTATTATCGGAAGCTCCTTCTGTCCAACAACTTTATTGCTGCCAGCCTCGTAAATAGGATATTTTTTAATAATATTAGCAAGGGCATCCGTCCATTGCTCCGTAGGTTGAATATTATAAAACTCCACCTTTGGCGGAGCTATCTTTTCCGCCTTTGGCTTTTCCTCCCTTTCCTCCTCCTGCCTATCTATGAAGTCCAGCTTGGCACCGAGGGCATTCAAAATACTCTCCGCTGCCTTCTCATTTATTACCTTTTTACCAGATTCAATCTGAATGATGTAGCCCTCCGACAGCCCACATTTTTTCGCCAATTGCTTTTCTGTAAGCTTAGCCTTAAGTCTGGCTTCCTTGATTTTAACCGCAACACGATTCATAGCGCCACCTCTTGTCCGGTGCCCTTCTTAGTGGAAAGAGCACAAATATAGTTTTTAAAATGAGGAAATTGCATAGTACCATAAAAGTGCATATATATTTTGTTTATACAAAGTTAAAAGTTTATCGCGCATTGCCTAGGGCTAATAACATTTAAAAAATTATTTATACATATTAGCCCGTGGGGCACTAAGCAGGAACTTTTGACTTTGTATAAACATACCCCTCATGTTTATTATGCAATGATCTCAACTATATAATAGCATAATTTTAGGTGTAAAATGTAGACTTTATCATATTAGCCCTTATACCCGTATAGTCTCCCATCTGCCTCTTTTGTATATTATGGCAATAACCAGCATTTCTACAAAATCCGAGGCCAAGAAGCTAATCCAGACCCATATAACCGGCAGCTTTAGAAGGTATACCGCCAGTATCAAAAGGGGGATTTGTGCTCCCCATCTTCCGGCGAGACTAGAGATTAAAAAGGGCAGATTGTAGCCAGAGCCGGAAAATACGCTACCATAGCCCATCATGACACTCGCCATTATCAAGCCGGGAGTAATTACCCTCAGCATTGGGATTCCCACTGCTATAACAGAGGCCTCCTTTATAAAAATACCCATTACTTTGTCTGGGAATATAAACACCAGCACAGAAACAATCAGCATCATTACGGCCCCATAGGCAGAGGCATAGGTGGCTGTGGTTCTAGCTCTTTTGATATTTTCGCTCCCCAAGCATTGACCTACTATTGAGCTACTGCCCATAGCCAGCCCCAGCAGCGGCATAAAGAAAAAACCAAAGAGCCGATTCCCTATTCCCATGGCTGCCACCACATCCGTGCCGTACATCGTGACAAATTTAAGTGTCACTATCCCTACAAGATTTCTCAAAAGATTCTCCGCCCCAGTAGGCAGGCCTATAGTAAGCAGCTTTTTATCGATTTCATAATTTAGCTTTAAGAGTCGCTTAGGTTTAATTTTTACCTTGGTTTTATTGGAGAGAATAAAGTAAAAGCCCACGATAAAGGTTACTGAAATTGAAATTACTGTAGCCAGTCCTGCGCCAAAAACCCCCAAGCCGAAGCCAGGAATATTGGTATAGGGGATTGTATCAAACATCAAAATGGGGTCTAAAATAATGTTCAAAATAGCAGCTACTACCATTATAATCATTGGCTTCTTGGCATCCCCCACACAGCGAAAGGCTGTATTGACAGTATAGGAGGAAAACATAATCGGCAAGAAGAAGATACGTATATACCCATAGCTGAGGGCTGATTGAAATACTTCTGCATCCGTGGTGAAGAAGCCCAGCATCGGCCTTAGGATAATAGAAAAAATAACACCTGCCACAACAGCCACTAAAGCCTTAAAGGTCAAGGTTTGTTCTATGCATAGACTGGTTCTATCCTCGTCTCCCCTGCCAAAGCTCTGTGAAATTAATGAAATAGAGCTGGTTCCTATAATCTCGTTTAACACGTTAACAATCCAGAACATTGTGGTGAAAATAGTGACACCCGCCACTGCCTTATAGGATATCCTGCCAATCCATATCATGTCCACCAGATCGTAAAACATTTGAAACATTAGCCCCAGCATAGTGGGTGCTGCCATCGAAAATAGGTTTTTGGTAATACTTCCCTCCAGCAAAGCATTGGGTAATTTTTCTGCCTTTTCAGCCATAGTACTTCCTCCCGTGCCTAAATTGTAATTGTACCTCCATAATTATATACCATATAATGTAAGGATTACCAATGATATTTACTTAATATTTAGAATACACTTTTAATTATTTTTTTGCTTTATGTATTGTGCTGAATAGTTCATAATGGGATTAGTGAAATTTTTAAATGGGAGGCTTAATCTTGGAAATAATTTTGGCTGCTTTTATAATTTTTTTATCCAGCACGATTCAGGGCATCACCAGCTTTGGCTTTTCATTGGTGGCATTACCCCTTTTGGGAATGCTGCTGCCCTTAAAAATAGTGGTCCCCATGCTGGTATTGTACAGTCTTGTACTAAATGTCATTATACTCTATCACATTAGGTCGCATGTTAAGCTTAAGCAAATAGTAGTCCTGGTGATATTTGGCATAATAGGCACTCCCTTTGGTACTCATCTATTAAAGGTCACCAATGAAAATACCTTGAAAATAGTCATAGGCATACTAGTTACCCTATCTGCCCTCATAAACCTATACGGGTATAAAGTGAAGGTGAAAAATGAGAAGCTTTCCTATATTCCTGTTGGCTTTGTCAGTGGTATAATGAACGGCAGTGTCTCCCTCGGTGGACCGCCGCTGGTGCTTTTTCTTAGAAATCAAGAGGTGGAGAAGCAGACCTTCAGAGCTAATCTAACCTCATATTTTTTAATTCTCAATATATTTACCATTCCCACCTACTTTGTAGGGGGCTTGATAACCAGCGAGGTCATCAGCTATTCTTCCTATGTTTTGCCAGGGCTAGTTTTGGGGGCCTTCGTCGGTGTTAAGCTGGGGAACAAATTTGATGAAGAGCTATTCAGAAGGCTTACCCTTGGTTTAATCATCGTCACCGGTATACTGTCGATAATTACAGGAATAAGAAAATGAGACAAAAGAGACAACGGAATGCCGGCGAAAAAGTCTCTGGCGGAGCATCTGAATGTCTCAAGACCAACCCTATCCAGAGAGCTGAAA
Organism: Clostridiaceae bacterium; assembly: GCA_018432235.1. Classification (GTDB taxonomy): domain Bacteria; phylum Bacillota; class Clostridia; order Peptostreptococcales; family Natronincolaceae; genus M1-B18. The sequence goes on along the minus strand of JAHDLO010000022.1, from coordinate 30,677 downwards.
AATATGCAGGACATGGGTATTATCTCCTTCAATAAGCGCACCATCAAAATCTATGACCTCGACAGACTGGAGGAGCTTTGCTGCAATTAAAAAGGGCAGTCCGCGGATTATGCATCCAAGGACTACCCTTTTTTTACTGCTTAAGGCTTAAAGACCACCACCAGCAGCATTTTAAAATTTTCCTTTGCCAATAGTGCATGGGGTATGCCTGAAGGCATAACAATTGTCTGGCCCTTCTTTAATACAAAGACCTCATCTCCGATGGTAATTTCAGACTCTCCATCCAGCAGGTATACCATGGCATCACCACTGGAGGAGTGGGAGCTGATTTCTTCCCCCTTGCTGAAGGCAAATAGTGTCAGGCTTAGATTTTTTCCCTGTGCCAGCGTTCTGCTTATTACCTTACCCTTCTGATATTCCACCAATGAATCCATTTCGATGACCTTAGATAAGTCGATATTTTTTATGATCTGTTCCATATTATATAAACCTCCTTCTTATTTACTGTCATAGTATATAAAATACCTATGTCCTCCTATGCTACCACTAATAACTATTATTTTCTGTTGCCGGGATTACTATTTATAAATTTTAAAATAAATAACGAAATTATAAATAACAACCATGGGAGCATATATATATTTTAGTTTATACAAAGTTAAAAGTTTATCGCGCATTGCCTAGGGCTAATAACATTTAAAATAAATTATACAAATTAGCCCGTGGGGCACTAAGCAGGAAACTTTTGACTTTGTATAAACATACCACTAGCCTTGATTATGTAATTTTCATTTGCCAATTATTATCCGCTGTGATATTATGTTGAAGAAAACTTAAAAGCATATAGCACTGGGAGAGCTGGAAAGGCCAGCTGAGAGAAGGACCCTATAAAGTCTTTGATCCCCATTAACCTGATCTGGATTATACCAGCGTAGGGAAGTGTATTTTATTAGGCATTTACATATGCGTAATAAGCACAAATCCTACCGTTGGATTTGTGCTTTTCTGCTTTTTGAAACATTATTTAAGGGGGAATTATATGAATATTAAGAAGCTGACCACAGCCTCATTGTTGGCTGCAATCGGTGTCGCCAGCGGTCATATCCTATATGTACCGGTGGGGGCCTCCAAGGTCTTTCCCGTACAGCATACCATCAATCTACTATCAGGAGTTTTTCTTGGTCCCGGATATGCTGTAGCAGTGGCCTTTACCATTTCTCTAATGAGAAACCTTCTGGGCACCGGCTCCCTGCTGGCCTTTCCCGGCAGCATGATTGGCGCACTTTTGGCTGGGCTACTCTTCAGAAGGACAAAAAGCGCCCTGCTGGCAATGCTGGGGGAAATTATCGGTACAGGTATTATAGGCGGAATTGTGGCCTATCCAGTGGCGGCATTTATCATGGGGAGAGAGGCTGCAGTGCTGTTTTTTGTCACCCCCTTCCTGCTAAGCTCGACAGTGGGTGCTGTCATCGGCCTTGGTATTTTTAAGCTAATGGTTAAATCGGGAGTAACAAATAAAATCTAGTACCTGGTAGAGGGTACTACAAGGAGGCTACATATGAAAAAGCTATTGACAATTGCAGGCTCCGACAGCTGCGGCGGAGCAGGTATACAGGCGGACCTAAAAACCTTTTCGGCACTGGAGACCTATGGCATGAGCGTTATTACCGCCATCACAGCCCAGAACACTCAGGGGGTTTTTGCAGTTCAGGATATCACTACCGATATGATTCAAAAGCAAATAGAGGTTATTTTTGAGGATATCTCTGTTGATGCCGTCAAGGTTGGCATGGTTTCAAGGACAGAAACCATTAAAATCATAGCTGAAACCCTAGCTAAATATGCAGTAAAAAATCTGGTAATCGATCCTGTTATGGTCTCCAAAAGCGGCTATCATCTATTACAACCAGAGGCCAAGGAGGCCCTGATAAAATATCTGCTGCCTATGGCTACTGTAGTAACACCAAACCTGCCGGAGGCGGAGGTCATTACAGGCATGAGGATTAACACGGTTGACGATATGAAGATGGCAGCTGAGCTGATTCATAAAATGGGACCTGAATATGTTCTTATAAAGGGGGGCCATCTAGAGGGGGAGGCTGTTGATATTCTATATGACGGCACAGACTTTACCTATTTTAATTCTCCCAGAATAGACACCAAGAATACCCATGGCACCGGCTGCACCCTGTCCTCAGCCATAGCAGCCAATCTTGGGAAGGGACTTTCCATCACTGAGGCAATTGACAGAGCCAAAAGCTACATCACCGTTGCAATACTCAATTCCTTTGCCATCGGTAAGGGTGTTGGCCCGGTGCATCATTTCTATGAGCTATATCATAAATAGGAGGTCGAATATATATGGAAATTAACAGCAAGCTAAGGACTATACTGGAGAAAATCAAGGAAAATAAGCCTTTGGTACACCATATCACCAACTATGTTACTGTCAATGACTGTGCAAATATCGTGTTGGCTCTGGGTGGAAGCCCTGTTATGGCGGATGACCATAAAGAGGTGGAGGAAATGGTATCCATAGCCTCTGCGCTGGTTTTAAATATCGGTACCCTAAACGAAAGAACGATAGAATCCTTTATACTGGCGGGGAAAAAGGCTAATCAGCTGGGCACACCGGTTATATTGGACCCTGTAGGTGTAGGGGCCACCAGCCTGAGAAATCAGGCAACGGAAAGAATTTTGAAGGAGGTAAAGCTTTCAGTTCTAAGGGGAAATATGTCAGAGATTAAATGCATCTATGGTATCGAGGCCGCTACTCGTGGTGTTGATTCAGTTGATAATCCCCTGGAGGGCGGCAAAGATATTGCCCTTCAGCTGGCTAAACGACTAAATTGTACCGTAGCCATCACTGGAGCAGTGGATATTATCTCCGATGGCAGCAGGATTTTCTATATCGAAAACGGCCATCCCATCATGGCTAATATCACAGGAACCGGCTGTATGAGCTCCTCTTTGGTGGGGGTATGCTGCGGTGTTGGCGAAGGCAGCCTTTTCGGAGCAATCGCCGGTATAATCATCATGGGTATAGCCGGAGAGAAGGCCCAGCAAAGGCTTCAGGGGCAGGAGGGCCTGGGCAGCTTCAGGGTATATCTGATGGATGCCATAAGCCAGCTGACCATGGCGGATATAGAGGAAAGGGGTAAGGCCCATGAGCTTATATAATGCTGTAGACTATAGCCTATACCTTGTAACCGACAGGACTGTATTAAGGGGTCGAGATTTAATAAAGAGCCTAGAGGAAGCAATTCATGGCGGAGTAACCCTGCTGCAGCTTAGGGAAAAGGCGGCCTCTTCTTTGGATTTTTACAGGTTGGCCCTTGAGGTAAAGGCACTTTGCACTCAATATCAAATCCCCCTAATCATAAATGATCGTCTGGATATCGCATTAGCAATTGATGCCGACGGCCTTCACATTGGACAAGATGACCTTCCTGCAGCTGTTGCCCGGAAAATTTTAGGCCCAAATAAAATTCTAGGGGTTTCCACGGCCACCTTACAGGAGGCTCAGGAGGCTATAGCCGCCGGAGCAGATTACATCGGTGTCGGGGCCCTATTCCCCACCGATACGAAAACCGACGCCCGCAGCGTTTCTCTAGAGGCCCTTAAATACCTCAAGGAAAATGTTAATGTACCTGTGGTAGGCATAGGGGGTATCAACGAGACTAATATCAAAGCTGTATTTGATACCGGGATAGATGGGGCTGCCATTGTTTCTGCCATCCTTGGCAAGCAGGATATTACAGCTGCCGCAAGGGAGTTAAGTGAAATTATCGATCTAGGAGGAAAATAAAATGCTTTCATATTCAAGTATAATCACCATTTTGACTATAACCGTAGCCCTATTTGCAGGGATGGGTATTTTATATAGCCGCGGTAAAATAGAAACCATGGACGACTTTTTAACCGCAAGGGGCAGCACCGATTCAAAAATGCTGTCTGCCTCATTTCTAGCCTCCTTCCTTGGGGTATTTGTCCTGTTTACTCCCCCAGAAGCCGGTTCAATCGGTGGTCTGTCCTCAATTATTGGCTATGCCCTTGGGGTCGGCAGCCTTTATGTGGCCTTTTTGGCTTTAAGCCCTAGAATCAGAGGCTATCTGCCGGAGGGCAGCACCCTTAATGATTTTGTGCTTAAGCGTTACGGCTCAAGGCTCTATGTGCTTACTGTTTTGCTTTCTCTATTTTATATGTTTGTTCATCTGGTGGCGGAGCTAACCTCCATAGCACTGGTGGCCTATGAGCTGGCAGGGGTGCCCTTAATATATACGGCGCTTTTAGTTGGTCTCGGCACTATGGCCTACACTATATACGGTGGACTGAAGGCCTCCATATTTACCGATACGATACAGATGGTTTTGGTTATCCTTTTGCTGGTGATTGTCTCAATCGGAGTACTAATTTATGTTGGTGGCGCAGGAGAAATCATCGAAAAAGCCTCCACCAATGCGCCTGAGCTATTTAACCTTGGAAACCGTGGGGGTATTGAGTTTGGATTAACCCTATGTATTGGAGTATTCGCTGCCAATTTATTTCATCAGGGCTACTGGCAGAGGGTTTATGCTGGTAAGGACGATAAGGCTATTAAGAGTTCCCTAATAAGCTGTATTTTAATTGCTATCCCAGTAATGCTCTTAACTGGTTTTCTGGGTATTATCTCCACCGCGCTTGGGGCAGCTGCCAGTCCTTCGGCTTCACTGTTTTCATTAGCCTACACCTATTTTCCCCTTGGATTAATTTTAGCCGTATTTATATTGGCGTTGGTATTGGTAATGAGCACCGTCGATACGCTGCTGAATGCAATGGTAGCCAGCTTTACCCTGGATGGACACAGGGTCTTGAAGGGTATAAAGAAGGAGTCCCTGCTTAAGCTGGCAAGAATTGCAACTATAATCATTATTGTGCCTGCTACATTAATATCTGCTAGGGGCTATAGCGTTTTATATCTTTTCTTTGTTGCCGACTTGGTTTGTGCCGGCGTATTTTTCCCAATCTTCTATGGTCTGTATAATCCCAAGCTTACAGAAGGTGTGGCCTTAGTGGCGGCTATACTGGGGGTGGCCTCCGGGGTTCCCTTCTTTATAGCAAACAAGCTCCTGATTAGCTTTGCTGTGCCGGTTGTGGTGTCGGCAGCAACCTGCATAATCGGAGCTGGCATTTCAAGGAAAGAAACAGGTGCTCCAGAAATAAGTTAATAGTGATCCCGTTGAAATATACTTTAAAAAATCCCTCCATCAGTCAATCTGAAGGAGGGATTTTTAAACACTATAGGGGGATTAAATTATAGCTTATTTACTATTAAATTCCCTGATTCATATCTTTTTAGACCCCATTTAAAGAATAAATAGGTAAAGAGAAGCCAGGCAACCACAGCCGCCAATAAAAGCAGGAATAGCTGGGGGTTAAAGCTGTTAATGAGCCTTACTGGTATGTGGGAGATAAAGGCAGCTGGTATTATTGTAAATATGATCAGCTTTGTAAAGCCGCTGTATATTCCCTCCGGGTAAATGCTAAAGGTTATAAGAAATTCAGTAATTAGACTTGTTATCCCCTGGGCATCCCCTATGAAGAAGGCCAAGGTGTTGGTAATGATTAGAATACTAGTAATTACCAAGGCTCCCGTTACACAGAATAAGAGAAACAATAATGTATGAATAGGATTAAAGCCATTTACTATTGTAAAGAGTATTAGACCATAAAATAAATCTCCCCAAGCCGAAACTATTGTCCCTGAGGCAATAATATTGATTAATACATCCTTAGGCTGGAGCAAATAAGAGTCCAGCTCTCCCTTAGCTATCATATTAGATAGCTTTATGCTGTTGCCAAAGAATATCAGTCCCAGGCCATAGGCGCTGGAGGATATTGACCATATAATCATAACCTCTCTAAAGCCATAGCCCCCGATGCTGTCGATATTACTGAATAATATCCACCAAAAGTAAATAAAGGCGCTATTGTTCAATATCATGCCAAAGGTTTGTATTAAAAAGCTGCCTCGATATTCCATTGCTGCCGATAGATTAAATTTAAAATACATTGCAATAAGCCTTAGGTTCTTCTTAGCCTCCATTAACATTTAACGCCTTGACCCCCCTTCTGAATACCAGCAGAGATACTGCTATAAAAAATCCAAGATAGCCCAGCTGATAAACAAGCGTATTGATAAAGCCTGATGAGCTATAGGCCACCGCCAGCTTTGCAGGGGCATAGGTGACATAGGCAAAGGGTAGATGCCTCGATATCTTTTCAAGCCAATCAGGAAACAGCTCTAGGGGTATCAGCATTCCCCCCAGTGTAAACACCAGCTTTGAATAAATCCATGTCAATGCCGTATTTTCCTCCAGCCAAAAAGCCGATAGCGCCAGTAGCATATAGATAAAGAAATTTATGCATATCCCCAGCAGCACTGTTATGATTACCATTGGTAAATGGATTACCTTGAAGCCCGTCAGCGGCCCTACATAAATCATTCCTATCACCAAAGCTGTAATGATATTTGTCAATAGTCTGACAGCAATCTCCCCCATAGAGTTTGAAAAGCAGTAAAATACATAGCTATAGGGCTTATTGATGGTGTAGGCAATATTCCCCTTCTTCACCTCCTCCGAGACCTCAGAAAAGATATTTGATCTTGAAAGGCTTATCATTTCTGCAATCGTTAAATACCAAATCATCTGGTTTAAGCTGAAGCCTGCTATAATTTCACCCTTCTGACCGTATATGTTTTTCCAAAGCAGCAGCATGACAAACACGATAAATACAAAGAATATAGTACGGGCCAACAGATTCCAGGCATATACAAGATTGTTGGATATACTGATCTTGAAGGTATAAAAATATTTATTTAAGCTACGCAAGGCCATCACCGCCAATGCTGTTATGCTGATATATACCTGAGATAATTTCTTCAAGGGGTGGATCAGATATTGTAATATCCACTACCTTACCCAGCTTCATCAGATTAGATACGACAGTGTCAATATCACAGTCGGAGCTATCCACCTCAACCTTTATGGCATAGCCCTTGCTTTTCAGTACCTTCAGCGCCAGCCCCTCAACCGACACCTCATCACTATACTTAATGTCGATCACCTTTTGATTCATATAATTATATTTCAGGTTTTTAACCGATTCATTCAGTACGATTTGACCATGATTAATGATTATGGCTCTTTTGCATAGCTGCTCAATATCACCGGCATCATGGGAGGTAAGAAAAATGGTGGTCTGGGATTCTTTGCTGAGGGTTTTGATCAAATCCCTGATTTTCTGCTTAACCACCACATCCAAGCCTATGGTAGGCTCATCTAAAAAAACAATTTCTGGACTATGGAGCAAGGAAGCGGCTATTTCACAGCGAATTCTCTGCCCCAAGGAAAGCTTCCTTACTGGGATATCTAAAAGCTCCTCTATTTCAAAAATCTCAGTTAAATATGCGATTCGCCTACTTAAAGCTTTTGTCTCCATCTCGTATATCCTGCCCAATAGATTGAAGCTGTCGATGGGAGGCAGATGAAACCATAGCTGAGATTTCTGACCGAAAACCGTGCCGATGCTGTAGGACAGCTTTCTTCTGTCGATGGCTGGATTAAGGCCCAACACCCTGATGTCACCGGAGGTGGGCTGTAATATTCCCGTCAGCATCTTAATGGTTGTTGACTTTCCTGCACCATTGGGTCCGATAAAGGCCAGAACCTCGCCCTTATCCACCTCCAGGGAAATATCCTTGACGGCTTGCACTTCTCGATAGGTGGGAGAAAGCATGGCCTTTAAGCTCCCCCTTAGCCCCTGCTCCTTTGTCTTTACCCTAAAGCTTTTGTTGAGATTTTCCACTGTAATTATCTTCATTTTTCTACCTCCTTTTGCCAATATTAGATTAGGAAATTGCATAATAAAGGTTGATGCAGGTTTATACAAAGTCAAAAGTTTCCTGCTTAGTGCCCCACGGGCTAAACTGTATAATTTTTAAATGTGATTAGCCCTAGTGCCTTGCATCACTTAAAATATTGGATAACTCCCGGTATAATTTCCCTGTTGCTGCGTTGTCGTCAGTCGCAATATAGCTGGATATTCCTTCTTCCTCCGCCTTGCTACAGGAAAATTCTCCACGGGATTTATCTCAACTTTCAAATGACGCAAGGTACTAGGCAATGCGCGATAAACTTTTAACTTTGTATAAACTAAGATATATCTACACTATCATGGTGTTATGCAATTTCCTCAGATATAAAAATAAAGCCCAGAAGAAGCGTCTCATGCTTGAGACTCCTCCTCCGGGCTTTTAATCCGAAAGTGTAGACTTATATCCTGTATCGCTCGGACCTGTCGCAAAATGATTTGCCGGAACCCTAGATACACTCTCAAAGGTTATATATTAATATAATATGGCAGAATATGTATGTCAACACTAAAATTATTAAGTTTATTTAATATTTTTTATTCATACAATATTTTTAATATATATGCAACTACTTAAGCTTATCCATTGCCGCCTTTATTTCTGAGTTGATCTTATCGATATCCACCTTATCTATACTATCGTTGTTGAGTTTATATTTATCCTTCAGCTTCAATATTCTATAGACGCTTTCCTCCAGCCCTTCAGTAGAAATGCGATTCTCAGCCACCGCATTTTTTAAAGCCTCCAGTACCATTTGACTATTTTCATAGCCATGGCAGGACAATACAATATCGCTTCCTGCATTGATGGCGGTTATTGCCGCTTCACCGATATCATGATTTTCTATTATTGCCCCCATTGTTAGGTCATCGGTAATAATCACCCCTTCAAAGCCCATCTCCTTTCGCAAAAGATCGGTTAGTATCTTACTGGAAAGGGTAGCCGGTGCATCGGGGTCTATTTTATTATATTGAATATGGGCAACCATAACTGTGTCCACGCCTTCTTCTATCGCCTTTTTAAAGGGAATCAGCTCCAGCTGCCTAAGCTCCTCCAGCGTCTTATTGACCACCGGCAGGCTGATATGAGAATCTACAGCGGTATCGCCATGACCTGGGAAGTGCTTTACAACTGCTATAACCCCCTGGTCAGCAAGTCCCCTCATGGTGGCGATTCCCATCTCACTGACTGCTTCAGCCTCAATGCCGAAGGCCCTGTCCCCTATAACGGGGTTCTTAGGGTTGCTATTGATATCTAGCACCGGAGCAAAGTCCATATTATAGCCAAAGGCCTTTAAGGCACCGGCAATTGCGCCACCAATACTATAGGCGGCCTCCTCCCTGCCTCTGTCACCTACCCTCTTGGCGGTAGGGAGCTTTGTAAATTCAGAAGGTAATCTGCTTACCCTTCCCCCCTCCTCGTCAACGGCTATAAACAGAGGAGTTTTATCGGCATTGGCTTCCTTTAATGAGTTAATCAACTTCAGTAGCTGCGTAGTATTTTCGACATTTCTTCCAAATAATATGACGCCCCCTACATTGCCCTCCGTTATAAAGCCCGCTGCCGTCTCATCAATTGTGGTGCCTTCTATTCCTACAACCACCAATTGACCTATTTTCTCCTCTAGGGACATAGCCTCTATCTTATCCTTTATTATATCTCTCTCCTCCACCGGCTCCTCTACCGGAGGCTTTTCCTCCGGCACCTCCTGTGAAGGCTCCTGCCCTCTTTCAGAGCAGCCTCCAGCTAAGAAAAGCATAGCCAGTGTTAGCATATATACCATTGATTTTCTAAGCATTTTATTCCACCTTTTCCTATTATAGCTCTAGCCACATAACACAGACATCCCCATGTCTTTGTATTTCCCTAAAGCCCTGCTGCTTATACATGTTTACTGTTCCCCTATAGTGCTTTTGTGCATCCATACTTGCATCCACCGGTAGGCTTAGTACTGCTTCATAGCCTTCCTTACGAAAATCCTCGATGGCGACCTTCAAAAGCTGCCTAGCTAACCCCTGTCCCCTGTAGTCCGGATGTATGACATAGCATATGGTGCTGCCGACTTTTTTCTCCTTTATAACAGGCTCCAGCTCGTTTTTTAGTCTGACATAGCTGGCAGCATCATTGGCATTACACCAGCCTATGCATTTATCCCCATCAAAGGCCAAGTAGCCCTTCATTTTACCTGAGCTAATACCTGCGATGGCCTCAGCTCGATTCTCCGGCCCTTTTCTGTTCTGCCATTCCTCATGAGAACAGGCAAGATGATAAAACATGCAGTAGCAGGTGGCCCAATGGGGAGCATGTCCAAAATCCAGCCCTCCTAAATAATCTGCAAAGGTATTTGCCATCTGAGGTGTTAACGGTTTAATTAAATAATCCATTTTTATTTTCCTCCTTTTTTACTAGCATCCTGCGTCAATTGATGGTTGCGATGTTTTTAAAGGATGTTAGGTACTAGATCGATATGTATTTAATACTGTGTCCACTTTCCTCTAAAACACGTTTGAGGCTGTCGAAGGAAATCCAAACGGTGGCGGTGTTGTCGTTAGGGTGTACCCCCAGCTTCTCCTTACCGACTAAAGCCTTGTCGAAAAAAACCTCCACCATTACTTCATTATCATTTAAAAGGCCAAGGGGTGATACTGCCCCTTTGCTTAGACGAAGGTATTTCTGCAGGCGTTCCTCCGATGCAAAGCTTAGGGCTGTAGACCCAACTTGCTGGCGAATTCCCTCCAAATCCGCCTTTTTGTCCTTGTCCAAAACAATCAAAAAATGCCTCTTGCCCTTGGCATCCCTCAGAAAAAGGTTTTTTACGACATCCCCCTCCCTATGTATGCCCTGTGCCTCCATCTCTTCAATTGTATAGACAGCACTATGCTTGGTAACGCTGTATTCTACCTTAAGCTCCTCAAGCCTTTGATATACCATCTCCTGTTTATCCATGGCGCCTCCTTGTATTCCGGAATTTTAATAAATACTTCTATTTTCAAGTATAATCTCCTCCCATTGCGTTAATATTCACATTAAAATATTGTTGGATTATGACGTAATGTATATGTTAGAATACTATTGTAGATATCCTGCTGACAGCAATTAATTATTAGGAGCTGATATTCATGAACAATAAAACCTTTAAGCTATTCTCCCGTGATTTTGACTACGAGGAGGATGACTATAATCGACTTAAAAATTTAAATAAAAGCAATGATAAGGCCAAGGCCTTTACCACAAAGGGAACCATGAAGAGCTTTGATTTTGACTATGAGGAGGACTCCTACGAGCCTGAAAAAAACAGATAAAAAAAGGTATCTCCAATGAGGTACCTTTTATTTATCTGTTTTATGTGCTTACAGCCCCTCTGGATATTGATTATAATACACCCTGTCGTATTTTAACTCCTCATCCTTATGAGGAGCCTTCTCCTCTGCAGGATAGCCTATTGATATGATGGCCTCCACCCTTTTGTTTTCAGGAAGGTTTAAGAGCTTCTTTATGTATGCCTCAGCCGTAACCTCATCATTATGCTTTCTTTCTCTTATTTGTACCCAGCAGGCTCCCAGACCCATTGCTTCAGCCGCTAGTAATATCACCGTCGAGGCTATGGCAGTGTCCTCTATCCATACATCCGTCTTGCTGCTGTCACCAATCACCATGATTCCCAGTGGTGCATTCTTCATAAAGCCACTGCCTGAATTCTTAGACTTAGAAAGCTCCTCCAGAAGCCCTTCATCCGTCACCACTAGAAATTCCCACGGTTGAATATTCTTTGCTGTGGGGGATAATAATGCAGCCTTAATCAATTGCTGTACCTTTTCCTCCTCAACCTTTTTCTCCTGATAAAGCCTAATGCTTCTTCTTTTCATTAACATATCCAGCATTCTAATTCCTCCTTCAGGTTTTCATACCACCAATTGCAATTCTTTGATAATCAGAATTATATCCCTATAGATATATTTAGTCAATCTAATAGATGTGAAATATGAATAGTAAAGCCCTTCAGCTATTGAGTGAAAACAACAAAAATACCCGCTATTATAACATACTGAAGGTTTTAGGCATGGAGAATACAGCGATTCATTAATCAGCCCCTTTTAACAAAATATCTCAAGGTGGTCTTCAGCTTTTCAGCAGCCGTTTTGCGTGCATCTGATATATATATTTCTCTATGCCGTAGGTCCCATTGTATCAGGTGGTTTTCCCTGCAAAATTCCTTCATTTTCTCAAAGCTCCTGGGTTCATCATCATATGAGCCGATATGTAGCATTTGAACTGACAGCCCATCCTCTATAGCCTCAAATTTCACCTTTGCATATAGGGGATTGGGTTTTTTATTTGCCACCTCATGCCGCACCTTCTCCGCCAAATCCTCCGACACAAAATCCGGCTGCCTGATCATTATTTTATATACCAGCTGCTCCTTGTCAAATACGCCAGATAATATTGCCTCCTCCGATAAGCTCCATATGCCCTCCAGAGGATATACGGTATAATCAAAATACCCATCGGGAGCAATTCCCTTCTTAGGCAGCATTTTTATGCCATAGGCAAGGGAATAAAGCACGCCTATCTCTTCAGCAAAAGCATCAGTATTTGGATTGCCACGGCCCTCCAAAGTGAAAAACTTAAACTCTGGCACCTCCAGCAGCATCGGTGTCTCCTTCGGTATGTATAAATTTTTTTCATGCTTTTTCCATTCCTGCTTCATAACGACCCCTCCTCATTCCTTTACTCTTTTTTATATTATAGCAATATAATATGACAACAGCTTGTCTTATTTCAAAAAATAAACTTAAACGCCCTACTTGCTTAAAGGTGAAGGAAACAACAGTAATAAGGACTTTTTATTAAATCTATGCTAAAATATGGTTATAACATCAGTATATTGCATCTATTAATAAAACAGCGTAACAGTTGTATGCTTTATTTTGATGCAAAATACCACCAGAGGAGGAATGACCAATGAAGCTTTTATGGAGACTTGGAAGGGATGCCATTAAATACCGAACCCTTTATATTATCGCCATCCTTTCCACTCTAGCAATGACCCTAATCAATTTGGCTGCCCCTAAGCTTTTAGCCTCGATGACCTCACTTATCGAGGATGGGATAACCGATAACACCAGCAGAAAAATTCTTCAATTAACTGCTATTTTAATCACTTTATATCTTATTAAAATTGTCTTTCGTTATTTAAGCAATTATCTGGCCCATAAGGCAGCTTGGAACCTCGTTGAGGAAATGAGAGTAAGAGTATACAACCACATTCAAAGCTTGTCTATGGGTTTCTTCAGCAACAAGCAAACCGGAGATTTAATGAGTCGTGTAGTCAATGACACAGCCACCTTTGAGCTTTTATATGCCCATATTATCCCTGAAATTATGACCAATGTAGTTACGGTGGTTGGGGTTATGCTCATACTCCTTAGCATTAATGTTCGGCTGGCACTGCTGACCTGTATTCCTATTCCATTAATCCTGATTGCCGGCTGGCTATTTGCCCATAAGGTCCGACCTAATTTCAAGATTTCACAGAGGGCCCAGGCAGAGCTAAATTCAAAGCTTCAGGATAACTTCTCCGGTATTCATGAAATACAGGCCTTTGGCAAGGAGGCAGAAGAAGCCACAGCAGTCTCCCAGCAGGCACAAGTCTTTACAACGGCCATGCTGCATGCCTTAAATCTCAGTGCGGTATTTCATCCTACGGTGGAATTCCTCTCCTCCATTGGCACAGTTATCGTAATAGGGGTGGGGGGAATACTGGCTTACAATGGACAATTGACGATTTCGGATATCCTGGCCTTTCTGTTGTATCTTTCCTTGTTTTATACACCTATTTCGGGAATGGCAAGACTACTTGAGGAGGTGCAGCAGGCCTATGCTGGTGCTGAAAGGGTTATGGAGATTTTAGACACCCCTACAGAAATAAAGTGCTCCCCTGATGCCGTTACCCTTAGAGAGGTGAAGGGTAGTATTGAATTTGAAGCTGTTGATTTTCAATACGAAAAGGATATGCCTATTTTAAAGGACATCAGCTTTGCCTGTCGGCCCGGCGAAATGGTGGCTTTAGTAGGCCCCACCGGCGTAGGTAAAACCACCTTAACCCAATTGATATCAAGGTTTTATGATCCCACAGCTGGTAGTGTGAAGATTGACAACAAGGATATCAGGGAAGTAGTTCTTGATAGCCTAAGGGCAAATATCGCACCGGTGCTACAGGATACCTTTCTTTTTAACGGTACCATATTAGATAATATAGGCTATGCAGACCCCAGAGCCTCCTTCGAGGACATTGTGGCTGCTGCTAAGGCCGCCAGAATCCACGATAATATCATGGATATGCCCCAGCAATACGACACTAAGGTTGGGGAAAGGGGGATACGTCTATCGGGAGGGCAAAAGCAGAGAATTGCCATCGCCAGGGCAATTCTTAGGAAGGCACCTATTATAATATTGGATGAAGCCACGGCCTCTGTAGACGTTGAAACCGAAAGGGAAATTCAAAGAGCTATAGCCGATTTGGCAGGTACCCGAACCATAGTGGCAATTGCCCATAGGCTTTCCACCATTCAAAATGCCGACATGATTTTGGTGTTGGAGGATGGCAGGATTGTTCAGAGGGGTAACCACCAAGAGCTCATACAGCAGGAGGGTCTTTACAAAAGGCTTAACCTCGCCCAAAACAATTTGTAAACAACCGCTTTGTGACATATTATGATATTCTGAAGCATAATTCTTTTACATAAAATTCATATTTGACTACCTTGCTTATACTCCAGAACATTAACTGTTAGGGGGAAGGGTAAATGCTGAGATTTATTGAAACCAAGGAGGTTTCTAGGTTTATTTCAAGCTATTTTACTGTATATTCAAAGGATTCAAGGATTGTTAAGATTATGGATTCAGCCGATCAAAGAATTGTTGGAGAAGCTGTACTTAATTCACGCAGAGCCGATGGCGGCGTATATATAGAATTTATAGGTATATATGCTAATGAACGGCGTAGAGGCTATGGCAGCTTGGCAGTTAAACAACTGAAGGATGAGTACCATACCCTTTGTGGATGGGCTATTAAGGATGCTGGTGAGTTTTGGGAGCAAATGGGCGTTATATATACTGACAGTATGAAAAAGCACTTTTTATTGTAAGTGAAGGGCTAAATGACTTAGCCCTAATTTTTTTTATTTTTTTTTGCAAAGCTGACTTGACATATATTGCAAAGCGCACTATACTATAATTGTAAAGTAAGCTTTGCAAGGAGGAATGCTTTTGAAAACGAGGATTCAAGAATTACGAAAGCAGCACAAGCTCTCACAGGAGGAATTAGCTTTGGCGGTTGGCGTTACGAGACAGACAATTACCTCTCTAGAATGTGAAAAATACACTGCATCTTTGGTTTTAGCCTACAAAATAGCAAAGCATTTTGGTCTTACAATTGAAGAGGTATTTGATTTTTCAGAAGTGGAGGAATTGTAATGGAGAAGTTTAAAATGGATTTAAAGAAACGATTGTACGGATTGGTAGGCTTTAATCTAGTGGCAGTAGCCTTTATTGTTCTTACGCTCATTTATCGAACAAAAATTGCAGGTGGCAGTCAAAATTTGTCAGACATGATTAGGGGCTATCAGTTTGGAATTTTCACAGGGATTCAGGTAATGATGCTGAAGGATATTGTCAATTATACAAGGGCATTAAGGGATGAAGGCAGGCTTAAGAAGCTGTACATAGCAGAAAATGATGAGAGATCAAGGCTTATTCAGGATAAAATCGGTGGTGTAGGCCTTAACCTTTCCCTGGCAGTTTTGGGTATAGCCTCAATAATAGCAGGCTTTTTCAACCAGCTGGTATTTCTTACGCTAGTGGCAGTGCTTATATTTATGGCTTTAATGAAGGGTTCTTTGAAGCTATATTATAGAAGAAAATTTTAGGAGGGACTTGTTATGAAAAATCAAGGCGCTATTATTTATTACTTTCTGGGCGCTATTACTACTGTATTTTATTTTTTAGCCAAAAGATTTTTAACTATTCCTGATGCTATAATGGGCTTCATGCTGGGGATTAGTATAGCCTTTTATATTATAGGCTTAATTGCACTAAGGTACGATATGAATAAGCTAAGAAGCTTCAAAAAAAGTCTGATGATAAAGCTGATCAAATAAAGTTAAGGCTGGCCCCTTATTATTACTTTTCTGTAGTTCTGTAGTTATGAAAAAGCGAATTGGTTTTATTATAATTCAACACATGTAGAAGCCTCCGTCATTGCGGAGGCTCTATTACCTTAAGTGCTTTATTGATCAACCTTACTAACCCTTCTCGGTCTGCCCTTGATATTTATCCTCTGCAGCTCTTGAAAGGCCAGTTCTCCCTTATTATTGAGTATTTCAACATAGGTAGAGATATCCAATATGTTAATGATGCCGATATCGTCCTTGGTGATACCATCAATATTACATAGGGTACCTACGATATCTACAGCCCTCATTTTAGTCTTTTTCCCGGCATTAATATGGAGCTTCATAATCTCCTGATTCAAAGGCGCACCCTTTGCCTCTTTTACTAAAGCTGAGGTCCTCATCTTCTCTAAAAAAGCCTTCTTAAAGCCAGATGCCTGAGAACTGTCGGGCTTTTCCTTAATAGTCAGCTCTTTACCTATGTACTTAGTGATATCCCTTAAATACCTATCGTCAGCTTCACTAATGAGGGTTATAGCCTTCCCTTCCCTATCCCTTCGGCCGGTTCTTCCGATTCTATGGACATAGACCTCTTTATCCTGTGGTATATCATAGTTAACTACCAATGAGATGTTGTCGATATCAATACCTCTGGCTGCAACATCAGTGGCTATTAAATATCTAAAATAGCCCTGCTTGAATTTCTCCATCACCCTTAATCTATCCCGTTGCTCCATTCCGCCATGGATTTTTTCACAGGAATAACCACAGGACAGCAGCTCTTTATGTACCTCGTCAACCCTTTGCTTGGTATTGCAAAAAATAATGCAGCTATCTGGATTTTCAATCACTGTGATATCCTTTAATAGATCAAGCTTCCCATCCTCATCAACACGATACCCCTCTTGAAGTATCCTGTCCACTGCTGTGCTTTGGGAGGCAATTTCTATAAAGATGGGATTTTTCATGTATGCACTGCATAGGGACTCAATATCCTTTGCCATTGTTGCAGATAATAGCACCGTCACCCTATCCTTCGGCAACTGGCTTATAATGCTCTCCAGCTGTTCAAGGAAGCCCATGCTCAGCATTTCGTCTGCTTCATCAATGACTAAGTATTTAATACTTGAGGTGTCTAGGGTTCCCCGCTCCAGATGATCGATTGTCCGGCCGGGCGTACCCACCACAACATGGGTTTTCTGCTTTAGCTCCTTTTCCTGCAGCTCAAAGGGGGCCTTGCCATAAAGGGCTGCTACCTTAATCCGCTTAAATCTACCTAAATTAAAGAAATCCTCCTTTACCTGAATAGCCAGCTCTCTAGTGGGAACCAACACTAAGGCCTGTGGCTTATTGTCCTCCCACTCCACCAGCTGACATATGGGTATGGCATAGGCAGCCGTCTTTCCGCTGCCGGTTTGGGACTTCACGATGATATCCTTATGGGCCAGCAGCTCTGGTATAACCTTCTCCTGTACATTGGTGAGGCTTTTGTAACCAAGCATGGCAATTGACTTTAGCAGTTCATCGCTTAGCTTGTAATTTTCGAAACCCTTATCCTTCATTTTATCAGCTCTTTCTTAACTTCTATTTATTGATGCCTTGTCGCAATTAATGCTGGGTTTACCACTGAGATAATTTACATTTTTCAGACAAAGCAATGCAATGAGGCACAGTTACCCTTCTTATTATTATGCTCTTATATTAAATCATGTATTTATTAGTATCCCCCCATAGTTAGAGCCTATGTTAAACCCTAAGGTAAATATACATATAGAACGATGCCGGAAGTCATATCGAAAATAGAAGCGACTGACGACAGCAAAGCTATATGGCAATTTAACCAGAGATTATCCAAGGATTTAATTGTGATGAGGTACTATACTGCTTCCTGTTGAATTGCGGCCTCCAAGGCAATTGCCAGCTGATCCGGACATGAGGTAGGCCTGCCACCACAGGGAATTCCCCTTAGCTTCGTCATGGCTTCCTCTACCGGCATACCTTCAATGAGACGGCTTATACCTTGAAGATTGCCTGAGCATCCTCCCTGAAAGACCACCTTTTCAATAATCCCATCCTTGATGGAAAAAACAATTTGTTTTGCGCAAACGCCGCTTGGTGTAAATGCGTACATGATAATCCCCTTTCTCAAATCCACTCTATGATGAAGATATTTTAGTATAAATTGTGTGAAACACCCGATTTCCTACCATATATGAAAAATGGCAACAAAAAACACAATCCATTAAAATATTAAAGAATTGTGCGGAATTTGTCAAGTCTTGCTGGCTCTTGCGCATTGCTTCAAGTTTTCATATGCTTCTTTTTATAAATGTATTTGGGAATATACGAAATCCCCACGATGGCTACAGTAGCCAAAGCAAGATAAAGCATTGACCGCCTTGCATCCTCCTGGCCTCTGCCTATAGTATTTATTGTAAATACCCATACAGCTGTACCGGGAAGAATGCTGAGAAAGCAAACCAAAGCGTAGGTCCTGAAGGATATTTCCGTTACGCCATAGGCGTAATTCTGAAACCAATGGGGGATTATCGGTACCATTCTGGTGATTGCAACAATTCGCCAGCCCTCCTTCTGAACCCCCTCATTTATCTCCTGAAAGGCCTTATTCTTCTTTAGCTTATCCTCAATTTTTTCCTTTGCGAAATATCTGCCTATTATAAAGGCCATCGCTGAGCCAAAAAAGTCTCCACAGGTTGCAATTACGATTCCCCAGCCTATACCATAGGTAATTCCCCCCAATAAGGTAAAGGGCAGACTCGGCATAAACAATATTACCGACACCGCAAATACCAAAAGATATAGTATGACCCCCAATGCCTTTAGGTCCCGGATTCTTCCGGTAAAGCTCCTGAGATAATTAATGCTAAATAGCTCCCATGCCTCAAATTTCCAAATTAAGAATACAGCAACAGCAGCTATTATCCCTGCCAATATAATAAGTCCTTTGGTTTTTCTGCCCTTAAACATTTCTATTCCCCGCTTCATAGTTTCCTAGTCATTTAGTTTGACCCTCGGGGAGATGATTTATACTTTAGTCCTTTCCCTAATGCCGGTGACAGAGAGATCAAAGCCCTCTCGCTTTGCATCCCCGTTTGCATGCTTGTCGGTGGAATTATACCTGCTTAGAAAGATGCTTTCCATCTCTCATGCTTTTTATAACCGAAATAATAGAAGCAAGAGCCTTGATATCTTCCTTCTTTACTCCCAGAACACATAGCCTGACACAGCTGTTGGCTTTACATTCTTCTCTGTATTCCACTGGAAAAAACTCTGATGCTGTCTTTATTAAAATGACTCGATCTGCAAGCGCTGTTTCCAGCTTTAGGGCATTGATATCCTCCGGCAGCCTTAGCCAAATAAAAATGCCATGCTTTGGCACATGATAAAATAATCCCTCAGTGTCCAATAATTTCATTATTTCAGCTGCCTGCTTCAGTTTTGCCTCATACAGGCCTCTGATCCTTTTAATATGCTTATCATACATGCCGGACTTTATAAATAAGTCCAGAGCTGCCTGCGGTAGTCTTGAGGTGTTTAAGTCGATGCTATGCTTAAGGTCTAACACCGCCGCCACCATACCCTTAGGCAGAACCGCTGCCCCCATTCTTATTCCCGGCATAAAGGTTTTGGAAAAGCTTCGGATATAAACGGTATTTTCGCTGGTATCATAATAATGGATTGGCAGTACGCCTTTTTTGGAGCCCAAATCCGCCAGATAATCATCCTCAATAATGGTCACATTATACTTTACCGATAGCGCTGCCAGCTTTTGCTTATCCCCTTCCGCAAGGGTAAAGCCAGTGGGATTATGATGTCTGGGTATGACATAGAAGGCAAGGATTTCATCAGATGCTAATATTTTTTCAAGGGCCTGAAAGTCGAAGCCCTCCTTTTTTCTTTCAATTCCCACAACCCCTATACCCAGATGATCCACAAGCCTCAAAGCCAAGCTATAGGTAGGAACCTCCACCAGCAGCTTCCCTTTTCTCCCCTTAAAAATTGCCTGAAGGGCTAAATGAATGGCCTGCTGTGCCCCATGAGTGATAACTATTTGTTCAGTATTCGTATATACACCCTCCTTCATAAATTCATATTTAAGGGTTTCTCTGAGGGAAGCCAATCCACCTACAGCCTCGTAATTAAAAATACTCCTCTGATGCAGATCAATCGCCCTATTCATTACATGGGTAAACTCTCTATAGGGTATAAGGCCTTCATCTGGTTTAACAGAGGAAAAATCCACCTTTCCCCCCATTGTTGCAGCCTTATCCGTATTTTCCTCCAAAAGATAAAAGCCTCCCCGTGGAATGCTATAGACCACATTTTCCCTTTCCAGCTGATGATAGGCTTTGTTAACAGTGATTTTATTGACACCAAGCCTTGCAGATAGTTCCCTACAGCTGGGAAGTCGCTGCCCCGTTTTTATTCTTCTGGCCTTTATTTCCTTAAAGATAAAAGCTCTAACAATATCCCCTTTGATTTCCTTCAACCTTAACACCCCTTTTCCTATTCTGTAGTAGTACAGAATTAAAATCATAAAATTGAACTATTATATTCTGTATTATATACTGAATTTGTAAATATGCATAGCTTGGAGGTGCTAAAATGAATGAAAGTCAACAGAGTTTCAGAATGAAGATGTTTCCAAAGCCAGAGGTAACTATCACTGCTTTAGAGGCCTCTGGCACAAGGATATTGACCGAGGAATATGGCCCGCTTTGTGACCTTCAATCCGGCTGCTGGGCAGCGGTATTGGGGCATAACAGAAGAGAGCTGTCGCAGGTATTAGCTGAAAATGCCGACAAATTATTTCACCTTCATCACTTTTTTGATACAGAGCACATCGAGGCCCTGGTAAGGGAGCTGACGGCTGCCGCTGGGCTAAAATCCATCTACAAGGGCAGCTTTCTATCCTCAGGGAGTGAAGCAGTGGCTCTCGCGGTGCTCTTGGCGGAGCTGGTAACCGGTAGAAGTATGAAGCTATGTCTGTCTATATCCTACTTGGGGGCTTCCGCCGATTTGAGAATGCCTAGAGACAAAAGTAAATGGCTGGATATCGACGTAGAAGAATGTTTAAGCTGTGATAAGTTAACTGACTGTAGGGAATGCGGCAAATTTGCAACAGTTGCCTTTGAGGAAATGGCCGCCTTTGTATTTGAACCGGGAAATTCTGGTGGTCTGGTCCTTTGTCCTCCGGAAAAGCTTATTGCCTATTTGGTGCAGGCGGTAAAGGGGGCTGGAGGCTGTATAATCGCAAATGAAGTCACAACCGGCTTTGGCAGAACCGGCAAATGGTTTGGCTACCAGCACTATACTGTCTTCGATACAGAAGCACTAGCACCGGATTTTATTGCCTTGGGTAAGGGCTTAGGTAACGGATATCCCATAAGCGGTGTATTGGTTAAGGCAGTCCTTGGAGAAGCTATTGAGGCCACCGGCTTCAGATATCTTCAGTCCCATATTGATGATCCCATGGGCCTCATGATCGCCAGAAAAGTAATTCAGCTGATGGTGGAGGAGGCGCTTATTGCCAAAGGAAATAAAATGGGAGAATATTTGCGTTTTAAGCTAGACGAGGTAGCTGAAGCAACAGGCGCCATAGCTGAAATACGGGGCAGAGGAATGATGAATGTCGTGATCATTAAAAATACCCATAGAGCAGGTAAGGTATTTGAGGCGCTATTAACTAGGGGGATATTTACAGGGTACTCCGACGCATATAATTATATCCATTTGTATCCTGCGTTGACAATTACCCACGAAGAAATAGACCACCTATGTGACTCCCTTGCTCATGCTTTACAACATTTAATTTAGGGGGCATAATATGGACATTACTAATTTTTATGTGTCAAATGAGAAATCAAAGCTCCGGCTTGAGGCTGTTAAGGCTTTACTCCAGCAAGCCTATTGGGCAAAGACTCGAAGTGAGGAAACAATAATTAAGTCCATTGAAAACTCGATATGCTATGGTGTATTCTACAACGATATACAGGTGGGCTTTGGCAGGGTGGTTACAGATTATTCTACGGTTTACTGGATATGCGATATTATTATTGATGTTAACTATAGAGGCCTTGGTTTAGGAAAGCTGCTAATGGAGAATATAATGGCCGACAAAGGATTGGAAGGACTTCTGGGGATATTGGCAACCAAGGATGCCCATGGCTTGTATGAAAAAAGCGGCTTTCAAAAGGAGCCCTTTAAGATGATGATGAAAACCAGATAAGCGCAAGAAAGAAGGCAGCTCTTTTGATAAGGGCTGCTGCCTGTTTTAATGCTTCTATGGCATGTATATTTTCCAATTGTACCCTCTCTTTCCGACAGCCAACAGACGGTAATGTATATATTATTATACCGCCTTTGCCGCCTGTTGTCATGGTTGTCATGGTTGTCGCGGGGGACAAATTGTGTGTTTCAAACTCTGTCCGTCCTATCAGCGTCATATTGATTCAGTCGGGCAAAGTTGGAAACAATATCGCCCTCCTTGCCCTCTTTGAAGCGGGAGGACATAAGCAGTTTGTGTTAATATTGAATATCTATCATACTTCTTTTTTCTGGTAAATAAATGTAGTGAAAAAATATGATAGCATATAGGTTATAAGTACGATTGCAAGATAAACGGCAACAACCAGATAAAATTCGCTGTCACTCAGTCTCTGAAAATCATTGGCCGCATTAAGCAACCAAAAAATCCCCATCGTAGCACCTACGGAGCCAAGGAGACTTATAATCATAATAATCTCATTTTTATCTGTTCCCAAAAAGTAAATAAGCGGATAGAATATGGAACCCATAAGTAAGGCGATCCCCATTCCACAGCTAAAAAGCATGAGTGGATCTCGAACCGGATAGTAAAAATACATGTTTCCGTGTACTGCAAGTGTTATTAGGACAAAGAGTGCAGAAAGAATTATTCCTGAAAATACCCAAATAGCATGACTTACAAACCGGCTTTTTACAATCTGATTTCTTGTAACTGGAATCGACAATTCGTATTTATTCCATTTGCTTGACGCTTCTTTTCTAAACCCGGAAACAGCATTGAAGGCAAACGCCGCCGAAGATACCACAACATAAATATTCAACAGTAAAGAATTTCCCGAAATCACAAGACCTACTCCTATTGCCAGAAAAAACAGGAGCAGAATCACAGCACTGCCCAAAGCGCCGTAAAATTGATTTTTTAAAAGTCCTTTCATTCCCTATCCCCCTTTACAAGCAATAACATAATTTCATCAATGGATACCGTATCAATCACAATATTCTTGAATTTTCGCGCGGCTGTGTTTTTGTCGGATACCAAGACATCAATCTGATAATCTTTGCTTCTATAAGCCAGCATATCCGATTTGTTTAATTTGGAAAACTGTTCCGCTGTACAGCGCATAACGGCATACTTATAAATCAAATCATCCTTTCGGGCCGATAAGATAATCTTACCGTCGTGTATCATCGTTATGTAATCCGCCACCTTTTCTAAATCACTTGTGATATGAGAGGAAAGAAGAATAGAGTGGTTTTCATCCTGAACAAAATCAAGAAAAATATCCAATATTTCTTCTCTCATGATAGGGTCTAAGCCACCTGTTGCCTCATCTAAAACAAGTAGTTTCGGATGATGAGAGATCGCAACGGCAATCGCTAATTTCATGGTCATACCTTTAGAATAAGTTCTAATCTTTTGCTTTTTATTTAGCTTAAAATTGGCAAGCTGTCTGTCAAACAAACTATCATCCCATTGCTGATAAAGCTCCCGCATAACGTTTGCCAGCTTTTCTGCATTCAAATAACCGGGGAAATTATCACCATCATAAACAACACCAATATCTTCTCGAAGCAAGGGATTTTTATCATTCATTTCTTTACCAAACAAATGAATGGTTCCGCTATCTTTCGACAGTGTATTTAAGATACAGCCAATAGTAGTTGTTTTTCCTGCACCATTTTCGCCAACATATCCCATGATGGAGCCATAGGGCAAGGAAAAAGTAATATTATCCAACACAAAACTCGAGTTGCTATATTTCTTAGATACGTTCTTTAACTCTAATATGTTGCTCATGTTATTCCTCCTCGTCCAAATAGAACATAGACAACAGCTCTATTAGTTTTTCAAGCGAAATATTGCTTGTTCTACCTATTTCTGCAGCAATTTGCAAATGCTCCTCCGCTTGTTTTTGCCGTTCTTCCTGATAGAAATCCTTCGTCTGAGCGGAAATAAAGCTGCCGCGCCCAACGGTTGTTTCAATAAATCCATCTCTCTGCAAATCTTCATAAGCCTTTTGAACAGTTATCACACTGATATGCAAGGACTTTGCCAAGGAACGCATGGATGGAATTGGGTCGCCTGTTGCCAGTTCACCATTCATGACCATTGCCTTTATCTGTGTTGTTATCTGCTCATATATAGGCTTACTGGTATTACTGCTGATAATAATCTCCATGCAATTAATCCACCGCCCTATAATGTACTTTATTAACAAGTACATTATATATAACAAAATTACAATTGTCAATATAACTACAATACAATTACCTGTTTGCTGGCTGTGTATCTCGTTTTTAACATGTTAGCGATTTGCTTCCTTATGGACACTGCCAATTATCACTCGGGATGGCATAGTTCACTTCTTTAAACCCCATCACTATCCCTAAACATTTTTTTAAGAAGCATTGCCCATTCCTCCGGCATATCCATATATGATCCATGATGCCCGGGAAAGGTCACTAGCTGGCACCCCAGCTCCTTTGCCAAAAGCTCTGCTGATCGGGCGATCCAGGTATTTTTGCTTAATCCATATTCACCTACGCCTATGATAATATTCACCCCATTAATCTTTAATTTCTCTACATCTGGCAAATAATTGGTCACCGGCAGCAGCTCCTGCTTCATTAAGAAATCAGTTCCAAGCTTTGAATCTATCTTTTTTTGATTATCCCAATCATGCTTCTCCTTTGCATATGCTATTGCCTTCATCTGAGCTTTTATGAGGGCTTTTGCATTGGCCTTGATGCCAAAGAAGAATTTTGTTGCCCCCAGCTTTGAGCTGTATTTCATCGATAAATAATAGCATCTGGCAAAAAAACTTTGCCATTTACCTGCATCAGGAAGCATACGTGTTATGGGGGCTTCATGGGCCACAACCTTACGGACAGCCTCAGGATGGTTCTTTGCCATATCCAGTGCTATGACTGCACCACTGCTATTACCAAATACATATGCTGAGGCTTCTCCAGCTGCCTTTAGAATTGCAACTGCATCTCTGCTATGCTGGCTTATTTCAAAATTTTGAGGATGGTTCATTGTACTGCGAGCATTGGCACGACGATCAAAGGTGATTACCTTGTATGCCTTGCAAAGAATGTCTGCCATTGGCAGGTAATAATCTCCGTCTCCACCGGCAGCTGGTATAAACAGTATAGGCTGTCCCTCCCCACGGACCTCAAAATATAGGTCATCCCCTTCAGTAGATACATAGCCTGATTTTGCACCTTGTTTCTCAGTCATATTTAACCACTCCTTCCGTTTAAATATTATCCATTATCTTAAATACTCCGGCTTATAGAAGCTTTTTCTGAAAAATTCCAGCATTTCCACATAGCCGCTTTCCAGCTCATCTATATCTGCTTCTAATTTGTGAATGTTATTCTTCATGTAGCCGTCGCCACAATTAACCACTACCTTTAGCAATTGTACAATGTCCACTTCATCCTTAAACCTGAATCTATCAATCCTTTCAAGTATAGTGGAGGAGCTTGCATTGGTTACTGCATTTAGCTTATACTTCAACTCCTGCAGGATTTCGGCATCCTCTTCATAAAAGGGCCTCATTGTAAATCTAGATAAATGAGGGTATTCCCTTAAGAGCTTACACTTGACCTTCACAGACTTGATAAATATATCGAAAAAATCCGTATCCTCAAGGGTAACCTCCTCCCTAGCTCTTTCTAGCATCAAGCTCATGCCATAGTCATATAAGAATAAGAAGAATTCCTTTTTATTTCTGAAATAATGAAATAGAAGAGATTTTGATATATCTGCTTCCCTTGCTATCTCAGACATAGGAGCCTTCTTAAAGCTGCTTTCTGAGAAAACACGAAATCCGGCATTTAATATGGCATTTTGTTTTTCCTTTTGAAGATTAAAAAATTTGCTATTCATGCATCTCACCCCTCATTGACTGTATCGGTTAATAGTATTCTACCCCCATTGACCGATTGTGAGAAGGCCCACATATAAATTATTTTATAATACTCAAAAATAAAAAAATCCTTAAATTCATAGTTTAAGGATTGATGTACTATTCAGCAAAAAATCAAACAAGGACCATCCCTGTTTTCAGGGAGGCCCTCTTAATTATTTATCTTTTTTCATTAATTCCAACTGCGCTGGCGGTTGCCTGCATAGGATAGGATTCCTTAACCCCGCCCTCTATGATGATCTCCACATGGTTGCCCACCTGAAAATCTCTGCTGACATCTCTAAAACCAATTGCAACATTCGCTGGAATATTTTCAAAGAAGTTGGTTTCCTCTGTGATGGTTACCCATACCAGACCAGTGACGTCAGCATCTTTAGAATCCACCAATAGACGCTTTCCGCCTTCCTCTATCTCAAGGATTTTACCTACAATTTCAGGGGTTTTTACCCTAGCATTGATCACTGGTGCTTCTGAGGCTTCGGTGATGATATTAACCTTCTTAGCCAACGCTTGAGCTGGATAGGATTTCGCAATTGGCCCTGTAAATACGGCCTCTACGATATCCCCCTCTTTAATTTCCCCATAGGCAAATTGGTCAGTGAGCTCAACGCCATCCTTTAGGACTGTGGTTTGCATATTAACTGTAACATAGGCTGTGTCCAGCATAGTGTCCGCCTCCAGCTTTCCTTCAACTAAAAAGGTTATGCCATCCTTGCCCTTAACAATATCCTTAACGACTCCCCTTACGCCGATTTCCTCAGCAGCTTCCATGGTGCCATCCTCCAATAGAATAATTTGCCCATCAGCATCCCAATCAATTTTTAAGCCCGTAAGGTCAGAAATGGCTCTTAGGGGTAAGTAGGTGTTACCATTTATAATGATTGGCGTTATGATGTCCCCATTGGCGTCCTTTAGCTCTATAGCTTCATTGTTATACTTCACCAGGATATCCGGTCTTAGTGTTGCACTTACGCTATTATAAACAGTGCTGGCCCCTACAGTGCTTAAGCCTGCAATTACCACTATCCCACAGATTGATACCGCCTTTGCTAATTTTGATTTCATGTCTTTTCCTCCTCAAATGATGTATTTAATTGCTTTATGGTATTAAGACGATGAAATCAGAGCAGTGGTTCCCTATCTGATGAAATTAGTGTAAATCTTGTTTTCTCTATCGGGCTCAGCCACAGTATCCTTGCCATTCTCCACCAGCTTCAGCTGCCATGCCATATTTTTCCCCAGCAACCGCATTATTTGAACTCCTTCCTCATCCTGAAGGGCCTCTCCCGGTCTTGCGCCATGTATGACATTCCAGTAATTGGTGCTTGGTACCAGCATTTCTGAATAATTGATATATTTATTTAATTGATCAAAGGTAGGTATGCCACCGGAGCGCCTTACAGCCACCACAGCTGCCCCAACCTTATGTCTGAAGATATTATTGTTGGCACTGGCTACATAAAAGGCTCTGTCTAAGAAGGATTTCATTGTTCCTGCTATAGCAGCAAAATGCACCGGTGAGCCTAATATCACACCATCGGCCTCCTTCATTTTCTGAATCCAGTCATTTACCTCATCATCAGTGATGCCACCGCATCTTTCATCTCTGTTTTTGAAGCACTGGCTACAGGCAATACAGCCTCTAATTTTTTTGTTCCCCACATGTATGATTTCAGTTTCTATGCCATCTTTTTCCAGCTCATCCACCACCAGCTTAATTGCATGGTAGGTATTGCCTTCCTTCTTTGGACTTCCATTAAATGCGACAACCTTCATTTACAATCATTCCCTTCCTTCTAATTTGTAGCTGCTATGTATGCAGTATATAATTTAATTAATCTATTAACAAGTATGCACCTTTAGGGAAGATAACTTACCTAAAGGTTAGAATTATCTATTATTAATGGTTGCAATTGATAATTTTATTTTATTAACTGAAAATGATATAATCTAATAGAGTATTTAGGAAGCAGGTGATTTAATGCTAGAGTATAATAATAAAAAATTTGTCTGTCATTTGGATTTGGGTATGGAGCTAATTCGTAGCAAATGGAAGGCTGTTATTTTATGCAACCTAAGTAAAGGCCCTAAAAGATTTCTTCAGCTGCAAAGAATAGTATGCGGAATAAGCCAGAAGGTTTTGAATGAAAAGCTGACGGAGCTGGAAAATGACGGACTAATATATAAAACAGTTTATGCTGAGGTGCCGCCAAGGGTGGAATTTCAGCTGACGGAGATGGGAAAGGATATCTGTCCTGCCTTGGAATTAATAAAGCAATGGTCTAAGACGCATTTTTCCCAGCTGGATAAATGAGAAAAGTGCATAGTTAAGATGAGTAGAATGTTTATACAAAGTCAAAAGCTTCCTGCTTAGCCCCACAGGCTAATTTATATCATTTTTAAATGCTATAGCCCTTGGCAAGTCGCGATGAACTTTTAACTTTGTATAAATTAAAATATATGCACTTCTATGGTACTAAGCAATTTCTTCAAATAATATGTGTCTTCTCCTTCAATAATGCCTAGGAAGAAGGGAAGCCAATTGATCTGTGAACCAGTGAATCTTAGTCGCATGCTGAATAGCTAACCCGACTAAAGTTAGTGGCTTATTAATTCTATCCTTTTAGCAGTAGCCGCTATAACTGCCTCCAGCTCTGCATAGCCATTATAACGGACATACATAACCCCCTTGCCCTTGGCAGCAAAGACCTCCTTGTAATGTTCTTCCTCATGAACAATCAGGATATCGAAGTTTGGATTTTCCAGCCTAATATACTCGCCGCCTCTGTATGCCCAACTGTATCTATCGATGAGATCCTTAATTAAGCCCTCCGCCAAAGAAGACATTCTCAGCCGATACACCCTTGTGGACATACTGGGGGAATATTCCCTGCTGCTGTCTCTCCATATCTCATTAGGTACTCGACCACTTTCAGTCGTATCGTATTGTATAGGTGCCAGTAGACTCCAGTTACTATAATACTGATTATTCATGTCGATATCTTTACTATATTGCGAAACCTCTCTTACCAAATTGGGGTTGTTTTCCACCTCCGCCAGCCTTACAATCGGTAAAGCATCCACAGCGATCGGTAAATTTTTTGCCCCCATTCGACTAAGCTGTATGATTGGTAATGCGACAGTTATTAATGACAGCATATACACAACTGCTACAACGCATGCAAAAATTTTATTCTTCCTCCAGGGCGTTCTATGATCTAAGGGGACACCCGCCATCAGATTTTTACGAAGCCGTCGTATCGAGATAGCTGCCTGCATCGTACTGACTAAAGCATATAGGAAAAATACTGCCATTATAATTTGCTGTACGGCCGCACCCTCTATTAAAGACAGTATCGGGGGTTGTATGCCAAAGATTACAAAATAGAGCAAAATAAACATGACTATCGTAGAAGCAATGGTGATAACAGTGTTAAATACAAACCTTTTATCCAGTTCCTTGAGGGTATAGGCCTGCTCCATCGGGTCTGTATGCAGCTCCGGTGCCTTAGCCTCAGCTGGTGATGAAAATACATTGAACACGCCATAGCTGGTAACATAGTCCCAGCCCCCTTCTGCATATAGCTGCTTCTGTTGGGGGCTAATGCCTCGCCTTACAGAAATGTCGATTCGATATCTGGTGGATTTAGGCTCCCCCTTTTCAAAGTGAGCAAAGATGGCTTTCATCTTCTTTAGATGCAGTCCCTTCGCTGCCATATCCTCAAACCAGCATTCATGCATGCCGATCCGCCAATAGTCCCCTGGCCTTATCCTCCGAACAATTTTACTCATCTCCATCACCCTCCTTCAAGCCTTCTCCGTCCCTAACCTGCGCCTTTAAGCGATTATATTCCTGTCTTAAGGCCGCCTCGCCATCTGCTGTAATGCGATAGGTCTTCCTTCTGCCATCGTCCTCTGCCAGATATATCAGCTCCTCCTTCTGCATACGAGATAAAACACCATACAGGGTTCCGGGGCCCATATTCAGTCTGCCCTTAGATACCTCCGATATTGCATTCATCAGCTGATAGCCATGTCCGGGATTCATCAAAGCCAAAAGGACATAATACATGGCCTCCGTCATGGGGCCGCCACTATATGCCATAAGCACCTCTCCTTATTATGTCATGCGATATTATGTATAACGATATATCGTATGACATAATATTATCGTATAATCCTATATTTGTCAATAAGCAAGCGACGAAAAACAAAAGTGGCTTTGCCACGTTTGTTTTCCAGAGAACCCATGCGTTCTCTAGGACGCTTCGCCTTCGGTCGCCTCACTGACTCGACGCCGCTCGTGGCATAGTGTCACTTATTCGTGACACTACTCGCCTCTCCTTGTTTTAATAAGGGGTGATG
>JAHDLO010000059.1 GCA_018432235.1 Clostridiaceae bacterium | reverse complement strand
ATTTACACCATTTGGTGCATATCTTCATTATAAGGTTTGTAACAAATGATTTCCGATTGATTGGAATGCTGATTTCCATTACAACGGAAACTTGATTTCCTAAATCCGGACAGGTGATGTATTTTGCTCCGGATTACTCATGTTAGTAAAATACGAAATTTAACATGTATCTTTTACACATCATAATCCTATTTATATTAGAGACTATGCTTTGTTAACACCATAATTAGAAATAAATGCATCTATTATGGTATTTATAACCTAGTAATACCTATAGTTTAAGCAGATGCACATTTACTTTAATCGGAATTCTAGAATGATAAAGTTTAAAAAAGTAATTTACAGAAGTGTGTATTTTAAATACTAGATCAGTTTTTTCAAGAATTGAAGTATGAGAAATAGATTTCTTTAGATAATCTAAATGTAAAGTTATTTATATCATACCATTTACTGGTAGGCCAATCAATAAAATCAATTCACTAATTTTCAGCACATTTCTACATTGCAAAAACCACAGAGATGTCATAGGGACGCTTTGTTTGTCACGTTTCCACCACAACCAAAGCGTTCCCTGCCAAGAGGTAAAATAAAAAGGCCGCTGTTTCTTCGCCGCCTTCAATGTTTAAAGATGTATCATAGAGTTAGATTATGATTTTAACCAGAAAAATAGGCCTAGAAATACCGCTGTAGAAAAGGCAATCAGCATATTTCTTGCAAGAGCTTTTTTCATGTGCTTAACTTCCTCTGTATCTGCATCGGCGGCTCCCAC
The DNA here is from genome assembly GCA_018432235.1 of Clostridiaceae bacterium. GTDB lineage: Bacteria > Bacillota > Clostridia > Peptostreptococcales > Natronincolaceae > M1-B18. Next base: position 4,097 of record JAHDLO010000059.1, on the reverse strand, counting down.
AAATGAGTCTCTGAAAAACCAAATCATGTCCTTATATCTTAGATCGTAATTTTTCCTACCAAACATATATACCGCTCCTTTCATTTAAAGCATATGAAGTATTTTGTTGTTTATCACGCTACCGACTTTAATATATAATTATTAAAGCTTTTTATAGATTGCATTACATCCTCTATTGTTATTATATTCCATTTTATACCTTTATTGCAATACTACTTTATATGGATGTAGGAAGCATGTTAACTAACAATATCGAAGTATACAGACACTCAGCGCAGTATTCATTATAAATTTTAATACGAAAATTTATTTGTTAACTAATGCGTGACAAACAAAGCGTCCCCGTGGCACGCTTAAGGCCTGGGGCTTTAGCTTTTAGTTAATGTATTGTATAGTTTTTTCAGTATATTTAATATTAATGCAATAACTGCAACATTAAGAAAAAAAGCAAAAATATCGATTTTGTAATATTGAGTAAAATTATCATAGACATATCTAATTGAAAGATTAATATCGCTTGGATAATAATATTCAAACCAAGCAACTGGATATCCACCAGAATATGTTTTCATGTTACTTAGCCTTTGAGAATTTATTTTTATTATTCCTTTAAAAAATATTGTAGTTAATGATATAAATATGGATATAAGCAGATATCTAATCTTTAAAGCTTTCTCTTTCATCGTTATAACCTCACTTTTGATTCACTTCGACTAATACGTGCCAAACAAAGCGTCCCCGTGGCACCCCAAGATGAGGTGACAAAAGCACCCCCCTTGTCACCTTTGTTCAACCTTTTCAAATAGTTTTTCTAATAAAGCTATCTTTCTTTCATTTTGCTCTGATAGCTTCTGATGAATCAGCCTAGTTTTATGGACCTCCCATAAAATACCACATAGACAAGGTATAAAGGCAAGTAGTATATATGCAATCCCTGTAAAAATAATATAACACCACCTTTCTTATAAAAATTAATCTAGTACAAGGCAATTATTTTTGCGCTGGAAGCATTTAGAAAGGATTTAAAGCTATGTTCGTTATAGTATTATTCAATTCTTATGGCACATGTATGAAGGCGTCAGGAGAAATGACTCCTTACCCCCTCTTTGTTATAAACTTATATATTCTTTGGAAGCCTAGGTATACTAATAGTATAAATCCTAAGTGTGATGCTAAAGAAAATATGCTCCGCAATATATTAATATAAATTTGAGATGACTTATAGGGCGTTAGATGTACCCAAGCACTTACTATGCTAAATATAACAAATAGCACAACTGTTGTAATTTGAATTGTATTGCCTTTTATCCTCTTACAAAATCTTGTAATTACATAATAATATAAAAAGGTAGCAAATAATGCAGAAAGCAATATAACTAAAGCTGTGTCATATCTTATTAACATCGCGTTCATCTCCTTCAGTGCTTCTTACGCAATTGATCTAATGCATTTTTTAGAACGCAGCCCATCACAATAAACCAACTTGATATAATATTACTTTTTTGTTATTATATACCACATAAAATTTCGTTGCAACCCACCATACTGTGCCCAATTATTATGTGTTAGCTTTAAATCTGTAAGTTGCTTATTCTCCTCAATAATATTTCCTAAAATTAATCTATAAAATTATTTTGTGAACTTTCATATGCGAAGTTTAATAGCTTAAGACAAAATAGAGATACCTATCATGGTATCCTTATTTTGTATGCTCAAGCTTTATTTAGGTTAGAAGAGAACAGCCATGTCACCTAATAAAAGCACCTTCTTTACTCCCTAATCTTCTAATCCTTTTCAAACTTAAGGGGCAGCTTTGCTAGATTTTTCTTTTATTAATTTAGCAACATCAAACTCAGCAAAAAAGGTACCCATAATCAAGATCACTGCCCCAATATATTCTCTTGATGACAGTATTTCTCTTAGGTACAAATATCCAAAAATTGCAGCAAATATTGGTTCTAAGGCAAAAATTAAAGCAGTATGTACGGGAGTAGTAAATTTTTGGGCTGTAGTTTGAACTATAAAGGCTATTGCAGTACAAAATATGCTAAGAATAATTACCTCTAACCATACATTACTAGAAGGTAATTTAGGTGTTTCGAAGATAAGTGAGAACAAAAATGCTAATGCTCCAATGATCCCTAGTTGTAGTACCCCTAGAGCTATAGAATCGTCTACTTCCTTGGTAAATCTACCCGTAATTATAATATGAATTGCATATAATGCTGCACATAAAATCATCAGTAGATCTCCTAAGTTTACGCTTAAGTTTTCATTGAGGGTTAACAAAGCCACTCCTAAAAGAGCAAGAATACATCCGATAATTGCACTTAACTCAGGCTTTTGTTTGAATATTAATGTTGAGAAGGCTGGAACCAATATAACTGTTAAACTTATTAAAAAGCCTGCATTTGACGCTGATGTATATTTGACACCATAGGTCATCGTAACAAATACGCTGAACAAGATAATAGCAAGTATAAAGGCATACTTTATAGTTTTAAAATTTATTTTTATGATTCTCCTATAAAATATAGTTCCAGCCAATATAAATGCTAATATAAATCTTAGAGCAATTAAATTAAATTCCTGCACTTCTTCTAACGCTACTTTTGTAAAAACATAGGATATTCCCCAAAAGACTGTAATCACTAACAGCATAAAATCTGCCTTAAACTGTTTATTCATCAAATCACCTCTTTATAAGAAACGAAGTATATGTCAAGGGTGTCAAGGGGACGCATTGTTTGACATATATGCTTTATATCAATATAGACGAGTACAGAATTCCAATCTCACCTCTGCATCCAACGCCTAATAAGGTGACAAGAGAACCGTCCCCTCGTCACCTTGTATGAGCGACAAAAAGCCCTTTCTTCATATTTATTATTTATTTTCAGGTATTTCTCTCTTTAGTAACCAACCATACTTTAAAGACCCTAAATCAATCACTTCCCACCCTTCACCACCTAATTTATTTAATTCGTCTATAATTTTTTTTGGGGTAGACTCTTGAATAAAATTCCAATTAAAACTTATTGGATGAAACTTATACTCAAATTTTTTCATAATCAACCTCCATACTTTTTATATTAATTATACATTAATTTATGTCAAGGGGACGCTTTGTTTGACATATTCGCTTTATATCAATATAGACGAGTAGAGTATTCCGATGTCACCTCTGTATCCAACGCCTAATAAGGTGACAAGAGAACCATCCCCACGCGTCCATAATTTATTTAAAACCCTCATTTTCGTCAAAAAAAACATAATACTTTTTATATTTTAATTTTTTTATAAACACATTTACACCTACAGCATAAATAATACATAATAATACAGCCACCCCAAGAAAAAACATTATATTTATGGATAAATATTGCTCATATAATTGTGGATGGTTATAATTCAAAACCAATAAGATTAATACAATAACACTAACAATATTAATACAACACTGAATATATCCATTCATTTGGTTTTGCTTAAGTAAAGTATCTAGTTGTTCTTTGTTATTAGCCATTGTCAAATTAAATTTGATTTTTTCAATATAGAAACAAGATAAAAGATATAGTATACTTAAAAAAGTTATTATTTTCCAATCAAGCTTAAATATAAATCCCATTATTGCAAGTGTTGCAGCCCCCCAATTTGTTATTGACGTAAACATAACTTCATAGCATTTCAACTTATCATATCTATTCCTTATTGTTGTACTTTTGAAATCGATATAACTTTTAACAAATTTACTCAAGATATAAACAGTGAAGAATATTTTTAATAGTAAACCATAATTCATTTTTATCTCCCTCCTTATATTTACTTTATATGTCAAGGGAACGCTTTGTTTGACATATTCTCTTTATATCAATATAGGCGAGTACAGAATTCCAATGTTACCTCTGTATCCAACGCCCAATAAGGTGACAAGAGAACCGTCCCCTCGTCACCTCTGTTATTTATTGTAATGGTTTAATCTTTAAATAATTTCCTGTTTCTGTTTCAGAATATTGCATAATAACCATTCCTTCTACCCAACTAAAATTTGGATTGCTCTCACACCTGAAAATAATTGTCTTATTGACCTCATCTAT
>JAHDLO010000064.1 GCA_018432235.1 Clostridiaceae bacterium | reverse complement strand
TTGCATGTGTTAAGCACGCCGCCAGCGTTCATCCTGAGCCAGGATCAAACTCTTAATAAAAAATTTCTGGGTTCCATTTTTCTAAATGGATAAAATTATATGCTGGCTTAATATCTATACTGTTCAGTTTTCAAAGACCTGTTGTCATTTCTTTTGTTTTCGTCGTGTTTAAGCGACTTTTATAGTATAGCACCGTCCCAGTGTTTTGTCAACCACTTTTTAATATTTTTTTCAATCTGTGGTTTGTTTAACCTCAAGAACAGCTTTTATACTGTATCACGCATGTGACATTATGTCAACGGTGATTATTTTGTCATTTTTTAAGCTTTATTCAGCGTTTCTCACGACCTTTAATACTATACCACAGCCAATGTACTATGTCAAAGATATTTTTATGGTATATTTTGTATAAACCCTACAGTCCTGAAGTCTATCAATGGCTACTTTATAAAGGATACCCAAGATATAAATTAATATTCAATCTATATCATAATTGAGGATATTGCATAATAAAGCTATGGTCTATGTTCATGCCTTACATAGCAATCAGTATTTTATAAAATTATAAGGCTACGGTCAGAGGGGAGCCCCTACCCTCTGCACTTTATTTAAAATGACAGAAACCAGCTATCGCTGGTTTCAATATATATCTTAACATTCAATTACTCAATCGGTTTCATTGTAGGGAAGAATATAATATCCCTAATAGAAGGCGAATTGGTCAACAGCATAATCATCCTATCTATACCTATTCCTAGACCACCTGTTGGTGGAAGACCCACCTCAAGAGCATTAATAAAGTCTAAATCCATAGGATGAGCCTCTTCATCCCCAGCTTCTTTTTGTGCTAGCTGCTCCTCAAAGCGTCCCTTTTGGTCTATAGGATCGTTAAGCTCTGAGAAAGCATTTGCTATTTCCCATGTATTGGCAAATGCCTCAAATCTATTGGTGATCAATGGATTATCAGGATTTCTCTTGGCTAATGGCGATATTTCCACCGGATGGTGCAGTACAAAGGTAGGCTGAACTAAATCCGCCTCGCAAAGCTCCTCAAAAGCCAAGGCAACCAGATGTCCCTTTGTCATTCGAGTTTCTACCTCTAAATGAAGCTTTTCCTTTGCTGCTTTTCTGGCTTCCTCATCGGTTTCAAAATCATAGAAGTTGATGCCTGTCTTTTGTTGGACCAACTCATGCATTGATACTCTTCTCCACGGCGGCTTAAAATCTATGTCCACGCCTTGAAAGTTTATGACAGTTGAGCCGCTTACCTTTTCTGCACAATAGGCCACCAGATTTTCAGTAATCTCCATCATATCCTTATAGTCGTGATATGCAGCATACAGCTCTATACTGGTATACTCAGGATTGTGCTTTATAGAAATACCTTCATTTCTAAACATTTTGCCCATTTCATAAACCTTGTCAAAGCCACCGACTATCAATCGTTTTAAATACAATTCATTGGCGATTCTCAGCTGCATATCGATATCCAAAGTGTTATGATGCGTTAAGAAGGGTCTTGCAGCAGCCCCTCCTGCAATTGTGGTCAATATAGGGGTTTCCACCTCTAGGTAGCCTTTATCATCTAAAAACTCTCTTACTGCCTTAATTATTTTGCTTCTCTTTATAAAGGTATCCTTAACCTCCGGATTTACTATTAAATCAACGTAGCGTTGTCGGTATCTGGTATCTGTATCCTTTAAGCCATGCCATTTTTCAGGTAATATTTGAAGAGATTTGCTTAAAAGAACAACCTTTGCCGCCTTTACGGATATTTCCCCCTTGTTTGTCCTAAATATCTCTCCCTGAACCTCTAGAATATCCCCTATGTCGTAGGTTACAAAAAGCTCATACGCCTCACTACCTATCATATCCTCCCTGACATAGACCTGGATTTGTCCATCCTTGTCCTGCAGGTTTATAAATGTCGCCTTACCATGACCTCTTTTAGTCATAAGTCTTCCAGCAATGGTGGCAGCCTGGCCTTCAAGGGTCTCAAAATCCGCCTTTATACCTTCACTATAGTGCGTAACATAAACCTTTTCTACTTTAAAGGGGTCCTTGCCAATCTCCTGTAGATGCTTAAGCTTTTCTCTTCTTATTTTCAAGAGTTCATTTAAATTCAACTCTTCACTCATTTGTAACTCCCCCAAACTATCTTTTGATGGATAAAATTTTATATTGTGTAGCCCCGTCTGGAATCTGAACCTCCACCACATCTCCAACCTTTTTTCCTAATAGACTTCTGCCTACAGGAGATTCGTTAGAAATTTTTAAATCGTATGGATCAGCCTCGGCAGAACCTACTATTGTATATTCTACCTCCTCCTGGAACTCTACGTCTAGAACTGTTACCGTTGAACCTATGCTCACGACATCTATAGATATATCGTCCTCATCGATAACTCTAGCCTTCTTTAACATACCCTCAAGCTTAAGTATTCTTTCTTCCACCTGTGCCTGCTCATTTTTAGCTTCATCGTATTCGGAGTTTTCACTTATATCTCCAAAGGCAATAGCCTGTTTTATTCTCTCTGCAACCTCTTTACGTCTTACTGTTTTCAGCATTTCCAGTTCATCTTCAATTTTTTTCAAACCATTGGCGGTTAATACAACCTCTTTATCTACCATAATCCCTCTCCTTTACCCGATATAATATAATGCAATACGACACATATCTGTTGCCTATGTACCACTAATTGATATGTATGTTGTTAGATAATATATGTTCTTACATTAAAATTATTCCCTAAGTATAATGGGAATTTTATCCTTATACAGCATAAGAAGCACTGATTTAACAGTGCTTACAACCCATTATATTGTAGATATTATAAGCCAGTGACCAGAAATTGTCAAGTTAAATGAGAAAATATTCTAAAATTTAACCCCTTTGTCTTAGTACCTTGACATCATTAAAAATTAGGAACAGCAATGAGGAAAGTTTTTTCAGGACAAGACGGAGGAGGAAGCAATATCGGGCTATATTGCGACTGACGATAACGCAGTCATGGAGAAATTTAACCATTGCTGAACTAAGAATTAAGGTTGTCAAGGTACTATGCTAATCAATAGCCCTGAGCTCTTGAGCATTTACCGGTTGACTAAGATATTCAATTCTTGGCTTAAAATCCAGCTCCGACAACATATTCATATAGTTTTCCTCAGATTCAGGCAGCTTATTTTCTCTAAGTATCGCCACCAGCATCGCTTCGATCACATTGGTTCCAAAGGATCTGCCCTCCAGCTCGGGGGTAGTTGTTACCAGCAATTTCACCCCTCTTGTCTTCAGCTCCTCTATATCCTCCTTTGTGACGGTATTTGTAATTATCGTCTTGCTCTTCATGTCCTGAGGCATATAACGCCGTATATAATGGTAGTCACCTGCAATAATATCCGCCTGTTGATAATGCCGTATCAATTTTGTGGCATTATTCTCCCTTTGCTTATCTCCAGTAGGATATAGTAACGCAAATGGAAGTCTGCATGCAATTGGTGCTATTGCTCTGGCTATATATCGAAGAGTCCTTAAAGAGTACAAAGGAATATTCACACCTAACGCAAACATTAAATCACCGATAACCAGCTTAGCATTATAGATCGCCAGCGCCTCAGCCATCCCAAATCTATCCATAGCAGAGGTTATCAGCACCCGCTTGTCCTTAAAATCGACTATCCTATTATCTATCAGATACTCTATGACACTTCGCTCGAGGGTATTCTTTAACCCAGAACCATCCAGCATAGGCGTTTTTACTGCAGCAGCCTTTAGTTTTTTAGCATCGTTTATTATGTAGCGTCTTTTTCCTGCACAAAGGTATAAGTCAATACCCCCCATACCAAAGGCATCTACTTTACCATCCAACGACTTAATTAATGCTATGGCCTTTTCCATACTGGCATCAGTACCTATTCTCTCAATCTCAAAGTCCTCTCCACGAAAGCTCATTGATACCCGATGGTCTCTGGCTGAGCTTCCAAGACTAACACTAACAACCCGCTTCATATGTTTCCCTCCGTAAATAAATTATCACTTACTATTATTGCCATAATGCAGCGCTTATACATATGAATGTCCATCTTTAGCTGTTATATGCTACATATTCCTCTAATAATGCTTTAAGGCTAGTATAGCTCTCAATTTTATTGATCGAATTTCTTAATTGGGCTGAATTCTTAAAGCCCTTCATATACCAAGCTATATGCTTTCTCATTTCTCTTATTGCTACATACTCCCCCTTAGCCTCCATCACCAGGTCCATATGCTTCATCGCTACATTTACCCTTTCGCCTACAGAAGGTTCCTGCATATGCTCTCCTTTTTCAATAAAGTGCATAATCTGCTTAAATATCCACGGGTTTCCTTGAGCACCCCTTCCTACCATTATACCATCACATTGGGTTTGCCTTAATAATTCCTCTGCATCTAGCATCGAAAATACATCGCCATTACCGATAACGGGAATACCTACCGCTGCCTTAACCTCGGCAATAATGGACCAATCAGCCTTGCCCGAATAAAATTCCTCTCTTGTTCTACCATGGATAGTAACTGCACTTCCTCCGCTGCCTTCAATAATCTTGGCCATCTCAACAGCGTTAATGCTGTTGTCGTCCCACCCTTTTCTTATTTTTACTGTTACAGGCTTGGCAGACTCCTTAACGACAGCTTTTATTACCTCACCGGCCAGTCTAGGGTTTTTCATAAGGGCGCTGCCGTCACCATTTTTAACAATTTTAGGGGTTGGACAGCCCATGTTTATGTCAAGTATTATATTTTCTCTATCATTCAGCGTATACGCTGCTCTGCCCATGATCTCAGGATCAGATCCGAATATCTGTATTGCTACCGGCTTTTCTCTCTCATCAATGGCTAATAGTTCTTCTGTTTTGTAGTCACCATAGTAAAGACCTTTTGCGCTAACCATTTCCGTATATACCATACTACAGCCCATTTCCTTACATATCAGCCTGAAGGGCAAATCTGTTACCCCCGCCATCGGAGCCAAAAAGACATTGCCGCATATTACTCGATTGCCTATTTTCATAAAATTTCACCTCATACTATAAAAGCTTAAGACAGCACCTTATAAATTATCTTTAAGTATTGCACAAAACACTACTCTATATCATGCCCTCTTTAATATCATTTATTATAGCACTAAATCAGTAGACCTTTCTCGCAAATTATAGGTGCTGGGCAGGGAAGGCTCTCCTTTTGTAACCAGAGGATATAGAAGAAGCCTGAGTCGCGCATTATGAGCCGACTTTTTACATTTTATATAACATATAAAAGTCGGTGAATACTAGTACCTTACATCATCTGAAAAATAGCATACGGTCTGAGGAAAATTTTCA
>JAHDLO010000054.1 GCA_018432235.1 Clostridiaceae bacterium | reverse complement strand
TGATAGGTCGGAGGTGTAAGTGCAGCAATGTGCGTAGCTGACCGATACTAATAGGTCGAGGGCTTGACCAAATTATTCAGTTTACCTAAAATTCAGATTGTGTGGTTTTGAGGGAACAAACCTCAAGGAAGTTAAAAAGTCCTAAGGATGTTAGACCTCCTTCAACTTATTTCAGGTATAAAACCAAGGAAATAAGTCTCAACGGTCTAACTAAGTGACCGACACAAATTATAAATTTGGTCGTCTACTTATAACTAAGCGGACTGCCACCAAATTATAAATTTGGGCCATCTGCTTATGTGTAGTTTTGAGGGAATAACTAAAAGTTATATACTTCATAAAAACATAAAAATCATGCCGTGACAATAGCGAAGGGGTCACACCTGTTCCCATCCCGAACACAGTAGTTAAGCCCTTCTGCGCTGATGGTACTTGGAGGGTTGCCTCCTGGGAGAGTAGGACGTTGCGGTATGATTTTTATTTTTTGCGTTTTTGCTGCTCACTTTTCTTCATAATTATATGGTTTGTACATATAATGAAATGGTAAGTTTTACATTTATCATAGTTGTGCTTAACAAAACTAAAAATGATGATATAATAAAACTGAAGAGCAAATATGGGGGGGAGTATTTATGACTTTTCAAGAATTATTTTTGAAGGGATGCACTTTTGAGGAATTCGTCAATAAGGACATGGACGTCAATAGAGAAAAGACATTGGAAATATATCATCAAATTGAGCTGGAGGAAGAAATACTTAAGGATATAGAGGCCATAGAGACAACGATAAAAATACTAGGCTTTGCAGAGATTTGGTGCCCCGATTGCATGATCAATGTGCCGGCTCTTCAAAAAATGCATGACATCAATCCCAAGCTGGAAATCAGACTGCTTCCTCGTGAGGGGAATGAGGACAGTTTAAGCAGGTATAAAATCGGTGGAAAGGCTAAAATCCCTACCTTCATTATAATGAACGAAAGCTTTGAAGAATTAGGTGCTTTTATAGAAACCCCAAAAATAATTAAGGATACTATTGCTAAAGGAAACCAGGTTGAAGTGGTGGTTGCCAAGCGGAAATACAGCAAAGGCGAATATGTCTCAAATACAATTAAAGAAGTACTGGATATCATTAAGAGGTAGTTAAAAGCTGCTTCTTTTTTTATTGAATAAGAAAACCCTATTTACACTATAAACTCTTATATAAAGGGGGGTGTTAAGGGGAGTGTCATCCCTTATCAAAATAAGGAGGGGTAAGTAGTGTCACGAATAAGAGGCACTATGCAACCAGCGGCACCGAGACAGTGAGGTGACCGAAGGCGAAGTATCCTAGAGAACGCATGGTACTCTGGTAAACAAACGTGGCGAAGCCAATTTTGCTCTTAATGTATCTAGTCTGTAGGGAATTTCCATGTAAAAATATGATGAGAAATGTCTATCCCTGTGATATAATGAAAGCACGATGACATGGAGGGGACAGTATGGAGCAATCGAGCAGAAAATTTGTGTGGGTAATTATAATTGGGCTAATTCTAGCCTCCTTAATTTTAAGTATAAATTATAATAAAATAAAAGAGATCACCAATCGCTTTATTTTGGATAATCATGTGTGGGCCATGGCCTCAAAGGATGCTGTATTAGAAACCGACGACTATTTTAAGCAACCAGATGTCAGCTGGGAGCCATATAAGGTTTCCAGAAGGGTGAAAGCAGTTTTTATGACAGGTCATAGTCTTGGGTATACAGAAAGATTTAATAATGTGGTGAAACTAACCACTGAAACTGAAATAAACTCTTGGGTTATAGATGTTAAGGATGACTATGGTACATTGACCTATACATCTGAAATACCGTTGGTTAAAGAGTCTGGAGCAGATAGAACGGTAAAAGTGAGAGATTTTCATAGTATTATGGAAATCCTAAGGGAAAATGATATCTACCCGATTGCAAGGATTGTAACCTTCAAGGATAAACAGATAACAGCTGCCAGACCTGATCTAGCAATAAAAACCAAGACTGGCCAGGTATGGAGGGACCGTAAGGGTGATGCTTGGTTAAATCCTTACAATAGAGATTCGTGGGAATATGTTATCGATATCGCCAAAGAGGCCGCAACAAAGGGCTTTAAGGAGATTCAGTTTGACTATGTTAGATTTCCAACAGATGGGGATAGGAGTCAGATTGATTACGGCTCGGCTGCTGCTACAGAAACGATGTATGATGCTATTGCCGCCTTCTTGGCGTATGCAAGAGAAGAATTGCAGGAATATGGTGTATATGTTTCTGCCGATATATTCGGCTTAGTTACTACCGTCAGTGACGACATGGCTCTAGGTCAGCATCTTGAGACTTTATCGACTGCTACGGATATTCTTAGCCCTATGGTATATCCCTCTCATTATGCACTGGGCACCTATGGTGTTCCAAAGCCTGACTTTGATCCATATACTATAGTATATACCAGCATGAGTAGGGCAAGGGAAAGAATTGAGGCAGTGGAAACAACATTGCCGAAGGCAAGGCTGAGACCATGGCTTCAGGATTTTACGGCTTCATATTTGGGAGCGGGATATTATAAGGTCTACGGGGTAGAGGAGGTAAAAGCCCAGATAAAGGCAACCTATGATGCAGGCCTTGATGAATGGATATTATGGAACGCAGGAAACAAATATACATGGAATGCTCTGTATAATTAACTAGATATTAAAGGGTACATTCATAATGAACTGGCCCCCATAAGTTAGACCTTAAAATCTAATCTATGGCGGTCAGTTTATCTTATGAACGGCTCTTTTTTTTATATCATAGAAAAGTTCGTTTATTCCTATCAGCCTAAACGTTCTAGAGAACGCATGGGTTCTTTGGAAAACAAACGTGACGAAGCCACTTTTTGATATTTTAGACATACTGATAGCAGCTGAATAAAATTGCATATACAATGGGAACCCATAGTAAAACAAGTGCAAATTTTTGCTATGTCAATTATGTATTTCATAATATTAAGTATTCATCGCCATAATACCATTATGAAATAAGATGCATAATATCTGGAACGGATAAAAAAAGAAGCATCGGAAGCCTTTGAAAGCGTATTCGTCGATGAATAGGGTATAAAGTATTATTGACTAGGAAAACAACGGGTGATACAATATATAGTGCATAGAAATATATAACATACAAAATGTAGTTGTGGAGGGATAGCAAATGAACTTATCAGAAAACGCAAAAACCGTTTTGAGGAAGCGATATTTATCGAAGGATGCTAATGGCGATTTAATTGAAACCATTGAAGAAATGTTTAGCAGGGTTGCCCGCCATATAGCGGGGGCAGATAGAAGCTATAGTGCAAAGGATGAGGATATCAAGCAGCTTGAAAATGACTTTTATCAGATGATGGTGGATTTAGATTTCCTTCCAAACTCTCCTACTTTAATGAATGCCGGTAAGGAGCTTGGTCAGCTATCTGCTTGCTTCGTGCTGCCGGTTGAAGACACTATGGAGGGGATATTTGACTCTATTAAAAATGCTGCGCTTATACATAAAAGCGGTGGGGGTACTGGCTTTAGCTTTAGCAGGTTAAGACCAAAGGGAGCAACGGTAAAGTCAACAGGCGGGGTAGCATCTGGACCAATTAGCTTTATGAAGGTTTTTAATGCTGCGACGGAGGCAGTCAAGCAGGGGGGAACAAGAAGAGGAGCCAATATGGGGATTCTTAGGATTGATCATCCTGATATTCTGGACTTCATTATGTGTAAAAGAAACAATGAGGATATCACTAACTTTAACATTAGTATTGGTATAACAGAGGCATTTATGAAGGCAGTGGCGGATAACAGCCAGTACTCACTTATAGATCCAAGCACAAATATGGAGGTTGGCTGTCTGAATGCTAAAGAGGTCTTTGATAAAATTGTAGAAATGGCATGGAATAATGGAGAACCAGGAATTGTCTTTCTGGACAGGATAAATGAAGCTAATCCAACACCTGAGGTTGGCATGATCGAAAGCACGAACCCTTGTGGTGAGCAGCCCTTATTACCCTTCGAATCCTGCAATCTCGGCTCTATTAATCTTGCAAACTTCATAAAATCTGTTGATGGTATTAACGCTATAGATTATAAAAGATTAGGTGAAATCGTAGATAAAGCGGTTCATTTCTTAGATAATGTCATTGACGCGAATCAGTATCCATTAAAGGAAATTGAAGAAATAACGAAGGCCAACAGAAAAATAGGGCTTGGCGTTATGGGCTTTGCAGATTTGCTCATCCGTCTGGGAATACCCTATAACAGTGAAAAAGCTGTTGTATTAGCGGATGAGCTTATGTCCTTTATTCAACTAAAATCAAAGGAAAAATCGACTCAGCTGGCAGAGGAAAGGGGGAACTTTCCAAACCATGACCGAAGTATATTTAGGGATAAGGTGCCGATGAGAAATGCCACTACTACAACGATAGCGCCAACGGGAACCATTTCAATTATAGCAGGTGCCAGCAGCGGAATTGAGCCACTATTTGCAATATCCTATTTTAGAAATGTTATGGATAATGATAAGCTGGTGGAGGTAAATCCATTATTTGAGGCCATTGCAAAGGAAAAAGGCTTCTATAGCAATGAGCTATTAAATGAAATTGCCGAGGCGGGGCATTTGCAAGGTATCACGGCTATACCAGAGGATATACAAAAAACCTTTGTTACAGCCCATGAAATATCTCCCCTATGGCATATTAGAATACAGGGCGCTTTTCAAAAGCATGTAGATAATGCAGTTTCTAAAACCATTAACTTTTCCAATGATGCAAGTATAAGGGATGTGGAGAAAGCTTACCTCTTAGCCTATAAGCTGGGCTGCAAAGGCATAACGATATATAGGGACGGAAGTAGAGATGGACAGGTACTAAATGTAGGTAAGCCAAAGAACTCCGAAGATAAAGTACAGACCACCAATTTGGCTCCTAAAAATTCGTCTGCAGCTATTGTACCTAGACAGAGACCAGAAATAACCAGTGGTAAAACTGAAAAGGTAAAAATCGGTTGTGGTAATCTATATGTGACGGTAAATTATGATGAAGGTGGCGTATGCGAGGTATTCACCAATCTAGGTCGAGCAGGTGGCTGCCCCAGTCAGAGTGAGGCCACCAGCAGATTGGCCTCTATAGCTTTAAGGTCGGGAGTCAGCCTTGAGTCTGTTGTCGAACAGCTGAAGGGCATCAGATGCCATTCTACCCTAAGAAAGAAGGTAAATGACAAGGATATTAAGGTTCTATCCTGCCCGGACGCAATAGGCCGAGCACTGGAGGGGATGATGGACAAAACGGTGTCGGTGGATGAAGACTTAACTGACATTGTTTACCAAACAGAGAAGAAGGAAAAGAAAATAGAAATAAGCACTGAGAAAAATCCTGTAGAGTTGGGCATTCAGGAGCAAACTGCTGGTGCGGAATCAGTGGAGGAAAAGCCTGCTACTGGAAAGTGCCCAGAATGCGGCTCAACTATAGTGCATGCCAGTGGTTGTACAATTTGCATGGAATGCGGCTTTTCAATGTGTGGATAATATAAAAAACTTTAACCCTTTAGGCAATACCTGAATAGTATGTATTGATACTATTTATTAAAGGGTGGTGTTTTATGACGATTATCCAAAATCCAGTTCAAATTATAACTAAAAGGATGGCAACTGCAGATCAGTCATTACAGATAGACTATCCGGTGGTGGTGGAAATGGCTAACACAACGGTGCAATACACGATAAATTCTCGAATAATTGCATTGATCAACAAGCTGATAAAGGAATCCGGCTATTATGATCCCGCCACCAAAACTACGGTACAGGTATGGTATGAAATAAAATCCAACGAAAGGGGAATATTAAGCCTCTCCATTGGCATGTACTATTACGCCGATAGAGCAGCCCATGGAATGACCATAATAAAATCCCTAACCTTCAATACTAAGGATGGCAGAGTATATAAGCTGGGGGATTTATTTAAAAAGGGAAGCGATTATGTCAAGGTGCTGTCAGATATCATTAAGCTTCAAATCAAGGAGAGGGATATTCCTTTAATCGATGACTTTAAGTCCATCAGCCCCAATCAGGATTTTTACATAGCTGATAAGGCTTTAGTTGTATACTTTCAATTATATGATATAGCACCATATGCCTATGGATTGCCCTTCTTCCCCATATCCGTATACCAGCTTAGCGACATCATAAAAGAGGATGGCCCATTAGGTAAAATGGCGGCAGCATATTAAATCATAGTAACATTAAAAAACTCCTTTCAGTTGGTTTATATCAACCCTCAACCGGAAGGAGTTTTAATTATCAACTAGCTCTTAAACAATATCAATGCCATGAATTCTAAATCGCAGCTGCTACTAGCAGCGTTTTCTATTGAATGCTGCTGACCTTCTGGGGTGTAAACAACGTCACCGGCTGTCACCTTTGTCATAGTTCCGTTGTCATTGACGATACCCTCGCCCTTTAGAATGTAGTAGGTTTCGAAGTCCTTATTATGCTGATGAAAGCCAATAGAGGAGCCAGGAGCTAAGGTCATTTTTGAAAAGAGTCTACCTTTTCCGTCGAATTGATCCATATCAAGCACATGGGTAATTTGAACATTACCCTTTCCATCAAAAAGCGTCTTTATATCTTTTTTTAAATCTTCAGCTCTTTTTATCATATTAAACACTCCCTCGTCAAATTATTCAAACAGCATCTTGCTGAATGTACCAACACTCTTCCCGAATTCTACAGGATATCCACATCGGTATAAAGCTCTTTCTATGGCGGCCAATGTAGAAACCAGTACATGCTTATCGATATTACCCATATGACCTAATCTAAAGAGCTTTCCGTTGGTGGCACCAATGCCGTCAGCAACGACAATGCCCTCTTCAGCAAGGTATTTTCTAAACGTCACATCATCTATACCTTCTGGGTATACAACATTTGACAGGGTTGCTGCTCTATAGCCGGGCTTTGCCAGGATTGAGAAGCCAATCGTCTCCAAGCCTGCCTGAAGAGCTTCTGCCTCCTTGCGATGTCTGGCATATCTATTCTTTAAGCCCTCCTCTTGGATGATTCTCACCGACTCCTTAAGAGCCCAGATAAGATTAACAGCAGGGGTGCCATAATATTTCATAGGGTCGTGCATGATAGGCAGCCATTTCTCAAAGTCACAGTAGGAGTCTGGTATGGTACCGAAGGAACGACGTCTTTCCAGTGCTCTAGGGCCTGCCCATACTATGGCCAGACCAGGAGCAACGCCAAAGGCCTTTTGGGAACCAGTTAATAATACATCGATATTCATCTCGTCTATGTATTCAGGTTCAGCAGCTGTTGCGCAAACCCCATCAACTACAAATAGAGTATCCTCAAATTGTTTGATGATTTGCCCATATTCCTCGATAGGTGCACGTACACCTGTGGAGGTATCAACATGTGTGGCAGTTACTACAGCATATTTCTTTTCTGAAAGCTTTGTCTCCAGCTCCTTTTCGGATACAACATCTCCCCATTGACTGCTTAGCACATCCACATTCAGGCCTCTACGCTGACATAGGTCGATGAAACGATCGCCAAAGAATCCTTGAGATATAATGAGTACATTGTCACCGCTTTTTGTGGTATTGGCAATAGCAATTTCCATAGCCAAGGTGCCTGTGCCTGCGATGACAAAGCACTCACCCTTGGTTTCCCACAGGTTTTTTAAATCAGCCACCAATTCCTTAAAGTCCTGAACAAATTGCGGATCCTTAAAGGAAACGGTTTCCCTGCCCATTTGATCCTGTATTGATCTAGCCACAGGTGTTGGGCCTGGTATCATTACCAGCTTATTATTTTTCATTTTTTAACCCCCTTTTATATTTTGCTTCGAATCAAACAAAAAAATATGTGATGTAGGGAACCAAAGGCTCCTAAAGGATGTCCTAATTATAGACGGCTATTATAGCATATGTCGCTCAATGCAAGGACATGCTACTTTAATTATAACGCACTTAGTCAAAATATTCAAAAAATAAGAATCTCTTTAATATATATATTTGGAATAACAGGTATGCCTGTAGGCTATTTAGGCAGGAGGATATGCAGTATAAGAAGAATTTTATTAAACGCTATATTTTACAAATGAGTTTTCACATTATGAAAAGATTAAAATATAAAGCATCAGAAGAGGGACTCCGTAGGTATAGGGTAATAAATATAGAAACTGTTACCATTTCTTAAATACATTTTCTCGGAAAAGGAGTATGATATAAGTTGGATACTAATTACAAGGCAGGTGAAAAGATGAGCAGCCTCATTGAAGTTAAAAATGTCAGCAAGATATATCGGATGGGGGATGAAAAAATTGTAGCATTGAATAATATCAGCTTTAGTATGGAAAAGGGTAAGTTCTATTGTCTATTGGGAACCTCTGGCTCGGGTAAGAGTACCTTGCTGAATCTATTAGCGGGTTTAGAGAAGCCAAATAAAGGCGAGATTAGAATAAAGAATGCACTGATTAGCAAAATGAATGAAAAGCAGCTGGCAAAATTCAGACAAAATAATATTGGCTTTGTTTTTCAATCCTATAATCTACTGCCTATGCTTACGGCTTTAGAAAATGTCAGCCTACCCTTGACCTTTAAGGGTGAAAATAAAAAAGTCAGAGACAAGAAGGCCAAAGCTTTGCTTAAAGCGGTGGGACTGAGTGAACGTTTAAACCACAGGCCCAATCAAATGAGTGGCGGTCAGCAGCAGCGGGTGAGTATAGCCAGGGCCTTTATTGGCAAACCCGACATTGTCTTTGCAGACGAGCCAACGGGAAATCTCGACACTAAGACTTCAAAGGAGGTTATGGAGTTGATAACCTCAATGGCCAGAGAGAATAACCAAACGCTGGTTATAGTCACGCATGATATAGAGATAGCTGATTATGCTGATTATGTTGTTTACATACGTGACGGTTTAATCGAAAAAATTGAAAAGGCAATGGAAGCTAAGGAGGTATTATAATTGAAAAAACATATTTCAAAGACAATAATTTTGGTTATATTGTTTATATCTATTTTAACTATAGAGCAGTCATATGCTAATTATACAGAACTGATAATATCTAATAATTACTTAGTCACTTTAGACACCTCTTTGTACATTCCCAAATTAGTAATCGACACATTTAAAACCAGCAATGAAGAAGCAGGAAAGCTTATGGAGGTGGTATTGACTATCAAAAACAATAGTACTCATTACGCCAAGGACATTTATGTAACACCTATAATCGATGATATACAAGGCCTTCCTTTTATTCTAGAAAATCAAACTACCAGAGCTGCTGTGGAAGATCTTACTGCAGGTAAAACCGTTGATTTAAAGTTTAATATAAGGGTAAAGGATGCGGCAATAGCAGATGTATATGCGGTAAAATTTAAGTTGGATTATGTGAATGCATTTGGAAATAGTTTTACTACTACAGAGGCCATCTATATAGGTATTAAAAACAATAATACAGTACCGACAATAAGTATAAGCAATATTTTTCTACAACCAGAAACCCTTGAGGCAGGGGATGAGACAAAGTTGATGATTAGACTCAAAAATCAAGGAACCCTGCCTGCAAAGGAATTAAGGCTTACCCTTGAAGGATTGGAAAGTAAGGGCTTTACCATAGTTAATGGTACCAATACTGCATACCATAATGAACTTAGAGGACGGGGAGAATCGAACTTTGTCTTTGATCTGCATGCGTCAGACCAGATGACAAAGGGCAATCACAGCCTGACCCTTAAGGCTAGCTATACGGACCAGCAAAATAAAAGCTATAATGAAGAATTCACCTTCTTTATCCCGGTGGGCGGTGTTACTGAAGGTAAAGGAGATATTAGGCTGGGAGAGGTGCAAGGACCCTCAGGAGAGCTGAGTATAAATGATACCTTTGCTATAAGCTTTGATGTTGAAAATGCCGGTACTGCTGATATAAGTAATGTAAAGGTACGGGTTGATGGTGGTGAGCGTATTCTTCCCAGAAGCCAAAATTTACAAATGATCCATAGTCTAGCTGCAGGGGCTAAAAAAAATATGGCCTTCAGCTTTTATGTTGATTCTGAGGCAAAAGCTCAAAATCACCCGATATTAATCGAGGTTGAATATGATGCCTATGAATATGGTAATGTTGTCACCAAAAAAATAACGCAATACTACGGCGTTTTTGTCAGTGGCGCCGGAGGTAAGGCAGGAACACCAAAAATCATTATAGACAAATATGAGCTTGAACCCAATATCGTACAGGCGGGAGATACCTTCGACATTGCAGTCTCCTTTTTAAATACCAATAAGCTTAAGTCGGTAAATAATATTAAAATTTACTTAACGGTAAATGAAACCACCAACGAAAGCGGAAGTGCATTTACTCCGGTCAACAGCAGCAATACCTTTTTTATCGACACCATTTCCCCAGGGAATAGAGTGGAAAAGACACTGTCCTTATATACGATACCGGATGCTAAGCCAAAGACCTATACAGTAACGGTTAATTTTGAGTATGAGGATAACGAAGGTAATGAGTATAAGGCTACGGAGTTAATCGGCATACCTGTTGTACAGCAATCACGGTTAGAGGTAAATGATTTTACGCTTCCTCCGGAGGTGCCACTAGGTAATCCACTGCAAATTTTTCTTGAATATTACAACATGGGAAAGGTTACCTTGAACAATCTGGTAATTAAGCTGGAGGGGAATTTTGAAACCCAGAGCAGAAGCTATTTTGTGGGAAAATTTGAGTCTGGCAGCAGTGAATACTACGAGGCTATGATTTTTCCGAATGAGGTTGGTAAAATGGAAGGCACTATTGTTTTTTCTTATGAGGATCCAGCAGGAGAAACAATAGAGCTGCGGAAGCCCTTTGAAGTTAATGTTATTGAAATGATGAATCAATTTCCAGGTGATGGCATGGATTTTCCGATAGAGACACCACCGCAGTCATTGGTTAAGCGTATTTTAACCAGCAAGCTCCTATGGGCAGCAGTTATAATGGCCGCAGCTGCTGGCGGGTATATTATACGGAAGAAAATGAAAAAGAGGAAGGAATTAGAAGAAGATGAGGCCTATTGATCTAATTGCCATGGGATTAAGGAACCTCTGGAGGCGAAAATTAAGGACCTTCTTAACGGTACTGGGGGTTATAATAGGTACGGCAGCGATAGTTGTCATGGTTTCATTGGGCTTCGGAATGAATGAAGGCTACAAAAATGAAATCAGCAGAATGGGCAGTTTAAATATTATTAATGTCACGCCTCCTTATAATTATGATGGCGGCTCTATGGGAGGGCGAAGTAGTCAGCCAACAAAGCTGGACGATAAATCTGTAAGTGATTTTGCTGGACTTAAGGGAGTGGAGGCAGTTACTCCTACATTGAACAGCTATTTGAAGATAACCTCAGGAAGATACGTGGCCTATGCTTCTGTAAAGGGGATTGACCCTACAACCATGAGCTTATTTGAATTTGAAGCTGCTGAGGGAAGACTTCTGCAGGAGGGGGACACCTTAAATGTTGTATTCGGTGGCTATATACCCCAAACCTTCTATGATACACGTTCAAGGTTTAATAGCTATAGTGAAGAGCCTAAGGTGGACGTAATGAAGGATAAGCTAGAAATTGCCTTTGATAATTATGACCCAGACGGTAAGACCCCTAAATCCTACAAAATAAAGGGCGTGGGTATTCTGACTGAAGGGGATTATAATAAGGATTATTATGTGTTTATGTCCATACAGCAGCTTAAAAAGCTGATTGAAGAAAACAACAAAACTAACAAGAACAACAGGTCAGGAGTCAGCTCGAGAGGTTCAAACAATCAACAGGGCTATAATGAGATTCTCGTTAAGGTTAAGGAAATTAAGGACGTTACCAGAGTTCAAAATGAAATAAAGGAAATGGGCTATGATGCCTACAGCCTTACGGATTTCTTGGAGTCCATGCAGAAAACCTCATCAATGATTCAGGCAGTATTAGGTGGGATAGGGGCAGTATCCTTGTTGGTGGCGGCACTGGGGATTACCAATACCATGATAATGTCTATTTATGAGAGGACAAGAGAGATTGGCGTTATGAAGGTTATCGGCGCTTCATTGGCTGATATACGGAAATTGTTCCTGCTGGAGGCAGGTGTAATAGGCTTTACAGGAGGTATCATGGGTATTGCAATAAGCTACGGTGCTTCATATTTCTTAAATTCTGTTGGTGTTAGATTTATGAATTTTCTCGGACCCGTAGGGGGCGGAAAAATATCTATTATTCCAATCTGGTTGAGCCTAGCCACAATCGGCTTTACCTCATTTGTTGGTTTAGTATCCGGCTTTTATCCCGCCAGAAGGGCAATGAAGCTAAGTGCATTAGAAGCCATAAAAACAGAATAAACCAAGCCTATTCAGGATGAAAAAAACTACCCCAATGGGTAGTTTTTTTCAATATATCATTAACCTGGCCATTGAACCACGCCGCAGGCCAATCTTTTTCCGGCATCACCTGAGGGCTGACTCCGATAGTCATCCGGATTTTTATGAATAATAACAGCTTTACCGACCACGTCCTTAGCCTTGAATTTATTTGTGTAGAAGCACATTCTTGCAGCACCATTGTTGGAGAAGAGGACGGGGAAATCTCCTGCATGATTGCCATGGGGTTGGTTATATGGATTCCAGTGTCCTCCGGCTGCCTGGAAGGGATCCTCGGGATTACCAACCTCACAGGTGCCGTTTTCATGTATATGAAAGCCATGAGGCCCGATGGGGGCTTCACTATCTGTAGCCGGCCTGTAAAGCGGCAGGCCGTTTACCGTTATGCATACCTCTGTTCCTCCCGGGACATCTATGAAATAAACAGAGCCATAGATTTCAGGAGCCAGTGGCCCCCCTCTTACTGTTGCAATTGCTAATTTTTTATTATGAATGTAGTACCAATATTGATTCTGACTGGTGATATTATTCCAGTAGTACCAATTCCACCAGGTCATGGTTTGTGGGGTTTGGCTTAAGTACCGTTTTGAATTATCTATATTAAGTTTCATCACAGCTCCTCCTTATAAAAAATTATAGATTTTTCAATTTATAGTATGTTTGATGAGTTATAAAAGTGAAGCTTTTATAAAAATACATAGGGTAACGGCCCTGCTGAGAAGCTTGAGCGGAGGGATAGGACTCGGCTGGCGGTGCATTATGAAAGAAGCTATGAAAATAGAAATAACAAAGGATGGATATAGGGATTTACCCTAAATACCATCCTTTTGACTATCTTGTGTTTAATTGCTGAATTGCCTCTAGTAGCTGAGGTAACACTTGTTTCTTTCTTGACACCAAATTCTCCACAAATATGCCCTGCTGCGGCTTTATATTAAAGGCGTTGGCAATAATCTGCTGATTTTTAGCCTTAAACAGAAGGTAGGAGCCCTCCTTTAATATATCCGTTACAAGTAGTAGTGTTAGCTGATGCTGACGTTGGTCATATATTTTTTCCATAAAGCCAGTGAATTCGTCCCTTCTATTAAATACATCTTCAATATCGAGGGTAAAGACCTGACTGATGCCTATTTTATAATTATCCAAGGAAAACTCCTTAAAGTCTTTGAAGAATATTTCCTCGACATCCTGACCCTCAAGTGAGGTGCCTGCCTTAAACATCTCCATGGCATATTTTTCAATATCGATATCCAGTATCTTATTCAGCACCTCCACTGCTTGATGATCCATATTGGTAGTGGTGGGGGATTTAAATAAGAGGGTGTCCGAAACTATACCCGACATCAGTACCCCGGCTATATCCGGTGGTATCTCCAGGCCATTTTCTCTGAACATATTGAATATAATTGTACAGGTACTGCCAACAGGAATATTTCTAAAGCTTATGGGCATCGACGTGGAGATATCCCCCAATTTATGATGGTCGACGATTTCCAATATGTCGGCTTCCTTCAATCCAACAACGCTTTGAGCATATTCGTTGTGGTCCACCAGTATGACCTTTTTTCTACCACTATTCATGATGTGCTTACGGTTAAGAAAACCAACGAAGCTGTTGGCATCATCTATGATAGGATAATTTCTAAAATGGGTATTTCCCATTTCCTCTTTGACTTCATCGAGATAATCCGTGTTATTAAACTTTATAATTCCCTTACTTCTCATAATTGTTGAAATATAGTTACATTGATTAATAAGCCTTGAGGTTAAATAGGTATCATAGGGCAGGGAAATCATTGCGACACCATGGGCTTCTGCCGCCGATAGGTACTCCTTGGGAATTTGCTTGTCCCCAGTTATTATAATCAGCTTTACCTTTGAAAACACCGCATGCAGAATGATATCATATCTATCGCCAACAATAATGATATCATCGCTGCTTAAGCTGCCCTCGATGGAACGATGGTCATAGGCAATGACTGAAATTCTCCCTTGAACCTCGGCAATTGTTCCCGTAAGCAGCTTGCCCTCTAAATCATTGATGAGATTTTCCATAGAGGTATTCAGCTCATAATAATTCCCCTTAATTAGTCCCATGGCAATATCCTTCATGCTGATGATGCCCAATAGCTTATTGCCCTCGTCCACCACCGCTAGGGTTTCCAGCTTATAGGCCTCCATGAGCTTATATGCATGAAGAATAGAAACATTCGGTAAAATCCCGTCTATAATATCATAATATAAATCCTTTACCTGTGTTTTTACATCCTGAATCTGCGTGGGCTTTTTGATGCTGTGTCGATTCAAAACAAATTCCGATTCCTTATTCATGCTTCCTATTACGCAGGGAATCGTCTTTAATCCCATTTGGTTCTTTAAATGGGATAGGGCTATGGCAGATGCAACTGAATCTGTATCGGGGTTTTTATGACCAAATATAAAAATTGACAATGCAATCACCTTCAATCCTGCTATTTTCAATAATAATTCAATGCAATAAATTGCTTACTGAATCTATTGGTTTATTATATCAAAACACAGGTTATTTGAAAATGATATAGTAATTGATTTTTTAAGACGACATAGTTAATATCTACCCCTGCTACGTAGATCCATGATCAGACTGGTAAGAAAGCCAGCAAGGCCACCTGCCAGTAGAATCATGGCTAATAATAAATTCGCAAGATCCTCAAAGCCAGTGCCCTTCTTAAGGACTATAGAAATATAGAAAAAGTATGCTGAAATACCAAAGGTTAGTATAGGTAATATATATTTAATGAAGCTTTTTCTTTTAAAAATTCTGCCCAGCAAATAGCTCACAGCCCCAAATACAAGTGCAACACATAAGATGATGAATAAAAAGCGATCCATAAGGCTCTCCTCCTTTTAAAATAATTATATAATATTTGACGATCTTCTAAAAGCTAATGTTCCAGCATGTATAATTTTGGATTAAATGAAGGAATAACACATTTAATATAGAAATACTTTAGGGTATGCTGTTAAATTAATGTCATCTTAGGTTAATACATACGAAAAATATTTTATAAAGCTGGACAATTACATTTGGATTTTGTAGGAGGATACACATATTAGAAAGGGGCATATATATGGCGTTAGATGTAAAACCGATAGGAGCAAAAGAGAGGATTGAGGCATTAGATATTGTAAGGGGCTTTGCATTGCTGGGGGTACTGCTGGCAAATATGTTAGCCTTTAAATCACCAGTTTTTTACTATGTACCGTCAATGGCTAACATAGCCAATACCACCGACAGCATAGCCGCGTGGTTTATTAAGCTTTTTGTTGAAGGTAAATTTTATACTATTTTTTCTTATTTGTTTGGCTTAGGCTTCTATATATTTATGGAAAGGGCTCAGGAAAAAGGTCACACGTCAGGGCTCTTTAAAAGGAGGCTGGCCTTCCTTCTAATCATTGGTTTATCGCATATGATATTTCTTTGGACTGGTGATGTTCTTCACACCTATGCCATTGCAGGCTTTTTACTCTTAGTAAACTGGAAGGCAGACCTGTCGAGCTTGAAAAAGCGCATTGTTGTCTACTTCATATGCGCCTCTGTGCTGCTGGGAGGCATTTATCTATTGAACGGCATCATACTAACAGGGCCGGATGCTAACCTCTATGCCCTTCAAATGAAGTATAAAAGTGCTGAGATTGTAAATATATTTCAGACAGGAAACTATGGAGAAATCACTAGAACCAGAATAGCAAATGAGACAGTCAATGCTCTTTTGAATAATATCTTTGTTATACCTAATGTCATGGTATTATTCCTGTTGGGTTTATATACAGGAAAAAGACAGCTGCATAAAAATATAAAGGAACATATGGCTCTTATCAAAAAACTATGGCGAATATTCTTGATTGCAGCCTTAATTCTCACTAGTGGTCTCTTTGTATTGATGAAGCTGGAGGATGGCACCAGCATCGCATGGGTAATGGCGCTTAAGGAGCTTGTTAAGTACTATTCAGGAATAGCTGGCTGCTTTTTTTACATCACCTCAATCCTATTGATCATAGACAGGCCGAAGGGTTATCGGTTTTTTAAACCCTTTTCCTATGTGGGGCGAATGGCATTAACCAACTATTTGCTGCAAACGGTGGTGGCTGTATTGATTTTCAACGGCTATGGCTTTGGATATTTTGGAAGGGTAGGGTATGCAAGGGGAATACTGTTTTCAGTTCTCATATACCTGGCACAGCTTATCTTCAGTAAGCTCTGGTTAGGGCGATTCAATTATGGACCGGTGGAATGGCTTTGGAGAAGGTTTACTTATGGCAGGCAATTAAGGGATAGCGGATCTGCTGCTGTCGATAAGCCATAAAGATTTTAGGGCTATATAAATTCACTTTTAGTAACAGGCAGGAATGATCAAAAAATGGCACCCATCTGGGTGCCATTTTAAGTTAATACTATAATACTGTCTTTAATAATTCGATGAAGCGTTGGTTCTGCTCCATTGTACCTATGGAAACTCTCACATAGGTGCTGAAGATTGGGCGAACGATCATGCCCTTTTTCTGCAACTCAACAAAAACCTCCTGTGCATCCCGCTTCGCATCAAAGAAAATATGGTTCGTCTCAGATGGTGCGTAAGAAATGCCCATTTCATCGAAGGCCTTATAAAGATAAAGCTTACCTTCTTTATTCACCTCATAGCTCTTCTTTAAAAATTCAGTATCCTCTAGTGCAGCAATAGCGGCAACCTGAGACAGGGAAGTAACATTAAAGGGACCACGGATTTTATTTATCTCATTGATAATTTCTTCAGAGGCCATAGTATATCCTACCCTTAAAGCGGCAAGACCATAGGCCTTAGAGAGCGTTCTCATTATGATCACATTTGGATATTTATCCAACAGCTTTATGCTGTCATGCAGATAGTCCTCACGGGTTACATATTCTCTGTAGGCTTCATCGTAAACCACGACAACATTCGTTGGGATATTGTCAAGGAACGCCAATAGAGCTCCTTCCGTAAACATTGTACCTGTTGGATTATTGGGGTTGCAAAGCCATATTAGCTTGGTTTTAGCGGTGATGGACGCTTTCATAGCCTCAAGGTCATATGTAAAATCCTTTAATGGCACGATAACAGGAGTGCCACCCATCATGACTGCTGTAGATAGGTATCGTGGGAAGGTGACATTGGCTATTATAACCTCGTCCCCTTCGTTTACAAAGGTTTTGGAAATCTGGTCAACCATTTCATCGGAGCCGCTACTGGGTAGAACCTGGGTTGGTTTAATACCAAGCTTATCAGCTATAGCCTTCTTTAGATCGGTACTATTCCCATCAGGATAAAAATTCAATTCATCTAAAGCCCTTAATATGGCTTCCTTAACCTTTGGTGAGGAGCCCAGCGGATTTTCATTAGATGCAAGCTTAACAACTTCCTTTAAGCCGTACTCTCTTTTAACATCCTCAATTGGCTTCCCAGGCTTATATGCTACTAAATCCTTAATCTGAGGTCTAAACTGTATGCTCATACAAATCCCCTTTCATCCATAGAAAAAATTTAAAATCCTACAAATACATTATAGCATAATTGTAAACAATAGAAATAGCAATAGATAAAAATTGGCATTTTATCCATAATATAATATGCCATAATAAGAAAAAAATTATTTGTCATTATTTTTATAAAAAATCATATATTTTTCAAGGAGTGGAGGAATGAAAATGGGATAAATCCGTTGCAGAAGATGTGGTTGTTGCAAACTCTGGATTGTTAATATTTCTAGAATTTGTAATAAATAAAAAAAGGGATTTACTAAAACATATAGAATATTGTATTTAATCTAAAAATTCTAACTTTACAGAATAAGGAGGAAGGGTAATGAAATTATACGAAGCTGATCGGATCAGGAATATTGCCTTATTAGGACATGGTGGAAGTGGTAAGACTACAGTAACGGAAGCCGCATTGTTCGCAGCAAAGTTGACTACTAGAATGGGTAGAACAGAGGACGGAAATACTGTTTCAGACTTTGATAAAGAGGAAATTGCCAGAAGAATATCCATCAGTACTTCACTGATTCCAATAGAATGGAAGGAAAACAAGATAAATTTTCTAGATACCCCAGGATATTTTGATTTTGTCGGAGAGGTTCAAAGTGCTATTAAGGTTGCCGGAGGCATAATTATACTTGTCGATGGAACCAGTGGAATTGAAGTAGGTACGGAAAAGGCATGGGACTACGCAGTTGACAAAAAGAAACCAACCTTTATTTTTGTAAATAAGATGGATCGTGAAAATTCAGATTTTACCAAGGTTTTAAATGATTTACGAGAGAAGTTCGGCAAGAAGGTAGCTCCCTTCCAAATCCCTCTGGGAGAAAAGGAAAGCTTTGTTGGAAACGTTAACATAGCTAAAATGAATGCCAGAGAGTATAACGGAAAGGATTGTGTTGATAAAGCAATTCCTGATGCCCTTATGCAGGAGGCAATGAGCATAAGGGAAATGCTTATGGAGTCAGTTGCAGAATCCGATGAGGTGCTTATGGAAAAGTACTTCTCCGGTGAGGCGTTTACTGAGCAGGAAATACAAGATGGACTGAGAAAAGGCATAATTAGTGGCGATATCATTCCTGTAATATGCGGTTCGGCGGCTAAAAATATTGGAATTCACACTCTGCTGGACATGATCGTGGATTACTCACCATCGCCAAAGGATATGCCTGCAAAGCAAGGCAAGAATCCATATAATGATAAGCTAGAGGAGCGAACCCTTGAGGCAAATCAACCCTTCTCGGCTCAGGTATTTAAAACTGTTGTTGACCCCTACGTTGGTAAGATTTCATTATTAAAGGTAATCTCAGGTAAGCTGACCTCAGATATGGAGGTGCTTAATGCCAACAAAGATGAAAAGGAAAAGCTCGGCACACCCTTCTTATTAAGGGGTAAAAATCAAATAGAGATTAAAGAAATAATGGCAGGGGATATAGCAGCAGTAGCAAAGCTCCAAAATACCAGTACAGGCGATACGCTTTGCAGCGTAAATAATCCAATCATATACAGTGGAATCGAATTTGCTGAGCCTCAGTTATATCTTGCAGTAGAACCAAAGGCCAAAGGGGATGAGGATAAAATCAATCATGGCTTGCTGAAGCTGACTGAAGAGGACCCAACCTTTAGACTTGAAAGAAATAAGGAAACAAAGCAAACCATTATAAAGGGTCAAGGAGAGCTGCATGTAAAGGTTCTGGTCAGCAAGCTAAAGAATAAATTTGGCACAGATGTGGAGCTGACGGATGCCAAGGTGCCATATAGAGAAACTATAAAGGGTAAATCAGATGTCCAAGGAAAGCATAAAAAGCAATCCGGTGGTCATGGTCAATATGGTGATGTGAAAATGAGATTTGAGCCCAGCACCTCTGAGTTTGAATTTACAGAGGAAATATTCGGAGGTTCAGTGCCAAGACAATACATTCCGGCAGTTGAGAAGGGCTTGAGGGAATGCTTAGAGGTTGGTGCCTTGGCAGGATATCCCGTTGTAAATATAAAAGCCATTTTATATGATGGCTCCTATCACGATGTAGACTCCTCGGAGATGGCATTTAAAATAGCTGCTTCAATGGCCTTTAAAAAGGGTATGGAATCAGCTAAGCCGGTGCTGCTGGAGCCAATCGCAGAGGTCAAGGTTTATGTACCAGAGGACTATATGGGTGATGTTATGGGTGATCTCAACAAAAGACGTGGTAGGATCATTGGAATGGAGCCTCAGGCAAAGGGCTTCCAATTAGTAATAGCAGAGGTTCCTCAATCTGAAATGTTCAAATATGCCATTGATCTTAGATCGATGACACAGGCCAGAGGCTATTTCACAATGGATTTTACAAGATATGAAGAGGTGCCTCAGATGATTAGTGAAAAGATAGTGGAAGCTGCGAGAGCGGCTAAAGAATAAATCCTTCCAGCATGTGCAAAAGCACATGCTATTTTTTTCTGGCAAAACCGCTAGATATTCTGCCTATATGATATTTTCCTCAGTAAAAGGGTTAAAATATCTACAGGCAGTTTTTTTATATCATAGGAGCGTGTGTTTACTTCCTATGATATGGGAGCATTAAGAGGGCGTCCCCCTTATAAAAATATGGAGAGGTAAGTGATGCCACGAATAAGTGGCGCTATGCCTTTTGTTCTTGTATAAGAAAGTCCTATTTTTTTACTATGAATTCTTATACAATGGGGGGTTGTTAAGGGGGGTGTCTCCCCTTATTAAAATAAGGAGGGTACAGCGAAGCGTCCTAGGGCGAGTAGTGTCGCGTATAAGTGGCACTGCGGTACGAGCGCTGCCGAGACGGTGAGGCAGCAGGGTGCTTGCACCGCATGGGTTCCCTGGAAAACAAACGTGGCGAAGCCACTTTTGTACTGCTCATTTGAGGAAATCCCATAATTAAGATGGTATGTGTTATACAAAGTAAAGGGTTTTCTGCTGACGTCTAGGGCTAATCCATTGATTTAAAATAAGAAATACCTCAAAAGACAGAGATAATAGGAGGAATTTTTAGAAATATATTCATAGCTTATAATAATTGTTTAAAATCAGTAAATTCGAGATATTATTATAGTAAAATACCTTTGAAAATAATATGGTAAATAATTATAATTAAAGTCAAAGAAGGTCAAAATGGAGGGAGTGGTGAAATGGCAAGGATAAGTGACCTAATTGAAGATTTTTTAAAAACGTTGATTCAGGAAAGTGTTGAAGAAAGTATTGAAATACAGAGAAATGAATTGGCGAAATTTTTCGATTGTTCACCCTCACAAATCAATTATGTTCTAATGACAAGGTTTAATTTTAATCAAGGCTATATGATTGAAAGTCAAAGAGGTGGCGGAGGCTATATCAAAATAACCCGTCTGATTGTCGATAAGAACAGCTTTCTTCAGCATATTATTAAAGAGGAGCTGAAGCATTCACTGACCAAAAGCGAAGCCAACCGTATTATATCTGCATTGATGGAATATCAATTTATTAGTAACAGAGAAGCAAAAATTATGCAGGCGGCGGTGGATGATAATGCGCTGGTTGCGCCTTTAAATCTTAAGGATCAGATTCGAGGAAATATTCTAAAGAATATGCTATCGGTGCTGTTAAAAAGGGAGGGATAATCATGCTATGCGATGAATGTCAAAAAAGACCGGCTACGGTTCATATGACAAAGATAATACAAGGGCAAAAGGAAGAAATACACTTGTGTGAGGTGTGCGCTAAAAACAAAGAAAACATAAGCCTTCATAACCCTTTTACTATACCCAATTTCTTAACCAGCCTGCTGGACACAAATATGAGTCCTCAGCATAGCTTTGTCTATGGAGACGAGATGTGCCAGGAGTGCGGAATGACATTTTTGAGGTTCAAGCAGGAAGGAAGATTGGGGTGTGAGGCATGCTATGAGGTCTTTGAGAAAAAATTAAATCCACTGATAAAAAAAATACAGGGAAATCAACAGCATGTCGGAAAAGTCCCCAGAAGAACAGGTGGCGTTATTCATTTAAAACGAGAGGTTAAACAGCTTAAGCAGAGGCTTCAGCAGCTTATTGAGGCTGAAGAGTTTGAATCGGCTGCCAATATCAGGGATGAAATTAGGGATAAGGAAGAGCAAATTAAAAATATGTAGGAGGGATAGCTTATGCCTAAATGGCTGAAGGAAATAGGTCCCGATTCGGATGTCGTTATAAGCAGTAGGATAAGGTTGGCAAGAAATTTAGAGGCCACACCTTTTCCTCAGAGCCTAAAGGAGCCACAGGGCCGAGAGATAATAAGCAGAGTATATGATGCAGTGATTGAGGGAAATTCCTCCCTAAAAAATGATTTTAGTTTAATTGAGATTAATAGTCTAAATCGATTAGAGAAAATGAACTATGTGGAAAACAATCTTATAAGTCCTGATTTATTAAAGCACAGTGATATCGGTGCTTTGTTGGTAAATAATGATGAAGCTTTAAGTATTATGATCAACGAGGAGGATCACATCAGAATCCAATGTATGCTGCCTGGGCTTCAGCTTTCGGAAGGCTGGGATATGGCCAATAGAATTGATGATCTCATAGAGGAGAGAATTAAATATGCCTACAATGAAAGGTTGGGATATCTGACCTCCTGCCCTACCAATGTCGGTACCGGCATTAGAGCATCTGTCATGCTGCATCTGCCGGTATTAAATATGACGGGATATATGAGCAATGTTATCAAAATAGCAGGTCAAATAGGATTAGCTGTACGGGGGATTCATGGTGAGGGAACTGAGTTTACCGGAAATATATATCAGATCTCAAATCAAATTACATTGGGCATGACGGAGGAGGAGATAATTAAGAATCTTCAGGATGTTGTCAGACAGATCGTACAGCAGGAAAGAGCCCTGAGAGAAAACCTGTATGTTGAAAGACCTGTTGAGCTAGAGGACAGAATTTTCAGGTCCTATGGCCTCTTGAAGAATGCCAGACTGATCACCAGCAATGAGGCAATGAAATTAATTTCAGACCTAAAGCTGGGGGTCAATTTAAAGCTCATAGCAGATATTAATCTACAGCAGCTCAATGAGCTGATGATTATGATACAGGCAGGCTATATACAAAAACAATTTGGTGGAGAAATTGGGGAGCATGAAAGGGACAAAAAGAGAGCAGAATTAATAAGAAGGAGCATATAGCTTAGGAGGTGCTAATAATGTCAGTATTTGGAAAATTTACAGAACGGGCTCAGAAGGCTATTATTCTATCCCAGCAGTTTGCAAAGCAATGGGGTCATAATTACGTAGGTACTGAGCATCTATTACTGGGGCTTCTCAATGAAGGAGAAGGAATCGCGGCTCAGGCGTTAAAAAATCTGCAAATCAGTGAGGCGGAAATACAGGAAAAGATAATCGCTTTAATTGGATATGGAGAAGATAATGCAGAGCTTTTGGGCTTTACTCCCAGGACCAAGAGAATTTTTGAATTAAGTGTTGCGGAGGCTCGAGAGCTTGGACATAACTATGTAGGAACAGAGCATCTTCTGCTGGGCTTAATTCGAGAGGGTGAAGGTGTAGGCGCTAAAATACTATTGGATAAGGGCTTATCTCTGCAAAAGGTAAGGGATGAGGTGATAAAGCTTTTTAATAATTCCAGTAATAAAAGTGGCATAAATTCAAATGAGATAAAAAAATCTAAAAATACGCCTACTTTAAATCAATACGGAAGAGACCTGAATCAATATGCCGAGGAGGGTAAGCTGGACCCTGTTATAGGGAGATTTGAGGAAATAGAAAGAGTCATACAGGTTTTAAGTAGGAGGACCAAGAATAATCCCTGCCTTATAGGCGAACCGGGTGTAGGTAAAACAGCTATTGCTGAGGGCCTGGCCCAAAGAATTGTCGAGGGAAATGTACCGGAGGTTTTACGGAACAAAAAGGTAGTCACCCTGGACCTTGCATCTATGGTGGCAGGTGCAAAATATAGAGGAGAGTTTGAAGAACGACTAAAGAAGGTTATGGAGGAAATCCGTAATACAGGAGATGTGCTTCTCTTTATTGATGAAATCCACACCATCATCGGAGCTGGAGCAGCAGAGGGGGCCATCGATGCATCAAATATCATAAAGCCGGCTCTGGCAAGAGGAGAGCTTCAGGCAATTGGTGCCACCACCCTCGATGAATATCGTAAGCATATAGAAAAGGATGCAGCCCTAGAAAGAAGGTTTCAGCCTATAACTATTGAGGAGCCATCGGTTGAGGACACCATAAAGATATTAGAGGGCTTGAGGGATAAATATGAAGCTCATCATAGAGTTAAAATAAGTGATGATGCCCTGACAGCATCTGCAGAGCTATCCCATAGATATATAACCGATAGATTTCTGCCGGATAAAGCTATTGACCTTATTGATGAGGCGGCTTCTAAAATCAGAATTAAGGCTGTAACTGCTCCTCCTGATCTTAAGGACCTGGAAGAACAGATGGAGCAGCTACTGAAGGAAAAGGAAGAGGCCATCAGCATTCAGGACTTTGAAAGGGCTGCTAAGCTTAGAGATTCAGAGAAGGCCGTCAAGGATGAGTTGGAGGAAAGAAAGAATAATTGGAAAAGTGAAAATCATATAAATCAATTGGTGGTTGGGGTTGAGGATGTTGCAGCAATTGTCTCTAGTTGGACGGGAATTCCTGTTAATAAGCTGCAGCAGGAGGAATCCGATAGATTGCTGAAGCTGGAGGATATTCTCCATGACCGAGTAATTGGTCAAGAGGAGGCTGTTACATCGATCTCAAAGGCCATACGAAGGGCCAGGGTTGGCTTGAAGGACCCTAAGAGACCTATCGGCTCATTTGTTTTCCTGGGACCTACAGGTGTAGGTAAAACAGAACTGTCAAGAGCACTGGCAGAGGCTATGTTTGGAGAAGAGGAGGCCATGATCCGTATAGACATGTCGGAGTATATGGAGAAGCATACGGTGTCCAGATTAATCGGATCACCTCCGGGATATGTGGGCTATGACGAGGGAGGGCAGCTGACGGAAAAGGTCAGAAGAAAACCCTATTCTGTAATTCTTTTTGATGAGGTCGAGAAGGCTCATCCGGATGTCTTTAACATATTACTTCAAATATTGGATGATGGAAGGCTGACGGATGGTAAGGGAAAAACCGTAGATTTTAAAAATACCGTCATTATAATGACCTCAAATGTCGGTGCCCATACCATCAAAAAGCAAAGAACCCTTGGTTTTGTGGCCTCTGAGGAAAATCTTGTTAAGAGTGAATATGAGAAAATGAAGGAAAATGTTATGGAGGAGCTCAGAAGGACCTTCAGACCTGAATTCTTGAACCGTATAGACGACATCATAGTCTTCCACAGTCTTGAAAGAGAGCATATAGGAAGAATAGTAGATCTAATGCTGAAGGACTTAAATAAGCGGCTTAAGGAGATGCATATATCGCTTGACGTGAGTAAGGCTGCTATTGAGCATGTTGCCGAAAAAGGCTATGATCCGCAATTTGGTGCCAGACCGCTTAAAAGAGCCATCCAAAAGATGATCGAGGATAAGCTCTCAGAGGAATTCCTGAGGGGTGCCATACAATCAGGCAGTACTGTATTGGTGGATGTAAAGGATGATGAGCTGGTAATAGTTAGTAAAGCATTAGTGAATAACGAATAGTGAACAGAGCTTAGTAAATAGAAAATAGCGAATAGAGCTTAGTGAATAGAAAATCGAATAATGAAAAAAAGAGGGGCTGTAGCGCTAAGGAGGGAGATAGTGCGACAGCCCTTCCTTTTTTTGAGTAAATTTCAAACCTAGGGCCTGGTTACAATTAAAACTTAGATTAAGCCCTGAGGAAAATTTTTTATAGGGAGGAAGAGGAGGAAGTCATATCAGGTAATATGATGATGACGACAACGAAGCTATATAGAAATATAACCCCATTGAATACCAAAATTTAATTGCGTAGAGGCACCGGATGCTCCCTTAGCCAGCCACCATCATGGTATTCCACTATTCACTAAAATCTATTCTCTATACATTACTGGCATCAGCTGTGGTACAATGAATAAAGAATAATTCAGGTGGTGATTGTATGGGAAAGAGCAAAACCAAATTTATATGTCAATCCTGTGGCTATGAAAGTCCCAAATGGTTGGGAAAATGCCCAGGATGTGATCAATGGAATACAATGGAGGAGGAGCTGGTCCTTTTGAAAAAGGATTTTAAGCGTTCCGCCACCACTGAAGGCAAAACAAAGCCACAGCCTATAAAAAATGTAAAATCCGGTTCATATGAGAGATATCATACAGAAATAACTGAGTTGAATAGAGTTTTAGGGGGTGGGCTGGTTAAGGGCTCGCTAACACTTATTTCTGGAGAGCCGGGAATAGGTAAATCAACCCTCATACTACAGACCGGCAGTCATATTGCAAAAAAATATGGCAAAGTATTATATGTTTCTGGTGAGGAGTCAGAGGAGCAGATAAAAATGAGGGCTGAAAGGCTTAATGCTCTGGCTGAGGGGCTTTTTATTGTTTCTGAAACTAATGTGGAAATCATAGAGGGCTATATCAATGAGATGCAACCGGTTTTTGTTATAATAGATTCTGTACAAACCCTTTATCAATCGGAGCTGTCCTCTGCACCGGGAAGTGTCTCTCAGGTGAAGGAATGTGTAAATAATCTGATGCGCATAGGGAAAAGCAGAAACTTACCAATATTTTTAGTTGCCCATGTAACAAAGCAGGGGGAACTAGCAGGCCCCAGAGTTTTAGAGCATATGGTTGATACTGTGCTGCATTTTGAGGGGGAAAGGACTCAGGATTTTAGAATATTAAGAGCTTTAAAAAACAGGTTTGGCACCACCAGTGAAATAGGCATATTTGAAATGGCAGAGCAGGGACTTATGGAGGTTTCGAATCCCTCTGCAATTTTTCTGGAGTCTATAAATCCTGAGGCAGAAGGGGCTGTTGTTATAGCCACTATGGAAGGCACACGCCCTATCCTATTGGAGATACAGGCTTTGGTCACACCGACAAATACAGGATTTCCAAGGAGAACGGCTGTCGGCGTGGATCTCAATAGATTGAATATGATTATTGCAGTATTAGAGAAAAAAATGGGACTTCCCCTTGTGAATTTTGACATATATATTAATGTAGTAGGGGGACTTAAGCTTGAGGGCACCTTTGCAGATTTAGGGATTGCTGCGGCTATATATTCTAGCTTAAGGGGGATACCCGTAGCCACAAGAGAAATTATTATGGTGGGAGAGATAAGTCTAACAGCGGATTTAAGACCTGTATCCCATACAGATAAGATGGTTAAGGAGGCCCAGAAGCTGGGCTTTAAGAGGATAATATTGCCCAGGAAAAATAATAATAAATCTGATGAGGGAAATAATATAAAAATAATACCTGTAAATAATCTACAAGAGGCTATAAAAATAATAGAATAAATTAAAGAAATAAGGGTTTCATTATTTCATTTTTAGGTAAAAATAGCAGTTAATAAATATAAGTTCCTTAGGGGGAGGTAGTATTCAATTGAAGGAAGAGGAAAGAAGGCAAAAGCAGTTAATAGAAGCAATAAGAATGGTTGCTCCGGGCACGCCTCTGAGGGAAGGTCTTGAAAACATCTTAAGGGGTAAGATGGGGGCCTTGATAGTATTTGGTGATAGTGAGTCGGTTATGAATCTTGTGGATGGCGGCTTTTATATCAATATAGATTTTTCACCGGCATATATATATGAGCTGGCGAAAATGGATGGTGCCATAATATTAAGCAATGATAATAAAAAGATTCTTTATGCAAATACTCAGCTGATACCTGATCCCACCATTTCAACCTCTGAAACAGGCATCAGGCATCGTATAGCAGAAAGGGTTGCAAAGGAAACCGGAGAAACGGTAATATCTATATCGCAAAGAAGAAATATCATTACGCTATATCAAGGGAATACAAAGTATGTCCTTCAGGACACCGGAAGGATTCTGACAAAAGCAAATCAAGCGATACAAACATTGGAAAAATATAAATCTGTACTGGATCAGGCCATGAGCAATCTAAGCGCGCTGGAATTCGAAGACTTAGTAACGCTTTATGATGTAGTGGTGGTGCTGCAAAGGACAGAAATGGTAATGCGGATAGTAAAGGAAATAGAACGCTTTATCAGTGAGCTGGGGAATGAAGGCATACTGGTGAGTATGCAATTGGATGAGCTGGTAGGAAATGTGAAGGAAGATGGAAAATATGTCATATTTGATTACAACAAAAACCAGGAGTTGGACTATGCCGGGGTTCAAAAGCAGATAAAGCTGCTGTCCTCCGAGGAACTGCTGGACCTATCCTCCTTTTCTAGACTATTGGGTCATGAGGGCACATTAGCAGCATTAGATGCAAATCTTTCGCCCAAGGGCTACCGAATTTTGAGTAGAATACCAAGACTGCCGGCCTCGGTTATAGAAAATCTGGTTAAGCAATTTGGCGGTTTGCAAAAAATACTACAGGCATCTATAGAGAAGCTGGATGATGTAGAAGGAATTGGAGAGGTAAGAGCTAGAGCGATAAAAGAAGGTCTGCGAAGGCTTCAGGAGCAGGTGATGCTGGGAAGACATATCTAATGTATAGCAAAGCAATGACCAGCAAAAGCAGGCTTTGCTCTGAGTTGTCCATCAAGCCCATGTAAAAACCCATATAAAATAAGCCCCGGAAATCCGGGGCTTACTCATTACCTAAAGTAAACCATACTTTCCTAAGGTATTCAGCTGCTCATAGTGCTTATTAGTCATCTCTGCCATATCAATATTAAATAGATTGCACAGAGTAGTAAGATAAAAGAGATTGTTAGCCAGCTCCTGCTCAATTTTTTCGTGGCAGATATCGCATAGCTCACCTTCGATGTGATGACCTAAAAAGTTTTTAAGCTCTGAGAATGTCGTATCCTGCGGTATGTCTTGCTTTACCGTATGGATTTGAATACAGCCGCAATATGTAGCCGATTTGGCAACAGCTCTATTTACCTTGGCAGAGCTCTCCTGAAGCTTTGTTAATATGTCTAAAATGCTCCTATGACGAATTAGGACCTCGTCCACCTTTGATTGAAAATCTGATAAGTTTTTCATATATTCAACTCCTCGTGAGTATAATAATTATTAGCTCTAATCAATATTATACTTATATGTTAATTTCCTTGTCAATTAGAGGAATTTGGATTTTGAAGGATATCATAAAATTATGGCTATAGGACTATTAGTTATATGGCCCCTGACGGCGTATTAAAGGAAATAAAAAACAATAAAAAAGAAAATTTTCGATTGACAACTATTATGTGGTGTGATAAAATATTTTATTTGTTTGACATTTTACAACCGCTGTTGTATACTTATTATGATGTAATATAGCCAATTTAGGAGGTTTATACTATGTTTAATATCGGGGATAAAATTGTCTATCCAATGCATGGTGCTGGTGTTATCGAAGCTATTGAAGAAAAGGAGATCCTTGGGACAAGAAGAAAATACTACATTATGCGTATGCCTTTGGACGAAATGAAAGTAATGATTCCTTTGGATACGATTGATGGCATCGGTATTCGACAAGTAATCAGCAATCAAGAGGTTGAAAGCGTAATTGCTGTATTGGAGGCTAACGAAACGAAGATGCCACAAAATTGGAACAGAAGATATCGTGCAAATATGGACCGCCTGAAAACAGGTGATATTTATGAGGTAGCAGAGGTTGTAAGAAATTTGACGCTAAGGGATCGTGAGAAAACCCTATCAACTGGTGAGCGAAAAATTCTTAGTAATGCAAGACAAATATTGATAAGTGAATTAATTCTGGCAACCGATAGGTTGGATGCGGATATAATGACTATTGTTGAAGAGGCCATAAAATAAATTTCTTATTAAGTATTAATTTTGTTAACTTTACAATTATTAAATATTGATTAAATGTTTATTAAATAAGGAAAAATAGGCTAAAAGGTCGACTGACTTTGCTTGACATTTCCTAAATTATCTACGACAATAAAAAAGAACTCACTTTTTAGCTTATAAAAATTTTACTTTAAGGGCATAAAGTTATAAGTTTTTATTTGGTTTATTTTAAAAAATCAAAAAAAGGGAATAATGATGATAGGAGGTGGTTGAATGATTAATAAAATCATTAGAGGCGTATTAACAATATTAGGTTCTTTTTTAGGTTTAGCATTATTTGTGTACATTATTAATATCATGGCCCTTGAAAGTATTCAAACAAACGTAGCAGCTTATATTATTGGAATTATTATATCTTCTTTGTTAAGTGGTATTATATTTTTCTTTATTACCCCTTGGTTAATCAATTTGGGCAGAAGCATTGTCAATTGGGTTGAAAAAGAGCTGGCAAATGTACCAATGGTAAATGTAGTTCTCGGCTCCGTAGGGATGATAATAGGTTTATTTATTGCTTATTTAATTAGTCAGCTATTATATAACATACCGATTCCTTTTGTAGGAACCATTGTATCTGCAGTCCTTCATATTTTTATGGGATATCTCGGTGCAAGAATAGCTACGAAGAAAATAGACGAAATTACCAGTCTGCAGTCGGTATTTAAAAAGAATATGAGTAAGGATAAAGGAAGTAAAAAAGAACAAAAATCTTCTCCGAAGATATTAGATACCAGTGTCATTATAGATGGGAGAATTGCTGATATATGCAAGACAGGATTTGTTGAAGGTCCCCTTATAATTCCTGAATTTGTTTTAGAGGAGCTAAGGCATATAGCCGATTCCTCTGATTCACTTAAGAGAAACAGGGGAAGGCGTGGTCTGGATATTTTAAATAAAATCCAGAAGGAGCTAGATATTGAAGTAAAGATATTCAGCAAGGATTTCGAAGACCTTTCAGAGGTCGATACTAAGCTGCTGCGATTAGCTGAGGTGTTGGACGGCAAGGTGCTGACAAATGACTATAATCTTAATAAAGTTGCAGAATTTCAAGGGGTACCTGTACTTAACATCAATGAGCTGGCCAATGCTGTAAAACCGGTGGTTCTGCCGGGTGAAGAGATGCTGGTGCAGGTCATAAAGGATGGTAAGGAATCCGGTCAAGGACTGGCATATTTGGATGATGGTACGATGATAGTTGTTGATAGCGGTAAAAAGTTTATCGGCAAGAACATAGATGTACTAGTAACCAGTGTGCTTCAGACGGCAGCAGGAAGAATGATATTTGCTAAACCTAAATCAATGGTTGATAAGTCAGCTTAAATAAGAATCTGGGGACGGTGCTTTTAATAACCTTGCCATTGGTGAGGTAATTAAAGCCCGTCTTTTAATTTGTCTAGTAAATTACAGCGAAGTCGCCTAAAAATCCTATGGTTTACGTGAAAAACAAAAGGCACAAAGCACTTTTGTTGTCATAAAAAATTCCAATATACATATGGAAATTTTTTTATATGAAGCATATAATTAGTGTTAGATGGTTTCAAGGCATTAATATAATGAGGTGATGGACTTGCTGGAAAACATAAGGGCATCTGCCATAGTTGTGGCAGCGGGTAAGGGCAAGAGAATGGGTGCCGAATGTAATAAGCAATTTATAAAATTGAGCAATAAACCAATTTTGGCTCATACACTTGAGGTGCTTCAGAATAACACTCAAATAGAGGATGTTATTCTGGTGGTTGGTGCAGAGGAAACAGACTTTTGTGTAGATGATATCGTAAATAGATATGGGTTAAGCAAGGTAAGAAGAGTAGTAGCCGGAGGCGAAGAAAGACAGGATTCTGTAGCGAAGGGCCTACAGGAGCTGAAGAAAGATTGTAGAATTGTACTGGTGCAGGATGGTGCAAGGCCCTTTATTAAAAACGAGATGATAGAAGAAAGCATTAGGGCTGCATGGGAAGAAGGGGCGGCCATCATAGCTGTGCCTGTGAAGGATACTATAAAGCAAGCCAATGCTAACCTATTTGTGGAGGCAACCCTGCAAAGAAGTAGCCTGTGGTCAGTACAAACCCCCCAAGCCTTTAAAAAGGAAATATTGCTGGAGGCTTATACTAAACTAAGGGAAAACAATATGGTGGTGACGGATGATGCGGCAGCTGTAGAGCATATGGGGCAGAAAATTAAGATAATTATGGGAAGCTATGAAAATTTAAAAATTACAACACCGATAGATTTGCTGATAGCAGAGGAGATTCTCAAAAGAGGGGGCTTATAAATGCGCATAGGTTTAGGATATGATGTTCATCGTTTGGTAGAAGGAAGACCACTGATTATAGGTGGAGTGGCAATACCCTACGAAAGAGGTCTCTTAGGTCATTCTGATGCAGATGTATTGTTGCATGCCATTAGCGATGGGTTATTGGGAGCGGCAGCTTTGGGAGATATAGGTAAGCATTTTCCAGACAATGACGACAGCTTTAAAGGGGCCGATAGTTTAGTGCTGCTGGCAAGGGCATTAGATCTCGTTAAAAATAGAGGCTATGTAGTCAACAATGTAGATTCTGTAATAATAGCAGAAAGGCCTAAAATGGCACCCCATATTGATGACATGAGGAAAAATATTGCAAATGCGCTGGAAGTAGATATTGATGTCGTAAGTGTTAAAGCAACTACAACAGAGGGGTTGGGAGCAACCGGCAGAGGGGAAGGTATAGCGGCTCAGGCAATAGTCAGCATAATAAAAAAATAGTGCTGGGGAGGCATATATATATGATAGAAATAAAAGGTTTAAAAAAGGTATTTAAAGAGGTTGAAGCTGTTAAGGGTATCAATCTAAGCGTAGAAAAAAAAGAGGTTTTGGGACTGCTGGGGGAAAATGGTGCAGGGAAGACGACTACACTCCGGATGCTGGCTACCATGCTTAGACCGACAGAAGGTACGGCACTCATTAATGGTAAGGATATCGTAGCGGATGCGAATGCTGTTAGACAGGAAATTGGAATTTTGTTTGGCGGCGAAATAGGTCTTTATGATCGTCTGACCGCTAGGGAAAATATCGAGTATTTTGCGATGCTGAATAATATGGAAAAGGAAGAGATGAACAGACGTATAGAATACCTGGCTGAAATACTGGAAATGGGTGATTATATGGACAGAAGAGTAGGACAATTTTCCAAGGGTATGAAGCAAAAGGTTGCAATAGCCCGGTGCATAGTTCATAATCCTCCTGTAATGCTATTTGACGAACCCACCTCAGGGCTGGACGTTGCAGCTGCAAGGGTCGTACAGCAGTTCATAAGAAGCTGCAAGGAGGAGGGGAAAACAATTATATTCTCTAGCCATACCATGGCTGAGGTAGAAAAGCTTTGTGATAGAGTAGCAATTATACATAAGGGCAGAATTGTAGAAGCGGGAGATTTGCAATCCCTTAAGGTGAAGTATGGCAAGGATGTTGAAGATTTATTTGTGGAATTGGTAGGTGAAAAGCATGAAATATAATCATACAATGATAGTATTTAAAAAGGAGCTTAAGGACATATTCCGAGACAAGCGCACCTGGATTGCCAGTGTCTTGATTCCAGTCCTCATCTTTCCCCTTATGTTCTTTTTGATGGGGCTTGGCAAGGCTAATTTAGACAAAACCATGCAAAGTGATATACCGATCTACATAGAGAGCACTCAAGAAAATCAACTGACGGAGTATTTAAGTAGAAGCTCGGGGCTGATTGTTGTGGACTCTGCTAGTCCCTATGAAGCGCTTGAAAAAGGTGAGATAAAGGTAATTATACAGATCGATGAGGACTTTCAAGCTAAGCTGGAAGAGGAAAAACCTGGAGGAATCAAGCTCATATTTGATGAAATAAGCAATGAATCCAGTATGGCTATGTCGGTGGTAGATAGAGCAATAGCCTCCTTCGGGGAAGAAATACTCAAGGATCGGCTTGAGGCTTTAGGAATAAACCCGGAGGTACTGCAGCCCACCAGCGTAAGCTACGAGGCATATGTTCCCGAAGGGCAGGAGTCTAAGGGTGATGGGGTGTCGGTAATGCTTTTAACCTTTTTATTGCCCTTTCTACTGATGCTGTACCCTGTTGTTGGCGGTATGCCTGCTGCCATAGACCTGGGAGCTGGAGAGAAGGAAAGAATGTCCCTAGAACCGCTGCTGTCTACAGGAGCCAATAGAATGTCTATTTTATTGGGAAAATACCTGACGATTTTGCTGGCTTCAATTATTGGAGTAATCACATCATTAAGTGGCATATTAATAGCTACGAGGTTTAACACCGATATGCTGCCAAAAGGAGTTAAAATATCGCCGGTTTCAATGCTGATAATGATAGGGATATCACTAACAATGGCGTTAATGCTGAGTGGTATAATGCTTTCAATTAGTATATTTGCAAAATCCTCTAAGGAGGCTGGCACCTATTTAAGCCCCATAACGTTTTTGCTTATGATACCGACCTATTTAACTATGTTTATGGATGTCAGGACCATTCCGAATAAATTATTTTTTGTACCGCTACTAAATGCTGTGCTGCTGATGAAGGAGGTTCTGGTAGACATCATTAACCCTGTACACATAGCGATAACCTTCTCCTTTACAGCGGTGCTGGTGGTATTAGCCCTGCTGTTTACTAAATATATTTTCAATAAAGAATCAGCTATTTTCAGATCATAATAATTAATTTTATTTGGTAGTTGACATATGGAGGAGTTTTAGATATTCTATTAAAAAGAATATTGTAAATACAATGATAGGGAATAGTAGAAAAACACTGCCTTCTAGAGAGCGGACTCACGGCTGAAAGGTCCTCATGTCAGTTTTTTTGAACCCATCCTAGAGTAAATGACCGTATAAGGTTATTCGGTAGACGCCGTTATGT
Source organism: Clostridiaceae bacterium (assembly GCA_018432235.1). Lineage (GTDB taxonomy): Bacteria > Bacillota > Clostridia > Peptostreptococcales > Natronincolaceae > M1-B18. The sequence goes on along the minus strand of JAHDLO010000054.1, from coordinate 12,096 downwards.
CATTGAGTGAGCTCATTTTGAGCTAATTAGAGTGGTACCACGGAGATACATCCTTCGTCTCTATATATTAGAGACGGGGGATTTTTTGTTTATTTAAGAGAATTGCATAATAAAGATGAGCCGTGGGTCTATACAAAGTAAAAAGTTTCCTTCTAGTGCCCACGGACTAATTTGGATTTATCTCAAGTTTAAAATAATGCAAGGTATTAGATAATGGGCGATAAACCTTTAACTTTGTATAAACTAAAATGTATATGCACTCCTATAGTAAAATGCAATTTCTTTAATTAATAATGGAAATAATAAATTATTAAAATGACATGAAATAAGGAAAGGAAGGGATGTCATATGAGCAAAAAGGAAAAGCAGCAATTTGTAAATGAAATTACACCTATGGAGGTGGATTTTCCACAATGGTATACTGATGTTATATTAAAAACCGACCTGGTGGACTACTCTCCTGTTAGAGGGTTTATGGTAATCAAGCATTATGGCTATGCCATCTGGGAGAATATTCAGCAGTACCTAGACAAACGTTTTAAGGATACTGGACATAAAAACTGTTATTTTCCATTACTGATACCTGAGAGTCTCCTAAAGAAGGAGGCAGAGCATGTTGAGGGCTTTGCGCCAGAGGTAGCCTGGGTTACCCATGGTGGAAATGAGGAGCTGGCTGAAAGGCTTTGTGTAAGACCAACCTCAGAGACAATTATATGTGATATGTATTCAAAATGGTTAAAATCCTACAGGGACCTGCCTTTTCTATTTAATCAATGGTGCAGTGTTGTCCGATGGGAAAAGAGCACGAGGCCCTTCCTAAGAACCTCTGAATTTTTATGGCAAGAGGGGCATACTCTGCATGAGACCTATGAGGAGGCACAGGAAGAGACTCTGCAGATGCTAAATATTTATAAGGAGATGGCTGAGGAGGCCCTGGCGATACCAGTTGTTATAGGCCAAAAATCAGAAAAGGAAAAATTTGCTGGTGCCTATGCCACCTATACGATGGAGGCTCTAATGCATGACGGAAAGGCCCTGCAGGCAGGAACCTCTCACAACCTGGGTCAGCATTTTACAACTGCCTTCGATATTAAGTATTCCGACAGAAATGGTGAATTGCAAAATCCTTATCATACCTCATGGGGTGTTTCCACTCGATTAATCGGGGGAGTGATTATGGTTCATGGGGATAACAGAGGCCTGGTGCTGCCACCTAGAATAGCGCCTACACAGGTGGTGATTGTGCCAATTGCCAGCCATAAGGGCGGAGTAAATGAAAAGGCACAGGAGCTATATTCAGACCTAAGAAGCAGCTTGAGGGTAGAGCTGGATGATAGAGAAAATTATTCTCCAGGCTGGAAATTTAATGATTGGGAAATGAAGGGTGTTCCTGTGAGGGTAGAGATAGGTCCTAAGGATATTGAGAAAAATCAGGCTATGGTCTTTAGACGGGATACGTTAGAGAAGGAGGCTGTATCACTTGATGAGCTTAAGGAAAGAGTAGAAGGCCTGCTGGAAGATATCCATAACAACCTGCTACTAAAGGCTAGTCAAATGAGGGATGAGCACACTTACTATGTTAAGAGCTTTGATGAGCTTAAAGAGGTAATGGAAAGACGTCCCGGTTTTGTAAAAGCTATGTGGTGCGAGGAACGGGAATGTGAGGATCGTATAAAAGCGGAAACGGGCGTTACGGTACGTTGTATTCCCTTTGAGCAGGAAAAGCTGGGGGACACCTGCCCCTTCTGCGGCAAGCCTGCTAAGAAAATGGCTTATTTCGCTAAGGCATATTAAGGTCAATTAAGAATTAAAAATGAATAATAAAAAAGCCAGTGAATAACGAATAATGAATAGTGAAGAATAAGACAAAAAATAGAGAACGGGACCCCTAATAGCTAGGGGTCTTTTTATTGCGTAAAAGTCAGTATCTTGAGGTTAGGAATAATACGATGCCTCTGTGGCAAAATAGAATAAAGAAATTCTGGAGGGAAGGATATGAAAAAACAATATTTTGGTGGCTTATCTCTCTTTTTAGTGATGCTTATATTTTTGTCATATACACCCATATACGGACAGAGCAATAGGGTGGTTACCCTTGGCAATGACTTGAATCAAGAGCAACAGAAGCAAATGCTAAGGATATTTGATGTCATGGATCAGGAGGTTAAGCGGCTTGTAGTGACCAATGATGAGGAGCGGGAGTATCTACAGGGTGTCGCTACAGAAGCCCAAATAGGTACGAGAGCTATTTCCTCTGCCTACGTAGAGGGGCTTGCTGCTGGCGAGGGCATACAAGTGGAGACCTATAATATTACCTGGGTAACTAAGGAGATGTTTCAAAATGCTTTACTAACTGCAGGCGTTAAGGATGCCAAAATAATCGCTGCAGCTCCCTTTAATGTTTCGGGCACAGCTGCGCTGACGGGGATACTGAAGGCCTTTGAAGAGATGACGGGAAAGCCGATAGATGAGGAACAAAAGCAAATCGCCAATGAAGAAATCGTAAAAACAGGAAGGCTTGGGGAGGAAATAGGAAGGGACAAGGCTTCACGATTGGTCCAGGAGGTAAAGCAGGAGATTATTGATAAAAATGTACAGAATCCAGAGGAGATTAAGAGAATTATTATTGATATAGCCGGTCGTTTGGATATTAATTTAAATACGGATCAGATAAATGATTTATCTGGACTTATGGAGAGAATAAACAGATTAAATCTAAAAACAGAAGAGATGAGACAACAGCTGGAAAGTATCGGCAGACAGCTGGGGGAAATAGCGGAGCAGAATAAAGAGGTGAAATCGATACTGGATAGAATACTGGAGTTTATCAAAAGGATTTTTGACTCTATTCTGGGCATGGTGAAAAGAAGCGAAAAAGCTTTCTTATGGCTTTAAAACACTATACGGTACGCGCTATTAACTATTCACTAATGATTTTGAATTTCAAATGCACTTCACCTTGCTACCTATCATAGAATAGGTTATAATATGGTAATATAAAGAATGGAACACTTAGGAGGAAGGATATGTCAGTTAGGGTTAGATTTGCGCCAAGTCCTACGGGCTTTGTACATATAGGTAGCTTAAGGACAGCGCTTTACAATTATGTGTTTGCCAAGAAAAGCAACGGCAAGTATATACTTAGGATAGAGGACACCGATCAAAACAGATTTGTGGAGGGCGCTATAGAGGGCATGCTTGAAGCAATGCATTGGGCTAAGGTGGAGCATGATGAGGGTATGATAATAGACGACAATGGCACTTTGGTTCAAACGGGTGAATATGGGCCTTATGTTCAATCAGAGAGACTAGACATCTACCAGGAGCATATTAAGACCCTATTGGACAGCGGTGATGCCTATCATTGCTTCTGTTCAAAGGAGAGAATTGATGAAGTAAGGGAGAAGCAAAGAGAAGCAGGGCTTTTACCAAAGTACGATGGACATTGTAAGAGACTAACAAAGGAAGAGGTTGAGTCAAAAAAGGCTGCAGGTGAATCCTATGTCATTCGTCTTAAGCTACCGGAGAAGACAGATATCGTCTTCAATGATGTTGTAAGGGGCAATGTAGCGGTAAATACAGAGGATATGGATGATCAGGTGCTTATTAAGTCAGACGGCTTTCCCACCTATCATTTTGCCGTGGTGGTGGATGACCATTTAATGGGTATAACACATGTTATCCGTGGTGAGGAGTGGTTGATATCAACGCCAAAGCATGTGTATATGTATGAAATATTCGGTTGGCAGGCGCCGCAATATGTTCATTTGCCCAATATACTTAACACCGAAAGAAAAAAGCTCAGCAAGCGTCAAGGGGACGTTGCTGTTGAGGACTTCATGAAAAAAGGATATTTGCCAGAAGGCTTAGTTAACTATATTGCTTTAGTGGGCTGGAGTCCGGAGGACAATCAGGAAATAATGTCCATGGAGGAGCTGATTGAAAAGTTTTCCTTAGATAGAGTTTCTAAAAGCGGCGGAGTATTCGATGTAAATAAGCTGAATTGGGTAAACGCCCATTATATAAAGGAGAGCAGTGTTGAAAGGATTACGAACTTGGCGATACCACATCTAGTAGGGGCGGGATATTTAACTGAGGCGGAGGCTGAAGAAAAATATCAGTGGCTGATGGATATGGTGGCGGTATTAAAGGGAAGTCTTTCCTATGTTGGTGAGATTGCCGAAAAAGTGGGTATATTCTTTAAGACAGAGATAGTTCCAGAGGATGAAGAGGCGGCGGAGCTTCTTAAAGAGGAGCACGTAGCTTCCCTATTAGAGGCATTTATTGAAAAGATAGAAGCGGCTGAGGTCATAGACGCTGAATTTGGTAGTAAGGTCTTCAAGGAAATTCAAAAGGAAACGGGAATTAAGGGACCTAAGCTCTTTAAACCCATTAGGGTCGCAGTTACAGGGGCTGCCCATGGACCGGATTTACCAATGGTAATGAAGGTTTTAGGTAAAGAAAACCTACTGTCTCGCATACAATATGTAAAGGATAATTTATTATAGCTAAAGGCTGAGAGCAGGAGAAGTAAATTTATTGCCGCCTACAGAGAAGAGCTATCGTCGGCTGAGAGTAGCTCAAGGAGAGGGTTAGATTGAAATGCACCTGTGAGCCATTGCTTGAATTAAGTAGAGCTAATCGGTGGTCCCGTTATAGACCGTAAAGAGGAATGAAGAGCTCATTCAACTAGAGTGGAACCGCGGAAAAACTCCGTCTCTAATAGACTAAATGTTTATTAGGGGCGGAGTTTTATTGTTCGGAAAAATTGCATTATAAGAATGAGCAGTAGGTGATACAAAGTTAAAAGCTTCCTGCTGTGTCCACGGGCTAATTCATGGCATTTTGATTTGCGATTAGCCCCAGACAATGGCCGATAGACCTTTAACTTGATATAAAGCTATATGATATATGGTATACAATTTCGCGTTTTGATTGATTATTAGTGAGAGGTGAGAAAAATGCCAAATTTTTTACGCACCATCAGAGAAGACATCCAAGCGATTTTTGAGAGGGACCCTGCTGCAAGAACTACTCTTGAGGTATTGCTCTGTTACCCTGGGCTTCATGCCATAATTATGCACAGAATTGCACACGGATTATTTAAAAGGGGCTGGGTTCTATTGCCGAGGATAATATCTAACATATCAAGGTTTATTACAGGTATTGAGATACACCCTGGAGCAAAGATTGGTAAAAAGCTTTTTATTGATCATGGTATGGGGGTGGTTATAGGTGAAACGGCTGAGGTTGGCGATAATGTAACCATATATCAAGGCGCTACATTGGGGGGGACCGGCAAGGAAAAGGGAAAGAGACATCCCACAATTGGAGACAATGTGGTTATTGCATCTGGAGCCAAGGTTTTAGGACCCTTTAAGGTTGGCGATAATTCTAAAATAGGAGCCGGCTCAGTGGTGCTGCGGGAAGTGCCGGACAACTGCACGGTGGTGGGGGTTCCCGGCAGGATTGTTGTCAAGGACAATGTTAAGGTTCAGCGTACAGAGATAGACCTGGATCAAACAAAGCTGCCAGACCCAGTTTTTGATGAAATGCATTTACTGAGGAAAAAGCTCTTTGCATTGGAGCAAAGAATCAGCGAGATAGAGAGGAGAGATATAGATGAAATTATTTAATACGCTAACAAGAAAAAAAGAGGAATTTGTTCCTATCACACCGGGTGAAATAAAGATGTACGCCTGCGGTCCTACGGTGTACAATTATTTCCATATAGGCAATGCCAGAACCTTCATGACCTTTGATGCCATGAGGAGATATTTCCAATACAGGGGCTTCAAGGTAATTTTCGTTCAGAACTTTACTGATATCGACGACAAAATCATCAACAGGGCAATGGCGGAAAATACCTGCTCCTGCGAAATAAGTGAAAGATATATCAGAGAGTATTTTAAGGACGCTGAAAGCTTGGGGATATTGAAGGCCGATGTTCACCCAAAGGTAACGGAAAACCTCAATGAGATCATTGCCTTCATAAAGACGCTAGAGGAAAAGGGGCTGGCTTATGCGGTAAATGGAGATGTTTATTACAATGTAGAAGCTTTTGAGTACTACGGAAAGCTTTCAAAGCAAAGCCTTGAGGATCTGCAGTCGGGAGCCAGAATAGAAATCAACGATAAAAAGAAGAATCCTCTGGATTTTGTACTGTGGAAGGCAGCAAAGACTGGAGAGCCCAGCTGGGAAAGTCCGTGGGGTATGGGGCGCCCCGGTTGGCATATAGAATGCTCAGCAATGGCTAAGAAGTATCTGGGAGAGACAATCGATATTCACGGTGGTGGTGGTGATTTGGTTTTTCCTCACCATGAAAATGAAATTGCTCAAAGCGAGGGTGCTTCCGGTAAATCCTTTGCTAATTATTGGGTTCATGTGGGATACCTAAATATTGATAATAAAAAGATGTCTAAATCCTTAAATAATTTCTTTACTGTAAGGGATATCCAGGAGGAATATGACCTTGAGGTGATCAGATTCTTTTTGCTGTCGGCTCATTACCGCAATCCCGTTAACTTCAGCAGGGATTTGGTGGATGCTGCTCAAAATGGCCTAGAACGACTTTATAACACAAAGCATAATTTAAAGCATTTTATGGATAATGCTGAAATTGAGGAGCTTCAAGAGGAAAGCGAGGCTTGGGTTAAAGAGCTTGCAGGCTTTAGAAATAGGTATATCGAGGCGATGGATGATGACTTTAACACTGCTGATGGTTTGGCGGTAGTCTTTGACTTGGTTAGGTTTGTTAACACAAATGCATCTGCCACAAGCTCTAAAGCAGCAATTGAGGAGGCGCTTGCTTTACTGATGGAGCTGACGAATGTACTTGGGCTTTTGGAGAAGGAAGAAAGCAATAGTCTTGAGGATGAGGTGGAGGATTTGATTCAGGAAAGACAGCAGGCTCGTAAGGATAAAAATTTTGCCAGAGCTGACGAGATAAGAGATAAGCTGAAGGCAATGGGTATAGTACTGGAGGATACACCTCAAGGGGTGAAGTGGAAAAAAATATAGTAGTCAAGTAGGAATGAGCTTAAGGCTAGTCCAAAATTTCCAAAGCTCACGATCTTTGAACACGTGGAAATTATAATGGATTAGCTTATGCTCTTTTGTTCTTTCATAGGAAAGTTCGTTTTTTTTCCTATGAAATGGGGGGTTGTTAAGGTGTGTGTGTCCCCCTTATTAGAATTAGGAGGGTACAGCGAAGCGTCCTAGGGCAAGTAGTGCCACGAATAAGTGGCACTGAGTTACGAGCGCCGCCGAGACGGTGAGGTGGCAGGGTGCTTGCACCGCATGGGTTCCCTGGAAAACAAACGTGGCGAAGCCACTTTTGTTCTAGCTTAGCTAATTATATTGAAGTCGCAGAATTGAGGCTGTAAGTTCTATATTGCTTTGTATGTAGTCTAGTGCCGGTACTTTATAATTTAATTCATACTTTAATAGAAAGTTAATAGGAAAAGAAGGTCAATTTAATATATAATATACATAAGAAAAACTTAAGAGTAGAGGGTAGGAATGATATGGAGGATTTTAGGATGTTATTGGCAGGCCTTGAAAAGGGTCTGGAGGAAAAGGACGTCAGAATGATGTCACCTTTGGTGCTGGCATACATAGGAGATGCGGTTTACGAGGTATACGTAAGAAATTTTTTAGTGCGTCAGGGCAGAGCGACCGTTAATGATTTACATAAGGAAGCAACCAGGTATGTTAAGGCACAGGCACAGGCGGAGATAGTCCATGTTCTTGAGTATGAGCTAACTGAGGAAGAGTGGACGGTGATAAAGCGAGGCAGAAACCAAAAATCTGCCACCACCCCTAAAAATGCAGAGCTTATAGATTATAAATATGCCACCGGCCTGGAGGCGCTGATAGGCTATTTATTTCTATGCGGAAAAACGGAACGGCTGGTTGAAATAGTTAAAAGAGCTATCGATATCATTAATAGAGCATAATGGAGGGGCTGATGATGGACAAGCGCTCAAGAACAATGCTGATTGCAACGGTAGTATTATTTGTCGTATTGATGATCAAATCCATTTGGATCGACCCAGCGGGAATTAACATAGAGGAAGATAGACACTATAGAAACTTTGCTCTTGAGGTAGCCCCGGAACTGCATAACAGCATATTGCTGAAAACCGGACTCCTCACCTACCGAATTACATCGGTTGCCAAGGTGAGTGAAGAGGGAGCTACAGTGGTTGAATATACAGATGAAGAGGGAAATGTAGTTCATGAGGAAATGGCGGGACAATACGCTGCAAAGGCGAGGGTTTATGTACTGTACATTTTGCCCTATAAGGACTTTAAAATAGAAGGGGGATTATAATGGAGGCAAAATTAAAGGTAGAATTAATAACCTATACACCAGAACCGGAGAAAATAATAGCTTCGGCTGCAAAGCTTTGCTATTCCTCCAGCGATATAGAAAATTTAATGAAAAATTTAAGTGAAGAACAAGTCACTAGGTTTGTTGAGATGCTGGGCAGCTTTGGACATGAATCTCCCTTTGAGCATATTAGCTTTACCTTTGGAATTGAAGGGGTTTCCAGAAGCCTTACCCATCAGCTGGTCAGACACAGAATCGGTTCCAGCTACTCTCAAAAAAGTCAGCGATATGTCAATGAAGGCTCCTTTGAGTATATTGTGCCTCCGGATATTAAGGCAATGCCAGAGGCTCACAGCCTATATATTGAGGCAATGGCTCAGCAGCAGAAAACCTATGACCAATTGGCAGAATTATTATTTGAAAAGCATTATGAAGCGCAGCTAAAGTCAGGAAAAACCGAAAAACAGGCAAAGGCTTCTGCTCAAAAGCAAGCAATAGAGGATGCAAGATTTGTACTTCCCAATGCCTGTGAAACAAAAATAATAGTAACCATGAATGCCAGGGCATTATTCAACTTTTTTCACCATCGTTGCTGCAATCGGGCACAATGGGAAATTAGAGAGCTGGCGATTGAAATGCTGAAGCTGGTAAGGGGTGTAGCACCTACGGTTTTCAAGTATAGTGGGCCTAATTGTCTTAATAGGCCATGTCCTGAAGGCACTATGACCTGTGGGAAAATAAAAGAGATAAGAGAAAAATTTTCAGCAATTTAATAGAAGTTTAGCATATTTAAAGAAATGTAATTAACACTATATATAGTGGTTAGGTGCGTCCCCCGCAAAGCTGGGTACTGTACTTGAAAAGTGTAGCGCACAATATTAATAATATGAGGTGAAGGTATGTCGATGGACAAAATAGAGGGAAGAAACCCCGTGATGGAAGCACTTAAGGCCGGGAGAGAGATAGATAAAATCCTTGTTGCAAAGGGGGCGGCAGAGGGCTCCATAAAAAAAATTATAGGCATGGCAAAGGAAAGAGGAATTCCTGTTCAGAATGTAGAGCGCAATAAGCTTAACGAAATTTCCGAATCTGATAATCATCAGGGCATTATTGCTATGGCGGCTGCCCATGAATACAGCAGCTTGGAGGATATCATAGAGGCCTCAAAGGGTAAGGATAAAGAGCCCTTTGTATTGCTTTTAGATGAGATCATGGACCCCCACAATCTAGGTTCTATAATGAGAACCGCTGATGCCGTCGGTGTTGATGGCATAATCATACCGAAACGCCGTTCGGTGGGCTTGACCGCAGTTGTGGCAAAAACCTCCGCTGGGGCAATAGAATATGTTCCTGTGGCGAAGGTGTCTAATTTATCTCAGGCGATTGATAAGCTCAAGGCAGCGGGCTTCTGGGTAGCCGGCGCAGATGCTGATGGTAAGCAGGCTCATTACGAGGCCAAACTGGGCGGCGCTATTGCATTGGTCATCGGCAACGAGGGAGAAGGCATATCAAGGTTAATAAAAGAGAAATGTGATTTCTTGGTTAAGATACCTATGGTTGGAAATGTTTCCTCATTGAATGCCTCCGTTGCAGCTGCCGTCTTTATGTATGAGGTCCTCCGACAAAGGATAAGCAAGTAGTGCGGAGGATATATTCTTGAAGGAGTATTTGATTATTGACGGTTATAATGTTATAAATGCCTGGCCAACACTATATACTACAGCACAGAAAAACCTAGAGGATGCCCGCAGTCGGCTGATTGAAATGATGGCGGAATACCAGTCCTACAAGGGGATACGTGTCATCATAGTCTTTGATGCCCATTTGGTAAAGAAAAGCATGCAAAAGTCAGAAAAGCAGTTGGGTGTGGAGGTGGTTTATACCAAGGAGAAGGAGACGGCAGACAGCTATATAGAAAGACTAATCCTAGAGCTCTCCAGAAAAAACAGAGTAGTGGTGGCAACCAATGATTTACGGGAGCAGCAAATGGTATTGGGAGGTGGCGCCACCAGAACCTCGGTAAGGGAGTTGATAATAGATTATAACAATGTCAAGGAACGGATTAATAAGAGAATTGATGACTTGAAGATACAAAAAGTGGACTTATCCAACAGGATGAGTGACGAAATATTAGAAAAACTCGAAAAATTCCGCCGGAAGCTATGATTTTCTTGACTTTACATAATTCAATCATGTATAATATAGACATGATTTTTGGGCATTTTAAAATGTTGGAGGCGATGTGTGTGGGTGTTAGTATAGCTAAAAAGGAAGTAATAGAGAGCTCCTCGGATTTACCTGATGAGATATTGGTGGAGGATGCCAAAAACGGAGATATCTTCGCCTTAGAGCTTTTGATTAAGAAGTATCGGAATTTTGTACGGGCTAAAGCCAGATCATATTTCCTAATCGGTGCCGACAGAGAGGATATTGTTCAGGAGGGGATGATCGGGCTATATAAAGCTATTCGTGACTTTAAACAGGACAAGCTCTCTTCATTTAAAGCCTTTGCCGAATTATGCATTACGAGGCAAATTATTACTGCTATTAAGACTGCCACTAGACAGAAGCATATTCCCTTGAATTCATATGTTTCACTAAACAAACCAATATACGATGAGGAATCTGATCGAACCCTGCTGGATGTCATTTCAGGACAAAAGATTACTGATCCTGAGGAATTGATTATATGCCGAGAGGAGCTAGGGCATATCGAGGGTAAGATTGGAGAGATATTAAGCGATCTGGAATGGAAGGTATTAATGCTTTATTTGCAGGGTAGATCCTATCAGGAAATAGCCTGTGATTTGAAGCGCCATGTAAAATCTATAGACAATGCCCTGCAGAGGGTTAAAAGAAAGCTTGAAAGATATCTTGAGGTAAGAAATACCTAATTTTTGAATTAAAAAAATAGCACGTTGTTATTGACAATTATGTATTATACATAGTAAAATGTTGACGAGCAGGATATAAGTAAAGGCCTTTTATATAGGGCCTTCTTCCTTGTGTTGTTCTGTAAAAACACAGAAACACCCGGCTTCGTTTTCTTGGAGTAGACCCTGCGAACCCGAGAACTTATACGATAATACATCATTCACTGCAGATGAAACTCTAATTTAATGAGGTATTGGCTGCAGTTGAAATAATATCCTGACAGTTCGGCTTAGGAGACACTGATATTAGTGAGCTGTTGACCATCTGTTTGGACAACTAACCTTAACTTCAGTGGCGGTTTATACTCCTTTGAAGTGGGTTTTGGTTTAATCTTGATAATAGAGGAGGAGAAAAAAATGGCAAAAGCTAAATTTGAAAGAAACAAGCCCCATGTAAACGTAGGAACAATCGGACACGTTGACCATGGTAAAACAACATTAACAGCAGCAATCACAATCACATTAAACAAAAGATACGGAACAGGAAATGCAGTAGCATTTGACCAAATCGATAAGGCACCAGAAGAGAGAGAAAGAGGAATCACAATCTCAACAGCACACGTTGAGTACGAAACACCAATCAGACACTACGCACACGTTGACTGCCCAGGCCATGCTGACTATGTAAAGAACATGATTACAGGAGCAGCGCAAATGGACGGAGCGATCTTAGTTTGTTCAGCAGCAGATGGACCAATGCCACAAACAAGAGAGCACATCCTATTATCAAGACAGGTAGGTGTACCATACATCGTAGTATTCTTAAACAAATGTGACATGGTAGACGACGAAGAGCTATTAGAGCTAGTAGAAATGGAAATCAGAGAC
>JAHDLO010000036.1 GCA_018432235.1 Clostridiaceae bacterium | reverse complement strand
TGTTAAGGGGGGCATCACCCCTTATTAAAAAAAGGAGAGGCGAGTAGTGTCACGAATAAGTGACACTATGCCACGAGCGGCGTCGAGTCAGTGAGGCGACCGAAGGCGAAGCGTCCTAGAGAACGCATGGGTTCTCTGGAAAACAAACGTGGCGAAGCCACTTTTGTTCCAGCACCAGGCAATAAAAATGACTTGTATAGCGTAAATAATATAGGGTATAGCCCTTTTTTCACCATCAGATAGCTTGAAAATACTATCATAACCCATCAAAATCCCCTCTAAAATTGTCTTCCATGCTTCGTAGGACTAAGTGATACTCCTCCCACTTGCGGTGCTGAGCCATGAGGCGAATGATTAATATCATACAAATGTAATGATTAAATTGGTAATATTGTGATAAAATTCAATTATAATACAATCAATTGCTATAAACATTTTTGTTTTAAATTTTAATTATAATACAATCAATTGCTATAAACATTTTTGTTTTAAATTTTAATTATGAGGTCAATGTTAATCTTTTTAGAGAAAGCAGTGCTATAGAGAGGAGTACTATAAATGAAAAAAAAATTTGTATTTTTCTGTATTATCGCTTTAATTTTAACCTCTATATTTCTTTTTACGAAAAGCAACTCCAAGGAACTGGGAACTGTAACTGACTATACCCCCAATGTTCCCATGGTAAAGCTTTATAGCGGAGGCTATGAAAATTCCGGCTATGTAGAAAAAGTGGACTATGTATCGAAGGATAAAATACAACTGAAGCATTTGAGTGGAGCTATGGCAGGCGTATCGGTGTATAGTATATCCAAGGACAAAATCCTAGTATCTTATAGAACTGAGGAGGATTTAGCCGGCGACAGGCAGCAGGAGCTTGATGAAAATTACATTGATCTTTCTTCCAACAGCCAGGAAACCATCCTTAAGGGACCGATTAAAAAGGGCACCGCATGGACTGATGCAGTTGATCATGGTACCAATGCTTATGAAATAACGGGAGTCGATGTGAAAGTAAATACCCCTGCCGGTGATTTTACAGCCATAGAGGTGACCTACTCTTCCACCGACAGCACCATTCAAGTAAAGAACTATTATGCTAAGGGCCTGGGCCTAGTCAAGGTAGCTATCGAGGATTATTATGCCATGGTGCTTTCATCAGTCTTCTATGATTTTGACGAGGTCAAGGATATGAGTACCTATGATACACTGCAACATTTTCTCCGTTAGCTTCTATAGCTTTAACGTGAAATAAGCAAAAATAAAAACCAGCAACTGAATTATAAAAAATTCAACTGCTGGTTTTATTAATGCTAAGACATAAAAGGCTCAATACTATCTTAATTTTTCCTCCAACTGCTGCAAATCCTGGGGCAGCTCTGCCACTATCTCCATTTCCCTGTTATACCTTGGCTGGAAGAGTCTTAGGTAATAGGCATGTAGGGCCTGTCGCTGTACCTCATAGGGATTCTCCTCCGGGCCATATAGGGTGTCGCCGATTATGGGATGGCCGATATAGGCCATATGTACCCTAATTTGGTGGGTTCTACCGGTTAAAAGCTCCACCTCCAGCTTTGTTGCTGCTTTAAAACGCTCCAGTACTTTAAATTTCGTTAACGAATATTGCCCCCTTGGGTCCACCATCCGTCTGATGGCACTATCTGTCTCACGATAGATTGGCTCCTCTATTTCACCACTATCCTCTGCAATTACCCCATTGACAAAGGTGATATATTTTTTCCTTACTCTATCCTCCTGCATCTGCTCCGATAGAATATGATGGGCATAGGGATTTTTAGCTATGATCAGAAGACCCGAGGTATCCATGTCCAGACGATTGACAAATCTTATTTTATGCTCTGCTCCCTTTGAGGCCAAATAATAGACTGCCGCATTGGCTATCGTATTCTCCGGATGACTTTTTGTCGGGTGAGACACTATCCCCGGCTGCTTATTTATAATAATAATATCCATATCCTCATGCACAACATTAAAGGGTATATTTTGGGGAATAAATTGATTCGGTCCCTCATCCATTTTGATTTTTATGATATCCCCAGCACTAGCCAGTTCATGATATTTCACATAGACATCATTTAAGAGGATATTCTCCTCCTTTTTTAACCTTGTTAACAGCCTACTGGAGGCTGATAATCTCTTTTTTAATATATCCTTAACGGACCTGCCCTCGTCCTCGGCCTCAACCCTATAGGTAATCAGTCCCTCGCTTTGTTGTCCTTCTACCAGCATTTAGCCACCTTCCTTCTTTTAAACAACGGTCTTTTTATTATAACAATATTATTTACCTATAATCAAATACTAATGGAGGAATTTTAAAAATTTTGAAGAATTAACATATAGTTTTCTAAATATTCTCATTGTAGCATTGTATATTTTAAAAAGTTGTGGTAATTTAGTGGATATGTGAGAATAAACGGGGTAATAATCAAAATAGAATAATATACAGTCAATTTTATATGAAACATAAAGGAGATATTCTATGATGGCAAATATAATTAAAAAGATAATAAATATCGTGCACAATGAAGCTAAAATATCTGCAGAAACTGCAGATTACTTAAGAAATAAGCTGGTTACGCTGGGCTACTATGTAGCTGAAGACTTCGATTATGATGCTGAATTGATTATCAGTATCGGTGGTGACGGCTCCTTTCTAAGATGCCTTCACCAATACAATTTTCCTGACATCCCTATCGTAGGCATCAATACCGGGCATCTGGGCTTCTTTTCAGAAATTAATCCCGGTGAAATAGATGCTTTTTTGGACAAGTACACTGACAATAAATATACCATCGAGGACCTAAATCCTGTAGAAGCCTCCATCTGTACAAGAACCGACTGTATTCAAGCCTATGGTCTTAATGAGATTGTAATAAAGGGCGATAAATCCCGCACAATACATCTGGATATATCGGTTAACAATCAGTTAATCCAACGCTTTAGCGGAGATGGCATATTGGCATCCACCTCAACCGGCAGTACCGCCTATAACTACTCAGTCGGTGGCAGCATTATCGACCCAAACCTTAAGACATTACAGGTGACACCCTTGGCACCTATAAATACAAATGCATATCGCTCCTTTACCTCCAGTGTTATTTTGCCCCATACTGCAAATATTAAGGTCAATCCAGAGTATCATTTTGAGGACTCAATCGTTATTGTAAGTGATGGTATGGAGCATCGTTATGCAGGAATATCTGAGGTAAGCCTCTATCTTTCGGATATAAAGGTAAGAATGCTACGGTTAAAGGGCTATGAGTTTTGGAGCAAGGTTATAGAGAAGTTTCTATAAGAAAAATCCACCTACAGGCGTCAATTTATAGGAACGCTATGGAAAACAATTAAATTCCAAGCTGTCCAGCAAATGGGTTGGCGGTTTATTGTTAGTAGCAATAGCTTTAAAAATAAAAAAGCAGGAATGATTAATGACTTAATCACTCCTGCTTTTTCTCGATTAATTGGAAAATAGACGGTTAAAGCCATTATAAGCATTTGCTTATTACTCATCCTTGTTTCCCTTCGTCTTTGAAACACCGTCTGCAAAACGTGCCATAGCCTGAGGCAAATTCTCCTCCCCCATTCGATTTGCAGGAAAACAAGAAATCGAGAGGGCATTGACCCATGAGACAGCTTGTTTTTCATTTTTCGGCTTATTTGCTAGGGGTAAAATACGGATGCTGTACTCATCAATGGGGATGCTCTGTTGCTTCAAGAGATCCTCCAAAGCTTTTGCGACTTCTGCAATTTTGTTATAGGATAAGTCATCGCTAAATAAGGTAACATCAATAGCGAGTGGCAGCGGGGGATCGTAAATATCCAGCTTCATATCCCGCTTTAGCTTCATAAAGTCCGCTTCCTTCACAAATCTCAGGGAAATATACTCAAAGTCATAATCAAGCTTGCCGCCAATCCTTTCCTCAGCAATTCTCCGTAGTTCCTCATCCAATCTCCGGAAGGTAGTAAAATTGTTTGCGACCTCGTATTCGTAGTCATCTCTTAAGACATTGCCAAAGCTGTCAACATCAATGCTGAAGGCAGTGTCCTGACTTGTGCTTGATTGCACAAATACATAATAGGAGGAAAACTTGAAGTTGTAAGCGCACCTTTGAATTTGTAAATCTAACTCACTATAGTTGGCGTCAATATATTGCTGGGCAGCTTTTTTTGCCAATACATTAGATACTGGATTCCCAACAAAGCTATTTACAAAAAGCAATAATAAGATAATTAGCACAATACCCAAGGCTCCCGCCAATGTCTTTTTTATTTTTGTTTTCATTTTATCTCTCCTTCTGAAATGCGTAGTATAAAAGTCCGGCAATCAGAACACCAACTACACTAAATGCCGCAAAAATTCCAGCCCACCAGGATGACATAATGAGCAGGTCAACTATGGTGGCGTAGGCTAAAAACCCTTTTATAATTTCACGAATGCTTACCCATACAAAGGCAAACAGAAACAAGCCTAACGGAACAAAATATGATTTCTTCCTAAGTAACATATAACCAAATCCGCCGATTGCAGGCATAATCAGCGCATTGTAGAACATACCCATACCATCTGAGAGTACCATTCCTATCAGTGCTCCAAGAAAAATTATGCTTAATATAAACAGCATTAGCTGCTTTTTTATTTTATTCAATACGATAACATCGTCCATAGCTGTGTTTTCTACCATTTCTCCACCAAAGTCAACAGAGCAATGCTTACAGGTTGAAATATGGGCCATTACCAATGCACAGCTATCTTCACTGGCAATACCATCTTTAACAAGTGGCATTAAGTCCTTACAAACATCACAGGAAATCTGATTCACCGGTATATCCCTCCTTTAATAGATTTGCTCTTATTCTAGCTTTGGTACGAAAGTCAATGACTCTTGCAGAGCTTTCTGAAACATTATGCTGCTGTGCAATTTCAAAATATGAGTATCCATTTACTCGCATCATGACGATAGCCTTGTTTTTGTGGGGCTCCTCTTCTAGCATTTCATAAATCCTATCTACCAGCGCCTTTGTCATCATGGTAGCTTCTAGATTTGTGTCATTCGATAAATAGATTCTCATTAAATCTTCGGGAGCGATTTCCTTTTTACTTTTTCTTAAATGCTCATACCATTTGTGCCGAGCTATAGAAAATAGCCAGGTTTTTATACTGGAATTACCTTTAAACACAGGTAACGCTTTGATTGCACCAAGAAACACATCTGATGTCAAATCCTCTGAAAGGGGCTTGTTATGGGTAAGGCTCATTAAATAGGCATATACATCATTTTTATACTGCTCATAAATAGCTTGGATGGTATTATTAGCCATACGTCTCCCCCTTTCATAGGATTAGTGTCAAATTTTCAAGCTTTGTTACAGTATATATTATTTTTTATCAAAAAGCTTTCTGCGGGCGATATAATAGCAACGGCACAGGTTACCGAAATATCCTGCGCCGTTCTGTAAGGAAGTATCGCTTCCCTATGCCACCCCAGCTAGGCAGTGGATTTTTTTATGGGTTTATGTTCTGATTTGCAAACAATATGATCCCCTCTAAAAATTTCTTAACATTTATTTTCCCATGGTACTTCGTCTTACCCTTCAAATAGTCCATCTCCATTCTTACCTCTTGAAAATCGAATAGTGTATTTGAATAGGTAGTGAAGGTGTAATCGCTGTAGTCCTCCAGTCCAATGCTGGCTATATTTTTTATCGCCTTGGATATCGCCCTTCTAACCCGCTGCTCAATTGCCCTCTCATTGCTTTCTCCTATGTATTTGGTGCTGCTGTAATGGTCACTCAAGAGCTTATAAAGCTCAGAGGTTTTATATCTTGGTAAGACCTCCTTAGTATCCATTCTGGTGCCTGTAAGTATATCTATAATATCTATAATATCCTTGCTGCCGGCCTCCCCCAGTATTCCTATTTGCGACAATACCAGCTTGGCAGACTCCTTTATGCTAAAAGCCTTGGTTTTTTCCATGGCAGCAGGTCCATTGAGATCCTTCAGTATCTTAAATGCGCTTTCTATATGTCTTAGCGTCTCTGTCAGCTTATGCTTTTCAATTACCTTCTTCAGCACAGAAACAACCTCGTTGACATTGATGGGCTTATTAATGAAATACTCGATGCCACTTTCATAGGCCTTAGCGATCATGTCCTTGGAGCTTACCTGTGAAATCATGACATACAGCACTGGTAATTTTAGCTCCTTAGCCCTTGTTACCAGCTGTATACCGTCTATATAGGGTAAAAGCAGGTCCACTATAACAATATCAGGCTTTAGAAGGGCGATCTTCTGAAGTCCCTCATCTCCGTCACTGCTTTCCCCAACAACATTACCCAGCTTATTGGACAGAATTATGTTTTTAAGTATTTGTCTAATGCTTATGTCATCATCAACAATATATATATTTAAATCCATAAACCCGTATCCCCCTATTAAATATTTTTAATCGGCACCCTGATGGTAAAAACCGTTTCTACCCCAATGGTGGACTTCAGCTCAATCTCTCCCAATAGCTGTTTTTTTACAATATGAAGCACATGGGTTAATCCTATTCCAGCATTCATTTTTCCTGATTTAACATCAAACTTTGTAGTAAATCCTGGCTCAAATATAATGCCATAGTTCTCCTGCGCTATGCCAACACCATTATCCTTAACCTCTATTTCAAAATGCCGGTCATTTATTTTCGCTTGAACACTTATTTTCCCCCTATCCTTAATGGCTTCTATTGCATTTATAATGAGATTATTAATTACAGATATCAAATCGTAGGAATGCTTAATATAAATATCATCCAGACAATTAAATTCAAAGCTGACATCCTTATCCATACTGTTGGTATTTTTCATAAGATTCGATTCTATTATTTGAAAAATATCTTTAATCGTCATATGCTCATATAAATCCATCTCTGGTATTATACGCTCCAGCCCGGCACTTACCCTCAGATAGTCCTTTTTTATTTCATGGATGTCCTTAGCGATCAAGAGAGCCTGAAATGAATAGTCCTCTGCCTCCTCTGCCTTAAATTCCTTCAGTCTGCCATAGAGCTGATAGCTTTTTTCCATAGCATATTCAATATCCTCCATGGATTTTTTCAGAAAGAAGACTTCAGACTTAAGGTTGGAGGTTAAAAGCACCAGCTGCTTGTACCTTTCCTCGTGCTGCTCCTTCATTAGCAGCATTTCGTAGTATCTTAGGACTTCAATAACAAATAGCGTTATAAAGCTTCTGATAAAACCCACTAAAAAAATAGCTGCAAAGCTTTGAATCTTAGGTACATTTTCACTTCTGATGATGATTTCAATTACGTTTGAGGCGCCGTCGGATATTGTAAGAAGTATTAAAAACATCAGCTTATTGCTTAGAATATTTCTGAAGCGTATGACACTCAAAAAAATCCCGAAAAAGGTATAGAAGATGATTGTTGGATAATGTATAAGCATCATATGCGTCAGCATACCAGGCCCGCGATGCAATACCTCTATAAAGCTTCTGAACAAAAATAAAATAACACCCGTCAAAAAAGCGGTAGATATTAAATCCAGTTCCTTGTACCAGAAAACGAAGAGAGAAAAGGCAACTACGCTTAGAGAAAATCTGAAATCACTACCGAAGGGATTTAAGTATATCTGCCCCATAAAGGCAGTTACAGCACATATCAGTAATATCTTTTTAAATCTAGAGGAAATATGCAGCATATGTTCAACTCCTGAGACATAAATAATTTCATCACGCCGGAACAACTCTATTTTAATTATAATATAACATTTTAAAAATAAATATAGTTTTTGAAAGTATACAAAATTCACAATAATACCCCAAAATTTAAAGGCTATATTTCTAGACAGCAAAAAATCCGGAAACTCTCCGGATTTTTAGTATATCTATTTACCTAATTCATAAAACACAAAGTTGGCATTTCCCTCTGCCCACTGCCTATGAATTTTCCCGTTTTTACAGAAGTATAATGAATTGGTTTTTTTATTATATTTCCATAGTGCCGGGGCTTTTTTATATTCTCCCGTCAGCAGCAGCTCTTCAATTATCATATCGTTGTTGTTAAAAAACTCATCAAATACCTTCTGCAGGCTACTGCCCTCTGGTGAAAGATGCTGGTAATAATCTACCGCCATCGCCTTCAACACCCATTGAAGCTCCTTAAGCTTTGAAAGCATTTTAGTCATGTATCGCTTTTTTTCAACAAAAACATAGGTTTCAATATCCCCCGTAGGCTTAAAGCCCACCTCCAGCTCCTGAAATATCCTTTGATTCACCTCTAGCCATCCTGCATCCTTCATTTTAGCTCTTATAATTTCTATAATCGCCAAATCCTCTATTTTATTAATTGCATCAAATACCTCGTCCTCTTCCTCTAAGGCATAGTCCAAAACGTTCAGCACCAAATCCTGAAAGGTGTCTTTATTTAACCAAACCCAGCGATTTTCTTCAAAATCACCGCTGAATAAATCCGCTAAATCACTTTTCTCCAATAAATCAATTATTTTTGCAATAATATTCATCACCCTCTTTACACTATGGATACTATTATACTTAATATTATCCTAATTAACAATATACAGCTCTTTGTAAATTCTATGTTAACGCCATAGGTTTGATACGATAAATATTTAAATTCACTCTGCTATTCCTAATTTTTAAAGTTGTCAAGGTACTAGGCAATGCACGACAAGCCTTTAACTTTGAATAAACTAAAATAAACTAACTCCTTTGGTAATATGCAATTCCTAATAGAACAAAAGTGGCTTCGCCACGTTTGTTTTCCAGGGAACCCATGCGTTCCCTAGGACGCTTCGCTGTACCCTCCTTATTTTAATAAGGGGAGACACCCCCCTTAACAACCCCCCATTGTATAAGAATTCACAGTAAAAAAATAGGACTTTCTTATACAATAAAAAAGGGATAGCGGCATATACACTTCAATATATACCTACCATCCCTTAAAGCCCCTTATTTCTCAGCAAGAGCCTCCAGCTCGTCTAAAAGACTCTCAAATACTGTCATAGCTGCCACAATAGGCGCTTCACTTGTCATATCGACGCCTGCTCTTTTTAGCACATTTATCGAATAATCGGAATCCCCGCTTTTTAAAAAGCCCAGGTAGCTCTCCAATGCCCCCTCTTCTTTTTGCAGTATCCGCTTAGAGAGTGCCACCGCAGCCGAATACCCCGTTGCATATTGATACACATAAAAGCTGTTATAAAAATGTGGAATTCTTGCCCATTCGATATCTATTTCATCATCCACAACCATATCATTGCCATGGTATTTTACATTTAAATCGTGGTAGATGCTACTTAACCTGTCAGCAGTGAGGGCCTCACCCTTTTCCACCAGCTCATGGGTGATTTTTTCGAATTCAGCAAACATTGTCTGCCTGAAGACCGTTCCTCTAAATTGCTCCAGATAATGATTAATAAGGTACATCTTAAGCCTTGGATCATCCGATGCCTTTATCATATAATCCATTAGGATTCCTTCGTTTACAGTAGAGGCCACCTCAGCTACAAAGGTCTTATAATTCGAATATATAAAGGGTTGATTTTCGGCAGTATAATAGCTGTGGAGTGAATGCCCCATTTCATGAGCCAGGGTAAATACATGATTTATTGTGCCATTATAGTTCATCAGAATAAAGGGGTAGGCATCATAGGTTCCCCAAGAATAGGCTCCCCCTGTTTTTCCCTTATTCTGAAATACGTCTACCCATCGGTTTGCAAAGCCCTCCTTCATTATGCCTATGTATGCCTCACCCAATGGACTTAACCCCTTAGCCAGCAGCTCCTGTGCCTCCTCATAGCTATACTTCAGCTGAACATCCTTGACTACTGGTACATATAGATCATACATGTGAAGCTCCTCTAAGCCCATTAGCCGCTTACGTACACTCACATATCTGTGCATCAGAGGAAGGCTGCGATTAATTGTTGCTACGAGATTGTCATACACCTCTATAGGAATATTGGAGCCAAACAGTGCAGCCGCTCTTGGAGATTCGTATTTTTTAGCCTTTGCATAAAAGGTGTTTTTCTTAATATTGGATATAAGTGCTGAAGCAAAGGTGTTTCTATACTGATGATACACCCCATAAAGTGCCTTAAAGGCATCATGTCTCACCCTTCTATCAGGACTGATTAATAGTTGAACAAAGTTCTCCTTTGTCACTTCAATCCTCTCATTGCTTTCATTCTCTATTTCAGGGAATTTGATATCGGCATTGTTAAGCATACCAAATATATTCTGAGCCGTTTGGGCTACCTCTCCCAGCTGTGCCAGCAGCTGCTCCTCCTCAACAGACCTAACATGGGCTTTTTGTCTGAAGACGTCGGATAAAAAATGCTTGTACTTATTCAGTCCCCTTTCTTCCTTATAAAAAACCGTCATTTCCTCTTCACTCAGCTGCAATAGCTCCGGAATATAGAAGGAAACAGCGCTTTCTGTTTCCACCAAAAGGCTTTGTCCCCTGTCTGCTAATGCCTGATATTGGCTGTTGCGGTTATCTTCATCCATCTTTATATTGGCATAGGAATATAGCTTATAGATCAAAGCAAATAGCGCTTCGTAGTGGTCCAGTGACCTTAGAAGAGTCTTGGCATCTATAAGCTTCCCCTGAAATCCAATAAATTCCTGAATAAGAGTCTTGGCTCTCTTAAAGTCCTCCTCCCACAACCCATCATTTCCGTATAGCTTGTCAATAGCCCATTTGTACTGCTCCTCAATTTCAGATCGTTCAAGCGACCTGGTGTATTTTTCGTCCAACATAAATATCCCCTTCCTCCCAGGTTTTAATTAATATATATTATTATAAATAAAGCTGAAATATATATTCTTGTCCAAAATAAAAAACCTATAGCATTATATATCCATAAAATTCTAAAATTAACATAATTTATTTAGAAAAATATCAAAAAAATAATTAGGGAGCCTCTTTATACATCTTGCAGCTCCCATCCAACTCTATATTCTAGGTGTCTGTTTTTGATTTCTTGCTAGCTTATCCACCACCATAGCTATTGCGCCATCTCCTGTTACATTTGCAGCGGTACCAAAGCTGTCCTGTGCGATATATATTGCCATCATAAGTGCCAATTGCGCCTCACTAAAGCCCAGCATAGTTTCCAGCAGGCCTAAAGCAGCCATTATAGCACCACCCGGAACTCCCGGTGCTGCAACCATTGTAACCCCCAGCATCATAACAAAGGGTAAAAACATGCCGAAGCTTAAGTCTACTCCCTCCAGTACCATTACTGCTATAGCAGTAGTCGTTAGGGTTATAGTGCTGCCTGCAAGATGAATAGTTGCACATAGCGGTATAGCAAAATCAACCACCTCTTCCGAAAGCTTATTATTTTTAGCGGACCTAACCGTTACGGGTATGGTGGCTGCTGAGGATTGCGTGCCTATTGCCGTAAAGTATGCCGGCAGCATATTTTTCAATGATGCAATCGGATTTTTCCCTGATATACCACCTGCCACCACATATTGTGCCAGGATATATATGACATGTAAAGCAAAAACCAAAACAACGACTCTTCCGAAAACAGACAGGGTACGCATTACTTCACCTGTATATGCCATTTGTGCAAATATGCCTGCTATATGTACAGGCAGCAAGGGAATGATTAAGTTTTTAATAACCTTATTTATAATTTCCTGGAACTCATTCATAAAATTAAACAGAGCCTTGCCTTGTATAGCTGCCATCCCCAGGCCTAATAAAAAGGCAGTCACCAAAGCAGACATTACACCCATGATGGCGGGTATCTGAATCTGGAAATAAGCCTCCGCAGCAGCTGCTTCTCCTGCCAGCTCTCCCCCTTGACTTATGATATTGGGAATAATCATGCTGCCAACAAGATATGCAAAGACACCTGCAACAACAGTGGAAAGATAAGCTAAGCCTGCTGTTATGCCCAACAGCTTGCCCGCCTTATTTCCAAGCTCTGCTATTCCGGGAGCCACAAAGCCGATGATCAGCAGAGGAATAATATAGCCTAAGAAGTTGCCGAAAATCCCGCTGAAGGTTGCTAAAAGCCTTGTCAGGAAGGTAATGTTCAAGGTGCCGATCACTATCCCAATTACGATACCTAATACAAGTCTAGGTAATAATCCTAATTTTTTCATGTTTAAAACCTCCTCTTCCTAGATATTTTCTCTAATTACAGGTGAATTATGATTAATGCTATATGGTAATTTAAAACAATTCATTGTTGTGCATAAAACAAAAATTGACGCATAGATATTTATGATAAAAGCACCATAAAATGAAAATTTAAATAATTCCATTTCTTTGATATCGTTTTCGTTGTATAATAGTATTAATCTACTAAGCTGTTTTTAGTACAAACTTTGGGAGGAAACATTATGCATTCACAAATTCATGCAATTGCTTTAGATCCTTCTAAATGTGTAGGCTGCACAAATTGTCTTAAAAAGTGCCCAACTGAAGCTATACGAGTGAAAAATAGACATTCCTTAACCATCAAGGACCGCTGTATAAACTGCGGCCAATGCATTCAGGTCTGTCCCAGACATGCTCGTTACGGAATTACCGATGAGCTTAGCAATATATTTAATTTTCCCTATAGAATCGCATTAATAGACCCAATACTTTACGGCCAATTCCATGAGAGCGTCACACCCTCACAAATACTCCGCAGTCTGACAAATTTAGGCTTTGATAGCTGCTTTGAAACATCTCACGGTGCTGATATTATAACTGAATTTACCAGAAGCTATTTAGACAGCAGGCCAAAGGGACCCATAATCTCCTCCTCCTGTCCTACGATAGTCCGGTTAATACAGATTCATTTTCCCGGTCTTATCGATCATATTCTTCCAATTGATTCTCCTGTCGAGATATCCGCCCATATCGCACGAGAAAGGGCAATGGAAGCTCATGGTCTAAAGGAGGAAGAGGTGGGTGTTTTTTATATATCGCCATGCCCTGCAAGGATTTACAGCTTTAAGAAGCCTGTTGGTATAAAGAAAACCCATGTCAGCGGCACATTGTCATCTAAAGCCACATTCCTTGAAATCAGCAAAAATGTGGATAAATCAACAGAGCCTCATGAGGATTTTTATCCCTCTGGCAAGGGAATAGGCTGGGCCAGAGCCGGAGGACAAAGTCAAGCTCTGGCGATTAGTGAATATCTTGCTGTCGATGGCATACAAAATGTTATCAGTGTATTTGAGGAAATTGAATACAGAAAGATTCACGACCTTACCTTTATAGAATGCCATGCCTGTACAAATGGCTGTGTTGGCGGAAGCTTTAATATTGAAAATTCCTTTGTGGCGAGAAATCGAATAAGAAAGCTGGCGGAGGCATATTTCGACAATGAGGTGACTAATATTGCAGTCAATACCGATGAATTTTTATTGACTGAGCCCCTGACACCGATTCAGGTAACTAAACTAGATGAGGATTTATCAGAAGCGATAAAGAAAATGCAGCAGATAGAAAAGGTACTAGCTGCACTACCCAATATTGACTGCGGAGCCTGTGGTTCACCCTCCTGTAGAGCTCTTGCAGAGGATGTGGTTATGCAGAGGGCCAAATTTGATGATTGTGTCGTTCTATTAAAAAATAGACTTCAGGAGGACTCAGAAGGCACTGAAGCTAAATAATTTGATGTTGAAATAAGTCCCCTGAGGCTCAATACCCAGGGGATTTATTGTTACTTATTAAACTGCTGAATCCATCCTTCCAGCCTGTTTAAGCCCTCTTCCAGCTGCTTCATGCTATAGGCGAAGGATATTCTAATGTAGCCCTCTCCCCCATCTCCAAAGGCAGAGCCGGGAACTACCGCTACCTGCCCCTCCCTTAGTAGTCTTTCACAGAATTCCTCACTGCTGATACCAAAGCTTTTTATGGAAGGGAAGATATAAAATGCCCCCTTGGGATAATTAACGTCAAAGCCCAGCTTTACAAGCCGTTTGTACACATAGTCTCTTCTCTTTATAAACTCCTGCTTCATCTCCTCTGCTTCTGCAAGACAGTCGGTTATTCCTTTATATGCTCCCCACTGTACTATTGATGGTGCGCAGGTTACATTATATTGATGTATCTTGATTATTTGCTCCATCAGGTATGGCGCGGCACACAGATACCCTATTCTAAGACCTGTCATAGAGAAAGTCTTGGAGAAGCCTCCCACCACTATGATCCTATCTTTGATATCCTCAATTTGAGCAAGGGAATAATACACCTCCTCAAAGCTTAAAGCACTATACATCTCATCGCTCAAAACAATAATTTGCTTATCCTTAATCAGCTGATACAGCCGATCTCTATTTTCCTTGGACAGGGTATCACCGGTGGGATTAGAGGGATAAGAAACCACCAATACCTTCGGCTCATGGGTTATGATTAGCTTCTCAAGCGCTTCAAAGTCCATAGAGAAATCCGCCTTCAAGGGATATGCAATAGAAATACCATCAACCAATTTGACACAGCTGTCATAGGCAGGATATGCAATTTCAGGCATCAGCACCCTGTCTCCAGGGTTCAATAGTGCCATCATTACTGCCAGAATACCCTCACTTCCCCCTACGGTTATACAGATTTCATCGGGACTATAGCATATATCAAAGCCCTTTAGATACTCTGATATAGCTGTTCTTAATTCTATTATGCCGATATTCGAAGTGTACCCCGTCATATCCTTCTCCAGAGCCTCTATCATGGCCCTTTTTATCTCCTTCGGCACCTTAAAATCCGGCTGTCCCACCGTTAGGGAAATAGCCTCAGGATATTGAGCCACCTTATTAAAAAACCTTCTGATACCAGATATCTGTATCTTTTCCACATTACTTGAAAAATAATTCACTTTTTCGACCTCCATCCTTGATGCTTGTACCTTGTAAGATGAAAATACAGGGTGCTGATATGTATAAATATACTACTCGCCATTATTAGACCTAGTATATCACAACGGTACCCAAAGAAAAATATATAGTACGAAATTAGATAAAGAAATGCCCCTCGATATTAACCGAAGGGCATTTTGTTATGCATGTATTCTATTTAACTAGCAGCCGCAGCCGCCTCTTCTTCCTCCCCAACTGCACAAGCAAATTATTAATACCAACCAGATTATCCAATTGCTTCCACACCCAAATAATCCATCTCCGAATCCGTAGCCCATATATTACACCCCGATTCACTACTTATAAGATTTTTCTTCTCTAAGTTTATCCTAAGGCGCTAACCTCAGTTTTTCCCTGATATATCATATGAAATATACCGAGCTATAGTGAGTGCCTAAGCACTAAAATTTACTAACTTCATATGATATTACTACAGGAATCAAAAAATTTCTTTCCGAAGGGAGTAGTATATGGATGGAGGAAGCCATAATGCAAGAAAAGCTTCAGCGGTTAATCAGCAGATATACCAATATACCCTTTATCCACAATGGGCGTTCTCTAGAGAATGGTGTTGACTGCCTCGGATTTATAATACTCTTCTATAAAGAATTTGGCATATATATGCCAAGCGACGATGGAGAGCCAATACATGAGGATTGGTATAAAACCGACCCAGAAAGATATATTAGGGGCATTCGAACCATGGGAGGAACACCCGTTTCCATATATGAGTTAAAGCCTCTGGATCTGGTCTATTTTGCTATTAGCCACAATATCATAACCCACACCGGTATCATGATTAATAATTATGAATTCGCTCATATGAGCCCTAAAACAGGCTTCACCATAAGCCCTTTGGATAGGCTCTGGGGCAGAAGATTTAGAGGCGCTTTACGATTCAAATAAAAATTTAATATATATGTATAAAACAAACTTATCTGTAAATAATATAGCTATATGGGAATACAATGATTTCGGTATTTTAGTCCCCCTTTTATACCAATAAATCATCGTATTCCCATTATATTTTTATACCTTAAATCTGTGGGTATTCTGTGCCAGCTCATCAGCCAGCTGTTTTTGACCTCTGGCCACCTGTGCTACGATATCGGTGTCCTTACTTATTTCATTGACCTCTTTGGCAATATCATTGGCTTTTACAGCTCCCGATTCGACAGTAGCAGCTACAGAGGTCACTGCTTGATTGATATTTTCAAAAGCCATAAGTATTTCTTCACTATTTAATAAAAAGCTGCTGATCAGCTGATTGATTTCATCTGCATCCTCGGTGTACTGAAGGCTGCTGTCAGACAACAGCTTGTAATCCGCTCCTACTTTGTCAATGATGAATCGCAGTATTTCCTCAGAGTTGTCGGATATCAGCTTAAAGGCCTCTTGCGTAGCTGTGATGGTTTTTTGAATATCTGAAACTGTATTCTTTGACTCTTCCGCCAGCTTCCTTATCTCCTCTGCAACTACGGCAAATCCCCTACCCTGCTCCCCGGCCCTTGCCGCTTCAATGGTTGCATTTAGAGCCAACAAATTGATTTGTTCTGCAATTCCGCTGATAAAGGCCGACATCTGGTTTATTTCTGATACCACCTTGCCTTTTTCAATGGCCTCCAGTATATTTTTTTGCTTTTCCTCATAGATGCTTCTCGAAAGCCTTGTTGACTCCTCGGCCTTGTGGTTTATCTCACTTGAGCGCAGCTTCATGTTTTCTGCAAAGCCCTGACCTTCCTTTGCCTTCAATACAAAGCCCTTAGTTGAAGAAACTATTTCCTCTGTTGCAGCTGTTATTTCCTCGATGGCAGCGCTATTTTCCTGCATCCCGCCGGATATTTCCTGTAGCCTTACGTTTGTAATATGTATTTGCTTAACGGTTCCGTTGGCTTTGCTTAAAACCTCCTGACTGGAGCTCTCCAGCCTCCTAGAGGTATTTGTAGTATCCATTAATATATTTCTGGTATTGGCTATGGCTAAATTCAAAGAATCTGCCAGTGTCTCAAATTCGTCCTTGGTATTAATTCTTATCTCCTTGCTGTAGTCGTTATTGTTAAGGTTATTAGCCAGCTCCTCCAAAGCCTTCAATGGTGTTTTGATAAATACCCTTACGATGAAGCCTGCTCCTACAGCACCGAAAACTATACTGACCAACGCTCTAACATGGTTAAAAAATCTTATATCAACAAATTTAATCAAATAGCTATTATAAATCGTGGTAAAGTTTGTCCACAAAGCTAGTATCACAAAAACCAAAGCCACCATAACTACTGTCAGCTTCAGCTGCAGCTTTACCCTTCTTTTCATAAAGCTCGTAAAAAATCCAGTTTTCTCCTCTATTATAGCTTCATCCATCTTCATTTCCTCCTAGTAATTGGTATAAATTCCTCTGTTGCTATTTTCTATTATATAAGGAAATGTTTAACTGGTAATAAAAGATTTGTTAATAATTTATAAATTTAAATGAAGATTCTATAAAAATGAAAAAAGAAAGGTCTCAGAGTTGTTTTCTGAATGCCTTTCTTCTTATATCTATTGGAAAACTTGGTCAAAAAAGATGCCACATCACTTCATTTAGGTTAAGAAAAGAGCCGGGGTTTTGCCTCAATCTGGTTAGATTAATGCGATTATAGTAGTTGTCTTGCTCCCAAGTATCGTTCACTCCAATACTCATGATATCTTAAGTTTCTTTCTTTTACACCTGTGCTTGTATGTATAATAAAGAAACCTTCCCCTGCATATATACCTGTCATCGATGGTATATCTTCGGATAAATCACTTTTAAAAAACACAATATCTCCTTCCTGGAGTGCCTCAGGTAAAATCGCTTGACCTAAATGCCATTGCTCATGGGCAGTAGCGGGTAATTGTAAATGTATATCCTGTGCTTCATGGAATACCTTTTGGAGAAATTGCGCTGTTGTGTAGTTTTCAAATGAAGCATCAATATATGCTTTAGCCATAATGACAGCAGAATGAATATTTTCGATTTTTTCATATCGTCTTGCCCCAACATATCGTGAACTCCAATAACTATCTGAGATATTTAGATTACGAATCGCTACACCTTCAAATTCTGTTACGATAATATACTGGTCACTTCCAATATATAATCCTGGTAGCAACACCTTGTCGGATCCTTCGAAGAATAGAACATCTCCAATCCTTAAGTCCTCCCTTTCTATTTCTTTTCCAAGAGCCCATTGTTGAAATGAATATCTCGGAAGATCAATATCTAAGCCTGCTTTTATCACGTATTGTATATACCCGGAGTAATCAAAGCCTTCCAGAGTATTTCCCCCTACTAAGTAAGGCGCTCCCAGAGTTTTATATGCTTCTTCAACTACTTTGGAATCAAACCTCAAGTTAAGGGAGTCAAAACGCTTTACTTTCATAAATCGATCCATCAAAGATTGACCAAAGTAGCTGATTGTAGTCATACCTTCGTCGCCAGATGCATGGATGACATAATTGTTTCCCAGATAAATTGCAGTATGATGTATTTTCCCTTCCTGCTGCCATTTCCCTTGAAAATAAATCACGTCTCCTGGACGCTTGTTTTCAAAATCGATGGTTTCGCCCACTTCAACTTGTTTATAAGTTATGCGAGGCAAATAAATACTCTTAGCATCTCTAAAAACTGTCTGAACTAAATAAGAACAGTCAAAACCATCGATTGACTCGCCGCCTAACAAATACGGAGTTCCTATATATTTCATTGCTTCCCGTATGATTGGGTTCTCATGTTCCCTATAGCTTTCAGGCTGAGAATAAGTTATATCTGCCTCCGTTAGCCGTTTTGCACCTTTATAAATGCTCGACCAATACGCGCTCTCGATATCCCTTTCTTCAACGCCTTCCGTTGTTTGAACTATAAATATGCCATTTCCTTTATAAATACCAGGTATAAGACTGCTTCCCTGGAAAAACACTAGGTCTCCGGCTTGAAGATCTTCTTTAGCAATGGCTTCACCGATTTCATATATTCTATCAGAAAAGACAGACAGGTGTATGCCTAGGACGCCGTTAAAAACATAACGTGCAAAATTGGTGGTATTGAAGCCTTCGCTTGGTGATTTACCTACCGGGTTATAGGGCGTTCCAAGCAGGTCCCTTGCCTTTTTTACAATGGGATTGCTTACGAGCGATTCTTCAATAATATACTTAGTAAATCGTCTTGCTCCCAGCAACCTGGATTTCCAATAATCATTTGTTTCAAGGTCTACTACAGCAACCCCGTCACTAGTAACAATAGCAAAAATGCCATTTTCTATATGAATCCCTGGCAGAAGTGCATTGCTGCCTTGAAAGAATAGAACATCACCAGATTCGAGATTAAGCGTATCTATTTTCATCCCTGCTCGCCATTGTTCGTTCGCTGTTCTTGGAAAATCCAATTTATTTACTTCACTAAAGACGTATTGAACAAAGCCTGAATGATCAAAGCCATCTGGATTATTACCTCCCAGCTTATAAGGTGATCCTACCGTTTCCAGGGCTTTTACGGCGGCAGGATTTAATTGGTCAGCTATATTTGTATATCGCCTTGCACCTTTATACCGATCCTTCCAATAGGAATCTTCTTCTATATTCCTTTCTCCTACACCTTCATTTGTTGATACACCGATGACGATATCATCACCTTTATATATTGTCGGTATTAGGTTGCTGCTTCCGATAAAGAAAACAACATCTCCAGGTTGTATTTCACTACGTTCTAAATGTTCACCCAGTTTCCACAACTGTGAAGACAATCCAGGAAGGCATATATTTTTTCCCTCTTTAAATATATACTGAATAAACCCAGAGCTGTTAAATCCTCCCTTTGGTGTATTTCCTCCTTCTTTAAAAGGTTTGCCTATTAAGCTTTCTGCAATTAAAACCGTCTGAATTTCAGTCTCATGATTATAACCGTAAGCTAGGACTACAGAATTTAACATAATCAATAGGGCTAGCCAGATGGTATTTTGTTTTTTTAATAGGTTCATTTTTTTACCTCCTAGTCTTCTAAACTATTTCTGACGAATGTCAAATCTACACTCATTATAAAGGATATCTTCTAGTGTTGCAGCAATTTTCCTGTTCTTGTAACAATTTTTCACTTTTTCGCAAAACATTTTCATAATTTGGTCAAATCTCATTAATATTTCACTGATACTATAGCCATCTAAAGGATTTTTCCTCAAGGCCTAACCTATGTTTTAACTGCGACGAGACACTAGTTTACTTGCCTATTATTCAAAGAGAACCATAGCATAGTGAGATTTACGAAGCTGCTAGCTGCATTTTAACAGGTTAACTTCATTCCTTCTACAAATAATAAAAAACCGCATTTGATTTTTATCATTAAGGTGATAAAAATCAGTTGCGGTTTTTCTACCTGACCCTGACAGTCAAAAAAAACCCTTGGATTCCAAGGGTTTTTTTTCACTATGTGTGGTGGGCAATAAGGGACTCGAACCCCTGACTTCCTCCACGTCAAGGAGACACTCTACCAGCTGAGTTAATTGCCCGCATTTACTTATTTATATTACCATCTTTAGTTGATAATTTCAAGATTTATTTTGCATATTATATTCACCTCATTCTATATATTAATGTAGCCTTTTAAAAAATTTTTATTTTACAAAATATTTTGATATTATTATAGTAATGTATCCTGTATAAGTGCCATCTTTAATGTTTTGAAATTTGCTGCTGTGGGTACTAAATAATTAACTTGCATTAATTTAGGGGGGCAATGTATGAAGAAAATTTATAGAAAATATTTTATGAAGCAAAAGCTTATGCAAAAATTATTAATTAGCCTAATCCCCATAATTCTGGGGGCGGTGTATTTTTTTGGCTGGCGTACCCTTGTCCTAATGGGGGTGGTAACAGTCTTTGGTGTTCTCACCGAATATATTTTTGAAAAACGCTTAAACAAGCCTGTTAGTGAGGCTGTATTGGTTTCCTGTGTCCTCTTTACCCTCACCCTTCCTGTAGCTACACCCTTTTGGGTTGCTATTATAGGTATTGTGTTTGGTATAGCCTTTGCAAAGGAGGTTTTTGGAGGCTTTGGCTTTAATGTTTTTAATCCCGCATTGGCCGCCAGAACCTTTCTTTATGTGTGCTTTCCGGAATACCTGACGGTCAAATGGAACGTAGCGGCTTCAAGCTTTCCCGGAGCTTTAGGTAGCTATATGACCCCAGCTATAGACACAGTATCACAGTCTACGCCAATGCTGATTTTACGCAATACCGGTGTAGCCCTGCCTTTTGAAAAGCTTTTTATGGGAAATATCTCAGGCTCTTTAGGTGAAACCAGTGGACTATTAATTATCATAGCCGCTATTTATCTCATTTATACTAAGACTGCTGACTGGCAGCTGATGGCTTCATCAGTTATAGGCTTTACAGGACTTAATACAATTTTATATATGACTAACCCGGGCAGCTTTCCAAGCCCATTATTTAGTCTTTTTTCTGGGGGATTTTTGTTTGCCGCCGTCTTCTTTATTACTGAGCCCATAACTGCACCCAAAAATAACACTGCAAAATGGCTATATGGCTTATTGATCGGAGTTATCGCAACTGCAATCAGAACCTTTGGCATATTTGTGGGAGGCGCAATGTTTGCCGTCCTGATTATGAATGCCTTTGCTCCAATAATGGATGCAGGCTTTAAATATTACGAGGGCTACAAGAAGAGAAAGCAGGTGGCAGCATGAAAAAGATAAGCTTTAACTCTATTCTTTTTATGATTATCATAACTGTTATTTTTACAGGCGCCCTTGCCACAATCAACGAGGTTACCAAGGACAGAGTTCTTATGAATCAGGAGCTGAAATCTCAGCAAGCAATGCTTTATATCCTTGATATTCCATCTCCTAAAAATAATGCTGTAGAGGTTAGTGCCCTTTATAGCAATACAATCAAAGAAGTGACTGGTGAGAATATGGTCTACTATGAAGGCTATAGAGATGACGCTCTGGTGGGATATATATTCCCTATTGAAGGTGATGCCGTATGGGGAAATCTCAAGGGCTATATCGGCCTCACAACTGATTTAAACGAGGTGCTGGGGGTCTATTTCCTTTCCCATAGTGAAACTCCTGGTTTAGGAGGAAGAATAGACGAGCTGCAATTTAAGGAGCAATTTCGAGGAATAACCATAGATATCAATGACCAGGATAGCAACTATATTATCTACAAACCAAGTGCAAATGGTCAAGTGGATTCTATTACCGGAGCCACAGGCACCTCCAATGCCGTCAGAAGAATTTTAAACAGCAATCTAAGCGATATACTCAGCAATATGAAGGGGGGAATATAAATGATGAAGCTTAAGGACATAAAAAACATTTTTAGTATGGGTATTCTTAAGGACAATCCTGTATTCCGCCAAATACTGGGTATTTGCTCGGCACTGGCGGTAACAAACCTTATGCTGAACTCATTGGTTATGGGTCTGGGGCTGATATTTGTTACCTCCTTCTCCAGCTTAACCATATCCATCATAAGAAAATACACCCCAAGGCATATTCGTATGATGGTTCAGACTCTGATTATATCCGCATACGTTATTATTGTAGACATTGTTTTGAAGGCTTATTATCCTACAATGAGTGAGGCTCTTGGTCCTTACGTTGGTTTGATAATAACCAATTGCATTATAATGGGTCGGTGCGAATCCTTTGCACAAAAGAATCCGCCTTTACCCTCATTTTTGGACGGCATTGCCTCTGGCATGGGCTACACCTTAGTGTTACTGACAATAGCCTTCTTCAGAGAGCTTTTAGGCTTTGGCAGTATTTTTGGCTATACGATCTTGGGCAGCTGGTGGCCAAGGTGGATATTTATGATCATGCCCCCAGGTGCCTTCTTTATGCTGGCAATACTAATCTGGGTATCAAATTCATTGACTTCAAACAATAAAGAAAATGCAACAGCATTAGCCGGAGGTGAAAAATAATGCCTGAAATCAATCCTTTTGTCATCTTTTTTGCAGCAATATTTACCAGCAATATGATATTGAGTAATTTTCTTGGTATGTGTTCTTTTATAGCGGTTTCAAAGGAAATAAAAACCTCCCTCGGCCTGGGGCAGGCGGTTACCTTTGTCCTTACAGGAACCACTGTTATTAATTATCTGATTTATCATTATCTATTAGTACCCTTTAGTTTAGAATACCTTCGCTTCATCGTCTTTATTATAACCATTGCTGCCTTCGTTCAGCTGGTTGAAATGATAGTTGAGCGATATCTGCCAAATCTATACTATTCCTTAGGCATATTCCTGCCCTTGATCACTGTAAACTGTGCGATTTTAGGGGTGTCCCTCTTTATGGTAATCAGAAGCTACAGCTTTGTACAGTCTATAGCCTTTGGCATAGGCTCAGGCCTAGGTTGGACATTGGCGATAGTTGCGATGGCTGGAATACGCCAAAAGCTGAAAAAAGCCCCAATACCAAAGGGACTGCAGGGCCCCGGAATTACACTCATTATTACAGGACTTATGGCATTGGCCTTTATCGGCTTTTCAGGAATTGTTAGAATACAATAATCGGCTGGGGGTGTCTAGATGACTAATATATGGATAACAGTTGCGGTTATTACAGGTATCGCTACGGTTTTGGCTTTATTGCTAACCCTTGCCGATGCCTTTATAGCCGACTATGGAGAACGAAGGATTAAAATTAATAAAGAGAAGGAGCTGGTGGTTGAGGGTGGCAGCACATTGCTCTCCAGCCTCGTCAGCAATCAATTGTTCATCCCCTCTGCCTGCGGCGGTAAGGGAAGCTGCGGTTATTGCAAATGTAAGGTCAACAGCGGTGGAGGCCCGGTATTGGCAACAGAGCTTTCCTATCTAAGTGAATCAGATATTAAAAACAATGTCCGCCTTTCTTGCCAGGTTAAGGTTAAGGAGGACATGGAAATAGAGGTGCCGGAGGAGCTCTTTAATGTTAAGCAATTTAAAGCTGCTGTTGAAATATCTAAGGATGTTACGCCTAAGATTAAATTCTTAAGATTAAAGATAACCGACGGACAGGAAATTAAATTCAAGGCTGGTCAATACATT
This sequence comes from Clostridiaceae bacterium, assembly GCA_018432235.1. Classification (GTDB taxonomy): domain Bacteria; phylum Bacillota; class Clostridia; order Peptostreptococcales; family Natronincolaceae; genus M1-B18. Next base: position 23,323 of record JAHDLO010000036.1, on the reverse strand, counting down.
CAGCTGATAGCGCCACCCTATCCCGGCAATCAGGAGGAGGTCTACAGGGCCTATTCCCTAGCCTCTTATACGGGGAATCTAAGCTTTATAGATTTGGTCATAGGCTATGTTGAGGGGGGGCTTTTAACCACCTACGTTCATAAGCACTTATCCGTGGGGGATAATGTGGCCTTCAACGGTCCCTATGGCGACTTTTACCTTCAGGATACCGATGCTGAGGTTGTACTGGTGGCAGTTGGTACAGGAATGGCCCCTATTTTAAGTATTCTCTATGAGCTTAAGAATAAAGGAATTAATCGTAAAGCCACCTTCTTCTTTGGTGCCCGAACCATCGATGACCTCTTTATGCTGGAGGAAATGTCAATGTTCGAAAGAGAGCTGCCTAATTTCAAGTTCATCCCTACCCTTTCAAAGCCTCAACCGGAGGATAACTGGCAGGGTGAGGTTGGCAGAGTTACAGATGCTATGCAGAAGCATCTTAAGGCGGATTCCAATCAAGAGGCCTATCTCTGCGGCAGTGCCCCTATGATAAATTCAACGGTAGAAATGCTGAAAAAGAAGGGCATACCAGAGGACAAGATTTATTACGATAAATTTGATTAAGCTATAAAAGGTCCTAAGGGTTAAGCAACCCGAAGGACCTTTTGCTTCATAAAGTATTTATAGCTTCTTAATTTAAACCCTGATGCTTCTGCTCCATTTCAAATCAGATGCTTTATTTCATCAGCATGGCAATCAGAAATCCTATCACTATCGCTATTCATAATTCTCTATTCACTATTCTCTATTCATTATTCACTATTCTCATCCACCACCGTAAGGCCTTACGCATTCTCTCCCTCGGCAATGCTCTGAAAGCCTATGCCATTGCCCCATACAGATATTACCGGAAGGATGTCGACAAAGGCATTTTTATCAATTTGTGATATAAACATTCTTATTAACATTGCCTCCCTTGGCGTACAAATGCATACTATTTTCTGTTTACTTTCATTAGTATAGCCTCCGGTTATATTGTATACGCTTATCCCTCGACTTATTTGATTAAGTATGTGCTGCGCAATTTCTTCATAGCAGTTGCTGATGATTTCAATTTTAACGGACTTCGATGCCAAACCAAAAAGTACTGTATCCATAGACTTCATAAAAATGATTTGAGTTATAATCGCATAAAGGGCTACATTTCTGTTGAATAAAAAACCCGATAGAATCACTATAAAAGTGTCTATACAAAGTAATATATGTCCTATGTTTATAAAGGGCAGCAGCCTTTTTTGAATAATCTTCGCTATAGTGTCGGTGCCGCCGACGGAAAAGCCCCGCTTCATAATCAAGCCGCAGCCAACACCTGCAATAATGCCATAATAAACCGTAGCTAAAAAGGTATCATTTTCTATCAAAGGAAAGGGAAACTTCTCCATAACCACCAATAAAAATGGGAAGGCTATAGATAGTAGCAATATTCTGTAGGCATCCCTTTTACCCATAAATAGCCATGCAGATAGCAAAACCAGCAGTGATAGAAAATAATAGGCATAGGAATAATTAATGCCTAAAAGCCTTTCTATAAGAATAGAAATTCCAGTAATGCCTCCCGTCATCAAACCATTGGGCTTTAGTATGGCGGTAATGGCAAAGGATAGTAAAAAACAACCGGTAAAGACAAAAATAAAATCCAATAGCAGCTTCTTAAATTTATTCTCTTTCATTGCAATCAAGGGACCCTCTCTCCTCTAATAGGTATTTACAAATATCATCATACATCAAAAAAGACGATTGGGAAAATGAATTTTTTGTAAACTGAGGCCCCTTAACTAGAGGGTTTATTACACTTTTTTATAAAGATACAACCAGCCTTGCAGAAGTCGCTATTTTAAGAAAATAGAAATTTGAAAAATGCTATTACTTAAAAGCAATTTACATAAGCACCTGCATATATAGTATGTTTTGTGTATAAATATTCTTATGAGAATACTGTCCAAACGAAGATTTCACTGTACCTGCTACAATAGGTTTTTTTCGATATTACTCAGTGACGATGCCTTAATCTCTTTGCACCAATACATTAAGTCACATAAAAACATGTCTAGCTCTGATTCCTTCAGCTTACCTGCAACTGTTTCACATATTAGCTGATAAAGCTTCACTGTAATCTCGGGCAAATGGCCGTCATAATACATCAGCTGATAATGCTCCTCCTTGACTATCTGAAGGAGACTCTTTCTTATGGTCTCATAGCTTAGATTTGGATGCTTCTCCTGTATCCTTTTAAACACGGTGAGGCTTAGCTCATCCATTGTCTTGAGTTTTCTTCTTTCTGGATAATAGGTCTTAAAGATTGAGTTTTCTGTTTCCTTATCTGCCTTTAGCATTTTATTCATAGAAAACACTCCTCTCAGTATTCTGTTAGCCATAAAGTTCCATATATACTATTATTATACTCACTAATGGACAAAAATTTCAATTTAAATACAATTATTAATTGAGGAAATTGTATATTACCATGAAGTGGATATATGTTTTATTTTATACAAAGTCAAAAGTTTATCGCCCATTGCCTAGTGTGCTGACCTGTTGATATTTGGATAAATTACGCAGGATTAATTTTCACGCTGCAAGGCGGAGGATTGAGGCATAGTAGTAGCTATGGTGATTGACGACAACGCAGCAGATGGAAATTGGGACAAGTCATTCGCCTAAATATCAGCAGGTCAGTATACTAGGGCTAATAACATTTAAAATTCAATAAATTAGCCCGTGGGGCACTAAGCAGGAAACTTTTGACTTTGTATAAACCTACTACTCATCTTAATATGCAATTACCTCAATACAAAAAAGCTACCAAAGAATTCACTCTCTGGCAGCTTTTAGCCTAGTACTATAATACTTCCGGTTTATAATAGCTTACAAGCTCATCAAAATCCTCTCTGGGACGAATTTCTACAAGCCCTTTATCCTTAATCAAATACTCGGCAGGTCTAAGGGTAAAATTGTAATTGGAGCTCATGGCAAAGCCATAGGCGCCGGTGTCACAGATGGCAATATAGTCTCCTACTATAGGTGTTGTCATTATTCTATCCTCTGCAAAGCGGTCTCCGGTTTCACATATAGGACCTACGACATCAAAGGGAAGCTCCTCTTCTCCATCCTTTGTTACAGGATAAATATGATGATAGCCGTCATATAGGCTGGGTCTTATTAAATCCGCCATAGAGGCATCACTCACTATAAAGCTCTTAAAAGGTGTCCTTTTGATATATTCCACCTTGCTAACCAATATACCGGCGTTCCCTATTATATATCTGCCCATTTCTAATATAAGGTCCATATTAAAACGTTTTAGTATGGGAATCACCTTTTCCTTATATTCTTCTACAGGAAAGTCCTGCCCCTGCTTGTGGTAATCAATGCCCCATCCGCCGCCTATGTTAATATAGGTGAGATTATGGGTCTCCAGGCTGCTGATAAAGTCATATACCTTGCTGTAGGCATCCTCATAGGGGCTGATATATAAAAGCTGTGAGCCTATATGAAGGTGTAGACCATTAATCTGTATATATGGATGACTATGGTATTGCTTTATGACTGCTGCTGCAGTCTCCAGGTCCATGCCAAACTTGTTCTTTTTAAGGCCGGTGGAAATATAGGGATGTGTTATAGGGTCCACATCAGGATTGACCCTGAGGGCAACCTTTATACCCCTTTCTGTCTGCACACATATTTCAGATAGTCGTTCCAGTTCTTCCGGCGAATCAATATTCAAGCCTCTAGGCTGATATGTCAGCATTTCTCTTAAGAAGGCATCTGATTTTGCATTTCCGTTGACCACAACATACTCATTGGTGAAGCCAACTCTTTTGGCGGCTTCAAATTCACCCTTTGAAACAATGTCTATGCCTACACCCATATCCTTTAGGGCTTCCAGTATATATAGATTGTTATTTGCCTTCGCGGCAAAGGAAATGTGAAAGTTTAGCCCTTCAAAGGTTTCGTTGATAATATCGATATTTCTCCTCATCTGCTGAAGAGAATACACATAAAAGGGCGTTGGCTTATCCTTAGCAATTTCCTTTAATGATAAATCCTCTACATACAGAAGATCATTATTGTATTTTATCATTTTAATCCTTCCATTCTGCTTAAGCTTCATTTGCCATATGTGTAATGCTTTGATTTACTCCAGCTCTGAACCCAATCCAAAGGTATTGCCGATAAGATTAATGGCCTGAATCTCAAATGCCTTATCTATCACGCAGGAGATCTTTATTTCTGAGGTGGTCACCATTTTGATTTCAATTTTATTTTCTGCCAGCACTTCAAATAGCTTAGCTGCAACACCTGCATGAGTCCTCATCCCCAAGCCAACTACAGAAATTTTTGCTATTTCCGTATTGGTCTCCCATTGAATCCCGGGGGTTTCCTCACGCCATCGATTCAGGATTTTTTCTGCTGTTTTTAAATCATCCTTTGGTATCGTAAAGCTGACATGCATATTTCCGCCATCGGTAATCATCTGAGAAATCATATCAACATTGATCTCTTCCTCTGCAAACTCACCAAAGAGCTTATAGAGGGTTGTTGAAGCCGCTGGTAAATTCAATATTGTTATTTGCATATCATCAAGGCTGGACGCCATTCCAGTCACTAATGTTTCTTCCATTTCCTTTTGTCCTCCATACTCTATCATAGTGCCCTTTTTATCCTCAAAGGTAGAGGCGACATATAACGGAAGCTTGTATTTATTGGCCAGCTCTACAGCACGATAATGCATAACGCCTGCACCAAGGCTGGCCATTTCCATCATTTCCTCATAGCTGATGACATCTAGCTTTCTAGCATTTCTTAGCTTTCTTGGGTCCATTGTATATATGCCGTCTACATCGGTATAAATCTCACATTCAGCCCCAAGCTTTGCAGCCAGCGCCACAGCTGAGGTATCGCTGCCACCCCTTCCTAGGGTGGTGATGTCATTATCATCTGAAACCCCCTGAAAGCCTGCTACTACCACCACTTTATTTTCTTCCAATGCCTGCATAACCTTACTTGTTTCGATATCCTTAATCCTTGCCTTTTGGTGAAGGGAGGTAGTTTGAATACTGAGTTGATAACCTGTAAAGGACACTGCTGAATAGCCCTTAGCAATTAAGGCCATCGACAGCAAGGATATTGAAACCTGCTCTCCTGTGGTCAGCAGCATATCCATTTCCCTTGGCGCAGGAGAGTCAGAAATTTCCTTCGCCAGGGTTATCAATTCATCGGTTGCTTTACCCATTGCCGATACAATTACGACGACATGATAGCCCGCTTCCTTCTTTTTGATGATTCTATCGGCAACCTTTTTAATTCTTTCTGTAGTTCCTACTGAAGTTCCCCCATATTTTTGAACAACGATTTTCATATTTATGCTTCCAGTATTGTCCTAAGCTCTTTAACAATTTCTGTCTTGGACTTAGTTTTGTCGTCTATTTCTTTTATGATTCTGGCAGGAGTGCCGGCTACAACAACATTTTCAGGGATATCCACAGTAACTACCGCACCAGCTGCAACAACAGAACCTTTTCCAACTCTTACGCCCTCTAAAATAACTGCATTTGCTCCAACAATAACATCATCCTCTATGACAACCGGCTTTGCTGACGGAGGCTCAACAACCCCAGCAACGACTGCACCGGCGCCGATATGACAATTTTTCCCTATCATACCTCTGCCGCCTACAACCACGTTCATATCTATCATTGTGCCTTCACCGATAACAGCACCGATATTGATGACGGCACCCATCATAATAACAGCATTTTTCCCTATTTCCACCTGATCTCTGATGATGGCCCCCGGCTCGATTCTTGCGGGAATATCCTTTAAGTCCAGCATTGGTATGGCAGAATTTCTTCTGTCATTTTCAATTACCATATCCTCTATCAGACTCTTGTTTTCCTCCAGTAGAGCTGAAAGCTCCTTCCACTCACCAAATAGAACGCCAGTGCTGCCGTTGATAAAGCTTTTTACATCCCATTTGGACCAGTCAATGCTCTCCAGCTGTCCTTTTATATATACCTTAATCGGTGTTTTTTTCACACTTTTATGAATGTACTCTATAATATAATTCGCGTCCATTTGAAATTCCTCCTTAGTCTAATCCTAATACATTTTTCATGCTGTACATGCCGCTTGGCTTGCCAATTAAATATTTTGCTGCCTCCAGGGCACCTAATGCAAATACACCTCTATCATGGGCCTCATGCACAATTTTAACGGTTTCTAAATCGTTGATAAATCCAGCCTCATGGTATCCTACGATATTGCCGCCACGAATGGCATGGATACCGATTTCTCCCTTTTCTCTTGGACATTCTCCTGCTCTGCCATGCTGGTGCTTTCTGGCCTCTCCCAGACCTCTTTCAATGGCCTCTACTATTGATACTGCGCTGCCTGAGGGAGCGTCCTTCTTTCTGTTATGGTGAGCTTCAATAACCTCGATATCCACCTTATCCTTAAGCATTTTGGCAACCTGCTCCACAACTGAAAATACAATATTCATCCCCAATGACATATTGGTGGTCTTAAGTATTGGTATTTCTTTAGAAGCCGCTGCTATTAACTGCAGCTGCTCCTGACTGTGGCCTGTGGTACCGACGACCAAAGGCAGCTTATTCTCCAGACAATACTTCAGCACTGCTTCTGCTGAACTGGAATGCGAAAAGTCAATTACCGCATCAGGCTTATTAGCTATTTCATCTACGCCCTTTTTCATGTCAACACCCTCGATGGTGCTCCAGAAGGCGTCATTTTTGGCTGCCCCTTCTATCATCTGGCCCATTCTGCCACTAATACCCCAAATTAGTATATTCAATATTAATCAATCCCTTCCACTTATTTTAAATGATGCCCAGCTGAGCCATTTCCTGCTTTAGCTTAAGAAGATTTGCTTCCTCCATAGGCGTTAATGGTAGCCTCAATTCATTGTCGATATAGCCCATTAAGCTTAAGGCTGCCTTTATAGGAATAGGATTAACTTCCACAAACAATAAATCTATGAAATGCTTATACTTAACCTGCAGCTGAATAGCCTCCTGGACCTTTCCTGCTTCAAACAATCTGCACATTTCCTGCATTTCCTTAGGTATTGCATTTGCTGATACTGAAATAACGCCATTTCCTCCACAACCATAAATCGGTGTTACCTGATCATCATTTCCTGAATAGATTTTGAAGTCCGCCGGCACTAATCGCTTGATGTCTACGATTTGGGATATATTGCCGCTGGCTTCCTTCACCCCTATGATATTCTCTACCTTTGCAAGGGCAGCAACCGTTTCAGAAGCTATATTTAATCCTGTTCTCCCTGGTACATTATAAAGTATTATTGGCAGCTTAGTTGAATTAGCGATTGCTGTAAAATGTGCAATTAAGCCTTTTTGAGTGGCCTTATTGTAGTAGGGGGTTACCAGAAGCAGACCATCCGCTCCCAAAGCCTCCGCCTGTTTAGAATACTTAATGGCTGTCTCGGTGCTGTTGGACCCTGTTCCTATGATAACCGGTATTTTTCCGTTTACTCTCTCTACCGCTGTTTTTATAACAAGCTCCCTCTCCTCATAGGATTGGGTGCTGGCTTCTCCTGTGGTTCCTAATACTATAAGTGCCTGAGTGTCATTTTCTAAATGAAAATCAACAAGCTTTTCCAGACCGGCTACATCGATCTGCCCATCCTTGAATGGGGTTACTATCGCAACGCCTGAACCTGTAAACATATAACCACTCCTATTCTACAAATTTTCTATTGCCTCAATAATCTGAACTGCATTTGTAGCAGCACCTTTTCTTAAGTTATCCGCTACAACCCAGAAGGACAGCGCCTTGTCATTGAATAAATCCTTTCTTATTCTGCCGACATAGGTATCATCAGTATTTTGAATATCCAATGGTGTAGGATACTGGTTTTCCTTAGGGTTATCCATAACGACCACCCCTGCCGCCTGCTGCAGCAATTGATAAACCTCGTCAAGCTCTGGCTTTTCATTGAACTCCACATATACTGACTCACTATGACCAAAGAAAACTGGTATTCTTACAGTAGTGGCATTTACTTCGATTGTGTTGCTCTCCAAAATCTTTTGTGTTTCATAAACCATCTTCAGCTCTTCCTTAGTAAAGCCATTGTCGTTGAAGACATCGATATGAGGAATACAATTCTTTGCAATTTTTCTTGTATACACCTTGTTTGGATAGCTATCATCAGCTATTTGCTTTTCCAACTCGTCAATGGCCTTATGCCCACTGCCGGATACTGCCTGATAAGTGGAAACCACGATACGCTTAATGCCATATTTTCTGTGAAGAGGAGCCAATGCCACCACCATTTGTATAGTTGAGCAGTTGGGATTTGCTATTATTCCTCTATAGCCCTTTAATACATGGGCATTAACCTCAGGCACCACCAATGGAATCCCCTCTGTCATCCGCCATTGTGAGGAGTTGTCGATTACGATATTACCTGCCTCAGCTGCTATGGGGGCATACTTTTCTGATATACCTCCTCCGGCTGAGAATAAAAGATAGTCAAATTTATCCTTCATTACCTCTTCAGTTAATAGTTCTACAGTCACTTCCTTGCCCATAAATTCCAGCGTTGTTCCTGCAGACTTCTCAGAGGCGAATAATCTAAGCTTATCAATAGGCAGCTTTCTTTCTGCCAATACCTCCTGCATCTTCCTTCCAACTGCACCTGTTGCACCTACTACGCCAATTGTTAATCCCATTTCCATTCTCCTTCCATCAATTGATTAATGCATATTTTATGCTGAAATGAAATTTTCAGCCCTTTACCTTGGTTATACTAAAAAAACTCCTCAGAATAGTTCTAGGAGTTTTGTTCATGCAACAAAAAGCTAGGAATAGGTCATAAGACATATTAAAATATCTATACCGATTCAGCCTCTGTACAATCAACAAATAGCACTCCATAGAAATACTCTATGACAGTTGCACGGTTATTCACCGAGCACCCAACGGTTAAAATGAAAGTATTTTAACCATTTCGGCACGTCAGCCTTTTTATAGTAGTATTGAGCAAGCTTTCCCTCTTAACACCCACTATATACTCATCATCAGTGCGCCTCTATCTATTAATCCTGTATTTAATTTGCGTTGTACGTAGTTTATCATAATATCAAACAACCTGTCAACAAGTTTTATGAAACTGCGCTTAATAATATACTATTCAAAGCTGCAATAAATGCCATACAAAATAAAACATAAAAGCAAGAACCTCCTGCCGATAGTCGTGGGCAGGAGGTCATTAACTATGTATTCTAAGACCATTCTACCTACTCAAAGGTAACAACAGCCTCCGGTCTTTTAATTCTCAATGCAATGGTTTCAAGAATTCTCATCTTGTGGTTCAGCTGCTCTGGTCCGATATATCCTGTTGCCATGTCCTGCCCCACAACTAAATCCATGTTATGTGGTCCTATTGCCACTAATACAGCTTTATTCTCAGGTACTGCAGGGGATTGGTATACTCTTCCCTCTACCAATTCCTTAACCCTTGACAGCTCTAAAACACCTGTACCATCCTGTATTCTTTGTAGTTGAACATACAGCTTAGGGCTTGCAACCAAAGCATATGGTCCATATACCCCTTTAGAAATCAAGGTTTCTATTCCCTTAGCAATATCATTGAAGGGGTTTTCTCCCTGTGACCAATCCTGTTTCTTAATTACCTCTCTGCCCTCAACTGTCAGAAGTCCTGGGTAGCTAAATTCTTCACTGCCATTAAAGATCAAGTAATCCTCCTTTTTAGCGCAAGCAGCGGCTGCAGCTGCTACAGGAGATAAGTCTAAGGGCAGCCCCAGCTGTCTGCTGGTCTCAACATCTCTCCATGAAATGATAAGATCCTTGTATATCATGGGGATAGCTGCATATCTTCTGGAATGGGCGACGATTTCACAGGCTTCACTGTCACCGAATAAATCCATCTCGCCGGATTCACTGTAGTTAACCGTATCTAAATTAATGCTTTGAACACCAGCACCCAGAGGACCAAAAAGTGATAGGATTCTCCTACCCACCAGCTGTTGGGAAGCTACCTTAACCACTAGCTCGTCAATTTTACTCCAATCCCCTTCTCTAAAGGGAGCATCGTCTCTTAATAAATAATCCATCAATATCCCTCCTTATTTATTTAATAAGCTTCCTACAGTCTTTAACACCTGTTCCTTCTTTTCTACAGGAATATTTTCGCCCTCGGCACCTAACTCCTCCATAAGCTCTCTAACCTCTTCAGTCCCCTCTTCGAAGAAGGCACCTTCAGCAGGGTCCAGAATCTTTAATAAAGCCATTAATTCACCTACATGTACCTTTTCTTCATCTCTGATATCCTCTAATATTTTCTTGGCTCTTGGGTCATCGGTAGCCTTAGCATGAGCATCATAAATAAATATAGCCTCCAGCTCACCGGCGATGTCCAATCTTACAGCTTGAATCAATTCTTCCTTTGAAATCTTTCTTGGAATATTCCCTGAGAAGGGATTTGCAAAACTAGGCATAATAAAAAACCTCCTTATTCTCTTGTTATCTCTAGATACATTACCCATTTTTTTGAGCTTCTATCACTCTAGATATTATTTTATCAAAAATATCATATTAGTGAAGTACAAATTTAACATTTGTATTATATTATTTATTTAAGGAATTGCATAATACCATTATAGCGCATATATATACTAGTTTATACAAAGTTAAAAGTTTATCGCGCATTGCCTAGTACCTTGAGTCATTTGAAAGTTGAGATAAATCTCGAGGAGAATTTTCCTATAGCAAGGCGGAGGAGGAAGTAATATCAGGCTATATTGCGACTGACGACAACGCAGCTACAGGGAAATTATACCGGGAGTTATCCAATATTTTAAGTGACGCAAGGTGCTAGGGCTAATAACATTTAAAATTCAATAAATTAGCCCGTGGGCACTAAGCAGGAAACTTTTGACTTTGTATAAACAGACTACCCATCTAATTATACAATTTCCTCACTTAATTCTACTATTTTTCAATAGCGAAATTTGTTGAAAAATAAGTTTTATTTCTTCATTTTTCGCTATTGCTGCCGGTATTTTGAAAATAGTATAATTAATCGTACAAATTCAATTGTCAATCAGTCTAATTAACTATAAACACAGAGGAGGCCTTTTATGTATTTTGAGGATGCTATTAAATTTATCGAAGAATGTCACTCCCACGGTACTCGTTTAAGCTTGGACAATATGAAAAAAATTCTAACCCTATTAGGTGACCCCCACAAGAACATAAGATTCATACATGTTGCCGGAACCAACGGGAAGGGCTCAACATCCTCCTTTATAAGCAGTATACTTATGGCGGCAGGCTATCGCGTAGGTCTCTATACCTCGCCTCACCTTAACTGCTATACCGATCGCATCCGCATAAACAATGTTAATATGAGCAAGGAGGATTTTGCAAATATCACAGCCTATCTACAAAACATTCTTACCTCCTTTTCTCCAGATGAAATGCCGTATCCTGCTATGTTTGACATCATGACGCTTATGGCATTTATATATTATCAATATCAAAACGTAGATTATGTGGTATTGGAGGTGGGTCTGGGGGGCTTAAATGATGCCACCAACATTATCGAGGAATCTATTGCCTCAGTAATTACTCCGATTGGGATAGACCATATCGATGTTTTGGGTGATGATATCAAAGAGATTGCTCGACATAAGGCCGGTATCATAAAAAGAAATGGACTTGTTATATCCCATTGGCAGGATTCTGATGTGGCAGAGGTCCTTGCAAATGTAGCAGCTGAAAAGAATGCCAGACTACATGTTTTGGAAAGAGAGGGTCTGGTGTTAAAAGAGGAAGGCTTCAGAGGTCAGCTCTTTGATTTAAGCTCTAACGGTTTTTTGCTGAAGGACTTAAGGCTTCAAATGATAGGGCTTCATCAGGCCTACAATGCCTCTTTAGCGGTCCTGACGCTAATGCTGCTGCAGCAGGAGGGTGTACTATATTTGCCGGAGGGCTCAATTTATAAGGGTGTTTTCTCAAATATATGGGCGGGAAGGCTGGAAAAGCTGCTGGATGATCCCCTGATATTTATAGATGGTGCCCATAACCTACAGGGTGCTGAGGTACTGGCGGAGGCCATCAAAAGAAATTTTTCTAATTGCAGGATAAATCTCGTCATCGGCATGCTGAGTAATAAGGATACAACAGGTGTTTTGAATACATTGGTACCCCTTTGCAATCGTGTTGTATTTACCACCCCAAATAATTCTAAGGCAATGGCTGCCGAAGCGCTGGCCCAGCAGGTTACCTTCCTTGGGAAGGATATTTTAATCGCTGAAAGCTTGGAGGATGCAGTGCATTTAGCTCTGGAAATCACTGCAGCTAATGAGGTGACAATCTTTACCGGCTCTCTCTATTTAATAGGGGATGTTAGAAATATACTGATAAATCACATTGGTACAAATGTTATTGCCAGCTAAACAAGCATCATTTCCAACAACAAAAGCCCCGCTTCTCCATTAGGAAAAGCTGGGCTTTTTAAAGTGAATTATGTCTTAATAGTAAAAATCGTGATCTCCAATTTTCATAAAGTACTTCCGGTTTTGCACAATCCAAAAGTTTGTTGCCTTTGAAGGGTTTAAGAAGTATAGCGCACTTCCTACGGGTCTTTCTCCATTTAAAGCGGCTTTAGCCGCATTGATACTCTCTGCATTAGGCGTATTATTTATGCTGCCATCCAATACAGGAGAAAACTGTGTATAACCAAACTGCTTATCAAAAACCACACCATACACTGTATTTGGAAATTCACTGCTCTTAACCCTGTTTAAAATGACATTACCTACTGCCACCTTTCCCTCATAGGGCTCTCCCTGAGACTCAGCATGAATGATGCGACTCAACCAATAGAGATCATCCTCTCTATTGCTACCTCTGGATGCAACCTCTTGTGTACCTTCAGATCTTTGTGCCGTATTTCCTGATTTCTGTGCTGTCCCTTCTGTTATCAAGACCTGTCCCACTAGTAGCCTGTCGGAATCCAGTTTATTGATTGCTTTAAGACTATTGACATCAAGCTTTAGTCTTTGGGCAATTAAATATAGAGTGTCTCCTGACTTGACCACGTAGCTCTTTGCTGTATTTGTGACTGCAGGCTTTACCTCAGTCTTTTCTTCGGTATTTTTTACTGTCTTATCTTCAGTCTTATTTTCCGTTTTTATCTCTGGTGCCTTTTCATCCGAGACCTTAGGCGTCTCCTCCTGCTCCTCTTCGATATCCTCTTCAATAGGATATGTATCTGTATCTAAATCCACCTGAGGGACCTTTTCCTCTGGTATGATATCCAATACCAGCTTGTCCGACGGCTGAACTCTATCTCTTAGTAGAAAATAGTCAGCAGCCAATACAATCGAACCGCAGCTTACAATTAATAACGCAAGAATAAAAAAAGTAAGCTTTTTATTTGCCTTACTCGACATAGTCTCCCACCTTTCATGTTTACATAACATAGAGAAATTTTAACACATTTACTATGGAATGTACACGGAAAGGCAGGATGTAAGTTTTGGCAATTAGCTGGATTTATTGGAATAGTTTATCCATCAGCTCTTTTATTTTTTTTCTTCTCTTATCGGTGTCTTCATGGTCTATCGTTGTCCCACCAGCACTAATGTTCACTGAATCCCCTTCTTTAACGCCTTCAGGCAGCTTGCTCCTTGGAATCCGCTCAAAGCCATTTTCCAGCTCTACTATTGCAAAGTCTCCCTCGAAGCGATCCACAATCCCCCTCTTCATTTGCATCCCCCCGTTATTTAAATATATGGCCTCTGTTGATATCCTTAAGGCTATGACAACCGGTCATGGTCATTGTCTCCTCCAGCTCCAGCTGCAGCTTTTTGGTGTATAGCGCAACCCCTTCTTGATCACCGCCATATGCCGCTACACCATAAGGTCTACCAATTAGTACTGCATCAGCACCAAGAGCCAAAGCCTTAAATACATCGATACCATTTCTAAAGCCACCATCTATGAATATCTTAAGCTTGCCGCCAACCGCAGCTACAATCCCTGGCAGCGCCTCAATTGTAGCTGCGGTGTGGTCCAACACCCTGCCGCCATGATTTGATACGACAATGCCATATACGCCTGCCTCCAGCGCTTTTTTGGCCCCCTCAACGGTCATAATTCCCTTTAAGATGATCGGCAGCTGGGTAGCAGCCACCAGTTCCTTAATTTCCTCAACTGATTTGGTGGCAACCGGCTTACCCTGAAGCTTTAACAAAAGCAAGCCCGCTGCATCTATATCTATGGCTACCGCCAATACCTTCTGCTCCTCTGCCTTTTTGATTTTTCTCAATATCTCAGGATTTTTCCAAGGTTTAATGGTTGGTATGCCCATTCCGTCATTTTCACCAATTACCCCCAGGGGCCCCTCATAGAATTCATCCTTTGCCCCATCTCCAGTAAAGCCAATTGTTCCTGCATCTAAACATCCACCTATAATCGCCTTTGAATAGGATAAATCCGTATGCTGCTCTCCATAATTCATTGGCAGCGCACCGATTGGTGCCGCAAATACCGGAAGATTAAATTTCTTGCCGAATAGCTCGATTGATGTATCTATCGGTGCTTCTTCAATGATCGTATCCAAATTTACCTTTATTTCATTTATTTTCTCGCGGTTTCGAATAAAGGAGGCTCCCGTTCCTTTTCCGCCTACACCCGGAAGCTGGCCACTACAGGCAATACCGTTGCAGTCACGGCATACCTTACATTTAAAGTCCTTTAGCTCCTTTGCATTTTTAATAACATCAGCGTATTGCATGATCATTCCTCCTTAAATTTTTATAGCAGCCCTCTTAGCTCATAAACATCCCTGCGCTTATGCTTTAATAGTGGCAGCTGTTCTCTTATTTTATAAATATACGACAAATCCAACTCTGAGTAAATAATTTCTTCATCAGCCCCTGCCCTTTTCACCACATTACCCCAGGGGTCCATAATTGTGGAATGTCCATAGGCGTGGTAGACTGCCTCAAGATTTCTGGCGGGTGATGCAGCTACAAAATAGACCTGATTATCTAATGCCCTGATTTTGATCAGTGAATCCCAATGGGCTGGGCCAGTGGTCATATTAAAGGCAGCAGGTATGATTATAACCTCTGCTCCTGCCTCCGCCATCAAACACATCAGCTCAGGGAATCGCATATCATAGCATATTGCTATACCCAATCTGCCAATGGGGGTATCTATAACCGTTACCTGGTTTCCTGCACCAAGCGTATCGGATTCCTTAAAGCTTATGCCACCTTCAATATCGATATCAAATAAATGCATCTTTCTATGTCTTCCTAAAAGCTGTCCCTCAGGCCCAAATATAAAAGAGGTGTTATATATACTGTCTCCATCCTTCTCCGGAATAGAGCCGCCTACTATGTAGACCCCAAGCGCCTTTGCCAGTCTGGAGAGTCTTTTGGTGGACTCACCGGGATACACCTCAGCAAAGTCTGGAAAAAAATCATTAGCATAGGGGCAGTTAAACATTTCAGGCAGCACTAATATCTCTGCGCCATGTTCAGCTACAGATTTGCTAATCATTTCCTCAGCCTTATTTAGATTTTCCTCCTTGTTTTCCGTCACTGACATTTGACAAACTGCAATTTTTAATTTCCTCATGGCTAAAACCCCCTTCGACAATATGTTATAAAGCAAGCTTTAAATCCCCCTATTTTTATGATAAGATAAAAGCAGTATAATGTAAATAAAGGGGGTTCATAATGCGTACTATTATTTGGTTTGCTTTTTTTTGGCTTAATACCGGTTTTACTCTTTTCTCTATACCAAGGGCCAAGGCCTTAATGAAAAAAGGACTCATTAAGGAGGCAAGATTATACATAAACAGCATCGCCTCTCGGTGGGCAGGAAGACTAGTTGCCTTAACCGGCAGCTCCGTTGAAATAATTGGTCTTGAAAATATCCCAGTAGATAAAACGGTGTTATTTGCTGGCAATCATCAAGGCAACTTTGATATACCGATTCTATTGGCAAACATACCAAAGCCTATAGGCTTTGTTGCAAAGACCGAGCTCCAGAAGCTGCCAATGGTCAGCACCTGGATGCAACTGATGAATTGTGTCTTTATAGACAGAAAGGATATGAGACAATCCCTGCGGGCAATAACAGAGGCGATAGAAATATTGAAATCCGGACAATCTATGGTGATTTTTCCGGAGGGCACCAGAAGTAAGGGTATGGAAATGCAGCCCTTTAAGCCCGGCAGCTTGAAGATGGCCGCCAGGGCCTCTGTCCCTATCGTTCCGGTAACAATCATCGGCTCCTATAAAATTCTGGAGGAGGGCAATAACAGAATAAGACCGGCCAAGGTGAAGGTCATATTCTCAGCACCCATCGAGACAGCCAACATAGAAAAATCAACAGACCTTACGGTTATGGTGTATGAGATCATCAAGGAAAATCTAATAAAATATCGTGACTAGTGTAACTTATAACAGGGACTATAGCCTTCGGAATTAAATCCGGCGGATTTCGTCCCTTTTGTATTTATGTACGAGATACATGGGGATTGTCTTTGATATAAAACCGCCACGGAAAGTCAATTGCTTCTTCTGCATAATCTATGTTTATCCTTTTACTGATTATCATCTCAAAGGGCTCATCATTTCCCTCCGTCAAATAAAAGCTGCCACTGCAAAGGTCTGCTCCATTCAAGCCTTTATCTATGCCCATAGCAGCACAGAGCTTTCCCGGTCCATTGGTTAGATTTTTTACCTGAGCCTTTGTTAAATCACCTATTGACTTGCCATATCTGTTGTTTGCCATCAGTGTCATGCCCTCAATTGGCTCAACTGCTCGAATCAGCACTGCCGCTGCCTCTCCCTCAGCCTGAGTTACGATATTAAAGCAATGATACATGCCATAGATCAAGTATACATAGGCGTGGCCCGGAGGCCCAAACATGACCTCTGTTCTTGGGGTTCTTTTATTCTGATAGCAATGGGCCGCCTTGTCGATGGCTCCGATATAGGCTTCAGCCTCCACTATCCTGCCTCTCATCATGCCACTAGCTGTCTCATGTACTATTTCCCTACCCAAAAGCTGCCTTGCTACCTCTAGGGTAGAACGATGGTAAAAGCTTCTATCTAATTTATATTTCATATCATCCGCATCCAATTCTTTTTTTAATTGAGAAAATTGTAAATTAAAGATTAGTAGTATGTTTATACAAAGTCAAAAGTTTCCTGCTTAGAGTCCCACGGGCTAGTTTATTGAATTTTAAATGTTATTAGCCCAGGCAATGCGCGATAAACTTTTAACTTTGTATAAACTAAAATATATATGCAATCCCTTGGTAATATACAATTCCTCTATAATATTATAGCTAAAAATTCCTATTAAAGTATATATTTTTAGGGTATATTTAACACAAATGCACTTAAGGGGAGGATTATAATGATTAATATCAATAACACCAACACAGATCCACATTTTAATTTAGCTTTGGAGGAGTATGTTTTAAAGCAGCTTGATCCTAAGGAAGACTATGTCCTTTTATGGCAGAACAGACCTTCAATTATAATAGGAAAAAACCAAAACACCATAGAAGAGATAAATCAGCAGTATGTAAAGGATAACGATATCCCTGTAGTCAGAAGGCTATCCGGTGGCGGTGCCGTTTATCATGACTTTGGTAATCTTAACTTCACCTTTATCGTACATAATGATAAAAAGGATGTCAGTAATTATAAAAAGTTCACTGAGCCTGTGATAAAGGCATTAAATGAAATGGGAGTTCCTGCAGAGTTTAGTGGACGAAATGATATCACCATAGAGGGTAAGAAGTTTTCAGGAAATGCGCAATACTATTATCGTGATCGGCTATTGCACCACGGCACCCTGCTTTATAGCTCGGAGCTCACTCGCCTTGGCGAGGCCCTAAAGGTACGAATGGATAAAATCACCTCGAAGGGCATAAAGTCGGTAAGAAGCAGGGTGACAAACATAGCAGATTATATGCCGGAGGTATACGATATCAATGCATTCAAGAGCCTTCTACTGCAGCACATTCAAAGAGGCTTCAACTCTCTTGGTCAGGAGTATGTGCTGACAGAGGAGGATTACAAAAAAATCAATGAAATAATGGCGTCCCGATATGCCACCTGGGATTGGAACTACGGTCATTCTCCAGACTCTACGATTCAGAAATCAAGACGCTTCGACGGTGGACTATTAGACATACGCTTTGACGTAGCTAAGGGTGCTGTAGATCAGCTTAAAATATACGGAGATTTTCTGAGCCGAAGAGATGTTTCGGAGCTTGAAAAGAAAATTATCGGCTTAAGATACGAGGAATCTGAGATTTATGAGGCTCTAAAGGACTTCCAGCTCCATGACTATCTAGGCATTATTACACTAGAGGATTTGGTTGAATGCCTATTTTATTAAATGCAAAAGAACGCGCAAAAAGGGGACGGTCCCACGCAAAAGGAGACGGTCCTTTTTTGCAAATTAATTATTTTCGCAATTCTTGTTACCTATTCATGAGACAAAAGGAACCGTTCCCTTTGTCTCATATAATCCTCGTAGGTATCGATATCCAGAAGTATGCCTTCATCCTCTACTGAAATATAATGCGCATCCGCTTCATGGTCCTTTAAAAAGCCCTTTAAGCCATTATCGCCTTTGTATACAAGTAATTTTTCAAAAAGCCCTTTCGGAATAAGAGGTGGATGTCCCCTTCGATAATTCATTGAAGGAAATATTATTTTCCCGCCCTTCTGAAAAAATGCCTCACTCAGCTCCGTTAGGGTAGACGCCTTAACTAAGGGTATATCTACCGGCTGTATGAATGCCCCCTCAACGTCCCCCTTAAGGGCTCCTACTCCGGCACATACTGAGGAATACATACCTGCCATATAGTTATCATTATAGACCCACCGGATTCCCTTTTTCTCCAGCAAATCCTTTAGCACATCGGCGTTATAGCCTAATACCAAAATAATCTCTTGAACTCCTGCTTCTAAAAAATTGTCGATGCACCTTTCAATAACCGTTGTGGTCCCCAGCGGCAGAAGGGGCTTAAAGGCCCGCATCCTAGAGGAATAGCCCCCTGCAACAATTATCGCAGCCAGTCTTTTGATATCACCCTTCATCCACATCACCTCTTTATTAAAATAGATAGATCAACAGGTGCTGTAATCCAATATTGAAGATAGCAGCACCTGTAGTAATCTAGGATATAACATTTAATGGTCTTTATTTGCAATAGCCAAGGCAACATTTTCCGGTGACAACGGCAGTCGATAGAAATTAATGCCTAGTGCATCGTAGAGGGCATTCCCAATGGCAGAAGGTACTGATATCATAGGATGCTCTCCAATGCCACGAGCACCATAGGGTCCGTCGGTCTGAGGATTTTCGATATATATAGGCACTATTTCCAAAGGCAGGTCCTTTGCAGTCGGTATTTTATTATCTGTAAAGGAGGGATTCATCAGCCTTCCGTTGGGGGCAAATTTATAGCCCTCTAATATTGCTGATCCAATTCCCTGCAGCACTCCGCCCATTACCTGACCATCCACCAGCTTTTTATTGATAACCTGGCCGATGTCAAAGGCAGAAGCCACCTTCAGTATAGTGATTTCCCCGGTTTCTATGTTAACCTCCAGCTCTATACCATGGGCACCGAAGGTCCAATCCAGAGCCGGCATCCCCTGCCCGGTTTCCGGATGAAGATTGCTTAGGCCATCCGCCATATATACCCCGTGTGCAATCAGCGGCCCGCCAATGCCATTCCCATTCTCATAGACATAGCCTCTTGAAAGCTTTTCATAGGCAATTCTTCTGTGGGTGTGATGCACATGATAGATATAGCCTCCACCATGGGTCAGCTCATCGACATGGCATCGCAGAACCTGTGCCGCCAGCTCCTTCATTTGCTTAATCATGCTGTTGGCTGCCTTCTTGATGGCATTTCCCCCCATAAAGGTAAATTTAGAGGCAACAGTATTCCAGTCGTAGGGGTGCTTGTTGGTGTCTACCTCCCATACCACCTCTACATTTTCCATTGGAACATCCAGAGCTTCTGCGGCAATTTGTGCCATTACAGTATTTGCCCCCTGTCCCATATCTATAGCACCGATCATTACCTTAATCCTTCCATCCTCATCCATCTGCATGATGGCAGCTGTAGAGGTGTAGCTAGGCATGGCAGGGGCCTTTTGCAGCATGGCTAAGCCCTTACCCCTTACCTTGCCTGTTTTCAATTGAGCCTCACGAGCCTCCTCTGATTGATAGCCGCTCCAGCCTATTTCCTTGGCAACAGCCTCTAGACAGTCGGAGGGGCTTCCAGAGGTTTCATATATGAGCTCTCCGCTTAGGGTTCGGGAGCCGGGCCTCAATATGTTTTTCATACGAACCTCATAGGGGTCTAAGCCAAGTCTTTGGGCTATTAAATCCATCTGACGCTCTATGGTCCAGTGGGTTTCTAAATGACCAAAGCCCCTGTAGGCTGTACTAAACACCTTATTTGTGTATAGTGTGCGGGAATGTAGCTCTATATTATGAATTTCATAGGGTCCCGCCCCAGAGTAAACCGCTGCTTTACCTACATTGACACCATAGTCGGCATAGGCACCGCTGTCCCAGTCATAATATACCGCCATTGCGGTAATGGTGCCATCCTTCTTAACCCCGGTTTTAATCCTGCCCCTCATGCCGGCACGGGTAGGCAATTGATTGAATTCTTCCTCCCTAGTGGCCTTCAGCTTTACAGGACGGCCCTTGGCTGCCTTGGATAATAAGGTAACCAGTGGCTCCAGATGTATGCCAGCCTTGCCGCCAAAGCCGCCTCCGACATAGGGCACGATGACATGCACATCGGATTTATGAATACCAAAGGATTTAGCCAACAGCTGTCTTACTGCAAAGGGGGATTGTGCAGAGGACCATATTTTTATTTTACTTGAATATAAATCTGCCTGTGCTATCGTTACATGAGTCTCCATCGGAACATGGGCAACTGCCGGCAGTGAAAGCTCATTCTCAATGATGACATCTGCCTCCTCAAAGCCCTTTTTTACATCTCCCTTTTTAGCCTTATTCCAGCTGGCGATATTTGAATCCGGCTGTGGGAAAAATACGCCCTGCATATACTCCAGCTCATTGATATCCTCGTGCACCAGAATTTTAGCCTCCAATGCCTCATCTATTGTATGAACCGCAGGAAGCTCCTGATATTCAACCTTTATTAAGGAGATTGCCCTTTCTGCCGTTGCTTCGTCTACAGCCGCTACAGCCGCCACAACCTCCCCTTGATATCGCACCTCTTCCTTAGCAATGATTCGCTTATCCACCATGTACAGGCCTAAAAGATAGGGTGCATCTTCGCCTAATAGCACCGCCTTAACACCCGGCAGCATCTTTGCCTCACTGGCATCTATCGAAAGAATTTTGGCTCTTGCATAGGGTGAATGAAGGCATTTTGCATGTAGCATTCCCGGCAGCTCCATGTCGTGGGTATAAATAGCCTGACCGGTTACCTTTTCTTGAGCCTCTTTACGATTATAGGGCTTACCAATATGCTTATATTGCTTTTCCATCATTTTCTCAGCTCCCTTCTTTCCCTTTCAGCTGTTGCCATAACTGCATCAATAATTGGAAAATAGCCGGTACACCTGCAGAAATTACCTGCAAGCGCCTCCTTTACCTCATCAACCGTAGGATTAGGAATCCTATCCAGCAGCGCACGAGCCGACATCAGCATCCCCGGCGTACAGAAGCCGCATTGCAAAGCATCCTTTTCTATAAACTCCTCCTGAAGAATTGAAATCTTATCCCCTTGAGCCAGACCTTCTACTGTAATAATATTAGCCTCCTCAACCTCTGCCGCTAATATCAGACAGGAATTCACCGCCACCCCGTTCATTATGATGGTGCAGGCACCGCATTCACCTTCACCACAGCCCTCCTTAGTGCCAAAAAGCTTCAGCTCTGAGCGAAGAAAGTTTAATAGTGTCATTGTAGGGTCCACCATCGCAGCGACAGCTTCACCGTTAACAATGCAGCTTAAGGCTATCGGCTGCATACCGGAAGGAACATGTATAAAGCAATTATTTTTATGCACCTCGCACATTTTAGTTCCCCTCCTTTTTTAATAGCGCCAATATTCCCTGCTTTAATAAAACCCCTGCTGCATGAAGTCGGTATTCAGCAGAGGATCGGACGTCGGAAATTGGTTTTATATGGCTCCGGACCTCTTTTTCAGCCCATAGTACCGATTCAGCATTTAATCCCTTATCCGCTAATGTCTCCTCCAGTCTGGAGAGCCTAATGGGCGTGGGGGCAACAGCAGCCATAGCGATATAAGGCTTGTTAGCTGCATCAATTCTTACAGCAACCCCTACAGTAGCCAAATCATGGCCCTTTAATCTTGCCTGCTTTAAATATTTACTTTTATCTCCCGTTTGCACCTCTGGAAGCCATACACCTAGAGCAATTTCATCCCTTTGAAGGAGGGTCTTCTTTACCCCAGTGAAAAATTCATTGATCTTTACTTTTCGTCTGCCATTGGGGCCTGCAATCTCAACCAAGGCTTCAAAGACCAGTAAGGGGGCTGCCAGGTCTGCTCCCGGAGAAGCATTGCATATGTTGCCCACTAAGGTGGCTCTATTTCTCAATTGATAGGAGGCAAGAGCGTTTGCAGCTTCACTCAGGGCCTTATATTTATTTTTTACGGCCTCTGCCTCTGCCACTTGATTGACATTGATTGAAGCTCCGATAAAGAGTCCTTCACCTGCCACATACTCTAATTTTTTCGTTTCCTGTATGTCCTTGATATCGATAATATGCTTGATGCCTTCACTATTACGGCGCAGCAGCACCATGATGTCAGTTCCACCTGCCAATATCTTGGCTCCGTCCTTCTCTCTTAAATAATTTAGGGCCTCTTCAAGGGTTTTAGGCCTTAGATAATCAAATTTACTTAACATAACAAACCTCCTTGAAAATAGATTTTGACGTTACTTATGTTTTGACAATTATATATCAATCTTAATTTCATTCCTTACTTTCAAGTATACGGCTTATTGGGCTATGCTACAATAGATGTATATTGCTTATCCGATATATACAGGTAAATAATTTAAACTTCGCATATAAAAGCAGCTCTATGATCTTTGAAAATTCAACATTTGACAATAAGATAAATTGACTCTATGCACACAAAGCGAGCCTTTCCTTCAGCCCTTTAGGCAGGGTTGTTAAAAATGCATTCATAAGT
>JAHDLO010000009.1 GCA_018432235.1 Clostridiaceae bacterium | reverse complement strand
ATATGAAACCAGCACTCGTATAAGAGGCTGGTTTCACACTAATTACCATTCGATTAATAGAAAATTTGGTTAACAAGGTTTCTCTAAATCTTTATGGAGATTTACTCTTTTTAAATTATTAATTACCACACGATCTGACGTCCCCTTGACTTCAACAAAGCGTCCCCTTGACTTCCCCCAGGCTGCTTATTCGTTGGAATTTCTGTATACCTTGTCCCTCATATGAAAGCCGTCCTTTATTATTGTACTCTCCATATTATTGATATCTACCGCTATCGGCTCCAGTATGTAATAGGGCACGAAGTATCTGCCGTCATATATGGTGTCGTGAATCTCAATTCTTTCTCCCTTTGCCAGCTGTATTGCCAGCTTTGCAGTAACATCCGCCAGCTTTTCGATGGGCTTATAGACCGTCATTAGCTGGGTTCCTTCTACCACCCTCTGGCAGGCCACCAGGTCGGCATCCTGCCCCACCACTATGGTATCCCCCGCCAGTCGTCTTTCAGACAGCGCTTCTATTACACCCTCCGCCAAGCCATCATTGCCGGCTATTACTGCATCTATCTTCACCTGCTTTTGCAGCAGCTCGTCCGTAACCTTGTAGGCATATTCCTTCATCCAGTTGGGGGCCCATTCCTCTGCTACCAGATTAATGCTCTCCGCCTGCAGACTTTCATCTAATACTGCATCATAGCCCACCTTGATCATTTTGGTGTTATTGTCGGTTTCTGCGCCGTTAATAATTAATAGGTTTTCTCCTACCATATTTTCTATGGCCCATTGAGCCATCAGCTCTCCAACGGCTATGTTGTCGAAGGATATATAGACATCTACATTGGCATCAAAGACCAGCCTATCATAGGAAATGACCTTTACCCCCTGCCTTTTAGCCAACTCCACTGCTGTTGCCGCCTTTTTATTATCATTCGGCACTATAATCAATACATCTATGTCCTGTTCCAGCAGATACCTAACCTGCTTAAGCTGATCCTTATCATCATTATTGGCATTCTGCACAATGATGTCTGCCCCTAGCTCCTTGATTTTAGCCATCAGTATATCTCTGTCCTTTATCCAGCGTTCCTCCTTCAGGGTGCCCAGAGAAAAGCCTACCTTAATCTTGTCATCAACAATTTCAACATTTCCCCGACTGTTGCTGCCACTGGCCTCCTTAGGGCCACGTATTATTCTATAAGCTAAAAAGATAAAGAGTATACTCAACATTACCAATAGGCATCTCTTTATGATTTCACCCAGCTTCATCCTATCACCTCTTGGGATAAATTTGACCGATATTCCGTAGGGGTTATTCCTGTTATCTTTTTAAATATTTTGCTGAAATAATTGGGATCACTGTAGCCGACACTGTAGCAAATGCTTTTGATGCTTAGGGATAGGTCCTTCAGCAGCTCCTTGGATTTTTCAACCCTTAAGTCCGTGAGGTAGTCAATGAAATTCTTGCCTATAGCATCCTTGAAAAACTTACTGAAGTAGTGGTAGCTCATATTGATTTCCTTAGCTACGCCGTCTAGACTTATATCTTTATCGTAATTATTATTGATATATTCCAAGGCCTCTGAAATCAGTCCATTAAGCTCCTTTTCCCTATACCTCTGGAAGCCCGATAGCATACTCTTAAAGTAGTTAATAAAGCTGATTTTAAGCTCATTGATGTCTCTTACCTTAAATAAATAGGATAAATAGGCCTCATCGGTGATATCGTTTTCTCCCACCTCATATGGAAGGGTCCTTTTTACAACGATTACCATTTCTATGAGCTTGGTTTTAATCTTATCTATATCCTCCAAATAGTTTATGGATAGCCAGCGAAATATTTCCTCAAATACCTGAAGGGCTCCCTCGATATCCCCCACCAGCATTCTCTGGATCATTTGCCTCTCGTTGTTAATGGGATAGTCTGGCACAGGCCTTCTGTTTAGCTGTATATCCTCAAAATGAGCAACTGTGTGCTTATCCCCAAAGGAGGCTGCCATATAGGCCTCGTCGCAGGATTTAGTGAAGCCCTCTATGGGATAGCACTTTCCTACGCCTATTTTATAGCTGAAGCTTATCCTTTTGTTAATTCTCTCCACCAATCTTGTAGCCAATTCTATAGCATTATTTCTGATTGCATATATATCGGTATTTATATCCGCCGGAATATAGGCCACCAGCCTATCCAAAAGTGGCGGTCCCATAAGGCAGGGTACCATACATTTTAGCTCCTCACTGAAGACCTCATAGAATTTTTGTCTTTGGAAACTATTCTTTAGATGCTCCTCCTTTATTTCACTTTCCAGCTCCTCCACCAAGGCCATGAAAACATAACCATATCTCAGATTAATATTGAATATATCCTCGTAAAAGGCTAATTCTTTAATCACTCTGCCATTAAAGAGCTGCGAGTAAATGAATTGTCCCTCCATATGAGGAATTAATATATTTATCCGTTCCTTCAGGGCGATCTCCCGTTGAATCGCCTCCCGCTTGCCGATTATCAGCTGTACCAGCTGCTTCAGAGTATCTATCAGCTTGTTCTTATTCAAGGGCTTCACAAGATATTCCTGAACCCCTAAATTTACAGCATCCTTAGCATATTCAAAATACTCATGGGCAGTGATGATGATAAAGTAAGTATCCTTATGTGTCTCCTTAATCTGCCTTATTGCTTCAATGCCATTTATCCCCGGCATACGGATATCCATCAAAACGATGTCGGGCTTCAGATATAATGCCTTTTCTATGGCCTCTCTACCGGAGCTGGCGGTCCCCACCACTACAGCATCCGCTATGAATCTGTCTATGATAAACTGGATTGATTCTATAACTATAGGCTCATCATCTGCTATCAGTAATTTAATCAAGTGCCATCACATCCTCACTCAATGGAATTTTTAACATCACCGTAGTTCCTACATTAACCTTGCTATCTATTTCAATCACATCGTTTATTGATGTGATATTGTAAAATAGCTTAAGGCGATTGATAACATTTTGCATTCCTATCCCCGAAACATGCTTTTTATGAAGTAGCGTAGCATCCTCAGCCTCAATAATAGACCTTACCCGAGCCTCATCCATTCCCATGCCGTTATCACGAACCTCTATGATGATATGCTGCAGGGTTTTTCTTATATTAAGATGTATCTCGCCCTGCTTTTCCAAGTCCTCCAGCCCATGGATATAGGCATTTTCCACAATTGGCTGGATTATAGTACAGGGTACCTTAACCTGCAACAGGCTGTCGTCCACATCGATATAAAAATCTATTTTGTTACCAAATCGGGTTTTAAGGATATACATATAGTTACCTACGTTCCTGATTTCGTCTGCAAGCGTCACCGGCTCCTCCAGCTTTCTAAGATTATACCTAAATAGCTCGGCTGTCTTTTCAATCAGCTCCGACGATCTGTCAGCCCCTTCCATCATAGCCAGCTGCGATGCTGCATTTAAGGTATTAAACAGGAAGTGAGGGTTTATTTGAGATTGGAGGGATTTTAGCTCCGCATCCTTCAAAAGACTCTTCATCTTAAAATTTTGCAGCTCCTGCTCCTGAAGCTTTTTTTCAATCTCCGCCTGGTATTTTATCTCATCGATATGATTCCTAATACTTACCACCATTTTATCAAAAGCCTTAGTCAGTATATTGATTTCATCGTTGGATTCAATTTGTAAGGGCTCAATATCGTATATTCCGTTAGAAACCCGCTCGGCCGATTGGGAGAGCTGTATGATGGGCTTTGTCAGCCTATAGGTAAATATAACCACCAGAAATATATTAAAAATTACTGAGCCTATAATGATTACCAGATTAGAATAGCTAATAAAGGTCATATTCTTGTTTAAGGCATCGTATCTAAAGGAGCCCTTCTGCAACTTATCATTTAATAGATTATTGATGTATAGCTTTATATATTCACTGATTTCATTGGAACGAGTGAAATATGCGATATATTCACTACTGATTCTCTCTCGCTTTGCCCTTACTGCGTTGTCAGTTTCTAATAAAAGGTTATCTATCATAAAGCCTACGTTCTTAAGCATCATTCCCTCAAGCTCTAAAACAGCCTCACGGGGTATATCCATGCTCTTAGCCTGCAGATCGTTATAGGAGGTATAATAATTCAGCAAAGCCTCTGAGGACTTTGTCGAAAGATACTCCTCCAGGCCCACCATCAAATTGTTAACATCGTTATTAAGCTCATTTAGGTATACATAATCTGTGATTATCGTATTAAGCTTTACCAATACAATCTTTGCATTATAATAGGAAAAGAGACTGGTTATTCCCAGCAGCAATATGATGATTAAATAGTACATAATAAGCTGTTTTCTTATACCGGTAAACCTATACATGGTCTTCATGACATCACCTTTTATCGGATTTTATTTTCAAATTCCTCAAGATTTTCCTTTGTTATTACCTTTACTCCTGTGTCTATAAAGGTTGAGGCGTTATTATCCTCCTTGATATTCACCAGTGCCTTCAAGCTCTCGTAGCCCATTTTATAAGGATCACTCATTACTGTACCATATATAATGCCATTTCTGATGTATCTCAATATATTATTGGTATCACCATGTCCCACCAAAATTATCTGTCCCACCTTGTTTTGATCGACTATATGCTGTGCCGTCCCTAAGGTATCCACTGAATTTGTGGTCATTACAGCATCTACCTCCGGATAATCCTTTATAATGGACTGTGTTATCTCCTCGGCACTCAAAATTCCCATTTGAGAGCTGAAAATTTCCACCACCCTCATTTCGGAGTAATCATTTATTGTGCTTAAGAAGCCGTTTAGCTTCAGATTTTCACTTACGGCATCATTTTCCAGATCGCTGCTGACAATGACAGCAATATTGGCCTTACCATTCGTTGCCTTAATCATCAGCCTTGCGGCCTCCTTCCCCAGCAGAAAGCTGTTGGTGCCCACAAAAGTGCTGCGGTCGCTGTCATTTGCATCGGTTTCTATAGTGACAACCGGTATGCCGTTGTTGTAGGCTTTATTTATAAACTCAGTAAAGTCTCCGCCATTGGCGACATGGGTTATGATGCCATCCACCTCTGAGAGAATAGCTATGTCTAACAGCATCAGCTCCTCCTGAGGATTATTGAACCGAGGTGAATTGAACTCCACTGCCACATTTAAATCTATAGCAGCTCCCTCAACCCCCAGCCTTACCTCTCGCCAGAAGGGGTCCACTGAATTCTGCCCTATGAAATAAAAATGGTATTGAGGATTTGCCTGAAGGATATCGTTCTCCTCCCTCTGCAGCCAATACAACGTACCCGTCATGATAGTACACAGGATGATAAGAATAAGTAATACGCTATTATATGAAAAAATTACTGACTTTCTTACGGGTTTCATCCTCTGCACCTCCGTGTCGAGCTAATAAATATATGCAATATTTTAGTAGTAAATTATATTTTCAACAATGAAGGTCATTTATCCTGCTGTGATAGGAAAATTTGGCTATAGGGATAGCGCCTCCTGAAGTATTTAATTTAAAACATAGATTAAAGAGTAGAAATTTAAATTATTGACTTTACACAAGCCATAGCTTGCTGCCTATTCTGAAATCAGACTCATATCCAAAATAAAAACCAGTATAAAGGTCAGTTTTGCCTTCATACCGGTTTCATCACTTTATTTAAGTTTACTTGCTTTTATTTTCTCCGGCTATCGCCAAGGAGGAAATCTTTAATGAGGGTGATCCTGTATAGCTGCTGCTGGGTATGGCAAACTCTATGTCATCACCAATTGCTATAATATCCTTTAGCAATTGATAAAAGTTACCTGCTACAGTAATTTGATTCAAGGGCTTCTCTATCACGCCAGCTTTCACATAATACCCGTCGGCTGCCAGCGAAAAGTCTCCTGATACTGCATTCGTCCCGGAATGCAGCCCTTGAAGCTGAGTAATGATGATGCCGTGCTCCATAGATTGAATCATGTCCTCGTAGCTGTTGGCACCGGCCTTTATGTAGAAATTCGTAGGGGCTATGGTGATAATTCCTTTGTAGGAGCTTTTGTAGCCATTGCCGGTAGGCTCCACCCCATCCTTTCTAGCTGTTTTTAAATTATGCAAAAAGCTCTTTAGAAGACCGTCTTCAACTATTACATTCCTTCTGGTGGCAACACCCTCACTGTCAAAGGAAGCACTTCGGACACCCTCCTTCAAATGAGGATTATCTACGATTCTAACGATAGGAGCTGCAATCGCCTCCCCCAGCTTGTTTTTAAGTAGTGATCTGCCCTTATGTACATTTTCTGCAGAGAAAACACCCGCAAAGGCTTGTAAAATTTCGGCTGCAGCAGTATTCTTTAATACTACCTGATAGCTTCCACTTTCTACTGAGGTAGCCCCAAGATATGACAATGCCTCCTCCACCAGTTGGCGAGCCAAGACTTCATAGTCAAACTTCTTAAAATCCCTTTTAATTAAGAGCTTAAAAGCACTTTTGATATCCTCATTCTCCTGTACCACTATTGAAGCATATACCACCATATTATTGGTTTTTTCTACTTTAGCCAAGCCCTTAGTATTAAAGAGCATAGTTTCAGATTCATACTCCTCCAGCATACAGTAGTTTACCTGCTTCACCCTTGGGTCCAGACTTAATGCTTCCTTCTCCAGCTTCAATAATAGCTCTGTCTTATCGTCTGCTTTAATTTTGCTTAAATCATCTGAGAAGAAGTCCGGTCTCTCGTATAACGGCGAACCCTCAAAAATCTCCTCTGTTTCGCTGCTGTCTATCATTTGAGCATTCATTTTTGCACCTGCTATAAGGGTATCAATCGATGTTTCATCTACTCTTTCAGTAAAGGAATATCCCATTTTCCCTTCATAAAGTCCTCTAAGCGCAAGACCTCCATCTACAGCTATGGCATAATCATCTACCTCACCCTCAAAAACACTGCAGCTGAATTTCTTGTTGCTCTCATAATGAAGCTCCATATCGCCAAAGCCTTCTTCAATGCCTCTTTTAAAAATTGCCTCTCTAAGCGTCTGAATATTCACAGCTATTCCTCCCTTCTTCCACCAACGGTAATTTCCTGAACCCTAAGGGTAGGCTGACCTACATCCGTTGGTATAGAGCCACTGGAGGCGCCGCACATTCCCTGACCATAGCCTAGATTATTTCCCACCATATCAATTTTCTTTAAAATATTTGGCCCATTACCAATAAGTGTTGCTCCCCTTACAGGAGTTGTGATTTGACCATTTTTTATGAGATAGCCCTCCATAACCGCAAAGTTGAAATCCCCTGTTGCTGGGTTAACTGAGCCGCCCCCCATTTCCTTTGCAAATAGACCAAACTCTGTGTTTGCAATAATCTCCTCAGGAGTAGACTTGCCGGCTGCTATGAAGGTATTTGTCATTCTGGAGGTAGGGGCAAATTTATAGGATTGTCTTCTGCTGGAGCCTGTTATATCCATCTCCATTCTTCTAGCATTTAGACGGTCTATCATATAGCCCTTTAAGATACCATTTTCAATCAAAATATTTTTTTGAGTCCTGGTGCCCTCATCATCTATATTGGCAGAGCCCCATGCATTAGGAATAGTGCCGTCATCTATAGCAGTAACTACCTCAGATGCCACCTGCTCACCTATTTTATCGGCAAATACTGAACTTTTCCTTGCAACAGAAGATGCTTCCAAGCCATGTCCGCAGGCCTCGTGGAAGATCACGCCACCGAAGCGATTATCTATAACCACCGGTATTTTTCCACTGGGGCATAGGTCTGCATGCAGCATAGTAACCGCCATTCTCGATGCCTCTTTTGCGTACTCTGCTACATCAATTTCATCATAGAACTCAAAGCCTGAAGCCTTCCCCGGTGCGACTCTGCCGGTTTGCATCTCATTATCCTTTGATGCTATGGACTCAATGGAAAACCTTGTACGTATCCTTTCATCTTCTACAAATGTGCCCTCCGAATTAGCTACAAGCACTTTTTGATCTTCGTCAAAATAGGTCACATATACCTGAGATATTTCATTGCTATAGCCCTTAGCTGCCTCGTAAGCTCTTCTCAGCAGGTCTAGCTTTTCAGTAAATACAACATTATTGGGTCTCTTCATAATGCGATGCAGGTTTACTGGCTCTTCCCTTCTTAAGTCTATATCTTTACTTATTCCTGAAGCCTTCAAGGCTTGTGCAGCCTCAAGCGTCACCTTTACTAAAGCATCCCTTGTATGCTGATTTGTATAGGCATAAATGCTTCTCAAATTTTTAAATATCCTTATACCAATGCCAAAATCCCTTCCAGATATACTGTTTTCAACACTACCACCTATTAAACGAATATTTGTGCTAAGCTTATCCTCAACAAAAACCTCTGCAAAGTCTCCGCCTGTAGATAATGCCACACTTATTAGCTCTTCTACCAATTTTCTATCCAGCACCCTTTCAACCTCCCATTTTATGTATAATATATATATATATATTATTATACGTTATTGACCTATTAAAATCCTTTTTTATGTACAACTTTTTTTGTAAAGACATGTAAATGCTCAATACATAAATTACTGACATATTTAAAGGAGGCCTAAGCCTCCCTTTATTTTGCCAGCTATTTCTAGATTTAAATCCTTTCAAAGCTTACTTCACTTTGTCGGCCTAACCTCGCAAAGGCGGTCCATAAAACCAGTTTTCTTTCTAAGGCAAAACGCCATCAAATGCACGACTACTTAGCTATTGCTTTTCTCCACGATAGCTGGATATTTTTTTAAAGGGTATAAGCCCTTCATAGGATATACCTATAATTTCTTCCGTATTTTTTACAGAGTTTCCAGCTCTCCACTTACTGTCTTTACTTATAAGATGGTAGTCCTCCTCAGCAGCTAAAGCATCAAATAGTGGTAGTATCTCATATTCAGCCTTTCCTGACCTATGGAAGCGATGCACCCAGGTAGGCATGTATGAGACCTCCTTCAGACTAATTTTATTTGTGGCAAAATCCTTCTGCAGCTTCACGTTTATCATTAGGCCGTCCTCAGTATATCGGTTGCTAAGAATCTCGTATCTCTGGTTGGATAAAAAATTGCCCAAAGAATAGACTACCAAGGTTGGTGAGTCCCGATGGCTTGACTGCAGCAGCTCTACCTCTTGAAGAACATGGGGATGGCTTCCGAAGATGATATCGGCCCCAAAATCCGCTAGCACCTCAGCGATTTGCTTTTGGTAGGCATTTGCCCTCCGCTGATACTCATTGCCCCAATGAATGTAGACAATTACCAGTTCAGCCCCCTCATGCCTCATCTGACCTATTCTTTCGCTAATCTTTAGCAGATCCTCCTGCAGATACTCATAGCCGAAGCTGTCTATCAAGGGCTCAACATCCTTTGAGATTTTTAAAGCATTTAAGGTTTTGTGCTGGCCCCATCTAGGGGTCTCATAGGTGTAGGCGGTTATACCCACCTTTGTCTCGTTAACCTCAGTCACACAGTAGCCCTTCTCCTCCCGATGTCTTCTGGTGCCGACTGCCAATATTTCATTTTGCTCCAACACCTCAAGGGTTCTGATTATCCCTTCTTTCCCAGTATCGAAGGTATGGTTGTTGGCGGTTGATACAACATCTATCCCGGCATCCCTAAGGGCTTCAGCCAGTGCATCGGGCGTGTTGAACATAGGGAAGCTTGAATAACCCAGTGCTTCACCCCCGAAGGTAGTTTCCAGATTACCTATAACCAAGTCCGAAGCCTCAAAATAGCCTTTAACATGTTTAAAATTATTTCTGAAGTCATATGTCTTAGATGCTGAATCATATTGCGCTTTTAACTGAGGTCCATGGACCATAATATCCCCAACGGCCATTATATTTATATCCTTCAGCTTAGGTGCCGGGGGCTTCTTTTCCTCATGCTGCTCCTCAGGAGCCTCCTGATCCACCATAATAGCCTCTTGCCGACAGCCTGCAACAAACATTGCCAGCAGCAGCAATAATATTATAAATTTCCCTTTTCTCATTAGCATCACCTTTTTGTTTTTGTTTACCCACCAATTATAGCATAATGTATAAATATATCAAAATTTAAAGCTTCGATTAGGTGTCGAGTGAAAAAAGAAAAAACCGAGTTTTACCCGGTTTAGTCGATGGTGAAGCTTAAAGGCACATTGGTTCTGTTCCCTCCAGAAGAGCCTTTGTCTTTCTCAGCTTTAATAATAGCTTCTTTGGTGAAGCTGTACTGTCATCCTTTGATTTGCTTTCAATTGCCCTATCCTGCAGATATACTATATCCTTTTCAAGATAGCAAATGGCTAACTGATGTATCTCTAAAAGCCTTTCCGCCATTAACTCCTTTAGATGATTGCTGCCCTTTTTACTATAGTTCAGCAGCCACTTAGTGCCTCTATAGGATAATAAAGCCATACCTATTGAAATTCCTATCCCAAACACCAGACTATGCCGCTTTGACAGTCTCCTACCCATTGCATGTAGACCGGTGACAATTCCTATGAATCCAAGGCTACCCGTATAACTACTATAATATAACGCAGCCAGAGGAATACCAATACCCGCAGCTACTGCCACTGCTTCATCTGCTGCTTCCTTCAAACAATCTATCTCTACATCCTCATCATAGAAGCTTTTATCCCGCTGTAGCTCCTCCTCTATAAAGGCTTTATGCTCCTCTGTAATATCAAGGATTTCCTCTGCCTCCGACAGGAGAAGCGCCTCCTCCGGCGATTCCACATAATTTGCCCTCATAATAATAATTAAATCCTTGTATAAGGAAAATCGAACGATGTTTTTTTCCTGTAAATTCAGACCTTCATTAAGCAGCCGGTACAAAGCCATTAGGTCTCTATGGCTTGAATTAAGATATTGCAGGACCTCCTGCCTTTTAGCTGTCGTTATTTTTATATGTGCCATAAGTCTATACAGGGCCGCCAGCTTCAATTGATCTGGCTCACTGTCCTCCTTCAGCATCAGCGACAGTATTTTGCAATATGCCAGCTTTGTTTTTAGTGGTAATTTATCTAAGGGTCTTACCTTTTCCATAGCCACTTTAAAAACCTCTTTTCCTTTGAGCTTAAATCAGATTTCTCCAAAACAAATGCAGTATGACAAAAATAAGCAAGATGAATCCCATACCTCTATGTAGATTTCGCCACTTTTTCCTCAATCCCTTCATTTTCGGACCAAAAATTGCTAAAGCCCCCATCAGCATGACGGTTATAACCACCAAAAGTCCTGTGTGAAGCTTAACTGTCCCAAGAGCAAGATAACCATGTATCATACCTAAAACTATGATTAGACCTCCCAGTAATGGGTGCAGAAGTCTCATTTTCTTATATAAAGCCAAGCTAACACCTGAGTTTTTCCCTCCTACCCCTTTAGAATTAGCCATCGCTGCCCTTTTCACAGGATAAATTGAGGCCATAATTAATATCAATATTAAATTGAACCATCCCATAGCATCAACCATGTTTTTAACCCCCTTTATTCAAAATATATTAATCAATTACCCCCAGCATGCCTGTACTAATCAAGGCAAAAAAACAGAGCTATTCAATAGCTCTATTGTTTGCAGACAAACCCCACTATGCTTTTAATATTAGTCCAGTCTTCCCCCTACTGCCTTTATATCGATAGTTGCTGTACAGGCGGCTCGAATCGCAGCCTCCAGTCCCTTTACAACATCCGTCAAATCCATATAGGGCAGCTGAGGCTTATCCACCACCTGTTCCTTTATACATGGTATATGTATAAAGCCACCTCTGTAATCAAGCTCCTGGACGCACGCATAGTGCAATAGTGAAAACATTATGTGATTGCAGACAAAGGTCCCTGCTGTATTGGAAATGGAAGCCTCAATTCCTAAGGTGTTTATTTCAGCAGACATAGCCTTTATTGGCAGGGTCGAAAAATATGCAGAAGGACCATTATCGACTATCGTCTCATCTATTGGCTGTTGGCCATCATTGTCCGGTATTCTAGCATCGTCGACATTTATAGCCACCCTTTCAATGCTAATACCCCTTCTGCCGGCCGCCTGTCCAAGACTCAGCACAATATCTGGCTTATGCTCTTCGATATGAGCCTTTAGCTCTGAAAAGCTCCTATGGAAAACAGTGGGCAGCTGTCTTTTTACAATTATATTGCCTTGAATTTCCTCCGGCAGTTGCTTCAAAGCCTCCCATGAAGCATTGAGCGCCTCTCCGCCAAAGGCATCGAAGGCTGTAACTAATACCACCATATATAATCCCCCTTTCCGACTTATATCAGCTAAACCAAATCCCGATTTCCCTTTCAGCTGATGTCATACTGTCGGATGCATGTATGATATTTCTTGTAATGTTGTTGGCAAAATCACCACGAATTGTACCCGGTTGTGCTATTACAGGGTCCTTGTTGCCTATCATTGTCCTGACAGTATCTATTACTCTGTTCCCTTCTATAACAAGTACAAAAACAGGACCCTCGATGATATAATTAACTAATTCTTCAAAGTAGCTTCGGCCCCTATGCTCCTCATAGTGCTTCTCCACGATAGCTCTGTCGGCTGTAATAAGCTTTCCCTCCACCAGCCTAAAGCCCCGCTTTTCAAACCTGGTGATGATATCCCCAACAAGTCCTCTGACTAGGCCATCTGGCTTAATGATTACTAAAGTTCTCTCCATATAATCTCCTCCTGTTGTAAATTGCCTGTAGCACTATTATAGCTTTAATTTGTCAGAAAATATAGATATATTTGCATAAGCACAGATGCTTCGTTGCCTCAGCATGACAAGCAAAGGCTTTGTCCATAGTCTTGTCCACTAGTCACTATACTCTATTCTCTCCTTTCCCCTACACATCTAACCCCCGTTCCTCTGGCCATTACCTCAGACAAAGCAATCATATCCTCACGGTCCACCTTCTTGACATCCGCCTTCCCCACCATTCCTGTCAGTATCGTCAGCTCTGTTGTAGATGCCTTTAAATAATTTGCCAGAGCCTTAGATGCCTCCTCAATATCCAATAGGTCATTATGCTTTCCCCAGGAGAGGTACATTTCAGCTGGGCTTGTACCTACAGGCACCTTGTGAAGTTGACTATAGGCCATCGCAACTATTGCTGATTCACCCGTATATATTGCATCAGCCCCCAATGCCAGCGCCTTCATATAATCCCCTGCGTCCCGCAAGCCACCGGTAGCAATTAAACTAATTCTATCTCTGACGCCCTTATTTACGAGATAATTATGGGCTATGGGTATGGCATACACCAAGGGTATCCCCAAATTATTAATGGTAACCTCTGGTGATCCTGCTGTTCCGCCACCCGCACCATCTATCGTAACAAAATCACATTCTGCATCTATGATATGCTGCAGGTCTGCTGCTATGTTTCCGCAGGCCATCTTTACCCCAACAGGAACATCAGGGTTAATACGCCTTACCAGCTCAACTATATCCTTTAAACTGCCGCCACCTTGTATTTCAGGGTGATATAAGGGTCTGGTTACACTCTGATGAGGCTTTACCCCCAGCTGCATTGCTATATCCTTCGTCACATCGGCATCATCCAGAGTTTCAGGTAATGCCCCCAATGCTCCTTGCCCAAAGCGTATTTCAATTGCATCCGCCTGCTTTAGCTCCTCATCAGAATTACCGAATCTTCCTCTATTAAACTGGACGATGTAATGCTTAGCATACTTCCTCTCCTCTGAAAAAAATCCGGCGTCCCCTGAATTGCAGGCAGTATCAACCATAGCAGAAGCCTTGCCCCAGCATATCTTGACCTCCTTTGAAACAGATATCCCAAAGGCCATTGCACTTAGCATTATGGGGGTAGAAAGCCTTAAGGGCCGGTTGCAGCCCTTTCCGATTGTAACACTTGTATTCACAGTTTTTGGCTCAATCGGCAGTTTGTCTATCATTGCGGGGATGAACATAAGCTCCTCAAAGGTTGGGAGTCTTCTAGTAGAACCATACAGCTCCTGAACAGGAACCCCATGCTTCGCTCGTTCACCAATTTCTGCTATTTTGAGTAAACTGTAGCCGAAGACATTATGGGGACCCTTTATGCTTTCAATCTCCCGCATTCTTTCTAAACCCTCTGCTATTATATTTTGGATAACACCTTCACCAAGCATAATATGCACCTCTTTTATAATTAATTTTAAAGCTATTATTGCCATAGTTTAGTAAAAATACTACCATATAAACAAAAGTGGCCTCGCCAAGTTTGTTTTCCAGAGAACCCATACATTCTCCATGACGCTTCGCCTTCGGTGGCCTCACTGTTTCTGCGCTGCTGGCGGCACAGTGCACTTATTCACAACACTACTCGTGCTTCTTATTTAATATAAAGTGATGGCCCCTTATCCCCATGTGTAAAGCATATAAAAATACAATTTCCTCCACATCAAGAAAAGCTGCTGTCTGTATTTGGATTAGATGAAGCATTGGATTTCGGTATTAAATTTGCACAAAAAAAACCAACCATTTAGGTTGGAAGTTAAAGCTATTTTTTGTTGCCTTTAATGCTTTGTAGCCATTTATTTCCGTCTGAAGACAATTTTTTGATCAACCTCTTGCTCTTGAGCTTTTTTAATGTCTTATTAATTGTCTTTTTTACTCCTTTAACTGATGGTACTTTATAGGGTAGCTCTATGGCCCCTATTTCAATTTTCTTCCCTTTGTTTAGCTTCATATTACTCCCCCTCATATTTTAATTGGCAGAATAACACGATGTCATGACTTAGACTGTATCCTCCTTAGACAACAGCTGTTTTATATAATGCACCCTTTCATATGCCCATGGATCATTGGATTTTGCCTTACTTATTTTACCCTTGAAGTCCAGTATGGATTTATAGCCTTTATCCCCCATCCAACTGACTATATCCTGTATCATAGTTTCGATATATTCAATATCATTTTTATATAAAGTACTAACCACCTGAACTGCAGCTGCACCCGCCAATAGCATCTTGATAGCATCCTCACCGGTGATAATACCGGTATTGCTGCAAATATCTGCATTTATACTATCACTTAACAGTCCAGTCCATCTTTGAGAAAGTCTGTTTTCTGCTGAGGTAGAGAGGTCAAAGCTTACATTTTCCTCTTCATTAGCAATATCTATATCCGGTTGAAAAATTCTGTTGAATAGTACCACCCCATCAGCACCCTGCTGCACCAACCTTTTCACGAAGGCAAAAATATTCGTATAATTTGAACTTAGCTTAACGCCTACAGGAATACTAACTGCTGACTTTACTTTGGCTAATATCTCCAGCTGCTTTTCCTCCAGCTCCTCTGAGCCAATATCCGATCCCTTTGGAAGACTATAGAAATTAAGCTCTAAGCCATCGACTCCAGTTTTTTCAAGACTCCTAGCATACTCAACCCATGCATCCTCGTCAACAGCATTGATACTGGCTATAACAGGAATGGATACAGCCTCCTTGGTCTTTTTAACCCAGTAAATATGAGACTCCACACCGCTATGAACCAATGGAGGATATTGCGTAGTCATTTCAGCATGAAGGTCATTATAGCGATTGATATATTCATCGAATTTCCAATTCTTTAGCTGTATTTCCTCTTGAAATAAGGATTTGATTACTATAGCTGCAGCTCCTGCTGCCTCCATACGCTTTATACTTTCGATATTCCCTGTAAGTGCACTGGCACCTGCAATAATCGGATTGCTTAGCATAATACCCATGTAGCTTGTTTCCAGATTTACCATTTTAATCCCTCCTAGCTTCTTTTTTACGAATTTTATATATTCTATTACTACCAAAAAATAGGTAAAATAAACATAAAACAATAGCTCTATATATAAAACTCGCTGATTGATACATAATCATATTACTAGGGGAAGGATTTTAATATTACTAATAATCATAGTTTTTTATTATTTTTTGCTTTATTCTTATGTTCAGATAAACGCTTACCTCGTGCTTTATGAATAACATACATAGTTACCACGGAGCTTCACAGCACAATTTTTTTTACTCAACCCTTAATAATTTTCCCATAAAGAGAATTGTATCGCTTTCATCATTAGCTATGATAAACAGAAATGGTCTATCAGCAATAAAAGCTATCGGATTTGGCATTGCTGATGTTGCCCGGACTTCGACTACTGTTGCTGCTGCCGCCTCACTGCCTTCTTCATTAACCTCAATGATGGCCTTATGCAGAACACTGCTTATAGCTACATTTTCTCTTATTCCTGAGAAATCAGCATAGTCACTAAAGGCCTCGCCCATACCTAATTTGCTTAAGCTATTTTTCAGTTCTGTTTTGCCATACTGGAGCTTAAATCTAGGTATTTGAACTAAGACATCATCCCTTGTAGAAATGCTATTTTTTATCTCATCCCATTTTTCGCTACTCATAGAAGCAATAAAGTCATTTATTTCCATACCTTCTTTAGGCAAAATACAATACATCGCTGTCTTACCATCACCATAGGGCAGTCTCACGACTTCAAAATCGTTGCCTAAGCTATAATCATATTTACCGGCTTGACTCATCATATCAACCTGCTGTTTTCTTCCATCAGCCTGCATAAACTGTGTGCTGAATGTCTTGTTTGTATCAAATCTATTAGTCCAATCACCTTTAAAATAAATGGCATTGACCAAGTACATCAGGATATTATCAGGTACTGGATAATCCACCATTTCGCGAATTTTTCCTTTTGTTGAATCATCTATCCATTTGTTGATTTCCTTAACCGAGTTTTCATTTCCAAAATCTAGCTCTGCGATATATGAGTTAAATACATCTCTATTGACAGATAAAAAATCCTTTTCTACCTCATTGCCTTCTCTAATCCATATGGAATTGTTAATATTTAGTTGAAGCTTGCTGTCGTCCTTTGATAAATATGTTAACAGATTTTTATAGCTTTCATTTAAGCTATTGATATCAATGTCTTTATACCCTAGAGCTTCAGCCATAGCATCCTTAGTAGTTCCCCTGGCCCCTTGATATGTCATAGATAAGGCAGTGGATATGCTAAAAGGCGAGATAAACACACTTTGTTCCTTTTCCTCAGCGTTGATTGCTCTGAAAATATCAAAGGCAAAGCGCTTATTACCTGCCAAAAATCCTAAATCTGTCTTTTCTCTATTGTAAATATATGCCTGATTACTATTGATCACCCCAGTACAGCCTGCTATAGATAAAATCGTAAATGTCATAAGTAGGATTGTGATTGTAAATTTTTTCATTTGACATCATCTCCTATATCTCTTTTTTTCTTTGACGATTGATAACTTAAAAAGTTCCAATAATCACCAAATTTTTGAGCATAGGAGTTATTGCATTATTTCGCAGGCGACACAGAAGAACCGTCCCCCTGTGTTATTGTTTTTACTAGGTGGCTGAAGCCGTCTTCTTCATTGGTCTTTGTTACCCAATCGGCGGCCCTTAGTACCGCCTCATCGCCATTTCCCATTGCCACGCCAAGGCCTGCAAATTTTATCATTGAGAGGTCATTTAAATGGTCTCCTATGGCTACTGTTTCCTCTTGGGATATTCCCATCATTTCCGAAAGCTTTTTTAATGCATTGCCCTTTGTGGAGGCTATATCCAATACCTCCAGGTTATCATTTGCTGAGGAGGTAATCTCAATTCCCGCTATCGCTACAAGCTTTTTTCTCAATGCCACAAGCCGCTCCGGTTCTTCGGAATATATGAATACACTGGTAAACCGACCACCCTTTGCGAGATATTCTCTGTAGTCAATCCGCTTGTGTCCTTTGCTGAAAAATACATTCCTTATAATTTCAAGCCACTTTCTATAGAAGGGCAGGCCTCTTTTCTGTATATAGATTTTCGCAACCCTCAATCGTTTAATAAAGCTATTGATATAGGTGAGATTTTCGTCGGCAGTATGATAGTATACCCTGTCATCCTCTGCCTCAAGGACCGACAACAGCTGTTCCATCTGCTGCGTTTTTATATAATTGCTATACAGCACCCTTCTATCCTTATCTCGTATGACTGCACCATTGTTAGTTATGATGTTGCAGTCAATGTTAATCTGAGATAGATAGGGCAGTACATTGGAGAAGGTTCTTCCTGTGCATATCACTATTTCTATGCCCTTATCCCTCGCCTCCTTCATTGCGGCTATGGTGGCCTGTGATAGACTCTTATCCTTCAATAAAATAGTGCCATCCATATCGGTGGCAATTAGCTTATAGGTCATGGTAACTCTCCTTTAATTTTTATACTTAAATTATATCTTATTGCAGGAGATATTTTAACCTAATATTTAGTCTCATTTGTTTGAAGACTGCGACAGCGGGTATTCAATTTAAAAAATATGCGGTCATTATATAACGCAATGAGGGGAATAATATATCATCAGGATGAGCCTAACTTTTTGTGCTACCGCTGGATTATGGTATTCATCACTCAAAAATAAACATAACAGGAGGAGTATATATGATATCAGAAAAAATATTGTCAGAATTTAATGAGCAGGTAAAGCATGAATTCTTTTCAGCCAATTACTACCTTGCAATGGCGGCCTACTGCAAGCATCTTGAGCTTGAGGGATTTGCCAACTTCTTTATTGTACAGACCGAAGAAGAACGCTTCCATGCAATGAAATTTTTTAATTTTATTAATAATCTAGGCGGAAGAGCCTATATCACAGCCTTAGATGAGCCTCAAAATGAATTTAACTCTCTTGAGGAGATCTTTGCAGCAGCTTTAAAGCATGAGGAATTTGTAACCGACAGAATTAATCATCTGATGGATATTGCCGTAAATGAGAAAAATTATGCCTGTGTTAGCTTTTTAAACTGGTTTGTTGATGAGCAGGTGGAGGAGCTTACGACTATAGGCGGCCTATTAACTAAAGTGAAGCGTATTGGTGAAAACAGTAATGCGATATATTTGATGGATGCTGAATTAGCTAAAAGAACCTTCACCCCACCTACAACTGAAAAATAAGATAAAATCCTCCGATTAGTGGAGGATTTTATTTGGGAAAAGTGCTGTCACTATATTTGAAGCATCTATTACTCACCGCTTCTGGGCTTTGTAGGGTCACAGTCGGGCTTTTTAACCTCAGATACCTGAGCCAGCTTTATCAGATAATAGCATTCCTCTCTGGCCATATGATCCAATAGGAGGGGTGTCAGCGTACCCAGTACCTTATTGTCCTTATCCAGACATTCCAAGTCTCTAATGAAGTCCTTAAACATTTCT
The DNA here is from genome assembly GCA_018432235.1 of Clostridiaceae bacterium. GTDB lineage: Bacteria > Bacillota > Clostridia > Peptostreptococcales > Natronincolaceae > M1-B18. The sequence goes on along the minus strand of JAHDLO010000009.1, from coordinate 141,971 downwards.
ATAACACAGGCTACATCTAGGTTGAATCTGCTAAGAGCTGGAAAATGCGTCAGACCACTTCTCATAAAGCCAGCCATCTCCACAGCTTTAATATAAAAATTTTCAAAGGTGCTGTTAAACTCTCTGCTTTTTTCCTTCAACTTTTTCTCAACATCGTCCAACCCTATATCAATGGCAGCAGCGTGACCACCTGCATCCAGCAGCCATACCAAATGCTGATAAACTGCGCTTGTCGAAGGTATCTGCTTAGCAAGCAGGAAGCAAAGCACCAGCAAATACTCTTCAACCTCATTCACCATGTGATTGATGAAGGTAGGCGGCAGCTCTAACACAATATCCTTGGTAAGTTGACGCTTTATCAACTCCAGCTTAAATAGCCTTATCTCCTGTGCATAATGGTAAGCCTGCTGAGTTAAAATATTCAGCTGCTCTTCAGTTAGTTCTTTATTTGCTTCCAATAGCAGCTGATCAAAAACGTTTATAAAATAGTTTGCTTTTTGAATTGTCATGGTTTCCTTCGGTGAAAGTGCATTAAGTATAAATCTGGCATGATCCCCCAATACCTGCAACCAAAATTTATGCTCAAATATGGCAGCCTCTGTATAATTAGTTAAGTCCAAGGCGCTTCCCTCCCTAAAAAAGTATTCATTCAATTATATGCCTTGAAATAAACCCATAGAAGCTGAAACTTTTGCAAAAATCAAAGGCCAAGAACACAGGGGGAGAGAACACAGGGGGACGGTTCTCTTGTGTTTGTTTTAATTACTCCGCAGACGACACAGAAGAACCGTCCCCCTGTGTTCTCTGTGTTTTGTTAATAAAAAAAGAGGTATCTATTAAGAACCTCTTTTTGCTGATTATAGCTTATGGTTATTTTTTTGAATTTGCTCGCTCTATATTGATCTTTCTGCCCTTAATACGATTTTTGCCCATTGACCTTAGCACTCTTTCCTCGTATTTTTGGGGAAGCTCAACAAAGGTAAATTTGTCGTACATATCTATTACACCCACAACATCACCGCTAATGCCAGACTCTGAAGTAATGGCAGCTAAGATATTGCCGGCACTGGCTCCGTGATTTTTACCAATATTCAAATACATTCTAACCATGCCATCTTCAGTCGCATTTCCTGGGGAATATGCCTCCGCTGACTCCAGTGCCCTCATTTCATCCTGCTTGATCAGCATTGACAGCAGTGCTGCACCAATTTCTACTGAGCTATATTCTTCAGCAAGATTTTCTATAAAGCTGATATGCTCCAGCAGACCACCCTTTTCAATAGTAGCAACAATATTTTTTGAAATAAACTCTCTTTGCTTTTCAACAATATCGTTGATGGTCGGTACTCTCTTACGTATTATTTTGGTTTTAGCATAGCCTTCTAGGGCCTTTAGTGTTCTTAATTGTCTAGGAATAACTAAGGTATAAGCAAGTCCTAGCTTTCCTGCACGGCCTGTTCGACCAATTCTATGCACATAGTATTCGAAATTGTCGGGAAGATCATAGTTTACAACCAGCGCTACATTATCAACATCTATACCTCTGGCAGCCACATCTGTAGCTATCAGCATGTCTGTAGTACCGTCACGGAACTTCTTCATAACTCTTTCTCTTTGCACTTGTCTCATGTCGCCATGAATACCCTCAACGGAATAGCCTCTACTCTGCAGCTTCTCTACAAGATCATCTACACCCTTCTTAGTGTTACAGAAAATCATACCGAGTTCTGCCTTCTCCATATCCAAAATTCTGCATAGGGATTCCACCTTTTCATGGGGCTTTACCTCATAGTAGTACTGAGCGATTTGTGGCACAGTCAGCTCCTTATGAACCACCTTAACCTTTACAGGCTTCTTCATATACTTTTTGGCCAGCTGCTCTATTTCCTTAGGAATTGTAGCTGAAAACATCAATGTTTGCTTTTCCTCAGGCATTTCATTCAATATCGACTCTATATCCTCTATAAAGCCCATATCCAGCATTTGATCCGCCTCATCTAAAACTGCACCCTTAACGCCACCAAGCTTCAGCGTTTTTCTCTTAATATGGTCTAACACCCTTCCTGGGGTTCCAACAACAATTTGCACCCCCTGCTTTAGGGCCTTAATTTGACGTTCTATTGGTTGTCCACCATAAATAGCCACTGCCTTAACGCCATGTAGATATTTTGAGAACTTGGTGATTTCGTCGGCCACCTGCATAGCAAGCTCACGAGTAGGGGTTAATACAAGTATTTGAACCGATTTGTCCGATGGTGTCACCTTGTCTATCAAAGGGATAGAGAAAGCAGCTGTCTTACCCGTACCGGTTTGAGCCTGTCCTATGATATCATGCCCTTCCTTTACCTTTGGAATGGCTTGTGCCTGTATTGGTGTTGGTGCTTCAAACCCTAATTCTCCAACCACCTTTAGTATTTCATTGCTAATATTCAGTTTTTCAAATTCATTCATTTTCATTTCATCTCTCCTGCAATTTAGTTTCATACTGACTAATTATATCCTTTTTATTCTGTCAAGTAAACATTATAATTAAAATTGATTAAATACAATTCCTTTTACCTACAGAATTTTATTCTCATTATTATTTTTACCTTATATGATGATAAATAAACATAAGATTAAGCTTGTTAAAGGCTTATCCATTCATGATATAATCCACGGCTAATTTTATCTTTTTTTCATAATCATCGGGGAAAAAATGTCCCATCCCTGGCACCGCGATCAGCTTGCAAGACAAACCAAACCGCCTAAAGCAGTTGTTAAGAGTCAAAACATTGACGTAATAATAATCTTGATCTCCCGTTATAATACAGCCTCTTAATTTTTTTGCTGCAGCCTGCCTTAGATAAGGGATGTAAGATTCAAATTCTCTTAGGGCAGGTATAAAAACAATAAAGCCCTTAACGGTGTCTGCATTATACTTTAATGCCATATCCAGCGCCAGCTTGCCGCCTTGAGAGGCCCCAGCAAAAATTATGCTGCCTGTATCTATTGGGTACCCCTTCACTACGCTGCTGTATAGCTCCTGAATGTCACTCCGGGAGGTGGCTTCATCGTCCCAGCAATATTCATTTACACCGGTAACCTGCGAGGATTGAGGAAAGGCTAATATAAAGTTGCTAAAGGCAGAGTTATACCGCCAAAGTCGTGAAAAATCCTGGGGATTGCCATTATGCCAATGGATGGCAAAGAGCAAAGGATAGCTGGAGCCTTCGGTATATTGATTTGGGGTGATTATCAACACCTCCGGTTTGCTGCTTTTCCTTGCCTTTTCCTCATAATATCTACAGCCCTCCAATATATCTTCAAAGGCCTTAGTGCCTTTAATACCGTCTAAATCCTCATCCAAAAGCATAGCCTCTGGGGACCACCAGATGCCTTTTGCTAGAGCAGACCTTAACACCTCAATGGCCTCCTTATTTCTACCCAGAAGACTATATAGACATGCTCTCCAATAGCTTGTTCTGGAGAGTTTTTCAGGAAATCCCTCTGCTGCAATTCTAGCTATATCTAATGCCTTTTCGTACTTACACTTGCCGTAATAGCTAAAAACTAGCTTTTGTAAGGTTTCAAATTTTAGACCTCCCATATACATCCCCCTTTACCATCCATGGTGCCAATAGTCCTGCCAAATCCGCTGAGAAAGCTATAGCTCTATTTTAGCTAGGTAGCTTTCCTGATAAACGCCCCAATCCTGAAGCCTTGCATCGGTGCCTATCCACACAATAGTACCCTTGTCTATAATATCAAAAAGTGACTTAACATCTGAATTTATCATCCTTATGCAACCTAGTGAAGCATCTGTACCTAGTGAATAGGGACTATTATTGCCATGTATCCCATAGCTCCCCCCGCCTTTTATAGAAAGTCCCATCCATCTTGGTCCCAATGGATTTTCAGGAACCCCTCCTTTTACGGGCTTGTATATACCTGCACCACCCCACGCTGGATCAATTAGCTTATTCACTATTGTAAATTTCCCCTCGGGTGTATAGCTTGGAAGCTTTCCCTGTGCTATCGGATACTTCTTAACCACATTTGTGCCCTCATATAATGTCAATATCCGCTTGCTTTTATTTATGACAATCCAGTGTTTATCCGTTGGTGCCTCCTGTATTTGATCGTATATAGCCTCCCCCTTCGATGTTACCCTATAGTTGAAGGCCAGTTTTGTGTCCTCATCCAGCTCTCCATTTACGATTAGGTTGTGCTGGCTTTGAAATCGTAAAACTGCATTTCTCATATTAAGCGCCTCGTCGATATATTCCTCTTGATAAAATCCTAGCTCCTCAAAAGATAGTCGGTAATTAACCGCTATCGCTTCCTCCATCGTGCTCTCTACCTGCTGTAGCTCCTGATAGGCTTCTTCATTCAGCCCTTCACCAAAGGTTGGAATAACCAGAGCAAGGCAAATGAAAATCGTCAGTAGAAATACACGCATAAAACCACTCTCCCTTTAAATTCAGTTGGACATCTATTCCCTTTCGCCAATGGGAAATAAAAAAAACTATCTATATATTGTATTAAGATAGCTTTAAATCTTTACTTATTATGTTAATTTCTAATATAATTATTTTTCCCCATAGAAAAACCACCTTGTAAACAAGGTGGTATAGTATCTATAATCATTCGTTAACGATATATGTAAACCTATGATTATAACTTAGTTACATTCGCAGCTTGTGATCCTCTTGGACCTTGAACAACTTCGAATTCAACCTTTTGTCCTTCTTCTAATGTCTTGTACCCATCAGTTTGAATAGCTGAGAAATGTACAAATACATCATCTTCTCCTTCTACAGATATAAATCCATAGCCTTTTTCTCCATTAAACCACTTAACTGTACCAATTTTCATATTGCTTCCTCCTAAAAAAAAATTTCTAACACACGTTATACGTTATCACGTCCTACAATATTTGTCAATACGTTATTGATATTTTGTAGTGGTGATAATGTGTCTATACCTATATCATAACCCTTTTTGAGGGAACTATTCATACATACTATAAGAGCAAGGGAAAAGTACCCTCACTCTTATATGAAGCCTCAATGATCTTCAACTAAATCTATTGCTCCCAATACAATATGGGCTAAACCAAATCCAATAACTCCTGCTGCTATCATCGGCATAACACTATTGTTATCAAGGCTTTTATGCTTCATGCTCATTCCCTTTAGAGCAAGACCAGTTGCTGTAACACCTGTGCCTAATATAGTGGGAATCATACCTTCTCTCATTGGCTTATTCCTCCCTGTAATTGAAGATTCTATGAAGCTCACTATTATCATTTACATATTTCCCTTTAGTTATCCATAAATCATTATCTAAGAAAAATATGACATTTTAGAATTTAAAGTTCTATGCATGTATGAAGACTGATTATATGAAACATATTACATTGTATAGATTCCACAGGATAATGGAGTGATGAGATGAATAAAATCAGGAGAATCACTTTGCTCCTAATCATTTTTTTAGTTATTGTCGGCATGAATATGGTATTGTTTGCATTTTTATATGGTATAAATGATTCTATTGTTAATACCCACATCGCAGAAGATCTTTCTATTACAATTGCCAAGGCCTCCTTTTGGGATAACCTTTATTTCAGTGGAATTACCTACCTAACCATAGGCTATGGAGATTTTAAGACCGTAAACGGTGTTGGCAAGCTTCTGGCCGTTATGCAGGGTTTTTCAGGCGTTTTAATAAACTCTCTTTTCACCGGAATTTTCCTATATTACTTGGTAAAAAGACCTCAAAATATTCTGATGTCTAATAGGCTGTATATACGCTATAAAAGGCATAAGGGAAGGTTTTACCTGTCGGTGAGGGTGGGCAATAAGGGTCGAGCGATAGTCAATGTGAATAGGATATTAGAGCTGTTTACCTATGAAAATGGCATTCGTAAAAGAAGGCTCCAGCTTTCACAGGAATATCACTACCTGGAGGATGTTTTATATTGGGATATAGATTTACATAAGACAGAAAACCAACAGCTGCTGAAATATATTAAGGAATGCTTATATAACCATAAGGAGATCACCATAAGGATTTCCATTACCGGCACTGATGTAGATGCCGGCGAGTTGGTCTTTATAGCAAATAACTACAGCAAAAAAGACCTGATATTCATACAAGATTATCAGGAAATATACAGGCATCAGAGAAACCACCAATTAAAAATCAACTGGAAGGGCTTTCACAAGACCCTTGAACTGGATGCTGAAAAAATTCAAGCCTTTAAGGAGCTATAGTAATCCTCACTTCCTCCAGTTAGGTAATAAGTCAATTTTCTGCATGGTAGGTATTATAATTAATAGTATTGGTCCCATGATAAGGCCTATAAAGCCCAATAGTCTAAAGCCCACATACATAGAAATCAGAGTAGCCAAAGGATGTACACCGATTTGTGTTGATAGCACTTTTGGCTCCATTAGCTGTCTTACAGTTATAACCACACCATAAACAATGCCAACATATAATGCTGTCAGTAGGTTTCCTTTAGCTATATGCCATATAATTATAGGAACATAGACCGCTCCTGTTCCCAATATCGGCAAAGCATCCAGTACACTGGAGGTTAGGGCTATCAAAAATGCGAAATCCAGCCCTACTATGGTTAGACCGATCAGTCCCACAAAAAACGTAAACACCATCAATATAAGCTGCGCTCTGATATAGCCCAATAATGCATGATTCAGGTCTTGCTTTATAATCCTAAACTTCTCGATCCAATTGGCCGGAACCTGCAATCGGATAAAGGCCAGTAGCTTTTCCTTGTCTCTAGCCATAAAATATGCCGCTATAATAGTAACAATAATGAAGACAAAGAATTCAGGTACTACAGTAATAATATTCAGTACAGTGGCCAGTACTACCGTTATGGAGGAGCTGGCTACTCTAATCAGACTGTTCAGTCCCTCCTTCATGGTAATTAAAATATCCTCCGGCATCTTAAAGTATATATCCTGTACCTTTTCAATAATAAACTGACTGTTTCCAACTAAGATATTTGAGTATTCCGGTATTTTATTATAAAAATTCATTAGCTGGACAAATATAACACTCCCTACTGTTATTACAATAGTTGTAACCACCATTACAAATAGTAATATGCTTAAAAGGACAGCAAGGCCATGGGGCATCCTGAGGTTTGAATTTAACCATTTAATTAAAGGCTCCAGCATCAGAGCTATGCTCCATCCAAACAAAAAGGGCAGCATTGCAAGGAATATAGCTATACCAAAATATTTAATTACAAGGAAAATCCCTGTCAATATAACCAACCTGACCAAAAGGGGAATATATTTTTGATAGTGGTTAAGCATCCTTATCTTCCTTCCCTTTTTTCCTTAGTGATACAAAGTGTGTATTGTATTCTACAAATCATATCATAATCCTTCAATCGTATTGCAATAAAACCAAGGGAAACACCCTTGGTTTATGCTGAAGGCGAAGTACCTATTGCGCCTATAGCGCCAATTTAGAAACTACGCAAGATATACATTGATTTAAAAACCCTAGGTTTACTTACAGCCCCAACAGCTTATCCAGCTGTCCTTTTCTATCCAGCTCATGTATGTCGTCACAGCCACCAACGAATTCATCGTTTATAAATATTTGGGGAACAGTATCCCAGCCTGTTCTTGCTGAAATTGCTGAAAAGGTTTTAACATCGTTTGTTACGTCTATATTGGTAAACACTACACCCTTACTCTCCAGTAATGCCACAGCTCTCCTGCAGTAGGGGCAATATCCCTTTGTGTATAAAACTACCTTGCTCATCAATATCCCTCTCCTCAAATTAAAATTATTAGCTGTAATATTATACCCACTAATCAACCGAGAAAACCTTAAATCCTGGTTACATTTCTCAGCTCGAGGGCACCGCTGTTATCCTCCTTAAAACGCAGCTCCGCCACACATTTTTCCTTCGTTTGAGGCAATATAATATTGATGGCCTCTATTTTTTTCTTCTCCAGCAGCTCCTGCATCATATCCCGTGTCACCGCATGCCCATAAAGCTCCAGACTGTTTTTCCAAGTGGTGAACTTGCATTTTTTTCTCCAGCCACTACAAAAATATGCCTTCCGATTTTCAAGTATATCACCATCATTACAGGATATACATTTTCCTAAGGCGGCGTTACCTTTTATTTTTTGTGGTGAAGGGGCTATCCCTTGATTGTCTCCCTTATCCTTTGCAGACCTTATTCTAGGTCTATGCCCCCCTTGGGGATCACCCATCAGCAATACCCTTTGGGTGTTTTTCGATATGTAATCCTCCAGCTTCACCATGTACTCCTGTGAGCCTAATTCACCCCTGGCTATCATACTGAGGCCCTTTTCCCAGCTGGCGGTAAGCTCTGGCTTTAGTAGGGAAGGAATGGATTTAGATACGACGTCATAAATCCTTTCACCTAGGGTGGTGGGCGTCAATATTTGTGTCTTTTTATTCAATGCGATATAGTCTATTTTTTGCAGCTTGTTCATTATCTCCGCTCTTGTAGCACTGGTGCCGATTCCGCTGCCCTTTATCTGCTCCCTCAGCTCTTCATCCTCTATCACCTTACCGGCATTTTCCATAGCCAGTATCATTGAACCTGAATTATATCGTTTTGGGGGTGTTGTTTCCGATTCCTTGATACTGAGCTCTGAAAGCTTCACCCGTTGACCCTTTTTCAGCTTTTTAAGAATATCCTCCTTGTCAGTCTTCAGTGAATCCTCCTTTTTCTCCTCCCCCAGCACCCTCAAATATCCCTCCTGAATACAAACCTTGGAGGTGGTAAAGAAGCTTTCCTCCTTGATTTTGGTGGTAATGGACAGTTGACTGTAGATGGCGGGCGGAAAATATATGGCAAGAAAACGTCTCAGGATAAATATATAGGTTTGTCTTTCTCTCTCCGGAAGTCTGTTAAAGGTCTCCAGCCCTTCTCCAGTGGGAATAATGGCATAATGGTCTGTTATGGCCTTGTCATTCACATACTTTGTTTTTTCCAACCCTTTATATAAGCCCTCCTTAAGAACTGCTGCCACGTAATCTACTATATCAGCATCCTTTTCCTCCAGTCGGCAATTACTCCTTATAGACATAAGACCTCTAAGATTTTTGTCAATTTCCTTCGCCACAGCTGTTGATAATACTCTGGCATCGGTCCTTGGATAGGTTACTAGCTTTTTCTCATAAAGATTTTGTACTATCTTTAAGGTTTCGTCTGGGCTAATTTTTAGCTTCTTAGAAAGCTCATTCTGCAGCTCTGCAAGATTGAATAATAAAGGTGGATTCTTAGTTTCCTTTTTCCTTTTGGCTTCTTCGATAACCGCCATCGGCTCTTGATCACCAGTCTTCAACTTTTCTATAAAGGCTTCAGCACTTTTCCGCTCCTTGAAGCCCACATCTTTAAAGAGGAGCTCCGACATATAATAGGCAGAGCCCTCCACCGCCTTCCACTCCCCTTCGTAGCCCATGGCCTCCTCCAGATTAAAGCTGGCATTGATTTTGTAGAAGGGGGTTTTTATAAAATCTCTTATCTCCCTTTCTCGCTGAACAATCATGCCTAAAACACAGGTCATTACTCTACCTACAGCAATGACAACATATTTTTTCCCCAGCTCCTTACTTAGCGCACCACCATAGCTGAGGGTCAATAGACGAGAAAAATTTATTCCCATTAAATAATCCTCTTTAGCTCTTAAGTAGGCCGCCTCCGACAAATTATCATATTCTGAAAGGGGCTTTGCGTTTTTTACGCCCTTTTTGATCTCCTCCATCGTTTGGGAGTCAATCCATACCCTCTTTTTTTCTTTATTCTCAACCCCTACCATCTCATCCACCAGACGATAAATGTACTCCCCTTCTCTTCCAGAGTCAGTGCATACATAGATTGTTGTTATATCTTCCCTTTTCATATGACCTTTGATTATTTCAAACTGTTTTTTCACATTAGATATCACCTCATATTGATACCGCTGAGGCAAAAAGGGCAAGTCCTCCAGCCTCCACTTTTTAAATTTCGGATCATATTTTTCAGGGTAGCTCATGGTGACCAGGTGCCCTATGCACCAGGTTACTATGGCGCCTTCAGCCTCTATGTAGCCGTCCCTTTTATTGCCCTTAATATCCAGCGCCTTTGCAAATTCCAATGCGACACTGGGCTTTTCAGCTATAAATAATGCCTTCGTCATTAAACACAACACCTTTTTAATTTATTAATAACTATAAAAATTGGATACAATCAAGAGAATTCATATATATACTATTTTATACATGGTTAAAAATCTATCGCCATTGTTTAGGGCTAATATCCTTTAAGATACCACAAATCAGCCCGTGAACACTGAGCAGGAAGCTTTCAGCTATGTATATACATCCCACTGCCTTCATTAAGCAATTTTCTCAATTAACACCCATAATACAATAGGAAGGCTAAAATAGCCTTCCTATTGTATTATAACAATTATTCACATTGATTTAAATCCTTTATTCCCTTATCCACATAATACGCTAAACAATGCCGGGCTTTTTTTCGTTTCAGGCTATTTCCATGCCAAACCGCTTCCTCATCACCCTTATGATAACCTCATCGGCCTTACCCATGCCCTCCTCTGAAAGCAGCTTTAAATTTCTAATGGTTTCCTCAGCTGTTTCTGCTATTATCCCATTTCCCGCTGGTATTACCTGATTGTTAATGGCCAGAAGTGCTGCCTGAATTGCCGCCGATGCTGAGGTCGAAAGCTTTAATGCACAGCCCACCTTGGCACCATCACAAACCATTCCGCTAATGTCTCCCAGTATGTTTTTAATAGCTCCCTCTATTTGCTGAGTGTTAGCACCCATTAACCAGGCAATTGCCACTGATGCCCCTGTACCTGCCGCAACCGCACAACCGCATAGTGAAGATAGCCTTCCGATATAATGCTTTATATAACTATTCATGATATGGCTCATTGCCAAAGCCCTTGCCAGTCGATCATTGTTTACGGCATATTTGCTCCTGTAGGCAGCTATAGGCAAAATAGCCGTCAATCCGTTGTTACCGCTACCATTGCTGCTCATAACCGGCAGGCTGATGCCTGACATTCTGGCATCTGAAGCTGCAGCCGTCAATATTTTAGCGTAGTTCATTAGGTCATCACCCAGTATACCACTAGCTATATTTTCCATCAGCGTATAACCGACTCCCATACCCAGTCTTTTATTTAAGCCTGCCCTGGCAACCCTTTCATTCATTTCCAATCCCTCCAGCAGGAAATGGAGCTCAGATGCAGGAATTTCCTCAATTGTCTGAAGGATTGACGCAATGCTTAAACGATATAACAATTGTGCTTCTTTATTTTCCTGCTGCTTTTCCTCAGCAGCATCCAATAGCACCCGATTGCCCGACTGAAGATAAACGAAGCTGCTATGCTGGCCTTTTATAATAGCCCTTCCTATACTGCTCTCCGGTCCGTGACCCACCACCTCGATAAATATTTTCTCGGTAGTATTCTTGATACTCAGCTTTAATCTGCCTTCCTTAAGAAGGGCCTTGGCTTGTTGGATATCCTCTTGAGTAATGCTCTCCAGCACCTTAAGACCTTTACTGCTGTCTCCGCCGACATAGCCAAGGACAGCTGCTATTTCCAGACCTACCTCATCCGTCGGTGGCACTCCCACAGCTAATCCATTTTTATATATATTGGGGCTTACATATACCTCCAGCAATTCCAGCACCCCAAAGGGCATCAGCTCTTTAACCTTTGCAGCAGCCAGCGCAACCGCCACCGGTTCTGTACAGCCAATCGCCGGAGTGACCTCCCTCTTAAGGGTTTCTATAATGGCTTTTTCTATATTCATTATCCTCACCTACACTTCTATAGAATCACTATTAATAAAGCAAGAAGCATGCCACAAAAATAATATATGAAAACCGTAATATTCCAATGTTCTTTATTTAACTCATATAATGCAAGCGCCACATATTCTCAAAATGAGAAATAAAAACAGTCTCAAATTGAGAAACTGTATCAACTTGAGACTGCTATAATTCATATTCTTTAATTTTTCTATACAGCGTTGCCCTGCTGATGCCAAGGGCATGGGCAGCAGCCGTAATATTATCATCTTTATATACCGCCAGAGCCCTTTGAATCTCTCTTCTTTCCAGCTCTTTAACTGGAGTGATGGCTTCAAAGGTCTTCGGTTCCCCTTGACTCCTGCTGCCGGTGATTCGCTTTGGCAGACACGCCTTATTGATATTGCTGCTATTTGACATATTCACTGCGTATTCAATCGTATTTTCCAGCTCCCTTACATTGCCAGGCCAGGTATACTTCATAAAGAGTGCCATAACATCAGGATCTATTTCGACTATGCTTTTTTGCAATTTCCTGTTGCATTTCTCCAGCATATGCTTCACCAGTGGTGCTATATCCTCTCTTCGCTGTCTTAATGGTGGTATATTGAGGGGTATCACGTTTAATCTATAAAATAGATCCTCTCTGAACTCCCCCTCCTGCACGCTTCTGTCCAGCTCCTTGTTGGTGGCGGCTATGATTCTTATATCGATTGGAATAAGGTCCTTCCCACCGATTTTTTCAATCATCTGCTCCTGAAGAACCCTAAGCAGCTTCCCTTGTAAATGGAGGGGCATATCCCCTATTTCATCCAGAAAAATCGTTCCCCCTGTAGCTAAAAGAAATTTTCCTTCTCGGCCTCCACGTCTGGCGCCTGTAAAGGCCCCCTCCTCATAGCCAAAGAGCTCGCTTTCCAATAGCTGCTCCGGGATTGCCGCGCAGTTTATTGGTATGAAGGGCCCCTTTGCCCTATCACTATTATAGTGTATCGCACGGGCAAACAGCTCCTTGCCTGTGCCGCTCTCTCCCTGTATTAACACTGTAGATTTTGAGCAGCTGGCCTTTGCAGCCCTTTCCTTTACCTCCCTCAGAATTTCACTTTCACCTATTATTTCCTCAAAGGAGGTCACTATTGTGGCTGTTGTAATGGCATTAATAGCATTTAGTAAGTCCGTCAGTCTGCTTATGATAAATACCATCCCGACATTATCATTATCTATACTAATGGGATTTGCATCAAAAACACCTCGTAATTGATACACTCTCTTCTTGTACAGAAACTCTCTGTTTCTAACCCTTTTATCCTCCCTTATCATGGCGGTTACGTTAAAATCACCAATCAAGGCATGTATGCTTTTTCCTATAAGCTCTTCCTTACGTCCGTTGAAGAGCTGAAGCGCATTTTCATTGCATCGGAGAATAGTGCCCTCTTCATTTACTGCAATGATCCCCTTGTCCACCGAGTTCAGCACAATTTCAAGCTCAGAGGCCAGCAGCTTTATTTCCTCAGTTTTATTCTCCTCCAAAAGCTTTGAGCATATTAAATCTGCCATTTTACTTAAAAACGTCATCAAGTTCCTTTGATTATGTACGATCTCCTGCCGCTGGCCTTCATCAAAGGCAATAAGTCCTATCACACCAACCACATGCTCCTTCAGCTTAATAGGACAGCAAACCTCTGCATATTCCTGACAGTCCTCAAGCTTTTTGCAATGGAGACAAATGGTCTCCTCTCTTGCATTTTCTATTATAAAGCCCTCGCCCTTCTTCAGGGCAATATCAAAAACTGAGTCCCGACTGACAAGCTCACCTATCCTGTCTCTATAGGAGCCGGTACCAGCAATCCTCCTAAGATTATCGTCCACAACGGTTACATCCACCTTTATGACACTGGCTATGGCTTCAGAAATATTTTGTACATTTGAGGCTATTTTTTTCAGATTCATAATATCATTCCTCATATTTATTCTTATGCCTATTTTAACAAATCATAGATAGCTTTTTCAATATAAGCTGATTTGTAGTAGAATATAATTATATTATAGCTTAAACAAAGGGGTGGATATGCTTTGCAGGATAATAATATTTCAAGAGCGAAGGCGCTTCATTACAGCACCATAGTTGTAGATACTCATAATGACACAATGATGAAGGTAATCAATCCTATCACCTGGCTGCCGCGAAAGAATTTAGGTAACAAAACTGGGCTTCATATTGATATTTCAAAGCTCCAAAGCGGTGGCCTAAGGGCAGCCTTTTTTGCTGCTTTTACACCGGGCTTTAAAAACAATCCCTATGAACGCAGCAACAGTATGCTGCTGGCCTTAATCAATGCCCTTCATTGGACTGCCGCCACTAATACCGACAGTGTCGCATTGGCGGCAAATCATAGGGATATTGTTGATATTTTCAACAAAGGAAAAATAGCAATGATCCCCTCTATTGAAGGGGCATATTCCTTAAACGAGGAAAATGCAATGGGCCTTCTCAGACAATATTACGATTTGGGTGTACGATGCATTGCCCTTCAATGGAATTATTCTAATGCCCTTGGGGAAGGCACCCACAGGAAGTATAAAGGCGGTGGCACCTCCTCCGGCGGGCTTACTGCCTTAGGTAGCGCTGTGGTTAAGGAAATGAACCGTCTCGGTATGGTGGTTGATGTATCTCACATGGCGGAATCCACCTTTTGGGATACAATAGAAGCCTCCGAAGCTCCGATAATTGCAAGCCACTCGGGTGTATTCAGCCTTAAAAACCATCCAAGAAATTTAACGGATAGACAGCTAAAGGCGCTTGCAGAGAAGGATGGTGTTGTCCAAATCGTTTTCTGTCAAGGGTTTTTGACGGATGGCGTTGCCTCAGTGGCTGATGTTGTGAACCATATTGATTATGTCGTAAATCTTGTAGGAGTGGATTACGTCGGACTTGGCTCCGACTTTGATGGTGCAAAAATGCCTAAGGATTTACCCGATGCCTCCTACCTTTATAGCATAACAGAGGAGTTGGTGAAAAGAGGCTATTCGGATGTTGATATTAAAAAAATACTGGGAGAAAATAGCCTAAGGCTTCTTAAAAATGTTGAGGAGCACAGCACTCAGCAGAAAAAATCCAATGAAGCTTTACCGGGAATACGCATCACCTATGGGGAGAACAGCCCGCTGGTCAGCAGTACTTCCCAATTAAGGGCAGCGGTTCAATTGTCTGAATCAACTAATATTGATCCTGAGTCAATAAAAGCTGTATTGGACGGAATTTCTTACCCCGCAGCTTATGATATTGCTGAGGGTGAGCTATATTTCAGCATCCCCCACCAGCTAAGGGAGAAATTTCACGTCATTACCTTTAAGGCTGCTGATTTCTCTGGCGCTGCAGCCAGCAGCACCACTATTTTTCATACCAACAAAAACTGGTTTACCTTTGGAAAGTATTCTGAAAAAAAATAAAGGGGGTGGGCTTTAAGCCCACTCCCCTATTGCTTATTTACCTAATGCTGCACTTTCACCAGCAATTCTACCAAACACTGCAATGTCCGCCAGTGCATTTCCGCCTAGACGGTTGCTACCGTGAATACCACCAGTTACTTCACCTGCTGCATACAGCCCTGGAATAACCTTACCATTAACATCCATTACCTGTGCGCTGGTGTTGATTTCTATACCACCCATAGTATGGTGAACTGTAGGCACACGAGCACCTGCATAGTATGGTGCTGTATCTATCTTATCTGCAAATAATGTTCTACCAAAGGCATCTGGTCCACCAGCGTCAACTGCCTTGTTGAAATCCTCAACTGCCTTAACAAGATTTGCTGGATCTACGCCAATTTGCTTTGCTAAATCCTCTAGAGTATCGCCCTTGAAGGCTCTTCCCTGTGCAATTAGCTCATCTATAGTTTCATTGAAATTATTCTTCTTATCTCCAGTTGGGTAAGAGTGCTTATCAAGAACTACCCACATATAAGCATCCTCTTGCTCCATTAGGGCCTTTGTCATAACGTCCCTTCTAGCTCCCTCATCAACAAAACGATTACCTGATTTATTTACGAAAATTCTATTTTCTACACCTTGCTCAATATTACCACTTAAACTACCTGTTGCAGGATCACCCATTGGCAGCAGCTGAATATTATCCAAGCCTATTAAGTTAGCGCCTACATTTTTAGCCATTGCTAACCCGTCACCAGTTGCTCCCGGATGGTTTGTGGTTTTGATTTGTGTAAGAGCAGGCCAGCTTTTGTTGTACTGATCTCTCATTTCTACATTGGCTCCGAAGCCGCCAGATGCAATGACAACACCATTGTTGGCTTTAATGATTACTTCACCCTCAAGTCCTGTTGCCTTTATACCAACCACCTTACCATTTTCCATAATTAACTCTGTTACTTCTGTATCCAGCATAATATCAATGCCCTTATTGGCATCCACATAGGCTTGATAGGTATCAATAAACCCTGTTCCCAGTGGTGTTGAAGGCTTATGTGCCCTCGGCCATAATCCACCTAGAACTGTAAATACTTCGTCATTAAACTTCATGCCTAAGCTTTCTAACCACTCAATAGCAGGGTAGGCATTATCTACGAAAACTCTGATTAATTCAGGGTTCCCCAGCTTATCTCCACCTTCAAAGGTCTGAGTATAATGCTTGTCAGTTGAATCCTCAATTCCTTGTGCTTTTTGACGCTTAGGGTCTACCGCATTGAAGGCACCGCCTGAAAGTATGGTATTACCGCCTAAACGAGGCATTTTCTCAAGTACAATAACCTCAGCACCATTTTGGTGAGCTGACACAGCAGCAGCTAAGCCTGCACCACCACCACCTATAACGACAACATCTGTGGTATATTCCTTAGTTTCACCTGCGTTTTTAGACCCTTCTTTTTTGACATTAAGGGCATCTATATCTGCACCTGCTTGCTTTAATGCTTCTGTTACTGCTGCTACTATCGCCTTACTGGTTATTGTAGCACCAGATATTGCATCCACCGCTAAGGATTGGCTATCAACAATTGCCTTTGGAATTCTTTCAATAGCTGGATCACTGATACCAGGGCTTTCCTTGTGCTCAAGGATTTTCACCCCTAAGATGGCCTCAGTGCTCACCTCAACCTCAACTTTAATATCGGCATTATGACCTGCCACTGAAGCAGTATATACGCCTGCTTTAAAGGCTTCTGAAGCCGTTTCTACAGGCTTTTGGCAACCTACTGCAATTACTGCCATAATTACACATAACAGCATGCAAAGTAACCTTTTCTTTGATGTCATTTTTTTCATTTTTATCCTCCCCTTTGTATAAAAATTTAACAAATTCAAGGCGGTGTGCCTTTTCTTTTGCTAAAAAATTTACAGCATTTTCAAACAAGCGTTCGATAAAATTCATGTTAAAATAACAACTTTTACTTTTATTGGTTTATGTCCCATTTAAAAGCTGTATTGATAACGATTCCCCATCGAACCAATTCGCCGAATACATTCGGTGAATACACTCATTATATAATCGTGTTATATAATTGTCAATATTATAAATAATTTTTTATCAATTTTTTTGAAACTTAAAGTCAATGGATTGTCTGCATTGTGTATGCTATAATCAACATAATATAGTTTTATACTACGATGATATAAGCCTAGAAGGTTTTATTTGATATAAGGATGGTGCATTTATGAAGGGTAAAAAATTAACTAAACGTCAGCTTCAGGCCATTGATACTAAGAATAGGATATATAATGTGGCTCTCGATCTGATGGAACGTAAAGGCTTCGACAACATTACCATTGAGGAAATTTCTAAAAAAGCCGGAGTTTCGATTGGCTCCTTCTATCATTATTTCAGTTCCAAATATGATGTCTTTGTAGAAATTTACAAGGTGGGGGATGATTTTTTCTTAAAGGAGGTTAAGGATAAGATTCAGGGTCAAACTGCTTTTGAAAAGATCATTGATTACTTTAGGTATTATTCAGATCTCAACACCTCAACAGGCTTGGATACTGCAAAGCAGCTTTATACTGCCAACAACAAAATGTTTATAAAGAAGGGCAGATATATGCAAACCCTTCTACAAGAGATTATTGCTGAAGGTCAGAAAAGCGGAGAGATTACCACCAATAATAGTCCCGAGGAATTGACAGAATTCTTATTTATAGCAGCCCGTGGGTTGGTATATGACTGGTGTCTGCATGAGGGCAGCTATAATCTTAAGGAAAGTATGGTAAAGTTCATTAGTCGTATACTACCAACGCTCCAATAAATCATGTGCATCGTCAAGAGTTAAAGCTGGCCTTCTAAAAATATTGAAGGGAAAAAATAAAGGGGGTGGGCACGAGGCCCACTCCCCTATTGTTGTTATTTACCCAATGCAGCGCTTTCCCCTGCTATTCTACCAAATACAATGATATCCGCCAGTGCATTTCCGCCAAGACGATTCCCTGCATGAATTCCGCCTGTTACCTCTCCGGCTGCATATAGGCCTGAGATCACTTTTCCATCTGTACTCAGAACTCTTGCAGACTCATCTATCTCCAGACCTCCCATAGTATGATGTACAGAAGGTGAGCGAGGCGTTGCATAGAAGGGGCCTACCTCTATCTTAGGGCCAAAGTTCTTTTTACCGAAGTCAGGGTCGTTGCCCTTGTCTATATAAGAATTATATTTAGAAATCTCCTCCACCAGCACTGCCGGCGCCATACCTAACTGTAATGCCAGCTCCTCTAAGGTATCTGCCTTATATACACTCTTGGTCTCGATTAAGTTATCTATACTGTCGCCCCAGCCGTTTTTGCCTCCTGGCTGTGGATTTCCTGCCGTTACCTGATCACAGATGATATAGAAAAGACCTTCCTTTTGGTTTAGAGCAGCTGATGCCAGCACATCTCTTCCAGAGTACTCATTTACAAAACGCTTACCTACAGAATTTACAAATACCTGTGATTCAGCACTGCCCCATAGTCCTCCTGATAAGGCACCGCTTTCGGGGTGAGAGCTTGGCATCAATTGAATAAAGCCCATTCCCACAAGATTTGCGTCTACAGCCTTACCCATTATTATGCCATCTCCGGTTGAGTCTGAAGAATTTGTTGTCGGCATGCTTAAAGGCATATCTGGCCAATATACATTGTACTCAGCCCTCATTTCAGGATTTGCTCCAAAGCCACCGGTAGCAATAACAACGCCCTTATTTGCCATTAATGTAACCGGTGTGCCATCATGCTTTTCAGCCTTTACCCCTGTCACTCGTCCCGACTCTACGATTAGCTCCATGCCCTTTGTTTCAGTCATAATTTCTACGTTTAGCTTTGTTGAGGCCTCCTTCAGAACCCTGATATATCCTGTTCCGATGGGCTCTGTTGGACCATGGGTTCTGGGCCATAAAGCACCTAATACAGTGCTTATATTGTCGGTGAATTTAAGGCCATAGCCCTCGAGCCATTCTATGGCCTTTAAAGAATTCTTTGCTAATATTTCTATCAGACTAGCCTTTCCCGTGATAACAGACCCGTCTAAGCCCTCTCTTTTACCGCCCAAGTAGGTTTGTATCATATGTAGCTCCGGTGAATCAAAAAGCACACTGGTGTCTCCCTTTAGATATTCGTTAATCTGGCCCTTTAATACTGTTAAAGTAGGTGCCATATCACCTAAATCACTTTCCTTTAAATCCAATATTG
This sequence comes from Clostridiaceae bacterium, assembly GCA_018432235.1. GTDB lineage: Bacteria > Bacillota > Clostridia > Peptostreptococcales > Natronincolaceae > M1-B18. The sequence continues at coordinate 122,467 of JAHDLO010000009.1, read as the reverse complement.
ACTTTAAATCTTCCATTAGAGGCTGGGTCATCTCTACTGATTTTTGTCTTTCTGGATCAACCGCATTGTATGCGCCCCCTGCCCTAAGAGTATTTCCGCCAAGCGCCGCCGCTTTTTCAATTAGAATAACACTGGCACCATTTTCCGCTGCGGAAGTAGCCGCCGCTAAGCCCGCTCCACCGCCACCTATTACTACAACATCAACAGTCTTATTTATTGGCTCCCCTGCTGTATTCAGGCTTTTTTTAGCTTTTAATGCTTCAATGTCTCCTCCTGCTTGTATTACGCAGTCTTCTACTGCCTTAAGCACGCCTTTGCTGGTATTGGTAGCACCGGATATTGTATCTAATGCAAGGGTCTGGCCCTTAACTATTTCTTCCGGAAACTTTGAAAATACCGGCTTAGCAATATCCTCAGTTTCATTGTGACTAACTATTTTCACCTCAAGAATTTCTGTCTCGCTAAAGGATACAGAAACCGTTATGTCTCCAAAATTACCCGCCGCAGCTGCAGTGTAGGTTCCTGCCTTATAAAGCGCATTGCCGCTGGCTGGTGTATTTCCACCGGAGCAGCCTGCCATCAGCAGCATAACCATACTTAGCATCAGGCATATAATCACCTTCAACCTATGCTTTTTCATTTTTATTCCCCCTCGAATAGTATGATGTTACACTTTTTGTTAGTTATTTAATTAACAACAAAAATTAGTATAAAGGGTAATATCCTTAGCTTTAATTGCTTAATCCATTACCCTTCTACAATTATAAAGTCTGTACTTACTCCAGTGTCAATAGATATTGCTTGGTGATATATAAAAAAGACATCAGTCTCCTATTTCTGATGCGCTTCTATTACTGCCCCTTCTACTGGTATCCAAATTTCAAAATATCTTGTGAATTGGGTATTGTGCTTCTCCTCATTTATTATCCATCCGATGGCATCCCCCGCCATCCTTAAGCCCTGATCCGCTATGTAATCTATCGCACCCCTTAATCTTGAGGGCTTTAGTACTTCGTCACTGCTACATTTAACGATCGTGTGAAGGCAAGGCCTGGAGGGCAAGGTTCTGGCATAGGTCAAATCAAGACTTTTAATCCTCTCCTTATGCTTGGTATCGATTGCATAGCCCCAATATATATTGTTGCCTTCAGGCATTTCATTTAATGGGATGTTTAATGCCATCCAGACAAAGGGCACCTGTTCTAACCATTTTTGTGTAATTTCTCTTCTTCCCTCCTCATCTTTATCGAACTGATGATTCACCTGATTATAGTAGAATACAAGCTGTGGCGAATTTTCTATTTCATAGCTATTCACCAGAGTATCAACGCTGAAATAAGACTTTTTTAAATCCTGCATTCTTTCAAATAATTCACTATAATGCTTTAGCTTACCCTCTATCACATCGATCTGCTTTACGAGCTCTTCAGTAGCTTTCTTATGGGAATAATGATTAAGCATATTAACCGACTCATCTGCCGAAAAATCCATATTCCTGTAGTACCTATAGGCTACCAGCTTATGTATGTCCATGGCGCTGAAAAGTCTATAATTATTACTATCAATTTTGATGGGCTTCACTACGCCCTTTCTTTCAAAAAAACGTATTGTATCTGAGGATACGCCTAAGAGTCGTTCTACATCGCCAATCCTATACTTCATACGAGTTCGCCTCCAAGCGGTTGATAATATTTTTTTAACGTTTTAACTATTTGTATTATTCAATAAGCTATTAATAAATCCTTCTTTTATGCATACTAATGCTTATTATACCTTTAGTCTCTTATAGCATTATGAAGAGGATAGACTGAAGAATTCTTCTTATGCCTACCCTCTTATCGAGATTTTCAAGTATTCAATTCCTGCATTAGGATATTGACACAAAGAAGTACATCAGACGCCTTAGCCTCTACCTCCCAGGACAATAACTAATTCACTTCCCCACCAATCCTCGACATAATCGATTTCCAAACATGCCAGCTGCTGCTCCTCCTTACTAACTATGAAGACCAGCTCTGCCACCTCATAGTAATTATCCTCAAGTGTTAGCTCCCCTTGAATGATTTCATAGCTGACGCCATCGGGATGCTTGCTTTTGGGCTTTATTCTTATAAACCGACCTAGATCATTATGCCTCAAAATGTTCATGGCTGCATCGCTTATTATAACTTCCATAGCTATACCTCCCATGCAATAGATGTGTTTTCTTCTATTATGCATGAGTTATAGCCTGCTTATTCCTTCATAGTGCTAACCAAGACTCCTGCTTTGAAAAGCCGTCATCCAGACAAAATTAATACTGCTGTTAGTATTAGACATATTAGTGGCCTCCATATCAGTATTGGGCGTATAATTGCCTTGGTGGTTTATTTATAAATTTTAATATGTCCAATTATCTCAATTAATCACAACCTATTTTCTTTTAAACATAAATACACCAAAGGCTGAGGTCATCAAGAGCAGCAGCATGATAAGGGTTGTTTTGGATATTGCCGTATAAGCGCTTTCTTCTGTTCTTGATGTCATAGCCCCCATACCGCCTCCCGGTGCTCTACCACCCTGCATTTCACCGCCAGGCCCCATGACATTTTCACCACGATTTCTGCCGGCTGCTTCTCCTGCCTGATTGCCTCCCCATTGTGGCATGCCTTCTATGCCTTCAGGTGCTTCTCCTCCTTGGTTGCCTCTCCGTTGTGGCATGCCTTCCATGCCTTCAGGTGCTTCTCCTGCCTGTGGTATATTTCCCCACTGTCCTCTGCCAGCATTTTCTCCTCCGGCAAACATACCTATACCGCCTAATCCTTCTGTTACCTCTGTACCATCCTTAACAGATGCAATTTCGCCTGAGAGCTGTTGCTTTACATTTTCTACCCGAGCCTCAGTAAAGGCCAGAAGACCGTTGGTGGTGTCATAAATCCCTTTCTCAAATTCCTCCATGGTAACAAATTTTGTTGGGTCCTGCTCCACATGGGGTCTGATCAATTCTGCTATTTCCTCCACCCTTGCCTCGAACCTTTCGGTTGAAAGATAACCATTAACTATTTCCTCTATATATCCGTGATATGCTTCCTTATATTCTTCTACTGCCAGCAGCTTGCTTATCAGCGGACGCTCCTCAACATTTCCTGTGGTGGGCTCGTCGATTTTCAAGGTTGTGGATTGACCTCCGCTGCCGTCCATTCCGCCTTCAACAATTCTGCCTTCAGCCATTCCACCTCTGGCAGCGATTCTGTCTTCAGCCATCCCACCTTCAGCGTTTCTGCCGCCACCCATCGCACCGCCACCACCTCCAAATCCGCCAAAGGACATATTAAAATCCCAGGGGAGAAAATGAAAATAGCCATTTTCCTCGTAGAGATAATAATTGTGCTTAAACTGCCCCTGGTAGCTGTCTAAATTCACCACTGCTGTACTGACGGCCAAATATCTTAAAAAACCGTCTACATTTATATATTTTTCATAATCGCTGCCCTCGTTAAGCTCCTGCAGCATAGCCAGCAACGCCTCATTATCGGGGGATTTTTTATTGGTCTTCAAATCCATCCCCGAGTAGTTTTCCATGTCCGATCCCTTCCAGATTAAGTCACTGCCGTTGCCTGCAGGCCTGTATAAATCACCTGTGGAAACATCAAAATGTCTTCTCAAATAAGCCTCGTCTATTGCCTCCACTGCCAGATAAAGCCCCCATAGCTGATCATTGATATATAAATTGACGTAGCTGGTCTTTGGGGTGGGAACCCCCATTTCAGCCAGCAGCTCATAGGTTAATAGCTCCCGCATATAGGTAGCATCACTGTAATTATTATTTAAGTTTATCTCCATTACGCCCAATAGACTCTGATCACCAATATATTCATCAAAGGTAAGCTTAAAGCTATAGCGTTCCGAATCACTTCTGGCAACGGAGCTTAAGCTGGAGTTTCCTTTGGTTCGTATGCCAATATTATCGAGGCTATAGCCATTATAATTGACACTGGCAGTTTTATATTCCTCTGCCAGAGGATTCTCAAGCATTGCCTGAAAATCCTTCTCTGAGATATCAATCCTTACCTCAACTACCTCATCGATAGGAAATACGGACTGATCCAATTGTGCCTCCATTTCCTTTAGCTTAAGCTGTGAGGGTAGCTGAAGCCCCATAAGCCCAACAGCTGAATTAATCAGCAGTAGTATCACTGTAATTATTAGAATTTTTTTCACATTTTTTCACCACCTATTTGGTTAGGAAACATAATCGCCATCATAGCTAACCAGCACAGCACTACGTACCCCATCCCTTTGTGAAAGCTCATTGATAAAGCCTGTTTCCTGATTTTTTAGCCTTACCTCTATTGTCATTTCAATATTATCCCTTGAGACTGTTTTTGATTTGATCTGATATTTCTTTACCACCTTTGACAAATGGCTTAAAATAGCATCCTCAACATTGCCGTCCTCACAATTAAACACCAATAAAAATGGACTTTCAACAGTTGAAAGATTAGTAAACACCGTCATTGTAATCCCTATTATGATGGAGCCCAGTATAGCCAGCTGATATAAGCCTGCGCCTGAGACTATCCCTATAGATATGGCCCAAAACATAAATATAAGATCGATGGGGTCTTTAATGGCGGTTCTGAATCTGACAATACTGAGGGCGCCAACCATACCCAGAGACAATATGACGTTTGAAGATATAGCCATGATAATCAAAGCAGTTATCATTGAGATCATTACCAGTGAAACATTAAAGCTTTTGGAATATAATACGCCCTTGAAGGTTTTCTTATACACAAGGTATATAAACATTCCCAATACAAAAGTTATTCCCATACTTAATAGGATATTAAATATATTTAAGCTTGGGGCCACTGCTTCTAAAAAGCTGTTTTTAAAGATATCTGAAAAAGTCATTTTTAATTATCCTCCCATGAATTTATTTTATTGTGTTTTCTGCATATAACGTATTTTGATACCGACAATCGTTGACGATTCTTTATCTGTACAGCATTCTTTATATGCAAAGGTAAATATTCATCATATTTGACCTCCATGACTATCACTTCCTCATCCAGTGCCTTCAGCATCGGCAGCCCAGCATTGAATAAATCAGTTGAAAAAAGCCCTGTTTTAAGCCATTTGTCAAAGGTTATTCTGACATTCCCCAGTGGACTTATATAGGCCTCCCTTTCATAGTCTACAATTACCACAGGCTTCAGTAGGTCTGAACGGTTTTTTATAAACAGCTCCTTCAGCAGTGACTTATCGGAGGCTATAAAGCTGTCGTAGTCATTCTCCAAAATTTTGCTGCACTCCTCCTTGGTAAGCTCTTGCCTTATCTTTGCTGTCCTGTTGCCCTTCTTAATTTTCTTTTCCAGCATGATCATCCTGTCGGACATGTTGTAAATCCTAACCCTGTATTTGCTGCGACAATCACAGCCGGAAAGCTTTTCATATAAGGCGGTGTTGCAAAAATCATCAAAATATAGGCTTCTGATATGGTAGCTGTCAGTATTATTTAAGGCATTACCGTCCACCTTCATAAAGCTCCTGAGTACAGGCCTCATCATTTCATAATCCTTATAATTGATATTATATTTAAGCTCATTTCTGAATTTAAGCTCCTCCATTTCATCACCTCCAATCAACATAAAATTTCTTTTCTATATACACTGTATTTAAGCAATTATCTTGACCTTGTAAAATGCAGTCCAATTTACTATACTAAAAACAAGAAACTACATACGAAAGGACTGGTGCTGTAATGTTTAATCTGGTCTACAATGAATTAACTGCTAAGCTTGATACAGGTGAAGCGGTTGTATTAATTACCCGTCTTATGCCCAGCGAGGAAAATAAGGGTAAGGTAATCGATAAATTTTTTGCTGATGACCCAAGAGCTTCTGATACTGCTATTAGTCAGGCCGTCGAAGAGGCCTTGTCTACAGGGGGCCTTCAGCTGTTAAGGACGGATAAAGAAATGCTCTTACTTGAGCCCTATTTCCCGAAGCCCCGTCTGATCATTTTCGGAGGGGGACATGTTGCAAAGCCCCTAGCAGAGTTCGGGGCCAAAATCGGTCTTTCGGTAACTGTAATAGATGATCGTCCCTCCTTTGCCAACAAAAATAGGTTTCCTGAGGCCAGCGCCGTCATCTGTGATAGCTTTCAGGACGCCTTCCAAAGAGTAAAGCCCAGAGAGGCAGATTATATCGTAATAGTCACCAGAGGACATAGATATGATGAGCTATGCCTGCGCTTGGCTTTGAAATACAACACCGCCTATCTTGGCATGATTGGCTCTAAGCGTCGTGTTAAGACTATGAAGGATATGCTGCTGGAGGAGAACTATAGCCCCGAGAGCTTGGCAAGGGTTAATTCTCCCATTGGCTTGGACATCGGTGCTGTTACCCCCGAAGAAATAGCAATATCCATTATAGCTGAGGTAATAAGCTATCGAAGAAAACCTAAGACCACTGCCTCCACTGTTAAATTTAATATGCCTGAATTTGATGAGGATGTTATACATCAGCTTTTATCAGCATCCCAAGTGCCAAGAGTCCTAGTAACCATCATTACGGCAAAGGGCTCTGTCCCACGTAAGGCCGGTGCAAAAATGCTGGTTTGGCAGGATGGTAAAACCCTTGGCAGTATCGGCGGAGGCTGCAGTGAAGCAGCTGTCATTACAGTTGCCCAGAATCTATATGAATCGCAGAGCTATGTCCTTCACCGCGTAGATATGACAGGAAATGCTGCTGAAGATGACGGCATGGTCTGCGGTGGAATTATGGATGTTCTGATTGAAGTCATATAGGAATCGCCTTATCCAACTATTGGCTTTTAATTTCCTCATAACTAATTCTATCTGGCAAACCTTAAAGAAACCTTAAAGAAGTTAACATGCTTTTAATAAAATTAACATGCTTTTAATAAAATTAACATGCTTTTAATAAAGCCATACTTCCCTTTAAGGTTAATTAAAGGTTTGCTATGTTATAATCATTAGATAGTAGCTTTGGTCAATACTAAGTAGCAGGGAGTGGTTTTATGAGGATACTAATTGTCGAGGATCAGGGAAATCTGGCAGAGGCCCTAGCGCAAATCCTCAAAAAAAATAATTATACAGTAGATATAGCTAATGATGGTGAGACTGGCTTGGATAACGCTTTAAGTGATATTTACGACCTGATAATACTGGATATAATGCTGCCTAAGATAGATGGGATCACTATATTGAGGCACCTAAGGAAGGAAAAAATAGTGACTCCTATAATAATGCTGACAGCAAAGGGGGAGATATCTGACAAGGTTAAGGGTCTGGATTCCGGTGCTGATGATTATTTGGCTAAGCCCTTCGCCACGGAGGAGCTGCTGGCCAGAATCAGGGCCATGACCAGAAGAAAGGGCGAGATAATTGAGGACAATACCCTAACATTTGATGATATTCAGCTAAACACCTCAAGCCTAAAGCTTACAAGCGGCGAAAGGGAAGTAAAGCTTACCCTGAAGGAAAGTGAGATATTGGAGATATTAATTAATAGGAGAAATATCGCCACCTCTAAGGAAATAATAATAGAAAAGCTCTGGGGCTTTGATGCAGAGGTGGAGCATAATCATGTAGAGGTATATATCTCCTTCTTAAGGAAGAAGCTATCTTTTTTGGCCTCAAGAGTTATCATAAACACTATACGAGGGGTTGGTTATATGCTGGAGGTGAAGGAATAGATGTTCAAGCAGCTGAGGAATAAATTCCTTCTATTGAATCTGGTAATGATATCGGTGCTAATGCTTATAGCCTTCGGCACCATATATATCATAACCTATGGCAATGTTCAACAGGACATCGAGAAAGAATTGAAACGGGTTTCTGAACCCGGCAGAAGCGCAGTCGAATTACCTAAAAACCCATGGGCAGGGTTAGATAATCCCTTATTTTCAGATTATGATCTGAACCCCTCCCAGCCTGAACCCTCAGCCTCCTTTACCATATTAACAGATCTGAATGGTCATGAAGCGTTGGCCATATCACTGTTTAAAATGCAGACTGAATTCTATGAGGCAGCAAAGGATGCCGCGCTGGCATCTAAAGAAAGCAGCGGTAAATTTAAGCTGGCTGACAAGTATTGGGCCTTTAACCTACAGCTTCACCCGGTGGGCTACAGGATCATATATGTGGACATAACCTCAAGGCAGGCAATCTTAACTAATCTGGTGTATACCTTTTTAGTTGTGGGCCTCGTCATGCTGGTATGCCTCTATTTTATAAGCCGCTTCTTTGCCAATAGGGCTATACAACCGATAAAAGAAGCCTTTGACAAGCAGAAGCAATTTGTTTCAGATGCTTCCCATGAGTTGAGGACACCTTTAGCCGTAATTAATACAAATGTAGATGTTCTGCTGGCCAACGGTGAGGATAGTATCAACAGCCAAGCAAAGTGGCTGCATTACATTAAGTCAGAATCTGAGAGAATGAGTAAGCTTACAAAGGATTTATTATACCTGGCCCATGTGGACTACTCTGAGAACAAGCTGGTTTTTACGGATTTCAATCTTAGTGAATGTGTAGAAAATCTTATTTTGACCATGGAGGCCATTATTTTTGAGAATAATATCTCCTTAGACTATGATATTGAACCCAATATTATTTATAAGGGATACAGCGAGCAAATGAAGCAGGTATTAATGATACTCCTAGATAATGCTATAAAGTACACAAATCCTAAAGGATTGATTTCTATATCCCTGAAAAAGCAGATGAATACCATCAGCCTTGCTGTCACAAACACCGGTAACGGTATACCTAAGGAGCATATGGATAAGCTATTTGATAGATTCTATAGAGCAGACCAGGCAAGGGCTAGGGAAAGTGGGGGCTATGGTCTTGGACTCTCTATTGCTAAGGCGATAGTAGACAGTCATAGAGGCAAAATTATTATAAAGAGTATCCCGGAAAAAAGTGCCACCTTTATTATTGAGCTGCCTATAAATTAATATAATGCACAAACTCTGCTTTGTACCAACATACTGCTGATATTTATTATGCAATTTTCTGTAATGAATAAAATAATTGATAGGATAAGGAGAAATAGAAATGGAAAACAATAACACCTATAAAAAGCTTGATGATAATTGGTTACAGGTACATGAATGTGATGAGATTAAACGCTATAATTCCGCATATAGGGCAGACAATGCCATTGAAGAAGAGGACTACGAAAAGGTCTTTATATCAAAGGAGCTGGAGGGGACCTTTTGGGAGTTGAATATCGAAGCCTCAGCCGATGAGGACTATATCACCTATGCGGCAATTGAGATAAACTATTGTCCTTTTTGTTCAGAGGGGCTAAAGCAAGGCCTAGAGGAAATTCCTGAGGATTTAAAGCGGATTATGACAATAGAATAAAAGTAATATTAAAAGTGCAGTCTCCTGAGCCTTTAGGACTCAAAGGAGCTGCACTATTTTATTTACTAGCCCTTGACTGATTTAAACTTAGGCCTAGCAGCAAGAACTTAATTTCGATGAGGGCATAATGATTATAGATTTTTCTATTGCTTTTTAGGCTTACGCTTATAGGTTTTAGTTCCTAATGCAATAAACAGCATGCTAAAAAAGAGTGTAATGCTGACAGGGATTCCGATTTCACTACTGATATTAAACCTGGTCATAATTAAATAATAGCCTGCGCCAAGAAATAAGACGGATAGCGCTGCCCTTGCTCCGTCACTTAGCTTTGATATACGATTCTCGTATTTTATAAGGCTCAGCAGCTTATAATTTATTATTGCAAATAAAACAAGGGTTAACATTAAGTTAATAAAAACACCTATTTTGTCCATTTAGTCATTCCTCCTGATTTTTTTCTTCAGTTTAACAAAAGGCCTTTCCTTCTCTAACCAGCCATTGCTCCTCCAGTACTCCTTATCTCGATTGCCATCATCATATTTTCCTATCATGCCCCTCATGGCATAGAACAAAGCCATAGTAAACAGCCTGTTGGCGGAGGCATGTCGTTTGAGAATTTCCTGCCTGAAGCGCTTAGCTTTTTTCCTCATGTCCTTCTCCAGCTTAATCCTCTTTTCGTCCTTAATCTCATGCAGGGCGGTGGCCTGAAGTGCAGCGCCATGACTGAAGACTCTTTTTACTCCCATATAATTCAATGCCCTTAGCATGGTTTTATTTGCGTGCTTTGTTCCTGCTCCAGCGGTCGTGGATATAGCAAAGCCCACCTTTGAAAACATGGTCTTATTGGGTCTATGTACGACCCACATATAGCATAAATGGTCTATTAAATTCTTCATCGCTGCAGAAGCATTCAGTCCATATACGGGGCTTGCCATTACTATACCATCAGCCGCCTCTATCGTTTCTACTATAGGACCGACATATTGGAAGTGAGGACATTTATCCTCTCCCTTTAAAAAGCAGTTGAAGCAGCCTAGACAAAACTTTGGTAAATCCCTTGGAAGCCAAAGCTCCTGAAAACTGACATCTCCCTCCGCCAGCATTGTGTCCTTCAGAATCTTAACGGCATTATAGGTAACACCCTTTCTTTCACTGCCATATATGATTAGTACCTTCACCGCTGCCCCTCCTGTACTTTTAATAATACCAATAATATTATATTTAGGTTAATTTGGCTTATTTAAATGATAGTACTCTTAGGTGATGAAATCAATCATTTTATGTTAAAAATTTAAAGCTATGCTTTTTATATGGTTTTAGCGCCCTCCTGAGTTCTCCATTGATTTATGCTCTCTATGATCTCCTCATAATGCTTAATGAGTATGTTAGTAGTCTCCGATCGTTCATTGCTTGTACAGGGCTTGCTTAACAATGCAATTTGCTCATTCAAATAAAGCTTCAGCTTTTCCAGCTCATGGTTACTAGTTATCTCCATCAAAACACTCTACCCCCTTATTTTTATATGCAAATTGCTGTTACTGCTTTAGGGCAAAAAAACAACAATTAGCTTATTAACTAATTGTTGGCCGGTTGCACCACTGGCTAAGAATTCTTCAGGTGCCCAGATAACAAGAATTCCTCAATGCCTCCAACTGTATACTATTTTTAAAATATACCCCCTGAATTATATGCAAATCATAAGGATTCTCTAAGTCCGTCATAAAATCTTTTAAAGGAATCCTCAGGTAAAATACCCAGTTCCTGATGAACCAGACCGATATACCTTTCATATTGTCGTTTCATTGAAATTCTGTCCTTCAGCGCTGCATAGACCCTCATCAACAAGATATTTACCTCCTCATCATAGGGGTCATGCTCTTCTATTCTCTTTAAAAGCTCCAAAGCTAACGTATGCTTACCATACTCCACAAGCTTTTTACTTAGCTGCTTTGCATAGCTCCAATAGGCCAGAAATAATCTTTCCCGGTCTGTCCTTAGCCATGAATAATCCTTATCACCAAACAGCTGCCCTGAATATAGATTTTCCAATTCAAGTGCCTCCTTTAGATTGCTCATGTCAATGGGCGTACAATCTCGTATCCTATTCTTAAAATCTAAAAAATCCACATAAATCTTATCCATATCAATTTTATAGCTACCGTTTCTGCATATGACTGCATCCTTCATGCCATATGGCTCCAGAGATTTTCTTAGCTTATATGTTGTGGTATTCAAATAGGTTTCTGCATTATATATGGGCATTTCTGTAAATAGCTCCTCTATTATCCGCCATTTATCCACCGCCTTACCCTTATTATAAATCAAAAAGGCCATTAACTCTTCACTTTTGGAGGATTGCAGCCGTATTACCTCCCCGGTTGGGCTTCTTAATGTAAAATCACCTAAGCAATAAGCGTAGAGCTGATATTTCATGCCGCAATATCTACAGTCTGACAGTAGATTTAATATTTCCCTAATACGATTGATGGTCTTTTCTAGCCTTACCCTTGATACAGGCTTAACAATATAGTCGAAAGCATATATCTCGAAAGCCTCTAAAGCATAATCAGAAGTCGCGGATATTATAATGATTATTATTGTGGGCATTAATTCCCTAATTTGCTTGACAAAAGTTAATCCATTCTCCCCTGGCATATTGATATCAATTATGATTATATCTACGGGCTCAGCCTTTAAAAAATTATAAGCACTGATACTATTATCAAAAACACCCTCCACCTGCACTGCGGGCATTTCACTCAACATTTTTGAAAGCGTATCCCCCATAGACTTAATGTCATTGATAATAACTAACCTCATAACATCACCCTACAAAGTCTATTTTCATAGTATTCTATAAATTACAAAATTCGACACAGTTATAATAAAACCTTCTTCTTCATCATTATATCTTTAGGCTATATTTTTTCATATTATTTATTGTGAGCAGAAAATTAAAGAATGGTATATAATAAACAAAGTGGCTTCGTCACGTTTGTTTTCCAAAGGAACCCATGTGTTCCTTTGGACGCTCCGCTGTATCCTACTTATTTTAATAAGGGGGGACACCCCCCATTTCATAGGAAAAAACGAACTTACCTATGAAATAAAAAAGCATGACAAGCATATGAAAAAGTAATTGATGATTGAGGTGAAGTAGATGTGTACACTATTGTTTGCCTATAAAGTGCATCCTAAATACGCCTTTATCTTTATAGGTAACAGAGATGAGTTTAAGAATCGCCCCTCTCTAGGGGCTCATTTTTGGAAAAGCCACCCTGATCTTCTTGCGGGTATGGACTGTGAAAAGGGAGGTACCTGGACTGGTATCACAAAAAAAGGGAGAATTGCCTTTCTAACCAACTACAGGAATCCTTCACTAAAAATAGAGGGAGGTCTTTCCAGGGGAATGCTGACACTGGACTATCTCGTTGGCAGCATGAAGCCCTCAGACTACCTGGCGTCATTGCAGCTTAAAGCTATGGCATATAATCCCTTTAATTTGGTGGTGGGCAATATTATGGCAGAGCTCTGGTTTTATTCCAATATTGAAAATAAAATCATTCCTTTAACTGAAGGTGTATATGGTCTAAGCAATGCCCTCTTGGATACGCCATGGTATAAGGTAACCAAGGCAAAGAACAGCTTTAGCCATGAGCTGAAGGGGAATCCTTCTATTGATAATCTCTTTCAAATACTGGATGATACAGAGCTTCCTGCCGACGACAAGCTTCCCGAAACCGGCATACCTTTAGAAACAGAACGAATGCTATCCTCTATTCATATTGATACACCTGATTATGGCACTCAATTTAAAACAGTGATTTTAATAACCCATGAGGGCAAAGTCGAATTTTATGAAAAGCAACTCCAAAAAAGTGGAGAGTATGTCTGTTCTGATTTTAGCTTCAGTATTGAGTGAAAATGACATAGATATAAGGCTAAAAAGGGGCTACCACAGTGCCTTTTTTAGCCTTAATACAAAGTTGACAATATGTTAAAAATCCTCGGGTTTGCCTATAGCTTCGAGGGACTACCATTATTGATAAAAACTGCAATATCATCAATGACCGCTTCAGAAACCTTTGATTTAACCACATACTCTGATAGATCCCGTTTGTTTTGTGTTGGCATCATAAGGTGATTTAAGCCCGGATACAGCCTCAGAACTACATTTTCTCTTCCGGTAAGCTTCTCCTGCCAAAGTGTAAAGTCCACATCATGATATACTTGAAAATCAGCCTCTCCCTGCAGGACTAAAATCGGCATAGCTATGCGATCTATATAATTCAGTCCGTTATACTGCCCCAGAGAACGCCAATAATTTACAGGAAGATCCAACAGTCTTGTATCCTCAGATATTGTAGCAGGAATATTTCTAAGCATTTCAACATCCCCTTCAATCTGCTTAAGCTGTTCCTCTAAGAGACTCTTATCTGTGTCTGAAAGGGTAGGCCTCATGGCTTCAGCTGCTTCTTGGACCTGATCATAGGAGACCTCGTACAGTGGTCTGAGGGTGCCTGCCATGGAAATTATGCCTGCCAGCTCCGGATGCTTGTGGGCAATGGCCGGTGCCAATGAACCCCCAAGGCTGTGGCCAAGCAGATATATGCCCTCTGTATCTATTCTATTATCAGTTTTAGCTAATTCAATAGCTGCATATACATCCTCAAGTACCTCCTGCTCTAATGAAATACTATTTCCCAGCTCTGATGCTGCCTGGGGATAGCTATAGAACCTTTTATGATAGCGTATGGAAGCAATACCCCTTTCTGCCAATCCATAGGCAATATCCCTAAAGGGTGTATTTCCTGAAATGGTCTCATCCATATCTGATGCTCCGGAACCATGAACCAATATGACTACTGGCGGCTTATCCACATTGTCAGGCATTGTCAGTATTCCCGCCAGCGGATAATTCACATCGCCGGTAATAGTGATTTCTATCTCATTTAATGCGGCTTTAGTCTCTAAATTGCCTATCTCTTGATAGGTAGTTCTTAGACCAGCTATTTTTCCATTGGCATCAAAGGTGGCAGTTACTAAAACGCCATTCCCTTCAAATTGTGAAAGGACATTAATGATACAATACTTCCCCTCAAGCCTGTGATCAGTTGACATATGCCCCACATAGCTTCCCAGTGGCTCTACTGTTGTAACCCAGCCTTCCTTTAATACATCTTCTGTTAACACAGCAAGAACATCATCGCTGAAATCACCTCTCGCATCTTCAAAATTCCCCTCCAGCATGTTTTCCACCAATGCTTCCGCTTTTGCCTCTAAGGCAGGTATGTCAAAATCCGTCCGACTGCTGCAGGAGGTCACCGATACTAGAATAAAAGCAATGGTCAATAAAACTAGAACGCCTCTTTTAAACACCAATATCACTCCTCATCTGATTACTTTTTGTCCCGTATAGCATACAGCGAATATAACAACGGCAGAACACCTGATAGTATTAGGGCAGCTATAATTGCTGCATAAGCGCCTACACCTATAAATGGCGTTATCAACAGCAGCAACCCGGCAATTATCCAAAGCCTACTGGAGAGTCTATGGGTTTTATTCCAAGCCTCTTCATGCTTCAGAAGCCACGGAAACTTTATCCCTACTCTTGAATTAGGATGATTTTTAGGAAAATAATTGCCACTAATAATGAGAATGCTCCCTATTAGAATTAAAATAAAGCTGTTTACTATGTTTTCCTCTGGCTTAAGATTTTGATAGAAGGTCAAGCAAATGGTCAAAGCTGCAGCAGGGGGGACAATCCATTTTCCTAAGGCCTGCAGTCCTTTGGCAGAGTGTTCTTTTGTATCCCTTCTTCTTAAGCCTAAGTTAACAATAATATTTAAGACTGCAAATAAGACAGGCATAATAAAAACAATAAAATACTTAGAGGCAAAGCCATTTGCTTCACCACTTTGAGAAAAGTGAATCGCCATTGTGTCCGGTAAATCCTTATAAAAAACAATCCCTATAAGCATTGGAATAATACATATTAGACTGCCTAAAATGATGTCACCATCTAACCTATTCTTTTTCATTAATATCATCTCCTTTAAACTGAGCCACCCATAGCATTAGCTCCTCAAAAACCGAAATATTAATTTGATAATAGATAAACTGCTTGTGTTTTGTTTCAAAAATCAAATCAGCCTTCTTAAGCTGCGATATATGATAGGATACAGTTGCATTTGACAAATCATATTTTGCAGCTATTTCACCGGCAGACATTTTTTTATTTGCCTTAAGGGATAGCAGGATATCCCGCCTGACGGAATCCGATAGGGCCTTAAAGGTCTCTGGAAAACCCAAAATATCACCACCTCCAGTCCAATATGTTTATTTCGATTTTTTTCGAAATATCCTTTGTTTTAATTATATATTTAGCTTCATTTTAGGTCAATAGTTATTTCGAATTTTTTCTAAATAATATCTTAATAAACTAAAAAAGGCCTGCATATTAGTATGCAAACCTTTTTTAGTTTATATAACCGCTGCCTTCTCTAGGACATTTATTCTTGGGTGACCTCAACAGCTCAGTCAAGATCATCCTATGGGCTATCAGACAATTAATCGCTAAAGCTTAAATCTAGTTATTATCGCATGCAGACTTTGAGCAAGCTGAGCTAGGCCCTCACTGGCGCTTGCGATTTCCTCTATCGATGCACTTTGCTCTTCCATCGATGCAGTCGCCTCCTCCGTTGCTGCAGAATTATTCTCTGCAATAGAAGCCAGCTCTTTAAGCGCCAGCAAAATCTCTCTCTTCATACCTTCCATATCTTCACCTGAAAGGTTCAACAGGTTAACAGTTTCCTCGGCGGAGTTCATCGCTTCTGCTATTAACAAATATTTTTCTCTGCTGGCTATGACACTCCTGTTCTGCTTTTGTGCAATAGTTGAAACCTTGTCCATGGTTTTAACCACATTATCGGTATTTGACTGTAGCTCCTTCACTATTTCATCTATAGACTTTGTAGAAGCTGTTGATTGCTCAGCAAGTCCCCTTATTTCCTCTGCAACCACTGCAAAGCCTCTTCCTGCATCTCCTGCCCTGGCTGCCTCGATTGCAGCATTAAGCGCCAGTAGATTTGTCTTATTTGCTATTTCTGTGATAAAATTACTCGCCTCTTCAATATTCCGAGAGCTTTCATTGCTTTTCAGCACGACTTCTTGAATTTCCTTTATTGCAGCATCACTGTCATTGGTAATTGTCAGCAAGGCGTTAATCTCTGTTAAGCCTATCTTTACAGCCTCCGAAGCCTTTTTTGTAGCTGCATTCAGCCCCTGAAGGTGCTGGGAGTCCATCTCTATGGCATTACCCAGAATATTCGCCTTCTCTGTTCCATTATTGACGCTATTAACCTGATGAAAAGCACCCTCGGAAATCGCATTTATAGTTTTAGTTATTTCCTCTGCTGATGTGGCGGATTGCTGTGACGTGGCCGTAAGCTCTTCCGAGGCTGATGTCACCTGCTGAGAAGACATGTTGATCTCCTCAATTATCTCCCTCAGTGAATCAGTTATGTTCTGTAAAGCTTTTGCCAATAAGCCCACCTCATCCTTTTTACTTAATAAACTGTGGGGAACCTCCTGGGTTAAATCCAAACGGGCAATATTCTCAGAATGCCTTATAGCATGTATTACAGGCTTTGTAATTGAGCTACCTACTATAAAGGAGATGACTAAGGCACATAGCAGAATAATTGAAGCTGCTATAACGATATCCCTCTGTATTAAGGGTATGGCTGCCAAAACATCCTGCTTATCGGCTGTAATAACTAAAATCCAGCTGGTGCCATTTATTGGTGAATAGCCCACATACAGGTCATTACCCATATAGGTATAGCTGCTTACCCCTGACTTCTCTTGGATTACTTCAGTAAAAAGCTGAGCAACCGATACAAGGCTTTCGTCGTTGTTTGCTTCTGCTATCGGATTAACTCTATTTAGAACCCGTTCTCTATCCTGATGCGCTACTATTGTACCGCTGGTATTAATCATGTAGGCATAGCCGCCTTCACCAAAGCTGATCTCATCTGTGATATTACTAAGGGCCATACCACTTCTTTTCCCCATTACAACCCCCACCACTTTACCATTACTCTCTATAGGGGCTGCATAGTATAGAATTGGCTCATTATACTCATTGCTTACAATAAGATCAGATACAACCACATCCCCCTTAAGCGCTCTTAGTACAAATTCCTCATCTCCTAACCTAGCTGCTGTTCCATCTGAAAAATAAGCTGTTCCCTCGGGATAAAGTATCCCTATATCAATAAAATTTGTTTTCTGAACCATTCCTTGAAGTATTGGCAGCTGCTTTTCCCAATCCATATCCTCAATATCCGGCATCATTGCGATAATCCTTAAGGCCTGCTTCTGTGTCTCAACTCTGCTTTCTGTCAATTTCGAGGATTCAACTGCTATAGACCTAAGGGCAGCTTCTGCCTCCTCCGTCAGAGAGCCACCGGCCCTTTCCAAGGATATGAAGGCTAAAACAGCTGTTGATATCAATATCATAATACAAAAACTAATTATAAGCCTTGTTTTTATGCTTTTCATTTTCATTCCCCCCTAAAATGTGTTTATAATATGCTGATTATTCCCCCGTTCAGTCTATTCTTGCATATTAGCATTCAATAGTGCTTCAATGCCATCAGCTGTCAAGGGCTCACTAAGCAAATATCCCTGTCCAAGATGACAGCCCAATGCTTTCAAGTAATTCAGCTGCTCCATTGTTTCTATCCCTTCTGCTACAACGGTTAAGTCCAGGCTCTTGGCCATTGCAATAATGGTCTTAACCAGGTTTTGCCTTCTAAAGGTCTTAACCAAATCATCGATAAAAATCTTATCAATCTTAAGCTTATCTAACTCAAAGATATCTAGCTGTCCTAGCGAGGAGAAGCCCGTTCCAAAATCATCCATGGATATTCGTAAGCCATGCTGCTTAATTTTGTGAATATTGTTGACTATAACGATTAGCTCCCCAGAAGAAACACTTTCTGTAATCTCAAGCTCTATATTATCCGCTGTTATGCTGTAGCCTTCCATTATTTTAATAATGTCTTCAGCAAAATCTATTTGCTCCAGCTGCTTAACCGAAATATTCACTGAAATGGGAACAATACTTTTATTCCTCCTCTGCCAGCTATGAAGCTGCTTGCAAACCTCCTCAAATATCCATTTACCCATATCAATAATCAATCCGGTTTTCTCAGCTATGGGTATAAATTTTTCAGGAGACACAGCACCCAATATGGGATTTTTCCACCTCATCAAGGCTTCAGCTCCGACGATCTTGTTTTTTAAATTGATATCAAATATCGGCTGATAGTTGATAGAAAGCTCATTTTTATCTACTGCCAAAGCTAGGTGATTTGCTATCAGAAACTTCTCCTCGATGGAATCCGACATTTCACTGGTATAAAAGCATATTCTGTCCTCCTGCTTCTCCTTAGCCCTATATACGGCAATATCCGCATACCGTACCAGATCCTCCGCATTTGTGCCATTCTCCGGAAACCTGCTTATGCCAATATTTGAATTTACATGAAGAATCATTCCTTCGATAATAAAGGGCCGCTTCAGTCTATTAAGAAGCACTCTGGATAAGTCATAAGCCTCCTCCTTACGGGCATTTTTTAGCAATATTGCAAATTCGTCGCTACTGAATCGGCACAGCAGCTTGTTTTCATCTATAAAGGACAATAGTATTTCTGAAAAGCCAATCAATAGCTTGTCTCCAACTTGATGTCCCAAGGAATCGTTAATATCCTTGAAGCCTTCAATATCCAAAAATATGATAGAAAATCCGCTGGCAGAATTATGAATATATGCTTCAACAGCCTTTATAAAATAGCTTCTATTATACAAATGGGTCAAAGCATCCTTCTGTTTAAGTTCATCCATTCTTCTATCCAGTTTTTGCTTCTCTGATAGATCCTTCAATATGCCAACATAATTTGTCGTTTTATTCAAGTCATTTTTTATGCTATTTATGGTCAGCCATTCCGTACAGAGCTTACCGTTCTTACTTAGATTTGTTATTTCACCTATCCATTTTCCCTCAGACAAAAGTCTGTCCCACAGCTCCTTATAAAACTCTTTGGAATGGATTCCTGACTTCAATACGCTTATATTCTTATTAAGTATCTCATCACTTGTGTAGCCGGTTATTTCAGTAAAGGCATTGTTTATCCACTGAACAAAGCCCTCGTTATCAGTGATTACCACACCTTCGCTATTGTTTTCTAATATGTTTTTAAATAACAACAGCTGCTTCTCATATCTCTTCTTATCCGAAATATCTATGTATATGACATAGGCACCGATTATGGTATTATGATTTATTATCGGGTAGCCAAGAATTTCAACATCAATCAGCCTACCATCTCTTGATCTTCTGATGCCCTCCTGCTTCACCACTTCACCGGTGAATACCATTTGAAGATTGTGCTCTATCTCGGTTGAGACCTCCTCCGTTGCCACTAAGCTGCCAATTGGCATCCCAGCCGCATCATTTTGCTTATAAGAGAAGAGGGCCGTAAAGTTTTTATTGATATTAACAATTCTCTGATTTTGGTCTAATATAGCGACTGCATAGGGGGTATCAAAGAATAAGGTTTCAAACAGGAGTTTTTGCTTAAATCTATCAGTGATATCGTAGATAGTTGAAAATAATAGCTTTCTATTGCCAACCTCCACAGGAAAGCTATGTACCTCCACCTCTCTTAATTGGCTATTTGCAAGCCTATGAACAAATTGAAAATAGCTTCTTTGCTCAGTTTTTGCACGATTTATCTCAATATTAACATCCGCCTCACTGAGGATATTGATGTTCTGTATTCTCATTGATAGCAGCTTTTCCTTGGTATAGCCATAATATTCTATCGCAGCCTTATTGGCCTCAACGATATTACCATTTTGAGCATCTATAAGCATCATGACACTGTCATGGTTTTCAAAAAGCATTCTGTAATTACGGTCAGTCTCCCTTATACCTTGCATCAATTTTTCTTTACCATTTGCATCGGCCAGATTCTTATTATTCATAATTCTCACTCCTGCTATTTCTTATATATTCAACAAGCAGTTCATCAAGATATTGACTCATTCTTACAATCGTCTCGTCAAAGCCCTTAGCCTTCTGATTAATAATCATCCTATGCAATTCTTTTCTAACCTTATCAATTTTTGAAGCTAAATGAAGCTCCTGTTCAAATTCGCCGTTCTTTTTCTTTAAACGTGCCTCCTCCATACTTTTTATTGCATTGCTTAGAAGCTGGTGAAAGCTCAAATTTCCGTCTCCTATCGCTAAACCTATGTGAATCTGTGGATTCTCATTAATACTGAAAAACCGTTGCGTCAAATTGCAATAAAGCCTTTTCAAAATCCCCCTCAGTTGCACCTTATCTATGACGGCGGTTAATACTATAATTTGATTGTTCTCAGTCCAAACGGCTATATCTTCCCTCCTGATACAGGATAAAACTATTGCTTTTACTATATGAAGAACTTCCTCTTCACTAATTTCATTATAGTCACCTGAGATAATGTCTGTTACATCAAATAACAAAATAGAACAATTTTCGTTTATTTCAATATTACCTCTAATAATTTCCTCTATTAGGGTTATAGAAAGAAATTCACCTTCTGCATGATTCACGGCGTTAAGTATATTTTGCAGACCTTGCATAATACTTCCTCCTAGTTGGTAATATATCCTACAGGCAGATATTGTGTCATATAGTAATTTATTTTAGATAACAATCTTATGTACATTATACTTATTATCAATGACTAATTTCTGACAAATAGATACATTCATTTACATTTTATTGTAAATAAAAAGTATTTACTTCAGCGTTTTTAGAAGGGTATTATAAAGATTAGTTGCATATTTTTCAGGATAAACCCCCAACTCCCTCTGCAATACCCTTTTATATCTTTTAAATTGCTTTTCAAGAGACTGTCTGTCTTTTTGAGATGCATACACCTGCATTAAGAGGCAGTTTATTTCCTCATCTAACTCATTAATATACAGCAGCTTTTTTAGTATTTGATGGGTTGCAGTCAGCTGCTTATTTTCTATTAAGTAATACACCAGTTTTTTAGCAAAGCTCCAATACATTTCTGAAAGCCTTTCCTTGTGGTAGGAGGCCCAGCAATAATCCTTTAAGCCAAATAGCTCACCTGTATAAAGCCTTTCTGTGATTATTGCCTTTTCATAATTGGCGCTGCCTATCTCCGAAAAAGAATATACTCTCTGCTCAAAGTCCTTGAAATCCACATAAATATCCTCCTTGTTAAGCTTGTAGCTTTCGTCTGAAGAAAGGATTGCACTTTTCATCCCATGGGGCTCCAGGGCCTTACGTAGCTTATATACTGTCGTGTTGAGATATGTCTCAGCATTTTTTAAAGGCATACCTCTAAATACATCGTCCACTACGTTCCATTTAGACACAAATCTGCCATCCTTCATAAGAAGATATGCAAATAGCTCCATACTTTTGGAGGAGGTAAATCTTATGGTCCTATTTTCACCGTATCTAATTTCCAAGCCGCCAAAGCAATAGACGTGTAGCTTCGGCATATTAAATCTATTAACATGATTAAAAGACAACAGCCTTTGCCTCACCCTCTGCACTGAATTCTCCAATCTTATCTGTGAAATGGGCTTAACAATATAATCATAGGCATGTACCTCAAAGGCCTCCAATGCATATTCCTTATGGGCCGTAAGAAAAATAATTGCAAGCTCCGGCATCTCCTTCATAATCCTTCTGGCAAAATCAATTCCATTTTCCTCCGGCATGCTAATATCCACAAAAGCAAGATTAACTTTGTTTTCCTTTATGTATTTTTCAGCTTCGGCAGTGCTTTGAAAGCTACCTACAATTTCCACTCCTGGTATTTGGGATAGCATTTTCTTTAGGATTAGCAGCATAGATCTTTCATCATCTAATATAATAGCCTTCATTTATCATCACCTAATTATTTTGTATATTTTTTGAGGAGGCCGACGGCACTGATATGTAGAAGGTGCTCCCTTCCCCTACAGTACTTTCCAGCCATATATCGCCTCCGTTTCGTTGTATCAACTGCCGACATAAAAACAACCCCAGCCCTAAGCCGATTTCACCCTCTGTACCCATCGTAGCCTTTTCGTTGATATCCTGAAAAAGCATTTGCACCTTTTCAGCTGAAATACCTACACCTGTATCCTTAAAGGATACCACCACCATCTCACCCTCCAACTCAGAGGCAATTAAAATGCTTTTATTTCTGCCTGAAAATTTTACAGCATTTGAAATCAGGTTTCGAAAAACCAAGGTCAGCATTTCCTTATCGGCATAAACCCTCATTTCATATTGTATTTCTAAAATTGCATTGATGTTTTTTGCTTCCAGCATTATGGTCATCATATCCAGCACCTCATGCAAAAGCTCCAACAATCCCCAATTCATTGGCGTATAGATATCTCCCGACTTTTTGCTTTCAAACCATCTGAGTAGAATCTCGACATTAGTAAATACATAGTTAACATATTCCTGAATTTCATTTAACAGCTCACTTTTGTCACCTGAATAGAGGTCCTTGTCCCGTATCAATAGCTCCGTAAGATTGATCAGCGTTGCTAATGGCTGCCGTACATCTCTGGTAAGCACCTTAAATATTTTATCTCGAAGCGAATGTGTTGCCGCAAGCTCCTTGTTAAGCGAAATTAGCTTCTCCCTTTGTTGTCTTTCCTCGGTAACATCCGATATCGCCATTGCAAGCTTCCCCCCGTTAGCTGCAAAAATATTAACAGACAAATATCTTTCTAAATCCTTTGAATACCCAATGCAGTTGTATGCCCTCTCCATAAAGACAGCCTTCCTGCAGCCTTCGACCCAATATTCCTCTGCCAGAGGAAAAGTCTTTATTGCGCTTTTATTAATGATATCCTCTCGTCTTAAGCCAGTAATCCTTTCGTATGCCTTATTGACATCCAAAACTAGGTATTCCATTTCAGAATTTTCCCCGCTTGGAACAATTTTTCCTAAAATCAAGCCCTCCTCCATATTTTCAAATAATGTCTGGTACTTTATTTTTCCTTCCTTAAGCTCCTTCATGATTTTCTTATTTTTCTTCAATGCCTTGATTAGTAGGATAATGAAGACTGGCTGAAGTACAATAAAGCTTATGATAATTGGATAAATAGCACCGCTTAACAGGTTTGCTCCAGTACCATGCTTGACAAAGGGAATATTTATACTAAAGGCATGAATTTCGGCATTGACGGTGCAGACATAGAGAGCTGGTAACATAAAGGCCATTATAGCTCTTTGTATTAATTTCATATATTTCACCGCCTATTTCATCTATTTAATTGTGATTTACTAAATATCTGCCCCCTATAAGTTCGGTACAGAGAAATAGAAGGTGCTACCCTCACCTGCATCGGTTTCCACCCATATTTCACCACCGTTTAGCCTTACGAATTCCCTACATATTAATAATCCTATGCCAGTACCCTTTTCCCCCGTAGTGCCTGTAGTTGAGCTTGAATGTGCTTCATCGAAGAGCTCCTTCACCTTTTCCCTGTGTATGCCTATCCCTGTATCACTGACAGAAATAATGACCGCCATGCCTGCCACCTTGCCGTCTAAAGTAATACTACCGCCCATTTCTGTAAACTTTATGGCATTTGAAAGAAGATTTCTCAGGACTATTTCCAGCATCTCTTTATCTGCAAATACCAAAATGTCCTCGTTTATGTTACTCTTAATGGTTATCCCCTTTGCATCTGCATGTATTCGATATAGCTTAAGCACCCCCTCTATCGTCGTAGAGAGCTTAAGCTGTGACGGTGAATGAATGAGGCCAAAGCTCTGACTTTTTACCCAATCAAATAAATGCTCAATCAGCTCATATGTGTCTAATATGTATTCCTTAACAGCATCAATTATCTCTACAATGTCACTGCTGTATTGTTCCTTTTCCTCCTCCAGAATCTCAGTCAGGCTTATGACCGCCGTCAATGGATCTCTGATATCATGGGTTATGACGGCGAAGAGCTTGTCCTTTAAACTATTCAACACCTCCAGCTGTTTTTTTTGAGTGCTGAGTTTAGCTACTATTTCCTTCAGCTGATCCCTGCTTAGTTCAGTATGTAGAGTAGCCTCCTCCTTCAAGCTATTATAGTTTGTTATGTCTGAGATTAAAGATATTGTTCCGCCTTTAACGCCGCCCTTAATTATCGGCTTAACTCTCACATGGTAACGTCTGTCACTATAGCATAGTGAAGGAATAATCACCTCTCCCTCCTGCATATTTTTGCAGAAAAAATACCATTGGGGCCAGTACTTAAGTAAATCTTCAATGATTTTACCTGTAATATGCACTTCCATTCCGATAATATCTTTGATATGGCCTTCAAGAGCGGAATTATGGTCTACCACCCTCCCCTTTCTGTCAACTATTAAAACACCTTCCTTTATACTTTTCAAAGCCATATCCCTTGCTATAGGGCGTATTAAAAAGCACCTCTGACGAGAAATACACCACAGCACTACAATCCCAGACAATGCTAAGCCCATTGAAGTAGGCAGAAGTAGTACCCCAGGTCTGATTGTTTTTATTAGCTCCGGTACTATAGGTATCATTATGCCAATAGCTATCCCTAATAATGAGAAGCCAACATTTCCTCTAGCTTTGTCCATCCTATATATGTATACCGAAAGCAAAATGCTAACAAGAATATAGTAGACCGTTAAGTCCTCAAAATTAACCATTCTAGACCACCTCAATTAACATGCATTGCTTACAATTGTCCAATATCAGTTGTTACACAAAAGCAGCCGAATCCTTATGAATGCTTATTTTGAATAAAAACAATACCGAAAATCCTATCATAGAATGCCGCCGTTAAAACTAAACTGCATCGGACCTTTAGTTATATTTTACTTTTTTTTAATGACCAAATTATGACAAATAACAACAAAAAAGAGCAAAAAAATCCATGATTGCCATTTTCATGAATTAATTTACTCTCTATCAGTCGTCATTTTTTTTTTTGCATAACCTAAGTTATATTCTTTAGGCTACAATATCATTGCCTGTATTTTATTTCCATCTATGGCATTAAGCGTTAGCCCTAGCAAATGCGCTATTGTGGGTGCAATATCAACCATTTCCAAGGGACCAATACTAAAATTCTGCTTAATTCCCGCTCCAGCGGCTATCAACACACATTTGTATTCAGGCTTCTCCGGTGAGTAACCATGGGTCGCATACCTAATACCCCTTTCACTGCAATTTACTACTGTTTCCTCTGTTATTGCCTCATCGAAGCTATACCCTACCTTTGCCTCAACAGCATATTGTATATCAGCGCCAGCATGCAGAAGGTCCAGCTGCTCTCTGTGATATATCTGCTCAATGCCATAAGTACCCGCCCCTATGGCAGCCTCTAAGGTTTCTAGTGCCAAAGCCTCCGCCTCTCGGTCATTTTCCTTTACATGAAGGTATGCACTGCCTCCGCAGCTTTGAAGATATGCACGCCAGCGCCATTTCTCCCCATCCCTGTATATAAGCCCCTTTTCTACTAGAAGATTATTGAGATATATTTTGTGATCAACATTAAACTGACCATGGTCACCAATAACAATATAGGTGGTTTCCTGAGAAATACCTGTATCCTCAACGGCCTTTATAATTTCACCTAGCCGCTTATCCATTCGCTCAATAGCAGCCTGTACCTCCTTGCTATCGGTTCTGAAGCTGTGCTTTGCATCATCAAGGTCTATAAGATGAATTAATAGCAAATTAGGTTTTTTTCTCTTTATTGTATTTATAGCAGCCTTAGTCGTAAAATCATCTAAGTAGGGCTGCTGAGTCCCTTTCCTGTACTTGCCAAGCTTCAGCTCCAATCCAGCACAAAACAGAGGGTTGCCATTTTTAAAGACCTTTATGGCCTGATTCTCACTTCTTACCGCCTTTATTTCCGGAAGATTGTATCGAATGTTAGCCTTTCCTGTAACAGGCCATAACAACCCAGCAGTCTTAAGTCCTTTTTCCTCCGCCAGCTGATATATTGTAGGCACTTTAATATCTCTTTGATACCAGTACCAATCCTGCTCCGCTTCAGGAACAAAGGGCTGGAGCGGATTATTATGTACGATACCATGCTTGTCTGGATACACCCCGGTCACCATAGTCGTGTGGGCTACATAGGTTAATGTAGGAAAAACACTTTTAAGCTCTGTGGAATACACCCCATCTTTAATTAGTCTGGATAAATTGGGTAAGACTTTCACTGCCTGCCAGTTATCCTGCGACAATGCATCCATTGAAATCACTATAACATGCTTTGCAAGCCCTGGACCTCCTATACTTTTTTCAGCCACCATGCTGCTCCCTCCTAGATCAATTCTCCATACCTTTATTATAATGCATCGGAGAAGCCGAATGCCATAAATAACATAAGTTTAACATTGAAATACATAGAATTTTTTTAATTTCGTGTATAATCAAAAGTAGATCATATATAAGGGGTGAAGTGTACATGCTGAAGAATTTTTCAAATGAAGAAAAGAGCTGGATGATGTATGATTGGGCAAATTCAGCCTATTCCTCTATTATAACTGCCGCCGTCTTGCCGATTTTCTTTAAATCCATGACAAGAGCTGCAGGGGTCAGTCCCAATATTGCAGACTCCTATTGGGGCTATGGTACAGCTATTGCATCAATCATTATTGCAATAATGGCACCGATATTAGGCGCTATCGGAGATTATAAAGATATGAAGATGCGACTTTTCAAGGTCTTCTTGGCTATAGGAATTCTATCTACAGCTGCCTTAGCAGTGACCGATAATTGGCAGCTAATTTTGGGCATTTATATGATAACTATTATAGGCTTTTCTGGGGCTAATATTTTTTATGATGCATTTCTAGTGGATGTGACTACAGAGGAAAGAATGGATCGTGTATCCAGCTACGGCTATGCCCTGGGCTATATAGGCGGCAGCACCATTCCCTTCATGGCTTCTATTGCGCTGATCATGTTTGGAGAAAGCATCGGTATTTCTACTATTTTAGCCACTCAAATCTCCTTTATCCTTACTGCCCTATGGTGGGTTTTCTTCTCGGTACCTATGATTAAGAATGTAAAGCAGGTTCACTTTATGGCGCATGAGCCCCGCTTAGTGCTGAAAAGTTTAAAAAGGCTTAAAAAAACCTTTATGGATGTCAAAAGGTATCGCAGCATCTTTATGTTTTTATTGGCCTACTTCTTTTACATAGACGGCGTAGGCACCATTATTCGTATGTCTACAGTCTATGGTGACAGTATTGGTATTGGCAGCGAAACTATGCTGCTGGCACTGATGGTGATTCAAATTGTAGCCTTTCCCTGTGCCATCGTTTTCGGTCGTCTGGCTGAAAGATTCGGCAGCAGCAAAATGATTTTGAGCGGTATGCTAATATACATGGTAATATGCGTTTTAGGCTATAGAATGACCACGGCCCTTGAATTTTGGGGAATTGCGCTACTGGTTGCTAGTGCTCAGGGTGGTATACAGGCCATCTCCCGTTCTCATTATGGTAAAATGATTCCTAAGGATAAAGCAAATGAGTTTTTTGGCATTTATGATATCTTCGGTAAATTTTCAGCTATTATGGGGCCTACCCTTTTTGCGGTCTTCAGTCAACTCACTGGCAATTCACGTTTTGGGGTTCTAAGTGTTATGCTGCAATTCACGTTGGGGGCTGCAATTTTTATAATCGCTGAAAGAATCAACAAAAAAACAATACCTGTAAAAGCAGAAGCCCTTTAATTTAATGCCAAATAGGTTATGTCTACTACAGCAAGGAAATGATCCATCACTTAAATGATATATACTGTAATTATGATTTCTAGTTGCTTTGGGAGGGATATCATGTTAAACGGTCTAAAAATCAGAGAGCTTCGCAATATGAAGGGTTATACTACTCTGGACGTCTCCAATTTTACACAAATATCCAAAAGCTATATTGAAGAACTGGAAAGGGGGACCAAGCATAATCCATCCTTCATGAAGGTTGTTTTATTGGCGGATGCCCTGGGGGTAAAGGTAGATGAATTGGTTGTAAGAGAATAGCATTTTAATTTTACTATCTGGGCAGATATTCTTCGGAGCATCTGCTCTTTTTTATGCATTATGTGTGAAATGCTAATCTTTTAGAACCTTATTTTCTTTTAGAAATACTATGTAATATAGCAAGCTATTATTGCTATATCTACACCAATATTTTGGTATGCGAGGAGTGAGAAAGCATGTCTTTAGATAACCTTATAATTAACGATAGCTTTGAAACCGCTTCTTTTCCACCGTGGGTTTCATTAAACGCAACAATAACAAGAGATTATAGTCATACCGGCTACTTTGCTGCTAGACTGGTTGGGGGAATCCCTAATTCATATGTATATCAGATTGTTCCCGTCACTGCCGGGCAAAGATATCAAATCTTTGTCTCATTAGCTAAGGTAGGCATATTGCCTAATCCACAAGTATCAATTTCAATCCCCTACTACGATGTTAACTTTAATTTTATCGGATATGAGCTTATCGAGGTAATTGATTTTGAGCGTATCGGCAACGTCGAAACCGACGACTGGCTAGAAATATATGCGACCACAGGACCTGCACCCATAGGCGCTACACAAGCCCTTGTTCTTGTCAATAAGCTACCCTTCGAAGGCACTGCTGATATCATTGTCGATGATGTGGCATTATTAGAAGCAGAAGGCGGAGGCCTAATAGGACCTACCGGACCTGCTGGGCCTGCTGGACCTGCCGGACCTGCCGGGGCTACCGGACCTGCTGGGCCTGCTGGACCTGCCGGGACTACCGGACCTGCTGGACCTGCTGGCGCTACCGGACCTGCTGGACCTGCTGGCGCTACCGGACCTGCTGGACCTGCCGGACCTGCTGGGGCTACTGGACCTGCTGGGGCTACCGGACCTGCCGGACCTGCCGGACCTGCTGGGGCCACCGGACCTGCTGGGGCCACCGGACCTGCCGGGGCCACCGGACCTGCCGGGGCTACTGGACCTGCCGGGCCTGCTGGAGCCACCGGACCTGCTGGGGCTACCGGGCCTGCTGGGGCTACCGGACCTGCTGGGGCTACCGGACCTGCTGGGGCTACCGGACCTGCTGGGGCTACCGGGCCTGCTGGGACTACCGGACCTGCCGGGGCTACCGGACCTGCTGGGGCCACCGGACCTGCTGGGGCTACCGGACCTGCCGGCGCTACCGGACCTGCCGGGGCCACCGGGCCTGCTGGGGCTACCGGGCCTGCTGGGGCTACCGGGCCTGCTGGGACTACCGGACCTGCCGGGGCTACCGGACCTGCTGGGGCTACCGGACCTGCCGGGGCTACCGGACCTGCTGGGGCCACCGGACCTGCTGGGGCTACCGGACCTGCCGGGGCTACCGGACCTGCTGGGGCTACCGGACCTGCTGGGGCCACCGGGCCTGCCGGGGCTACCGGACCTGCCGGACCTACAGGACCTACTGGAGATAGTGTGACAGAAACATCCGCATTTGCAGCCAACACTGATGGTGCTATCATAGCTGTTGTATTAGGCGGAACTGCAGTCCCACTTCCAGATGACCAAATACTAGACGGTATTACAGTGGATGGTACCAACACTGTATTTACCATAACAGAGACCGGTAGATATTATATTTCCTATAATGTTAATCTAACAGCAGCATTATTGGTGGGTTCTAGAATACTGGTAAATGGTACCGAAGTAACTCAGTCTACCATTAACCCAGTTTTAGCCCTTTCTAGTTTTAATGTTGATTTTATTATTGAACTTACCGCAGGTGATACTGTCACTTTAGAATTATTTGGTTTACTGGGTGCCGCCACCCTTCAAACAGGAGCCGGAGCAACCTTGTCGATCATTAGAATTGCCTAGATTAATTACTGCTCATCTAAGCAAAAAACTGGTGTTTTTATTGCACCAGTTTTTTCTTTAAGCATATAGCTTCTTTATTATTCTGTTACTTTAAGTCTAAAATCTGGGAATATGCTGGTATTACCAAACTACCTATTGCTTAACAGCAATGCCTTTATTTTTAAAAAATTATATTTATAGTAATTAGGTTTAAAATAATCCTACTAGCCGCCACCAAGGGAGCTCTATGAACAGCACAGCAAAGAAGGTTAATAGGGTAAGTCCTATACCATATCTAATCACATAGTCGGTTTGAAAATGATTTTCTCCAGCCCCCAGCATGATAGTTACATGATGAAAGGGTAGTAGATAGTGAATATTTGCTACTGTATAGACCAGCAGCGTTAATACAACCGCATTTACACGTCCGGAGTTTACGCTAATCAGCCCCGGCAGACCAATAGCTATAGTCGTTATGGAGCTTCCCATTGTCATATGAACCATCATTATTATGGCAATAATGATGCTATAATACAACATATTTATTTCTGATGGCGCAAACGTCATAAGACCCTGGTATAAGGCTTCCCCTACTCCGTTATCATTTAAAACCCCGCCAATTGCAAATGCTGCAGTTAAGAAAAGCAACAGATCAATATTTAGCTTTTTATAATCCTTAATTTTTAAAAGTCCTACCAAGAGCATTGCAACGACTCCTATAATGCTGACCATTGCAGCATTAATATGATGTAGTGATTCTGTCATCCATAACAGCATCACTACTATAAGAATAGCCATGCCTTGCTTTTCCTTAATACTTAAGCCCTTTTTGTTTTCACCTTCCTTTTGGACTTCAAAGCTGATGCTGGATATCTCTCTTCTAAAAATAAATACAAATAATAGATACATAAGAATACTTATAATTAAAGCAGGTGGCGCCATGTAAATTGCCCACTGAATCCAGGTAAGCTCGACACTGCCGAATTGCAAAGCAGAATAGTTTAATAGTATATCCCCATTTAAAAAGAACATAGAGGTGCAGGTTGATGCAGTATAGATGCTGAAAAGCAATACTGCAGTTGCTGACCTATTCAGCTTATACTGATTGAGGAATCGTATATAAATAGCTGAAAGTATGATTACTCTTGGAAAGGGCTGAGGTATGAAAAATATAAGTAAAACCCCTAAAACGTAGGACATAATTATTAACCTTTTAGGGGTATGGCCATATCTGACTAATAGACTCGATGCTAATCTATCGGCTAGATTTGATCGTATAATCCCCTCCCCTAACAACGTTGCTGCAACAATTAAAACAAAGGTGGAGGACAAAGGAAACTTAAAAATCACCAGAAGAGGGGTCCTGCTGAATATCAAAAAGCTTATAATTAGAGCTATTGAAGCAGTATTTCTTTCCACAATTCTTGTTGCCCACCAAGTCGCTGCAAGTATAACAGAAGCAAGTAGAATACTTTGATTGATATCTAATCTCAGCGGCTTAATTAGAACAATTAGCGTCGGCGCCACAAGAGTTCCAAGAAAAGTCAGCTTGTTACGCATAATAATCTATCCTTTCTTATAGCAAAAATTACTATTACAAAGGACATGATAATGTTCAATCACTATTCATGTCCCTTATATATTGGTATCCTATCGAAATTAAACGTACATCCCGCCATTAATATTTAGGGTATGACCGTTTATAAAGCCGGCCTCATCAGAGGCTAAGAAAACAACCGCAGCTGCAACCTCCTCCGGATGTCCGCCTCTTCCTAATGGAATGCGACTAATTATTTGCTCTTTAACCTTTTCAGGAATCTGATCCGTCATTTCAGTTATAATAAAGCCAGGAGCTATGGCATTGACTGTAATCCCTTTTCTTCCCAGCTCCTTGGATAGGGTTTTTGTAAGACCTATGGCACCTGCCTTAGAAGCAGAATAATTAGCCTGACCAAAGTTCCCCTCTTCACCCGAGATGGAGCTGATATTAATAATTCGACCCTTTTTCATAGGTATCATATAGTTAGATACCTGGCGTGAGCATAGGAACATTGATTTTAGATTCGTATCCATTACTATATCCCATTGAGCCACTGTCATTTTTACCATTTGTGCATCTCTGGTAATCCCTGCATTGTTTACCAGAATATCAATCCTTCCGTATTCCTTAATAACAGCCGCCACCATATTTGATACATCATCTTCATTGGCAACATCACATCTTATCGCAACTGCCCTTTGTCCACCTTCAATTATTCCATCTCTAAGCTTGACGCAGGTCTCATAGTCGACATCAACTATTGCAACCGCAGCACCTTCACTGGACATTTTCTTTGCCATTGCCTTACCTAATCCACGACCGCCTCCTGTCACTATTGCTACCTTATTATCTAACCTCATATTTACCCCCTTGACTAGTATTGTGGCTTTTCCAGCAATACAGCTATGCCCATACCGCCACCAATGCAGGCACTGGCTATACCATATCGTACATCACGGTGTTGGAATTCCTGGCACACTGTTCCTACAAGCCTTGCGCCACTCATTCCCAGCGGATGACCTAGTGCACAAGCACCGCCATTGACATTCAATCGTTCAAATAGCGGATTGCCCATATAATTTCCCAGCTCCTTTAAACAGCCCAGCACCTGACCTGCAAAAGCTTCATTTATTTCTAGCAAATCTATATCCTTTAAGCTTAGACCAGACTTATACAAGGTTTTCTTAATGGCTTCTACCGGTCCTAAGCCCATTATTCTTGGGTCAATACCTGTAAAAGCATATTCATTTACATATGCTAAGGGCTTTAAGCCCAGCGCTAGACATTTCTCCTCCGACATGAGCACCAAAGCTGCCGCTGCATCATTCATACCAGAGGAATTTCCAGCTGTAACTGTTCCCCCTGCTTTAAAGGCCGGCTTCAATTTGGCCAGCTTTTCTAAATTTGTATCAGGCCTAACATGCTCATCCTTATCGATGATGATGCTTCCCTTCTTTGTTTTAATCTCTACAGGAACTATTTCTTCTGCAAATCTGCCGTTGCTCATGGCCTTTGCTGCCTTCATATGACTTTCATAAGCAAAGTAATCCTGGTCCTCTCTGGGGATACCCTTAAGCTCTACAATATTCTCAGCTGTCATGCCCATTGATGCAATCGGCCCATATATATTATCAGGCTGAGTATGTCGGGCATATTCTTCATTGGAGCACAGCAGGGTTTTATTCAGATTTCTCAGCCCCTGATATCGTGTTTCCAGTGGCAGGTAATACGGCACCCTCGACAGACTCTCAGCGCCACCGGCTATGACCACATTCGAAGTATTGGTTTGTATTTCCTGTGCTGCTGATATAACCGCCTGTATTCCTGAACCGCATATTCTGTTTACTGTTAATCCTGTAGTTTCCTCCTTGAGTCCTGAGGTTAAAGCAACTACTCTGGCAAGATTACCGGCATCTGCTGTCGAGATGACATGACCCAGCACCACCTCATCTATGTCCTCTCTGCTTAGATTAGAACGCTTAATAGCCTCCTTTACTGCTATTGTAGCAAGTTCTTCCACTGGTACCTCCTTCAAGCCTCCCAAAAAGGCACCGATGGGTGTCCTTGCATAGCTTGTGATAACTACTCTCTTCATAACCAAAAGCCTCCTTTTCTAATGATTGAATTTATTCGTATAAGGCTCGGCATCAAGGCGATGCCGGCCTCATTCTTAAAATACTAGGTTTAATAAAACAGAGGTGAAGCTATTATTATCGCTAAGGCACATAATATCGGCATAATTACAGTAGTTGCAAATACATGCTTATAGCCCTTCGCATAGGATACACCACTGAGGGTAAAGAATACAACAACTACAGAATTCCAGGGCAGTGAATCAAAGCCTAGGGATGCCACTGAAATAAGCCTGTGTAATAGACCGGCATTATATCCCCATGACAGAAAATCAGCACTGAATAAGTCCAATATCATAGTCATACTACCTGATGAAGAGCCTGTCATGGCGGATACTGCTGAGGTTGTGGCTACAACCTTTAACAGACCGTGAATTTGTAGATTCAACAATGCATTTTTCATTATTTCAAAGAAAGGCACATTGGAAACAGTTCTTGCTACACCAACTACAACAGAAACATATATAACCGGCAGTATGCCATTTGTGATACCTGTGTTAATTGTAGACCAAAGATCCCCCAATGAGGATTTAAATAAAACCAAACCAACAATACTAGCCACTAACAGTCCATATATGATGTTTAGCTTCAATACATTAATCAGTATTAGAGCAGTTGCAATCGGAATTATTGACAGAATTGCATTAGGTGCTTTGATATCCATTGCTGCCTCGTCTATCTCTCCTGCTTGGCTGAAGTTAAACTCACTTTCGTCAAATTTATCTTTACTTCTTTTAAGTATCCATTTTGTATAAGCCACGGCCATTGCAATATATACAACAGTAGCGAAAATGCCAACACCGGCTCCGGCAGTCAAGGTCGTTCCAAAATAGTTCGTAGGGATGATATTGAGAATCTGAAGGGTGCCCGGAAGCATGCCTACAGGTGGTATGGTACCGATCATGGCGATGCCGGGAAAGAGATACCAGGGTATTCTTAACCGTTTGAACAGATTTTTCGCAATAGGTAATATAAAGAAAATGATGACAAATATACTCACACCGCCGTAGAGCAATACAAGAGTGACAAGGGTAAATGCGGCCAGCGCCCATTTATCTCCGGCCTTGTTTGCAATTGTCTTCGCCAGCCTCCAGCCTGCACCGCTGTCTTCAATAATCTTGCCGAATAAAGCACCAAAGCAAAACAAAAGCAAATAACCACCAGCAAAGCTTTTAAAGCCATCCATATAGGGTCCGGTCCAGGTTTCAGCAATATTAAGACCACTCATTACTGCGATAACGGCACTGGCAACAAGTGTAACTACCAGGAGATTTATTTTTTTCCATGCTCCTATCATAAGAAGTATAAAGCCCAAAAGTATTCCTAATCCGCTCATAGCTTCCATTTTCTTTCCTCCCTTTTAAATATTGATCAAATCACCCTTTATAAGCTATCCTTAAGCTTATACCAATTGTCATTAAATATTTCTGGATTCATTAGCTTTAAGTTAGTCGAAATCTTAGGAGTAAACTTCATAGCAGCTAGTATATCTCTTTCTAGGTCTATACCTGGTGCTATCTCTATCAAAGTCATTTCTCCCTCTAATAGCGTAAACACGCCACGCTCAGTAATATAAAGCACCGGCAGCTTTGTCATGGTTGCATACCTGCCACTGAAGGTAATTTGATCTACCATTTCAACAAATTTAGGCTGGCCCTCCTTGATAACGGTAGCCTTTCCTTCTTTAATACTAACCTCAGCACCATTGGCAAAGGTGCCACAGAATACGACCTTCTTAGCATTTTGTGAAATATTGATAAAGCCTCCAGGCCCCACAACTCGTGTACCAAATTTACTAACATTAAGATTTCCCGCTTTATCCGTTTGAGCTAGCCCTAAGAAAGCAGCATCCAGACCTCCACCATCATAGAAATCAAACTGAGCCACATGCTCAATTATAGCCTCTGCATTGTAAGCTGTTGCAAAATCCGGTCCTTTAGCAGGTACACCGCCATAGGTCCCCAGCTCGGTGGTAAGCGTCATGAGATGACTTATTCCTTCCTCTGCAGCAATGCTGGCGATTCCCTCCGGCATGCCAATACCAAGATTTATAACCATATTAGGCTTTAACTCCATGGCTGCTCTTCTCGCAATAATCTTTCTAACATCCAAAGGCATCGCTGGAATACTGCCTAATGGAATCTTGATATCACCTGAAAGTGCAGGATTAAATAGTGTCCCTATGGTCTGCATATGATTTTGTGGCTCTGCTTTCACAACATAATCAACTAAATCCCCCGGTACCTTTACTTTTTGAGGATGCAATGTATTGGCCTTAACATAATGCTCCACTTGCGCTATGACAATGCCGCCACTATTCTTTGCTGCCTGTGCCATAGATAGCGCTTCAAGAAAAATGGCCTCCTTTTCCATTGAAAGATTGCCCCTCTCATCTGCGGTTGTTGCTCTGATTATTGCCACATCTATTGGAAAGGCTTTATATAACAGCCACTCCTCTCCCTCCAGCTCTATTACCTTTACGATATCCTCGATTGTTTTATCGGACACCTTTCCCCCCTCAAGCCGGGGATCAACAAAGGTGCCTAGTCCCACCTTGGTTATAACGCCTATCCTTTTACCAGCGATCTGCCGCCAAAGGTGCGCCATTACCCCCTGCGGCAATAAATATGCTTCAATTTTGTTTTCATAAATTAATTTCCCCATGCTGGGGGACTGCCCAGTATGGCCGGATATTAGTCTAGCTGTTAAGTCTTCATGGGCTAAGTGGCTCATTCCTCTTGTTTTTCCATCTCCACAGCCACAGCTATGAACAATGGTTAGATGCTGTGGATATCCTGTTTCTAAAAATCTATTTTCCACAGCAATTGCCATTTCTTCAGCAAAACCGCACATACCGGCTGTTGTCCATACAACAGTAGAATTATCCTTAATTACATCTGCTGCTGCTCTAGCAGAAATCAACTTTGACATCTGAAGCCCTCCCTTCCCTTTAATAGTCATACCAGCCTTTTCCAACCTTTTTGCCCAATCTTCCTGCATTAATCATTCTCTTTAACGCTGCAGGCGGCGCCCAATTGGGTTGAGCAAATTCTGAATACAAGTACATCAAGGAATCGTATGCAATATCAAGGCCAGTAAAATCCATCAGGGCGAAGGGTCCCATCGGGTGATTTAATCCGAGGGTCATGGCCTTATCAATATCCTCAAGGGAGGCTATACCTTCTTCATAAACCAAATAGGCCTCTCTGAACTGTGGTAGCATTAGTCTGTTTACGACAAACCCAGGTGAATCCTTTTTTACCTCTATACTCACCTTTCCCAATGATGCTACGAAGTCCTTTAATATCGCTACCGTCTCATCACTGGTATAATAGCCTCTAATGATTTCTACAAGCTTCATAACAGGGGCAGGGTTAAAGAAGTGTGTTCCTGCCATTCTATCTGCCCTTTTGGTAGCATTTGCTAATTTAGTAATCGACATTGTTGAAGTATTGGAACCAAAAATTGTGTGAGCTGAGCAAATCTCCTCTAGTCTAGTAAATATATCCAGCTTTGCCTCCAGCTTCTCAATAATGGCTTCAATTACTAAATCAACCTCCTTTAAATCCGCCAAATCCTTAGTAACTCTAATTCTGCTTAAGGTTTCTTGCTTTTCCTCCTCCGTTAGCCTCCCCTTTTTAACGCCTTTGTCAAGGACTGCTCGTATGCTTTCCAGCATGTTATTAAGCGAAGCTTCTGAAATTCCGAAAACGATTACATCATAGCCCTTTTGAGCCGCTATCTGGGCTATACCGGTCCCCATAGAGCCAGACCCCACGACACCTACATTTTTTATACGCATATCATCCCTCCTAATCCATATTTTTTAAAGACAGCTTATATAGGAGCAAAATGTATGCCAATAAAAATATCCATAGCCATTATTTTTTACAAATCCCTTAAAACAAAGAAAAACTCTGACTTAACAGCAATTATGCAAGCCAAAGTTTATCCTCCGTAAGCGATACCAATATTCAATATTAATGATTGATGCATAAAGTCTACTTATTTTGTTGAATTTCTGCATCATTGAACCATTTATTCAACATGCTGCTTAAAAGCATTCATTTTTCTATAAAGCATAGTTCTATGTATGCCCAGTCTTTTAGCAGCATCTCCTATCCGTCCGTTGCAAGCCCTAAGCACACTGTTGATATATTCTTCTTCAACTGTCTTAATGACATCCTTTAAAGTTCCCTCAAATTCTTTATCTGGTATATTCGCAGGTGCATGAGCTTTTCCATTCTCTTTTGAGCCTTCATCCGATTTGTCTTCATACTCAATAATATTGTCTGGGGTTATGATTGCTAATCTTTCCACTAGATTTCTTAGTTCTCTGGCATTACCCGGCCATTTGTAATTGATAAAGCCCCGTAGGGTTGTATCCGAAAACACCTTATTAAAGCTATACTTTTGATTGTACTCCTCTAAGAACTTTTCTGCCAATACAACGATATCCTCAGGCCTTTCCCTCAGAGGTGGAATTTTAATCGGAATCACATTTAAACGATAGTATAAATCCTCTCTAAATAGATTTTGGCTGATCATATGCTTTAAATCTTTATTGGTGGCAGCTATTAGTCTTACATTTGTATTTTTAAAGGAGGTGCCTCCCAACCGTTGAACTTCTCCGGTTTCTAATACCCTCAAGAGCTTGGATTGCATGCTCATTGGCAGCTCACCCACCTCATCCAGAAAGAGTGTCCCTTTATTTGCTATTTCAAAAAAGCCTGGCTTTCCCTGTAGCTTAGCACCAGAGAAGGCACCTCTTTCATAACCAAAAAATTCAGATTCCATCAACTCATTGGGGATAGCTGCACAATTTACAGGGATGAAGGGTTCTTTAAGTCTCAGGCTATTTTTATGAATATATCTGGCCATCACCTCTTTTCCTGTTCCAGTTTCCCCAAGTAATAGCACTGTGCTATCGGTTTTTGCAATGAGGCCTGCTGTTTGTATTATTTCATTCATCATTTTGCTCTCTGCTATAGGCGCCTTGCTTTGTGAGCCTAGCTCCTCTAAATAGTTGACAACGTTTTTATAATGCTCTGATTTGTCTCGCTCCTGTTCAAGA
Organism: Clostridiaceae bacterium; assembly: GCA_018432235.1. Lineage (GTDB taxonomy): Bacteria > Bacillota > Clostridia > Peptostreptococcales > Natronincolaceae > M1-B18. The sequence goes on along the minus strand of JAHDLO010000009.1, from coordinate 83,402 downwards.
GCTGCAATGTATGTATCAACCAAGTCCTTATCCCTTGTATTGGTAATAACCATTACAATTTCATTTTTCTCATCTATTAATGGTATACTTGTAGACATCAGCTTTACTCCTGAAGGAAGCTTTACGAGTCTAGTGACAGCTTTACGTTTTTGGATAGCCTCCATTGTGGTGGAAGTATTGTAATACCCTTTTCTTACTAAATCCTGTACATTATAGCCGATAACCTCTTCCTCAACCTTTTGCATTAATCGTACAGAAGCAGGATTAGCTATTAAAACCGTCCCTCGATTATCAGTAACCATTATGCCATCATAGGAATGCTCTATGACCTGTCTTAAAACAGAGTTCTCAAAGAGGTCTCTTGAAATGTATGAGTTATTATGATTGCATTTTTTGTTAACTTGGTTTTTCATTACAACCCCCCTCTTTCATTGCTTATTTACAAAATATTCAAAATACTATTAAGTTACTTTTATAATATCATATTTTTATAAAAGTAAAAAATGCAATCTTGACCTAATTGTTCCATGACTTTATTTATATTTACATATGAAAAATATAGCATAGCTATACCTAACACCCCAAAAGTCTCTTGCAGTATGAATTATTAAACTGCTCTTAATAATCTTTTTTTGGCGTTCTACTTGTCCTATCCTTTTCATAAGGTTATATAAATAAAAAAACCAGGGAGAGCTTAGAATGCTAAAGAGAATTGTAGTAATCATACTGTTGCTATTGATATCCTCAAGCGGCTATGCTGCCGCCAGTGAAAATCAAATAGTTAAGGCGCAGGTAATAGGACTTCAGGATAATTCTTCCTCTGCAACAGTCGAAAAAATAGTTGCCGTCAGACTTTTGGAGGGGCAGCATAAGGATCAACATCTGGAGATTAGATATGCTCCTATATATGCCAGCAGAGTCATAGATCTTAGAATAGGACAAAAACTCAACATCAGCCTCTATGAGGAAAATGGTGTAATAAACGGATACATAAACAGCATTGATCGATCCGACTACATTATTCAATTACTTGTTATATTTATCATTGTGGTAATTATATTCGGCAGATTGAGAGGCATCTCGTCCCTAGTGTCCCTAGGCGTTTCTGGGGTAATAATCATTAAAATTATAATACCGCTTATTATCCAAGGCCATAATCCCATAGGGGTTACTGTTATTTCCTCAGTATCTATAATTGTCATTAGCTTTATACTTATCGGCGGCTTTACTAAAAAAAGCTTTACCGCCATCATCAGCACCAGCGGTGGCACGATTATAGCAGGCCTTCTGGCAAATTATTATACCCATCTGGCAGCCTTAACCGGCACCGCCACCGAGGAGGCAACTTATTTAATGACGGAGCTGGGGCTAACCATTGACTTCAGAGGCTTATTCATGTGTGGTATTATTATCGGTACTCTGGGGGCGATAATGGATGTCAGCATGTCCATATCCTCCTGCATTTTTGAAATATATCAGCATTCTCCGAGGGTAAGCCTGGGGAAACTGGCTGCTTCAGGCTTTAACGTAGGTAAAGACATTATGTCTACTATGACAAATACCCTAATACTGGCCTATGCCGGTGCTTCTATGCCGCTGTTTTTGATTTTCTTTAATTCTAAAATAACCCTTGATATTTTAAGCACCGATATAATTGCAGGAGAAATCATACGTTCCCTTTGCGGAAGCATCGGACTTGTGCTGACTATTCCCCTAACTGTTCTCGTGGCTTGTTCTATGGTGGGAGCATCTAGATATTAGTAAAGAAAATACTTATATGCTTCCGCCATACTAGCATTAATTTCACTCCCATTATTCATATTTCTAATACTAACGCTGCCCTCACTGACTTCGTTATCCCCAAGGACTATCACATAGGGTATCCCAAGCCTACTTGCATATGCCATGCTTTTTCCTACCCTTCTGCCTTGCATTTCCATATCGACAGCAATACCTTTTCTTCTTAACTCCGTTACTAGCTTCAGTGCCTCCAGCGGTCTGCCTAACGGTATGATATATACCTGTGCCGGTGGCTTTGATGTCGTCGCACCTTTATTAACAAGGGCACTATATATGACATCCAACCCGAAGGTTATTCCCACTGCGGGATATTCTTCTCCCTTGTCTATAAAAGAACCAATTATCTTATCATATCTGCCGCCGGCTCCTATGCTGCAGCTTAAGCTTCTATCCTTTAAAAACACCTCAAAAACAGTGCCGGTATAAATTTCCAAGCCTCTTGAAAGCCAGGGAGAAAACACATATATATCCTGTATATCCGCTGCAGCTAAATAGGCCTGAAGCTCCTCCAGCTCCTTTATGCCCTGCTGCACCATAGCGTTTAAGGGATTTTCCTTTAAGTAGTTCAACAACTCCTCTCCCTTAAGATTCAGCAGCTCAAATAGTCTGTCGATAAGGGCTGCTTCTACTCCCTTTTCCTCCAGCTCTGTCCTTACGCCTCCTTCACCTATTTTCTCAACCTTATCTAAGCTCAACATGGTGGTGGCTTCCTGGCTTTCCGCTATGCCAATTGCGCTTATAATTCCTGAGAGCAATTTTCGGTTATTGTATAGCACCTCCACCTCAAGTCCAAGCTTTTTAAATACTTCATAAGACATTATCATAAGCTCTGCCTCCGCCAGAATTGATTTTACCCCTACCATATCTACATCGCACTGAATAAATTCACGGTTTCTCCCTGCCTTTACGGGGCCATCCCTGAAGACCTTCCCTATTTCATATCGTTTAAAGGGCAGCCTCATTTGAGGGTTCATTCCGATGACTCTGGCAAAGGGAATCGTCAAGTCGTATCTAAGTCCGATATCTCTTTGTCCCTGATCTTGAAATCTGTAGACCTCCTTCAATATCTCTGCCCCGCCGGCATACTTTGAGGACAATATATCAAAATAGCATATCGTAGGCGTTTCCAGTGGCTGATAGCCATAAATCTCAAATACACTTTTCAGGCCCTCAATAATTTCATTTCTAAGCCTTTGCTCCTCAGGCATAAAATCAAATGTTCCCTTTAAATTCCTCAATTCTGTTGACATTTCTTATTCCTCCCTATTTTAATTTTTATCAAAAAATAAGAAGACCCGGCAAGTATATACATACCTGTCGGGCCTCCTACTATTTGCCACCACAGGTACAAGCACCAATAGCACTTGTACCCGTGATATCATTTCGGGCTACAAGTGCTTCCTGTGATGATGAAGTTTTGCTATGATATAATTCTTATCCATTTCCTTCACCTCTTGCTTTTTAATAATCCTAGCACTACTTTAAAGCGATGTCAATACGGTTTGCTGTTATACAATTTATATTAACCCTTTATCTGTCACCCTTTGCTTCAAAGCATTCTAGATTCTTATTATGCCCCAGGATAACAAGAATATCGTTTTTCCTTATAACATCCTCAGGGTCAAGGGAAAGCATAACCCTTTCTCCACGTTTAATGGCCATTACATTTACGTTATATTCAGTGCGCAAATCTAATTCCATCAGACACTTTCCTATCCAACTGGACAATGCAATGATTTCCACAATACTATAATCTGGTGAAATCTCTAGATAATCCAATAGATTACAGGTGCTTAAGCTCCGTGCCAGCCTTACTCCCTTATCAATTTCAGGGTATATGACCCGCTGGACATTCATAAGCTCCAGCATTTTTGCATGGGTTTTATTAATGGCTTTTACTATTACATTTTTAGCTCCCAGTTCCTGGAGATTTACAACAACGAGAATAGAGGTTTTGATGTCTGTACCAATACCCAACACAACACCATCATAGTTTTTCAGCTTTAACATCTCTAAAGTATTGATATCCGTCGCATTCCCCTGCACTGCATGTGCAACCTTATCGGATAATTGCTGTACCGTTGCTTCATCTGAATCCATAATCGTCACACATTTGCCCATATTGGCTAAAGAAATAGCAACACTTCTGCCAAAACGTCCACAGCCTATAACAAGGAAATTTTTCATAATGATATCCTTTCTAAATTTATTCATTTGCAAATCTATACCCTACACCAACCTCAGTTAATATAAATCGTGGTGCCGCCTTGTCCTTTTCTATCTTTCTTCTGAGGTTGGCCATGAATACTCGTATAGATGTAGAATCTCCGGTTTCACCATAGCCCCAGATCTCCTTTAATATATAATTATGTGTCAGAACCTTCCCCTTGTTTGCCACCAGCAAAAGCAGCAGCTTGTATTCCATCGGGGTTAAATGGACCTCATGATCATCTACGAAAACCATACGCCGTTCATAGTCAATAGTCAGGCAATCCATTTTAAATATCTCAACATTATCCGGCTGAAGGGACCTTTTCAGCTTTCTTTGGACTACTCGTATCCTGGCCATTAGCTCCCCCATGTGAAAGGGCTTTGTAATATAATCATCTGCACCGTGGTCCAAGGCAGAAATTTTTTCATTCTCCTGACCTCTGGCGGATACAACTAAAATAGGCACATCAGACATCAAGCGGATGGACTTAATAATCTCAATGCCATCAACATCCGGTAGTCCTAAATCAAGCAATATGATGTCAGGCTTATTGCTATAAAATAATGACATGCCCTCTATCCCATTTTTTGCAGTGTCAAAGGTAAAGCCGCTGGTCTTCAATGCAAGGGAAATAAAATTCAATATGTATTTGTCATCTTCAATTATCAAAATCCTTAGATTATTTTCCATCATTCTCCTCCTGCCATCGGTAGCTTGAATGTTATTAGTGCTCCCCCTTCGGGTGCTCTACCGGCATAGATACTGCCCCCATGTGCTTCAATAATCGCTTTGCAAATTGAGAGTCCCAACCCCATACCTCTTTTACCGTCAATAGCTTTTCTTGAGATGGTTACAAAGCTATCGAAAAGAGTTGCTTCGATCTCCTGATCAATACCTTTACCATCGTCGGCTACTTCAAATACAGCTGTAGCATCCTCAGTAAATACCCTCACAAATATGCTGCAGTCCTCCTGAGTATGCTTTATGGCATTGTCCAATAAATTGATTAGCACCTGAACTATTAGCTTGCCGTCTACTAATACCGTCACAACCTCCTCCGGCATCTTTAATGCGATATTTCTTGATTTCGCAAGACTACGCACACGATTGACAGCTTCAAATACGATATCATCAACCACCTCGTGATTCTTTTCAAGCATCAGCTTTCCTTCACTGATTCTAGTCATGTTGAGGATATTTTCAACGAAGCTGTTCAACCATATGGCTTCATCATTGATATCAGAAACCAGCTTTTCGATAGTTGACTTATCCAGCTGATGGATATTTTCAATTATAACGCCACTGGCACCTACTATCCCCGTCAATGGTGTCCTCAGATCATGAGAAATTGCCCTTAAAAGATTACTGTGCATTTTCTCCCTTTCCATTGCTATCCTTATATTTTCCCGTTCATTGTATATCAGCTCTCTATCCAGCGAAAGACCCATCTGGGTGACAACTGTTTTTATAAGGAGCTCATGCTCAAGAGTAAATCCCTCCTTATGGTATGCAATTGCCATGACTCCCAGCTGTCTGCTAAGCCCCCGTATAGGAATCTGCATAATATCAGACGCTTCCGCAGAAAATCCTCTGTCATCATCAACATATATGTCATTTTTTGAGGTAAGAGCAACACGACTATTGTAGCCTGTATTTTGATATATATAATCAATACCCTGCTGTATGATATTCCTTTCACTTGTAATACTGAGAAAGCCCTCCGTTACTCTATATAAAAGTCGGGCAGTATGTTCATTTTGCTTGGCTATCAATAGCTGCTTTTGAAGCCTTTTGGTCAGAGTTCCAGAAATCAGGGATGCCCCCAAAAAGGATACCATCAGAATAATGTCGTTGGTGTAATAGGCTCTTAGGGTATGCGTAGGCATAGTAAAAAAATAATTAAAAATAAATACGCTCATAATGGAGGCCAAAATACCATAGGCATAGCCCTTTGTAGCTACAGTAACCACCAATACCCCAACAAGAAATACCATGATTATGCTTTCTTTTCCAATTCCAAATTTACCTAGAAAAAGAGATAAAATGGTGGAAAGCATTATTAAGGCAATAAGCTTCAATATATTGCCTGCATGAGTTCTGCCGTTGGCTTTGATAAGAACACCTCCATATCCTATGCATATTCTAAATGATTTCCTGTACCAGCTAATTTATTTAACCCCTTTGGCTGCGGTCTCCTCAAGAAATTCCTCTATAGCCCCCAACAGCCTTTGTCGCCCTTCCTCCTGAAGTAAAATCCGCTCCAGTGGAAATTCCTTATAAACCTTTAAATAATCTTTATTATTGCACATCGCAACAGTTTTGGGAATTGAATATATTTTCAATCCTATAGAGCTAATCATCAAATTATCCGCATCATTGTAGGAAAGTGCCAGCAGACATATATAGTTTAAATCCTTATTAATCTGTTCCGATTCCGATATTGCTACATAGCTGTAGCCCTTAGACTCGCAAAGCGCTATCACTCGCTTACTAAAATCATTCTTCCCATAAATTAATATCACATTATCATGTATCTTATATCCATTACAATATTCTTTATATGGGTCCCTCAGCCTAATATCTCCATCTTCAATAAATTTGTCTACTTTGTCCATAAAAAAATACCCTAATAGTATAAAAGCTACAGCAAATAAAAGCACTAAAAGATACAAAGGCATTCCTCCCTTCTCTAGTATTCTAATGCTATAGCTATAAAGTTTGTATTAATATTTGTTATGCGATGTTAATTTTGTGTTAAGATACATAGAGGATACAGCATGATTTCATCTGTATCCTCTATACTTATTTGCTGATCAAATTCAGCTTATAATCTTTAATTTCATAAATATGATCGGCTACATGCTCCACCAGCTGCTTATCATGGCTTACGAATACGATCGTACCCCCATAGCCCTTCATCATAGCCTCCAGAGCCTCTACTGCAGGTATATCAAGAAAATTGCTGGGCTCATCCATTAGTAGAATATTGTATTTCCCCAGCAGCAGCTTAGCCAGCATTAGCTTTATCATTTCGCCACCGCTTAAAACCGACAGCTGTTTGGGTATGTCGTGGCTTTTAAAGCCCAAGGAGGCCAGCACCGAGCGGATGTCTGAAACATTGTAGTCACTTTCCTCCTGCATAAATGCCATAATATTCTGATCCGCATTATATTTATATCCGGTCTGAGAAAAATAGCCTATCTCTGCCTTAGGTGAAATTGTAATGCCTTCCTCACGGTTTAAAATCATCTTCAGCAGTGTAGTTTTGCCAACACCGTTGCCTCCTGTGATGGCAACCTTGGCCCCCAGCGGAATGCTAAAGGCTGCGCTATCCAGCAATAGCCTATCATCAAAGCTTTTGCTTAACGCCTCCCCCATAATTGGAAAGGGATTATGGAGGGACAGTGACTTGCTTTGTTTGAAGCATATTGACTTGTGCCCCTCTGGTGCCACGATTTCTTCCATTGAGGCCAGCCTGTGGTCCATAGACCTTGCCGCATTATGCAGCTTCTTTTGCTTGCTTCCCATACTCTTCTGATGCGACAGCCGTCCGCCTCCTTCATTGCTACGGGCAGCCCCCTTCGATTTTTGATCTAGCTTTTGGGCTTGTCTTCGCTTTTCTTCTGCTGCCTTTTGCAGCCTATCTCGTTCATCCATAAATTGTTGATACCGTAGGGCCTGATTTCTCTCCTCCTCCTCCCTTTGATGAAGATAATCAGAATAATTCCCCCAATATTCCTTTATTGTGCCATCCTTTAGCTCCCAGATTTTATTTACCGTCTCATCTAGAAAATATCGGTCATGACTTATAACCAATAACGCCCCAGAATAGAATTTAAGCTGTCCGATAAGGAAGTCAATTCCCTCCCTATCCAGGTGACTTGTGGGTTCATCTGCAAATATACCATGAACCTGCTTTGATAAAGCCTGGGCTATCTTGAGCCTTGTTTCCTCTCCACCGCTCATGGCCTTTAGCTGGAGCTCCTTAACCCCCAGCTTTCCAAGAAGTGAATATGCCTCAACCTCTTTAGAAACGGCCTCCTCCAGCTGGGGGATATACGCGAAGCTTCCAAATCGGTTGACTTTACTTCCGGCCGGATTTATTTCCCCCAGTAGTACCTTCAGCAAAGTGCTTTTTCCTGCACCATTTCCACCCACCAGCCCTATACGATCATAGCTGTATAACTCTAGCTCATCTATATTTAATATATCTCGGCCTGTGTATTCCACAGAGATATCCTTAGCTTTTATTAATAATTCCATATCGCTTCCTCCTTGTCGCTGTTATATTTTGCTGCAGGTACTCCCTGCGATTAATACGGAAGACTAGGAAAATATATAAAACATGCAGTTGCCTCCTTTTACTGATTATTAGAAATAAAAAAACACAGGCAGACTACCTGTGTCAGTAAAGGGAAAGTGTATATTTATCATAAATACCTAATAAAAGCTAAGTTAAATCTGCCAAGCAATTCATTCACAAGTCATACCGTCACCGTTTGAGTGATGCTGGCATCATAAAGCATTCGTATACATCAAACAAGGGATCTCTAACCTAAAAATAATAGGTATTTTCGCCCAAGCTTTTGAAGGAAACAAGTAATTGGAATATGTGAATGTTAGAGCAGCAAATTTTTGCACAAAAAAGAGGATAGATTGTCTCTCCTCTTTAACTTAGCTGAATCATATTTAAGTTAATTGGGTTATTTAAAAATTGGCAGACCAATCCCGATACACTACACAAGGTAGCACCATTACGCACTATTAAATTATTAGTAGCATAAGGTTCTAATTCGAGATCTGAATATACCAAACATTTTAAGCAACCCTCCATTTCATCAATTCATTATAATAATAGCATAATGGGTTAAGCATTTCAAGTGAAAGTACCTTCGTATGCTATATATTGTTGTCGATATCCGGTAGTCCACAATAGCTAGAAATAGGCTCAACATGCACCATACAGTGCTTAACTGTGTCAATTTCCTCCTCCACCATTCTATGCACCGACTCAGCTATATCATGGCCCTCCTTGACGGATAGCCCCTCATAAACGTAAATTTCTATATCTACATATATTTTGTTTCCAAATATTCTGGTCTTAAGATTCCTTATGGCTTCAACGCCTTCAACAGCTATTACTGTGCTGGTTATATGCTCCAGCACATCATTATCAGCGGAGGCATCCACCAGCTCCTTTATAGCTCTAATATACAGCTCTACGCCAACCTTGATAATCAGTACACTTACAAGTATACCAGCCAGTGGGTCCAGAAAGGTATAGCCATATCTAGCACCTAAAATTCCAAGAAATGCACCGATGGATGAAAGGGCATCTGATCGATGATGCCAGGCATCTCCCTCCATAGATATGCTTTTTATTTTCCTGGCGGTAATAATAGTGTACCAATACATTCCTTCCTTCACAAATATAGAAACCACCGCAGCCCATAGAGCAATGCTTCCCGGAACAGCAGAATTCCCGCTATATATGTTTAGTATGCTCTTGTAGCCTATAGTAAAGCCTACCAATATCAGTATTACACTAATAATCTTAGCACAAACCGACTCTAAGCGCTCATGCCCATAGGGATGCTTACCATCCTCGCCCTTGGAGGAAATTCTCAGGCCAATTATCACTATTACAGTTGTAACCACGTCTGACACTGAATGTATTGAATCTGCTATCATTGCAGAGCTTCGTCCCCAAAAGCCTGCTATAAGCTTAAGTACCGATAGCAGAATATTTATAGAAATAGTTATTAACGATACCTTTTCCCCAACTTTATAATTATCCATCCTTCACACTCCCAATTGATAATATTAATACTCTTATTATATTACAATTTATCAAGTTTTGATACAGTTTTTCGAAAACAAAACATATTATCAGTTGATAACAAAACTCATGCCATCGGGGACGGTTCCAGCTGACAACCCGTGTCAACTGTGTCAACTGGTGTCAACTGGGACGGTTCCTACTGACAATCAAAGTCATTGTTAATAACAACGCACAAATATTTCTGTGTATCATAAAATGTTATAAAATCTGTAAGGGAGTGAAAAATGTGTATAATCCATATAATCAATACCCATCTACTTATTATCATGCCATGCATGGATATGGTTCCAGCTACCCTATGTATCAATATCCCAACTGGTATCAAAATCCTGCATATAACCCCGGATACACACCTCATATGGAATTAAAGGATTACGGACCTCAGCCTTTTGTTTTTAACATACGGAAAGCAACACTTCAAAACCATAACTTTCGTACTGCACTATGGACAGGATGCCAGCTGCAGCTGACTTTGATGAATCTTAAAGTGGGAGAGGATATCGGCCTAGAGGTTCACCCCTATTACGATCAATTCCTATGCATTGAAGAGGGTCAGGGTATCGTAAAAATGGGAGATTGCAAGGATAATCTGGATCTGCAGTGGAATGTCCATGAAAACTGTGCCATAATCATCCCGGCAGGAAAGTGGCATAATCTCATCAACACCGGATGCAAACCCCTAAAGCTCTACTCCATCTATGCACCACCGGCACATCCCTTTGGTACCATCCATCCTACAAAGGAGGACGCAGAGGAGGATCATGATCATTAATAATATTTAAATTAAAAATCTCCCTTATCACAAGTATAGGGGAGATTTTTCCGTCGCAGGGGATGGCGTGTCACAGGGGACGGTTCCAGCTGACAACTTTTTTCGGCGGTCTCTAATTATTTAATACAGATTCAAGGATTTTATTCTTAAGGATATCTTTTCAGTGGTCTCAAAGCATACTCTTGGCACTTGTTATGATTTCTCCACTAGTTGTCCAAAAGCTACTAGGTGACTTGGCTCTTACCTAGGTGAACTTTCACCTACTAGCGATTAACAGCTTACTGGTCACGCTGAAAAAAAGAAACAAGAGGCTTATCCACCAGCGATTTTTCAATCTCTTGAGAGACAGCCCCTTCTCTTCTAAGTAATTAGGATTACACCAAAACATGCTAAATAAACTTTACTTAACTTCTATAGCTCTCAGTTTCCACACTAACAGTTTGAAAATACAACATTCTAAGTTCTTCTTCCTGTTGCTCTAATGATAACTCCTTAAACCACTCTTTTTCAATATCCTCTTCTATAAACTTTGATGATCTCCATAGACTAAGCCCTATTTCTGGAAAATAATAGGTACAACCTAACTCCCAATGATCACGATCATAAGGTGATATTTGTTCCAAAATACTTACAAGTTCTGTTGCTTTGGTTGTAAAAATATTAATATCCTTAAATACGCAATTAAAGTAGTCTTTAAGACTATACACAAGCTGTATAAAAATCGCTCTTTCATCTGCATCATATTCAACCTGAAAGCAGTGCTTAAAACCGTCTCTATTATAGCTATGCTTTTCGTATTTTTCAGCATAGTCATTGATGCAACGTTCTACTTCAGATTTGCTCATTCTTAAGTTAATCGTCCCTATACCTCTCTTAGGTTCGATAATTAAATCATCCATAAATATCCCTCATCCTATTTTTAATTAATACCAAAGTATAATTCTGATAGAAATAACGCACGAACAACTTCATTATAATACTTCACCTGAAGATTGCTATACTTTCCATCTGAACACGGCGCAGCTTTTAATCCATCAACAGCTAACTGCAGGGCTTCTCTATATTTTCCTTCTCTTAATAATGCTAGTTCTGTGCTTCTATATAGAATTGCAGCAGACCCACTACCCCAACTTGGTGTGTTTGCATGATCATTCGTCATCATTCTAATTGCAGCTGCATTATTACTATTAAATCCTGCTGCTGTCAAAGAATCTTTTGAAGTAAAATGGTGTCTTTCTCCACCTAAAGCTTGTACATCCTTAAAAGCTCCTGGACTGTCACAGGGGACGGTTCCAGCTGACAACTTTTTTCGGCGGTCTCTAATTATTTAATTAATAATAGAACCTCTTATTTTTGTATACACCAATTACTAAAAACGCAATGGATAATAATAAAAAACCTAAATACTTAGTCGCAATAGCATTCATAGTGATTCTGTTGCCATTTTCAAAAATACTGATATAATTAGCAATGTCAGAATTTATAAAAATCGTCAATAACTCATAAATAAGCAAAAGCATAAAGCTAATGATAGGCGATTCTGAAATATACATCAGCATGTAGCCTAATGAAACAAAAAAGAAGCATTGCAAAACGGTTTTAATAAATTCCAATAGGACATTGTCCCAAAATATACTATAGCCAAGAAATAGAACACCAACATGTATTATGTACCAAAGAAATATTGGTGCTATTAGTGAAAGCTTTACCTTTCCTGAGCTATCAATACAATAGAGAACTTCATTTCCGTCTCCTGATATATATTCTTTGAATATTAATGTAATCCACCAAAAGGATAGCAGCGGTATATATTTTTCTGCTTCCCTGAATACCAAGATGTAGGAATTTTCTATATTGCCAGACATGGAGACCATGCCAAAATTTAAAACAGGTAAAAAAATATATAAAAAGAACAAAGGGATGAAATAATAAATCTTTAAATTCTTAAAAGATAGATATAATAGTCGTATATTCATACGCTAAATACCCTTCATTATGCACATATACCCATCCTCTATAGTAGGCTCTAACTGTTTATCCCCTACTGGTTTACCGGATAGTATTCGTAAAACCCGCTCTCCATTTTTCAAGTAGGATTTTTGAATATAGCAGCTTGGGTTGATATAAGTGCCTTCCTTCACCTCAAAAACCTTTCCCTCCGCCATGGCGATAATCTCTCCACAGCTTCCTTCTTTTAATATGGTCCCTTCATTCATAATGATCAATCCGTCACAGCAGGCTTCAACATCCTCCACTATATGAGTAGAAATTACAATTATCTTATTTTCCTTAATTGTAGATAAAATATTTTTAAATCTTAGTCTTTCTTCCGGGTCCAGGCCAGCTGTTGGCTCATCAAAGATAATAATTTCTGGCTCTCCCAGAAGAGCCTGTGCAATTCCCAGTCTTCTAATCATACCTCCAGATAAGGTGGAAACTCTATCATTAATTTTATCCTTTAGGTTTACAATTTCCAGGCATGCCTTTATACTGGCCTCCATCGAGCCTTTTGGTATCTTCTTCAATACACCAAAATATTGAAGATTATCATATACGGTTAATTCTTTAAAAAGACCGAATTTCTGAGGCAGATAGCCAACATTTTCTGTAAAGGCACTATTTTTTATTACATCAACGCCATTATATTGTATTTGCCCTTTGTTAATATGATAAAGCTTTACTAAACACCTGATTAAGGTTGTTTTTCCTGCCCCATTTGAACCTAATAGCCCATAAACGCCCGGCTTAAGGCTTATGGAGACATTTTTTAAGACTTCTTTTTTCTTAAAGGCCTTATCTAAGTTTATTACTTCTAACATATTAATGCCCTCCAGTATTTAAGTTTTCAATAAAAGCAATGGGTTCTCTTTTATCATTTTTATCCTTTAAATAGTCAAAGGTAGCCCGAATCACATAATCTTCCCCTAAATCATCTATTTTTTTCAGAAACATATTGTGAAATTCATAAGGTTTAAAATTTTCTAGTTGTTCTTTCGGTATATTGAGGAATCTATCTTTGTCTAATATGTAATCGAATAGAACAGTTTTAATTTTGTTTTTTGCAAAATTTTGAGGAACAGTAGATTGTAAGTAAGTGTATATTAAAGTTTTTTCATCTAAGCTATACACAAAAATATGATCATTAAAACTAATTAGCCCATTTTCTAATACTCTGGAGCTGAATGTATGTGGTGCCTGAAAGACCTTCTTATGAGTAATGCTAGCAGTGTCAATTTCTGGTACTAAATACCTATAGGGTTTTATTAAATTATCAATTTGTAATATGGTACCAGTATCTAGTTCCGATAACATTAAGCTATAAAAAGCGACATCTCCGACTTTCTTTTCCTCTACAAAGCCACCGATTAGTGTAGCAACTTGTGCTTTTCCTGAAAAATTATTCTTATCCTTATTTAAATTAGAATAGAGATCAAGCTTAGACTTTACTGTAACATCAAAATCAATGTTCTCTTCTCTTATTATCGGAATAAATACCGTCTGCTCTTTAAGATATATCCTTTTATAGCCTTCCATTGGATAATAGGGGAAGCTGCCCGGCAGTAAAACCCCCTGTGAATTACTATAGAATACCGGACTATTGCCACTATAGATAATTCTAATCTCCTCCAGCTTCTCTGAAGTCGGGTTAAATATTTCTAAATAGTCGCCATCTCTTTTAAATGCCATATTTTTATTTTCTTTATCCAATATGCTTTTTACTTCGAAATTTCTGTACAACGTGAATTTGTAGCTATCTAAAGGCGCTTTTTCATTCAACTGAATTTTTACATCATTATGCAATTGCCTATCTATAACCAGCGCCATATTGTAGGCTGTTATACTAAAATCGGCATTCTCTTCTTTTTGGACATCATTTGTATAATATAATTCATCAAAGGGCGTGTACCCCTTTGGATTATAATCCTTCTTTACGATACTACCGGGATTTGTATATAGATAGAAATTTACAATAGAAACCATTACCAATAAAATACATACGAGACTCTGTAATTTGTGTTTTTTAGTTCTTAATTTTAATAGTACAGCTGAGCTTAAAAGGCATATCCAAAATATCACCAAGTTCCATCTGTAAGCTTCTATAGACAGACCATAGAGCGCTTCTTCGGCCCAATTTAGATTTGGTGGTAAAATGTTAAATATTTCTCTAAATGGATATATATTTTTCCCAAACCCCATAAAGAGGACAAATGGAACGAATTCAAAAATTGGACTGATTAAAATCGCAGATAATATCATCAAAAGGTATGCAGGGAACCGCCTTACATATAGGGAGATCATTGTTCCGATACAGCTGCCCAAAAAAGATACTAAAAAGATATTCAGAATATTATTTAAGAATATATGATAGGCAAAGGATAATGCTTGTACATTCATTGCAAAATAAGCAATGTAATCATATAGCATTATGTTGAGGGTCACTGTCACCATAATTGCCAATAATACAACGAATTTTGAAAAATACAATTTAAGCTTGCCTTTATCCATTATTGAAAGGCTTTCTAATATAAAATCATTTTTACTTTTTACCAGATACTCATAGGATATAAATATAAAGAATATGAAATAAACCATACTTAATTTTTGACTGATCTGCAGGTAATAAAAAGCATCTCTATGAATCGAAAGCTTATAGAGTCCTTCGATTAAATACGTATTTATAATAATGAAAAAAATAATAAATCCTGATAATAAATACTTGTTTTTAAAAAACAGCTTTAAGTTATTTTTTATTAAGGTATTCATAGCAAATCCCTTCTTATAAGTATTCCATTATGTGTCAGTTGGGACGGTTCCTGCTGACAATATTTCATGCAAATTAATTTTAATTTCGAGCTCACAATCAAATATTTTCAGGACCTTCCCGAAACTTTACAGGCCTTTGTTAATACAAAGACCCTTAAAGTTTATATGCTAACTTTTAAATCAATAATGTATCTTATAATTCATAATATAACAAATAAATAATAAGTTTTTAGAAATTCTTACTTTCCTAGAGCTACCGATGCAATAACTCCACTCCTATTATAATTATTCAATATTTTTCTTATTTTTTAGCACTCCATATATAGTATCTTACTGCATCACTCATAAATTTCTCATATTCGTGAATGCGGGAGCCCTCTATAGAAAATCCTTTACCGCCTATAATTTTAATTTCTCCATTTATTTCCTCAAAAACAACAGGAAAATATGCTATATTGCCAGCTGTAGGGAAGAGGAAAATCTGTGTGCTATTTTCATATTCATAAAAGTCTGCTATATATGCCTCCGTGTTAACCCAATTATCATCTGCTTCATAAAAATCTTCTAATTTTGTTTCTATAAACGCTTCAATTTTAGCAATTATGTCATTCTTTCTCTCGGATGTGCCATAGTTTGGCTTGTGAGGTTCCGGGATTATCAAGGAGTATCGTTCAATTACCTCGTAGTTATCTATATCACCAGGCCATAAATAGTCATCCTTCTGTATAAGACCGTCACAATATACAAATTCCTCCTTATATTTAATAATAGCTAACCATTCTCCTATATCAGTATGTATATATACAGCATCCTCTGTATCGTTATATACACGTATTTCTGCATCAACAGATTTTTTGATATGATTTTCTAATTCTTTATTATCCTCCGGACTCCCTATATAATAATATTCATATGGATAAAACCACAGACGATAATTTATATACTCCAAAAATGCAGTTTTGATTTTTTCATTAGTAAAATTATCCGAAAGTCCTCGGGGCTCATCCAATTTTATATCATTTTCATCTATGCCTACTATTTCTTTAGTGTTATATGTTCTAAAGATATATGAACCTAATACTGTGTCAGTTGGGACGGTTCCTGCTGACAATATTTTCTGTAATTACTCTTTGCTGATGTATAACTACTTTACATTTAATAATCGTCCTATAGAATTATCCATTGTTCAAGCTTCTTGAAAGTTTTAGAAATATCTATTTTGAGTTTTCTTGTTCTATTTGTATTTCTCGCACGAAAACTGAATACTTACCAAGTTCTAGTCCTGATATAAGCAACCAGCCTTCCTGTCCCAACTCATTTAATCTATCCATCATTTCATTCATCTTTGAATCCTTATTTAAGGACCAGGTAGGACTTAAATCAATCCACTTATACTCATACTTTTTCAATTTAAACCCTCCTTGTAAGAATGTACTAATCCATTTTTCTACAATTATGTTAATACTTACAACTATTTTATCATAAAGCTTGTTTTTATTTTTTCAACTATGAAACTTAAAATCTAAAAAAGTTCCATAAATAAAAATAATCTAAGGAACTTTTTTCATTTCTATGTTTCTATATTTCGAATAATTTAAGAGGAGGATTAAAATGAAAAAATTTATTATTATCACAGCAGCATTGTTGATTGTACTTTGTTCAGGCCTTTCTGTTTTTGCATCGGAGGAAATTGTACAAGAAGAGTTTTTATTTAAGCATTTCAAAGAATTTAATTCTAACAAAGCATTAATAACAGAATATTCCTCAGAGACTTCTATTCATAAGTCTTCAATAAACTATAACATGTTATATTATTGGGATTCATCCATCAGTTATTTTGGCAATGGTTTATTTATTGTTAGTGGATATACTGAATCATTTGATAATGTTGATTCAATTACCACCACTGTTTATCTACAGCGTTACAACACCTCAACAAAAACGTGGACAAATCTATATAGCTTTTCGAACACCCAGAATAACACATATTATTCATCCGCCTCTAAAAGCTATACCGTAGAAAAGGGTCAAAGCTATCGTGTATATGCAGTACATACAGTCAAAAAAGGAGCAACCACAGAAACAGAATTCTCATATTCACAATCTATACTAGCCTTTTAAAATAAAAGCAATGGAGCTTAATCCATTGCTTTTATTATTTCTACAATTTCTTCGGTTGTTATACCATAATTAAAATTAATCGTATAATTCATACGCTCATCTGACCATACTGCTAAGCCCTTTCTTCCAGCAACAATAGCCAAAATATAGTTCTGCCCATTTATTGTTATTTCTTCAACCTCACTATCAGGGTGGAGATTAATACTCTGCTTATTTTCAATACCTGCTTGCTGTTGTCTAAATAAAATCCTTTCATTATCGTAGGTTATATCCACTACATGCACAGGGCCTATAATATCAATTAACACCTCATCAGCCTCAAAGGGCAGCTCCTTAATTTTATATGGAACTAGGTTTCTTGCTTCCTCGATATTCGTAAGAATAGTATTATCCTCTATATTGGGCGTATTTACCAGGGTAGAGGAAATATTTATCGTTATGGCTTCCTCTTTTCTAAATATATTGATAAAATTAAGCTTTTGCCATGCTCCGCTTTCTATCGTGGTAAAAATATTCATCATTAGCATACTGGAAATAACCCCGATTACTATTATAGCTGCACGCTTATGGCCTGTAAATGAGCTCTTCTTATTTCTTTTCATCTGGCTTTGAAGCTTGCTCCAGCCCAGTTCAATATCCTCTGCCGCAACAGGAATTTCATTCATTTTTTCCGTTATGGCATCATGTATTAATCCGTCCAACCTATCAGGCATTATCTTCACCTTCTATCTTCAATAATTGATAGAGCTTTCGCTTGGCTCTGCTTATCTTTGATTTAACCGTGCCTTCTTTTATATTTAAGTGCTTCGACACACTCTCGTAGGAAAAGTCATGAAAGTACCTTAAGACAATAACCTGCTTTGAGTCCTCATCTAAGCTGTCCAATGCAACCTTAATTTTTGCCTTTAATTCCTTTTCGTTAATAGCATCTAAAATCGTATCCTCTAGATTTTCATAGCTTTCTATAACAGTCTCAAGGCTATCATAGGAAACAATTCTTTTTTCTTTTCTTATGTGATTTTTGGCTACATTAGACGCTATAGCACATATCCATGGCTTGAATTTGTCTGTTTCCCTTAATGTATGAAGCTTGTTGAAGGCCTTAATAAAGCTCTCATTAACCAAATCCTGCGATATATCTCTATCATTTATTATGTAATATATTGTTCTGAAAACATCTTTATAGTAGGTTTTGTAAAGATAATGCTGAATATCAGATATGGTCTCAACCTCTTCTGTTTTCAGCTTAGCGTAGTTTTCCAATGGTACGCCTCCCTTACTGTTATTCATATAAACAGTATACCACATAGGCTCGGCTTTGTAGGTTTTTATTTCCTTCATGACATGTATTCCCACAAGATTAGCTTTCTTTTAAGGTCAAAAAAATCTGCCGACAAAATAATTGCACGGCAATATATAACACTTCAAGCATTAACACCCTATGGTAAAAATAATAATATCACTTGATTGTAGAAATACCAAATTACTGTATTTTAATTATGCTAATAACTGATATAAAAAATAACGACTGTGGTCTATTCAAAGAACCACAGTCGTCATAGGGGTTTTGATATGTTAAAATATCTACTCTAAATTTTGGGCTGCATGCTCACCGGCTATACGCCCGCTTGTTAATGCAAATTGTACTGCACTACCAGACATATACACTTGATTGTATAACACCTTATTTGCATTCTCTCCTGTAGCATATAGGTTATTTATAACAGTACCATTTTCACGTAAAACCTGGAAGTTATCATCAGTTTTAACACCTGCGAAGGTACCCATTGTCAGTGGATAGAACTTAATAGCATAGTATGGCGCCTTTTCTACTGACACCAAGTATTGGGGGTCTTTACCCATGATATCCTTACCTGTTTTGACTCCATTGTTAAAGGTTGCCATAGTTTTGGCAAAGGTATCAGCAGGTACGCCCATTGCATCCGCCAGTGCTTCGAAGGAATCAGCCTTTACAACCTCCTCGGTAGGCATAGCCGCCTCCAGAGCCTTTATAATATCTGCATTAGCATCTGTTGAATCTACGATTAACCAGGTCGTATCTTGACCTATGAGTTCATTTGTAGCAATGGCATAATGGACCTCTTCATTAGTGAATCTTTCACCCTTGCCATTGACATATACTCTGGTCCAATCCATGTTTAAGCTGCTGGTACCACTTATTTTACTGCTGATACCAACCCCCATTACCCATGGCTCTTCATATAATGCTGCTCCTATTTTCTCAGCCATTAGAATACCGTCACCTGTGCTTCCTGCTGCAGCCCAGCTTATTTCAGCTGACCCTGCTGCCTCGGGAACGAATCTTTCCAACAGCTCCTCGCTCTTAGCAAATCCGCCTGCTGCTAGAATTACCTTCTTAGCATTAATTGTAACCTTACCCTCTTTGCCTTCAGCAATAACCCCAACTACATTTCCGTCATTATCTGTTATAAGCTCAGTTGCCTTAGTTTCCTTAAGAATTTCAACCCCTTGAGCCGTTATGAATTTCTCAATATTTTGTGTTAAAGAGGTTCCGCCCTTTGTAGTTGAATCGCTATATGCAAAATGAAGCCTCCTTACTGGATCAAGACCAAAGCCCATGATTGCTGAATATGAATGTCCGACATAATCTACAAGCCACTCTGTAGTGACAACAGCTGCATCCATAAATTTGTCTACAACAGTATAGTCAGGATATTTACCATTTGGATTACTGGTAGCTTGTCTTTCCTTCCAAAGCTGCATCCATGATTCCTTTGTATCCTTAATGCCTTCTGCCTCTTGGAATTTGGTACCAGTAGCGGAAATCCCCCCACCGGATAATGCAGTAGAACCGCCTACATTTGCAAGCTTTTCAATTACAATAACCTTTGCTCCGTTTTCATGAGCAGAAGCGGCAGCAGCAAGACCAGCACCACCGGCACCCACAACCACGACATCAGTTGTTAATTCGATATCATTTTGTGCAGTATTATTGCCGTTTTTATTAGCCTTTAGAGCAGCCACGTCACCGCCAGCCTGATTGACACAATCCTCTATTGCTGCCAGTATTGCATTTGAGGTAACAGTAGCTCCAGATACAGCATCTACTGCTAACGTTTGCCCTTCAACCACCTCTTCCGGTATACGCTGGATAGGAACATCGCTGATTCCTGCAGATTCCTGATGCTCCAGCACCTTAACCGATACGATTGAAGTGCTGTCAAATACAGCCTCTACCTTTACATCACCATTATGTCCTTTAGCTACAGCTGTATAGGTACCTGCCTTGAAATTATCTTTTTCGTTACCGGTTTGTGAGCAGGCAACCAAACCAAATACCATAACAATACATAAAAATAGACTTACTAATTTTATTTTCTTCATATTGCTCCCCTTCCATATGGTTATTTATTAGTGATTAACTCACCATAAAGCTTTAATTTGTGTTAGTTAATATACTAACACTTCCTTAATTCATATTCTATTTCCTTGGCCTCTCACCATGTCAAGCAGATATTTCGATAAATTTGATAAAAAATAAACAAAAACCTTGTGTGTACCCAAGGTTTTGTTATAGCATATCTGTTTAATTAACTCCTATTGCTTCGAAGCTTTAGATATAAGCTTAAATTGCTCTATGCTTGGCTTCTGTTTTTTTTCGTCCGTTTCATAGACTGGGCCAATATCCACTGTATCTATTGTTCTGAAGCCAGATTCCGTAAACTCGTTCAAAAAATTTTCCCTTGCGAGAATGTCCTTTGCTCCACGAAGTGGCTTAAGTCCTTTATCCACATCATTGCTATACTGATGAGCAGCAATGTAGCCCCCCTCCTCCTTCAACAGGTCTTTAAGAACCTCCGGTAAAAACTCTCCCTTTTCCTCCATATAAACCTTGGTCATACCATGGTCGACGATGATATCAATTGATGAATCTGCTATCGGCAGCATATGATAATCACAGCATAGAAAGATAAAACTGGTATGCTCGTAATACATTTCAAGATTGCGCTTTAGCTTATCAAGCCGTTCTCTATCGTATTCTATCAGAATATAGGTAGTATTCCGAGGCAAATACTTGATATATTGCAGCAGAAAAAAGCCCACACAGTTATCCAGTTCCATAATATATTTTGGTGATTTGCTATTTTGATTTATATATTCGATCATTGTCGCCATGCCCTGATAAAGAAAATTCACGTAGGAGTGGGCGCATTCCTCTAAATACTCCTCCTTTGTAGGCATCTTTTTATTATTCAAGAGCTTTGTCCTTACAGCTTTTTCATCTATATAAACCCCGTTCTCTATTTTCGCTCTAAAGCCGCATTCACAATCTATTATCGCATCCATGATACTGCTTTTCTCAATAATGCCCGCTGAAATGTTTAGTGCCCTTTTACACAAGGGGCATACCAATAGACCCAATGAAGACATAGGAAAACCAAGACTTTGACCCTTTTTTAGGTCCTGAACCCTTATCTCCTGTATCCTTTCATCCAGATACTCCTTCATATTATTATATTTATTTAGTTCACTCAATACCTCTTTTTTCTTTGTTTCAAGAAAGGGCAAATAAAGATTGCGGAAAACATCTGTGCTTGAACCGCTTATCCTTTGAATAACCAAAATTCTCTCGATTTCTGCTATAGAAAAGTCCAGCTGCTTAAGCTCAATGATTTTCTCAAGATCTCTGCTATCGGCCTCAGTAAAGCTATACTGTCCGCCCTTTTTCTTTGAGACCAACAGTCCCTTTTCCAGATAAAATCTTACTGTATCCTGTGTAACGCCATGCTTTTCTGCAAATTTACCTATTTTCATTTTCTCACCCTTTTCACTTAACAAGTGATTGTTATATAATCTACAACTCTGCTTTTAATATACATCTTAGCATTAGCAAGGATGAATTTCAACCGTTTCCCAATCAGGCCTACTCACTATCGATATGGGTGAGATTTACTTTTGCTAATTTCCTCATATATGCATTTACTCATATCTAATTATTCTTATAGATTTATTACTTTCACCTTAGTAACAGATTAAAAATCCCCACATAAAATAACCATATACGTAAATTATGCAATAATCTGGCTGCGAGGAGGTTAGCTATGCGTAACAACAAATTTGTTGATATAAAAAATATTTCTATGACCTATCATACCTTAGATAATGAGACCATTGCTTTAAAGGAGCTCTCCTTTCATGTAGACAAGGGGGAAATAGTTTCTTTGGTGGGTCCCAGTGGCTGCGGAAAATCTACGATATTATCCATAATAGCAGGTCTCTTGAAGCCCAGTACAGGGGAGATCTTCATTGACGGGCATAGGATAGATGGCCCTAACAAGGCCAGTGGCTATATGTTTCAACGGGATAATCTATTCCCCTGGAGAACCATTTTGCAGAACGTGCTAATAGGCCTTGAAATTCAAAAAAAGGTTAATGATGAAAGCATCGCAAGAGTTAGTCAGCTTCTGGATACCTATGGTCTGGGGGAATTCAAAAACCATTATCCAGACCAGCTTTCAGGCGGTATGAGACAAAGGGTAGCACTAATCCGCACACTGGCGGTGGAACCGGAGCTACTTTTACTGGATGAGCCCTTCTCAGCCCTAGACTATCAAAACCGACTGGCAGTAGGGGATGAAATAGCTCGAATTATTAAAAAGGAGGGCAAGACAGCCTTAATGGTAACCCATGATGTTGGGGAAGCAATATCCATGTCAGACAGGGTTTTGGTACTCTCCAATCGTCCTGCTACTATTAAGAATATTCACCATATACAGTTAACCTGCCAGAGTGATAACCCTTCACCTATCCAATGTAGAGAGGCACCTGAATTCAGGCATTATTTTAATTTGATATGGAAGGAGCTTGATGTCTATGTTAAATAAGGATAATGAGAATGTAAAATATTCGCCTCAGCATCAGGAATTCTTAAGGGCAGTTAAGCGAAATAAACTACAGATTAAGGCTTCACAGGTGGGTTTTCTCATGCTTTTTATTATTTGTTGGGAGGTGGCGGCTAATCTTAAATGGATCGACCCCTTCTTCTTCAGTAAGCCTTCAGATATTTTCAAGCTTCTTGTAAGATTGTCTGCTGACGGTTCCTTGATTATGCATACAACAGTTTCTGTCTATGAAACTCTCATGGGCTTTGTGATAGGTACTGTTCTGGGTACTATTGTAGCTATCATGCTGTGGTGGTCGGATTTTATTGCTAAGGTCGTTGACCCTTACTTGGTTGTTCTGAATGCACTGCCTAAAATAGCCTTGGGGCCCATTATAATTATTTGGGCAGGTGCCGGAACAAGAGGGATTATCGTTACCGCCCTTTTGATTTCTATCGTTGTAACCATATTATCCACCTTTAACGGCTTTAAGGAGGTGGACACTGAAAAGATAAAAATGCTTAAAACCTTCGGTGCCACAAAGCTTCAAATTCTGCAAAAGGTTGTGCTTCCCGCCAGTGTACCCACCATGATCAACACCATGAAGATAAACATTGGTATGTCTTGGGTTGGGGTGATCGTTGGTGAGTTTCTGGTATCTAAGGCTGGCTTAGGCTACTTAATCGTATATGGCGGTCAGGTCTTCCGGCTGGATATTGTCATGGCCGGGGTAATTGTGCTGGCTGTGGCCACTTTTGTAATGTACCAGTTTGTGGCCTGGGTTGAGAATCGGTTTTTGAGGTGGAAGCAATAAGTAAAGCTCCTGTTGACTATTGGTCGGCAGGAGCATTTATTTCATAGTGTTCGTTTTATTTCCGTTGAAAGTAGGAAGGTATTAAGGGCATACCCTTATAAAAGTATGGGATGCACCGGAGGCCTCTAAAGAACCCTCTGAGTCCTTGAAAATCATAGGTAGCGAAGCTACTTTTGTTCTTAAACAGCTGCTTTTATTTACCCTTTTGTTTTTTCCAATAAAGAGAGATATACGCCAGAGAAACATAACATATAAAAAAAACTATAAAGGTAATAAGAAATATTCTCAAAAGTTGCAAGAATATTATACCAGGGAATCTAAGCCATCCCAAGAAGTAGGATACAGCAGTCAATCCAAGACTCACAGTAAGGGACTTCATCAAGCTTTTATTAATTATACTGAACACAAAAATCCCCCTTTTTTAGCAATAACATGAATTTCAATTACTTTTATATTTATAAGACACATGAACTATAAATAAGTTCCAAAAAAGGAGCTTTAGCTTGACTAAAAACGAAAAACCTATAAATTATTTTTTTATTGCTCAAGTAATTTTTATACCATGTTATTTTTTTACATAAATGGTTGTATATGTTTTTGACATTTGATATGATTTATTATATATAACTAATTGTTAAAAGGGGGAGTGACTTTGACTTTAGAGATATTAGCCCCAGGGGAAAAAATCAGAAGATTAAGAGAAAACATGGGATTAAAGCAGGATGACTTAACAGACGATAAAATAACCAGAAGCCTTGTTTCCATGATTGAAAACGGAAAACGTAATCTTACCTATAATGTTGCTGCGATTATTGCCGATAAATTAAATAAATACTATGAAAAAATAGGACAAGAATTTACTGCAGAGGATTTGCTTAAAGACGGAGCAGAGCAAGCACAAGCATATATTAATGAGACATTAACTAAATATGAAACCATTTCGCAAAACAAGCACTTAACCGTTGATGAGATAGCACTCATTTTCAATCCATTGCTCAGCTTGGCACAGGAATGGCGCTTAGGGAGAGAAATTGCTAAAATAAATCTAATTAGAGGTCAATATTATTATCATCTATGCGAATACTACAAAGCTGCTAATGATTACTTTAGTGCTATAGAATATTATATAGAGGTCAAGGATTATGAAAAGATTGCAACCTTGTATTTAAAGTTAGGAGATAACTCCTTTATGTTAGAGCATATTCAAGAAGCTCTGGTTCATTTCCAAAAATGTTACAATTTATCAATAGAGAAAAACCCTGAAAATGAAAAAAATCAAATTTATGCTTCATACAATATCATTCTTTGCTATCGCAAATTAAAAAATTATAACCTAGTTTTTGAAGCTATTGAAAATATTAGGAAGTACAAGCTTTCTCAATTTATATTTGACGATATTGTTTTAATAGAAGCAAATAATTACTTGGATTTGGAGCTATATGATAAGGCTGAAAAACTCTATAGCAAGCTTTTAAAAAAAGAGCCGGATCATCGGCTTAAAATGCTAATCTTCGACAGCCTTACAAATCTGCACATAAACAAAGAACAATATGATATTGCCTTTGACTTTGCGATGCGTTCACTAGAATTAAAGGATGAAGTTGACAGAATGTATTCTTCTATGATAATAGTTACTGTTGCTAGAAGTTATCATAAATTAGGCAAATCAAAAGAGGCAATCAAATTTATAAATGAGTATTTAATTAATAATAGAATTCCATCTGTTGAAAAAATCGATATATTGCTGCAGCTTGCGGAAATTCTTAAGGATATCACAGATTATGAGTCAGCTGAAAAAATTACATATGAAATAATCGAGCTTATACATGAAAACTTTTCAGAATCCAAACTAAAAGCTGCTTATGCTTTACTTTGTGAAATTTACGTTGCAATAAATAATCTCAATGGATTTAAGAAATATATTGACTTAATAAAAATAACATAATTTATATTTATACTATAAAACAAAGGAGGTTATATTTATGAGAAGGTTCGTATCAATACTTGTCATATCATTATTAATTTTCTCTACTTCTTTTAGTTTTGTATCTACTTATACACCACCAAACTCTGTAGAAAAACCAGTATACAATACACTAGGCGATCCTAAACCCTTAAGCAATTAAATATGTAGTCTTGGGAGCTGTCTTAAAATAGTTTAAACAATGATCTTCATGACAGCTCCTAATCTTTCATCCTAAGAAAAAAATCAATTATTTACGCCCCACCCTTACGCAAAAACAATATCCCAATAAAAATCACGACATAAAAATATTGAAACCAGCTGCCGCCTCTTTTTCGCTCCTGAATAAACAGCCTTATGATTATCAGCTCACAACTGGCAATAAAAGCTATCCATAGCAGCCTTGATTCAACGAAATAGTTAGCTAAAAATAGAATGGTGGCCAGCAAATTAAATTTTGAAATCATAAATTGATTTTTCTTTTCTTCTCGATAATTGCTTTCCTTCATGCTTCAGCCTCCCTTTTCAATAATACCTGTTATTGTGGCTCTTTACTGTATTATATCAAATTGCCTCTTCAAATAATACCTTATGCTGACAGCAGAAAAATATAGCCTCCTACTCAGTTATTTACAAAGTAAGAGGCTATACATACTATGACAGAAATTCACTTACCATTTTTCATAATGCACCCGTTCAGGATTATATCTATCTCTTATCATTCGTTCCTCACCGGGATGCCCTACTGCCACTATAGCGGCCGGTACTATGTGGGATGGCAGCTCAGCCAATTTAGCCATTGGCTCTACTAGCCTTTCATTTGGGTATACGCCACACCAACAGGTGCCAAGTCCCAGCTCTGTTGCCTGCAATAAGATGTTTTGCGTGCATGCAGCTATGTCTTGAATCCAAAACATGCCATCGTATTTAATATCCGTCAAATCCGCACAAACCAGTATTGCCAGCGGCGCCTGCTTCAGCATTTGTGTATGGGGATGAAAATGTGTTATTTCCTCCAGCTTGCTTCTATCCTTTATAACGATGAAATGCCAAGGCTTTTCATTGCCTGCTGAAGGCGCATACATGGCAGCCCTCAATAGCTTTTGAATATCCTCATCTGCCACAGGCTTATCCAGATACCTTCTTATGCTTCTCCGATCAAATATCTCCTTCATTTTAACCCCTCCCCTATTATTCATATACAGTTAAACCAGACTAGATAATTATGCCATTCTGCATAACTATTACTTCTATAGAGAATGTATTGAATCCTTCTTCCATACGGCTTTTCTACATTAGGAGGCTAAACACACCGACGCTTTAGACTAGGCCATAAGCTTGCAGATATTGTTTGTATACTCAACAGGATCACTGATAGGTAAGCCTTCAATCAGCAATGCCTGATTATAAAGTACACTTGCGTATATCTCCAGCTTCTCCTTATTACCTTCATAGGCATCCTTTAATGCCTTATATACGTCGTGGTGAACATTGATCTCCAGTATCTTTTCAGCCCTTACCTCCTGGCTGTTGGGCATTGTATTAAGGATTTTTTCCATTTCTATTGAAAGCTCCCCATCAGCAGCCAGACACACAGGGTGGTGCTTCAGCCGTTTTGATGGCCTAACGTCCTTAACTTTACCTGCCAGAGCCTCCTTGATGAAGTCAAATACCGCCTTATTATCCTCCTCAGCAGCTTCTTCCTCCTGCTTATCCTTTTCCTCAATACCTAAATCGCCACTGGAAACAGACTTAAATTCCTTCTCCTTGTAGTTAAATAGCATTCTGATGGCAAATTCATCGATGTCATCAGTGAAGTATAATATTTCGTAGCCTTCTTCAGTTAATAGATCAGTCTGAGGCATTTTGTCTATTCTTTCAACTGAATCACCTGAGGCATAATAAATATACTTCTGATCCTCCTTCATTCTACTGACATACTCGTCTAGAGTAACCAGCTTCTTTTCCTTTGAAGAATGAAACATTAAAAGGTCCTGCAGCATTTCCTTGTTTTGGCCAAAATCACTGTACACACCGTATTTTAGCTGTCTTCCAAAATTCTTAAAGAATTCCTCATATTTTTCTCGCTCATCAGACAATAGTGCTAGCAGCTCACTCTTTATTTTATCCTTAATTCTCTTGGCTATTATTTTTAGCTGTCTGTCATGCTGCAGCATTTCCCTGGATATATTCAAGGAAAGATCCTCTGAATCCACCATACCCTTTACAAAGCTGAAGTAATCAGGAATTAAGTCCGGGCATTTTTCCATTATCAACACACCGCTGGAATAAAGCTCCAGACCCCGCTCATATTCCTTGGTATAGAAATCGTAGGGCATTTTTTCAGGAATGAATAACAGTGTATTGAAGCGTACTGTCCCATCCGCACTCATATGGACATATTTCAACGGCTTGTCAAAGCCATAATGCTTTTCTGAGTAAAAGTTCTCATAGTCCTCCTGTGTCAGCTCATTTTTATTTTTTCGCCACATAGGAACCATACTGTTGATGATCTTATCCTCTACTACTTCCTCATACTCATCGGTTGAGCCTTCCTTCAGTTTTCTTGAGGTTGTCTCCATTTTTATTGGGTATCTTATAAAATCTGAGTATCTCTTAACTATAGATTTCAGCCTATATTCGCTAAGATAGTCCTCATATTTCTCATCCTCTGTGTTTTCCTTAATCTTTAATATTATCTCAGTACCTACCTCAGCCTTATCGTATGGCTCAATGGTATAGCCCTCTGCGCCTACCGACTCCCATTTGTATGCTTCATTGCTGCCATAGGCCTTACTTATCACAGTTACTGTATCCGCCACCATAAAGGCTGAGTAGAAGCCAACACCAAATTGACCGATGATATCAAATCCATCCTTCAGCTCATTATCCTTTTTAAAGGCGTATGATCCGCTTTTAGCAATGACCCCCAGATTCTCCTCCAGCTCCTCCTTAGTCATACCAATACCAGTATCTAATATTGTTAAGGTTCGTTTCTGGTTATCCGATATCAGCCTTATGTAATAATCCTCCTTATTAAAGGTGATGCTTTCATCCGTCAATGCCTTGTAGTACATTTTATCGATGGCATCGCTGGCATTTGAAATAAGCTCTCTCAGAAATATTTCCTTGTGGGTATAAATTGAGTTAATCATTAAATCCAACAAACGCTTGGACTCTGCTTTAAATTCCTTTTTTACCATTAGGTTCTTCTCCCTCCATATATGAAATTTATCTAACACGGTTAGCACTCTATATAAGGGAGTGCTAATTATAATTTACCAAATACACTAGATTTGTCAATAATTAACTCGAAAATTTTGCGTAAATATAAGACAATTATAGCTTACTTTTACTTAGCCCCTTGATATACCCTCAAAGGCTTAATAAAACTAATCATAATTGCCTATAACTTTAGCCTAGGGCCTTCTACTTATATTTCACTGCAGTACCGTACATTTGCAAATAAAAGTATTGAAACCCATTTGTATCTAAATCAATATCCTGCCGCATGCCAATGACTGCATCCGCCCCCATCATAGCAGCCCTTTCCTTCAACTCCTCAACTGCCACAAAAAAGGCCTTTTCAAAATCGCTTTGTCCAACGCTCCACTCTCCATATAGGAAACCCCAGTCAGCTCTATCCTGAGACATTGAGCCTTCTTTTTTCATTCTTGCTATTTGCTCACTATACTTCTTCACCAGCTTACTTAATGCGCTGGAGAATATCCCCTTGTTTGAAACCTGAAAGTATATAGGCCCAATAACCTCGTAGTCTCTCTTTAAATCCCCCGTAGTTACTATAACCCTTTGTGAATTATTCATTTGCTTTCCCCCTTGATCATTTTAATACTATATTCACCATTTTATGACAGAAACCTCTAGGTATGTTAAAATAACATTTTGTTTTGCAAATTTCGCCAATTATTTCCCAGGAAAAGCCTAAAATAGGTCAAAAAAAACCCAGCATCCTTAGGATACCGGTCATATAAAGCATATCTTCAGTTTGAAACAGGTATATATTACTACAAACACTATTATTTTTTGCCCGGGAACTTTGGTTGATATAACAGCCCTATGCAGTTAGTTCCAGCTCCGAAATTAGCCACTGCTGAAACAGTCGCAGCAAAAGAGTTAAGTAATAGATTTTTGATTTTCATAAATATACCTCCTCATTTGTTTTATATTTTTCTCCTTGCCACCGGTGGTGTCAAGGTTACTGCCTCACCGAAAAAGCCTATTGCTGCTATAGTGGTATAGAGTATGATGCTGTTAATCGTCAAGGTCAATATCAATATGATTATAGATCCCATTAAAACGACAACTCTGCTCCTTTTTTTATACTTAAGAATTTCCACTTCATCGAGTGTTCTGTTAGGTGTATCAATGGGTGCATATTTGTATACGATAATAATTGATAGTATTATCATTAGTGGAAGTATTATGTAAAGTATATTTATAAAAACATATTTGACAAGATATATACTGGCAATAGTAATTAGATTGGTTACAACAAAGCACCTTAGGAAAGAGTCTGAGTGTACTCCTCCTGCCTGATTTCGCAATATGCTAAAGGCTAGTATATATATAAAGGCCTCCTTTATCCAGCCGAGAAGAACTGCAATGATAAATAATCCAAGATATTTAATTATAGTTATAATAAATAGCTCCGTTCCATATATATACCAGTCAAGGTCCTTTTCCTCCACAACATTATTCTCCTTCATGATATTGACCAAATAAGAAGAAAATTGATTTATCATTGCAATCCTCCCCTCGTTGTAGTTATCTAAAAAATATCACAAATATTCTGACCATTCAACCTTTCGGGCTTAACTGGTTGTTTAAAGGGCATACTTTACAAATTTTATTGGTTCTTTTTTGATGATGTTCTGCATAACAGGTATAAGTAAAACAACTGCTCTATCAGCAAATTAAAGGGCGATACATTATTTCGTATCGCCCTTCATAGGCAGTGCTATATATAAATTGAATACATCTCCATTATCCTCCAGCTGCAATATTCCGTTATATTGCTCTACAACCCGCTGAATATTTTGAAGTCCGTAACCATGGCTTCCCTTGTCCTTCTTAGTTGTAAATCTAGTGGTTACAAGCTTTGGGTCAACAGAAATATCAGTGCTCTTAGAATTGCTTTCTTTAATTATTAAATGATCGTCCTTTATCACCATACTGAACTCCACAAAAGGTCTTTCAGCCCTTGACTTGCTACATGCTTCTATAGCATTATCCAGTACATTACCCAGAATTATAGATAAATCTATATATTCAAGAGGAATATCGTCAGGCAAATCTATTTTTAAGAACATTTTTATTTTTTCACGAACTGCTTTTTGATATTTTACATTTATTAGTGCCGTTATAACAGGATGGTTTGTATCAATTACCTCATTAAAATAGGTTAGATTTTTTTCTAAATTCATTATATATTTTTTAGCCTCTTCACTCTTGCCGAGGTGAATCAGCCCATATAAAGTACTCACATAATTATTTAAATCATGCCTTTGGGCCCTAATGTTTTCCATTAAGTCTTCCATGTTCTTTACGTAAAATATCTGGTTTTCATACTCTCTTAGCTTTATCGTCATGAGCATTTCCTGCTGTTCCTGATGTATCATTTTTTTAGTAAATAGATATATAAGCCAACTAAAAACTAATGAACCTGCCGTCATTGAAAATAATACGAAATAATCAGTGGAGGCATTTAACTCCATATATTTATAGAGAATAAAGGTCATGTAAATAATTATCACATTAAAAAAGAGGATAAAAACAAAGGGGGCTTGACGCTTACTCTTAAGCTGCACCAATATCGGCAACCTATGTAACCATTTCCGCGCAAGCAATAAAAAACTTCCTTTAGCAAGGATTATTGCCATAAGTTTATACATTGTAAATTGTATTATATCGGTTGCAGATAGATGCAATCCATAAATCATTGAATATACTACAATTAGCTCTAAAATAAACATACATACTACACCAAATAATAATACCAAGAAAGTACTAAATACATCCTTCTTAATAATAAATGAGAACCCACTAGTTAAGACTATCATTATTGCTACAAAACCTACGAAATTTACAATTCCTGTAATACTATTTATGGTAGTATTAATTATTACCATACACAATATTATGGCTACATTATTATATTTTTTGTACTCAACATCTGTAAATACACGTGACATAAAATAGCACAGCAAGGATAAATCAATTAAATTAGTTGAGAAATTAACCATGTTATCCATCATAAGCTTCTACCACTTATCAAATAATCTTTTAGACAATGCATCAATTACATCCCCCTTATATTTTCGACTTATGGGTATTGTTTTTTTTGTTTCCCTTAAAATGATTTCATCTTCAATAATATGTAATATTTTGCTTGTATTTACTATAAAGCCATGATGACATCTAACAAAGGTACTCCCCTGTAATCTTTGTGTTATTTCCTGAAGAGTATCAGTAAACTCATATGCGCCACATTTTGTGTCAACTATTACCTTTTTCAGTTTTTTTTCAAAATAATAAATGTCCTGATAATTAATCTGATGAAGCTGCAATCTAGTTTTTACAAAGAAATACTTTTCCTTTTCCTCATAAGCATTTCTTTCCTTCAGTCGGCATAGGATTTTTTCGAGGATCTTATAGAAGCCTTCAATGTTTATGGGCTTAACCATATATTGAAAGGAATCCAGCTCAAAGGCCTCTAATGCGTAGCTTTTATATCCAGTGAGAAACACAATAATGGTGTCTTTATTATTTTCTCTGAATATTCGTCCTGTCTCTATGCCGTTCAAGCCCTTCATTTCAATATCAATAAATAATATATCTATGTTTTTTCCGTTCGTCATACTCAACAGCTCTTCTCCACTGTAGGCTTCAAGAATGTTGATCTCATCCTTTACATCCTGCCACCTGATGTAGCTGTTTATATATTCCTTTATCAGCATTACATGAGTTACATCATCATCGCATAAAGCTATTGTAATTTTCACTGACTTTAACCTCCATTAAGTAAAGCCTCCTTATAATTCGACAAATATCTACTTTTTACCTCTTTTTACAACATTATTATATTGGAATCTTGTGATGGTTTGAACCTTAATGTCGTTTTTTATACAAAAAACCGAGAAGTTTAGTAAATTTATTGCGCGAGCATCATTTGCGTTTATCACATTTTTCGTAGCATTTTATTAACTCCTTGAAGTATTCTGCATTGTATTATAAAATCCTCTTTACATGCTATAATTGTTGTAAATGACAAAAAAAATCTGCGAGTTCACCCGCAGATTTTCACTTTTCTAGTTTATTGATTCAATTACATCTATTAATTTTTCTTTGTCCTTGCCTTTGGCAGTGAATCTTATGTTTGCCATTTCCCAATATATGACGAAATCTTTATCACTTAGGCGGTAGACTGTATAGTCAACCTTCCCCTTCAATAGCTCCTCAGATATAGTATCCGTTGGCTTTTCTGCATCTCCCTTTATTAATTCTTGAACTATTGAGATCACTTCTCCGACGGTATCACTGTACTTCAGCTCTACCCTTAGGGTATTTTTATTAAGCTCCTCAAGCTGTACACCTGTCAAGCTGTAGCCCTCTGGCAATAGTTCAGGTGTTTTTATTTCAAAGTCCGATCGATTAATGACCTCCTCCAGGGATAGGCTGTATACATATATTTTATCTTGATTTTTGCCTTCCTTCCTGATATCTATTTGCATCGCAACTGTATTTTCTAAAACCTCCGCCAGATAATTATATGCTCTTTTGTAATAGGCAAAGCCGCTTTCATTGCCTATACCAATGCTTAAAGCCATTAATGCTGCAAGACCAATTGCTAATCTTTTATATAATAATGTATTATTTTTTTTTTGTTTTTTAGTCAGGCTTTCTTCAATATTGAGCCATACATCCTCCATGTTAGGCACAGGGATGCTTTCAAGCTCATGCTTTACAGCTTCTTTTATATAAGGATCATACAGATCTTGATGATTAACCATTTAAGCTCCCTCTTTCCTCTAATAATAAATTATCCTGATTTTCGTTATCCTCAACGATATTACCCCGCAAAATCTGCTTCGCTCTTGCAAGCCTTGACTTAATGGTACCTATATTAACATTCAGAAATACGCTGATTTCCTCATAGCTCATATCAAAATAATAATACAAAAGAATGACCTCTCTATAATGAGTTTTTAAACCATTAATTTGTTTCAATAAATATTCCTTTAGCTCTTTTTTTTCTATTTCATCCTCTTGACAAAATAACTCTTTTTTTGCTTCTATGTAGGAAACTACATTTTCGTAATCCTCTGTTAGGACCTCCCGCTTATTCTTTTTGTATTTTTCCTTTGCCAGATTACAGGCGATTTTACATATCCATTGTTCAAATTTGCTTTGATCCTTCAAGGTATGCAGTTTCCTGAAGGCAATTGTAAAGGCCTCCTGCACAATATCCTTTGCATCCTGTTCATTTTTTATTATGTAAAAGGCGACTCGATATACCTTTTTATTATGACTTTCGAACAAGTCTTTAAAATGGCTTAAGTCTGCCTTTGTTTGATTCTCTGAGAGCAAATTCATTAGCATATCCCCCCGGTAATTACCCTTATTTATCGATAAAAATATTTCTATAATCGTAATATTCTTTCTAATACACAAAATACCTCTATCTTTTTTAATTTTTGTAAAAATTGCCATAGTCGCTAACATTATTATACATAAAAGACTTTTTTCTAACAACTATAAAATATATCCATTTATTTTATATACAAAAAAAAGACAAAAGGGATCACCTCACTGTCTCGGTGCCGCTGGTAGCATAGAGCCATTTATTCGTGTTACCACTCGCCTCTCCTTATTTTAATAAGGGGACACACCCCTTAACAGCCCTTTATTTCATAGGAAAAGAAAAACTTTTCTATGAAATAAAGAACTCAGGATAAATCCTGAGTTCTTTATTTGAAAATCATTATTTTTTTGCCAGCTTTGATGCAAGCTCAGCAATGTATTTTCCCTGGAATCGTGCGCCCTCCAGTTCATTTTCACTTGGCATTCTTTCCCCTTGACCACCTGCAATGGTGGAGGCGCCATAGGGTGAAGCACCTGTGATCTCATCAATTCTGGTTTGACCTGCAAAGCTATAAGGTAAACCTGCAACAACCATCCCGTGATGCAGCAGGGTTGTATGGAAGTTTAATATGGTCGACTCCTGACCGCCATGCTGTGTGGCTGTACTGGTAAATACCCCACCTAGTTTTCCTACCAAAGCACCCTTAGCCCACAATGAACCTGTGGCATCAACGTATTGCTTCATTTGAGCTGCCATATTACCAAAACGAGTTGGTGTACCAAAAATAATGGCATCAGCCCATTCTAAATCTTCAATTGTAGCTACCTGTATATGCTCAAAGGCCTTTTGTGCTTCTAAAGCCCCCATCTTCTCCAGTATTTCCGGTGATAGGGTTTCTTGCACCCTTCTTAGCTGTACATTGGCACCCTCCACCTGCTTAGCTCCTGCTACTACTGCTTCAGCCATATTGAAGACATGCCCATAGGTTGAATAAAACACGACTAATATATTCACAACTTTAACCTCCTTTTATTAATTATAAGATATTTGTATATTACCCCATATCAGGAAATTAAAACGTATGAATTATATTTTAAACATCAATAGCTTTTGCTTCAGCTCTTCCGCCAGCTCCGCAAGGGTTTGGCTTGCGGTGCTTATTTCAACTACAGCAGCAGTCTGCTCCTCTATTGAGGCAGAGGCTTCCTCTGTCCCGGCGGCATTTTCCTCTGCTATAGCCGACAGGTTTTGAAGGACATCAACAATTTCATCCTTCTGTATATCCATTTGCTTGACAAAGCCCTCTGAATCTCTGGCTATGGCCTTAACCTCCTCTATAGCCTCAGCTAATCTTCTAAACTTCTCTTTTGTTTCTTCTACACTTTTTTCCTGCTGTGCTACTACTCTGGCAACATTTTGAATAACCTCAACAGTATATGTAGATTTCGACTGCAGCTCCTTTACCACTGAATCTATTTCTCTAGTGGAATTATTGGACTGTTCTGCCAGCTTCCTTATTTCCTCTGCCACTACTGCAAAACCTCTGCCTGCCTCACCTGCCCTAGCCGCCTCGATAGCTGCATTTAAGGCCAACAAATTGGTTTGCTCTGATATATCCTGAATTACCTTACTTGCGGTCTCTATTTTACCGGAGCTATCATTTGTTTCCAATATCCCCTGGTACACCTCGTTTGCTGCATCGCTGTTTTCCTTTGTTATTACCGTTAGCTGATCTATAATCTCTACCCCATCATCCTTCAGTTCCACTATATTTGCCACTATATCACTGATCTTATGCATATTACCCAGGTCCTTTTCAATGATTTGGCTGAACTCATTTACCTTTACTGCACCTGCCTCTGTATCCTTGGCCTGTTCATTAGAGCTGGAGGCTATTTCTTCAATCGTTCTGGCTATTTCCTCCGACACCGTTGCTGACTGCTGTGAAATCGATATCAGCGCCTGCGAGGATACAACAACGTTTTCAGAAACAATCCCCGCATCTGAAATCAATTCCTTTAGGCTGGCAATCATTTTATTTATTGACTTTACCAATTCTCCAATTTCGTCCTTAGCTTTAGAGCTTAGCTCCTCAGTCAAATCTCCTTCTGCGACCCTTTCGACGGTCTTTAATAGGTTGACTATAGGCTTTGTAATACCATTTGATATCGCTATACTTAGACCTAAGGAGAATAATACGGCAAGGATACTGGTTATTATAATCATTTGCTGTACGTTTTTCTGCAGTTGAATTATTGCATTGCTGGCTTTAATCAACTCCGCCTGCTTTTCATCCGCTAGTCCCTTTGCCAGTTCGATAATGGTTTCCTCTTCTCTCGCCAGAGAAGAATTGGTTAGTAAGGTGGCTGAAACGACATCTCCTTTTTTAAACAAAGGTATTATTGTATCGGATACCAAGCTTCTCCATCTATTATTTCTATTAACGATTTCCGTAACCCTTGGATCATCCGATAGCTCCGTAAGCTGCTGCTGAATTATTGTAATATCACCTGTCAGCTCATTAATTCTATCAAAGTACTCCTCCTTACCCGTCAGTATAAAGCCCTTCATGTTTCCGCTTAGCTGGGCGATATTATAGGCTACGTCACTGGATAGGGTATAGAAGGCTAAATCCTCCTCCACCATGGCTTCCACCTGTTCTTGCATAGTGCTTGTCTGATACAGGGTAAAGCCGCTGACTGCGATCAGTATTAATACAATCATCATAAATCCTGTTAAGAGCTTGCCCCTGATACCCTTAAATTTCATAACAATCATCCTCTCCCTTTATATTTAATTTTATAATCAGTAATGCTAAAGCGACCATATCCTTCAATGAAGTCATTAAAAAAGGAAAACTAAGTAGTCTTCCTCATATAATCAAAAACTTTATAATCGGCAACCTGGCAATCATAGACTGGTATCCTTAGACCCATGGCTTTGCGTCCCTATCTTTCGAGAGGTTTGCAATTTACTTATAAATGGCTATACTTATTTTCTATTCAACAAGATTATTCTACATATTATTTTATTTTCCTTCATTAACAGACATATTTTTCAGAAAAAACAAATAAATAGCAACAGGGACATACCTAAGTATGTCCCCAGTACTATAATTTATTTTTATATTCTGTCTTACTTCTAGACTGAAGCTAAGCCTAATGATTCATTACCGCCAATGAGAACCTTTGTGGTCCTGAAGGGACGTTCCATGCATTTACCTCTATTGAGTAGGTACCTGATTGCGGCGAATTAATTATTACATTCTCCACATTATTTCTCTCATCCCAGTTGTTATTATAAGGAGCGGTAAAATCATTTCCTACATACTGTGTTCCGTCAGGCGCCGTTATGATTAAATCTAAATCGTTGACTAATTGCTTTGACGCTGATGGATTACCGGGATAGTCTGTCCAAACCAAGGTTATTCTTAATGGCTTTCCTGCTGTTGCATTAAAGGTATAATTGGCACTTTCACCTGTTCTCAGTGCTACTGCTTCATTAACATACCCTACATTAACAGCCTTTTCTAAGTCCAACCTTCCCCAGCCCTGACTGTTGCTTGGATAGCCTAAGCCCATATCTGTTGCACCGGCTATTACTGCTGCCTTTAGTAAAGATGGTTTAGGCGTTACACCTCGATTTTTTATAAAATGCTCTCTTAATAATGCTATGCCGCCTGTGGTTATAGGTGTCGCCATGGAGGTGCCACCCATATAAGCATAGTAGCTATTGTAATTTGCCCAGAAGTTTCCGTTTGGCGCAAGGGATGAACGGGTTGAAAGTATATAGGTGCCCGGTGCTACTATATCAGGCTTAATTCTGCCATCTGTTGTATTTCCCCTTGATGAAAACTGAGCCACATGATTGATATTGTCGGCATAGGAGCCAAAGCTAGGCCTTAGATTTTCAGAAGCACCTACTGTTATGGCGTTTTTAGCCGTTGCAGGACTTCCTACGGTCCTTGTTCCTGGACCTGCATTGCCTGAGGCAAACAATATCGTCATGTCATTGTTCCAGATAAATTGGTCCACCTGCTGTGAGCTGGTGGTATAGGCACCATTTACGTCTGCACCCCATGAATTATTGTGGATTCTGGCGCCCTCATTCCATGCCTGCGTAAAGAGGGTATTAAGGTTAGAGGGTAATCCACCCAAGCCTCCGCCGGAGTCCAATATAGATTGAAATACCAGCTGTGCTCCCGGTGCCATTCCCTTAAAGCTGCCATTTGATCTTGCACCTGTTCCCAAAATGGAGCCAGCAACATGTGTACCATGTCCATGAGGATCGTTGGCATTATTAGTTCTTCCCAGTGCAAATATGGACTTGATTCTGCCCTGGAAGTCCAAATGCATGGTGCTATTATTTACTCCTGTATCTAATCCTGTGTCAGCTACAGCTACAATTTGTCCATCCCCGGAAAGATTATAATTATTTCTGACTGTTCCTGCCTTGATGATTCCGTCTGCTACATCATTAAATGGTACAAACTCCTCCGGTGCCCCTATATATACGACATCCTTAGATAATGCCAATTCTATTAGCGTATCTAGGCTTTCCTCTCTGCTGCTGTATCGGTTCATATCTGATCTTGTATCTTTAAAGCCTACTATTGTTGCTCTTACCAGCTTCGACATGCCCCGTTCAAATAATCTTGGGTCCAGCTTGTATATCGGCAGGTATGGCTGTATATCCTCTACAAATTCATAGCCCTTTACTGCCTCCAGCTGCTTTTCGCTGATTTGCGCCATAAAGGCATAGTCAGGGATATAATCGCCCAATACTACCTCTGCTTCCCTCTGAAGCATGTCCTTCTGCTCTTCCTTTATTGGTCCGTTAAATTCTATGATATATAAATCTCCGGTATGCTCCATCAGCCTCTTCTCTATGCCACTGGGAATACTGGATTTTTCTGCATGCATTAAAAGCTTGCCGCCTGTCTCTGAAACAGCTCTACCGGAGGCTTCTCCGCTTATTACGCCATGAAATTCCAGCTCTAATACTGCAAAGTCATCCGGAGAAGCAAAGGATATTGAACCTATGAATAAGCTTAACACTAAAAGTAAACTTAATAACAAAGCCTTCTTTTTCATTTGTTTCTCTCTCTTACATTTTATTTTTTTGTTAGCTTATCCTGTACAATGCCTACAGCATCTGTTATCATTATTTTGTAAGCTTTGTTTACAGGAGGATATTGCCCTGGCCGGCGGTTCTAAATGTTTACGAAGCTTATTTTATTTGGTGCCCTTGTCAGCTTCATTTTCTTCACCTCCCCTCAATATAGGTCTAGAGACAAAAATAACCCGAGTCTTCATAAAAGAGTCCCAAGGTTACTGACAATAAAATATGATCAATGCCACGTTATGTGTTTTTGTAAACAATATGTTTACTTGCATTTACTTTGTATTTATGTACTGGATTAAACGCCAAGCCAAACTAGCTAAAATGCTGTATTCACTTGTAAGGATTGTACTTATTTTCCATTTCTTGTATATAGAATATCACAATATTCTGAATATGTAAATATTAATTTTACTTTTTATTTACTTAGGACTTTAGACCTAGAGGTGTGGATATCAAATCTATGCGATATGATTTTGCAGTTTCTGATTGGATACCATGGGATGGTTAAAGATATGAAAAGACACCAATCAAAGGGATTGGTGTCTCATATAAAACTATTTAGGTATAGTGATTATAATAGACCAAACTCCCGGCTCAGCAGCACCTGCAAATGCTATCCCCGTACTAGCCAATAATGTACTTAAAATGATTATTCCGGCTATCATTTTTTTAAATTTCATTCCTTTATCCTCCTTTTTATGTATTATCTTGGATGCTTAATCCAAGCTTTAATAGCTTTTTACTATAGGCAACATCTTTTTCTATAAAATAGTATGCTGTCTCCGATAGCAACCTTTCTATTACAAGCTTTTCCTTTTCTGATATACTATGCTTATTAAATAGCTCTATAACTTCATTTACAATGACTTTGAGAGCCTCGTCTTTAGCCATTTTGCCATATGCCTTGCATAGAATTCTATAGGTCTCTATAAGAAATGGCAGGTTTTGTTCCTTTGTATTAATCTTCTTTAGCAAGAGAAGATGCTTTTCAGCAGCATCATATTTATTCATTTCCATATATGTTCCTGCAATTGAAAAAAGTATATCTTTATTGCTCAGGTTTATTTTTACGTTTTCCAATTCCTCAAATATCTTGTAGCATTTATACAGATATTCCAGTGCCTTTTCATGCTCCTGTATTTCTTTGTAAAGAACAGAAATGTTATTATAGATATTGAGAATTTTATCAATATGATAATTCTCTATTGAACCACTTTGTAAACTATTGTAAATCTCTAAGGCAATCTTGTACTCCTTTTTAGACAAGTAGCAATTAGCCTTCAAAATGCCTAAATCTACTCTCTCGTTTTCAGTAAGAAGACTAGCCTTAAACTCTAGCTTCCCCAACTCAGCCAGACACATATCCTGTTCATTCAGTCTTTTATAAGCCAATGCCTTATTAAAGCAGGCTCTTTTAAATATAATAAAATATTTGTCATCGCTGCTGCCCTTTATAACCCCAAGTGCATAATTGTTCAGCATTATGGATTCATAAAAGTTATCCATCGCATAGGCACATCTGGCCAATCTGGTAAGAACATCACTTCTACTGAAGAGGTCATTTTCCTGAGGAATGCTCTCAAAAATCTTCATATTATAAAAATAGCTTTCATTATACTGTCCTCTATTATAGTGCCAGTCACTGGCCAGCTCGTATATCCTGACCCGTCTATTGGGTATGTCCCACTCTTCCAGTATCTCCTCAGCTCTTTGCAGCTCCTCTGAAAATATAATGTCTCCCTTTGTAATGCTGTTATCCATGGCCCCTATAATATTCCCCAGTATTCTATCAGCCTGTGATGCTTCATCCTCTAAAAGGAATTCTGCCGTTACAATTATGCCCTTGTTACTTCCGCTGTTATTCATTGCTTCTGCAATTATTTCCGCTGTCTCCGGTGTTAGTCTCGTCTTGTTGTTTTCCACATAGCTGATTAGATTTCTGGTTATTCTACCATTAGTCAGATCCTCCTGCTTCAAACCCATCAGCTTCCTTAATCTTTTAACCTTTTCACCACTTGATATAATGACATCCGACAAGATCATTCTATTTACCCACCCTATCCCGATTAATATACTTATATCATATCATTTTTTCATATATGGTAAATAGTTTTTATAACACAATTTTCATATTTTATCTATAATTTTCCACTGCTATAAAATTATATTAGGACATGTAGAATTTTATACATGCGATTATTTATTTTTGATGTTAAATTTTATTTATATATCTCTCCGGGCAAAGTGGCTTCAGCAAGGAACCTTTTAATGAATTAGTGATTCTATATTAAAAAACAGGCAGCCATTTTATGCTAACCTGTTTCTTTATCGCGCTTTATAAATTTGTGCTTATCTCTTCAAATATTTCCGTTAAGATGTTCATCAATAGGTCAATTTCCTTTTCACCAACAATAAGGGGCGGCACAAATCTTAACACCTTGCCTGCAGTACAGTTGATTATAACCTTTTTTTCAAAGGCCTTTTCAACAATAGGTGCTCCGTCTATCGTCAGCTCCAGACCCAGCATTAGACCCATTCCCTTTATCTGCTTAACCCACTCATACTTTTCAACTAATGCTTGAAGCTTGGTCTGAAAGTACTTGCCGGTTGACTCTGCCTTTTCCCAGAGCTTGCCCTCCAGTATTTCCTTCATGGTGGCTACACCAGCAGCACATGCCAAAGGGTTTCCTCCAAAGGTGGTGCCATGGTCACCGGGCTGCCAGGAGGCAGCGATTTCGTCGGTGGTGATCAACGCTCCTATTGGAAAGCCGTTCCCCAAAGCCTTTGCCAAAGACATTATATCCGGTGCAACGCCGTAATTTTCATAGGCAAATAGCTTACCTGTTCTCGCAAAGCCGCATTGTATCTCATCAAAAATCAATAATATGTTATTTTCTACCGCTAGTGTTTTAACTGCTTTAAGATACTGAAGCTCTGCAGCCGTTACGCCACCCTCTCCCTGAATAGGCTCCAGTAATATGGCGCAGGTATTTTCCGTTATGGCTGCCTTTAAGGCATCTATATCATTAAAGGGTACAAATTTAAAGCTTT
Organism: Clostridiaceae bacterium; assembly: GCA_018432235.1. Lineage (GTDB taxonomy): Bacteria > Bacillota > Clostridia > Peptostreptococcales > Natronincolaceae > M1-B18. The sequence goes on along the minus strand of JAHDLO010000009.1, from coordinate 40,473 downwards.
CCGGAATTGGTCCGTAGCCCTCCTGATATTTTTTATTGTCGGTTACGGCCAGAGTTGCAAGGGTACGACCATGGAAGGAGCCCTTCATTGCTATGATCTCGTTTTTTTGTGCCCCAAATTTTTTATAGCTGTGCTTTCTTGCCAGCTTTATGGCTGCTTCATTTGCTTCGGCACCAGAATTGCAAAAGAAGGCCTTATCTCCGAAGGAATTATCTACTAACAGCTTTGCCAGCTCCACCTGAGTGTCAATCCAAAAATAATTGGATACATGCATTACCTTTGAAAGCTGATCCTTGAGGGCTTCTACTACAGCCTCTGGACAATGCCCCAAACTATTTACCGCTACACCCGCAAGAAAATCCAGATATTGATTTCCTTCTGTATCTGTAAGATAACAGCCTTTTCCTGAAGTAAAGACTACCGGTAGTCTTTTGTAATTATACATTAAATACTTCTCACCATCTTGGATAATCTGTTCTAAAGCCATTAAGCTCCCCCCTTAATTAGTTATCATAGTTCCGATACCGTCATCAGTGAAAATTTCCAGCAGTATAGAATGATGCTTTCTGCCGTCTATGATATGGCATCGTTCCACTCCATTTGTAACAGCCTCTGTACAGCCCTGGATCTTCGGAATCATACCACCCTTTATTATGCCATCCTTAATGTAGTCCTCGACCTCGCTGGTTTTTATTTGAGATATTAGAGTTGATGAATCCTTCGCATCCATCAGTACACCCTCAACATCCGTTATCAGCACCAGCTTCTTTGCATCTAAGGCCACCGCCAGCTTGCAGGCTACATCATCAGCATTAATGTTATAGCTTTCGCCATTTTCACCAACACCAACAGGAGAAATTACAGGGACATAGCCCTTTTCTACCACTGTTTGAATCAGGTCGGTGTTGATATTTGTTATTTCACCAACAAAGCCCAACCTTTCATCCCTTTGCACTGCCTCTATCATTTTGCCGTCCTTACCGCTCATGCCCACTGACATGACATCATTTTGATTTAGCATGGTTACAATCTGATTTGAGATCTTGCCGCAGAGTACCATCTCCGTCAATTCCATTGTAAGCTGATCTGTAACCCTCAAGCCATCAATAAATTCAGCCTTCTTACCGAATTTCTCCATCATATCTGTTATTTCAGGTCCACCGCCATGTACGATAATGGGATTCATGCCCACATATTTCATCAGGACGATATCCTTTATGACAGCTTCCTTTAATTCTTCATTGATCATGGCGTTTCCACCGTATTTTATTACCACCAATTGATTATGAAACTTCTTAATATATGAAAGACTTTCAACCATTACTCTTGCTTTTTGCTGTGGTGTCAATACCATCCTGCTTCTCCCCCTAAGTACGATATGCTCCATTTATTTTTACGTAGTCATAGGACAGGTCGCAGCCCCATCCCTTTGCGGATGCTGTGCCCTTATGGAAATCTGCTGTTATCTTGATATCCGTGCATTTTAAGATTTCCAGCATCTTTTCCTCTGAAGCACCTACCCCTTGACCTGCCTTAACGATTTGAATCTCTCCGGCAGCACTGGATAAGAATATTTCAATTTTATCCATATCATAATCCGCCCCTGAATAACCTATGCTGCAAAGTATTCTTCCCCAGTTGCCATCCTCGCCAAAGAAGGCAGTCTTAACCAAGCTGGATCCTAATATGCTCTTTACTGCCAGCTGAGCATCCTCTTCTGTAGGCGCATTCAATATTTCAGCCTCCAGGAATTTAGTAGCTCCCTCGCCATCCCGAACAATAGCCTTCGCCAGATATTCGTTTATGAAATAGAAGGCCTCTAGAAACTTATCCTTTTCGGGATGCTTATCATCAATCGCCTTATTTCCTGCAGCGCCATTGGCCAGTACGGCAACCATGTCATTTGTGCTGGTATCACCGTCAACAGTAATCATATTATAGGTTTTTTGTGTGATCTGCTTCAGACTCTCCTGTAAAAAGTCCCCATCTATTTTTACATCAGATGTAATGAAGGACAGCATAGTAGCCATGTTGGGATGAATCATTCCTGAGCCCTTTGCTATTCCCCCCAGGGTTACTGTCTTACCGTCTATTTCAACCTCTACCGCTATCTTTTTCATACACAGGTCCGTCGTCATAATAGCCTCAGCAGCCGCCAAACCACCGTCGTAGCTCAACTCAGCCGCAGCCTGTTCAATCCCGGGAACAACCAGCTCCATTGGCATTGGAACGCCAATAATACCAGTTGAAGACACTATAACATTTTCCTTTTCTACGCCCAGAGCCTTTGCGGTAGTCTCCGCCATTGTCCATGCATCCTCTAAGCCTTTGTCTCCGGTGCAGGCATTGGCATTCCCGCTGTTTACCACTATTGCTTTAATCTTTCCCTGATTGACACATGCCTTCGACACGATAACAGGTGCTGCACAGGCCTTATTAGTCGTGAATACTGCAGCTCCCTCTGCCATAACGTCACTTACTATCAATGTCATGTCCTTTTTAGCCTTTTTTATCCCAGCATGAATTCCACTGGCCTTAAACCCCTTTGGTGAAGTAACATCTCCATCTAACACTTTAAATTTCATCGTCATACCTATCCCTCCGCTTTCTTAGGGCCATACAGGTGTTAGCTTCAGCCCTGTCGTTTCCTTTAAGTCAAATAATAAATTCATGTTTTGCACCGCCTGCCCGGCAGCACCTTTAACCAAATTGTCAATTGCACTGACAAGCACGATCCTATTTGTCCGCTTATCTGCTTTAAAGCCTATGTCACAATAATTTGTGCCATATACCGCCTTAGTCTGGGGTAGCTCACCGATTTGTAGCAGCCTGATGAAAAATTCATCCTTGTAGTATTGCTCATATATTTCCGCCATATCCTTGTCTGTAAGACTCTTTTTATTATTGAAATAAATAGTGCTTAGTATTCCTCTAGTCATAGGAATTAAGTGCGGTGTAAATTGCAGCATGGTTTCCTCTTCTGCTGCCAGTGAAAGCTCCTGTTCGATTTCGGGTGTATGTCTATGACTTCCTATGCTGTAGGCCTTAACGCTTTCATTGCATTGTCCGTAGATGATGGCATCATTCAGATTTCTTCCGGCTCCTGAAACCCCAGATTTGGAATCAACTATAAGAGAATCAAGAGTGACCGCCTTTTCCTTCAGCAAGGGATATAGAGCTAGAATGATGCTTGTAGGATAGCAACCAGGATTTGCAATTATTTCAGCCTTTTTTATATCCTCTCTATGAAGCTCGCACAGGCCATAGACGGCCTTATTAAGCTCCGGCAATGCCTCATGCTTAACGTTGTACCATTCCTCGTATACGGCTGCATTCTTTATTCTGAAGTCCGCCGACATATCTATAACCTTGATACCCAGCCTATAGGCAGTCTGTACTGCTTTTTGGCTTAAGCCATGGGGCAGGGCGCAGAAAAGCAGGTCAATCCCCTTTAAGCTCTCCTCATGATCAAGATTGATTGAAACACAAGGAATATCTATTATATTTTTCATATTGGGAAAAATTGAAGAATACGCCTTATTTTCATAGCTCCTGGAATCTAAAAATACTACCTCCGCCTCCGGATGATTTGACAGCAGCCTTGCCAATTCAAGGCCTACATAGCCAGTAGACCCTAAAATACCGATTTTTATCATCGCCTTCACCTCTTGCAAGTTAATTTTGTGTATATTTATTTAATGTTAATGTATATTTATTCGTTCTAATTATCATACAATATTTTTTATATAAATACAATGGTTTTTTTATAAAAGATTTGGACTTTTTCAAAAATTCTATCCACCTCTTTTCTGCATAAAAGCTACTTAACAAGAGAGCTTGAATACACATACCAAAGAGATGCTGTATCAAGGGAATGGAGACTGTGGCTTAATACTAATTTTACTTATTCGGTATACTACATACAGAAACTCCAGTATTGTACTTGGCTATATATCGCATATAAAATGCTTTTAATTTAATTGCTCCACGATCCGACGGTTCTCTTGACAACCTTAGAGGTGTCAAGAGAACCGTCCCCTTGACACCTGACATAAAAAGACCGCAGATTTCTGCGGTCGGTTGAATGTTTTATGTCGCTTGTGCTATCTTTGCAGCCAGCCCTTTTTCTTTTCCTTGAAGAATATCCCCTTTATAACACCTAGGATTTCCAGTAGGTCCCTTACGGGTTCTACTATATCCTCCGTCAAAAGCTGGGCTGTTGAAGCTGCATAGCCTGCCGTTTCCTCTATACTCCTAACCGTCTCCTGTATATGCTTCATTTCCTCATTCACTCCGGCGGTTATCTCCTCTAGATTATTCAAAAGCTTCGGCAAGGCTTCTATCGAATCATTTATATTTTTATCATTCTTTTCCAGAGTCATTTTGAACTGCTTAAGTATCTCATTAATTCTTGAAAGTGTTATGAATAAAAATCCAATCAAAGCCACGCCTAAAGTTGAAAACAGCGCTATCAATAAACCTTTTCCCGTAATTTCTATTATCATAGGTCCCCCACCCTTCATTTGTTGATTTTATGTTATTTAGCCAGCTCTTCTTCTTCCTCTTCCTCCTCCTGAACTATGAAGGGCGCTTCTTCTTTATCGGTATTAATCTTATCTCTTAGTTCAGTGATCTTTTCTGTTATCACTTCTTTTTTTTCTTCGACAAAATCCTCCAGCTTAACCTTTCCTTCAACTATGTTGGCCTCCAGAATATTTTTTACCCTGTCCAGCTCTTCCTTTGTCTTCTTACGGGTGTTCTCGCCCTTGTCAGGTGCAAAGAATATCCCCGCTATACCGCCGATAAAGGTCCCCAGTGCCAGACCCCTTGCAATGCCCCTTTTCTTTTCTCTCTTCTTTTCTTCTTCGATTCTTTTAGGATCTACCCGATCTCTCACTCTCTCTAGTCTTTCGTTAAGCTCCTTCAAATTCATAGTATCCTCTCCTTTACCTATATTTACGTCATTGTTAAATAAATAATACCCATGTCAGGAATAATTAACCATTACCTAATAATTTTAAGATTAAATCGGTGAAGTAAATTTTAGTCCCATCTATCCTATGGTTAATTATTCTCTCTTGGGAAATCATTTCCTTTTATTTTAAATATAAATTTATTTTTATATTTTTATGTAAAGTATACTTGACATCAATATGGGTTATGCTATAATATAAATATGGAAAGTATGCTTTACATTTGAGAGGAGGAGGCATGTGAAAAATAGGCTGGAGGAAATTCGAAAACAGCGGGGAATTAAGCAGGAGGAGCTGGCCTTGGCCTTAAGGGTGTCCAGGCAAACCATAGGCTCTTTGGAAAACGGGCGCTATAATCCCTCTATTATATTGGCTTTTAAGATAGCTCACTATTTTAATATGAGTATTGAAGATATATTTATTTATGAGGAGGAGGATATAAAATGAAGGGGAAAGCTTTATCCATCTTAACCGCTTTGCTGGGGGCTGCTCTCTTTGGCATAGGGCTGATTCTAGTATTTACCAACCCTGCAGCTGAAGGAATTATGCTGACTTTACCCTATGTTAGCATTGGGGTAGGCTCCGGATTATTTGGCCATAGTATGGGGGAAATGCTAACCAAAAGGGCTGCAAAGATGAACCCTGAGCTTGCACTACAAATCGAGATTGAAAAAGAGGATGAACGAAATATCATTATCAGCAGCAGAGCAAAGGCAAAGGCCCACGATATGATGATTTATGTGCATGCTGCATTGCTGCTGGCATTTACGCTGCTGGGAGTTGAATTACCTGCAGTGCTGCTGTTGGTTGCAGCCTATCTGTTTATTATAGGCTATGGTGTTTATTATCATTGGCGATTTAACAAGGAGATGTGAAAATGCATTAAAAAACAGGACCGAAGTCCTGTTTTTTAATGATTGTATCCGTTAACCTCTTCCAGAAGGTTTTTTCTGTAATTGATATATAGATTTTTCAGATAAGTGATACCCTCACCCATTTTCAACTGAAGCTCTGATGCCAGCTGATAATCCTTTGCCTCTAGGGCTTCCTTAATTTGTGTAAAGAGGGCCTTCTTTTCAAGACTATCCTTCATCAGGCTGTTTCTAAGAGAATTAATCTTCTCCCAATTCACAACATCGATATCTGTAGCATTATCAGAGTTATGAAGCTTTTTGCAATTTCTTACAATTTCCATATTATTAGGTATGATTCTGCCTAAAAGCTCTGTCGTCCACTGCTCAAGTGTTGCCATCTGATAAGAGCTTACGATGCCCTCGCTGAAAACAGCTCCAGTGAAAAGCACTGCCTTTTTATCTGTATATTTATCGAAGGCGCTAAGGTTTTCCCATACTGTTGCCGGTGGCTTAGCAAACATCTCATTTCTTTCCTGATCGGTATAATCCTCAAAAACATCATGCTCACTACGGTAAGCTCTGTCCTTTTCAAGGTATGGCGTTTCTTTACCGGCCGCCTTACTGAACTCATCCTCCAGCTGCTTACTGGTCAGCTTGTTTTTAACTGCGTAGCTTACGCCGTCAAACATGGAGAGATAGGCTGCACTGACATAAAGATACGTATTTGAAGTGGGGTTTGGTGCCCTTAACTCAAATCTCGTAGCCAATGGACTATTGGTGTCCCTTACCAGACCGACAAGAATTGTACGGTTTCTTGATGGTATTTCTGCATTATGTCCTACTGAAGCAACGATACATATCGGCGCTTCAAAGCCTGGCTTTAACCTGTTAAAAGCATCATTTGAAGAGGTGACAAAGGGATTGATTACCTCATAATGCTTAAGCAGACCCATTAAGGAACCCCAACCAATAGGACTCATAAAGTCATTTTTTAAATCCTTTGCTGTGAATAGGTTAATAATTTTTCCGTTTTTCAGCTTCATGCTGGCTCCCATATGGGTATGCTTTCCACTGCCGGCAACTCCCTCTATCGGCTTTGCTAGGAAGGTAACCTCAAGACCATGACGTTCAAAGGTCTCCTCAACAAACTCCCTAATAAATAAATCATTATCGGCGCTTTGCAGAGCTGTACTATATTTCCAGTCTATTTCCAGCTGCTCCATAACATGGTTTAGCTTTCCTGTTACACCTATTTTAGCTGTAACTCCGCCAACCTCCTTATGCCCCATCTCTGGTACAAATCCATATTTGTCCAGAAGCATCATGGTTTCCTCAAGAGCTGTTCTTACAGAGCCCTTGGTTCGCTTCCAGTACTGCTCCTTAAGCATTTGTGAGGTTGAAAGCTTTTGCTCGTCTGCTAAATCCTCAGGTGTTCTAACCCAGAATTCCAGCTCTGTCGCTGTGGTTAGGGTTACAGCTTCTATTTCATCTGCTGAGGCAAGGCCAAACTCCTCTAATAAATGTGGTGCCTCCTTAAACAGCTTTAAGACCTGTTGTTCGTAGTAGTCCACAGATCTCTTTAAAACTGCTCTGGAATCCACATAGTCTCCCTTGTACTCCAGGAATGAGGGTATTCTTAATGTGCCTACTGGTAAGCCTGTGGCTTCATCGTCTAAATCGTAGTTATAATCTACGAACCAATTAACCTCTAGGTCTGGTATTAGGTCGACCTTTGCATCATTAAGAGTTGCTATACCATGAAGCACAACGCTGGAGCCGTCGGTTTGTGCGCCAACTCTAAGAAATTCCTCTAGGTCCTCAAGAATTAAAGATACGGGTATTTTTTCATCCGTACTGTTACCACCAAGATCTACCCCAACTAAAGAAACAAATTTAATATTGGTATGTGCCTCTAACAGCTGCTTAAGTATATCTGCCTTATGGGTCCACGCCGGTAAGGAATAAATCAATGGCTGAGCCAGAAGCTCTTCAAGACTTTTTTTCATAAAACCCCTCCTAATATGAACTATTGTTTGATAAAAACGTTTATTGTTCGCATATATACGAATTGATATGCCTTTTTTTAAAATTTTATATTGATTATACATTAATTTGATATAATTGTAAACCAGTGGAACGCAAATATATTAAATTTCCTTAAAATTTATCTACCAAAGCAAAATAATAATTATCTTATTATGCTATGCTTCAGCATTATTTTTGTTCTTATCTTTTGCCCTCTGAGTTATTCTTCCTTAAGACCCGAAGATTTATTTTACAAAATAAAATGAGAAGACCTAATCTTCTCAATATTTTAGCTATTCATTTTCGTTTAAGCCCTCTTCTATCAGATGCACTATTGCCTCTAAAGCCTTGCCTTCATCAGGACCCTCACAGGTGATAACGATTTCATCCCCCTTCTTAGCCCCCATACTTAATATATTCATTATGCTCTTGCAATTATACTTATTCCCATCCTTTGTTATAATGCTGTCTGCTCTAAATTTACTGGCTTCCTTTACTAAAAGGCTGGCTGGCCTTGCATGCAGACCGATCTCATTATTGATAACTACCTTCTTTTCTACCATTTTAATCCCCCCTAGAGTCGATTTTGTAATATACAATATAATATATTTATATTATTATTCTCTTTATTATTCCTTATATCATATCACATTTATTAAATTTTTCAATTTATAACAAATGAAAAATTTTAGATTTAACAATAAAGGTGATTTTTGTTGAAATATTCAAAAATTTTATTAGCATACATTTTACTCCTTCTGAGACAAGCTGTCAATAAATAATTCCACCAGCTCCGCATCAAATTGTGTGCCTGCATGCTCCCTCAGCTCAATAATTGCGCTTTCCACCGACATCGTAGGCTTGTAGGAGCGTTCTGAGGTCATAGCATCGAAGGAATCTGCTATGGCTACAATCCTTGCCAGCATTGGAATTTCCTCTCCCTTTAGCCCGTCGGGATATCCTCTACCATCAATTCTCTCGTGATGATTTCTTATTATGGGCTTTGCATCATTCAAAAACTTCAAATTGCTTACAAAGGCCTCACCTATGACAGGATGATTTTTTATCATATCATATTCTGAACAATCCAGCCCTGTGCACTTCGTCAGCAGACTTTCGGGTATGCCCAGCTTTCCTATATCGTGGAGTATACTGCCATGCCTTAGTATATCCATTTCTCCCCTTGATAAATTCAGTTTTCTCCCTAAGCCGAGGCTATAATTCATAACCCTTTCACTATGGCCCTTTGTATAATTATCCTTTAGCTCCATAGCCTTAACCAAAGCGACTATGATGTCAAAATAGGTGCTCCTAATATGGGAGATTAGGCTGGTGTTTGAGATGCTTACAGATATTATCTTGGAAAGCTGCTTCACAAAGGGAATAAAATCAAGGTTTAAGTTATCGGACATATAGCTGATGGCGCCGATAACTTCGCCGTTTTCATCAAATATCGGCAGTTGCAGCAGCATTTGATTGTCCTCCATCGAAGCTAGCTTTTTATATCTGATGTCCTTATTCACATCCTCGATAAATAGCTCAGTTTTGTTCTCCATAATCCATCTGAAGGTTCCTTCATTTTCCTGGAATACCAACTGATGTCGTTCTTCAGCAGTATAGTTTAACGAGGTTTTAATTCTAAAACACTTGTCTTCTTCTAATATATAAATTGAGGATTTATTGGCATTTATCATTTCACCGGTATGTAGCAGTATGGTTTCTAAAAGCTCTTCATAATCGGTTATAAGATATAAATTTTCTCCCAGCTGATTGATCATCTTCTGCTTTGTTAAGTTATTGCTTATTGCCTCATGGGCATATGTTAGCTTCTCATTTGCCTCGTTAATTTCCTCGAAGCTGGCGGCCAATTCCTCATTCAGTGCCTGCAGCTCCTCATCCCTTAAAGATATGCCTTCAATGGTCATATTGAACTGTCGGGTAATTTCTCCTATTTCGTCTGCTTTATGTATAGGGACCTGCAGGGTATATTCTCCGCCCTCAACCTTTTTCATATCTGCTATTAGCCTATCAACCGGCTTTAAAAAGCCTTTGATGATGAGGTAGGTGCCTATACCTAGTAGCAGCAAAACCAGTAGGAATATTAGCGTCGTACTTAATAAAAGTCTGGAGATTGGCTTATAAATCTCCGCCAGTGGTACAGAAATAACCACGTACCATCCAGGAAGCTCCAAGTAATTGTAAAAGGCATAGCTTTTTCCCCACTCGATGTCGTCATATACAATATAGCCCTTATTATTGTTAAAGCTGCTATTTGTCATTTGCAAATAATTATACATATTTCGATTGAGTAGCTTGTCCAGAGATGGATGTATGATTATGTCACCCCTATAATCGCTTAAAAAGCCATAGCCTGCCTCATTGACATTAAGGTTCTTAATCATGGATTCAATATCCTTCATCAGTATTCCACCTATTATCAAGCCCTGCACTTGATTGTCTTCTATAATTGGCTGGGCTATAACGATCTGATAGGAGCCTGTCGATCTGGAATACAGCGGCTTTGATATTACTGTTTTTCCCTTGACGGCCTCTTCTATATACTCTCGATCCGATAAATTGTTAATGCCTGTGCTTGAGGTTATGTAGTAGGATTTATCGGTATAGACAATACCTATTTTATCAAAGGGGCTATCCTGAAGCCTCTCCATTGCAATTGGCCTTATTACTTCCCAATCTAATCCCTTTATAATAGGACTCTCGCTCATAATGGTTAATTGATTGATCCCCCACCTAATTGTGTTATCTATCTCTTTTGTTTGTAGCTCTATTCTTTCAAAGGCCATTTCCTCTTGATTATCCACTACAAATTTTCGGAAGGCGTTGATGCTCCCCATCCATAATATTACAAAGCCTATTATCAGAAGCCCTATGTTCATCAACGGCAATTTGTGCTTTAGCTTCATAACCTTCCCCCTCTGTCATATCCAACAACAGTCTTAATATAATCGTAATATTCGATTTTTTCTTTAAGCCTATTATCCATTGGTCAAATACTGTTTTTTTTTAATTTCTATTAATCGACAAAAATTCCTTCTTTCATTTAGTATTTTATTTTAATAGGTCACTTCTGCATAATTATATTCTTTTTCGACAAAAATTTCAGCACTACGCCGTTCACTGCAATTTCTACTTTTTAATAAATAAATACAAATAAAAAAGAAGCGCTGAAAAATTTTCAGGCCTCTATTTTTTATACTATAAAAATTTAATCCATTTCATTTCTAAAATTGATAGGTCGTCCTTTAGGGCATGATGACTCCTGGCAAGCTTTTTCAGATTGAGGGTGTAATGGTGATTTTCGATATTCATCTCCTTTTCAAAATAGCCGATGAGATTATCGTAGTCCAGCTTATTTCCCTCTTCATCCTCTATCTCTGTCAAGCCGTCGGTATAAATAACTAAAGTGTCCCCAGAGTCCAGCAGAAGGGTTTTTTCTTCATAATCCTCATAAAACTCAAAGCCTATGGGTGTACCATAACCATTGAGCTCTAATATCTCTCCACTGTTTTTTATCAGTATCGGCGAAGGATGCCCTGCCCGCACATACTTTAGCTCACCGGTTTTTACGTTCATCATCATATAGAAAATGGTAAAATAATGATTATACTTCGCAAAAGGAAAGCGTTCATTGAGATGTTGAATGACCTCCAGCGGTGAAACAATTTCGTAATAGGGGAACTCATTGATCTTCTTTTTTAGGGGCGTCCCTCTATCAACATCTAAAATGAGAAACTCCGATAGGGCAACAGCCAGCATCGAGGATGCCACCCCATGTCCCATAACATCGATCATATATAATCCTACATGCTCCTCGTCCAGCATAAATACATCAAAAATATCGCCCCCTACCTTACCTGAGGGCTGAAAATGGGTCAGAAAGGAGCAATTTGGTATATTACCAAGAGATTTGGGTATCAATGACTCCTGAATTTTTGCGGCTAGTGTCAAATTGTTTTCCAGCTCAAATTTCTGCTTTTCTATAGTGTCCATGCTTTCCTCTAATGCCTTTTTAGAGCTTTTAAGCCTTTCCTCAAGGCTTACAATTTTTAACTGATTTTTTATTTTAATCATCAACTCTGCCTCGTGATAAGGCTGTGCAATATAATCATTAACTTCTGCATTAATGTAATCCAGCTTTTTCTTCTCAGATGCACCATGAAATTGTGAAATTATTGGTATATTTTTGGTAATTTCATTCTTTTTCAATTCCTTACAGGCCTGAAGGCTCTTTTCCTCTCCCTCAAAGCAATTAACTAGAATTGTATGGGGCTGTATATGTAATACCTCCGAAACTACATTGTCGGTGATGGTAGATTGTACAACCTGATAGCCATATCTACGCAGTAAATTTTTCATAAAGCACAAATGATTGTTCTGTGGATGCAAAATCAGTATTTTACTTGAAATCATCGGTCTTACCTCCCTTCAAGCCACACATTAAACCTGTTAAATTATGCCCAATTATACTAGCCTCTTTAACTTATTGTAGCATTTTTTTGCTTATCTTCCTACAGTAAAATGCCAGTTGTCGACAAGTATTGCAATAATCCCTGATTCTTAATCTCCTTTGGGCAAAAAAAATACCGACGGTGAATTCCTCCGTCGGTTTGAATCATTTATAAATGTGGTATTTTAAAAGTGTATCGGCATACCCACCAATCCATGAGCCGCCTCCATTACGATTTCTGAAAGGGTTGGATGGGGATGTATGGCCTTTGCAACGTCATGGGCAGTGCCCTCCAGCTGCATGCTGATGATGGCCTCTGATATCATGTCTGTGGCATGAGCTGCCATAATGTGGGTTCCCAGTATTTCACCATATTTCTCATCGGCTATTATTTTGATGAAGCCCAGGCTCTCTCCCTCCGCCAGGGCCTTTCCGTTTGCACTAAGGGGGAACCTGCTTACCACCACGCTATAGCCCTCTGCTTTTGCCTCCTCCTCCGTCAGTCCAACGGAGGCTATCTCTGGAAAGCTGTAAATACAGGAGGGTACTATCTGATAATTCAATACCTCGTTACCCCCCATACAATTCGTTGCAGCAACTATGCCTTCAGCACTGGCAACATGTGCCAATGTATATTTTCCATTGACATCACCTATGGCATATATATGCTTGATATTAGTGGACATGTTCTCTGCTGTTTTAATTCCTCTTGCATCCAACTCCAGAGGCAACGCTTCCAGCCCTGACATATTAGGTTTATTTCCCAGGGAAACCAGTATTTTGTCAGCCCTGTAGCTTACCTCCTTGTTGTCCTTAACTGCCAGAACCTCATTATGATTAAATGCCTTTATACTGACATTTGTAATAATTTTTACCCCCTGCTTCTTAAGATGTCGGCTGAGGCTTTGGGCCATCTCCTTTTCCACATTGCTCAATATCCTGTCGGAGCGTTGCAGCATAGTTACCTCAACCCCAAGGGTATTGAATAGGGTAGCAAACTCTACAGCGATTACCCCACCCCCCAAAATAAGCAGCGATTTTGGCAGGCTGGGAATATCTAATATCTCTTTACTGGTGAGGGCATACCCGGACTTTACAGCCTCTGTGATACCGGGGATTTCTGGAAGCATTGGACTTGCACCTGTGGCTATAATGAACTTTTCTCCATAGATGGTCTCACCGTTAACCTCAATTGAGCCTTCATCTCTAAAGCTGCCGAAGCCGTTGTAAATGTCTACTTTATTCTTCTGCATCAAGCCCTGAACGCCCATCACCAGCCTTTTGACCACCTGATTTTTACGCTCCAGCATTCTCTGCCAATTTATCCTTAATTTATCCTTTTCAATGCCTTCGATGCCAAAATCGGAACCCTCCAGAATATCGTTGTATACCCTTGCATTTTTTAGGAGAGCCTTTGTCGGTATGCAGCCCCAATTAAGACAAACGCCACCAAGGCTTTCTTTTTCTATAAGGGCGACTCGCCCCCCCAGCTGAGCTGCCTTTATGGCTGCTACATAACCGCCAGGGCCTCCCCCCAATACGATAACGTCATATTTCATCGCCTTTCCTCCTATCGAAGCAGAAGTGCATTAGGCGCTTTGATATAAGCTTCAAAGGCCTGCAGGAATCTACCGGCATCTCCACCGTCCACTACTCGGTGGTCAAAGGCCAGAGATATCGGTAATATCCATCTTATCGCGATTTCATTTTCAATGACAACCGGCTTCTGCTGTATTTTTCCTATTCCTAATATGGCCACCTCTGGATAATTGATGATTGGTGCACCAGAGCTTGCACCTACGGCTCCGAAGTTTGTAATGCTGAAGGTACTGCCCTTCAGCTCCTCCAGCTTTAAAGCCTTGCTTCTTGCCCCAGAGCTTAGCCTTACAGTTTCCTCCATAAGCTCCAGTAAGCTCTTTTTGTCGGCAGATTTTATTACCGGCACCATTAGTCCGTCGTTGGTATCCACTGCAATACCGATGTCATAATACCTCTTAACAATTAGGTAATCACCCTCCGCCGACAGCTGGCTATTGAAATTTGGATATTTTTTCAACGTTAGTATCAGAGCCTTAATAATAAAAGGCAGATAGGTTATGCTGAAGCCCTTTTCCTCTTGGAATAGATGCTTTATACCCTCTCTATATGCCACCAGCTCTGTAACATCGATATCCTGATAGCATACCGTATGAGGTATGGTAAACATCGATTCCGTCATCTTTCTTGCTATCGTCTTTCTCAAGGTTGAGAGTCTTACCCTTTCCTCTGATTTATTTTCTACAGCTGCCACAGGCGCAACACCAGCCACATCCGCCACGGGTGATGCATAGCTCTCCTCTTTGCCTCTGCTTAAATCATAGGCCTTTTGAATATCCGCCTTCATCACCCTTCCTAAAGGCCCTGTTCCCTGAAGCTCTTCTATTTTTATCCCTAAATCATGGGCCATTTTTCTTGCCACCGGCGTTGCCAGAATCTTAACTCCTGTGAATTTTTCACGGGTCTCCGGCAAGCCCTCATCACTGGAGGACATTAGCTCATCCGACACCTCCAGCTCTCCAACTACGCCTGCATTGCCTTCTTCTAGAGGCTTCTTTTTGCTGTCCTCTGAAGCTGCCTTTGGCGCTGCATCAGGGACTGCTGTTTCTCCCTCCGTCTGAATAACCACCAAAACATCACCGACGTTGATATTATCTCCTACCTTACCCTTTAGCTCCCTGACAATACCTTCAGCGGGTGACGGAAGCTCTGCATTCACCTTGTCGGTCTCCATTTCACAGAGGGAATCCCCCTCTTTTACCTTATCACCTACATCGACAAGCCATCTTAACAAAACACCCTCGTGTATGCCTTCTCCGATATCTGGAAATCTAAATTCTACCATATTGAATCCCCTCCTAAGTCAAGTAGTTTACTACTTCCTGAATTTTTACCAATATTCTTTCAGGGCTTGGTAAATAGTGCTGCTCTCCTCTGGGTAGAGGGAAGGGGGTGTCAAAGCCTGTAACCCTTGTAGGAGGTGCTTCTAAATGCAGGAAGGCCTTTTCATTAATTATAGCCATCAGCTCTCCACCAATACCGCCGGTCTTTGGTGCCTCATGGACTATAATGGCCCTTCCGGTCTTCTTAACCGATGCTATTACTGTGTCCCTGTCTATAGGCGCTATTGTTCTGAGGTCTATAACCTCTGGGTGGATGCCCTTCTCTGCCGCCAGCTCGGCTGCCTTCAGGGTTTCCCTCATCATGGCGCCCCATGCGATCAGTGTAATATCCGTTCCTTCTCGTACAACCTTGGCCTTTCCGATGGGGATAATATAGTCCTCCTCCGGTACCTCCTGCTTAAAGGCCCTATAAATTCGCTTAGGCTCCAGAAAAATTACCGGGTCCTCATCTCTTATGGCTGCTGCCAGCAGTCCCTTTGTGTCATAGGGTGTCGATGGCATAACCACCTTCAACCCTGGTATATGAGCAAAGAAGGCCTCCGGACTCTCAGAATGATGCTCCAACGCCCTTATACCACCGCCATAGGGCATACGAATTACCATCGGCACCGTATATCTTCCCCTTGAACGGTTTCTCATTCTCGCAACATGACTGATTATTTGATTAAAGGCGGGATAGGAAAAGCCAGAAAATTGCATTTCCACTACTGGAATCATACCATTGATAGCCATACCTATGCCTACACCTACTATAGCCGATTCTGCCAAGGGTGAATCCATGCAACGATCCTTTCCAAATTCCTTCTGTAAATCCACCGTTGCTCTAAAAACTCCCCCTTCGTAGCCTACATCCTCTCCGAAAACAATTACTCTCGGATCTCTTTTCATTTCCTGTCGAAGTGCTTCGTTTACTGCCTGCAATAAATTTATAGCCGCCATTAGATTTCACCTCTCTCCCTTAAGAATTGCTTATATTCCTCCATTTGCTCCACAAGCTGAGGTGTCATTTCCTTGTAGTGATATTTGAATATATCCTCCAGCTGAGTCTCTCCGTTTGCCTCAACGTATTTAAAGGCCTCCTCAGCTAATTTCCCATACGCCTCAACAATCTGAGCCTCTTCCTCTTCGGTAAGGAGTCCCTTGCTTAAAAGATACTTTTTCAATCTGTCTATCGGATCTCTTTTGCTCCATTCCTCTACCTCATCATTACTTCTGTAGCGAGTAGGATCGTCACTGGTGGTATGGGCCCCCAATCGATAGGTATAGGCCTCAATCAGAGTTGGTCCCTCTCCCCTTCTTGCCCTGTCAACAGCCTCCTTTGTAGCAGCATAAACGGCAAATATATCATTTCCGTCCACCTGTATTCCCGGCATGCCAAAGGCAATAGCTTTTTGTGCAATGGTTTCGGCTGCCGTCTGAATACCTCTTGGTACAGATATGGCAAATTGATTGTTCTGGCAGAAGAATACTGTTGGTGCCTTGTAAACACCAGCCCAGTTCATTGACTCGCTAAAATCACCCTGTGAGGTAGCCCCATCGCCGAAGTAGGTTATAGCAACCTCATCCTTCCCCTGAAGCTTTGCAGCCCAGGCAATTCCGACGGCATGCTGCAGATGACTGGCAATCGGCACCGATACAGGCAGTATTCTCAAATCCTCTGGCACATAGCTGCCAAATTCATTACCATACCAGTAGAGATATATCATTTCCAGCTCTGCACCTCTGGTAAGCCAAGCCCCCAGCTCTCTAAAGGCCGGCACCATCCAGTCCCTCTTTTCCAGCGCAAAGGCACTGGCAACCTGAGCGGCCTCCTGCCCTAGATTAGGGGCATAGGTCAGCATTCGCCCTTGTCTTTGGTACATCAAGGCCTTTTTATCTGTTTCACGTGTTTTTACCATCAATCTATAAATTTCCTTAATTTCATCATCGGTGAGGTCAGGCATCAACTCAGGCTTAACAATTGTGCCCGTCTCATCCATTATTTGAAGCATTTTTTTCTCCAGTGGATTGTAGTCTTTAAATATCAAATTAATCCCTCCATTTCGTATTGATTATTTTTTATGTTATTTATATATCCTTTCATCGCTACAATTAACCAATAATTACTTAAGTTAAAAAAATATCCTGCTAAAAGCCGTACCCTTAAGTATATGTCAGCTGAGGAAAAAAACGAACTTTCTTATACACAAAAAAAGCCCCCTAAGGAGGTGGCGGACGAATAACAACAGGCACTGAATAATCAGTGCCCAATGCTTAGCTTCTAATCTTCAATTATTCTCTGTGGCATTTCTAAAACGACAAACAATGCAATCAGCGAGAAGGCAGTTCCCAGTATCCACCAAAGTAAAACGTTTCGATTCTTCTGCCTTGCTTTAAATGCTGTAAATAAACCTACCGCAATTTCGAAATAAAATATATAGCTCAGATGCATAGGCTACCTCCAATCGGATATAGTCTTTTAAAGATGGGTAATATAGGACCTGTAACAGATTTTATCTATGTCATTGAAAGGTATAAACATTCTTTTTTGATATTATAGCATTAAAAACTATACTAATAAAGAATTATTTTTATTTTCAAAAAATTTTCCAATATCAGCCAAGCCCCTTATTTTTCATGTTTGTTTAGGCTAATGACTTCATGTGTATAGATACATATACATATTGTGATATAATATCTTTATCAAATAACGTTATTGGGAGGAGCAATACATATGCATATCCATTTTTACGGCGCAGCAAAGGTTGTAACAGGTTCAAACTATCTTATTACGACAGACAAGTACAAGATTTTAATTGATTGCGGTATGTTTCAGGGCAGTGAAGATTTAGAGAGGCTGAATGCCGAGCCCTTTTCATATGATCCTAAGGAGATAGATATTCTTATCCTAAGCCACGCTCATATAGACCATTCCGGAAGAATACCGAAGCTGGTTAAGGAGGGCTTTAAGGGCAAAATCATTTGCACGAAGGCGACTAGAGACTTATCGGAAATTATGCTTATGGACAGTGGTCATATACATGAATCTGATGCGGAGTGGGAGAATAAGAAGCGTGCAAGAGCAGGCAAAGCCCCTATTATACCCCTTTATACCGTCGATGATGCCATTAAAAGCCTCAGATATTTTGACGGTGTTCTATACAATCAAAAAATTGTCATAAATGAGGGCATCACGGTTCGCTTTAAGGATGCAGGCCATATTCTAGGCTCCTCAATAGTAGAATTGTGGATACATGAACATCAGGACACTGTAAAAATTGTTTTTTCTGGAGACCTTGGGACCAAAAATAAGCCTCTCCTTAGGGACCCTGAGTTCATCGAGGAAGCAGACTATTTAATCATGGAATCCACCTATGGCAACAGAGTCCATGAAAACATTCAGCAACGGACTGAAAGCCTAATGCATATCATACACGAGACTGTAGGCAACGGAGGCACCGTTATCATCCCTTCCTTTGCAGTAGGCAGAACGCAGGAGCTTATATATGAAATCAGAAATTATTATAGAAATAATGATGTAGAAGAGCATCTTAGGGTCCCCTTTTATATCGATAGCCCCATGGCCATATCTGCCACCGAGATATTTAAACGGAATACCGATGCCTTTGACAAGGAAACTAAGGATATTATATTAGGCGGCGGTAATCCCCTTGACTTTGAAAATTTGATATTCGTCAGAAGCCACGAGGAGTCCATACGCTTAAATCAGGTGGACTTTCCCAAGGTCATCATATCTGCCAGCGGTATGTGTACCGCCGGAAGGGTACGTCATCATTTGAAGCATAATCTTTGGAAGAAGAAAAATAGTGTGATATTTGTGGGCTATCAAGCTAACGGGACCCTTGGCAGGATATTGAAGGAGGGGGTAAAAAAGGTAAAGCTTCTTGGTGAAGAAATTGCTGTTCTCGCTAAAATCCACAGTGTTGAAGGCTTTTCCGGGCATGCCGATCAGACTGATCTCATCAATTGGCTCAGTAGCTTTAAGAAAAAGCCCAAGAGGATTTTTCTCGTCCATGGTGAGGAGGAGTCTACACAAGCCCTGTCTCAGCTGATAATGGAAAGAGAGGGTATTTCCACCATCATCCCTGGCATAGGCTATTCATTTAAAATTGAAGAGGATGTTTTAAAGGCTTACTCCGGCGAGGTCATTGAACCGATTAAAAGAAAGGAAAATATCAAGAAGGAGCTACAGGAGGTTTACAACCAGTTTGAAAGTGTAGCAAACAAAACCGATAGATTTATCGACGATAAGGTTCTGGAGAAAAACTACGATCAATTGAAAAACAAGCTGTTGGAGCTACAGAAGGAGCTAATTGAAGTCTCTATGCTTCTAAGTAAATAAAGAATAGAATGGTAGGCTGGCAACGGCCTGCTATTTTTTATACATAAGCCTTCTTTTATTTCGATTATCCTTCAGAATTCCATATGCTTTTTCAAAGACTTCAATAACGCTTTTATCTGCCTTTACAGCTGCTTTATTCTTTTTTGACATAGTATTTTCAGCACCTTTCCCTTATTATTATACTTCTATAAATATTCTATATACTGCATAAAAATACCTTCCAAAAACATTTATTCAATTTTGCTTTTAAAAAAACGTGGTCATCTTAACGAGACCACGTTTTTAATATTATTACTGTGCCTTTGGTAATGCTTCCTTTACAGCCTCTATTAGGCCGTTACTGGTACCTGTAGCGCCTGAAACAGTGTCTAATTTGTCTGCTGATTGCTTTTCAACTACCTGCTCCTTAATACCCTCGAAGGCAGCATCGGAAATTCCTTCAGTTTCACTATGCTCAACAGGCTTTAAATCTGTAATCTTTCCGCCGCTAACCACTAATTCGATTTGTATTTCTCCATTATAACCCTGTCCGGTTCCGGTGTATGTACCATCCTTTAAAGCTGCCTCCTTAGAACCGCAGGCTGTTAAAGCCAGCATGCTTAGAGCAACTACGCCTACTAATGCTTTTTTTGAAAGCTTCATAAAATTACCTCCCATTTAATTCATATTTGATATAGTATCTTTTTTTCAACAGAATATGCAAATTTCTGCTGATAAGACTCGCTATATTTATAACGATGCCCATTGTGATTATAATGTATCCATCTGTATAAATCAATAATCTTTATGAAAAGTTAATAATTTCTTGCGGTTTTAATAATATTTTTCACAATAATTTAAAAATCTAATTTGGGGAATATTAAGACTAAATTAGGGGGTGGATGTCATACTGAGAAGACTAGCGGGAGTTTTACAATACTTAAAATACAATACGCCTAAGCATATACATACAGAGCTCTCTGCTTTGCAATACGGCGACAATATTCCTGTATCTCTGGAGGAGGCCGAGGCAAAGCTGCGGGAAATACTGCATAACGATGAATCACTTATCCTACGTCCACTGAGGATCAAGGCCTTTAATCATAGAGCTCTAATTATATATATCAATGGATTAACGGATAAAAAGTCAATTGAGGTCAATGTATTAAGACCCCTGATGACTGAGGAGCCACCTGAGGATTTTTCCTACTGTACCAATAAGGAGATAATCAACAGCCTTATCAACGAATATATACAGTCACTTGATTGTATAGTCGAAGCCTCACTTAATGCCATGATTGAAAAGCTCATGGAGGGTGCCACCATAATTCTGCTTGAGGGTGAGGCGACTGCAATTATTGTCAATTCTATCGAATGGACCACCAGGGGAGTTACTGAACCGGAGACAGAGGCGGTTATAAGAGGTCCGAGGGAAGGCTTCACTGAGGATATTTTAACGAATATTACCCTACTGAGGAGAAAGATAAAATCTCCGAAGCTAACCTTTGAAAGCACCAGCCTCGGTACCTACTCTAAGACCTGCGTTACGATTTGCTATTTAGATGGTATTGCAGATACTGAAATAATAAAGGAGCTAAAAAAAAGGCTGGCGGCTATTAAAATCGATACCATATTGGAATCCGGTTATATAGAGCAATTTATTGAGGATTATCCCCTATCTCCTTTTCCCTCCATTGGAAACACCGAAAAGCCCGATGTGGTGATAGGGAAGCTTATGGAGGGAAGGATTGCAGTACTGTGTGATGGTACTCCCTTTGTACTATTGGTGCCCAGATTATTTGTAGAAAATATACAAGTAAGCGAGGATTATTACACCAGGTCACTGTATGCCACGACACTGAGATTTCTTAGGGTATTCGCCTTGTTCATCTCAACGACTCTTCCGGCGCTGTATGTGTCAATACAAACCTTTCATCACGAAATCGTACCCTTCAGGCTCTTTATCGCCTTGACGGCTGCAAGGGAGGGTATACCCTTTACCTCTGTGGTGGAGGCTTTGATGATGGTGTGTATATTTGAGCTATTAAAGGAGGCAGGGTTAAGAATGCCAAAGGCGGTGGGGCAAGCCATTAGTATCGTGGGGGCAATCGTACTGGGACAGGCCACCGTTGAAGCCGGCATTGCCAGCCCTCTTATGGTCATCGTCATAGCCTTAACCGCCATCTCCAGCTTCATAATTCCAGCGCTGGACGGAACAATATTCTTTCTAAGAATCGCATACCTAATAGCCGGCAGCATCATGGGCTTTTATGGCATAACGCTTGCAATTGTAGTGACCCTAATACATATGTGCAATATTAAATCCTTTGGTATTCATTATTTGTCAGCTATGATACCGATTCCCCAAAGTGGACTTAAGGATTCCTATATTAGAGCGCCGCTATGGTCTTTATTCTTCGACAATACAAGTGTTAGCTCCTCCGGTGACGAAAACCCGACTAATGACTAACTTGAGTGAGGTATTTGTATGAAAAAGATACTATTAATGCTTTTGATTGTGGCAATATTCGTATCCATGACTGGCTGCTGGAATATGAGGGAGCTGAATGAACTTGGTGTAGCAGTGGCAGCAGGCATTGATATAACAGAGGATGATTTACTGGAGCTTACCGTTCAGGTTGTGGTGCCCAGAAGGCTGGCACAGGAGGGCTATGAAGGAAATGCTGTGATAACCTATACCACCACCGGCAGAACGGTTTTTGAAGCACTGAGAAAGCTAACCGCCATAGCCAGCCGCAAAATTTATATCGGTCATATACAGCTCTTGGTTATTGGTGAGAGCTTTGCACGAAAAGGTATTATGGACGCCATCGATTTTTTTGAAAGAGATCATGAGTTTAGGCGTCAGTCCTACATCATAGTTACCAATGGATTAACTGCCAAAGAGGTAGTAGAGGCCGGCAGTATTATAGAGCTTATTCCTGCCATACATTTAACTAAAGCCATAGATAATGCCATATATTCAGGAGCTACCAGAAAGGTTTCCCTCATACAGCTCTTCAAGGAAACCAACAAGGTTGGCCATCATCTGGTGCTTCCAACAATACATCAGCGTATCGAAAAAGACCCTGAGCTTGCAAAGGACCTAAGAGTAACTGGAACAGCGGTATTTAAAAATGACATGCTGGTCTCCTATCTCGATGAATTCGAAACAAGGGGCTACCTCTGGATAACTAATACACTTGAGGGAGGTATTTTGGTTTTACCAAGCCCCACCAGCAAGGAGGAGCTAATATCTCTGGAAATAATGAAATCTGAAGGTAAAATGCGTATAAAAAAGGAAAATGACCAGCTCTATTTAATGGTTGAAGCTAATGTTAATTGTAACATTGGAGAGCAGCAGACTCCCACTACGCTTACCAGCATGGAGATGATAGACTATTTGATAAACACCAGCCGCGAGGTAATAAAGGCAGAAATAACGAGCGCCTTTAAAAAGGCCCAGGATGAGCTTCAGCTCGATATATTTGGGTATGGTGACCTTTTGAAAAAGCATTACCCAGAGCTTTGGATGGTGCATCAGGAGGATTGGGACTCGGTCTTCAGTAGCCTTCCTATCCAAATTGATGTCGATTCAAAAATAAGAAGAAGCGGTCAGCTGCTCCAGCCTACACTGCCTAAGTAGGAGGTTCCTATGATAGTTATTTTAATAGTATTCAGTCTAATTCTCCTGTTTCTTATAGATGTACGTCAATTATATAATAGCAAAAGCAGGATTGTCATAGCCACTTACAGTGTTTTAATGCTTTTGGGCTTTATGGTTTTAGTTATTATTTCTTTAGATCTGCCGGTAGTTTCTCCATCAATCCTGATTGAAAAAGCAGTCAAATTTATAATAGAGAGGTAATATCATGCTTAAACAAACACAAATATCCTCTGCCCAGCTGTCAATATTGATTATGGGCATGCTGCTGGGCAGCACAATAATAATACTTCCCGGAAGCGGGGCTCAGGAAAACGCCTGGATAGCCTATACACTGGCATGGCTGGGGGGCATCCTCCTGTTTGGCTGCTATTATACCCTATATAGAAGATTCAAGGATAAAACCCTTGTAGAAATACATAGGATACTTTTAGGGAAATGGCTGGGAAATTTAATCAGTGTACTTTATATTTGGTATTTTATCCATCTAGCAGCCCTCGTACTGAGGAATTTTGGTGACTATATCATAACCGTTTCACTATCGGATACACCCCTGAGGTTTATCATTATCTGCTGCGTTTTTGCTACGGGCTATTCGACACGAAGCGGTATTGAAACCACCTCCAGAACCGCTGAACTAATCCTGCCGCTTATCTATGTGTTTCAGATAATTATATTTCTGATTCTAATACCTCACTTTGATTTAAGCAATCTTAAACCGGTATTTTATCAAGGCATGAGACCTGTTCTGAGAGCAGCTTTTTCTGTGTTAGCCTTTCCCTTTGGTGAAACTGTGGTAATGCTGATGCTGCTGCCCTACGCCAATAAGGACACCAATATCAAAAGGGTTTATTTATTCTCTTTTTTCGTAGCAGGCTTAATTCTGCTTCTCGGTATAGTAAGAGATTTATCCGTAATAGGTGCCAGCGAAATAGAAAAAACCATGTTCCCGCCCCATTATACAATACAGCATCTTACAGGCTTAAACCTTGACCCCTTAATTGGCGTGTTCTTCTTTATGAGCGGAGGCACCAAGATCTGCTGCTGTTATTTAGCCGCCTCCATCGGTGTTGCCCAATTAACCGGCAGTAAAGATCACAGGCCCTTTGTCATACCCATAGGGGTAATTTTAGTCGGACTGTCTATATGGGTTTATGATAGTGCTCCGGAAATGCTGGCATGGTCCAAGGACATCTGGCCCTATTATTCTATCCCATTTCAGATTGTTATTCCCCTCCTGCTCCTAGTTTTAAGCAGTTTTAAAGGTACATACAGCAAACGGCAGGCCCTTTGAAAGCACCATTTCATCGGGTCTTTTTTACAAGCAAATGCTTGAAGTTGAAACATTTTTAATGAATCCTCAAGGGATGAGGCAAGACATCCCAGAATGCTGGAGGGCATACTGAACAGGTATAATAAATAGCTAGTGAAAAACACAGGAGGCCTTTGCTCCTGTGTTTTATCAATTTTTAGCCCCTTAGCGGCATTCTTTTTATTATGGGGAAGCAGAGGCCTATTACTAATACCGACATTAGCATCAGATTCATGGCTGCCACATATGGATTTAGATCGACTAAGCTCAGTAGTCTTATTAGCAATAAATAGATATTGTAATATATATTAAGACTGAAAATTTCGTCGATTACCCCTACAACAGCAACCGTCAAAAAGGGAATCACTAATAAAAGAGTCTTGATTTTCCCCTCAAGCCTATAGAGAATCATACCCACCAGCCATCCAATGCTTAAAGACAAGCAGAAGCAAGTAAACGACCAGAGTATGTCAGCAAATATGTCTTTTCTAATATAAATCATTTCCATGAGACTCTCATAGGGCATGAAAAGTCTGAGGACATTGTTTAATATAACCTCAAAGACTGCCATAGCACCGGAGGCAGCCACAACGCCTATAATTGCCCCACTATAAAAGCTTCTTCTGGATACATTATTGGCTTGAGTGAAACCAAAGCTGGACTTAAAGAAGCCCATACCCGTGAAGAATAGAAATATCAGAGCAGAGAAGCCAAAACCATTAACACTGCCTTCTATGCTGCCATTTTTAGCAGTATAGTAGAATATGCCCGTAAAGAATATGGAAATTATGGCTATTATCCCATAATAATACTTGATGGCATTTAATATTTCCTTAAAAACGAGTTTTGAAACCTTTAGATTTTGTGACCTAAGCATATCATCTCCTCCTTTAAATATTTGTAAGGCTTATGAAGAGCTTTTGAAGCTCTACCTTTGAAAGCTCCAAACCTAGCTCTTTAGCCATAGTCTTATTAATCGTGTTGACTTCCTCCAGAACAGTAACTGATTTAAATTTACCTATCATTTCCTCCCCAGCTGAATTTCTGCCCTTCAAGTAAACATCAACCTTGCTGGCTTCACCAGAAACGGTATGGGCGGAGGTTAAGAGATCTGCCACAGGTTTTCTCATAATCAGCTTGCCTTCCTTTATGATGATGACCTCCTCCAGCACACCCTCAATCTCCTCAATCAGATGTGTGGAAATGATAATTGTTTTAGGCTTTTCATTGTAGTTTGCTAAAAGCTCCTTATAGAATAAATCTCTGTGATTTGCATCCAACCCTAAAACCGGCTCGTCAAATATCAAGACCTTAGCGTTAGAGGCCAATGCAATGATTGCCTTAAATATCGACTCGTACCCGGTTGATAGCTCCTTTACTCTCTTTTTAGGATTCAACTTGAATTTTTCACAAAGCGAATACGCATACTCTCCATCGAACTCAGGATAAAACGCCTTTGACCACTTAAATATTTCCTTAATACTCAGATTTTCCGGATACAGCCGCCTTTCCATCATATAGAACATATTCTTCAAAGCAGCATCATTCTCAAAAACCGTAGCCCCATCCAGGGTGATCTCCCCAGTGGTAGGAAAAATTTTGTTGGTCAAAAGATTAAGCAGCGTCGTTTTTCCCGCACCATTTCGCCCCAAAAGTCCAAATATCTTATTGGGCTCCAGTGTAAGGTTTACATTATCCAATGCCTTAGTTTCCTTATAATACTTTGATATACCCTTAAATTCTATCAAGCTCATTATGCCTTCCCTCCTTCAATCATGCGAATAATATCCTCCTTGGTTATATTAAGCTTGGAGGCTTCCTCTAGTAAAGTTAGAATAAAGCTTTCATAAAAGCCTTCTTTTCTCTTTTGTAGAATTTTTTCCTTAGCTCCGATACTAACAAACATACCCACACCTCGCTTTTTATATAATATCCCTTCATCCACCAATAGATTAATGCCCTTTCCTGCTGTCGCAGGGTTAATCTTAAAGCTCACTGAAATCTCAGTTGTTGATACAATTTGACCTTCCTCCTCGAAGACTCCCTTTAAAATATTATCCTCAATCGCCTCCGCCAGCTGTATATATATTGGTTTATCACTGTTAAAGTCCAGAAACATATTTAACCTCCCTTCACTTAGTTGGTTAGTTACTTATGTAATTAACTATACAACCTTTTATCTAAGCTGTCAATAGCCGAATATATTTTTAATAAAAATTATTGAGAGCTAAGATGGCTCTTTCTTGATTTATAGTAAAATAGACGCCATAAAAAAAATCAAGCCGGGACGGGCCCTTCTTGATTTTTGTCAAATTTGATGTTTATGTCACTTATATTGGTTGGATTGAAGATTTCCTTTTATATTATATTGCTGCAACAATTTTTTGACTAAAGGGATATCTGCAGGGGCAAAGTCATAATCTCCCAGCTGATCCTCTGTTACCCATACAACTGCCTCATGCTCTATTGGATGCATAGCTCCCGATGTCCAAGAGGCGTAATGGGCAATAAGCCTGATGCTACCAGAGGGATAATGGTAGATGCTTTCTCCCAGCAGTTTTCCTACTTTTATTTCTATTCCCAGCTCTTCCTTTATTTCTCTCTTTAAGCTCTCCTCAACGGTTTCGTTGACCTCCAGCTTACCGCCGGGAAACTCCCATTTATAGGCCTCAGACTTATTTCTGCCTCTTTGCGCCAGTAGTATTTTATTATTTTTAATTATTATTGCAGCACTTACAGCAATCAACCTCATCACCACATTTCATTTAGTATACTCTTCTATTTTACCTTTTATTTTAAACTAATATAAGCATCATTACCTTAAATGAGGCGGAATGGTGTAGCTTTTAATATGCAGATGCGCCACGACTTTAATTTCTCCTAAAGAGACCTCCATGGTTATATGGTCCACTCCGATAGCATTATGAGCGCCTAAATAGGGGGCTACCTCAAGCTTTATTCTAAAACCAAATGTTCGGTATCCGTTAGGCCTTTCTAAAAAAATTATTTTAGCATCCCATGGATCAACATTAGGACTATGTCCGACGGTTGCCATATAATAATCCTGAACTACTTCTTCAATGCTTGGTAATAGCAACAGCATAAATACATCCTGATATATCTCCTCAAGGGAACCCTCCGTTGGCTCTGCCGGCTCAAAATAGGCTTTATCTGGCTGACTTTGCTGATTCAGGATTAATGTACTTGCGTTCTTAAGCCATAGATTGCCCATTATTAACTCAGCTATCAAGATCACCAGTGCTAAGGAAATCAATATAGCCCTTCCCCTTACAATTAATATTCTCCTCAACTTAAACCCTCCTACCGCTTTTACTTCATATATATGAGGCACATGACAGTATAGAAGATTAAAACGGCGCAGGGTACTAAACAATGGGACCTACTTTTACCGTTGCACAGCTAAAATCTTTTGTCAGAAGAAAAAAAGAATGAACATATTGCCTATGGCAATGCATCCATTCTCCTATTATCTCAATTCTAATAAACCTGCTTTAAGCTTCCTTTATTGCATATCAATATGCCTTATCAGAAGCAATACCGTCCTCAATTATAGTGATACCTGAGCTGGTGCCTATTCTGCTGGCTCCGGCTGCTATAAAGGCTTCTGCATCCTTTAGGCTTTTAACGCCACCGGAGGCCTTAACCCCCATGCCTTCGCCTACAGTCTGTCTCATCAGCCTGACATCCTCCAGCTTTGCGCCAGCTGTCCCAAAACCTGTAGAGGTCTTAACAAAATGGGCGCCTGCTCTTTTTGCCGCCTCGCAGGCCTGCTGCTTTTCTGCATCCGTTAGATAGCAAGTCTCTATGATTACCTTAACCAATGCAGGCTTTGATGCCTCCACCACCATTTTGATTTCCTTTTCAATATAGTCTGGCCTACCTGCTTTAAGGGCCCCGATATTTATGACCATGTCGATTTCCTGCGCACCTGCTTCAACCGCTTTAGTCGCCTCAAATGCCTTTACCTCAGGTTGATTAGCCCCCAAAGGGAAGCCTATAACCGTACATATCTTAACCTCAGTACCCTTCAGCTCCTCAGCCACCAGTTTTACAAAGCATGGATTTACACAAACCGACGCAAAGCCATACTGCTTAGCCTCACTGCAATAGGCTTTGATTTCTTCACCAGTGGCAGTTGCCTTTAGAAGGGTGTGGTCTATCATGGCAGCAATCTTATTTATATCAGTCATTATTATAACCACCTTTCAATAGCCTTAAAGGCTGCTTTTATTTCCTTGCTTTTTTACAGCCTCCAATAACTCTTCGTGCTGACTTCGATTAACATATATCTTGCCCTTTTTAACAGTAACAAGTCCTTCTTCCTTCAGTCTTTTGATACTTCTGTTGACGGATTTAATGCTGCTGCCGATTTCATCTGCTATTTGCTGACGCTTTTTTTCAATCTTAACAATATCCGAATTTTTCATTTTATCACTGCAATATTTGGCGATATAATACTCCACCTTATTTATACTGGACTGAAACATAATATTTACAACCTCTGAGGAGGTGGGATACATCTTCTTTGCCAACCCCTTTGCCACCAGCATCAGCAGAGCAGGATCATGCTCCAGCCACTTTAGAAAGTCGTTGACGCTTATCTGGATTAAGGTGCATTCAGCTATAGCCTCTATTGTAACGGCAAATTCTTCTTCATCTGCAAGGACCTCCAGCTCGCCGACAAAGCTAAGTGGGAGAATGCTGTCATAGGCGAATATGTTCCCGTTTTCCGATTCATTAACCACCTTCAGCTCCCCCTCCAAAAGCAGGTATACATACTTAGTGCTATCCTTTTTCTTGACCACAATGCCACCGGGGCCAAGCCTTTTAATGCTGCATCTGGCTTTAATATCTGGAGGCAGCTTTGAAGATAATTTTTGAAAAAGAGGAGAACCATCAATCAATTCATCTATAATCACTACCTCCACCCCTTCCTAAATCTCATAACTATAACAAACTTGCGACTCTAGCGTTTACCGTGGTCAAAGGGTTCTCCCGCCGCCTTTGGTGCCTGAGAGGACTTGGAGAAAATAATCAGAGCTATAAGGGTTACGACATACGGGAATACCTTTAATATTACACCTGGAATTGCCGCCAGAGCAGGTACTACTTGAGATACGTTGGCAATGGTACTGGCAAAGCCGAAGAAGAAGGTGGCACCCAGGATACCAAGAGGCTTCCATTGTCCAAATATAAGTGAGGCCAATGCTAGAAAGCCAAGGCCAGCAACATTTCCAGTAAATTCACCTGAATAGGTTACCAGTATAACAGCGCCACCCAATGCTGCAAAAGCACCGGAAATCATAACTGCTGCATATCTTATACGGTAAACATTGATACCGGCAGCGTCTGCCGCATGAGGATGCTCTCCGCAGGCCCTGAGCCTTAGCCCGAAGGCTGTTTTATATAATACGAACCAGCTGATGAGTAATATTAACAGCACCACCCAGGTTGTGGCATAGGTCTGGGAGAAAAAGAGTTTTCCTACAATCGGAATTGACGATAGCATAGGGATATTGCGTCTTGCCAGACCGCTGGTTATATGGATATTTCCGCTACCGGTAACATTCCTCGCCAGGAATACCGTAAGGGCATAGGCGATCATATTTATGGCAGTACCACTAATAACCTGATTCGCATTTAAATTTATACACGCAAAGGCATGCAA
The DNA here is from genome assembly GCA_018432235.1 of Clostridiaceae bacterium. Taxonomy (GTDB): domain Bacteria; phylum Bacillota; class Clostridia; order Peptostreptococcales; family Natronincolaceae; genus M1-B18. Next base: position 10,228 of record JAHDLO010000009.1, on the reverse strand, counting down.
CAAAGAAAATACTGCACCTGCTGCCATAGCCGCCAGTAGCCCAATCCAAATGGCGGAAGAAGAGGACATTGTCGGCTGCAGCTTATAAATTGTCAAAGCTCCTGCAAAGGAACCGCATACCATCAGCCCGTCCAGACCTATATTGACAACCCCGCTACGCTCTGAATACAGTCCGCCAAGAGCTACGATCACCAGTGGAATTGTATATGTTATGGCATAGGGGAATATCTGCACTATTGTAGACCACATACCTTACACCCCCCTCTTCTTTCTTCTAATCCTATCAACAAAGCCTTCAATTAAAACATTTGTTGCTGCAAAATAAATTATTGTTGCAATTATAGTATCCGCTATTTCCGGTGGTATTTTAGTCATAGCATTCATAAAGCCTCTGCCGGAATACAGCAAACCAAAGAATATGGCGGCACCCAGCACCCCTATAGGAGAATTTGAAGCCAGTAGAGAAACCGCTATACCATCAAAGCCCTGTGAGGGCAAAACCCCTATCTGAATATTAAAGGCGTTTCCGGTATACAATGCTGCTCCCCCAAGACCTGCCAGAGCACCTGCAATCATCATGGATAGTATTATGCTTTTATTCACATTTATTCCTGCATATTCTGCTGCATGTCGGTTAAAGCCAACAGCCTTCAGCTCATAGCCCAGCACTGTTCTGTTGAGAATAAAGGCGATAATCAGTGCAGCTGCAATTGCCAGAAAAATACCCAGATTAATGTAGGAGCCATTAAATAGGTTAGTAAGCCAATCCACCCTTAGGGATGCACTATGAGGCAATCTTCTGGATTCTGTTTCGAGAAAGCTCCCCTTTAGATAGGCCGGTACAGCGTAGTACACCACCCAATAGCTTATCCAGTTCATCATAATGGTGGATACAACCTCGTGAACATTAAACCTGGCCTTCAAAAGCCCTGGTATAAGAGCCCACAATGCGCCCCCCAAAATTGCACTTAAAACCATTGCCATAAGCAGCAGAGGTTTAGGCCATGTGAGGGAAAGACCTACAGCAGTGGCACAAAAGCCACCAAAGAGCATTTGTCCTGCAGCGCCTATATTGAAAAGTCCTGTTTTAAAGGCAAAGGCCACTGACAGACCAGTAAATATTAGGGGAGTTGCAGTTGCCAGGGTATTGCCGAAGCGCTCTATGTTCATAAAGCCGCCTCTAAACAGATAGGTATAGCCGTCAATTGGATTACTTCCCGTAATCAGCATTAAAACAGCCCCTGCCAACAGCCCAAGAATAATTGACAGCAGTGAAACGATGGTGTTCTTATTTATGCCTTTGATCATTTTGAGCTTCAAGCCTCTCCCCCCTTTTTATCCCCGTCATCATTAGTCCGACTTCATTTTCGCTGGTCTTATCGGCATCAACGACACCTACCAGCTCACCATTGCTGACTATAGCGATTCTATCAGATAGGTTAAATATTTCGCTTAGCTCCAGCGATACCAAGAGAATCGCTTTGCCTTTGCTTCGCTGCTCCACCAATCTCTTGTGAATATATTCGATTGAACCAACATCAAGGCCGCGGGTAGGCTGTACTGCTATCAACAGCTCTGGATTTTGCTCCAACTCCCTGCCCACTATAGCCTTCTGTTGATTTCCTCCTGAAAGTGATCTCGCGACGGATATGGCGCCTTGACCTGAGCGCACATCAAAGTGCTTCATTATTTCCTCAGCATAGCTTCTTATGTCCGCCTTGTTCAATAGACCGTTTTTAGAGAAGGGAGGGCAATCATACAGCTCAAGCACCATGTTTTCCTCTAAAGTATAATCTAAAACAAGCCCCCGCTTATGGCGATCCTCCGGGATATGGGCCATACCATGTCTAATACGGGAACGTATAGGTAATTCGGTTATATCCTTTCCCTTTAAGAAAATCCTGCCGGCCTCTGCTTTTCTTAAGCCTGTAATGGCCTCAACCAATTCTGTCTGGCCATTTCCCTCTACGCCGGCAATACCTACAATCTCTCCTGCTCGAACCTCCAAAGAGAAGTTTTTCAGCCCCATAACCTTACGGCTGTTTAAAACTGAAATATCCTCCAGCTTTAGAACCACCTCGCCGGCCTCCTGCTGTTCCTTGTCCACCTTGAAGGAAACCTGTCGGCCCACCATCATCTCTGCCATTTCCTCTTGACTGGTGGTGGCTACATCCACTGTACCTATAAGCTTACCCCTTCGAATAACTGTACATCTATCCGCAACCGCCTTGATTTCTTTTAGCTTATGGGTAATGAGAATTATTGACTTGCCCTCTGATACTAATCGCTTCATAATATTGGCTAGTTCGCTTATTTCTTGAGGTGTCAGGACAGCTGTTGGCTCATCCATAATCAGAATTTCTGCATTACGATAGAGCATCTTTAATATTTCAACCCTTTGCTGCATCCCAACAGAAACGTCCTCAATCTTCGCATCGGGGTCTACATTAAGACCATAGAGCTCCGAAAGCTCACGAATACGTTTTGAGGCGGCTTTAATATCAATTGTTAACCACGCCTTTGGCTCTATTCCAAGAATAATATTTTCTGTTATGGTAAAGTTATGGACAAGCTTGAAGTGCTGATGAACCATACCAATACCTAAATCATTGGCGGCATTGGGATTTGATATTTGAACTTCACTTCCATTGATACGAATGCTGCCACTATCCGGCTGGTTCATACCGAAGAGAATTCCCATAAGAGTAGACTTACCAGCTCCGTTTTCCCCCAGCAGAGCCAAAATCTCACCCTTCTTTAAATTCAGAGTAATATCGTCATTTGCAACTATTCCTGGAAACTCCTTTCGGATATTCAGCATCTCTACAACATATTCCATTTACCGTCCCTCCTCTCAAAGATATTGAAGATATTCAAAGAAAAAAGACGTGAAAGCCGTCTTTTTTCGTTATAGTACTATTTAATAAGTTCACCTTGTTCGTCGGATACTTTAACTTCTCCAGATTGAAGCTTCTTGAAAACTTCCGCAACTTTATTTGTTACGTCTGCACTTAGGTTTGGATTTTCGGCAGGAATACCTACACCATTATTCTTAGCATCAAAGGTTAGAATTTCACCACCTGGGAATTTTCCATCCTTTTCAGCCTTGATCATGTCGTAAGCTGCTGTTCCGATTTCCTTCATAGCAGAAGTAAGGATTATGGATTTGTTTCCTTCATAGATACCTTCGCTGTATTGGTCAACGTCAACACCTACTACCCAAACCTCTTCGCCAGCCTTTACACGAGTCTTAGCTTCGTTGATAACGCCTACACCAACTCCGCCTGCTGCTGCAAAGATCGCATTAACACCCTTGTCATACATTTTTGCTGCTAACTGCTGGCCAGCTGCAACATTATCGAAGGAGCCTTGATATACAAAGTTTTCTTTGTCCATCTTGATATTGGTATCATAGTTTTCGTTAGCGTAATCAATACCTTGCTGGAAGCCCCAGTTGAACTTTTGAACAGCAGGGATTTCCATACCGCCGATGAAGCCAACTTCACCTTCCTTAAGCTGTAGAGCTGTTGCTAATCCAGCCAGGAAGCCTGATTCATGTTCAGCAAAGAATATAGATACTGTATTTTCCTTAACCACTACATTGTAATCCCCTGCATGAGGGCTGCCGTCTATAAGAACGAACTTAGCATCTGTGTATCTGTCTTGGGCCTGGAAGATAGCTGTTTCAAACTTATAACCAGGTGTTACGATGAACTTGAAGCCTGCATCATACAGGTTTGCAATTTCCTTAAGATAGTCACCTTCAGTAGTTCCTGCAGGCTTTAAGTATTGAGTAGAGAGTTTTAAGTTATCGCCAGCTTTCAAAACACCTTCCCATGTTCCCTGATTGAAGGACTTGTCATCTATTGTCCCTGCATCAGTTACCATACCCACCTTTAGGTCAGCTGAACCTTCACCATCCGGTCCTGTTGAGGGCTTAGAACAGCCAACAAGAGCCAGAAGCACCATCATTACAGCAAGTGCCAATGAAACTAATTTTTTTCCCATTATCCATCTTCTCCTTTTTTTAATTTTTCTTAAAGCAAAACCCCTTAACCCCTATTGCTTAATGCACAATAGAAAATTTTCAATACAACTTAACTTAAAGCTAACATTGTACAACTTGAATTTTGCAAACAAATCATATAATAACATTATATGTTATCCCTCAGGGTAAAAAAAGGACATATGGCCTATTTTGTATAAAAGTTTTTATATGATGTTATCGTAGCATATTTTCCATTAATCCACAATCTGAATATTGCGACAAAAGTCAATGCGCTATGATTTTTATGCTGCTCATTGATTTATCCTACGAGCTCAATAAGCTTATTGAGATTTATACGGGTTGGTACACCTGAATTATGCCAGTGGGTCTTACAGCCGCTGTACTCCAGTAGTACACATTGGGCAGCTACCCCCATTTCCTTCAGCATCCACCCTCCTGAAATTAGGTTGAGAACACAGGCCACACCTATGACGCCCGTGCTTTCCTTAAACATTGTATCCGCTCCTACACTGGCGGCTATAGAGGACTGATGAGGAACAACCATCACACTAAAGTCCATTTCTTCCCCCATAGATTTCAATTTATTGACCACGCATGAAGCTGAACAGCCTCTGCAGGCAAAGTCCTTGCCAAAGGAATGAGATTTACATCTACCACTCTCAGGCGACGTCATACAAATAGGTAATGCCAATACCTTATTAATAGTAGCCTGAAACCTTGCTTTAAAGGCTCTGTTCATAATTTCAGCGCCAACCATGTTGAGGTGATATTCTACCCTTTTCCGTTGACAAAATATAATATCCTCCCTCCATTTCCTTTTAATATCGATGTCCTTTAAATAAGCATCTACATTAAGCGTATATACACCTAAGGCCTGCTGACTTTGAATCTCAAACCATTCCGCAAATTTGAAGGTATCCATAAGTCTCTTTACTCTTTTTTTCTCTGTCAAAAGCTTTAAATACTGTAGCCAGCAACTTAGTCGCCTTGCCTCATATACAAATTCTCCTGAGGCCTCAAGCCATCTTATCATCCCCTCCGCATTGCTTAGATCCGAGGCTTTAGATAAGGCTGGCCTGCGTGGCTTTGCGCCAAGCATTGTGGTGGCTCCAATACCCTTCAGGGTATTCATTAAAGGTCTGAGTCGACGACTTTTATTCCTGAGCTTCGTCAGCTGTAGCATCAACCTGTATTTTGAAGCCGTTAAGCCTTCTGCTTCATTACTATATAATTTGCTCAGAGTTCCCAGCAGCAGCAGCTCCAGCTGTAGCTCCTCTCTGCAGCTTTGAAGCTTAATGCCTTTACTTTCATTGTAGCTTACATATTCATCCAATAAATAGCTGAGTCTATTGCTTCCTTCTAATTGAACTATTTCAGTAAACCGACCCACATCTTGATAATATTCGTCAGAATAAGCCCCATCTTTTCTTAAATCATAGGTGACGCTCAACATATCGCATTTCCCCTTTTATGCAGTCCCGCACTATTTTCAAGTATATTAACAATATACGGTATTTAATGACAAGAAGTTTATAGACAATAATATAACAATTGCAATGACAATAAAATTTGCTTTGTATCCTTCGGAAATGTAACGTTCAATACATTTTTTCTTATGCCTTGAATTAGGTAAATTATATTAATGATATAGGATATCAGTCTTAGGGATGCATATGAAATTAACATTTTTATAGAAGAAAAAAATTATAATTGTCTGCTGTTGGGAAATTTTCTGTATTTAAACGCATTTTCTAGCAACAACAATACATTTATTGTTTTTTACATATTATTATTTTTAACAAACTAACCGATATTGATTATATAGATAAAATATGGGGGGTAGGTTTAATGAAAATTAATAGCATCAATTTAAACAATACACAGCTTTTTTCTGCAAATACCAGAACAACCAATAAGGCTGCAGAGCTTATTAATAATAAGTTGGCAAATCAAGCCGTTTCTCTAGAGCTTAGTAAGGAGGGCATGCAGCAGTTAAAAATAAGAAATTTGTATAAGGCCGAGGAAATTAAAACAAAAATAGACGAAGGTCTCGAAGCTGCAAAGCAGAAGCTGGACTTTCTGACTGAGGTAGATAAATGTATTGATGATATACTTACGGAAATAAGAAATTATATGGAGAACCTTAGAAAAGAAATTCCAGCGGCTACAGATGATGAAGCACTTGATGCTGAAGCAGCAACGGAGCTGGAAAACCCAATGGTTGCTGGCAGCAATGTAGAATTATCTACTGAGCCTACAGAAGAAGCTCGATATATTGAAGGCCTTATTAATGACCTTGCAGATATGCTGGAAATTGTGGAAAAAAGTAAAGCTCAAAGAGAGGGCACTCAATATCAGCCGGAGGATTCACTGGCACAGGGGCTTAGGGGTATTGATTTTACAAAGGATCATATTAAAACCGTAGGTCTTCTGAATGAGGCCAAGGCGATGATCATGGATGAAATACAGGAGCTATACAGACAAATAGCCGAAATGCAAGAGCAGTTTGACAGTCTGCTGGGCTTGGAGCCTAAGAATAAGAACAGCAGCCAACAGGAGGGGCTTGAGGACATGTTGGAGGCTATAAAGGCTGCTTTTGATATTGAGAAGGAATAAATGCTTATAGCATATAGTTAACACCCTCAGTTTAACCGAGGGTGTTTTTGTGTTTAAATTAATATCATGTTAGCCCCTGAAAATGAGACGTATCGTTAAACAGCGTTAGGGCATTCTGTTCATACCTGCTTTTAGTCAAAATGGTGAGCCCTCCGGCTGACCCAAGGAAGCAGGCATCATTCATCATTTCTGGAGTGAACTTAAGCCACCAGGCAACGATTTTTGACAAGGTACCCCCGTGGGTAACTATGATCAGATTTGAATCCTCAGTTGAGTAAATATCCTCAATACATTTGCAAACCCTTTGATAAAACTGGCGATCGGTTTCAGCCATGGGAAAAGACAAATGATCTATATCATAGCTTGGTTTTTTTCTAGGGCTTTCATTATTTCTTACCCATTCCTTTGTTTTACCTGCAGCTATTCCAGTGTTTATCTCCCTTAGGTCATGGTTTTCCTTTACCTTCAGGTTTAAATGCCTACCTATAATATCTGCTGTGCCCTTTGCCCTCAATAAATCAGAAGAGTAGAGGACAAACTCCTGAGTATTAATTTCCCTCATTAATCTCTGGGCTATAGCATAAGCCTGCCTTTGACCATAGTCCGTTAAAGGCGTATCCGTCCACCCTCCCGACAAATCGTTAATATGATGCTCTGATTGACAATGCTGTATTATGAGTAGCTTTTTCATGCTAACTCCCCCTAATTATGCAGTTTCACTATCTCTAAAACTTCTAACGCGTTGATATACCTTAATAATCAAAGATGCTTTCCATCTCCATAATCTTTTTTATTAATAAATCCTCTGATAATTCAGACGCTCTTTCTGCCTCCACGATAATATCCGGCTCCGTCTTAAATTCCTCGTTGCAGGTGCCATCAGAGGTCAATCCCATGACAAAGGAGAACTTGAATCATCTTCAACCTCCCCCCTTTCAGTGAAATGGGGTGTCCGCCTTATTTTCCTTAATTCTTTCCACAATTATAGGCACATATAATATAAATATCTGGCAAACTGCCAAAGTCATTATGTAAGCGGCTAGATCAAATTTTTTATTTATAGTTCCTAGAGAGTACCAGAGCATTACAATAAAAAGAAGTATGCGATAGGTATTAATAAAAATACTGCAGTTCAAGCCATCTCCCTTTTTCCTGTATGTATACAAAATACACAAAATAACAATAACGCATGTCGTTATGATGGTGGCAGTTGCTATTAAATCAAATTTACCAAGTGCCCATACTATGAAATCATTTCCCAAGCGACCACTTTCAAGATTTCTTTCTAATCTTAAAACCAGCAAAGGTCTAATTACAATAGCCCCTACTATCCCCGATGCCGCTAGAATAGATGAAACTATTATATAACCTTTTTTCATGATACTCCTATTGCCAAAGCTTATACAGAAATTTAGTATAACTAATAATAAGATCGATAGCACTACTGGTGATATTACAATCATGATCTAGTCCTCCATTTTGTGATATTTTCGGGCTATTATTTTTGATAAACTAATTGCTTATGGTAAAAAATAGTTATATCCCTTATGACTAACAACCATAAGCAAATGTACTTTATCGAATATATATCTTCCTCATACACCTGCTAATCTTAACTTGCTATTTCATAATCTAATATTCGCGCTATCAATCAATGTCACCTTTTAAAATAATTCGTCAAAATATACAATATTTCGACATATCTGTGGATAATCCATTAACAGTGCTTTATAGCGCTTCTAATGTACTGCTGCATAGCACCCAAGTGTAACGGGATATGCAATAGAATAGAGGGAGGTTCTCCTCCCCCTAAATATGTTTAACAGATGCGTAATCTCATCCTTATCATTCCCTTCAAGCTTCTAAATCCACTATTAATATCTATGCTTTCTTGCCTTAGGCCAGCGGTAGGACTCGACATATTGAAGCATAGTTTGAAATACAATCTCCCACTGATCTATATTAAGCATGCAAATCGAAATATCTCGTTGTACGCCTAAATTTTTCAGCAGCAGCTTGATTTGAGGATTTGTAAATATTCCTCTTAAGACCTCATATACAGATAATTTCGGTTGCTTTAGTCCGTATTCCGCCAGCCCCATGAATTCTGTGTAATGCTGTGCCGAGATTTTAGAATACTCTCTTCTATTAATTCTTATAGCAGCTGAATCTACCTTTGGTGGTGGTGAAAAATTGACTCTTGAAATATATTTAACTATTCGAATATCGAACCACATCCGCCATCCTAAAATACGTGGATCTATAATAGGATTTGCAGAAAATCTTTTTGCTGCCCCCTCTTCCATTATAATAATCCCACCCTGCAACCCATTGGTCGGCTTACTTAAAAGCTGATCCATTATTGTAGTAGTAATAGAATATGGTATGCTTGACACCACATAAAAGGGTGTGTTGGGCGCATTCCACTGTCTTATATCCTTATCAATAACGATTATATTTGAATAATTCTCCGCTCTCTTTTCCAATATTTTAATTAAGGCAGGATCATTTTCTACTGCCAACACCCTCGCTGCCTTCTCTGCCAGATGAAATGTAAATGCTCCCTTTCCTGCCCCCAAATCAATAACCGTCTTCTTTTTATCCATTCCTGATAATCTGATAACCTCGTTAATAATTCTTTTATTGTGCATCAAATGCTGCCCCGAGAAATTCGGTCCTGATTTCCATTTTCTGATTTTCCGATGTCCTTTATCCTGTTTGCTCATATTTACCCTCCGTTCTTTAAATAAAAAAACACAGGCTTCTACCTGTGTTGAGTAATCGGAGGATATGACAAATAATCCGGTTTTAAACACCGAAAATAATCCTTTTATAAGGATTAAAGCATGGTCATAGAGAAGGATACAAAAAATCCTTCAGGTAACAAAAAACCAAATTCTATTTTAAGCCGCAAAAAAAGAGGGTAGAATTGCACTCTCCCTCTAATGAACTATCATATATCAAATAATAAATGAACTACAGTTAATTAGGTTCTTAAAAATAGGCAGACCAATCCGATTTCTCTACACAGAGTAGAGCCTTTAGCACTATTAAATTAGTAGCATAAAGTTGTAAATCGAAGTCTCATACTAATAATACCCATTTTTAAGCAACCCTCCATTCCTATAAATTACTTGTATTTTATCACAGTCTTGGATTTAATGCAAGTTTAGCATGTTTTAATGTAACCGCTTAATACTTATTCTATACTGCGATAGACTAAAAATGAATGAATTTCCAAGCCCTGTACTAATTAACAAATATATGGGTAGATTTTTTTACATTTTTTTGAGTTTTTATGTTTTAAAGTAATAGAACTTTATGTATAATAGGTTTAAGGAGCGTGATCGGATGGAAAACCAAATTCTTCAACAAATACTTAATGAACTAAAGGACATTAAGGCCGATATTTCTGATTTAAAGCAGGGCCAGTCTTTAATGGAAGCAGGGTAGACTAAACTTGAAGTGGGTCAAGCTAAACTTGAAGCTGGGCAGGCTAAATTAGAAGAGGGTCAGGCTAAACTTGAAGCTGGGCAGGCTAAATTAGAAGAGGGTCAGGCTAAACTTGAAGCTGGGCAGGCTAAATTAGAAGAGGGTCAGGCT
>JAHDLO010000018.1 GCA_018432235.1 Clostridiaceae bacterium | reverse complement strand
TTTGTACTCTTCATTCTTAATATATTCATCTACCTGCAGTGTATAAATCTCGTAAGGAATTTCTGCCTCAAGTCCATTTTCATCGCTAATTCTTTTGATGCTTTGCACCTTCTTAGTTTCTGATAATATACCTTTTACTATCATTTCACTGGATTGTAATAAAGCTTTTTCGTCTAAAGATATTTCAGTAAAATTTACCTTCAATCCCTTTTCAAAAGTGTCTTGATGCTCACTGCTATTGATTGCTAGCAGGTTTCTAGTGCTGATTAACAATGCAATCACTAGAATTAAATTAATTATATATTTTCTCTTCATGACTTACACCTCACTTATTAATTTATTAAGCTAGCAATATAGGCTTTGCCAGCAATGTCATCAGATTCTAATGTTCTCAAGTAGTAATAGATATTATTTGTTCCATCAAATGAGTTCATCCCATACATTGTCGGCACATTATTTCTTGTTTTACCTAGCACTTCAGGCGAACTGAGAAATAAGTCTAATAATCCCCAAACATGGCCTAATTCATGGGTAAATAATCCTTGTAAATCAAAGTAAGATTCCCCAGAACCAGTTCCATATGAGTGTACTGAATTGATGCCCAAATCAAATGTTTCAAAATCTCCTTGAAGGAAAATCGTTGCTCCAATAGCCGAAGAAGGTAATCCAATTTGTTGAAAATTTGCACTGAAAATATCGTTACGGGAATCTGTCCAAGATATCGTACCCGTACTACCAAATCCATAATTCAGATATAATCCATCATTTGTAGAATTCCAAGTTGTGGCTGCTGCTCTAACTGCAGTAATCATGCTGCTATTGAGGCTTGAATGTGCAGTATAAACATATGTTGTCCGACCTGGTAGATGTAGGCCAACTCGATAAGCAAATGATGGGTAGATCACGGATGTTATTGCCAAGATTGTTACAACACAAATTATTAGTTTCTTTCTCATTTATTAATTCCTCCTTTTGATTTTATCAAGTAATTTCCTGTTTGTAAAATTACATTCTTATGTCATTCTCATATCACTTAAAAAATTTATAGACATAATACAAAATTACTTTTGAAATATGCTACCACCAAATACTACTACTTATCTCACTACCTTGTTCCACAAGCACGCCATTTTGATATACTCTACCTGTTGCTATCGTACGGTAATAATAGCCGCTGGGTACATACCAGTTTTCTGAAACGGAAATACTGGTTCCACTGCTGCTGCTTTGCTGCCAGGTTTTTATCGTTGTCCAATTTCCGCTTTGGTACCGCTGAAGTTGAATCTCTAATGAAACGCTTGTTCCGCTGTTGGCTGCAAAATACGCATCAATTGAAGCATTTCCAGCATATTCAATTTTGAACAAATTTATCAGCTTACTAATATGTGTATATTGAGGTTCGATGATTGTGTCAAAATCAGCATTGTCATTTTGTCCATAGGCTATTGTATGGCTCATAACAACCAGCAACACCAATAAAACTACGATAAGTTTTTTGAGCATCCCTTCACCCCCTTTTCATTAGCTTAAATTTCCCTTCACTTATATAAGCGATTCAAAAACATTAAACGTTACAGTAAATTCAAAAAAAATTTAATTTTAATCCAGCTTTGGTAACATTGACCCAAATGAGGTTTCTTGTTAATAGATACTAAATTAAGCTAGTACAAGGACAGTGAAAATCTTCTTTTTATGATTTATAAATCATTACCTAAATAAGGAGGAAAGCTGAATGTTATCATTTTTACTGATTATTGAAAACGAAGAAGCTCGCAATAAACTTGAGTATTTATATATAAAGCACCATAAAGAAATGATTTACAGGGCATATCAAATTACAGGAGATTTCCAATTGGCTGAGGATGTGGTTCAGACAGCCTTTATTAAGCTAGCGGACTATATTGAAAAAATAGATGATTTAGACTGTAACAAAACCCGTGGCTTAATCGTTATTATAGTGAAGCATACTGCAATTGATTTGAATAGAAAAAGGAATCGGCGTGAGGATCTAACATTTGATGAGCTGGAGGAAATTATGACGGATAGGTCTGCAGCCTTTGAATTTCAGTTGGTGGAGCTTGATGCCATCGAGAGAACCATGAATAGACTTGCGAAAGAGAATGCAAACTATGCAGATATTCTAACCTTAAAATACTTTTATCATTATGAAAATGAAAGGATTATGGAAATATTAAATATTTCCTCCGAAAATCTTCGGGTACGGCTCTATAGAGCCAGAGGTAGGTTTAAGGAGCTGATTTTAGAGGAAGGAAGTGCTGTTAGTGAAGGATAGGAATTTTATTAAGGAAACAGAGGACAAAATTTTTGAAGCTTATCTCGAATATGCAGGGGCCTGCTATGTAGAAAATATTTTGGCGGAGCTGGATGCCTGTCAAGAAGAAATAGAAAATATTAAGCCTTCAGACCAATTTAGCTTATCTATGAAACAATTTATACAAAGAAAAAATATCAGGACAAGCATTAACCGGGGAATAAAGAAAGCCAAGGTTATCCTTCCTAAAATTGCAGTATTCTTCATGATAATCATTTTAGGCTTTGCAACGCTATTAACCACTGTAGAGGCAGCGAGGGTCAGATTCTTTAATTTTATGATAGAGGTCAATAAAAAATACACCCGTATACAGGTTAATACCCTACCGCCTAAAAGAGACGAAGAGTTAGATATTCAGTCACTGTTGGAGGTGCTTTATCTGCCGGAGGGCTTTCAATTAAAGAATATTGAAAATTTAAACCTTATAACAATTATATATTTTTCAGACGAAAAAGGACAGGAAATTGAGTTTGTTCAGGTACCGAATGGTGCAGGTGCAAAGTACGACACTGAAGATGCGGATGTAAAGGAAATTATCATCAATGGATATAATGGATTGCTGATTCAAAAAAACAGATTGGTTACTATTATATGGCACGACAGCCTCTATACCTATGATATTGTAGGTAAGATAGATGCTGCAGAGCTGCTGAAGATGGCAGAAAGCGTTCCGCTATATTAAATAAAGGTTATTATGAGCAATACGATATTTCAGCTGACAACTAAAAAGGACAAGAATAGCTTGGCCTCCCTTTGAATATATTTAATTATATTCCAAAAGGGAGGCTGAGGGCTTTATGGGATTAATATATTTTAGACCATATAAAAGGATTAGCAACAGCAGGCTTATGTACCTTATAGATGTAATGACTAAAAAAATGCAGGAAAATGATTCACCTTTAGAATCAGAGGCAATGAATTTTAACCAGTTAATACGGGAGGCCAAAACACGAAAGCTGTCTTTAAGTCCTGTTGAGCTTTATTCTAAAATTCTCTACAGCAGTCATATGAATTAACCTCTCAAATATCAATATGAACATATCTTGAGCTCCGTCATAAGATAATTAATATAAGATTTATCGGAATAGTAATACTATTTGTCCGTCGGAGATAAGATGCTGGGATATTGATAAAGAGGTGATGGGATGAACTACCTATCTCGGGGGAATGTAATTGTATCTAATTTTTTTGAGGACTCAATTTCAATAGTAGATACAATAGAAGGAAAAGAGGTTAAAAAATATCACCTGAATGAGAGGGGAAACTTTTATCCTCCTTTGCATTTTGGGCCACATCATATTGCCTTAGATGGTAATTTGAGATATTTGTATATTCCTAATTCCCACAATAACACTTTGTCCATAGTGGATTTAATACTATTGAGGACAATCGACAATATCTCTGTAGGCAGCTGCCCAACTCAGGTTGTATTGTGCAAGAAGTACAATGGTATCTATGTGGCCAACGCTGACTCAAACAGCGTCTCAAGAATCGGACTGGATACCTTTTCTCTTAATTATCAAATCCCAACCGGAGAATTGCCTCATGGTATGGTTATTAGCAGGGATCAGGAAAAAATCTATGTGGCTAATACACAGTCTCAAACTATTACCGAAATTTTGACAAAAACCAATGAAAAAAGAGAATGTCATAAAGTGGACTGCTCACCCTGGCATTTGGACTTAAGCTATGATGGAAAATATCTTTTTGTAGTGAATTATTGCAGCTCATATCAGCAAAAGGGTAAGATTCTTATGTATCAGATGCCGGATATGGTGCTTGTAAAGATAATACAGATAGGTAAGATGCCAGTGGAGGTAGCCTCAGACCAAAACACTGAAAGACTATATATCGCCGATTCTGATAGGGATGAGGTTTATGTATACAATTTAAAGGAGGATAGGCTGGAGGCAAGTATAGAGGTTAGTAGAATGCCTCATGGCTTAAAGTTGGATTATCACAGAAAAATCCTATATGCCACCAGTATTAAGGATAATAGGCTAGATGTAATTGATATTGAAAAAATGGGTTTGATAAAAAGTGTTGATGTAGGCAGTGAGCCCACAAGTATTTTGATATTATAATGCAGTGTTGATAATTCTGAATGAGATAAAGGGCATCGTGTCTTTTGTCTCATTTTTATTGAGACATAGCAACGATGCCCTTTGTTCTTTAACTCAATCAACCAAAAGATTAATAATTGCACCAAACAAATCCTGTGCCTTGTTTTCCCATTTGTCACAGATTTGCTTTGCTTGTTTATTGCTGTTGACGTTCAGCTTGATATTAATCATTGGAATGTCCTTCTCAATAACCTTCAGGGTTACAAGGTACTCGTCTTCCTTCAGCTTTATATATTCTGCCTTTATTTCTGCGCTTTTTATAAGCTCCTGCTTTTTATTTTTCAACAATGAGTTGATTTTCTCCAGCTGCTGCTTTGGAATTCTATTAATAAAATATTCCAAGGTCTTCTTGCCCTTTTCAGTAATTTCAAAAAGCTGATGATTTTCTCTGACCTCCTCGGTAATAAAGTCGGACTCCTTAAGCTCTGTAAGATATTGCTGGAAGGCAAAATAATTCATGATTTCATTTTCCAGCACTAAATCTGTTATTTGTGAATTGGATATAGGAAGCTCCAGCTGGTTAAAGATATATAGAAGCAGTAGTTTTTGCTCTGCCAGTTGTTGTGAAGAATGTATAAACATATGTCCACCCTCTTTTTTAATCTGATATAAATATATTAATGTATTTTAGGAATTTTTAAAAGAGGGATTACGAAAATAAATAAACAAAAGGAAAAAGGAGACACTAAAGCCTATTAGTATCTCCTTTTTTCTTATTGCATTTTTAGCTATTTGCCCATATTTCTCTCGGCGTATTCAATCATGTTTTTAACCATATATCCGCCGACATAACCATTTTGACGAGAGGTTAGCGCACCCTTGTCGGTGGCCTCATAATTTGAAAGACCTAATTCGTTAGCTATTTCTAGCTTAAGCTGATTCAATGCTTGACGAGCTTCTGGAACAACAATTCTGTTTCTATTTCTAGCCATAATGTTTTCCTCCTCCTTCAAACCTTGAATTATTTACAGCATTGCTGCTGTAATATTAATATCTCCAGTTACGCAATGATATATGTTAGAAGTATTTTCTGCAATTGGCTAATGAAGGCTGATGTAATTCCGTCAGCTCTTTGGTATAATCGAAATAGAGGTGAAAATATGAAAAAACAAGAAGAATTGGAAAAGACTTTAATTGATTATGGGGTTGCTAAGGTAGGCTTTAGCTGTCTTGAGGATTTAGTTCCTGAGGGCTATCAGCATTTAAAAAGCGGTATAACAATTGCCGTAAGATTATCAGATCAGATAATACACGAAATCGATCCTATAGCTGGACCTACGCATATGTATTTCCATCATTATAGAACTGTAAATGCCTTTATTGACCAGGCAACCCTTAAAATAGCTACTCTGCTGCAGAGATGGGGCTATTTAGCAATGCCCATAGCTGCATCTCAATCAATTAATAAGGATGGCTGGAATTATAAGGGATTATTTCCCCATAGAACCGGTGCTACCCGATCCGGCTTGGGGTGGATTGGCAAAAACTGCTGTTTGATTACAGAGGACTTTGGTCCCAGAGTAAGGCTTGGCACGGTTTTAACTAATATGGCGTTTGAATACGGTACTCCTATCGACGAATCAAAATGCGGTGAATGCTCTCGTTGTGTTGATGCCTGTCCTGCCACTGCGCTAAAGGGGAACACATGGCGTGCAGGTATTGACAGAAGTGAGCTTCTAAATCCACAGGCCTGTAGCCAGCATATGCACAAGCAGTATCAGCATATCGGCAGGGGCTCTGTATGCGGCATTTGTGTCAAAAGCTGCCCCAGGGGAAAAGAGGTCTTATTACGATAGAAGAAAGAGATAGGGTAGATAGCTACCCTATGTCATCTTTCTATCAAAATTCCTTTTTACGTCCTTTCGGACACCATGATGATGAACACTTTCAAGCTGTGCTGCCTGTGATTTTGATTCACGGTGGAAATGTCGATCCTCATATTTAAATGTTCTCGAGCCTTCCTCTACACGATGACCATTAACATTAGTCCAATGACTTTTTCTTATTGACATCGTATCACCTCAGTTTGAAAGATTTGTTCTATATTATTTTTAGCATTACATAGAAATAAAAAACCTATAAGCTTATAACATTAATGCCAAAAAATTCATTTTAATTTGACGGAATAAGGAGGACTAAGGATGAGGAGCTGGAAGGGCATCTTAATCGCAATTGCAATTTTATTATTATTGTCCGGCTGCAGTGACACTAATAGGGTAGCTGCAGGTGAATTTCCTGAAGAAAGGGAGGAGCAAAAGCAGGAGGAGTCCAATGAGGAGGCAGTGGTGGAGGAGCCAGAAATGCCGGAGGTCAAGGAGGAGCTTGACTTAGAGGCTGTAAAGCCCAATGAGGCCGGTGAAATTATGGTTTTGATGTATCACCATATCAAGGAGCCGGAGGCTGAGTGGTCAAGAACCCCTGAAAATTTCAGAGGGGACCTGCAAAGGCTTTATGAAGAGGGCTTCCGACCGATAAGCCTGAGGGACTATGTAGCAGGCAATATTACCACCGAGGCCGGATTTACCCCAGTGGTATTAACCTTTGATGATGGGAACCAGAATAATTTCAATATGCTGCAAAATCAAGCTGGTGAATGGGTAATTGATCCCGATTCTGCTGTTGGAATACTGGTGGATTTCCATGAGCAGCATCCAGATTTTCCTCTGAAGGCCACCTTTTATATTAATGGGGGTACACCCTTTGGACAGAAGGATTTGGTGGAATATAAGCTGAATTACATAGTAGAAAAGGGCATGGAGATAGGCAACCATACCAACACCCATGTGGATTTTACCAATGCCGACCCTGAAAGAATACAGTCAGAGATGGTTAAGCTGATACAGCTGGTCAATAAAAATGTTAAGGAGTATGAGGTAAACACCCTAGCCCTTCCCTTTGGCTCAAAGCCTAAGAATCAGGACCTAAGAAAATATTTGGTGGAGGGCTCCTATGAAGAGGTAAGCTACAAGAATATCGCCATTTTAGAGGTGGGCTGGGACCCGTACCGCTCTCCCTACCACAAGGACTTTGATTTCACCAGAATTAGACGAGTAAGAGCAAGTGAAACAAAGGTGGATGGTGTCGGCATGTACGATTGGCTAAGGGCCTTTGAGGAGGGCAGAAGAATTAGATATATCAGCGACGGAGATTCAGATATCATTACTGTGCCTGAAGGGTATGGGGAAAATGTGTTAGTGCCTGAAGGGAAAAGTATAAGGGTGTATTGACTATAATAGGGCTGTCGGAGACGACAGTCCTATTTTAATACTTTACTATAGCGTAGCTTAGTTAATAATTGTTAATCTTCGTATTAATATGTGTCTAATGAATACTCCTATTTTGACTGATGGTTTCAATCAAAGTAAGTTAAAAAAAGCTTTTTATAATTAAATCAGAAAAGAATCATCGAAGGCAAGTCGATTACACAATAAAGGTTAACTTACAAAAACTTATATTGTAAAAAGATTTGTAATAAGATTTTAATTGGTATATAATTCAAGAAAAAGAGAATTATGTAAAAATGCTTAAGGGGGCAGATGACACTTATGGAAGCGATGATATCGGCAAGAAATATCAGTAAGGTCTATGGTAATCTTATGGCGGTAAAGGATTTAAGTTTAGATATAGGGACAGGCTTTCATGTCATAATGGGAAGGTCTGGTTCAGGAAAAACAACACTTTTAAATATGTTAGGGCTATTAGACGATGCCTCGTCAGGGGAAATATATATAAGGGAAAAGTTGGTATCTGATATGAAGGCAAGGGATAAAGCGTTTCATAGAATGAAGGATTTTGGCTTTGTTTTTCAGGCCTTTCATCTTCATCCAAAGCTGAAGGCATTTGAAAATGTTATGATACCAATGTATATTAACCCTGAACTTAAAACAGCTAATATTAGAGAAAGGGCTTTAGAGCTTTTGGTGCTTATGGAACTCGGTGATAGAAGTCATCATTTTCCAGATCAGCTTTCAGGGGGGCAGCAGCAAAGAGTTGCAATAGCACGGGCTCTAGCCAATAATCCCACCTGTATCTTTGCTGATGAACCTACAGGCAATCTCGATGCAGAGAGTGAAAAAATCGTACTTAGTCATCTAAAAAATATCTCAGAAAAGGGCAGGAGTGTAGTTGTAGTAACCCATAATGAAGCAGTCATGGAATATGCAGATAGAATTTTTCATATGACGGATGGCGTATTGGAGGAAAAACAATGAGAGTCAGATATTACTTTCATATCGTATATAATAACTTAATACGACGAAAAAGACAGGTTATCAGTCATAGTATTATTATAGTTCTTGCTTTAATAACCTTGATGAGTACCATCTCGATGGCTTCAGCCTTAGATGATATGGTCAACAACTATATATTTCAGTCACCCAAATACAGAACTTATAATATTGTTTATTATAGGAATGATAAATTACTTGAAAATAAGCTATTTGACATCTTAAGTGAAGAAGAGCATGTATTGGAATATTACATAAGGACATGGGAACAAGGTGGATTTATATTAAATGATGATGAGCTGTTTGAGGCTTCTGATAGGGATCATTGGCTCTTTTTTTATGCGGCTGATTCTTCGGTGTCGGTTATAACAGGCGAGGCAATTAATAAAAATTCTAAAAATGTTGGGATTATACCAAAGCAATTTTATACTGATAATAATTATGAAATTGGATTTGAAAAAGAGCCGGATGATTTTTTAGATGGTGAGGATTTTATCGGTAAGGAAATAACAATGCGGTTTTACGCCGTAGATTTTAGTGAATATCCTTTTAAAAAGATTAATCCTATGGATTACACCTTTAAGGTGATAGGTGTTTATGATATTGGAAGAGAGATGCGTCAACCCTATGAAGTCTACATTCCTTATGATGATTTAAGAAACATAGATGAGGAACTGAAAAACCGAACCATAGGTGGATCAGAGGATTTAGGCAGTACCATATCCTTTATCGTTGACGATGTGAACAACGCCCAAGGGGTATTTGATCGTATTTTAAGTGAGTTGATGGTTCCAATTTCTCCTATGGCAACACTTGGCATAATACAAGACCTTGGCGGATACATTCTGATTGTTGGCTCCATCATTAGTATAATTGTAATTTTGATTGCACTTATCAACATCTCACTCTCTACCTTAAAAATGGTGAAAAAAAGAACAGCTGAGATTGGTTTGCTAAAAGCAATGGGGTATAAAAACAATCAGATAGCCACTATGTTATCCTTAGAATCCACAGCAATAGGCTGTATAAGTCTGGCTGGTTCTGTTTCGTTTGTGCTTTTATTAATTAAGGTTTTGAATTGGCTGATTCAATCAAGATTATCAATACAGCTAAGGTATTTAAATTTATCGTTGAAATTAGATTCACTTGTTATTGCAGCTGCTATAAGCCTCTTGATTCCTCTTGTAACGGGAATATTGGGCATGAGATACGCTCTGAAAATTTCACCAACTGAAGCAATTAAGGCAGAATAACAGATGCAAAAGTTCTAAGGGGAGGCCTAAAATGCCATTTAAAAACATATTGATATTATCATTGAAAAGCCTGTATCGTGCTAAAAGCAAGAATTTGTTGTATCTTGCTTTAATAAGCTTCTGCATATTTTTTCTTTCCATTGCTTATAATCTGGCATCTGCTTACTATTTTTCAATTGACAGAAATCTAAATATAGTTCCTGAGTATAGAAGCTTTGCACTAGAAATAAATAATCAGGAGGCCAATAAAAGCCTAGGGGAATGGGTCAGTGAATTAAAGCAGTATGGGAGCATAACTGAAGCCTATGAGTATTTTGGTCCTATAGATGTTGGTCTGGAGAGGGAGGGCTTTAAAAGTAATATATTACTAAATGCAGGAGATTCACTGCATATACCAAAGATTACCTTAGGTAGAGGCTTTAGTGAGCACGAAGAGGAAGTAGCAGCTATTGTTCCCTCAAGGCTCATAATTCAGGATTCTGACGGATTTAAGGAAATTGAAACCAAGGAATATATTGGGGAAACATTAACCGTCACATACCCATCAATAGAGAACATTCAAAGCTATTTGGAGCTAAAGGTTATAGGGATATATCAGGCTAAAGCTGATTCTGAAGAAAACAGATTTTATATTCCGCTGTCTAACTATTATATGCTTGTAAAATCACAGAGTGCCGGCATAGAAAATAAGGGGCCTGAAGTGAAGAGCAATTATTCCTTAATTGTCGTTATTGATGATTATAGAAATTTTGATCCGACAGTACAGGCATTAAATAAAAATAGCGCATTCAGTGTAATTCTTAGTGAGGATAATATGCTGGATACCAATCTTATAGCTGCTATTAAGGCAATAAGCCTTATAATGTTCTTAATCATTATTATAATCACCTTTTTTACAATAAGGGTAGTGATTGATGCCTCAATACATGATAGAAGCCGGGAAATAGCACTTTTTAAAGCAATAGGCTATAATAATAGACATATATTCTACATGATATTTACTGAAGCCATCATACTTTCGAGTATTAGCTGTATAGTAGCATTGATTTTTTCGAAAATAGCAATCACATAATCATTAATCCATACCTAAGCAGTAGAATAAGTGATAATTTATTAGATATATACTTAAGAACAAGCATCGTAGAGGGCATTGTCGTTTTTACTTTAATAATTCTACTTTCCCTGCTATCTTCGCTGAATATTTTAAGAAAAACCAATAAAATTTCACCCACGAGATTAATGGGGGAGGACAATTAACGGATATCTGGAAATGCTGAAGCAGGGATGATAAAGGGAGGGATAATATGTTCGGTAAGACAAAGCAGATTGTGCAGGGTGAAACAGAGATGGATTATGTGGTTTTTGGCAGTGGTGAAAAGCCTCTGGTGGTTATACCTGGTCTTGGGGATGGCCTCAAAACGGTTAAGGGCCAGGGATTTACCTTAGCCAGCTATTACAAGGCATATGCAAAGGATTTTAAGGTGTATATCTTTAGCAGAAAGAATCAGCTGCAGGAAAACTATACCACAAGAGATATGGCAAGGGATCAAAAATCTGCAATGGATATTCTTGGTCTTAATGAAGTTTACCTAATGGGAATCTCACAAGGGGGAATGATTTCTCAATATATTGCCATTGATTATCCACACCTTGTTAAAGGACTGGTGTTAGGTGTAACTGTCTCAAGACCAAATCCTACCCTAAAAAAGGTGGTTGAGAGCTGGATAGAAATG
Source organism: Clostridiaceae bacterium (assembly GCA_018432235.1). Lineage (GTDB taxonomy): Bacteria > Bacillota > Clostridia > Peptostreptococcales > Natronincolaceae > M1-B18. The sequence goes on along the minus strand of JAHDLO010000018.1, from coordinate 138,940 downwards.
GCCCAATGTGATGATTACAGCAGCTTAATAATAGATACCATGGAGAGGACCTTCACTGAGGAGGGCCTTAAGAAATACAAAAAGCTCTATCCTATAATAAGCAGAATAGGAAGGCCGGAATCCTTTGAAAGATTTATAATTCAAGCAAAGGCCTGCCTTAGTCACAATGCCTACGAGGAGCTAAGCAAAATAAAAGCCCCCACTTTGATCATCGGCGGGGACAGCGACAAGGTGGTAGGAGAAAATTCATCTGAGGAAATGGCGGAAAAAATTGAAAACAGCAGGCTGGTGATGTATGCGGGTCTGGGTCATGGTGCCTATGAGGAGGCTAAGGACTTTAACAGTCAGGTTATAGCGTTTTTTCAGGAGTAAGAAGCCATAATTAAATGTTTAAAGCTTATCGTCGTTTTACTTAGGGCTTTTAGCATTTTAGTTTCTTTTATGGTTTGATTAGCTTAAAAGGATTAAAGTCCTCCTGAGGTCCTCTATAGCGGGGATATTTTTCTGCATCAGCAGAGGCCGCCCCAATCAAAATTGCATTTTGTGGGCATTGGGAATAGCAGCGTAGACAAGCATTGCAGTTAGCACCAAATGCATAAGTGCCATTAACAGCCATTATATTTTGGGTGGGGCATATCCTTATACATTTGTTACAATGAACGCAGGCCTCTGTACTAACATCAAAATGCTTACTTACCTTTTCTATCATGGCGTCCATATGACTCCTCTGGAGCTTGCCTAGGATTATACCTAGAGTGTATTTACCTCTTATCTGCCTTTGGTCCTTAGAGATTGCTGTCGCCAGTTTATCCAGCTTTGGAAGGCATTTTCTATGAAGGGCTATAGTTCGATGATCATTTTTGGGGGGATAGAACCGAAACATTGGCAGATGAAGATTATTCATCATTCTGAAATGTAGAGTTTGCATTAATTTGTAACCCTTTTCAGCAAGCCTTCTGCCTATAAAGTAGGCGGTGTCACCTGAAGCAAGGGCTTGGGTTCCAAAAACCGTAGCTGTCTGATGATTGGAGGCCATAGGCAATTCCTTAATAAACTCCTGCATAAGCTTAGGGGCTGTGGAGCCATATACCGGGAAGCCAATAACAATATGGTCTGCATTTTTAAGCTGCTGAGGTACTTGTTCAGCTGTTACGCCCTCAATTGAGTAGGCAACAGCAGTGGTATTTTTTATTATTAATAGCTTTTTTAGCTCCTCTGCCAGCCACCAGGTATTGCCGGTACCACTAAAATAGTAAATGACTACCTTTTTCATAGCATTTCCTCCTTGTTTAATTTATACTGCCGCATTATTGCTTCAATAAAGCTGCTCCAGGCCGCCTCCGCCTCCTGTTGATTCAGATTTATAAGGTAATGAAGTCCAATACCGTCCAAGGTCTTGAGGATTAATTGAGAAAGCAAATGCAGTGAGTGATCATCGACCGCCGGTGAACTGAAGCACTTAAGCCCCTCATAAATAATAGCGGAAAAACGTTGAGAACAGTTATTTACGATGGCCTGTAGCTGTTGATTATGCATGCTGGCTTGAAATAAGCTGACAAAGGCCTTATAAATAATCAGTTGCTGCTGGTCGATGGCAAAGCTGCCTTTTCCCAGAGCCGACAAATAGGCGTAGCAGCTATCATATTCCACCTCTTGGATAGGCTGAAGAATTTCGCTATATAGCTTTTCCAGAACCTGACTTGGAATCTCCTCCATGCTTTTGTAATAATGAAATACTGTGCTTTTACTAATACCAACCGCCTTTGCCAGCTTAGAAGCACTTAAGCCCCTGAGACCCTCCTTGGCTATGATTTCCATTGCAGCGTACAAAAGCTTATCTGTATTAGATTGTTGAAGTGCAGCATGACTAGTCAAGATAATACCTCCTTGGTTTATATTAATATTTTCCTTAGCTTCTACAGCATATAACTAGATGATTTTTGGATGGAAATCAATTTGTGGCTCTGTTATTACTATATCAACGACCGATCGATCGGTCAATATAAAATTAGATTTATATTATCCCAATTATTTTTTCTTTGTATTAACACAAGCCTGTGCAGCCCTTACAAAAAAGCCAGTAAAGGGCAGAAATAAAACTGTTGATATGATATTAAATAAACTATGGGCATGGGCTAATTGCCTGGCAGGGTTTAGGGGTGCCAGCTTCATGGCAGCCGTGGCCAGTAGCCCGATAAAGGGAAAGAAGAGGATTACACCCAGTGTATTAAAAGTAAAATGAATAAAGGCTGCTCTTTTGCCGGTGGCACTGAGGTTAACGCTGGCTAGAAGAGTGGTTACACAGGTGCCGACATTTTGACCCAGCAGAATAGGCAGAGCTGAGGCAGTGGAAATAACACCGCTTTTTGCAAGAGATTGCAGAATAGCTATCCCTGTACTGCTGCTCTGTATGACAGCGGTTGTAAAGAAGCCCATCATAACACCCAGGAAAGGTCTGTCGCCCAGTACAGCCAATATTTCTTGAAATCGCTTGATATCCTGCAGGGGGGTAACGCCTTTGCTTAGTAGGTCTATGCCGACAAAGATTAGGCTGAGGCCGACTAAAGCCTCGCCAATTAAGCTTATTTTTGTTTTTCTGTTTATAAAGGAAAGGAGGACACCGGTTATTAGTACAAAAGGAGCAACGGCACCTGCATTAAAGGCTAATAGCTGTGCAGTTATCGTAGTGCCGACATTAGCGCCCATTATGATAGGGACAGCCTGATAGAGACTTAAAAGATTAGCCTCCACCAAGCCAACAATTATTACGGTAATGCCACTGCTGGATTGTACTAGCATTGTAGTCAAAATACCGATAACAACACCCAAAAGAGGGTGTATTTTCATTTTTTGAAGCCTTTGCTTAAAACGGCTGGATGCCACTCTGTTTAGTCCCTTTGTTAGTAGCTTCATGCCTAATAGAAACAGTCCTAGACCTGTAAGAGCAGTTGTTAAATATGTAAACAAGGACATCACCTCCCACATTAAATATACGTAGGCAGCAGCAAATATAAAACTAAAAAAAGCACTATTTGTCACTGGGCATTAAGCGTCAATGTTTGCCCTACATAAAAGTAAAGGAGCAGATAGCACGAATAGTCCATATAATTCCTATAGTAAATGGTATAAATAAAAATCTTGAGAATAAACTGTATTATAGTTAAAAATGGACAGGGGGGAGATTATTGAGGATATATATTTTACCCAAAAGACTGGTCTACATAGTAGCTGCAATTCTTTTGCTAGTGGTATTCTGGTTGATCTATTCCAGCAGCTTAAGAAAGGATGTCATGGGTGTTTTCGCACCACAGAAGGAGCTGCCTATCTATAGTGTTGAAACAGAAGAAAAGAAAATAGCCATAAGCTTTGATGCAGCATGGGGAGACGAATTCACAGACGATATTTTAGAAACTCTGGATAAATACAATGTAAAGACAACCTTTTTTTTGGTGGGCTTCTGGGTTGACAAATATCCTGATATGGTAAAGAAAATCCACGAAATGGGTCATGAGGTTGGAAACCATTCAACCACACATCCCCATATGTCAAAACTGAGCAAGGAGCAAATTATTAGTGAACTCAACACTACAGGTGAAAAAATAGAAGAACTAATTGGTATTAAGCCTACGGTATTCAGGCCGCCCTTCGGTGACTACAACAACCTTTTAATAGAAACAGCAAAGGAAATTGGCTATTATACGATTCAATGGGATGTGGATTCATTGGATTGGCGTGAGATGGGAGTTCAGCCTGTGGTAGACAGGGTGACACGAAATGTAAAAAAAGGCTCTATCGTCTTGTTTCATAATAATGCAAAATATGTAAGCCAGTATTTGCCTCTTATACTGGAGAAGCTGCAGGCCGATGGCTATCAAATCGTACCTGTTTCAGAATTAATCATAAAAGAGGATTATATAATGGATCCGTCCGGAAGACAAAAGCTTAGTAAGTAGTTCTCCTGCATGCTGTGGGAGAACTTTTTTTAGCATAGATTTTGAATATAAATCTCTCCTCAAATACACACTATATGTAAACAATTATATGCAGGCATCCGGAGGAGATGAGAAAATGGTTTTTGAAGGGTTAAGTATCAATGGGGTCACCAGCGATTCTAGGAGAGTCAAGGAGGGCTTTATTTTTGTTGCAATAGAAGGCGAAAAGCAGGACGGAAATAGCTTTATAGATGATGCAGTCGACAGAGGCGCTTCTATAGTTTTCACAGACAGGGATATGACTAGAGATGATTGCTTGGTAATCAAAACCGACAATTGCAGGAAAAAGCTGGCAGAGCTTTGTAACGAGTTCTATGACTATCCTTCGGACAAGCTTATTGTTATAGGAGTAACAGGAACGAATGGTAAGACGACAACTACTCACCTAATTCACGAAATCCTCTTGAAGAACGGCGTCTCAGCCGGATTAATAGGAACGTTGAATATCAGGTTAAATGACACGGAATACAATCCGAAATTGACCACCCCCATTGCTGAAGATATCTATTTCTATCTTAATGAAATGGTTAAACGCAATATAAAAGTTGTAGTTATGGAGGTTTCCTCTCATGGCTTGAAAAGTCATAGGGTGCACGGGATTAAGTTTGATATAGCCATACATACCAATATCGATCGTGACCATCTAAATTATCACAAGACTATAGCTGATTACATACAGTCAAAGAAAAGGCTTTTTGACAGTCTTCAGGAGGGCGGACTGGCATTAGTTAATATTGATGACCAAAACTGTATTAAGCTGCTGGAGGGAAATACTCATATGGTGGTGATCACCTATGGGTTAAACGAAAAGGCCTCAGTTACGGCTTCCAGTATAGATACTGACTCAATAAGTTATTTTAACTATTGTCTTCAAAGAGGCTTAACTACCATATCCGGTATAGATATAGAGCCCTTTGAGTATCCTTTGCAGCTGAATATGTTTGGTACTCATAATGTATATAATGCGCTTGCTGCTGTTACCTGCTGCCTGCTATTGGATATTCCTATGGAAAATATAGCGATGCTTCTAAAGCAGGCAAGGGCTATTCCTAGAAGAATGGAGCTTATCTACGAAGGGGATTTTTCTATTATCGATGATTTTAGTCATAATCCTGCCAGCTATGAGGCAGTGTTTAATAGTGTTCAGGGTTTACCCTACAAAAAAATATACATTGTAAATGCGATAAGAGGCAATAGAGGAATTGGTATAAATATTGAAAACGCAGAGGTCCTAAGGCTTTGGACTCAAGTATTAAAGGTTAAAGAGCTTATTGTAACCTCCAGTATAGAGTTCATGGGGCTGGAGGATAAGGTGAATACTAAGGAGAGAGATGCATTTTTAGAAGTCCTCTATAAGAGTAAGGTTTCCTTCAGCTACGAGGAAAGGCTGAGGGATGCCATAGCAAGAGCATTGGAGGAGATTGAGGCAGGAGATCTTCTACTGCTACTGGGGGCTCAGGGTATGAAGGAAGGGAGAGCGGTAGTATCAGAGCTGTTGAAGGAAAGGCGACTGATCGAGCCTGCCACTGGAATTGGAGAGAATTCATCTAAGTACGTTTAATAGGATTAATGCAGAAATAAAAATAGGGAAAAAAATCCCTATTTTTTTAATTTAAAAAAACATAATCTAGTCCTCATTTGAATAAACATGGTTATAGATTATGTCATAAGATACATAAGAGTAGAAGGGGGAGTTGGAGTCATGCCAAGTCATATTATTGATAGCAACATGGTAACTTTAGTTGGCAGGGTTATAGGAGACCGTGAATTTAGCCACGAAATGTATGGGGAGGGTTTCTATAATTATCAGTTGCAAATATCTAGGCTCAGTGAGGCTTATGATATACTGCCTTTAACTATATCTGAACGGTTACTATATGATTTTGAGCTAAAGGATGGAGATCTTATCAAAGTAGAGGGTCAGCTCAGATCATATAATAAGTTTACAGATGGCAGCAATCGTTTGATTCTTACTATTTTTGCAAGGGATATAGAAAGGCTGGAAAGCGATGAAGAGATTAAAAATCCTAATCAAATTTTTCTGGAGGGCTTTATTTGCAAAAGTCCTGTATATCGTGAAACACCCTTTGGAAGGGAGATTACAGATTTACTGGTGGCGGTAAATCGTTCATATAACAAATCTGATTATATTCCCTGTATTGCCTGGGGCAGAAATGCAAAGTTTTCCGCCAAGCTGGAGGTAGGTGACCATATCAAAAGCTGGGGTAGAATTCAAAGCAGGAAATATCAGAAAAAGCTGCCGGACGGTGATGTAATAAATAGAGTGGCTTATGAGGTATCCATATCCAAGATGGAACGGTTAAACGAGAATGGTGAAATAATTTCACAAGAGGAGGATAATTAAAGGATACTTAATAATCTAAGGATACAGCTACATGTGTATTTTTCTATGAATATACATGGAGCTGTATTTTTATTCTCTAAGCTTGATGTATACAGGGGTTTGTGTAAAAATTATATATGAAATAAGGGCAGTAGCTGATATAATGTAATAGTTGGATAACCTGCTTCACGATAACAGGTGCATTTTTACAGATTAGGGAAAAAGACAAAAAGGAGTAGATTGAGATGCAGAGAGTTAAGGTAATTTCAAAACCTTCAGCTGAAAAATTGGAGTGTGCAATAAATCAATTTTTAACAGAACAAGTTAATGTCATTGATATCAAATTCTCAACTACAATAGGAAGTGGCAATAATTCCGATTTAAAAGAATTTTCAGCATTAATTATCTACCGGGAGTAACACTACAATTAATAAACAAATAAAGAGCCTGAATCCAGAGGCTCTTTTTTAAAATATGCTTTACGAGGGGTGATTAAATGAAGGATTATCTAGTCCCAGCCGCCATTTTACTAGTCATACTTTTTTCAATACAATACTCAATTAATAAAATAATCGTGCTATTAAAGGAAATAAAGGAGATATTACTTCAAAAAAATGATAGCTATCGAAGGTGAAAAAATACTTACAATCAAACATAAAAAAAACCATAGTGCCTCGTCGTAGTTAAAACTCAGGTTAAGCCCTGAGGAAAATTTTCTATACGAGGCACTAGGTTATTTAATTCTCTATAATCTTTCTGCTATCATAGCGGCAATACGTTCTAAAAGCCACTGATCCTCTTCATCAAAGGCCCCCAGCACATCACTGTCTATATCTATCTCGCCTAAAACCACATCACCCTTCATAATAGGCACTACGATTTCAGCAGCAGTTTCAAAGCTGCAAGCAAGATAATTGGATTCCTTCGTAACATCCTCTACGATAAAAGTTTCTTTTCTTTCTGCTGCCTGACCGCAAATTCCCTGGCCGATTTGAATGGTGGTATGGTCAGTGGGCTTTCCTATATAATGACCTAAAACTAGTTGGTTGTTTTCGATCATATAAAAGCCTGTCCAGTTGTAGTATGAAATGTTTTTGTCCAGCAATTCCACAACTTCCCTGTAAATATTGTCCATGCTCTCTTCGTTTTTAATTATTATTTGAGCCTGTGCCTCTAAATTCTTAAATAATTCCTTTTTCTCTTCTGTCGTCATTTTCATGGAATCCCCCCAACAATCAAATTATAGATATTTTATCATAAATCTTAAGGAAGTTAAAAGCTTTTAAAGGTTTTTATTTTATCAAAAGGGTATATAGTAGATACAGATAATTTGCTGAAATTCCTGCCATCAATCCACCTATTGTATGACTGAAGATTGCTTTGTTGGAAAGCTGCCTCATCTTCAAGGCATCCATCATACCGATATGCGTACTCAAATATCCACTCCAGCACATCCCCATAGCAGTAAAGACAGCAATATCCTTCGGTGCCACCAGACCGTTGGCAATAAAGCTCTTAACCAAGCCCATAGCAGCGCCTACAGCACCCAGAGAAGTAATTGGAAAGGCCAGAGCCTCTACGCTCTGGAAGCCGAAAAGCGGCTTTATCACAGGGAAAATATATTTACCCAGCTTAGGCAATAGGGCAACTCCCTCAAAGGCACTGCCGGTATATACAGCTACACCGTTCTCAACTGAGCTTGGGCCAAAGGTCAACAGCATGACGATTGTACAAATAAAAAGTACGCCGGGGATGATGGCAATGCCCATTTCGACACCATTTTTACCACCTTCTAAAATTGCATCCAGGGCTCTTTCAAAGGCATTGCCAGATCTGATTTCCCGGACCTTCAAATAGCTGTCGGTATTGCTGGCTGTAACCGATTCGTTGGAGGTATTAAAGTATTTTTTTGCATAATAGGTCATAATACGGACACTGACAATGCTGCCTATAATAGCTGCCAGGTTTCCTATAAGGGCAGGGGCTATAAACTCTTTACCGAGACTAATCATATAGGTTGTAAGAATTAATCCCATACCGAAGGCTGTACCGAGATTACACAGGGTGGGTATTTGATAATTCTTGAAATACTTTATAAAGCCCTTATCCTTAGCTAAGGATATTATTGCAGGATTGTCGGATAGGTATGTGGTTATTGCACCAATAGAGGCAGCTCCAGGGAGTCCATAAAGAGGGTGCATTATCGGAGATATTAATTTGTTGATGAGGGCAACAACCCCGAACTCCGACAGTAATGCTGAAAGGGCACCTGCTAATACCGCGATGGACAATATAAAGAAAACGGTATTTAGAAGGAGTTCGTGGGCGGTGGACATAATAACATTAAACATCGTTCCAACACCCATAGTACTACCTAAATACCAAAAGGGGACACCAACCACCAGTAGAAAAATAAAGGTTTCTTTAGAAATTGCCTTTTTTGTTTTAACATTAATTGCAGCAGGTTCGATTGCTTCAACAGTTTTCAAGTATGATACCTCCTCAAGTCGTTATTCATAGACAGAATTCATTGTACTACTTTAGTAAATGTCTTTCAATGGAGCACAACAAAGAAGACAAAAATTTAACATATTTTATGCATAAAAATAATACTTCGAGAAGAGAATTTGAAGAAAATATCATAAATAGTGTTGTGGCAAATACCCAAAGGAATTTTACCGTAGCTACACAATGGAAGAAGAAATATTGAACAATAAAGGACTGATGATATTGAAGCCACAGCGTAATCAGACCGGGAGTAAAAATATATGATAAGTGAGGTAAGGTACTGGGTTTGACAAGGCTTAGGTTTTAAATTAGAATAGTAAATAACATCTATGTAGAATAAAAATGGAGGGAAATTGATGGATATTACTAAAAAGGTATGGGAGATCCTCTTAACCGAAGAGGAAATTAATAATAGAATCACACAGCTGGGGAAGCAGTTGTCTGATGAGTATAGGGACGAGAAGCTTTTGGTTGTATCATTATTAAAGGGAAGCTTTATTTTTACTGCTGACCTAGTTAGAAAAATGGATATACCAGTGAAAATAGAATTTATGACCACCTCTAGCTATGGTCATTCAGAGGCCTCCAGTGGTCAGGTAAAAATATTGACGGACGTTGGCGATGACTTATCAGGCTATCATGTGCTGGTGGCAGATGATATTACAGATTCAGGGTTAACGATGAAGTATGTCATGGCGCATTTGTCGAAGAAAAATCCTGAAAGTGTGAAATGCTGTGTTCTTCTGGATAAGCCTGACAGAAGGGTTGTGGATTTAGTGCCGGATTATCATGGCTTTACCATCCCAGACAAGTTTGTCGTTGGCTATGGATTAAATTACGGCGACTATTTTAGAAATATACCATACGTATTTGTAGTAACAGACAAGGATAGATAAAAAGCTAAAGGAGGCTAAAGGGCCTCCTTATTTTTGTAAGCAATTGACAATGTTTGATTAGGCATTTTAACTTGAATTTCAGAGTCTTCCCGTGTTAGCGATTATATAGGATTTTGAGTACTTTTACTATCCACTATTCGTTATGCACTATGCACTATGCACTATTCACTGTCCACTAACGATGTTTATCCCCTCAGCTCCTCAAAAATCTTAACCTTATCCATCGTCCTTAAATCCTTGGTCTTTATAACCCTTGCAGGCATTCCAGCTACAACGGTATCTGGAGGTACATCCTTTGTCACTACGGAGCCTGCGGCGATAACAGCGCCATTTCCTACCTTTACCCCTTCTAATACAACTGCATTAGCCCCTATAAAGACGTCGTCCCCTATAACAACTGGGTCTACACTAGGTGGTTCTAATACACCAGCAATGACAGTGCCAGCACCAACATGCACATTTTTGCCGATGATCCCTCTGGCGCCTACTACACAGTTCATATCAATCATGGTATTTTCACCGATTTCTGCCCCGATATTGATAACAGCCCCCATCATTATTACTGCATTTCTTCCGATAGTTACATGCTCCCTGATGATAGCTCCAGGCTCTATTCTAGCCTGAAGATTGATTAAATCCATCAGAGGGATAGCAGAATTTCTTCTGTCGTTTTCCATATGATAGTAAAGGATATTATTTTGACTATCCTCTAGTATTTTACTGACCTCTGAGTATTCACCCACCAGCATCCAGAAGGGTTCACTGCCGAATACCTTCACTTTACTCTCCTGTGTAATCGATATTAATCCTTGAACATATGCTTTGACAGGGGTAGATTTTTTGGCCTCCTTTATATAGTTGGCAATTGCTTTAGGGCAGGAAAAATCTATGGCTGTTTCATAATTATCTAATTGGCTCATATCATCACCCTTTCAAAAGATTTCTTTCTAGTTTATATAAATGGTTAACAGTTGTTTTATATTTACACTTCTTTTATTATGTATATTAATACCAGTCCTAAATAATGCAGTACATTGAAAAAAGCCTGCTATTTTTAATCCTTTTCGAATATATTGAAATTAGAATCAAAAGGTCTGAGAAATTTGTAGCTGTTAAAAAAAGTTGGAAGATTATTTTTTTTCATATAAAAAGTTGTTTATACAGCCGAAAAAATATAAAATGAAATAAGTATGAGGATTTTATGAGAGGATGAGTTTGTTTTGGAACTACAACAGGAGATAGTGACTTTATTAAAAGAAATAGCAGATATACGAAGAGAGCTGCATCAGATTCCGGAAATCGCCTTTGAAGAGATAAAAACCATGAGCTTCATTGAGAATTATTTAATTTCTCTTGGGGTTCAGTATGAAAAAAATGTTGTGGGTACCGGAGTCATTGCATATTTTCCCGGAAAAATGGGTAAAAACACTATTGCCTTTAGAGCCGACATGGATGCGCTGAGTGTTGAAGAAAAAAACGATGTGGCCTTTAAATCCACCCACCCTGGTGTTATGCATGCCTGCGGTCACGATGGTCATATGGCTATGCTGCTGGGACTTGCAAAATATTTGGCCCAAAGACCTGAAGTCGTTATAGACAACATTGTGCTAATTTTTCAGCCTGCGGAGGAGGGTCCGGGCGGCGCTTTGCCGATTATAGAGGAGGGGTATCTGAAGAAATACGAGGTTAAGGAAATATATGGCATACACCTTTTCCCTCAAATAGAGGAGGGCAAAATAGGGGTTAGGTCCGGGCCTATGATGTCACAAACCGGAGAATTTGATATTATTATCAATGGTAAAAGCGGTCATGGCGCAATGCCCCATATGGGTGTGGACAGCGTTGTGATAGCAGCTGAAATGATAACAGGTCTTCAAACCATCGCCAGCAGAAGCATTAACCCTCTTGATCCTGTAGTGCTTACCATGGGTCGTATTTTTGGAGGGGAAAGAAGAAATGTAATTGCTAAGCAGGTGGTGCTGGAGGGCACCATAAGAAGCTTTAAGCAGGAGGTTTTTGATAAAATCAAAGCCCGTATCACAGATTATAAGGAGGGTCTGGAGAAAATCCATAATTGCAGCATTGATGTGATTTATAGAGACATGTATCCGGCAGTAACCAATGATGAATTTTTAACCTCAGAATTTATCAAGGCAAATGAATCTGCTATTCATATTATTGAGCCTGTTATGCTGGCGGAGGATTTTTCTTATTTTCAAAGAGAGGTTCCGGGAGTCTTCTTCTTTTTAGGCTGTAGAAATGAAGCAGAAAACTATTGCCATCCGCTCCATAGTGATAATTTCAATTTTAATGAAAAGGCTATGGGATATGGTGTGCAGGCATATGTGAACATCTTAAAACAGAGGGGTGCAATCGAATAAAAAGGGAGAGATTTATATGATTAATGAAAAGAGATTAAAGGTATTAGATGCAAATTTACTATATCTGATTGGGGCGTTTTTATTTATTTTCATCGGGGCTTATGTGCAGCAAAAAAGCCTTAAGTTTGGTCTGCTGATAACTGAGTATGTGTTGATACTATTACCCCCTATACTATATCTAGCTATAAGGAAGATAAATATTAAAAAAAGCTTGAGGCTGAATCGCCTGAGTCTTAAGCATGGCCTAATGATTATATGTATAACACTGCTGATGTATCCGGTTGCAGTATTTGCAAATGCAGTCATGATGTTGATTTTGAGTCTGTTTGGAAATCTTAATATACCCCAACTGCCCACCGCCGGCAATACCTCTGAATACATTGTCTTGATGCTTATAATTTCGATTTCTGCAGGGATTTGTGAGGAGGTATTCTTCAGGGGCTTTATGCTAAAGGGCTATGAGGCATTAGGCAAGAACAAGGCCATCATTATTTCCTCAATTCTTTTTGGTATATTTCATTTCAATCTGTATAATTTAACCGGTCCGATTGTTTTAGGGTTGGTTTTTGGATATTTAGTTGTTGCAACCGACTCGTTATATGCAGGGATAATAGGGCATGTTGCCAACAACGGCTTTGCTGTTACCCTGGGCTTTCTTGCGAGCTTTCTCACAGAAAAGCTTCCGCTGGAGGAGGCTGCTGCTGCCGAGGTGCCAACAACTCTAGCCTTGCTAGGCAGTGTTGTGGTATTTGGCATTGTAGGTGTTATTACCGGCTTCATTGCATATCGTTTATTTAGAAGAATTAAGCGAGATATAGCGGCAAAAAATGATATAGCTATAGAGGATAGCAGTATTTTAGACGAAGGTACGAGTCTAAATAATGAAGTTAAAAAGACCACCTTTGGGTCATATGTTCCGCTGCTGTTTGTTATTCCATTTTTCATTTATGTAGCCTATGTTCAAATCGCTGAAATCATTAAGCTTGGTTAAAGTTATAATATATAGAACAAAAGTGGCTTCGCCACGTTTGTTTTCCAGTGATATAAAAAAAGGACTGCGGGGACAGTCCTTTTTTTGTTCTATTTTCTAACGGGGGAGTGAGAAATAGAAGTTTTCGTAGCACAATTAATTTATCATTCTTTTGGGATAGAATCAATTGAAATTGTAAATATTTCTTTTATTTAACATATGAATATCGTGTCACTCTTTATTGCTAAAACTAGGCCTATAATTTTGTATAATTTGACGTTTTTACTTCTATAATAATCTCATGGAGGGATTGCTATGGAAAATAATCAACAAAAAAAGGAATTTTCTGATGAGCTTTTGATGAAATACGAGATTGCTGAGGAGTTGGGCCTTATAGAGAAGGTCAAAAACGTTGGCTGGGGTGGCTTAACTGCCAAGGAAACAGGGCGAATAGGCGGTTTGATGACGGTTAGAAGACGAAGGGAAGCAAAGGAAGCTCAGAATAGTTAGCCTATTCTGAGCTTCCTTTGTTATGGCATCAGCAAATTCACTTGCTGACACATGCAGCTATTTTAAGTAAAAATAAACATGGTAAAGTAAAAATAAAGATTCATATACAGTCCTTATCTAATATTTAATCAGTTATAAAGAAAACCTATTTTATATCCAAATTACGCTGTATAATATAAATTGATTATATTTTAAAGGAGATTAGCAGATGGATCAATATGGCAGCTTTGCTTATGTATATGATAGCTTGATGACGGATGTTGATTATCAACAGTGGGTGGTATATATCGAAGCGCTCTTTAAAAGGGAAGGACTCGCTCCTAAAAAAATATTGGAGCTGGCCTGTGGGACCGGAAATATAACGATTCCTCTTAGTCTTAGGGGCTACGATATGACTGCTTCAGATATATCTGAGGATATGCTGATGGTGGCGGCAGATAAGGCGGCTGAGTCTCAGGCAAGGATATTATTTCTGCAGCAGGATATGAGGGAGCTGGAGGTGGAGAATCAGACCTTCGACTCTGTTTTGTGTCTTTGTGACGGCATTAATTATATTGTAGAGGAATCCGAGCTTTTGAAGGTTTTTTCCTCTGTCCACAAGCTATTGAGTCCTGAAGGGGTCTTTATATTTGATATTAGTTCCTATTTTAAGCTGAAGAATATCTTAGGAAATAACACCTTTGGTGAGAATCTCGGGGATTTATGTTATTTATGGGAGAATTATTTTGACGAAGAAACGGATACTGTAGAGATGGACTTAACCCTTTTTATTGAGTCAGATGCTCTCTTTAAGAAGGTGGAGGAGTTTCATCTTCAAAAAGCGTATCATTCTGAGGAAATCATCGCCCTTTTAAAAGAAGCAGGATTTCGGGATATCTCGGTCTATGAAGCTTTTAAATTGAGTTCTCCCGTCGAAAATAGTGAAAGAATTTTCTTTAAAGTAAAAAAATAATGATATATACGAAATTCAAGTGATTGACACAGGTGCTTCCCTGTGTTACAATATTTGGGATGGCAGCATGGTTGTCATATTCAAATTTTAGGAGGTTTTATTTAAGATGGAAAAAGGACAAGTAAAGTGGTTTAATGCAGAAAAAGGTTTTGGATTCGTTACAAGAGACAATGGAGAAGACGTATTTGTACACTTTTCTGCAATCAATTCAAATGGCTTCAAGACATTAGAAGAAGGCCAAACAGTTGAATTCGAAGTAGTTCAAGGCGAAAAAGGTAAGCAAGCTGCTAACGTAACTCCAGTAAAATAGTTATATTCTTAGTGATAAGATGACTATAGAAGGTTAGTATATTGACTTTATCAATAACAAGTTGGTTATCCAACTTGTTTTTTTGTACATTTTTAATTCGCATGTGGATTTAAATAAAAATGGGTTAAAATAGAATACTAAATAGATTAAGTTAAACGAGGTGATTTGTAATGAAGAGCAGAATACTAAGGGCCACTGCCGCAAATAATCATATAAGAGTTTTTGTCGCCGATACTACAGCTATGGTTGAAAGGGCCAGAAGCATGCATGGGGCTTCTCCTGTTGCTATAGCTGCCCTTGGAAGAACCCTAACAGCAACTTCGATTATGGGGATTATGCTTAAGGGAGACAATCATAAAATAACTGTAAAAATTAACGGTGGGGGTCCACTGGGACCAATTGTTGTTGTGGGCAATGCCGAAGGAAATGTCAAGGGCTATGTAGCCAATCCTGTTGTAGAGTCTACCTTTTATGAACCCAATAAGCTAAATGTAGGCGCTGCTGTCGGCACAAATGGAGAAATAGTTGTCATCAAGGACATCGGATTAAGAGAGCCATATTCAGGTACATGTCCTCTGGTATCCGGTGAAATTGCTGAGGACTTTGCATCATATTTCCTGTATTCAGAGCAGCAGCCATCTGCAGTAGGATTAGGAGTCTTGGTGGATGTGGACTATTCCATTAAGGCGGCAGGAGGCTACATCATACAGGTAATGCCGGGAATTGACGAAAATCTGCTATTTATACTTGAAAATAGACTACAGGAGCTGGAGTCCATAAGTACACTTTTAAGCAGAGACATGGGAGCAGAGGCGATACTGGAATACATTATCGGTGACATGGCGTATAAGCTTTTAGATTCCTATGAGGTGGACTTTATTTGTGACTGCCATGAAGAAAGGCTTGAAAATGCACTGATATCTATAGGCAGAGAGGCACTTACAGAGATAATTGAAGAGGATGGCGGAGCTGAAATGGTTTGCCACTTCTGTAACAAGAAGTATTATTTTGATAAAGAAAGATTACTGGGATTGCTTGAAAGAATGAATTAATATTCTTTCGCCGCAATAAAATATTATGTAGGCTATAGGCAGATTGAGGAAGGCTGGATATCAATGGAAGAATGAACTTTCTTAATTATGCAAGTCTAGATAGGATAAATTTTAGTAATAATGATGTTATTTACCCTTGAAAAAAGCATAGAAATAGAGTATACTTTACTTTGTCACTGTTTAAGACAAAGTAAATTTGCCCAGATAGCTCAGTCGGTAGAGCAGGGGACTGAAAATCCCCGTGTCGGTGGTTCGATTCCGCCTCTGGGCACCAAAAATGCGGAAGTGGCTCAGTGGTAGAGCATCGCCTTGCCAAGGCGAGGGTCGCGGGTTCGAGTCCCGTCTTCCGCTCCAAATATGGCGCCATAGCCAAGTGGTAAGGCAGAGGTCTGCAAAACCTTTATTCCCCAGTTCAAATCTGGGTGGCGCCTCCAATTTATAATCATGACCTATACTTTAACTCTAGGAGTTGGAAGTGTAGGTTTTTTTGTGTTGTGAAAAGGTAAAATGAAGCTGCTTGTAACGCTGGAGGCGGATTTAGATTTATAAAACAGGCAATTCTAAAATTCACACCAATAAAAAAGCTAAAGGCTGCAAACTCGTTACGCTCAAGCATATTATAAAAATTCTACAAAAAAACCATAAGATTATATTGACACATTATATCGTTTGGCGATATACTGATAGTAGATATAACGGTAACCGATATAACGTCAACCGTAATTAAGGAGCTGAATAGTATGCCGGAAAGTCAAGATCGGGGAGCCCTTACTGAAGCTGTATTTTATATATTGCTTTCATTATTTAAGCCTCTCCACGGATATGGAATTATGCAATTTGTACGAGAGATAAGCAATGAAAGAGTTGTGCTGGGGGCGGGCACTTTATATGGTGCACTAAATACCCTTGTTGAAAAGGGCTGGATAAAAGCCGTATCGATGGATATGGGGGAAAGGAAGAAGGAATATGAAATAACCCCACTTGGTAAACAGGTGGTTAAGGATGAGTTAAAAAGATTGAAGGAATTATTGGAGCATGGTTATCAAATTGCAGGGGAGGACGCTATATGAAGAGGCATGTGATTTATAGGTGGTTTTTCGATTACGAAAAGGAAGAAGTATGGTTGAATCAAATGGCAGCCAAGGGTATGAACTTTATTAATTTTGCATTGACAAGGTACTTGTTTGAAGAGGGGACGCCAGGAGAGTTTATATATCGCATTGAACTGCTTCCACAGCTGGTAACACATCCTGAAAGTCAGGACTATATCAGATTTATGGAGTCAATTGGTGTTGAATATGTTGGGAAATGGGGTAGATGGGCATATTTTAGAAAGAAAAGCACAGAAGGTCCCTTTGAAATTTTTTCAGACATCGACTCTAAAATAAAGCATTATAAAAGTATTTTTACGTTATTTTTGATTGTAGGCTTAGGGAATGCAATACCTGGGATGAACCTATTTAACATAATGCTGAGACGACCCAATCACTATATATCACCATTTATTTCCTTAAACTTTACACTTGCGGTAGTTACTTTAGGCTTGGCTACCAGATATTTCAAAAAACTAAGGGGACTAAAAAAGACGAAGCAGCTCTATGAGTAGAAATTCCAAAAAAATAAAAAAGGTAAATCAAGCATTTGCCTTTTTTATTTTTTTGAACTAGCTTATTACCAAATATTATACTGTCACTAATTGATAAAGCTTCATATACTATAAAGAATTAAAAATTATATAGGATTTAATATGCCTATAAATACCTTAAAATTTAATTAGTTTAAGTTTAAGTTAAAGCTGGTAAACGGAAGCTGTCTAAAATTTATTGCATTACATATGAGGTTTACTTATTTACGATTAATACAACCCTTGTTTATAAAGAAATAAAGGGGTATTAATAAAATACAATTAATTCAAGCCAAATATTAGTAACGCCATTAGACAACGATGTTCCATTACTTAAGAGGATATTTTTAAGAAACTTGGATATGTTTCAATTTAATGTAAATTTCTCAGCAGAATATCCTAGTTTATAAATCATATACTACTAATACAGCAGAAGGGAGTGATTTTAATTGAATTTGCTGTTGCTTACCGTGGATAGAAATATTGATGTTATTAAAGATAAATTAGATAGACAGGTAGAGAGCTTTGTTAATGAAGGTGTTATTCTTGAGGAAGAAATTGAATCAAAGGATGACCTTAGCTTGCTTAAATATAGTGTCAGGATTGAGAGCATAAAGAATTATCCCATCAGCGATTTTATAAATATATTTAAGTATTGTGTTGCAAATGCTTTATGGGATTATATTCAACTATATGAAGAGCCCCAGCTTATTCGTAAAATTATTGAGCAGGAGTATTATTACTTCGATATAAAGGAACGTATGGAAATAGAGAAGAATACAGTACAAATACTAAATGATGAAGGAAAAATGCTGAACTTCAATGAAGCATCATCACGCAAGAAAAAAATAATATCAAATATCATCGCATATTTAAATAATGATTTTCAAATGAATTTAAAGGGTTTTCTTACCTTCAGGCTGAAGGATTACATGCTGGAGCTGGAGGAAACTGTGGAAAAGGCCGTAGAGGATTTTTTACTGGATAAGGAGTATAACGAGTTCATCAAGCTGTTAAAATATTTTGTGGATATACAGGATTCAAAGATAGAAACCATACACATCATATTAGAGGCCGATGGCAAATATACGCTGTATGATGAAAATAACAATATCATAAATAATGACTATATTAAGGATATAGCCTCAGAGATTTCTGAAAACAATTTTTTGACCTATGATGATTTGTTAATTAGCTCCTTAATCACAATAGCACCAAAATTTGTCTATATACATCAATCAAATATATTAAAAAGAACCGATGTTATCAAGACAATTACTCGGGTTTTTGCAAATAGAGTTAAAATTTGTAACGGATGTGAATGGTGCAAGGTAAATGCCCACTATCATCATCAGGAATAAACCCATCCCCTGTAGGGGAATTTTTTTTGTGATTTAAAAAATTAATATTGGTGAAGCTAGGAAATAGTGATATAATTTTTCTTGTGTTTAATTTAAAACCTTTAAATAAGAAGTGCTAAGGCAGTTCTACTTAGATGAGTTTTACAAGAGGTGATACAATTGATTTATTTCAGAATACTATTTCTAGCATGTATCGGGGCTCTAATAGGCTGGATCACAAACCTATTGGCAATAAAGCTCTTATTTAAGCCCTATAACATTATTGAAATTCCAATAATTAAGCTAAAAATCCAGGGGTTGATTCCTAAGAGGAAAGCAGAAATCGCCAGAAGCATAGGCCAGACCATACAGGAGGAGCTATTGTCTATAGAGGAAATCGTAGAGCAGTTTGTTTCTCATCAAAATAATCAGGAGATAGTGGATTTAATCAAGCTGAAAATAAACGATATTGTCAGCAGTCGATTACCGGCTATCATCCCCTCTGCCTTTAAGGAAAAAATAGTGAGCTACATAAATGATGTTATAGATGATGAAGCAGGGGTATTAATAAATAATACAATGGAGAGTATGATTCACAAGGCCACCAATAGCATAGATTTAGCTGCCATGATTGAAACCAGAATATTGGATTTTCCAATGGAAAAGCTGGAGGAAGTGGTTTTTAAAATAGCCAAAGAGGAATTAAAGCATATTGAAATATTAGGTGCTGTGCTGGGTTTTGCTATAGGGCTATTGCAGGGAATAATATTCATATTTCAGTAGATAATAATATCATATCACTTGACATTTCAGTAAATTATGAATATAATGATTTAAAATTATATTGTAAAGCTGTGAAGAGGAAGAGTAAATTAAACCCAGTTCCAAGAGAGGAAGCGCCATCGGCTGAAAGTGCTTCTGAATATGGATAATTGAAAACTACCTCGGAGCTGATTCAGAGTAGCCTCGGTGAAAATGAATTCGGTAGACGCCGTTAAAGTCACAAAGCCGGATATAATATCAATTTAGGTGGAACCGCGGGAATATGCTCTCGTCCTATACTTTAGTAGGATGAGGGCTTTTTTTATTTATAAAAAATAAGTACATGGGAAAATTAACTGATACCTGGCAGTGAAAATGTATATTTAACCCCTAAAGCTTTAGACAGTATACAATTCGATTTTTGATATCAATATAAAAATATACTTTGTGATTATCATTAATCTAACGCGCCAAAGGGTGTAATCAAAAATTTATCAAAAATTAAGAAGGAGGTATAGGCATGGAAAAGGTAAAAATTGTTTTGAAGGATGGCTCATTCAGAGAGGTGGATAAAGGAACCACAGTACTGGATATTGCAAAGCAGATTAGTGAAGGCCTTGCCAGAATGGCTGTTGGTGGTGAAATTGATGGAAATTTAGTGGATTTAAGCTATCCGGTAGAAAAGGATTGTCAATTAAGCATACTAAGATTTGAGGACGAGGATGGAAAGGAATTCTTCCGTCATACCAGCTCCCATATATTAGCTCAGGCTGTAAAGCGATTATACCCAGGTACAAAGCTGGCAATCGGACCAGCGATAGACAACGGCTTCTACTACGATTTTGACTCGGAGCATAAATTTACTCCTGAGGATCTCGAGAAAATCGAGAAAGAGATGGAGAAAATTGTTAAAGAGGATTTATCTCTGGAAAGATTTGAGCTGCCAAGAAATGAAGCCATTGCGTTTATGAAGGAAAAGAATGAGGACTACAAGGTTGAATTGATTCAAGACCTTCCTGAGGATGTAACAATATCCTTCTATAAGCAAGGAGATTTTGTTGACCTTTGTGCCGGACCCCATGTACCCAGCACAGGCAAGATTAAGGCTATGAAGCTATTGAGTATAGCTGGGGCTTACTGGAGGGGCGATGAAAAGAAAAAAATGCTTCAAAGGATTTATGGTACTTCCTTTGAAAAGAAAAAGGATTTAGAGGAATATCTTCATCGTTTAGAAGAAGCAAAAAAGCGGGATCACAGAAAAATTGGTAGAGAATTAGACCTCTTCAGTATTCAAGAGGAGGGTCCGGGCTTCCCCTTCTTCCATCCTAAGGGAATGGTAGTGAGAAACGAGCTGGAGAACTTCTGGAGAAATGAGCATGTTAAGAGGGGCTATGAGGAAATTAAGACACCGATTATTCTGAATGAAGATCTATGGCGGCAATCCGGCCACTGGGATCATTATCAAAAGAATATGTACTTTACTCAGATAGACGACCTGCAATACGCAGTTAAGCCAATGAACTGCCCAGGCTCAATCTTAACCTATAAGAGGAAAATGTACAGCTACCGTGATTTCCCTATTAGAATGGGAGAGCTGGGCTTAGTTCACCGCCACGAGCTGTCAGGTGCGCTGCATGGACTAATGAGGGTTAGATGCTTTACTCAGGACGATGCTCATATCTTCATGCTGCCGGAGCAAATTAAGGATGAGATCATTGGAGTTATCGACTTCGTAGACTTTATTTACAAGAAGTTTGGCTTTAAATATCATATTGAGCTTTCTACAAGACCAGAGGATTCAATGGGCTCCGATGAGGATTGGGAATTAGCTATTTCAGCCCTGCAGGGCGCATTAGACGCTAAGGGTCTACCTTATAAAATCAATGAGGGAGACGGTGCCTTCTATGGCCCTAAAATCGACTTCCATCTGGAGGATTGCATCGGACGTACTTGGCAGTGCGGTACTATTCAGCTGGATTTCCAGATGCCTCAAAGATTTGACTTAAGCTATGTTGGCACCGATGGTGAAAAGCATAGACCGATAATGATTCACAGGGTTATTTACGGCAGCATCGAGCGCTTTATTGGGATATTAGTAGAGCATTTTGCAGGTAAATTCCCAACATGGCTGGCACCGGTTCAGGTGAAAATACTGCCTATCACAGATAAGCATTTTGAATATGCCCTAAAGCTAAAGGATGAAATGTTCGCTAAGGGAATCCGTGTAGAGGTAGACACAAGAAATGAGAAGATAGGCTACAAAATAAGAGAAGCGCAAATGCTGAAGGTGCCTTATATGCTGGTAATCGGTGATAAAGAGGTTGAAGCTCAGCAGGTGGCGGTAAGATCAAGAGATAAGGGTGAATTGGGGGCAGTAGAAGCATCTCAATTCATTGAGGATGTATTAGCAGAAATTCAAGATAAAGTGATGTATCAATAAGAGACAAAGGGGACGGCTCCTTTTGTCTCATTGGTAAAAGGCTGCCTTCGGGTGGCCTTTTATATGTTTAAGACTTAGAGAAGAAAATTAATAAATCCGCTACTCTGGTTCCCGAGTTATTATGGCTGGCCTCGAATATATCAGTTAACTTGGGGGTTATGTTATCAAAAAAATAATTTCAAAATTATTGAATTTATATTATATTACAGTATGGTTTAAATTAACAGTAGCATAATTTAATAGTTTCAGCCAAATCTTAAAAAAGAAGTTTATTCTGTAGTTCATTAGAGTAACAAAGAAAGGTATTCAAAGATTATATTAAATTACGAATGTAAAATATATCACAAACGATTTATATTTAAGCATTTTTGTAATAAAAATGCAAAAATAAAATTACAAATTATGACAAAATTACATGATTTGCTCATATATAATTAAAATAATCAATAAGAATGTACATTCTCTTACGGGGTTGAATTGGAGGTATATATGAAAGAGTCAAATTATAATTTCTTTATTGAAAAAAAGAATAAAAATGGGATAATAGCATACAACTCATTTACTAGTGCTATGGTGGAGATGACCATGGAGGAATTTGTAGAATTTGAGCAAGCTAAAATAAACGGATATAACTCATTAAAACAAGATGTGTTTGAGGTTCTGAAAAAAAATGGTTTTATAATTGAAGAAGATTATAATGAAATAGAAGCGATTGAGTGCGGCATGTTAAAGGCCAAATATTCTAACGATAATCTAATATTGACTATTGCTTCGACGGAAGATTGTAACTTTAGGTGTATATATTGCTATGAAAAAGATTCGATAAATTCAAAATATATGGATTTACAAACAGCTGATAATATAATTTTATTTATAAAAAATCGTATCAAGCATTTAGATTCTCTGAGTATCACTTGGTATGGTGGGGAACCATTACTTAATTTAGAAAGCATTAAGTATATTTCTGAGAATGTAATTAAAATGTGTTTTGAAAACAATGTAATCTATAGTGCATCTATGATTACAAATGGTTATTTATTAAATGCAAAGAATTTAGATACGCTTATTAGTTGTAACATAAAGCTTATTCAAGTTACTATTGACGGAGACAAAGAAACACACGATCAAAGAAGATTTTTAGTTGGTGGAGGGTCGACATTTGACACCATAATTAGAAACCTCAGCTTAATAGAAAATTACAATATTAGTGTCTATTTAAGAATAAATGTTGACAAAAATAATTTTCATGCAGTAGAGGATGTTACCAGGGCAATTTCTAAAATAAATAGAAGCAAGAAGATTAAGTGTTATTTAGGAAAAGTTTCAAATTCAAGTGGTTGTTATAAGGACAAGGAGTGTTTTACTATTGAGGATTTTAGCTTAAAAAATTTTACTTTCAATATTAATCATTACACTAACATATCACATATGTATCCAAATATAAAGAATGTGGCATGTGGAGGAGAATGTATAAATACATATGTAATTGGATCTGATGGAGCAGTGTATAAATGTTGGGAAGATATAGGGAGAAGTGAATACTCTGTAGGTAATATTAACAAAGATATATATTTTTATAACAAAGCAAATTTATCATACTTACTAAATAATCCTACTAATAATAGTGTATGTAGAGTATGTCGATATTTACCGCTTTGTATGGGAGGCTGTCTAAAAAGAGATAAAGGGTATAGTGCATGTGCTGAAATCAAATACACTATAGAAGCGGTTATAAATGAAATATTTGATTATCATTTCGAATAAAGTGTGATTAATAATACTATGAAAAAGGGGAGGTGATAAATGTGAAGGTTATTATTGAAAATCAAAGGCAAGGTTCTGAGATTAATACTACTAGTACTGGATGTGGGGTGCCATATGGATATGGTTGTGGTATGGAATACGTTTGCGGTTCAGCACATACTTTTCCATGTAATCCACAAGTTACACCATGGAATCTACCCGAACAAAAGGAGTAGCCAGGTAAAATGTATAAGTTGAGTTTATCAACTTATACATTTTACAATTTTATAGTAATATTCTTCTATTATGCTTATTTTAAGAAACCTAAATCAATATTATCACATATAAAAACGGGGAGGATATAATGCGAGCGCTCTATCTTATAAATTCTCATTATTCAAAGAAAATTAAATATGTTAAGGTATTTATTTTGTTCCTTACCCTCACTCTGCTTCAGGTATTTATACCAGTTTACTACGGAAACGAAATACTTATGGACAGGCTGGAAGAAGAGGGTGTAGACCTAACCAATTATTATGTGCCATATAGAAGAATACTCCAGTTTCCGCAGAAATTTGATACAGAGCTACAGCATAAGGATATCCAGGAAATCTATCATGTAAAAGACTATAAGGTCAGAGATCTTTTCAGTACCCGAAAGGGTTATTATATTGAAGGTCTTGGGGATACCAATTTTAAGCTGGTGTCGAAGGGAAAGGCTCTGCATGAATTAAAGGCAGGAGAGGCGGCTGTCTCGGAATATTTTGCTCTTATGAACTTTGGCTCCGTGCGAGGTTCGATTGGGAAAACCATAGAAATACCTATAGAATATGTAGTTTATGAGGGGCTGTTAAAGGATGAAAAAAAGTTTGAGGACACTTTAACTTACAGCATTGGCGCAGTATACAAAAATAGCGCAATAAATAAACGCTTTATTAATTTTATGAGCAATGACAATAATGCTGAAGATAGAAATGAGAATACAAATTATACTGATACTATTATAGTAACCCAAGAGGATTTTCATGATTTATATAAAAAATATATATCCTATGATGACGAAAGCCATAACATTTATAAAAAATACAGCATTTATTTCGATGAATACAGCCTAACAAAGGAAATATACCTCAGGGGCAGATTGAATTTTTATGTTCAAAATTACAATTCTTCAATAATAGACTCAGAGCTAATGCATAAGGTTTTAGAAAATTCGGTTCTGACCAATAAAACTACCAGGTTTTTTATAGGCTTTGAGTTAGTTTCAGTTATATTTTTAATAGCGATGTCACTTATATATTTGATTTATCTTCAAAATAAATATCTCTATCCCTTTAGACAGAGGCTAAATATTATTGGTATCAGAAAAATAAAAATATATTTGGCAACCCTCCTTCATGAGCTTTTTCTTGGGGCGGTGGGAATTGGAGTCTGGCTTGTTTTCAATATTTTACTGAAGGTGATATTTGAAATCCGAATGGTCTATTTGCAGGATTTCTACCAATTCAATTCATATATTTTGAGGAATGCATGGATACCTATAGGTATATATGTGCTGTCCTTGACAACAAGCTATATACTCTCTTACTTCACATACTTCATCAGCAAAAAAAGCACAGTAAAGCTAAAGGCTATATCCAGTGATAGTAGTTTTTCCATAAATTTTTATGCACTTAGAATGCTGTCTTTACATAAATCAAAATACGCTATATTGCTTATCATAGCTTTATTGGTATCAGGATGTTTGTTTTTTATAAATGGAGCAATACAAACAATGAAGAGAATATATGTTGACTCTAATCCCTTTAAGTACGATGTATTTGTAAATTTGCAAGTTGGTGTCGTTCCTAAGGTCATGGAAGGTGTCAGTGCATGGGCGACCTATAACGTCAGTAGCGAAAGCTTTCTAATGCACCATTATGGCGAGGGATTAGAAAATCAAAAATCCATGCTGGTTACTTCGGTATTACTATATGGCGATTATGAGACCTTCTTCAAAGCACCTAAAAAGGGTGATATACCTAAATATACCGAAACTATAGGTGACTTTGTAGAGAAATATCCTCATAGAAGTTACCCTCAGGAGATCTATAACGAAAGAATAGGTTTCGACATGTTGGTATCAAATGCAGTAGCTAAAAGGTTGGATATAGAAGTAGGTTCCTACGGTATTATTATGCTGGAGGAATTAAATTACAATGTTCCGATGGTATATCCAATATCGGGTATAACAAATATATTTTCAAACGATATGAACACGGTATATATAGTTCCTGGACCAGAACGACAGGCAATGATAAAAAATCCTGTAAATTCATACCCCACATCTGATAAGAGCTTTACTAGATTTATGTTTATATATGATAACGATGAGAAAAAAGAGGAGGCCATAAAAAAATTGAAGGAATATCAAAAAACAGGAGAGGTAAAGGATTTAAGAATAAATGATGGCAGGGTAAGATTAAACGATATTGGAGAGCTAAACACCCTCTTATCAATGATAATTCTTACAATTACATTAGGCTGTTATGCTATTCTGTTGAGTTCTATCATTTGGGCCAAAAAGACCGACGATGAAATGACACAGGAAGTGAATATTCAAGTCTTTTACAATATAGGAGCAGAAAGCAGAAGTTTGATGGAGGCCTTCAAACGCTTGAATATGACAACACTGCTTCTAGGCGTATCACTGGGTTTTATCATATATCTTTCACTATCGGGAAGGATTAAAGATTATATATATGAAATTATGGAGGTTATAAAATAGGAGGAAGAAAAATGTACTATATAAAGATTGAAGAACAGAAATATGGGGATTTATTAGTTCTTAAGGACATAGAATGCAGGATAGGAGAAGGGGAGTTTGTTGCTATAATGGGTGAAAGTGGATGCGGCAAAACCACCTTTTTAAAAGTGATTTCAGGAATATTGGAGGACTATAATGGTGAGGTTTATCTTCAGGGTGAGCCCCTCCATAGAAAGAATAGTGGAATCCTTACAAGAATTAGGGGAGAGAGGCTGGGCATGATTTTTCAAGATTTTCAGCTGATAGATTTTTTAAATGTGAGGGAGAACATAAAGCTAATCAATAACAGCAGTACAGAAGGGGAAATAGATAGAATACTAGAAAAGCTGAATATCCAAGAGCTGAAGTATAGGGAGATTAGAAAGCTAAGCGGCGGACAAAGGCAAAGAGTGGCTATTGCAAGAGCTTTAGCAGGGAATCGAAGAATTATTCTTGCGGATGAACCAACTGCTTCTTTAGATTCAAAGGCTTCGGCAGAGATTATGGAGATATTTAAAATGCTTAATGAGGAGGGCTATACCATTGTTATGATAACCCATAGTCCTCAAATCGCCTCCTATGCCGGTAAAATACTGTATTTGTACCAGGGGAATTTTAATACAGCAGTTAATCTTAAGGAGTTAGATCAAAATGATAGATTGAAAAGAATATTAGATATAGTAGGTAGGCGTTACGAGGAGTCTTTGGCAGCTCAGAGTATAGGATAATTTTTATGAAAATAAAAGTTATAAGAAGAGAAATAAAAAGACTTTTAAAAACCCTGAAATTTATTTATGAAATAAAAATGATTTATTTTCTCTTTCTATCAACATTAACAGTTATTTCTGGAATAATGCCTTTTCTTACTATTAAAGCAATGCAAAAACTGATTAACAGTATACAGGATGTTGCCTATGGAGGAGTGGAACTGGTACTAAGCTCATTGTTAATTTATGTAAGTATAAATATTATTTCTATATTAACTTCGAATAGCAAAAGCTATATCACAAATATGTTAAATATTGAATTAAATTATGTCGTTAATGAAAAAATTCTTTTAAAAACAAAGAGTCTTAGTTTATTGGATTATGAGGATGAAAAAGTATATAATATGATTCGAAAGGCTCAGGATGGCAGTTCGACAAGATTATTTAATGTTTATATAGCGCTAAATAATTTTATTGCTCAATTAATTGCTTTAATCTCACTGTCATCAATTATTTTTTTATGGAATCCGATGATTTTATTAATAATAATTTTAATACCAACCATTAAGACAATATATACTGCACATATTGGATATAAGAGTTATGAAATTGAAATGAAGCGTATAGATAAAAGACGAAAGATTTCTTACATAAATTATCTTATGACAAATAATATAGCTTATAAGGAATTGCAATCGTACAATTCTTGGAATTATTTAATTAAAATATTTAAAAATAATTTCGAAAGTATCATGATACAGGACAAGAAGATCCTGAAGGAACAGTTATCAGTTACATCTATTCTAACAATCTTGGATGAAATCATTAGCGCAACAATTATATTTAATGTTGTCAAATCTTCAATAACTGGAAGTATTAGAATAGGAGATACTGTTGCTGTAATAAACACATTATCAAACATTCAAAATAGTATCATATCCTTATTACAATCATTAATTGAAATGTATAGAGAAAATTTATATGTTAAAGAATTATACAGTTTGTTGGACTATAAATCGAATAAATTCAAAGGTAAGACAAAAATAGATAAAATAAAAGAAGTTGAATTTATTAAAGTTAGTTTCCAATATAACTCCCAATCGGAATATAGCCTTAAAAATATATCCTTTAAGATTAAGTTTGGTGAAACTCTATGTTTCATTGGTGAAAATGGCTCAGGTAAAACAACTATTATTAAATTGCTAGCTGGTTTTTATGATAACTATGAAGGCGACATCAAGATTAATGGTATAGATTTTAAAGAAATAGACAAAAACGATTTTCGCAATAAAATCTCTGTGCTTTTTCAAGATTACAATAAGTATGAGCTTAAATTGAGAGAAAATATCGGTATATCTAAGACTGAATTAATAGGCGATGATAATACATTATATAATGTGATTAACAAGGTTGGATTAAGAGAGTTTCTAAATACTTTAACAGATGGCTTGGATTCTAAGCTAGGTAATTGGTTCGGCGGAACTGAGTTATCTGGAGGTCAATGGCAAAAATTAGGAATAGCAAGAACTTTGTTAAGATGTGCAGAGATTATTATATTAGATGAACCAACGTCAGCTCTAGATCCTATCTCTGAATATCAAATGTTTAGTTTGATTAAAAAAGAAAACAAAGACTGTATAAAAGTATTCATAAGTCATAGATTGGGTAATATTTTAAAACTAAATTGTAGAATAATAGTGCTTAAAAAGGGAGAAATAGTAGTTGATGGCTACCATGATGACATTCTAAAAAAAAGTCTTCTATATAAGGAAATGCTTCAGAGTGAAACTAGGGCAATATAACATTTTAGTATGAGTTACAAAAATCTTATTATAATAAAACACGTTTAAATGAGATATTCATTTACCATCTGCAAGGAAGGTGAGCTATGGATACTAAAGTAATAAAAGAAATCAGTCTTTACTTTCTTGATGATACATAAAGCTCATAGAGGAAATATTAAGAGAGAAGGAACCCGAGTTGTCAGCAGTAGCTGCACACAAGAGATTATCCTTATATATTAAGCTGATGAGAGATAGAAAATGATAATCCAATCATGTGTAAAGGAGCTGATTTTTCAAAATGCCTACAATAAAGCTTTCTATGATGCCTTTGAGAAAACGCGTCAGGCAGAGCTTAAAATATATCAGGCAAACCCTAGAAATTTCAGTAGTGGCAGGAAATAAGGTTTTGCAAGTAAATTATTACAAAGAAATGAGACAAAAGGAACCCGTCCCTATTGTCTCATTTCTTTTACACTACTGCTAGCTCCTTATTAGTCTCCTTAAGTGGCTTCTTAATTGAGGGAAGCTGACCTACTAATTCGTTCAACTCATCAAAATTAAGTGTTTCCCTTTCTAGCAGAGCCTCTGATATGGTGTCCAGATAGCTTCTATGAAGCTTTAAGTATTCATATGTGCTGGAGTAGCATTGTTCTATTATTTTATTAATCTCCTGAGTTATCTCCTGGGTTAAGCCCTTCAGCATGCTGGGCTCGTTGCAGAGGAAGCCTAAATCACTCATACCGTACTCACATACCATCTGCATGGTGATATCTGTTACCTTCTTCAAATCATCCTTCGCTCCGGTGGAAAGATGGTTGAAGACCAGCTCCTCGGCAGCCCTGCCCCCCAGCATCACCATAATCTTGTTGCATAGCTCCTCACGGGTAAGTATATATCTGTCGTCCTGAGGCATGTGAAGGACATAACCTAAAGCCTGTCCACGGGGGATAATCGATACCTTTTGCACCATATCTGTACTTAACAGCTTGCCAATAAGAGCGTGGCCAGCCTCGTGATAGGCAACAATTTCCTTTTCCCGTTGCATAATGGTTGGGTTCTTTACCTGTAATCCGGCTATAACTCTTTCTATTGCCTTTTCAAAATGCAGTGCAGTTATTAGCGTTTCATTTTCTCGAACTGCGATTATAGCAGCCTCGTTGGCAATATTGGATAAATGGGCGCCACTCATGCCATGGGTTTTTTTCGCTAGGTCTGCGATATTAACATCCGATGCCAGAGGCTTATTATTGGTATGAACTCTCAAGATCTCTTCTCTGGCCTTAACATTGGGGTTCCCAATAAACATATGCCTGTCAAATCGACCGGGTCGTAATAGGGCTTCGTCCAGTAAATCCAGGCGGTTTGTGGCCCCGATGACGACTACGGTATTGTCGGTATTAAAGCCGTCCAGCTCCACCAAAAGCTGATTAAGGGTTTGATCCTTCTCGTTGTTGCTGTCAAGATGTCTTTTCGCACCTATAGCATCTATTTCATCTATGAATATAACACTGGGTGCTTCTTTTTTTGCCTTTTCAAAGAGGGTACGAATTCTTTTGGCTCCCACACCTACATATTTTTCAACGAATTCTGAGCCGCTGGCAGAAAAAAAAGCGGATTTGGTTTCGCCAGCCACCGCAGAAGCCAAAAGGGTTTTGCCGGTGCCAGGAGGGCCATAGAATAAAATTCCCTTGGGAATCTTGGCGCCCATCTTTTTGTACTTCTCTGACTTTTTTATAAAGTC
The DNA here is from genome assembly GCA_018432235.1 of Clostridiaceae bacterium. Lineage (GTDB taxonomy): Bacteria > Bacillota > Clostridia > Peptostreptococcales > Natronincolaceae > M1-B18. The sequence continues at coordinate 108,099 of JAHDLO010000018.1, read as the reverse complement.
GATGACCTCAATCAACTCCTCTTTCACCTCGTCAAGTCCAGCCACATCCTCAAAGGTTATCTTTGGCTTCGTGAAAAACTCATTGGGGTTTTGAGGATTTTCCTTCTTTTCAGTGTTAATAGTTGCATGGGCATACTGGGGATTTTTGTCCAGCTTGAGATAATAGACAAACAGAAATATTGTAATGCCGAAAACTAGAAATCTATCGCCAGTTGTCAATTTATTATTTAACGCATTTCCAGTGAAAAGTGAATAACTGGATATGACAGTTAGCGAAATGAACACACATAGCAGGATAAAAACTATTGTTTTCTTCACTGAATCACCACCCTTTTTTTTCTTTAAATCTATCATTCCCAAAAGGACACATAAAAATAATGGCTATGTTGATAATTATGTAGGAAAATATTGTGAGGGAAATTTGATAAAAAAGCAGTGCATTTATCAATTGATGATATTTTTAAGGTCTGATATACTTATAATTCAGATGATAAAAGATATAATGAAAACTACAATAAATGATTCAGACCTTAAAGCACAAAGAATTGGGCAGGCTGTATATTATTAATGCTGTATATTGGAACTTTATATAAACAAAAATTATAATATAGAAGCAATAGATAAAAATAAAGCGTATTAAAATACCGATATCTAGAAAAGCGTCATATCATTAAGTTTGAAAAAACTGGATATTATAACCTGAGGTATAAATAATCTTATAAATAAAAATTATAATACATGTTGACAGATTATTATTTGAGTGATAATATGTTATAGAAAACAAAGCAGAAGTTTCCGCTTCTCACCCTAACCACCAGGTAGTAGGGTCAATAATGGATGTGATTTAATCATTTTTCTATTATTTGTCTATTTAGCGGATTCTTTATGAGAATCCGCTTTTTGAATTTTACTTATATAACAATTATAAATTAGGAGGTGTCTTGTTATTAGAGATCATCAAAATGAATTAGAAATCAATGAAGAGATTAGAGACCGGGAAGTAAGAGTTCTTGATGCTGAGGGTGAGCAGCTGGGAATTATGTCTGCTAAGGATGCTCAAAAGCTGGCAGCCAGCAAAAATCTTGACTTGGTTAAGATAGCCCCACAGGCTAAGCCACCGGTTTGCAGAATTATGGATTATGGTAAATACAAGTTTGAGCTGGCTAAGAAGGAAAAAGAAGCCAAGAAAAAGCAAAAGGTTGTTACCATCAAGGAAATTCGATTGAGTCCTAGTATTGAAACCCACGACCTTAATGTTAAGGCGGGTCAAGCCATGAAATTCTTAAAGGGTGGAGATAAGGTAAAGGTTACTTTGCGTTTTAGAGGTAGAGAAGTAAGCAATGCCAGCATAGGAAAAAGAGTAATCGAGGAATTTGCTTCCATATTGACTGAGGTAAGTACAATAGAAAAGGAAGCAAAGCTTGAAGGAAAGCAAATGATAATGATTTTAGCACCAAAAAACGCATAATTTGAAGGGAGGATTTTACGATGCCAAAAATGAAAACCCATAAAGGGGCAGCGAAGAGATTAAAAAAGACTAAATCAGGAAAAATTAAGAGATTTAAGGCCTTCAAAAGCCATATTTTAACTAAGAAATCTTCAAAGAGAAAGAGAAATCTACGTAAAGCTGCAATTCTTACAAGAGGAGATCAAAGAAGAGTTCAGAATTTACTACCATAAATATATTGAGAATGGAGGTACTAGAAAATGGCTAGAGTAAAAGGGGCTGTAAATGCCCGTAAAAAACATAAAAAGATCTTAAAGCTTGCAAAGGGCTTTAGAGGAGCAAGAAGCAAACTGTTTAGACCAGCTAACCAATATGTAATGAAGTCTTTAAGACATGCATATGTTGGTAGAAAGCTAAAGAAAAGAGATTTCAGAAAGCTTTGGATCACAAGAATCAACGCCGCTGCAAGAGCTAATGGCTTATCATATTCAAGATTTATTAATGGATTAAAGGTAAGTGGTATTCAAATGAATAGAAAAGTACTTGCTGACATGGCAGTTAACGATAAAGAAGGCTTTGCACAATTGGCGCAGGCTGTTAAGCAAAAGCTTAATGCTTAATCTCAAGCTAAATTACTAAGAAAACTTAAAAGCCCTTAGAATCCGGCCTACCGGTCTACGGAAATGCGTAAACTACGTATGATGTCAGATACAGGAGAGCTTCAAGAGGATAAGGGCTTTTTCCATTTTGTGGGTATTGCTTGTCGGCGTAGTAATATTGCATTAAAAGGTCGAATTAGAATAAAACTAGCCTTAACACTTTTTTTATTGATTGTATAATGCTATAATGAGGTTAATTTCCACTTGAGGGGAGCGACTTTTGGGTTATGCTGGAATATATTGAGAAAATAAAGCTTAGACCGGCACAGGTTTTGGTATTGGGCTTTGGAATAGTAATTTTAATTGGTGGTATTCTGTTAAATCTGCCCATAGCTTCACAATCAGGCAATAGTATGGGCTTTTTAAATGCATTGTTTACCTCTACATCTGCCGTATGTGTAACAGGACTGGCTGTTGTCGATACCGGCACGCATTTCACGGTATTTGGTAAAACAGTTTTGGTTGTATTAATACAGGTAGGCGGTCTTGGATTTATGTCTATGGCCACCTTAATATTTGTTTTATTAGGTAAAAAGATTTCCTTAAAGGAAAGGCTTGTTATGCAGGAGGCTCTTAATCAGAACAATCTTTCAGGATTAGTAAAGTTCACACTATATATCTTGGTTGGTACCTTTATCATAGAAGCCTTCGGTGCATTATTTTTGTCCTTTCGATTTATTCCGGAGTATGGTTTTTTAAAAGGAATAGGTTACTCAGTATTTCATTCCATTTCAGCTTTTTGTAACGCAGGCTTTGATATAGTAGGCTATGGAAGAAGCCTTACACCATATGTAGGGGATGTTGTTATTAATTTTACCATCATGTCCTTGATCGTCATAGGCGGTCTGGGTTTTTCTGTAATGGTGGACATATTTAATCATAGGGGCTTCAAGAAATTAGGCCTTCACTCAAAAATGGTACTATTAATTACAGCATTGTTAATCGGACTCGGCTTCATTGCTTTTTTGCTTTTGGAATGGCATAATCCTGAAACTCTGGGAAATTTAAGCTTTGGCAAGAAGCTATTGGCAGGACTTTTTCAGTCTATAACACCTAGAACTGCAGGCTTTAACACAATAGATATAGGACAGCTGACAAATGCATCGCTGCTACTAACTATCATCTTTATGTTTATCGGTGGTTCACCTGCCTCTACAGCAGGTGGGGTTAAAACAGCCACCATGGGGATTATACTTTTCCTTGTTATTTCGGTAATCAAGGGTAGAGAAGATACAGAGCTCTTTGGGAAAAGAGTATCTAGAAGCATAGTACATAGGGCTATAGTTATAGTCGTCATAGCCCTTACACTTATAATGGTATTTACGATGGTGCTGACAATTACAGAGCAAGGTCATTCCTTCATGGAGATATTGTTCGAAACTGTCTCAGCCTTCGGTACAGTAGGGCTGTCTATGGGCATAACATCTGAATTAAGTGGCATAGGCAGAGTGGTAATCATGTTTTTAATGTTTGCAGGCAGGCTAGGTCCTTTAACTATTACACTGGCCTTAGCTCGCCAACAGCGACAGAACAAAGGCAATATAAAATATCCTGAGGATAAGATATTAGTCGGTTAGGAGGAGAAATTGTGAAGCAGTTTGTTGTTATTGGGTGTGGTAGATTTGGTTCAAGTGTTGCAAAAACATTATATAAGATGGGCAATGATGTGCTAGCCATTGATGGAAATGAAGAAATCGTACAGAGTATTTCAGAGGAGGTAACTCATGCTGTGCAGGCGGATGCCACAGACGAGCATGCTCTGCGTTCTCTTGGTATAAGAAATTTTGATGTGGCGGTTATTACCATAGGCTCAAACATACAATCTTCAATTATGGCAACACTAATTGCTAAGGAGCTTGGGGTAAAATATGTTGTGTCAAAGGCACAGAATGAACTGCATGCTAAGGTTTTGTATAAAATAGGTGCCGACAGAGTTGTTTTCCCCGAAAGAGATATGGGTATCAGGGTTGCCCATAATCTTGTAGCCAGCAATATTCTGGACTATATTGAGCTGGCACCAGATTACAGCATTATGGAGATCAGTGCCCTTTTAGAATGGGAAGGCAAATCCTTAATTGATCTGGATATCAGATCAAAATATGGTATAAATGTTATGGCAATAAAGCATGGCGATAAAATCAATGTGTCACCAAAGGCTAATGATGTAATTGATAAGGGAGACATACTTGTGGTCATAGGCCATAATGATGATTTGAAAAAATTAGAGCAATAGGTTGGTGAGACCTTTGAGCATAAATATTATAACCAGTGAAAGCAATAGCATGATAAAGCATGTTAAATCCCTTTCAATTAAGAAATATAGAGAAAAGCATCGACAATTTTTGATAGAGGGCCTAAGAATGGTGGATGAGGCAATCCGACATGGTGTTCCTCTAGAATATCTCTTGTACAGTGATCATTTGCGGGAGATCAACGGTGGGTCTGAAATGCTGAAGGAGCTGCCCGAGAATCTTCAGGTGTACAACATACCGGATAAGCTGTTGAGGCAGCTGACGGATACCGAAACCCCACAGGGATTGGTGGCTGTAGCCAAGATGCAGGATACAAACATATCTGAGCTTAGGGCAAAGGAAAATTTATTTCTGTTGGTGCTGGACAGACTTCAGGACCCAGGCAATATGGGCACAATAGTCAGGACTGCCGAGGCCGCAGGAGTAGATGCCATCGTACTTACAAAGGGCAGTGTTGATCCCTATAATAGCAAGACCCTTAGAGCGACCATGGGGGCAATATTCCATATCCCTATAATTCAATGCAATGATGACCGACAGTGGTTAGATTTTGTGAAGGAAAAGGGAGTTAGAATTTTTGCCAGTGGTCTGAAGGGAAGCGTGGATTACTGTAAACCCTCTTATGAAGGCAATATAGCCATTGTTATAGGGAATGAAGCCAATGGCGTATCTGAGGAGCTTCTGAATTTAGCAGATTCGGTTGTGAAAATTCCGATTCTGGGAAGAGTAGAATCCCTAAACGCTTCTATTGCTGCCGCCATATTAATCTATAAGGCTGTCGAATTTCGACGTTTTCTGAAAGATTAGAAATTTCAAAAAATACCCAAAACACTTTATGTAATCCCTTGTTTCAGCCATAATCCTATGCTATAATGTATCTATAAATGGCTTGGGGAAGGAGTGTGGTCACAGATGAAGACCGCAGAAGTTTTCTGGAAAATTTTTGAATTAACCGGTTCCGTAACAGCCTATATTATGTATAAGAAACTTTTGATGAGTTAATATAATAGTAGTAATAGCAATGATGGAGAAAAGTAGGTTGTATGCTGTTTTACAGAGATTAGGCGTCGTTGGCTGAAAGCGCTTAAAGACAAGGACAACAGAAGTTCCCTCCGGAGCTGTAAGGCTGAAATAAGAGTAGGCTTTATCGGTAGGCCCCGTTACGGTCACTAAGAGGTGTTGTAAAATGCACTATTAGGGTGGTACCGCGGAGTAGTCTTCGTCCCTTTTTTGGGGATGAGGGCTTTTTTATTTGTCTAAACTAATATACATATAATTTATGTTGAGAAAGGAGATATACTATGGAAGCAAAATTGAAGGAGCTGCAGCAGCTGGCCCAGCAGGAAATACGGGAGGCCGGTGCTTCAGAGGTATTGGAGAAGGTAAGGGTAAAATATTTAGGCAAGAAGGGTGAGCTGACGGAGGTTCTTAGGGGAATGGGAAGCCTATCTGCTGAGGAAAGACCTCTGATTGGTAAAGTAGCCAATGAGGTGAGAGAAAGCATCGAAGAAATGCTTGCCTCTGCAAAAAACCTCATAAAGGAAAAGGAGCTATTAGCAAGGCTCAGCTCTGAATCTCTAGATGTTACTATGCCGGGAAAAGCCCCAGCTGTTGGCAAAAGACATCCACTGATTCAAGGTATGGATGAGCTGAAGGAAATTTTTATCGGCATGGGCTTCAGAGTTGCAGAGGGTCCTGAGGTTGAAACAGTTTATTACAATTTCGATGCCTTAAATGCCCCGCCAAACCATCCCTCCAGGGACATGAGCGATACCTTTTATATCAATGATAATCTGATATTGAGAACTCAAACCTCGCCTGTGCAGGTAAGGACGATGGAGAAGCTTAAGCCTCCGATAAGGATAATATCTCCCGGTCGATGCTTCAGAAATGATACACCGGATGCCACCCATTCGCCAATGTTCCATCAGTTGGAGGGCCTGGTGGTGGATAAAGGAATCACCTTGGCTGACCTAAAGGGAACCCTGGAGGTATTTGCAAAGCACTTCCTTGGTGAACATACAAAAATCAAGTTCAGACCCCATAATTTCCCCTTTACGGAGCCGAGTGCTGAGGTTGACGCCTCCTGCTTCAAATGTCAGGGAGAGGGATGCAGCTTTTGTAAGGGCAGTGGTTGGGTAGAGATGCTGGGGGCCGGTATGGTTCATCCGAATGTATTAAGAAATTGCGGTATTGATCCGGAGGTTTACAGCGGCTTTGCCTTTGGTATGGGAATTGACAGATTGGTAATGATGAAGTATGAAATTGATGATATACGTCTGTTGTTTGAAAATGATATGCGTTTCATCAATCAATTCTAATACCAAAAGGATATAAGGAGGAATGAAATATGTTAGCACCATTAAGCTGGTTAAAGGAATACGTTGATATAAATATGGCGGCAATACCCTTTGCTGATAAAATGACGATGTCAGGCTCTAAGGTTGAGGGGGTTGAAGTACTGGGAGAAGGCATTTCTGGTATTGTTATCGGAAAAATCCTTTCAATTGAGCCCCATCCTAATGCTGAAAAGCTGACTATAGTAAAGGTGGATATTGGAGAAAAAACCCTACAGATCGTAACAGGCGCTAAAAATATATCTGTGGGCGATTATGTACCGGTGGCTACAGACGGTGCAAAGCTACCGGGAGGTGTAGAAATCCTGAAGGGAGAGCTGAGGGGCGAGGTCTCAGAGGGTATGCTTTGCTCCCAAGAGGAGCTGGGTATAGCTAAAAACGTAATACCAGAGGCTTCAAAGGATGGCATTTGGATTATCAATGAAGCACTGACCTTAGGGGCAGATGCAGTAGAGGCTCTGGAGGCAAAGGACGAGATAGTAGAATTTGAGATTACCTCCAATAGGCCGGACTGTCTTAGCATGATAGGTATGGCAAGGGAGGCAGCAGCTACAATAGGTGGGCAGCTGAAATATCCTGAAATCAGTTTAAAGGAATCCGATGAAGCCATCGATCCAAGCTTTAAGGTGACGATAGAGGACCATGAGGGCTGTAGAAGATATGTGGCTAAGGTAATTAAGGATGTTGTGATAAAGCCATCACCCCTATGGATGCAGGCGAGATTAAGAAAGGTGGGCATAAGACCCATTAACAATATTGTAGATATCACAAACTATGTGATGCATGAGTATGGTCAGCCTTTACATGCCTTCGATATGGACTATATAGAGGGCAATCAGATTATTGTTAGAATAGCATCTGAGGATAGCTTCAAGACCCTTGACGATGTTGAAAGAAAATTAAATGATAGCATGACCATGATTGCCGACGGCAAAAAGGCACTGGCGATTGCCGGTGTCATGGGTGGCGCAGAATCAGAGGTTACGGCTAAAACTACCACCATACTACTGGAGTCCGCAAATTTTGTCGGTGATAGAATAAGAGCCACCTCTAAAAAATTAGCCCTAAGAACAGAGGCATCCGCTAAGTTTGAAAAGGGTATAGACCCTAATCTGGCAATAGTGGCTGCCAACAGAGCCTGCCAGCTTATTGAGCTTTTGGGGGCAGGAAGGGTGCTTAAGGGTGTTGTAGACACCTATCCTGTGGTTAAAGAGGAAAGACAGTTTGATGTTCGTCCTGAGCGAGTAAATGCGTTGTTGGGCATTGAGCTTTCCAATGAAGAGATGATAAACATACTTGCCACCCTGGAAATCAAGAGTGAAATGGTGGCGGGGAAGATAAGGGCTACAATCCCAACCTTCAGAGATGATCTTCAGCAGGAGGCGGACTTTATTGAAGAGGTAGGAAGAATATTTGGCTTTGATAATATACCTGCTACAATGATGAGGGGCAGAGTTGCTGTAGGCGGTAAAACAAACGGTCAAATGATTGAGGAAAAAACCAAGGACAACCTAAATGCCATGGGCTTTAATGAAATACTGACCTATTCCTTCGTAAGCCCTAAGAGCGTTGATAAGATCAGGGTACCGGAGGAAAGCATAAAGCGAAATTTTGTGCGTTTGTTGAATCCTCTGGGGGATGAAACCAGTGTTATGCGTACAAGCCTGCTGCCGAATCTTTTAGAGGTATTAAGCAGAAACCAAAGCCGTAAGGTGGAAGAGGTTAGAGCCTTCGAAATAGGTAGTATATTTATACCAAAGTCTGCTGAAGCTGTGGATTTGCCATATGAAATATCTAATCTTGTTCTAGGGTTATATGGCGATAATGAGGACTTCTTCACCCTGAAGGGGGCGGTTGAAGGGCTATTAAATAAGCTGGGTATATCCGACTACTACTTTGAAGCAGAAAAGCACCATACTACCTTCCACCCAGGAAGATGCGCCAACGTCATTTTAAATGGCCATATCTTAGGCACCGTTGGAGAAATTCATCCCTTGGTTATGGAAAATTTCGATCTTCATAAGAAATGCTATTGTGCAGAGCTGGATTATGGTAGAATAGTTATGCATACCAGAGTTGATAAGCTTTATAAGCAATTGCCTAAATATCCTGCTATTACAAGGGATTTTGCTGTTGTGGTAAGGGATACGGTATTTGTTAAGGAGCTGGAGGATATCATCAAGGAAAATGGCGGTGACCTATTGGAATCCTACAAGCTGTTTGACGTATACCAGGGTAACCAAATTGCAGAGGGACATAAGAGCATCGCTTACACTCTAACCTATCGTCATAAGGACAGAACCCTTACAGATGAAGAGGTAAGCAAGGTGCATGAGACCATAGTGGCAGAGATTAATCAAAAGCTGGGTGGTGCCCTAAGAGAGTAAAAGCAACAATGGCTTCCTCTCAATACTCGTTTCAATGGAAATTAAATGGGCATTTCTAAGAATAAACAGGGGTGGAGAGTGATCTCCACCTTATCTGCTATAATCCTGTGACTTTGGACTGAATTTCGGGGATATTGCAAAAAAAATATGCAAATTGATTGCTGCAGGCAGGAAAAAGCTAGTTTATAAAGAAAGTATTTATACGAGAATTATTTTTGGATTTAAAAGGGGCTGTTTAGTTATATGCAACGGAGAAATAAAGTACTAATCAAAATTAATGGGCAAGAATACCCCATCGCAGGTACTGAATCAAAGGAGTACCTATTAAAGGTGGGTAATTTTGTAGACGAAAAAATGGAAGAAGTTGCCGCTGGAAATAATCGATTAAGCACCTCAATGATTGCTGTTCTGACCTCCATCAATATAGCTGATCTTTATCTAAAGCTGAAGGAAGAGCATGATGGCTTGCTGAATCAATCAGTTGCCCCCTTAAAGGAATTAGACAAGGTTAAGGAAGAATTGCATCTGGCTCTGAAGCAGCTGGGTGAAAAGGAGGCTGCCTGCACAGTGTTGGAGGAGGAGCTGTCCAGAATAGTGTCCCATCAAGAGTCTCGTCAGGATAGCTATCAAGAGCTTAATCAGCAGTTGGAGGCTAAGGACTTAGACCTAAAAAAGGCAGAGGAAATCATCAACGATCTTCAGAATAAATTGTTTGAAAACCAGATTAAGCTAGTGGAGGCAAGGAAGCAGCTGGAGGGCTTTGTTCAGCAGTCAGAGGAGAAGTACCCTTACAAGAAAAGATAGTGATACCTACCTATAGCATTATCACTTTTAAGCTACTGGAGAAATCCGGTGGCTTTTCTGTTGTTTCTCAGAATCAGTCACTACTTATCGGAAAATTTTAATCTGATTATTACAGTAAAATTACATTAATATTACAATAATGTTATAATCTCCCTATTGTGATGAGTTTATGTTATCATAATATAGATAAATCTAGATTAGGAGGGATACATATGAGTAAACAATATTTAAAAGGTTTGGTTTCAGGATTCATAATCAGCATTTTATTAGTAACAGGAGTCTTTGCTTCTACGACCATCGACGTTCTCTTTAATTCGGTGAATATTGAGGTAAATGGTAATAAGGTAATAGCAGATAATATCGTTTTTAACGGAACCACATATGTGCCTTTGAGAACCATAGCAGAAATGTTAGGTATGGAAGTAGGATGGATACAAGATACCAATACAGCGACATTAAAGGATAAAACCAAACAGCAGGAGGAAGCTCCAAAGAATACTGATGCCAGAACCATAAAACTAATTAGTATCACCAGTCCAATTTCTGCAGGTTCCGAAGCTAGTGTTACTATAGCTGGTGCTCCTAAAGCAAGATATTCTATATTTATAGCAGATCCTTCCATGGAAAAGCTAGAAGATAAAGAGGCAGGAGAGAATGGTGAAGTCACATGGACATGGGAGTTGAATGAAAATGTTAAACCAGGTAATTATGTAATTACAATATTTGATATTGATTCTGGACAAGTCTTAACTTCCATATTACTAGTCAAATAGTGATGTATAGGGTTTTAAACTGAGAACAGAATTTAAGAGGTACATTATAGCGCAATGATTGGCAGTAACAAACAAACACATGAAACAAGAATAAATAATTTTTTTTGGAAAAGTGGTGATATAATAATATTGCTACTTTTTTATTTGAGCAAAAACATAAGCGATTATATAAATACAGCATATTACATGATGAAAGGTTGTTAGATGAATGCAAAACATAGAATTATTAGCTCCAGCTGGAAGCTATGAAGCCCTGAAGGCAGCTCTGCAAAACGGAGCGGATGCTGTATACTTGGGGGGCACAGACTTCAATGCCAGAGCCTATGCCTCAAATTTTGACAGAGATACCCTGAAGGAGGCCGTTAGCTATTCGCATATTCGAGGGATGAAGGTGTATGTGACTGTAAATACCCTGCTGAAGGACAGTGAGCTGGAGAAGCTTCTTGACTATGTTGGCTTCCTTTATAGTATAGATGTCGATGCTCTGATCGTACAGGACTTAGGGGTGTTAAAGATAATTAGAGAGGCTTATCCCGATTTTGAGCTTCATTGCAGCACTCAGATGACTTTGCATAATACCCTTGGTGTTCAGGCCATAAAGGAGCTGGGTGTAAAACGGGTGGTTTTGGCAAGAGAGTTAACCTTGGCAGAAATAAAAGAAATAAAGGAAAAGACCGGAATGGAGCTGGAGGCCTTCGTGCATGGCGCCCTATGCGTATCCTATTCAGGTCAATGCCTAATGAGCAGCTTTATAGGAGGCAGAAGCGGCAACAGAGGACGCTGTGCTCAGCCCTGCAGGAAGGCCTATCAGCTGGTTTCCAACAAGGGGGAAAATGGTAATAGAGAGCTTTATCACATCAGCATGAGGGATTTGAATACTTTTGATGAGATTGGCTCAATCATTGACAGTGGCGTTACCTCCTTTAAGATAGAGGGCAGAATGAAAAAGCCCCAATATGTTGCTTCAATAGTAGGTGCCTACAGAAGGGCAATTGATCACTATCTGACTGAGGGTAAGTCTTTAAGAAGTCCTGATCTTCAACAGGAAATGGCCCAAATGTTCAATAGGAGATTTACAAAGGGCTATATACTGGGGAGTCCTAGGGAAGAGATTGTTAATGTAGAGAAGCCTAACAACAGAGGAATCCTATTGGGAACAGTTATGGATTACAATCCAAGAAAAAATAGAATCAAGCTGAAGCTATTGTCAAAGCTTTCTGCAGGGGATGGCATAGAAGTCTGGGGACCAAAAACCTCCGATACCGGCGGGACAGTCGTGGGTCTATTTGTAGATAATGAAGTCGTAAAGCAGGCAGAAAAGGGACAGGTTGTTGAAATAGAAATTAAGGGGGCTGTGTCTATAGGAGACGAGGTTTTTAAAACCCTGGACATTAGCCTAATGAAGAATTTAGAAAAAACCTATGATAATAATATAGAAGCCAAAAAGATAGCTATAAATGGCGATATTAAGCTATTCGAAGGGAAGCCTATCCAGCTAATGCTATGGGATAATGAAAATAATACTGTATTTGTAGAGTCGGAGCATCTTGTTGAAAGGGCCATAAAGCTTTCTTTAACTAGAGAGAAGCTAATGGAAAATCTAAATAAGCTGGGGAATACCCCTTATACCTTTGATGAGGTTCGAGTAGCATTAGAGGATGGGATAGCAGTTCCTCTGTCTATTATTAATGGGCTGAGAAGGGATGCAATTGAAAAGCTCAATGTACTCAGGGAAAACAGAAATCATAGAGAGCCTATAGGGGAAGCAAGGAAGCTGCCTTCCTTATTAAAAGCATCGATGGAACCGCTAAAGCCACATCAATGCATAATCACTGTTAAGGTCGATACATTACCACAATTAAAAGTGGTCTTAGGTAAGAAGATAGCTCGTATTTACTATGGCGATATCAATACACTTCAGGAGGCCACAGCCCTTTGTCGAGAGGCTGGAGTCCCCATCTACCTTAGAACCTCAGGGATTATGAAAAATGTCGATTATAAAAGGCTTGAGGTCAGGCTGGCTGATATAAGGCCAGATGGCATTCTAGCGGGAGATATCGGCATGTTGAATTATGCTAAAAGAGTTCTTGAAATCCCGGTAATTGCAGATATGTCTTTAAATGCTATGAATAGCTATAGCATAGCCTTTTTACAGGACATGGGGGCCATCGGTGCTATCGCCTCACCAGAGCTGGATTTAAAGACGATGCATCGACTGGAATACAGTGATATAGAGGCTGAAGCCATCATATATGGGAAATTGCAGGTGATGACGATGGAGCACTGCCCATTGAAGGATAAAGGACAGTGTAATGATCAATGCCAAGCATGCACCTACCCCCCTTATAAATATCATTGGGGAATCAAGGATGCAAAGCAAATGACCTTCCAATTTGCCAAGGATTGCTGGGGTAGAACAATATTTTTAAACTCTCAGCCACTATTTATGCTGGATAAGCTCAATGACCTGCAAAAGATGCTAATAAGCAGTTACCGATTGGATTTTACAGATGAGAAGGAAGCTGAAATTAAAGAGATTTTTGAGCTTTTAGAAAAGCAGCTGGTGGCCCTAGCGCATAATGAGAAAATAAATGAAGTCTTTCCACGCTTTATTAAGATAGGGGGCTTTACTAGGGGGCATTATTATCGTGGTGTAGAATAAAACCTAGAAGGTTGAAAAGTCCTCATCCTCTTCGTTACAGCAGCACCAAGTCCTTTCACGTATTGTTTGATACGCTGCAAGGCCTTGGTTTTTTATTATATCCCCACTAGGGTATATATTGCTACCATAACCATAAAGGTCAAGGGCAGGACATAAAGGTATTGCCGATATAAGGCATTCATTTTCACTTTAAAATAATCCAACGTCAGCACCTGACACAGATGGAGGGGTGAAATAAAGTAAAATACAAAGGCACTGGTATATATAAACATGGCATATAAAAGCTTCGTCTCATAGGTTGGTGCCAGGGGCAATATCATTGGATATAGTATTGCTATTCCTGGATTCATGGAAGCAAGGGGGAGGCATATAATGCCTGCGGCTATAATGATTAGCAACTCAATGGGCAGCCCCTTCTCCAGCAGACCATTTAAAAACAGCAGAACCTCATCAATGTCATTTACAGTGTTTTTGTACAGCATAATACCTAAAATAGTAATGATCAAGGGAAACTTGATCCCCTTATAAATAGTGATAATTGGGCTTTCATTAGTATTGTATTCTTCGTTATGCCTTTTATCGTATTGATTGATTGCAATACTAATTAGGATTCCGATACAGATAGAAATATTAAAGGAAAGGTCAAATAGCATCGCACCTATCAGGCTCACCAATATGGGTGAGGAATAGAGGAGAAATTCACCTATTGCTCTGATATAAAGCTTACTGCTTATTTTCTCTCTTTTTTTATCCTTAAACTCTCTGAGTAAAAAGAAATAGCCAAGCATATATAGTGCTATCGCTATTGGAAACTGCAGCTTTATGAAATCGAAAACCTTGAAATCCCCCAGCTGCGATGCTAATATGATGTTGGAGGAAAGGGGAAACACAAAATAGAGGGCATGTCGAAATAATAGATTAATAGCGGCTTTCCTATCATTGGAGATAGAGAGCCTATCGCCAAGGCTACCCACCATGGGGCATGACATAAGTGCGCCACCATATACTGTTAGAGTACCCATAATAGCGGGAGCCACCAGTAGGGTGTTCTTTGTACTGCCCAATAGCTTTTCAAGTGCAGCAATCATTCTGTCTAATATGACATACCTATCTAATACATGTGCTAGAAGGGCAATTAATGCTATGGTGAGGGTCAATGAAATAGTTGCTGTCTCTGTAATCGTAAATAAGGCTATTTGAATGAATCTTGACAGGTCTCGTCCGTTTAAAAGAGCCAATAAAAGAGAGCCGACAATTAATGAATAACCGATATTTATCTTTCTGCTGACGAGAAATAAAATGACTGATATTGAAACAATTAAGGATATGACTAACATAGCGGTCCTCCGTCTCCAATACATTGTATCCCAAAAGATATTTGTGTGAAAAAGCAGCCTTCGGAGCTTGGTTTTTTTTAGGCGACACAAGGTATTAATGATAAATTACTATAAATTAATATACCATTTTTGAATCAATAAACCCAATCTTTTATTTGTTTTAATCTAAAAAATCCATAATAAATAAAACGCCCTTTACAATAGAAAAGCCCATGTATTTACATAGACTTTTTTTCAAGATAGTTCTCTAAAGTGATATCAGCTTCCATAATCTCAGTTGCTGCATCAATACCAACATATCTTAAATGCCAGGGCTCATAGCTATAGCCGGTTAAATCCTCCTTGCCTTTTTGATATCTGATAATAAAACCGAATTTATGGGCATTTTCAGCTACCCATATGCCTTCGGGGGTATCACCAAATGATTCTGAAAGGGTCATACCAGCACTCCTACTGGTGATATCCATAGCCAGGCCCGTCTGATGCTCACTGTGACCGGGCTTTGCGCTTATCTTATCAGCTTCCTCAGCACCAAGGCTTTGAACATGGCCATTATATACTGACTCCTGCCTACTATAGGATCTGAAGCCAGAGACTGCATATAATGTCATCCCCTCTTTGTCTGCGGCGTTAAACAGCTCCTCCAAAGCTTTAGCAGCCTTGGAACGCATATTTTGCTTCTCATGAGGACCTGAAAAGCTGAAGCTGACATTGGGTACCACCAAATCCTCCGGCTTATAATTGGAGGGAAGACTTATGTGTTTATTCACTAAAACAAGAGGACTATTGAGAGAAGTAGTATCAGCAGGGGTTACACCTCCAGCGTCTTTATTGATGCTGTCAGAGGCATTATTGTCCCTACCAAAGGAAGCTTTGTCTTCCACCTTAACATCTGTTTTATTATTGGATTGATTTTTATCCTTCAATAATTCTTCATCATCTTTTAAAGACTTTTCATTATTAATAAGCATCTCCTCCTTTATAGCCTTGTCAAAGCTATCTTCCCCTGTAGTTGCATCAACCCTACTGCTTATATGCTCCTTGGCTGTAAACAGAGTTATGCCCAGCACTGAGATAATTAATAAATGCCTTATTTTCATCTTATTCTCCTCCTTTGTGTTTTATGAAGCACTATCTCAATTTTCTTTGCCTCATAGACAAGTATAGCGACAGCTTGTATCAAAGGAAGATAATGAAGTATCAGGTTATTAAACAACTTGTATCCAATTTGTAAATTTTGTGGATATTGAATTACATAAAGAAATAAAATAAGCTATGATTGGGGGAGGGAGGAATTACAATGCATAATAAAAAGATACTTATAATAGAGGATGAAGGGGCCATTGCCGACCTAATATCCTATGCCTTGAATAAAGAGGGATTTATGACAAGGATATGTGCTACAGGAGCAGAAGGCCTTGAGGAAATTAAATGCTTTTGTCCCGATATGATTATTCTGGATTTAATGCTGCCAGGCATGAGCGGATATGACATCTGCAAGGCAATTACAAAAAACTCCACGATACCAATCGTCATGCTCACGGCAAAATCAGATATCGTAGACAAAATTCTGGGAATGGAGCTGGGGGCGGATGATTATATTACAAAGCCATTTGAAATCAGAGAGGTCATTGCGAGAATAAAGGCTATTTTCAGAAGAATAGACCTGACCTTTGAGGCCATAGAGGAGAAGGAATCGACAGGGATAAGGCTGGGGAACGGAATTGAGATACTAAAGGAAAGCCATGAGGTTCTAAAAGGGAAAAAACGAGTGGAGCTGACCAATAAGGAATATGAGCTGCTGGTTTTTCTGGCAGAAAATAAGGGTAGGGTTTTCACCCGCGGGGATTTATTGGATAGGGTTTGGGGCTTTGAGTTTGTAGGGGATACAAGGACCGTGGATATACATATCCAGCGGCTTAGGAAAAAGCTGGATGATTCTAAGCATACTCCGATGATAGAAACAGTCTTTGGTGTTGGATATAAAATAACGTAAAGAAGGATAGAAAAATGAGATATTCATTGCAAAATAAAATATTAATACCCTTTTCCATCATTATTTTTTTAGGCTTTACCTGCCTATTACTGATCTCCTATAACATAAATGATACAAACACCTCACAGATTATTGAGAAGGATATGATTGGGATTAGAAAAAATCTGGATTTTTACCTGAGACAATATTTTTTAATAAATAATCTTGAGATGAATAAAATTTCACTAGAGGTGGAGGCTGAAAAAATAGCCAGAGAGCTGAGTCCCCAGATCGGCAGCATTGTAGAGATCTATGGTATTAACGATATAG
The DNA here is from genome assembly GCA_018432235.1 of Clostridiaceae bacterium. GTDB lineage: Bacteria > Bacillota > Clostridia > Peptostreptococcales > Natronincolaceae > M1-B18. The sequence continues at coordinate 91,116 of JAHDLO010000018.1, read as the reverse complement.
ATGTGGGAGTCTTAAGAGCAAATAACCCCAGTGAAAATGAAGATTTTAGACGGGCAAGCATGGGTGATACAGCCTACGCCATAAATTATTTAGGGGAGGAGGTACTGGTTAGCCTCTCATATCCACTAGAGTCCAATGGCAGCATTATAGGTATTGTTCGAAGCACCAAGGATTATACAGAGCTTTATAGTTATAACAGGAGCTTCAAAAGTATAATCAATATCCTTGTCATCATTATTTTTATATTAGTTTTTATAACTGCCCTTCTATTGTCTAAGCAGCTGACAAAGCCTATTAAACAGTTGATAAAGGGGTCGGAGCAAATATCAGAGGGGAATTTTCAACTGGATATTACTGTTAAGTCCAAGGATGAAATCGGTCAGCTGGCGGAGCGTTTTCAGATAATGGCTGAAAAAATAAAGGGGCAGATTGAAATTATTGAAAAGGATCGAGACACCCTTAGAGAGGTTCAAGCTCAAAGCAAGGCCTTCTTTGATAATGTAACCCATGAGCTAAAGACACCACTCACTACTATCATGGGCTATGCACAGGTTTTGCAGGAAAATGGCTTCACCGACAGAGATTTTTTCGATAAGGGTACAGCTTATATTATCAACGAAAGCAAGCGATTAAATCAATTGGTAATAGCGATACTTGAGCTTTCCAAGAACAAAGCTTTGGAATTGCCATATTTTTTTGAAATGCTGGACTTGAAGGATGTAATAATAGGAACCAGTGATGAGATGAAGATTAAAGCAAGACGGTATAATATTGAAATCAGCTGCAGGCTTCAAGAGGGTCTTATTGTCAACGGAGACAGGAATAAGCTTAAGGAGCTGCTGATTAATCTTTTAGATAATGCCATTAAATATGGCAATGTTAATTCAACAATAGATGTAGAAGCCTGGCGGGAGGGCAATACAGTTCTGTTGGTGGTCAGGGATACAGGAAGGGGAATAGCTGAGGAAAATTTAAATCGAATATTCCAGCCCTTTTACAGGGTTAATGAAAATAATAGAGGAGAAAGAGGAAGTGCAGGTCTGGGCCTGTCGATTGTGAAGGATATTGTAGAGGAGCACGGTGGTAAAATCATGGTGCATAGCAGGCTGGGAGAAGGGACAGAGGTCAAAATCGAACTTAAGGGTGAAGGATATGATAGAAAATCTGAAGAAAAATCTGAAAAAGCATAAAAATACCATTGGGCTGGCAGTTTTTCTGGGATTATTGGTGTTGGCCTTTAATGTAGCCACTAATATTTTTGTTTTAAACAACAGCAGGTCCAAGACCTTTGTTTTGGACAGGCGTCTGTTTGAGGACAGCAGGAATAATGAATTAAAGACCCTAAAGGTTGAGGGGGTAGATTTAATTGAGATAGGCCGTAACATATGGGATTTGAAGGATATAGATAATGCCACAATCATCTACAGTACTGATGTAATCTCTTCGAAGGAAAACCGGCAGGTTATGCAGATCGTAGACTTTAACCACAAAGATACTATGGTTCAGCTGGAAATTACAAATGCTTATGGATATGTTGTTTCAAATGATGGTAAACGGGTAATGTATGTAGTCATAGAACAGGACTCCAAGGCAGAGACAACATACATTTTGAGTTTAGAGGATAATAGCATAATAGCTATATTTGAAGGTAGAGGTCTAGTATTTTTGCCTGGGGATGAGGAGATAGTCTTAATAAAGGAAGGGTATTTATATAGGCAGGACTTGATTTCCGGCAGCATACAAAGACTAGCTGAGCTTAGTAAGGAAGCTACTGATTTCATAATACTTGATAAAATTGAAGCATTGAATGGATATTACATTGTTGATTATAAGGAAAAAGTAACATACAAAAGATTTAGCCCTGTTGAGCTTCAAGCAGTGGTTAGAGGAAATAAACTATATTTTATGGGTGCCGATTTAGAAGGAATGGCCATTTTTTCCCTTGATTTAGAGGTAGAAAACTCTTTAGAGGTTCTGGTTAAGGGAGCAATTTTTGAATTTGATATATTAAGCAGTCGGAGGATATTATTTAGGGGCAGGGTTAATGAGGTGGAGGGAATTTATCTGTATGATACGGAAAAGAAGAGCTATCAGCTGGTTATTAAGGGAACAGTGCTGCAATATGCTATTGCCTCAGATGGAAGGCTGGCCTATGTCCTTCAAAATGACAGAGGCAACTATGAGCTGCATATTGCCTACTATGACGGTGATGAAATAATAGCAGATGAAATCATATACAAGGATAACAGTTATGCTATTTACTTGAGCTGGAGCAGAGGGGAAAACAAGCTGTTTTACGGAAATAGGAGTGTAAAGGGAAGTCAGATATACAGATTTAATTTCGGCAGATAATATGTCTATTCTTTAGCAATAAAAAAACCAACAGTCCATATGCCGGGCTGTTGGTTTAACTATCCTCGTATAACATACTAACGGGATAACAGAGCTTCAATTTGACTCTTTAGCTTAGAGGGCTGTGTTGTCGGGGCAAAACGGTCTACGATATTGCCCTCCTTATCAACTAAAAACTTTGTAAAATTCCATTTTATCGCCTTTCCCAGGATGCCAGGGGATTTTTCTTGGAGGTACTTAAATAAAGGGTGGGCGCCTTCGCCATTAACATCAATTTTAGCCATCACGGGAAAGGTTAAGCCATAGTTTATTGCACAGAAATTAGCGATTTCAGCATTGTTACCTGGCTCCTGGTTACCGAATTGATTACAGGGGAAGGCCAAAATTTCTAGCCCCTGCTGATTGTATTGATCATACAGCTCTTGAAGCTCCTTATACTGGGGTGTAAAACCACATTTCGATGCTGTATTTACGATCAAAATAACCTTTCCTTTATAGCTGGACATAGCTGCTTCATCACCATCAGAATTAGTAATCGTAAAATCATAAATTTTTTGCATAGATAATTCTCCTCTTTTGATTTAATGAAATTATATTTTATAAAATTGATATAGGTAAAAATGATGGCAATTATACGATAAAAATATAATTCCCATTTAATTCCCTCATTTCATAAAAGCACCTTACGCTTATTCACATTCGTTGATATTTTTAGTAAGCTCCTTTAAGGTCTCCCTTAGAAAAACACCTTCATGGGGGGAAAGCTTTACGCCACAGGCCACCTTAAAAGGGATATCCTTAGCTGCCTCCTTGAGGTCCAAGCCTTTTTGCGTCAGGGATACTACCAAGCTTCTTTCATCCTCAATTGCCCTTTTCCGTTCAACCAAACCCATACCCTCCAGCTTCTTTAGTAATGGCGTAAGAGTCCCGGAGTCTAAGTAAAGCTTATTTCCTAATTCCTTCGCAGTGATAGCATTATATTCCCAAAGCACCATCATTGTAATATATTGAGTATAGGTTAAATTAAGCTTTTCGAGATGTGGGCGATATAGCTTAATGATTTCCCTGGAGCAGGCATATACAGCAAAGCAAAGCTGATTATCCAGCTTCAGAGCTTCATTTGCATCTATCCTTATATCCATATATCTCCCTCCCTTCATGTCTTCTAACTGTATACCATTAGTATTGTTGATCAAATTGATTTTATGCAATTAATTTATCATATCGATGATGTATTGTCAATATTAGAGTAGGAAATAAATTTAAGAATGCACTTAGTGTAACCTACAATATAAATGCAATGGCACCTTTTATGCGATGAGACATAATATAGAACTGCAAAAGGAGGTGGAACATGTGGCGCAGATTAATAATACAACAGGAAATTATAGCTTAGAATATTTCCTTTTTCCCAGTCAGCATTATGATTTATTCAATCAATATATGGAGAAATACGGTGGAATGACGGATAGTCAAATATACAATGAAATTAATGTTGCTAAGGGAGAGGTCTCAGGAGACGTTGTAAGGCAGCATATTACAAACTTAGATGCAATAGCACAGATGCAGGGCTTTGTTGATAATCATACTAGACAAAGAATCGTTAGAACAAAGGAAGTACTAGCCTCAAACCTGAGTTCAAATGTGAGACATAATGTGGAATCACACTTTTTTGGCGGTTCAAGCCTGCTGCTCTGGTTCTTAATACTTGTGAGCATATGGAGAAGGCCTTTAGGAGGCTATGGTTGGTTCTGGTAATTACTTTAATGAGCTGAGGCCTGTTCCTTAGCTCATTTCTTATGTGTTTTGAATGTGCTACATCTCATATTTGTCTTATATGCTATGAAAAGCTGTTACTATATATTGATACATAACCTTAAGGCCATATATTGAAGGCTAAAATTTATATAGTTTTAATACTTTGGAAAGTAATTTATCAATTTTTTATGATATAATTTTAAAAAGACGATTAGGAGAAGATTATGATACATTTAATTGCCGCTATTGCAATTTCATATTGCTTTATCAAAATAATGGCAAGCCCTATAAATAGAAGAAGCTATCAAAGGGCCTATTTCTTATGCGGTATTATAAATGCACAGGGATTTGTCAACAGAGAAATACTGTTTAGTAAATTTATCATAGAACAAATGCTTTTCCTTCCAGTTATACTAATTCTATTCTTCGTCAGTTCATCAAATCATTTTATTATCAATCCCTATATACTCGTATTATTTAGTCTGCTGCTCATGATTACCAAGCATACCTTAACTAATTCAAAAACCTCAACAATAGAATAATTGAAGCCTTCAATACACCCGCATGAGACGGGCTTTTTGTAGTACAAATTATTCTGTTGGGAGGTTTTTATTGTGTATAAAAGGATTAATTCAATTATAAACAGCATCAAGTATAAGGATTTGTATAATGTTGAGCCCTATAAGATAATCATAGAAAAAATAAATGCTATTAGCTATGAATCAAAAACATTGGATGAGCTAAGGGGTATTTCAGAAGAGCTGAAGTTAAGGCTTAAGTCAGGTGTCCCGCTGGAGGAATTAATATATGAAGCATATGCCCTTGTTAGGGAGGCTGCAAGGAGAGCCGTTGGTATGTACCCATATGAGGTCCAGGTAATGGCAGCACTAGCATTGCATCAGGGGAGAATTGTAGAAATGCAAACCGGAGAGGGGAAAACCCTTTCAGCAGTAATGCCAGCCTATTTAAATGCGTTATCCGGTAAGGGGGTACATATCCTGACCTTCAACGATTATCTAGCCGAGAGGGATGCAAAGTGGATGGGACCAATCTATGAGCTGTTGGGGGTAAGCTGTGGTTATGTAAAGGAGGGCATGGTTCATGCTGTGAGAAAAGAAGCCTATTTAATGGATATAACCTATGTTACGGCAAAGGAGGCAGGCTTTGATTATTTGAGGGATTCTCTTGCTACAGATGTAGGGGAACTGGTGCATAGGCCCTTTAATTTTGCAATAGTTGATGAGGCAGATTCAATTCTGATAGATGAAGCCAGAATCCCGTTAGTTATAGCCGGAAATGTAATAGCTGAGCAGCATGAATATCAGCATATCATAGAGCTGGTTAGGGGCTTGAGAGGGAATATAGACTATGAGCTGGATCAATATGGCAACAATATCTCCTTAACCGAAGAGGGCTTAGTTCATATAGAAAAGGCCATAGGCTGTGGAAATCTTTACGAGCCTGAAAATCTACAGCTTTTAACCAGATTAAACTGTGTGCTACAGGCAGAGCTGCTGATAAAAAAAGACAAAGACTATATCGTCAGTGAAGGAAAAATCGAGATAATAGATGAGTTTACTGGAAGGATTGCTGACAAACGCCATTGGCCCGATAGTCTGCAGGAGGCGGTGGAGGCTAAGGAGGGGGTGGTATCGGAATCGAAGGGAATGATTTTAGGCTCTATAGCACTGCAGTTTTTTATTAAGCTCTATCCAAAGGTATCGGGGATGACGGGAACGGCTATGGTAGCCTACAGCGAGCTGGAGGAAATCTATGGTCTGAAGGTGACTGTGATACCAACAAATAAGCCTTGCATCAGAAGGGATCATCCTGATTTGATTTTCACCCATAAGGCAGCTAAGGAAAAAGCACTTTTGAAGGAGATTAAGAGAATTCATGGAAAAGGACAGCCGCTGCTGATTGGTACCTCCAGTGTAGAGGAGTCAGATAAGCTGGCAGCCTTACTATGGGCTTCTGACATACCGAATACTGTTTTGAATGCTAAGAATGACTATGAGGAGGCAAAAGTAATTGCGGATGCAGGTGGTTATGGTGCGGTGACGGTTTCTACCAATATGGCAGGTAGAGGTGTTGACATAAAGCTGGGTGGTGCTAATGAGCTTGATAAAGCTAAGGTGATAGAAGCTGGGGGACTATATGTTATAGGAACTAGTCGCCATGAGAGTATACGAATCGATAAGCAGCTGAGAGGCAGAGCAGGGCGTCAGGGGGACCCGGGAGAAAGCAGGTTTTTTGTTAGTTTGGAGGATGAATTGATTAAAAAGTATGAGATAGACAGACTTATTCCTAAGGAGCATATTCCTGAAAAGCAATGGACACCTTTAGAAAACACAATGATAGCTAAGAAGCTAGAGGGGGGACAAAGGATTATTGAAGGCTACAATTCTGATATTAGGCGGCAGCTTTGGCAATATTCTAATATATTGGAGCAGCAACGCCAAATGCTGAATCAAAAACGTTTAGCGGTGCTTTTGGATAAAACCCCCCTTACTCTGCTGGCAAATCACGAGCCAGAGCGATATCAAGATTACCTAAAAAATGTAGGGTATGATGTGATAAACAATGTAGAAAAGCAAATTACATTATTCCATATAAATAAAAAATGGGCTGAATACCTGGATTATGTATCCTATATAAAAGAGGGGATACATCTGGTGGTTATTGGCGGTGAAAGTCCATTGCACAAATTTCATGCTGCAACCATCGAAGCCTTTAATGAGGTGCTGGATTCAATTGAAAAAGACATTATAACAACCTTTAATAGAGTTAAGATAACAAAAGAGGGTATAGATTTACAGAAGGAGGGCTTAAAGGGGCCATCCTCAACCTGGACCTATCTGATCAGTGACAGCCCCAGCCAGTTCAGCAGGCTACCCTTTTTAATCAAAGCTACGAAAAATTATATTAAAGGAACACTTTTTTCTCTAAGCAGGCTGTGGAAAAGATGAGACTGTATTTTCTTGCTGCTGCTTGTAATTGCAAAAGGACTAAGTGGTTTGGAACATTTAAATGACTAAAGAATTTCCTGATAATTTTAGGCTTTAGGGAACAAAAACCACGATTTTGCGTCTAATCCTACGAAGGTACAATTGAAACATGTAATTAATAAGCCTTCTAAACTTACTTAACAGGAGATGATAAAAATGAATATATCAAAATTTAAAAAAGTATGCATAGTGGGGGTTTGCTTAAGTGCCATATCAACGGGTGCAGTTTTTGCAAACCAACAGGCCTTCGAAATTCTGCCTATAAGGCATATGGAGGTGGAGAATATGGCACCAACCCTTCCAGTCGATAAAGACAGCGTAAGGATTTTGCTAAATGGACAATGGGTAGAAACGGAGGTAGCACCCTTTGTCAAAGACGGCAGAACCTTGGTTCCTATTAGAGGCATTATGGAAAAGATAGGCGCCGAGGTAAAATGGGATGACGACAAAGGTACAGTTTATGTCTCAGCAGGAGATATAGCAATAGAGCTTATTATAGGTCAGGATATAGCTAAAATAACAAGAACAGTGGATGGGGTAGCTCAGCTTCAAGAGGTTAAGCTGGATGTATCAGCGAAGCTGGTTGAAGGTATAAGCTTTGTACCGCTTAGGTTTATCGCAGAGGCCCTTGGTGCGGAGGTGGGCTGGAATGAAGCCGACAGAGTTGTAGACATAACCACCGGAGATGAGGAAATCATATTTGAAATTGAAAGACCAATCAACTATGATGTGGTGGATACTATAAAATTTGATAATAAGGAGCTTCAAGCTTGGTTTGATAAGAATTACAAGAAGGAGGGTTTCCACAGCTTTACTGATGGTCAATGGCATTATGTGCTGGTAGCAGGAGGAGAACAAAGCACTGGTGGATATAGTATGGAGATAAACAGCATGACTCTTGTTTCAAAGGCGATAGCCTATATTGATGCTAAGTTAATAACACCTGGTAAGGAGGATATAGTAACTCAGGCCTTAACATATCCTAATGTGTTGATCAAATTTGAGGGTGAGGCGGATATAGAAATTCAAGGAGATATCAATAAAATATCTCAAGATGATATCATAGCCGGTGAGATAGGCCCTTCCCCTACAGAGCTGGGAAAGGCAATCGATATAGCGGCAGTTGTGGAAATGAAGATGTACAGCCTTATGCAGAAGGAGCTGAAGACCTTCTCAAAGGATGAAATAAAGGACATAATTACTAAGATTAACACAAGTCCAACCTACGACGGTCCGGTATTGATGATGCTGGCAGGCAACAGCATAACCATTAAGCTGAAGGGTGACGATGTGATACAGCTAAGCAGCTATGGCAATGAAGAGCATGTTTTAGTAGGTGGTCAAATAGATGGAAAGAGCTTTGGCTATTGTGTGGTAAATAGTGAAGTTGGAAGGCTGCTTTTAGAGCAGTAAAGCAAGTTAAGGGAGGCTGTTAGCCTCCTTTTTTCATTGAGGGATAATCTTAAGTAATTTGCAAACTCCAATAATTAAATGCCTTTATTTCGATACTCCAGCGGAGTCATATTAACAAGCTTTTTAAAGGTCATGGTGTAATAATTTTGGTTGTTAAAGCCCACTGCCAGAGCTACCTCCAATACCGACAGGCTTCCCTTCACCAGCAGCTCCTTGCTCTTTTCAATTCTTGTTTCATTTAACAGCTGCGAAAAGGTCCTATTTGTCTCTTTTTTCAGCAGAGAACAGAAATAGCTTCTGCTAATCTGCAGCTGACGGGTCATTTCATCAAGGGTGATTTGCTCGTTGTAGCGGGAATCTATAAAATTCAGAGCCCTCTTAACGTATATACTCTGCATGGCATTTATTGTGTCGTTTTTATGTCGGATATAAGGGCTATCAGAGGCCAGATTATATATAAGCTTAATCAGATGTAGAATACTCTTTGGAGGTACATATCGGAACTGATTACCTTCTGCTGTAGAGGTAGTATATGGGCCGATTATGTAAATTCCCCTATTTATACTTATAGGACAGATTCTGCATGCAGTGAAATAACCTCTGGTGCTGAAGACGACATTGTCAAAGCGCGAATCCTCCTTTTTCAACATATCCTCCATGAGACCTTCATAAATACCTTCACGGTTAAACAAGTCATCGAACTCACGACTTTCCCCCTCAGAATGAATCAGAGTACCATCATATCTAAAGGCCTTAATCGGCAAACCAGTGCACAAAAAAAATTTATATATAGTACCGGAAATATGCTTATCTACCAGTGTAAAGCTTGATTCCATAGTATATGTCCCCCTTGTAATATAAAATATCCAAATATACTTATAAAAAAAGAAATATAGTTAAAATAAATTATGTAATAAGTGTTATTATTATTTGAGAAAGAAATTCAAAATCATTTACCTGCTATAGAATATTATAGCATTTTAATATTGTATAGAAAAGTCAGAGTTGCTTCTATGCAATAGCTACTTTTGTTATAGGGGGTGTCAAGGGTAGTCTGATGGTTGCTTTCAAGGAGGCATTATGAAGAAAAGATATTTAGTTTTAGTATTAATAGTTCTTTCAGTAGTATCTATATTTATCGGAGTGAAGGATATACGGCCTTTAGAAATATTTCAAATGGAGGAGGCTAAGCTTCAGATCTTGCTTCTGAGTCGAGTGCCTCGTCTTATAAGTATCATAGTTGCCGGTGTCAGTATGAGTATTGCAGGGCTGATTATGCAGCAGATAAGCCGCAATAGATTTGTTTCGCCCACCACTGCGGCAACTGTGGATTCAGCCCGTTTGGGAATTCTTGTTTCATTAGTAGTTTTTTCATCAACAGGAGTTTTGGAAAAAATGCTTATAGCCTTTGCATTTGCATTGCTGGGAACGCTTCTTTTTATGCAGATACTTCGAAGGGTAAAGCTACAAAATACGATTTTTATACCTATCATCGGAATCATGCTGGGGAATATTATCGATTCCATAGCAACCTATTTTGCATATAAATATGATTTGGTGCAAAATGTTTCCTCTTGGCTTCAGGGGAATTTTTCTATGATTATCAAGGGACGATATGAACTGCTATATTTCAGTGTGCCGCTGATGATAATAGCCTATTTATACGCCAATAAGTTTACCTTAGCAGGCATGGGAGAGGATTTTTCAATAAGTCTGGGGTTGAATTACAACCAGGTGGTAAACATCGGTGTTAGTATTGTTGCCCTGATGACGGCATTGGTGGTTATAACTGTTGGCAGAATACCATTTTTAGGGCTAATCATCCCCAATATTGTCGGTATACTTCAAGGGGACAATCTCAAGAAAAACATACCAACTACAGCACTGCTGGGCGCTGTTTTCCTATTGTTTTGTGATATTTTAGGTAGAGTTATTATATTTCCCTATGAGATCCCCATCGCATTAACCGTTGGGGTAATCGGAAGTATTGTGTTCCTTTATCTATTAAACAGGAGGGCGACGGCATGAGAAATAATAGGAGGTTAGGGATGCTAGTAGGTATACTTACGATTTTGATTATTTTATTTATTGGTTTAGGATTGAACAGTAATAATTGGAGCTATGCCCTTTCCAGAAGAATACCCAGGGTGTTGGCAATTCTCCTGACGGGAGGAACTATAGCTCTTTCAACAGTTATATTTCAGACCATCACCAATAATCGAATACTAACCCCAAGTATTATGGGCTTGGATTCCTTATATTTATTGGTGCAAACGGTAATCGTATTCTTTTTCGGATCAGCAAATATATTTGTAGTCAACAGCAGCCTGAATTTTTTAATCACAGTTGGATTTATGGTGCTGTTTTCAATGCTGCTGTACAGGGTGCTGTTTAAAAGAGAGGGTTCAAATATTTTTTTACTGCTGCTGATGGGACTGATTTTCGGAACATTATTTCAAAGTCTCTCCTCCTTTATGCAGGTATTAATTGATCCCAACGAATTCACCCTCATACAGGGAAGAATGTTTGCCAGCTTCAACAATATGAATACTAGGATTCTCTGGGTCGCAGCTGCGGTTATAGGAGTAGTGCTTATTTATAGCTATAGGCATTATAAAAGATTGGATGTACTGCTGCTGGGGAAGGAAAATGCTGTAAACCTGGGGATTGAATACGATCGGGTTGTGGAGGAGCTGTTTATTGCCACAGCAATTCTCATCTCCATATCCACAGCCTTGGTGGGACCTATTACCTTTTTAGGTCTGCTGGTGGTGAATTTATCCCGTCAGCTTTTGGATTCCTTCAAGCATAAGCATTTAATTATTTCTTCCGTGCTTTTAGGATCAATTGCCCTTATCGGGGGGCAGCTGATAGTCGAAAGACTGATGAACTTCAAAACCCCTCTTAGCGTAGTTATCAATTTTATAGGGGGACTGTACTTTATATACATGCTTTTGAAGGAGAATAAAATATGATTGAAATTGTAGATTTAGTTAAGCGCTATGGCAGTAAGAATGTGGTAGACAAGGTATCGGTAAAAATACAAAAAGGCAAAATAACCTCCTTTATAGGGCCTAATGGTGCTGGGAAAAGTACGCTGCTGTCTGTAATAAGCCGCTTAATAAAGGGGGATTCAGGAGAGGTGCTGATAGAGGGTAAGACCTTGGAAAGCTGGAATACCAATGAACTAGCTAAAAAGCTTTCTATTCTTAAGCAGTCTAACCACACAACCATAAGGCTTACAATTCGCGATTTAGTAAGCTTTGGCCGATTCCCATATTCACAGGGGAAGCTGACAAAGGAGGATATTGCCTATATTGATGAGGCTATTGAATACATGAAACTGGCGGACATTCAGGAGAAATATCTTCATCAGCTAAGTGGAGGTCAAAGGCAGCGGGCCTATATTGCAATGGTGTTGGCTCAAAGGACCGAGTACATACTACTTGATGAACCCCTGAATAATCTGGATATGAAGCATGCGGTGGAGATTATGCAGCTTTTAAGGTCCTTGGTGAATGAGCTGGGGAAAACCGTTGTGCTTGTTTTGCATGATATTAACTTTGCCTCCTGCTATTCTGATCATATTGTTGCTTTAAATGATGGCAAAGTAACAAAGGAAGGGAAAATTCAGGAAATAATCAATGAACCGGTATTGAAAAAGATATATGATATGGATTTTAGAATTGAAGATATTGAAAACAATAAAATTTGCATATATTTTTAAGCATTCATTATAGGTATTTAAAAAACAAAAATAATACATAGAGGTGAAGAAAATGATTAAGAGAAAAATTTCATTATTAGTTATTTTGTCTTTAGTTGTTGTAATGGCATTGACGGCTTGCGGAGGAAAGGAAGCGCCAGAGGAGCCTGTAGTTGCAAATCCGCCAGAAGAGGCTGTAGAAATGACGATAACCCATGAGCTGGGTACAGCAGTATTAAATAAGAATCCTGAAACCATCGTTGTTTTCGATTACGCTACTTTGGATACATTGGATGAGATGGGTATAGAGATAGCAGCACTGCCGAAGTCAAATATTCCTACCTATCTTGATAAATATAATGACGAGAAATATGAAGATGTTGGAACCTTATTTGAGCCAAATTATGAGAAGATTTTTGAGCTGAATCCGGATGTTATCCTAATATCAGCTAGACAGGCAACGGTATATGAGGAGCTACAAAAAATTGCACCTACAGTATATCTTACAACCAGCACTACAGACTACATAGGCACAGTAAATAATAATATTAGGACCCTTGGAGAGCTTTTCGGCAAGGAGGACTTTGCAGAGGAAAAGATTAAGGCGATTAACGATGGCGTAAAAGAAGTAAATGACAAGGCTGTAGCCAGTGGTAAAAATGCTTTGGTTGTTATGGTAAATGAAGGAAATCTAAGTGCTTATGGGCCCGGTTCAAGGTTCGGTGTTATCCATGGGGAATTTGGATTTACAGCTGCAGATGAAGGAATTGAGGTATCAAACCATGGTCAGTCCATTACCTTTGAGTATCTTGCAGAAAAAAATCCTGACTATATCTTTGTTATCGATAGAGCCGCAACAGTAGGCGGTAGTACATCAGCAGAGCAAACCTTGAATAATGATATTGTTAAAATGACTGATGCCTATAAAAATAATCAGATCATATACTTGAATTCTCAAATATGGTATGTCTCCTCAGGTGGGCTCAAAGGTACAAGCATTATGATAGAAGAGATTAATAACGCTATAAAATAAGCGATAGCTTGAGCAAAATACCCCCTATAAAAAGGATATCTGTTAAATACAGGTATCCTTTTTTCAAGGGAAAATGAGCCAAGGAGTCGGTACACAGACCCTTGGCTCAAGCTTTTCCTCAACCCAAACCTACAATCCTATGTGAGCTAAAGGAGCTTATTTGCGAGTTTAAATAAATGATTTGACAAAAGCTATGATAAGAATATATACTATAAACAAACCGACGTCGGTATGTTTATAGAGGAGGTACAATTTATGCCTAAAACAATGAAAAATCACAACCTCAAAAAGAATGAGCTGATTGAGCTTTCAGAAGCCTTATTCATGGAAAAAGGCTATGAAGCCACCAGTATAGAGGACATGCTAAAGGCTTCAGGACTTTCAAAGGGGGGGTTTTATCATTACTTTAAGTCAAAGGACGAGGTGCTGGTTGAGAGCATGAGGCGCCTTGCAGAGGATATGCTTCAGGAGCTGCAGCCTATTGCAGAAGCTGAAGGGGTGCCTGCTCTGGATAAGCTAAACAGGTTCATGGAAAAAAAGCTAGAGCTTCAAAGCACTAAGAGGGATCTGACCAGGTACTTTATTATGCTGACGCAATCTGACTTTACCTATTATAAATATATTAGCACTATAACAGAAATGTTTATTAAGCCCTTTACAGCAATGATACAGCAGGGGGTAGAGGAAGGAATATTTACAGTGGAATTCCCAAGAGAAACAGCGGATATATTGTTGAGGGCTGTAACCTCAGTGCCACAAAGCATTTATTATAGTGAATATCTTGATGATAAAGAGGCTGGAAAGAGGTATAAGGCTTCTATTGAGGCTATTGCTGCAAGAGCCTTAGGAATTGAGAAAGGTACCTTGAGATTATATTAAAAAAGAGGGGAGACTCTATTATGTCAGATATGGTAAGGAGCTTTGATGAATTGACCTTAAATCAGCAGCAAATGGCTGGAGGAAAAGGCGGTATGCTGGCAAAAATGTATCAGGAGGGCTACCCGGTGCCGGAGGGCTTTGTTATTTTACCCTCAGCCTTCAATGAAGAAAAGCTGAAAAGAGAGGTTTTAGATGATATTAGAGAAAGGCTGGCACTAATTAGAAATAAACATGCTAATTGCAGCTTTGCGGTAAGATCCTCTGCCCTTAGTGAGGATTCAGCCGCAGCCTCCTTTGCAGGAGAATTTGAAACAGTGTTAAATGTAAGTACAGATGAAGCTATAGCAGCTGCTATAGATACCGTCTTTAGGTCAAAAGAATCCGAACGGGTAAAGTCATATAGTCTACTTCAAGGTATAGGTGAAGCCCACCAGATCGCTGTCGTGGTGCAGCTTATGATTCCATCAGAATTATCGGGCGTGTTATTTACTGCTGACCCTATAACCGGCAGCCATATAAGCATGATTGGTAACTATGTTTATGGTTTGGGAGAGCAGCTGGTATCTGGCGAAGCCAATGCATATGACTTTAAGCTAAAAAGACCTAAGGGCAGCTACGAGGGCCCTGAGGAATTTAGTAAATATGCTTCGACGCTATACAAATTAGCCTCAAGGCTAGAAAAGTGTTTTGGTACACCTCAGGACATAGAATGGGCAGTGGCATTGGGCAAGCTATATATCCTACAGGCAAGACCTATAACAACCTTAAGGGCCTTCAACCTGGAAACCTATGAAGTGAATTATTCCTTAGCTGGTGAAGAGCTATGGACTAATACCAATGTGGCCGAAGCCATCCCGGATGTATATCCACCCCTCACCTGGAGCATAGCCAGACAGTTGGATGATTCCATGAACTTCATTCCAGACTATTATGTTTTTTCAGGAAACATCTGCGGAAGGCCATATATGAACATCAGCAGGAGAGTATCCATGATTTCTACTGTATTAGGTAAGGATGGCAATAGTGCCCTTAAGCTTTTAGGCGATTTATACGGACAGCTGCCGGAGGGGATGACCATGCCGATTTATCCCTTTTCACGTCTGGAGGTTTTAAATATAATGCTACCTATAGTGGGACGTACTGCAAAGCAATCCATGAAGGTGATCAAAAATCTACCGATATTCCTTAAGGAGACACCGGCATGGTGCAATAATATGAGAAATAAAATTAAAAATGCCAAGACAAAGGAGGAGCTGCTTACCCTATGGCACACACAGCTTAAGCCATATTATCTGGAGGCTTTAAATTTCGCATCGATGTCAGCAATGAAGCTTACCAATGTCAGTACTCTGGAAAAAAAGCTTGCTGAGCTGGTTGGTCCCGAAGACAGTAATACGCTCTTGTCTAACTTAAGAGGAGGCTCTGGTCTTGCAAGCTTAGGACCTGTTATAGGTATTTCAAAGGTTGTAAGTGGTGAAATGAGTCGGGAGGAATACATGGCGAAATATGGCCATAGGGGCCCCCATGAATATGAGCTATCAATTGCTGACCCTATGGAGGACACTGAGTGGCTAGACAAGCAATTAGAGGAGGCAAAAAGGTCTGGAATTGCTGTTGCAGAGCTGTTGCAGAGGCAACAGAGCAAATATGAAGCTGCTAAGGCAGGGTTTAAGGAAAGGTATCCAGGTAAATTAAAATGGCTGGAAAAAAGCTTAGCTAAAGCCGCCGAGGCCACACAAATGAGGGAGGAAGGCCGTTCTGAATTTGTAAGGGCCTATAGGGTGGTTAGAGTCTTTGTCCTTAAAGCAGCAGAGCTAACGAGTATTGGAGAGGATATTTTCTTCCTGTATATTGAAGAGGTCGAGGATTTACTAAAAGGAAATACTGGCCAGTTAAAGCACATTACAGATCGAAGGAAAAGCTTTGAATTTTATAAGAGCCTGCCACCCTTCCCATCAAATATTAAAGGGCGATTTAACCCTGTAGAGTGGATGAAGAATCCTAATAGAAGATTGGATTATTATGATGCGTCAATGCCTGTGGAAGGAGCTGCGGCCGCATCAGCAATGCTTAAAGGCCGTCCTGGGGCAGCTGGTCGTGTGGAGGGTACAGTACGTATTCTAAATCAACCAGAGGAGGCATATTTGCTTCAAGCCGGAGAAATACTAGTTGCAGCTACAACAAATGTCGGATGGACACCTCTTTTCCCAAAGGCTGCAGCCATAATTACCGATGTTGGTGCACCCTTATCCCATGCCGCTATTGTTGCCAGAGAGCTGGGGATTCCAGCAGTAGTGGGCTGTGGAAATGCTACTTCAAGGCTCAAAACAGGGGATGTTGTGGTTGTAGATGGTGGTCAAGGCGTTGTACACATTAAATGAGTTTTCAAGGCCAAAAGTGACATCTTTTGGCTTTTTTGATAAAATGAAATTACTCTTTACCAAATTGCATTAGAGTTTGAAAAGGGTACTGAATGGGCAATAATTCTATATTAGAGGCTTTTAAGCATCAGTAGAAATGAATGAATGATGTGCAGGGTAAGCTTTTATCAGCATATCAGAAGGGATGATGACTATTGGAACGAAATAATATGCTTGAGAATCAAAATATGACTAGGCTGCTGATAAATTTGTCCCTGCCGGCAACAGTGGGAATGATTGTTAATGCACTCTATAATATTGTGGATACGATTTTTATCGGCAGAGGTATAGGATACCTTGCCATCGGAGGCCTTACGGTAGCCTTTCCTGTTCAGATGGTGATAATGGCGGTTGCCCAGATGATCGGTATCGGTGCCGCCTCTATTATATCCAGAAATCTAGGAGCTGGGGATAACGAAAAGGCTGATCATGTGGCAGGAAACTCTTTTTTTGCTGTAGTGTTCCTGGGGATACTGATCTGTATTACCGGGCTCACTTTTATCAATCCGATACTAAGAGCCTTTGGTGCGACAGATATCCTACTGCCCTATGCTAAGGAATATCTACAGGTTATTTTAATAGGCAGTATCTATTTTCCCTTTGCAGTTTCCACAAACAGCCTCATACGGGCAGAAGGAAATGCAAAGGTTGCCATGTTTTCAATGATTATCGGCACGGTGCTGAACATTATACTGGATTACATATTTATATTTCCCCTTGCAATGGGTATCCGAGGCGCCGCTTTAGCGACGATTATTTCACAGCTGGTATCAGTTATCTATATATTAGCTTATCTCTATAGTGGAAAAAGCACGTTAAAGGTGAGGCTTCACCATTTGAAGCCAGATATGAAAATTATATATGAAACTGTGGTCATCGGTTTTCCCTCCTTTGCTCGACAGGTGGCAGGAAGTATTACTGCTATCATATTAAACAACTCTCTGACCTTCTATGGCGGAGAACTGGCTTTAGCAGTGTATGGTGTCGTGAATCGCGTGATCATGTTCCTATTTATGCCCCTCTTTGGTATTGTACAGGGAATGCAGCCGATAGCCGGCTATAATTATGGGGCCAGAAGAATTGACAGAGTCAAGCAGGTGCTGAAGCTGTCATTGATTGCTACTACTGTATTTGCCACTGTTAGCACCTTGTTTGGAGAGCTTTTCCCAGGCTTTATTATAGGCTTATTTGATAATAATACGGATCTAATTAATAGCGGGTCCTTTGCCCTAAGAATAGTTATCTCCATGGTACCAATAATTGGTGTTCAAATTATAGGAGCCGCTTTTTTTCAAGCTTTAGGCAAAGCCTTGCCCTCGTTGCTGCTAACCCTATCACGTCAGGTGCTATTGTTTATTCCATTAGTCCTAATTTTACCTAGAATATACGGCTTGGGGATACTGGGTATTTGGATTACTTTCCCAATAGCGGATATACTGTCCACTATCTTTACTGTTATTGTGCTGAAAAGGGAGTTAAGCAAAATGGAACAGCAGCTGGCACAGATTAAGGACTAAAATCCCAATTTTAAGTGCTTTAATATATTGAAATTGAGATGTTTTCGGGTATGTGCTATACTAGTGACTTGACCACTATAAAAATTAGGCATAGCAGCAAGGTATTTTGAGGGCAATTAAGGAGGACACATATGACGACAAGACAAAAGATAAGTATAGCAGCGTTAATCATATTTATACTTTTCATCTATTTTTCAATAAATAATATCTATGGCGGTGAAGCTACAGCGATTACCACACAAGCCATTACCTTTTCCGGTGGCAGCAGAAATGTCTCCTATGTTACGGTAGACCTAAATGACACCTCAATAAAAATTCAGCCCTATGTGGCCAACAACCAAATTGGGACAACCGATAGTCTACAGAATATAGCAAACCAAGGAAAGACAGATGGTGCAGAGATAATAGCAGCCATTAACGGAACCTTCTTTAGTGCCTATGACAACAACCCCTTACCCTATGGTACAATCCAGAAGGAGGGGGAGGTAGTACATATAGGAAACACCGGATCAACAATAGGGTTTACTGAGAAAAATGAAGTTAAAATAGAACAGCTGTATATATCCATAAGCGGCACGATAAATGACAAGGATACCTGGTACGCTTGGAATATTAATCATCCCTTCGATACAAAGGATGCCGTAACCATTTTTACACCTGAATTTGGGAGGGAGACCTATACCCATTCCTATACCTCTATTGTAGTCAGCTCAGATAAGGTAAGCGGGATTGTAAAGGGCAAAGCCAATATCCCAAGCGATGGCTATGTTATCGTAACCGGGGTACCAACCATAATTTCAAAATTTAAGATAGGGGATACTGTAAAGTATACTATGGGCTTTAGCCAGTTAAGCTACCGAGATAAAAATGCCTATGGCGGTACGGCCTTAACAGAGCAGTGGCGGGATGTCACAAGCGCAGTTGGGGCAGGGCCTACCTTGCTTAAGAATGGCGTAATTACCGCAGACGGATTGACGGAGGGTTTTTTTGAGGATAAGATTCTCACCAACAGAGGTCAGCGTAGCTTTATCGGTGTTACTAAGGACAATAAGCTGATGATGGGGGTAGTACCGAATGTTACGATTAAGGAGCTGGCGGAAATCTGCAAGGGACTGGGTCTGTATCAGGCCATGAATTTAGATGGTGGCGCCTCATCGGGGCTGATATACAAGGACCAAACAATACACGCCCCCGGCAGATTATTAAGTAATGCCATTGTAGTAACTACAAAGCCTGTTCCTCCAAATACGGTAAGCGTTAGGCTTGACGGTGAATTCATAGAAACTCAGCCAAATCCTGTCACTATAAATGGACGAACAATGCTGCCCTTCAGAACGATATTTACTGCACTGAAGGCTGAGGTTGACTGGAATGAGGCAGAGTGGAGTGCTATTGGAATCAAAGGCAGTACTACTATAAAATTACCCATCGGTGAGGCATATGCCTATGTGAACAACAGGAGAATAGCACTGGATGTCGCATCGGTAATTATAGAGGGCAGAAGCTTTGTACCTGTTCGATTTGTAGCGGAAAGTCTAGGGGCAAGGGTTGAATGGGATGAAGAAAACAGCATCGTAGATATCTGGAGCAATTAAATAAACTATAATTTTAGCCAAGGGTGGAAATACATCGCCTTTGGCTTTTAATTTATTTATTGAAACTATTTCTAAGGCATAGCTGAGGCATACTGTTTTTCTAACCAAGGAATAGAGCCTTCGTCAAGTCTCAGGATGACATAGGTGGAGTTTGTCTTGTAAATACAATATACTTTTATTTCTTGTTTACGTGAAGATATAAATGTTAAAATGAATATATGAATAAATATAATGAGGTGATTTGATGGAGGTAAAAATAAGTGACAAGCTAAGGGAATATCTGATTGGCAGAGGAACTAAGGAATTGACCATTCAGAAGCTTAGCCTCAAGGCCTGCTGCGGAACCCCCAGCCTTCCTTCGGTTACAGAGGGAAAGCCTGCGGAAGAAAGCAGCTTTGAAATCATTGAGCTGGAGGACCTGAAGGTATATCTGCAAAGGGATATAAGGGTTAAGCGGAATACATTAAGCTTAGACCTATACGGCTTTTTATTTACAAAGGAGATCGTGGTTGATGGCGTAGAGATACTTTAAACTAAGGGGGGCTATGTAATGGATGTTAAAGCCTTGGAAACACCCTGCATTATCGTTGATTTAGACAAGCTGGAGTACAATGTCAAGGATATGGCTAGGCTGGCGGAGAAAATCGGCTTAGAGCTATGGCCCATGATAAAGACCCATAAGAGCAAGTACATCGTTAAGCAGCAGCTGGAGCAGGGTGCAAAGGGAGTACTGGCAGCAAAGCTTGGGGAAGCTGAAAAAATGGTGGAGGCCGGAGTAGAAAAAGTTATTCTGGCTTATCCCATAATTGGTGAGGAAAAGCTGAATCGTTTGGCAAGTCTAACCAAAAGGGCAGAGGTCTATTGTAGTATTGATAGCTTAGAAGCAGCAAAAATACTGGATGAAAAGGCCCAGTCAGTAGGCTGTGTCTTTAAATGCATCATCATCATCGATAGTGGCTTAAAACGATTAGGTATTCAAGTAAATGAGCTGGAATCCCTTTACAAGCAGCTGACAATGCTAAAGGGGATATGCGTTGTGGGGACTGCCACCCATGGGGGTCATGTATATGGGGCAATCGACAGAGAAGGGGTTCTAAAGGCCGCCAAGGGGGAGCTGGAGGCAATACACCAGGCTACGGCGGTATTAAGACAGCTGGGGCTGGAGCCAGAATTTGCTGCTATTGGTTCGACACCAACAATAAAGGCCATTGAGGATTTTAAGGATATCAAGCAAATAAGACCGGGAAATTATGTTTTTTACGATGCAGTACAGGTGGCGCTGGGGGTTGTTCCTGCTGAACGCTGCGCTTTAAGCATACTATCCACTGTTATAAGTGTTCCTGAAGCGGGAAGGGCTGTGATGGATGCCGGCAGTAAAATCCTATGTCTAGATGCCGGAGCCCATGGCAATGACAATATAAAGGGCTATGGAATCGTAAAAAAGCATCCGGAGGTATTGGTTAAGGGCCTGTCGGAGGAGCTGGGAAGGCTGGTATATGACCCAGCTAAGGATAACCTAAAGGTAGGAGATGTATTAGAAATAATCCCTAACCATGCCTGCACTGTGGTAAATATGGTGGATCGGCTATATGGTGTAAGAAAAGGCCAGGTGCAATTGGAGATAAGGGTTTCCGCTAGGGGTGAGGTTCGGTAGTTGTTCGCCGCTGCATTCAGAAGGATGCTAATATCAAGTCTAATGTAAGGAACTCTTAAATAAAATACTTGAGGAGGCAATGTTATGCTAAAGGAGCTAAGCGAAAAGTATTATTCACAATTTGATTTAAACTGTGCCGAGGCCATCATATATGCAGCAAATGAGGGCTATGACCTAAATCTGGAGAAGGAAACCCTAAAAACCATGGGGGGCTTTGGAGGAGGTATGGCAATAGAAAGTGTCTGTGGTGCCATTACAGGAGGAATTGCTGTTTTAGGCATACTCTTCATTAAGGACAGAGCCCACGAGGCTGAAAGAATGAAAAAGCTGACAACAGAGCTGATACATACGGTAGAGGATAGAATGGGCAGTCACAACTGTAAAGAGCTAAAGGACAGATATAGAAATGACGAGGTTAAATGTAAAAATGTAGTTGCATCGGTGGCTGAGATATTGGAGGAAATTATTAAAAGGGAAATGAATTGAGGACAAGTCAAGGGGACGCTTTGTTTGTCCTCTTTTTTTGATTTTATAACTACTGATTTTGACGTCAAGGCTAAGGTCTTGGCATAAAAGACATTGCGAAGATATATACAAGCTTTAAAAATATTCTTCAAGTATGTGAATGAACATGACAGGCTATTGTCTTATTAGACATGGTAAAATAAGCTATCAGGGGGTGAAGAAACTATGGGTAAAAAGATAGAATTAGGAAAAGAGCGTCCAGATAATTTTAAAGAATCATGGTCAGGGGAATATAAGTATTTTTCACATTTCGAGCATGGTGCTATTGTACCGCAGGTATTGTCAATGGTAACAACCATGAAGGAAAATGGGAAGCCGAATGCGGCATTTCATGCAGGAACAGTTTTTTCAGGAGATCCCAGCGGATATTATGTCATTATGCCGGGAATAAGCTATTCCCATACATATACCAATATCCTAAGGGATAAGGAGTTTTGCGTAAATTTTCTTTCAAGCGAGTATTACGAGGCGTGTAAAAGGACAGTGGCAGAAAACAGTGAGGATACTGATGAAATTATAGCAGGTGGCTTTAATGCGGAGCCCTGCAAAACAATTAGCGGCTTTAGAATAGAGGAGGCTATTTTATCCTTTGAATGTAAGCTGGTGTCGATACAGGACATCACAGGACAAAACGGATTATTTATGTTAATAGGGCAGGTTCAATTGGGGGTTGTGGATGAAAATTGCCACAGGCTTGAAAATATTTGTGGCTCCAAAGGGTTTATGTATCATATTCCTTCTCCGCAAAATCCCTTGACGGATGAAAGGATGCCTACGGCGGCAGCCTATCTTACACCCTTTAAGGTTAAGGGATGAGTCATAGGATTAATTTGTTCTGAGGATGATATTTCAGAGGATATTAGTAAAAGGCGAGGAGACAAGCGAAACGCCCATTTGCCTTAGTCCTCCATAGTTAAATGCGACTCTTGACAGCCGCCTTTAACTATGGAATCTTCATAAGTTTTTTTGTTCAATCCAATACTTTTTAATCAATAATAATAGTAATCTTTCTTGTTTCATCATTTTCACTTCCATAATAAAACACGATATTTCCCTTAATTTCTTCGACGATTTTAAATTTAAACATCTGCATCCTGTGATCCTCGCCTTCTCTATATCGTGAAAGAATAGGCTGCCTGATTTTAATTATGGTGCTTGCCAGCAGTTCTATTCCTTTGTTTGTATTGTCAGTATATGCCCAATCACTTCCATGATAATAGGCGTAGGGTAAATATATCTTAAATTCCTTCCCTTTTATCTCAACTTGAACCTCTTCATTATATGCAACAAGGTATCGAGACTTTAATAGGTGGCTATCATCGATATAGACATATATTTTGTCAATGATTTTACTTTTTTTAAATTCTGGTATAAATAAAAAGTATAACAATCCAGTAAGTAAGGATAATATAATTGGCATAAATACTATCCATCTGAATTTACTAATATTCCTCATATTACCTCCTTGGGTTTTAGTAAAATAAATCCTAATATCTATTGGGTGTAATTTTTTAAAAAGCCCATAATTCCAAATATGCCTGTCAGTGAGAAAATAGCGATATACATTGCATATTTTACTTTATATATACTATCGGGTAATGATGACCTATCCAGTATTCTTCCTGCGATGATTAAGCCCAATATTGAAAAAATAAAAACTATTAAATATTTAATCCTTCTTCCCTCCATTATTTCCCTTACCTCTAAAATCATAGTCAGCATCCTTCCAAAATACGACATTAAGAACTAATCTATACTTATTTTACCATAAATTTACACGAGCACAAATCACCATGAAAAAATATTTTTACTTAAAGCTTCAACTTTATAGGTGGTAGATTTAGAAATTTTATCCATCCGATTAAAGGTTATTTAAAATATTCTGAGAATAATTATATAAATACACATTTTGACAGCTATGCTTTTCTAAGGTAAAAAACCTCAAAGGAGTAGGATAGTATGAAAAGGCAAAATGGGATTACCATAGAGGATGTTCTAAATCTTGACTGCATGGAAAAATCCAGGCTTATTGCAGGCACAGGTGGCAGCAGAAACACAGTCTCAAAGGTAAATATCATGGCGGACCCCGATGCTTTGGACTGGGTATCTCAGGGGGAGCTTTTATTGACCACCGCTTACTTTTTCAAAAAAGACGACCCAGAGGCACAGAAGCAGCTAATAAGAGATTGTGCTGAAAAGAACCTTGCCGGAATCGGTATAAAGATTTATCCCTATTTGGACATGCTATCAGTGGAGGTCGTAGAGCTGGCAAATCATTTAAGCTTTCCTATCATTGACATATACTACGCCACTCCCTTTTCAGATATTACCACCAGAATCTTCAAGGAAATATTCAATAAGCAGGTATCGTTGCTGGAAAGAATTGAGAGGGTTCACGAGAGGCTTATGGATGTGGTATTGAAGGAGGGCGGCCTTAAAGAAATCACCGGGGTGATTCAGGAGAATATAAAGAATCCCGTTGCAATTAAAATCGCTTTTCCGGAGCAGCTTTATCAAAATATGGCGACTGTGGCGGATAAAACACAGGCGGCTCTTTTAGATAATGTCAATCGCTTTTATAGTAGTAATAAGCAGCATGAAAAGGCCTTTGATGAAGGGCTTGAAAACATACAGGGGCGACCTGTTCGGCGTATGGTCATGCCGATTATAGTAAAGAACAATATCTATGGTCATATATTTGCATGGCATATTTCAACCCCTCTAGGGGGCTTCGACTTATCGGTTATGGAGTCAGCCTCCACTACAATAGCCCTAGAGATTCTGAAGCAGCTATCCGTTAGAGAGGTGGAAAACAGATATAGGGCAGAGTTTTTGGAGGAGCTCTTTTCAATGGAGGAAAGGCGACGGATCAAGGCTCTGGAGCGAGCAGATATATTCAAGCTGGATTTAAAGGATGAGTATGCTGTAGCAATCCTTCAATTAGGCTTTAGTCATTCCACCGATGTGACAACAGCAGAAAATCAAATACATTTTCTTAAGGGTAGCCTTGAAAGATTAATAAAGGAGCAAAAAATAAAGGCCCTGGTTGCCAGCAAAACCGACAGTATTTACATATTGTTTTCCTTCAACAATAACAAGCAAACTACCTCAACTATAAAGAGCTTCTGTAGCAGGCTTGAAAAAATCATAGACCAAAATCTTAAAGCAGACTACCGAATTGGCGTTGGCAGAGACTATAGTGGACTAAAGCATATGTATAAAAGCCATATAGATGCCACCAATGCATTAAAAGCCGGTGAAGTCGTTGAGGATAAGCAGGTGGTGCACTTCGATCAGCTGGGGATATACAAAATCCTCTGCCAGGACGCGCTAACCGAAGAGCTTGAGAGCTTTTATGAAGGTACAATACAGCCCTTAATTGATTATGATAGGAAAAAATCTACAGAGCTGGTCAAAACCCTAGAGGTATATTTTCATCATAATGGCAATCTGAAAAAAATATCCGACACCCTATACACTCACTACAACACCACCCTTTACAGGCTTCAGCGGGTTCAGCAAATAACCGCAATGAATCTGGATAATCCAAAGGATAGGTTAAATCTAGAGGTAGCCTTAAAGATAAAACGCCTCCTGAAAAAATGATATACAGTTTTAATTTAATTGCTAAGAATCAGTTTAAAATCTGTAGTTTCTGTTTTCTACAATCTGTCATTCTAATGCTCGGCTGAAGTATCCAGTTTATGCTGTAGAAGAGAAAGCATTTGCTAAATACAGGACTAATTTGATCTGTAGTAGAAACACTAATACTTGATAGCCTCAAGTATTTTTTTCTGTAAAGGAATTGTAAGATTTGTAACCAAATAATGCTATTTTCACTCTGATCTATTTGGTGTAACATAATACTTAGGCATCCTTTTCTATTAATCACATTTATACAATGGGAGGACTTTAGTTATCGTGAAAAGACATCGTATGATATTGATCATAGTTTTAATAGTTCTTGTTGGCATAGGTATATATTATGGTGCTAGGGTGCATTTTAAGGAAAAACTAGAGGCGGATAAGCCAATAGTCGGTGAGGATATCCAAGAGCCCCAGGACCCTGAAGAAATCCGTATTGGTGTAGATAATTATTCCAATTGGCATGAGGTACAAAATCATAATTCTATCGGAGAGGCCAATGCCTATGCTGAGAAAAGGCTTGAGAAGAGCTACAACGTTTACCTCAACAGGGTATTTGTGGATATCGGCTATGATTGGGACGGCATAGTATTTTTGCCCATTAGGAGCATAGGAGAAGGCCTGAATTGGAGAATTATATGGATTCCCGACAAGCAAATGATTCAGGTGGTAAAGGGAGATGAGGAGGCCTTTGTCGATGTGGTCAATTTTTTTGGCAAGGCCTATGTTAGCCTAGATATTTTGGCGCATGTTTTAAATCTGGATAGCATTGCTATTGAGGATGGAAAAATACACATATCAGAAGGAGATATAAAGGAATGGCAGCAGGGTATCGGTGAGATAAAGGGCTCCAGCTTCTATATTGATGATATGAAGATGACGGATGCTGCCTACAAACTAGATGAGGATATATATATTCCCTCCAAAATTTTTGCCATGTCCTTCGGCAGGATATATCGTTACAATGCCGAGGAGGGGTTTATAACAATCGATGGCAATAGAGTTGAGGCCATTCTTATAGATGGCATACCCTATTCGCAATTAGCACATCTGGAGGAAATAATTGACACAGCTGACCATAGCTTTAGCTACGATGCTATGGGGAACAAAGGAAAAAAGGTGGAGGTAGTCTATAAGGGTCCTGATAAAAAACGGATTGCATTAACCTTTGATGATTACATTGATGCTGAAGTGCTGCCGCTATTGGATGTACTGGATGCTCACGATGTCAAGGGAAGCTTTTTTATCATAGGGAATACCATTGATGTGAATAAGGACATATTGGAGGAGATTTACAATAGAGGGCATATCATAGCAAATCATACATGGGACCATTTGAACAATCATTCCATACCGGAGGATGAATTCAGAGGTCAGCTGATATCCACACAGCTGGTGATAAAGAAGCATTTAGGCATAGTACCTAAATATTATAGACCACCCGGCGGCTATTACAATTCTAAAATGCTGAAGATAGCCAGGGATATCGGCCTAAAGACAGTTATGTGGTCTTTGAATTCCAATGATGCCAGCTTCGACAGCAAACCGGCCCATATAACGGAGCAGGTTCTAAAAAATTTATCCAATGGCTCTATTATTGTAATGCACACAAAGAGAAAATCCACAATAGAGGCACTGCCGGAAATTATAAAAAAAGCAAGGCAGCAGGGTTATGAATTTGTTGGAATTGATGCGCTTATTCCCTAAAGGAGGAAGACTTTATGAATAGAAGGAAAAAGGATATGATGAAGGAACTGAGGAAGATATTCATGTTCGAAAATAAAAAATTTATAATGCTTTTGTTGATGATTGCTGCTTTGATGCTTTCCGGCTGCAATCAGGATACACCAGCCCTTGAAGAAAATAATGAAGAGCCTTTACAGTCCGTCAATTCGGAAGCTAAGGGTCTGGCAGAGGATTTGCTGAAGCGCTCCGATTGGCAAGTGGAGAGCCTTGGCTTTGAGGATACAACAGTAAATAGACTGGCAATTACCGCTAAGGGGGTGCTGTATGCCCAGGTGGAGGGGGACATCTACGAGATTCAGAGTAAGGAACAGGCTGTAAGCATCAGTGAGGGTAAGGAGATAACAGCTTTTCATATTGTCGAGCTTGAGGAGGATAATGAGGCCATCATCGTGGCTGGAGGCAGCAATGGCGAAATCTACACCTATTCAACTGCAGAGAAAAGCTGGCAGAAGGCTGAAACAGACACCTTTGAAGCCCCCATCAGTATTATCAGCAGCAGTACAGCAGGTGATATTTATGTAGGACAAAGCTCAACTCTAGGTGGTGGCCTGTGGAAAAGCCAGGACAGGGGAAAAACCTGGAGTAAAATAAGTGATTTAACAGTAAGAGGAATAACCGTACATCCAAAGGAAGCGGATGTCATATATATCGTCGATAAGCTGGCCTATCTGTCTACCGATGGCGGCAACAGCTTTATAAAAATCAACACGGTGGCAAATTACGGGGTTTTAGTTCATCCCATACAATCGGATGCCGTGTATCATGCCTTTTCCATAGGTGTAGAGACTACAGATATTGAAGGTAATATCTCCAGCTATTTGAGGTTTTATCTTGAGGGCAGCATGACAAAGCTGCAGCTTAACCCAATAGATGTCAATGAATGGCTGATGGGCTTCTGGGATTTTCCCTCCGGTAGAGGAGGACTTTATTATAGCGGAAACCACGGCACCCTCTGGTCCCAGATCGGGGGAGATTTAAAGGATAAATTGGTGCTGGATATCGCCTACAGCAATGATGCTTCTGTGGCCTTTGTTGCCACAAGGGATAACGGCATATGGGCAGTCAATCTTTC
The DNA here is from genome assembly GCA_018432235.1 of Clostridiaceae bacterium. GTDB lineage: Bacteria > Bacillota > Clostridia > Peptostreptococcales > Natronincolaceae > M1-B18. The sequence goes on along the minus strand of JAHDLO010000018.1, from coordinate 62,793 downwards.
GGCGCTTAGAAATAATTAATTATATAAAGGCTATCTCTTATGTGAGGTAGCCTTTTAATTATATTTATCCTAAAACGCCATTTTCAGCACTTTAAAACTGTATTGCGTTTTCATATTTATTCCTCCACCAGCGCCACTGCCCTTATGGGTGACCCGGAGCCTCCCCGTATTTTTAAAGGCAAACCAAAGTATAAAAAGCGCTTATTCACAAGCTTATCCAGATTGCATAGATTTTCGGTATTGGTGATATCGTATTCTCCACAGACCAGATGGCCTGAAAAGTCAAGGTCCTGAGGATGATCAATAGCCGGGGCATCTACGCCTATATTGACGACACCCTTTTCCGCCAGCCATTTGGCAGCGTCATAGCTGAGACCGGTATAGGTGGTTTGCCATTTGTCGGTGCCGAAGCTTCTGTCGTAATGCCCCGTATACATGAGATAAATATCTCCTCTTTTAAGCTCCTGTCCTGAGCTATTAAGGGCCTCCTGTAAATCCTGGGGCTCGATATATCTATCGGCTGTCACAAAAGATAAATCGACACAGATGGCACTGCCCCAAAAGTATTCTAGGGACATATTTTCAATGGTTGCCCCTGAAGGCTTGTATTCCCAAACGGCATCGCAATGGGTGCCCCCATGCTCGCTGATCAGCAGATTTCTGGCAGAAAAGCCTAGAGTCTTGCTGCCCGTAGTTTTCATATTATCCTCATGGGTCATGTTGGTCATAATAAAGGTGGGCTGGTGCATTGGGAAAACCGACATTCCTTGAAAAATCTCCTGAGATAAATCGATCATTTTTAGAGCCATTTCGCCATCTCCTTTCCTTTTTAGGTAAGCATCTGAAATATCTATCTTAATTATATGATTCTGCTTTATAAATATGTTGGCGTTTTAAAGCCTATAAGAAACCCTAAGCATCTGTGGCTGCGTGATAGCGAAGACGCTACATATTCTTGAAATAACTAGATTCTTTGACTGAGCTTCAGAATGACAGGATAGTTAAATATATTTTAAAGTGATTCAAGGTACTAACCTTAAACCTGTGGACATAGATTATTATATCTTTTGTAAAGCCCCTATAGCATTGTATAAAAGCTACGAAAATTCATCGGAAATTTCAGAAAATTTCCAGTGGGTTTCATAGCTTTTCTACAAAGGGCTGGGGTGCTTTTTATGGAATTTTTTACATATTAAATAACATATGGATAATTTTAATTATTTGACAGGGGGTAATAGAGATGTTTAAGGAAAAGCAGTACCTGCTGGCGGTGCCAAATTTCAGCGACGGCAGAAGGAAAGAGGTTATTGAGGAAATTGTAGCGCCCCTCAGAAATGTTGAAGGGGTTAGGCTGGTTAGCTATGAGCCGGAGCATGATTTTAACAGAACTGTGGTCACTGTCATCGGTGAGCCTGCGCCACTAATGGAGGCGCTACTGTCAATGGCAGCGAAGGCCTATCAGCTAATAAATATGGAGGAGCAGCAGGGAACCCATCCAAGAATCGGAGCACAGGACACCATACCCTTATTTCCCTTTAAAAATATAACCCTAGAGGAATGCCGACAGCTGGCGGAGGAAATAGGTCAGGCGATATATGAACGCTATCAGGTGCCAGTATATTTCTCAGGCCAAAATGCCCGTTGTGAGGAAAGAAAAGCCCTTTCCTTTATTAGGAAGGGTCAGTATGAGGGCTTAAAGAAGGTAGCCCATACCGATGAAAGAAAGCCGGATATCGGGCTTAATCAGCTGCATCCTACAGCTGGTGCAACTATTGTTAGTGCTGACAATGAAGGCTTGACGGCCTACAATATCTTCCTGGCAACGGAGGATTTAGAGCTTGCAAAGAAGATAGCAGCAGGGGTAAGGGGACCCAGCGGAGGCTTTTCAACCGTAAGGGCTGTTGGGATCAAATTTCCCGAGCGTTCCGGTGTAGTGGTTTCTATGAATATGTTTGATTGCGGACAGACACCACTGTACAGGGCCTTTAACTTTGTAAGGTCAGAGGCTCAACGCTATGGCGTTGCCGTAACAGGCTCAGAGCTGGTGGGGCCGGTGAAGCTGGAGTATCTGTTGAATTCGCTGGAGTATTTCTTAGGTCTGGAGGGCTTTAGGAGGGAGCAGATTTTAGAGAGCCATTTAATGGGGTAAAGAAGAGGCTTTCCCTATGTTCAGGATGTTATAGAGGTAGCTAATAAAAGCTGGTCAAAAGGGACTTAAAAGGGAATAGGGCTTATGTCTAAGGCTTATGATGCATAATAGCTTGAGGCCTTAACCTAAGCTTTAACTGCGACAAGTACTTAAAATAAGAAATCTTAAAATAAGAAAATCTTAAAATATTTGATTTGAGGAGGATTATCAATGAAATATGATGTCGTCATTAAAAATGCTCGAATACCACAGGGCGATGAAACGGTAATAACCAACATTTTAGTTAAGGATGAAAGGATAGCAGGCTTTGTAACGGATTTAGAGGGCGTGGCATTTGACAATGCCATAGATGCAGAGGGGAATCTGACCTTGCCCGGCTGCTTCGATTCCCACACCCACTTTATGGACCCCGGCTTTACCCATAGGGAAAACTTCTTAACCGGCACCTCCTCAGCTGCTGCTGGGGGCTTAACTATGATTATGGATATGCCCTGCTGCTCCAAGCCCTCTGTCAGAGGCATTGATGAGCTGGAATCCAAGCTAAATGGCATTAAGGATAAGGCGGTTATCGATTATGCCATGTGGGGGGGCGTCACAGGAGAGGACATCAGGGCTGGCAAAAAGGAAATTGTCAAGGCTCAGGCGGACTATGGGGTATGTGCCTTTAAGGTCTATATGACCCCTTCGGTCCCCACCTATGAAAGGGTGACGGACCCAGAAATGCTGGAGGCCTTCAGCTGGGTGGCGGAAACAGGCTTGCCGGTGGGAATTCATGCAGAGAATTATGCCATGTGCGATTACTTTGTAAGAAAGCTGCAGGCGGAAGGGCGCACCGATGGCCCTGCATGGGCAGAGGCCAGGCTGGAGCTGGCGGAAAAGGCGGCTATTCAGCTGGGCATTAGCTTTGCAGAGGAAACCGGCGCAAGGCTCCACATCGTTCACATGAGTACCGGAATAGGGGCTAAGCTGGTGGGAGAGGCCAAGAAGAAGGGGCTAAGCGTTACCTCCGAAACCTGCCCCCATTATTTAATGCTGAATTATCAGGAGGCCATGACGGAGCATATGCAGTACGCTAAAATAGCCCCTCCTCTAAGGACAAAAAGAGATAATGATGAGCTATGGGAAGGCCTACAAAATGGCAGCGTGGACTTTATGGCCACAGACCATGCCCCCTATGAAATAGAGACTGAGAAGGAGGGGGAGGGACTAAATATATGGACCGCCTTCCCGGGTATTCCAGGAGTAGAGACCTTGGTGCCAATCTTAGTCAGCGAGGGCTACAACAAGGGCAGATTAAGCCTAAGCCGTTTAGTGGAGGTTTTAAGCAGCAGTCCAGCCAAGCAATACGGCCTATATCCTAAGAAGGGTGCTATGCATATTGGCTCAGATGCCGACTTTACCATCATCGACCTTGAAAGGGAATGGATCATAGATCAGAAGAAGACCTATTCTATGGCAAAATATAATCCGCTTCACGGCATTAAGCTTAAGGGTAAGCCGGTGAAGACCGTCGTTAGGGGGACTCTGGTCTACGATGATGCCATTGGCATCGTGGTTAAGGAGGGCTATGGTCAATTCGTTAAGCGTCAGCGGATATCTAAGCTGGATAAAACCATTAAATATTAAGGAGGAGAGGCTATGCCAAGACATGCCATTCTTGTTATCGATATGTTAAATGACTTCGTTGGGGAAAAGGCGCCACTGCGCTGCCCCGGCGGTGAAACCATAATTCCTGATCTGCAAAAGCTCTTTAAATGGGTTAGGGCCAGAGGAACCGACAATGTTCAAATTGTCCATATTCAGGAGGCCCATAGAAAAAATGATGCTGACTTTAGAGTAAGGCCCGTACATGCCGTTAAGGGCACCTGGGGCTCAGACTTTATACCGGAGCTTTATCCTATTGAGTCGGAATATATTGTTCAAAAACGAAGGCATAGCGGCTTTGCCCATACGGATTTAGACCTTTATCTCAAGGAGGAAAGCATAGACACTGTGGTGGTAACAGGGGTTTGGACCAATGTCTGCGTCAGAAGCACCGCCACCGATGCCCTGGCCAACGCCTATAAGGTGATTACCCTAAGTGATGGCTGTGCCTCTAAAACCGAGGAAATGCACCAATATGGCTTAAATGACCTCAGTATATTTACTAAGGTAATGACGATTGACGAATACATCGAAGCATGGGATAAGGGCTTAGACCCATGGATTGGCGGCGGAGACACAGAAAATAAAGTGAAGTAAGCACCAGGCCTTTGGCTGGTATTTTAAAGGTTTCTTGGAAGCAAAGGAAGTGATGAGACAAATGAGAATCATTGTGGGATTATCCGGCGGCAGCTGTGCCATTTATGGCATTGGACTACTAAAGGTGCTGCAGCAGCTGGATATTGAAACACATCTGGTAGTTTCAACAATGGGAGAATATGTGGCGGCCCATGAATGCGGTATGAATTTGGAGGAGCTGAAGTCCTTGGCGGCATATTGCCATGATAATAAAAATTTGGCGGCACCCATCGCCAGCGGCTCCTTTAAAACCGATGGCATGGTGATTGTACCCTGCGCCATGAGGACACTTGCAGCTGTTGCTAATGGCCTGTCGGATAATTTACTCACCAGAGCCGCAGATGTCGTCCTTAAGGAACGGAGAAGGCTGGTGGTGGTACCAAGGGAAACCCCATTAAGCACGATTCATTTGGAAAATATGTTGAAGCTGGCTAGGGCAGGGGCAACGATAATGCCGGCGGCACCGGGCTTTTATCATCAGCCGGAGAGCATTGCGGATATCGTCAGCATTATGGTAGGAAGAATTCTTGACCAATTAGATATCGAACACAACCTATTCAAAAGATGGGGAGAATAGGAGGTAAAAATGGAAAGACAGATGCTAAGGGCGGCCTTAGATAAGCTAAGGCAAATGGATGCACTGGATGAGTGTCAACAGGAGGTTGACCCTAAATTTGAGCTGGGGGCTGTGCTGAAATATTTTAAAAATGAAAGGCCAATACTCTTTAACCGGGTAAAGGGCAGTCAAATACCGGTGGTGGGAGGGTTATTCGGCAATAGAGATATCTATTATAAAATGCTGAATACCACTACGGCGGATCGGCTTTTCCACTTCATGAAGGCAATTGCAAATCCTCAGCCCACAAGACTATTAAAGGATGGGCCAATAAAGGAAAATATTATTACCAGAAATATAGATATCAGAAGGCTATTGCCGATACCAACCTTTCATAGCGAGGATTCCTCCAGCTTTATAACCGCCGGGGTGGTGGTGATCAAGGACCCCAAAACGGGAAACAGCTATACCTCTGTCAGAAGGCTGCAGGTCAATAGCGGAGCTGAATTAAGTGTTTTAGTCGCCTCTCCCTTTGCCACGCAGCAATATCTGGATTTTGAGAGCAGCAACAGGCCAATGGCGGTGGCGGTGATTTTGGGCTATGACTATCATTTTCTATTGGCCTCTCAAATCAGCAGTTATACCTATGGGGTTGATAAATATCAGGTGGACAGTGCCCTGAGGGGTGAGGCTTTGGCGCTGGTGAAATGCCATACGGTGGATTTAGAGGTGCCGGCCTATGCTGAAATTGTGCTGGAGGGGATAATGCCCCCCAATAAAAGAAAGGCGGAGGGCCCCTTTGGTGAGCTGATGGGCTATTATGGCGGTGTGGGACAGCATCCGATAATGGAGGTTAAATGTATTCTCCATAGAAGCAATCCCATTTTTCAAACCGCCTTCCCCTGCAGGGAGGAGCATCTTTCCAATGGTCTGATTAGGGAAATGGAGCTATATCATTCTGTTGGCAATCTTGTGAAGGTTAAGGATGTCAATGTCACTGTATCTGGTGGCTGCCGCTTTCATGCGGCGGTTGCGATAGAAAAGCAGAATGAGGGTGACGGAAAGAGTGCCATTTTAGGTGCCTTAGCCAGCAGCAAGGACCTGAAGCATGTTGTGGTGGTGGATGAGGATGTGGATATCTACAGCCATGACGATCTGGAATGGGCCCTTGCTACAAGAGTACAGGCATCTAGGGATATGGTCATCATTCCAGGTGCCTTGGGTTCGGGGCTGGAGCCCTCCCATGCTATAGCAGGGGTAACCGACAAGCTGGGGATAGATGCCACAAAGCCCCTTGGGAAGGGGGCAGAGAAATTTGAAAGGGCTAAAATACCCGGCTATGAAGAGGTAAATATTGAAAAATACTTCCCTGAAAAAAAGATAAAAGGTGGTAATGGCGTATGAAGCAAGCCTTAGGATTCATAGAAACCAGAAGCCTGGTGGCGGCTTTGCAGGCGGCGGATACTATGGTAAAGTCTGCGGAGGTCAAGATAGTGGATTTTAATTATGTGGGCTCCGGCATAGTGGCGGTGATTGTAGCCGGCGAGGTGGCGGCTGTAAAGGCAGCAGTGGAAAATGGCACCTCAGCAGCCGAAGCGCTGGGGGAAATCATTTCGACCAATGTCATTGCCAGGCCCCATGATGAGGTCGACAGGCTGTTAGAGGATGTGGTGGATGGTGGTGATGCTAATGCCGAATCCATTGGCAAAGCGGATACTGAATAACATCGCCGATAGGAGCCTAAAGCCTTCTGGTACTGAGGACACCTGCAGCAAAAGGAGGCTGACGGAAGGTGAGGAGGCCCTTTTAAGCAGTGTTATAAATAGAGACGGGGCAAATTTAAACAGCCAGCAGCAGCAGCCCCAAATCCTTAACGCTAAAAAAGCCATAACGCTGGAGGCTTTAGCTGAAAGGGTTAAGGGCAGATGATGCCAGAGGGGTTTTAAAATAATCATAGGAGGTGATGCTGTGGCGGCAGCATTGGGTTTGATAGAGGCCATAGGGCTAACAACTGCCGTAACGTCCCTTGACGCAGCTGCGAAGGCAGCGGATATAACCTTAGTAGGCTGTGAAAAGGTTATAGGGGCAGGACAGGCAATAAGTGTTACCATTCACATAGCCGGCGAGGTGGCGGCGGTAAAGGCGGCTGTGGATGCCGGGGTCAGTGCCGGCAGCAAGGTGGGAAAAATTTTGGCCCACCATGTATTGCCAAGGCCCCATGAGGAGCTGGAGCAGCTCATTGAGGCCTTTAGAAGGAATTTGAAGGGGAAAGGGAACAGCGAAAATAAATAAATGACAAAGGCAAGGATTTCTTAAAGCAATACTTGTTGGGAACCTCATGTAAGATATTATTGATAGCAGCAGCGTTAGCGATTATAAACCAAAGTTATATGATAAGGAGGAATTTTTATGAGTCAGGCATTAGGTATGATAGAAACTAAGGGCTTGGTGGGTGCTGTAGAGGCAGCGGATGCAATGGTTAAGGCGGCAAATGTTACACTGGTGGGCTATGAAAAAATTGGCTATGGGCTGGTAACGGTGATGGTAAGGGGCGATGTTGGCGCAGTTAAGGCCGCCACCGATGCCGGAGCTGAGGCGGCTAGGGCAGTGGGAGAGCTTCACTCCGTACACGTCATACCAAGACCCCATGCTGAGGTCGAAAGGGTTCTTTTAAAGCAGGAATAAAAAAATCTTGGGCGGGTGAAAAAGAATGGAATTGAACCGAACAAGAGAAATACTGAATCAGCTTTCTTCAAGGGGGAGGGAAATCCCGCCACAGAAGGTGGACAGGAGGCTTTTGATTGTCCTGACAGGCACCGACAACGGTATGGGGGAGCTAATGCCTTCCCTTGTAAAGGCAAGGGGCAGGGGCCTCCGATATCGACTGGCTCTTTCAAGGGCTGCCGAAGGGCTTTTGGACATTAACAGCCTTATGCTAAAGCTGCAGCCTAAAGAGCTAATCAGAGAGGCAGAGGCTATAAAGGAAATGGCGGTGCTGCAGGATATCGACGCTGTTGTGGTGCCCCTACTAACCCAGAATACTGCCTTTAAGCTATGCAATGGTATACAGGACCAGCTGATACCAAGGCTCCTCTGGCAGAGCCTGTGGATGGGCAAGCCCATTTGGATGAATCTGGAGGGCTTAAGGACCTATAGGGGAATGATGCCAGCGTCAGAGGCCATTAAGGCTATGGTGGAGGCTTATATTGCAAAGCTAAAGTCTATGGGAGTTATGGAAATTAAGGATAAGACCGATATAGAGGCGCTTCTTCAATATATGGCGTCAAGGGACCTGGCGGAGGCTTCGACAGAGGAAGCAAAGGCTGCTCCGGCAGAAGCTTTGACAGCCTCCGGCTTAGTGGCAGGTGCAAAGGCCTTCGTCAGCACCCACAATAAAAAAAGCATTATAACAGAGGGAGACATTTTAAAAGCGCCACCGCAGTTGAAGGAAATTAAGGTTGGCGGCAATTCAATTATAACGCCTCTGGCCTATGATACCGCCAGGCGGAGGGGAATTAAGATCATAAAGGCTTAAACGCCAATATGAAGGAGATGAAATTATGTATTTAGGCAGAATTATTGGAACGGTGGTTGCGACAAGGAAGGATGAACGCTTGACGGGTACTAAGCTGATGGTAACACAGCCCTTAAATCTGGAGAAGGCCCCCGTTGGTGAAGCCTTGGTAGCTGTAGATACCGTAGGTGCCGGCATAGGCGAAATTGTGATTTTTACTAAGGGGACAGCCGCCAGATATGCTGCCGATAAGCTTCAATCCCCTATAGACGCTGCAATTATAGGCATCGTTGATAATATTGACATCTATAGGGATTTTATTAATGACAAGAGTTAGTACCTTCCGGCATTTAAACGTGAAGTGATGCAAGGTACTAAGGGAGGTGAAGGTATTGTTGGATGCATTAGGTATTAAAAGGGCTATTGAGAGCAGGCAGCTGATAGATGTGCTGATGTCAGAAAAGGCCTATGCGGATATTGTTTTATGTCAGGGGAATGTCATCAATGTCCTCACCAGAGAGATATACAGGGCAGACATCGCCATAAAGGGAAACCATATTTTGATGGTGGGGAAGGCCGATGCCCTAATAGGGCCTGAAACTATTGTGGTGGAGCTGCAGGATAAGTATCTGGCCCCCGGCTTTATTGACTCCCATATGCATTTTGAAAGCAGTATGCTGACCATAACTGAATTTTCAAGGCTGTCAATTCCCTCCGGCACAACGACCCTGGTGGCGGACCCCCATGAAATAGGGAATGCCCTTGGCCCTATAGGCATTAAGGCAATGGCGGAGGAGGCCAGCACAGTACCGAATCATGTGCATTTAGTGGTTCCTGCCCTAACACCGGATTGCCCACAGCTGGAAACAGCAGGCTATGATATTACCTCTAAGGATATGGCGGAGCTCTTAAGCTATCCTAATGTTATCGGCATAGGCGAGCTGCAGGGCTTCAGCAATGCAAGGCATGTGTACAGAAACACACCTGAAATCATAACGGACCTGGTGGCCGCCACCACCTATGCCAGAAGCATAGGAAAGATTGTCGATGGCAATGCCCCGGAGCTATTTGGGGCAGAGCTGGCGGCCCATATTATAGCCACAGGCGGCAGCTGCTCCTGTCATGAAACCACCACAAAGGCAGAGTGCATAGAAAAGCTCCGTCAGGGGGTCTACGTATTTATGCGGGAGGGCTCCACTCAAAAAAACATGGCGGAATGCATAAAGGCCGTTACTGAGGAGGGCTTGGATTCACGTAGATGTATACTGGCCACCGATGATATGGTGGCGGAGGACTTGGAAAAGCTGGGGCATATGAATGAAATTGTAAAAAGAACCATCAAGGAGGGGGTTCATCCTGTAGAGGCCCTTCAAATGGTGACGATTAATCCTGCCACCTATTTTGGCTTTGAGGACAGAGGTGTGCTGGCGGCTGGAAAGCTGGCGGACATAGCGATTATCAGTGATTTAAATACCATGACGGTGGCTGGTGTGTTTTTAGAGGGTAAGCTGGTGGCTGCTGAGGGGAAGCTATTAATAGATATGCCTAAATACATCTATCCACATACTGTAAAGGATTCGGTTAAGGCCCAGAGGGTGACGGATCAGGCGCTGGCAATAACCGCTAAAGGTAATGAGGCTAAGGTAAGATGCATTGAACTGATTCCGGATCAAAACCTTTCAGGCAGCCTTCAGCTGAGACTAAGGGTTCAACAGGGAAGGGTATTGCCGGATACAGCACAGGATGCCTTGGCAATAGTATGCATTGAGCGATATGGTAGAAATGGCAATATCGGCAAGGCCTTTGTTAAGGGCTTTGGACTGAAAAAGGGAGCCTTTGCAGAAAGCGTGGCCCATGATACCCATAATATCATCGCTGTGGGGGCCAGCCTGGAGGATATCGCAGCAGCAGTCAATCATGTGATTGCAATGGGTGGCGGTATCGCTGTAGCCAAGGATAAACGGATCATTGGTGAATTAAGGCTGCCGGTTGGGGGCTTAATCACCGATGAGCTTACAGGCACAGAGGTCAGCAGCAGAATTGCCGCATTGGAGGGCTTAGTTAAGGCGGAGCTGGGCTGTGGGGTTCATGCCCCCTTTATGCATCTTTCCTTCTTAGCCTTATCCACAAGCCCTAAATGGAAGATCACCGACAAGGGTCTTATTGATGTCAATAGCTTTCAGATTTTAGCACCTGTAGTAGAATAAATAATCAGCTATTCAGTGCCAGTGCCTTCTGTTGTTAAGGCTTAGGTTAGGGCGGTTAGGCCTTGGTTAAATTCTTTAATACCACTGATCTAAGTGGCGAGGGCATTGGGGTACTGCAATAAATATAACTATCGGAGGGAGGATATGGACAAATGACACCTTGGGAGTGGATATAAATCCACAGGCATAAGTAAAATAATGCCTATTAAATAAGGGGGTCTAATGATGAGTAGTAAACCTGAAGCTATGAATAGCAGCCTATTGGAAAGAGCCTTTAGGCTCAAGGCACACAAAACAACAGTTAAAACTGAGGTTTTAGCTGGTATCACCACCTTTATGACAATGGCCTACATTTTAAGCGTCAACCCGGGCATATTAAGCAGTACAGGAATGGATATTAATGCCCTCTTCACAGCCACGGCACTATCAGCAGCCATTGCCACATTAGTTATGGCCTTTGTTGCCAATTATCCCTTTGCACTGGCACCAGGAATGGGACTTAATGCCTTTTTCGCCTTTACCGTTGTTCTCACCTATGGTTATTCCTGGCAATTTGCACTAACCGCTATTTTAATAGAAGGCATCATATTTATAATCCTAACCTTCTTAAACGTAAGAGAGGCCATAGTAAATTGCATACCACTAAACATAAAGCATGCCGTAAGCGTTGGTATAGGGCTATTTATTGCCTTCATAGGCTTATCCAACGCAAAAATTGTTGTACCCTTAGAGGCAACCTCTGTTACCCTGGGGGATGTTACAAGCCCCGGTGTTCTGCTGGCGTTAATTGGTTTAGTCATAACAGGGGTGCTTTTAGCTAAAAAGGTTAAGGGGGCCTTGCTTTTGGGCATTCTTTTAACTACGGTGGTGGGAATTCCTATGGGTGTTACGCCTATGCCGGAAAAATTCATTGGTTTACCACCTTCGCTGGAGCCGATATTCTTTAAATTTGACTTCTCAAATATATTCTCAATGGATATGGTGGTTATCGTCTTCACCTTCCTGTTTGTAGATTTATTTGATACATTAGGAACCTTGGTGGGTGTCGCTTCAAAGGCCGATATGCTGGATAAGGACGGAAAGCTGCCTAAGGCTAAGCAGGCACTATTTGCAGATGCCATAGGTACAACAGTAGGTGCGATGCTGGGAACCAGTACTGTTACCACTTATGTTGAAAGTGCTTCTGGTGTCGCAGAGGGTGGAAGAACCGGTTTAACAGCTTTGACTACAGGGGGTCTGTTCCTGCTGGCCTTATTCTTTGCCCCTATCTTTACCTTAGTGCCTTCAGAGGCAACCGCACCGGTGCTTATTTTGGTGGGATTATTCATGATGTCACCAATACTTAAGATTAATCTTGAGGATTTTACAGAGGCAATTCCAGCCTTCCTAACAATTATAATGATGCCTCTGGCCTATAGCATTGCCGAAGGGATTGTTTTCGGTATTATGTCCTATGTGCTTTTAAAGGTATTAACAGGAAAATACCGTCAGGTTTCTCCTATAATGTATGGGCTTTTTATTATTTTCATCCTTAAGCATCTGGTATAAAATAGTATAATAGTTAATGGCGGCAGAGGGTCATACATGCCTCTGCCGCAATAATAAGCTAGGAAGCTGATTTCCAATTCCTTAGCGGTCATGGATGGCTATGGGGTATAATTAAAATGTAGCATTATACGTCATATCGATGCATGAGGCACTAATAAAGGAGGAGCAAAAATGAAAACTCTGCTGATTAAAAACGGAACACTGGTAACAATGGATAAACAAAGGAGAATATTTCGGGGAGATATTTTTATAGAGGACAATAAAATTAAGGCAATAGACAGTCTGCTAAGCTATGAAGCCGATGAGGTACTGGATGCCAGCGGTAAGGTGGTGATTCCCGGCCTCATACAAACTCATATTCATCTGACTCAGGCCATCTTCAGGAATCAGGCGGACGATTTAGAGCTGTTGGATTGGCTGAGGGAACGGGTTTGGCCCTTGGAGGCGGCCCACACCGCCGAGTCAAATTATTTATCGGCTAAGCTGGGAATTGCAGAGCTTATAAAGGGGGGTACCACTTCAATTATAGATATGGAGACGGTAAACCATACGGAGGCAGCCTTTGAGGCCCTTTACGAGAGCGGCTTCAGGGCCATTGCAGGAAAGTGCATGATGGATTACGGCAGGGGTGTCCCAGCGGCCTTGATGGAAAATCCAAAGGAGGCCATCGCTGAGTCTGTAGCACTGCTGAAAAAATGGCATAACAAAGGAAATGGCAGGCTTCAATATGCCTTTGCACCGAGGTTTGTGGTTTCCTGTTCTGAGGCGTTGTTGGTTGAGGCGGGCCGGCTGGCCAGGGAATATGGTGTCATGCTGCACACCCATGCATCAGAAAATCAAGGAGAAATCAAGGTTGTGGAAAGGGATAGAGGCATGAGAAATATAAGCTATCTTCACCACCTTGGTCTGACGGGAGAGAATTTAATACTAGCCCACTGCATATGGCTGCAGGAGGAGGAAATGAGGCTGTTGGCGGATACCGGCACAAAGGTTGCCCATTGCCCCAATTCAAATTTAAAGCTGGCCTCAGGCATAGCCAAAATTCCGGAGCTTTTGTCCATGGGGGTTGAGGTTTCCTTGGGGGCCGATGGCGCACCCTGCAATAATAATCTGGATATTTTTCAGGAGATGAGGAGTGCTGCACTGATCCAGAAGGCAAGGCTCTTAGACCCTACAGCAATGCCTGCTGAGACGGTCTTTGAAATGGCCACCATGGGGGGAGCCAGAGCAATGGGGATGGCGGATAAGCTGGGGAGCCTTGAGGTAAACAAGCTGGCGGATATCGTGATTATGGATACGAAAAAGCTGCATATGGCACCAAATAATGAGGGCAATATCATTTCACAGCTGGTGTACTCCGCCAGCAGCACCGATGTTGAGACAACAATTATTGACGGTAAAATAGTTATGGCGGATAGAGTGCTGAAGACCCTTAATGAGGCTGAAATTTTAAAGGAATCCACTAGAATACTGGAGCAGCAGCTGGCAGTCAGCGGTGTAAATAGGAGGATATAGGGGGAGGTGAAGCCGTGGCGCCTTTATCGGTTTATAGGGGGGCGGAGCTTCAACAGGTGCTGAAGCTCTTACAGGACCATCAGGGGAAGGTCTGCATAATTGCCGGAGGTACTGATATTATACTTAAACTGCGGGAAAAAAAGCTGGAGCCGGAGGTATTGCTGGATATATCAGGTATTAATGAACTGAAGGGCATATCTGAATATAGCAAACAGCTGGCGGACACTGGGTTAGATGGTTTAAAGAGAATAACAGAGCAGACAATGATAAAAATAGGGGCTGGTGTAACCTTCAGCGAAATAGCAAAAAGTCCTTTTTTTAGTCAAAATCTAAAGGGGCTGGCAGATGCTGCCTTATCGGTGGGCTCACCTCAAATCAGGAACGCCGCTACAATCGGAGGAAATATTTGCAACGCTTCTCCTGCTGCTGACATAATTCCGGTTTTATTGGCATTGGAGGCAGAAGCTATCGTCAGAAGCAGGGAAAAGGAAGAGACGATGTCCTTGCAGGGCTTTATATTAGATAAGGGAAGTGTAAAGCTATTGCCCAATCAGCTGCTATGCAGCATAGCCTTCAGCAGCCTTAAGGAGAATCAATCACTGGGCTTTGCAAAGCTGGGGCTGCGAAAGGCTCTGGCAATATCCAGAATTGCGGTGGCGGCTTTTGTTGAGGTAGGGGATAATGCCTTCAAAAACGTTAGATTAGCATCGGGTGCCTGTGGGAAAATTCCCAAACGTGAATATGAGGTAGAGGCCTGTCTAGAAGGCAAAGCAATCAATGACGGCAGCATAGAAGCTGCTGCTGAGCTGTTTAAGCAGGTGCTAAAGGAGCGTTTAAGGGGACGGTCCGGGGCTGAATATAAGGGTGAGGCAGTTAAGGGTGTTTTTAAAGAGGCCTTGAGGAAGGCCCTCGGCTATCAAAATATATAAAGGTGGCGTTGGGGAATGAAGGAGATTTCTTTAAGGGTTAATGGTGAAGAACGTAGCGCCGAAATACATGAGGAAATGAGATTGCTGGACTTATTAAGAGATGCGCTGCACCTTACCGGAACCAAGGAGGGCTGCGGTGAGGGAGAATGTGGTGCCTGTACAGTTATCATGGAGGGAAAAACCGTCAACTCCTGTATGGTTATGGCCTTTCAGGCAGAGGGTAAGGAAATCATAACCATAGAGGGGATGGCAACTAAGGATAAGCTGCATCCCATACAGAGAGCCTTTCTTGAAAAGGGTGCCGTCCAATGCGGCTTTTGCATACCGGGTATGGTGCTTTCCGCCAAGGTGCTTTTAGACGAAAACCCTATACCTACAAGGGATGAGATAAGGGAGGGTATATCAGGAAACCTATGCAGATGTACCGGCTATAACAAAATAGTCGATGCTATAGAGACTGCTGCAGGATATTTAAATACCGGAGGGGATTCTAATGCTTAAGCAGGTTGGGAAGGCTGAAATTAGGGTTGACGGTCCGGCTAAGGTAACCGGCAGGGCCAGCTATCCACAGGATTTGTATATGGCGGGTATGCTTTACGGTAAAACCCTTCGCTCATCAAAGCCCCATGCAGAAATTACTATTGATACCACCGAAGCTGAAGGGCTGAAGGGTGTTATCAAAATATTGACCTTTAAGGATGTCCCCCATAATCATTATGGGGTTCTTTTTAAGGACCATGAGGTCTTTTGCAGTAAGAAGGTAAGAAGTATAGGGGACCCAATTGCATTTGTCATAGCTACCTCGGAAAAAATCGCCCATATGGCTATAGAAAAAATTAAAATTGATTACAGGGAGCTTCCAGGGGTTTTTGATGCCATTGAGGCCATGCAATCTGATGCACCTAAAATTCATGATAAAGGAAATCTGATATATCATTACAAGCTGAGGAGAGGAAATGTTGAATCAGCCTTTGACAGGGCAGCAGCTGTAGCGGAAAACACCTATAGAACCTCTATGGTGGACCATGCCTTCCTTCAGCCGGAGGCAGGCCTAGCCTATTTAGAGGGTAGTCAGGTGGTTGTTTGCGTCGCAACACAATATCCGCACTTTGACCGACAGGAGATTTCAGAGGCATTGGCGCTTCCTTTAGATCGTATTAAGGTTATAAATCCTGCGGTAGGGGGCGCCTTTGGCGGCAGAGAGGATATCACACTGCAGATTCATCTTGCCCTGGCGGCTATATTAATCGGAAGGCCTGTCAAGGCAGTTTATAGTCGGGAGGAATCCTTTGCAGCCCATAGTAAACGGCACCCAATGGTGATGACATACAAAACCGCAGCGGATGCAGAGGGCAAGCTTATAGCAATGGAGGCAAGCATAGTTGGAGATACCGGTGCTTATGCTTCTTGGGCAATTAACGTTATAAGGAAGGCAGGTGTTCATGCGACAGGACCCTACGTGATTCCAAATGTTAAGGTAGATAGCTATGTGGTCTATACAAACAATCCCTTTGCAGGAGCCATGCGGGGCTTTGGTGCGACTCAGGTGCCGATAGCCCATGAGCAGCAGATGGATATACTGGCGGAAAAGCTAAGGCTGGACCCTATTGAATTTCGTCTTAAGAATTGCTTCAAGCCAGGCGATAGAACAGCGACAGGGCAGCTGCTACATCATAGTGTGCCATTAGTAGAATGTATTGATAAGGTGTCTGAATGGATGAATCAGAATACTGGAGCTGATGGAGGTGCCATTGAATGAAAAAGCGAGGAATTGGCATAGGCTGTGGTTTTTATGGCACTGGCTACGGCAATGGCTTTCCCGATGTCTCTCGGGCCAGAGCTAAGCTGGAGACCGATGGGAAAATAGGCATTTATGTCGGAGCGACAGAGGTAGGCCAGGGGGCTAAGACGGTTTTACAGCAGATAGCGGCAGAGGCTATGGGGGTATCAATTGAGGATATTAAATTTTACTGTGAAAGCACGGAAAATACACCTGACGCCGGCACCGCTGCCGCCAGCAGACAAACCTATAACACCGGCAATGCCATAAAAAAAGCTTGCGAAGCCCTCAAGGAAGGGCTAATATATATAGCAATAGATAAATTGCTGCTGAATAGCGCTGTAGGAATCAGGGTAGAAAATAAAAAAGTATATTTGGAGAGCTACCCACAAAGCGCCATCAGCTTTGAGGACATAGCAAAGGCACTGACGGAGCCTCTGTGCTTTGAGGAAAGCTTTACGGCTGGCACCACGAAAATGGAGGAAGAATCCGGGCAGGGGGCGCCCTACTGGCCCTATACCTTTTCCGTATATGGTGTAGAGGTGGAGGTGGATACGCAAACCGGCTTTGTTGAGGTTCTTAAGGCTGTTTGCGCTCAGGATGTGGGCAGGGCTATTAATCCCCAGCTGCTGGAGGGACAAATAGACGGCGGCTTTTCTATGGCTTTGGGCTATGCCTTGATGGAGGATTTAAGGCTTACTAACGGAGAAATACGAAACAATAGATTTTCCAGCTATATCATTCCTACAGCACTGGATATGCCTGAGGTGAAAAAAATAATTGTGGAGGACCCGGAGGTAACGGGGCCCTATGGCGCAAAGGGTGTTGGTGAGCCGGTGATGGTGGCAGCGGCCCCTGCCATTTTAAATGCAATATACAATGCAGTTGGAGTAAGAATGAGGGAGATACCGGTAACCCCTGACAGGCTGCTGGAGGCCTTGATGGAAAAGGAATAGAAGGGAGGTATTTTATTGAAGGAAGCTTTAAAGACGAGAATTGATTTGGCAGCAGGAAGGCTTATGCCTCAGCTGGTGCTGAAAAATGCCAAAATAGTAAATGTGTTTTCCCATGAAATACTAGAGGGCGATATTGCCATACATAATGACAAAATAGTGGGGATCGGCAATTATGAAGGTATTAAGGAAATAGATATAGAGGGGAAATATGTTTCTCCTGGCTTCATAGATGGTCATGTTCATATTGAATCGGCTATGGTTTCTCCTGCAGAATTTGCTAGGGCTATAGTTCCCCGTGGCACCACTACAATCATAGCTGATCCCCATGAAATTGCCAACGTAAAAGGGATACAGGGAATAGAATATATTTTAGAGGCCAGCGAAGGCATTCCTTTAAATGTTTTTGTCATGCTGCCCTCATGCGTTCCCTCCACCTCCTATGAAAACTCCGGAGCCATATTGAATGCTGAGGCACTAAGCCCGCTGCTTAATCACAAAAGGGTGCTGGGCTTGGGAGAGCTGATGGATTATCCCAGTGTTATAGCTGCTGAGGAAAGGGTTGTAAATAAAATACTGATGGCAGAGGATAGGGTAATTGATGGTCATGGCCCCAATATTCAGGGAAAGGCATTAAATGCCTACGCTGCTGCAGGTGTAAGGACTGAGCATGAATGCTCCACTGTGGCGGAAATGCTGGACCGTTTAAGATTAGGCATGTATATATTGATAAGAGAGGGTTCGGCCGCCAGAAATCTGGAAGCACTGGTTAGGGCCGTTACTAAGGAGAATCTAAGAAGATGCCTCTTCTGTACCGATGATAAGCATCCAGAGGATATTTTGTTGGGAGGACATATCGACAATAATCTTCGATTGGCGGTTAAGAATGGTATTGATTCCATTTCAGCCATACAGATGGCTACCATCAATGCCGCTGAATGCTATGGATTAAAGGGGATTGGTGCCATTGCCCCAGGCTATTGTGCAGACCTTATTGTATTACAGGATTTGAAGGACTTTAATCCACTGATGGTATTTAAGGCAGGTAAGCTGGTGGCAGAAAACAAGCAGCCGTTATTCAGTATACCGAAATCTGACTATAGTCTTGTGGTGGATACGGTAAAGTTGCCGGATATAACACCCGAGATGCTGGAAATAAATGTGGATTCAGATATTGTGAATGTCATAAAGCTACAGCCCCACAGTCTACTGACCGACAAGGTGGTAAGGCGAATTTATGTGGAGGATGGGAAATTTAAGTATCATAGGAGTCTGGATATCTTAAAGCTGGCGGTTATTGAAAGACATAGAGCATCAGGGAATATCGGACTGGGTCTGGTTGAGGATTTTCAGCTGAAGGGTGGGGCCATAGCCTCCACCATAGCCCATGATTCCCATAATCTTATAGTGATAGGCGACAATGACGCCGATATGCTGCTGGCAATACAAGAGGTCTCAAGAGTTGGCGGTGGTATTACTATAGCGTCTAAGGGAGAAATTTTAATGACTCTGGAGCTGTGTATTGGCGGCTTAATCTCCGATGCCTCAATGGAGGAGGTAAACGGTAAGCTAAAGGCTATGCTGGACATTGCCTACAATCAGCTGGGGGTAAGCAGAAAAATAGACCCCTTTATGACGCTATCCTTTTTAGCTCTGCCGGTTATCCCAGAGCTGAAGCTGACGGACATGGGATTGTTTGATGTGAATCGATTTGATTTTATAGATTTAAGTGTCAAAGAATAAGGTAAGAAGCTAAGAAATTTTATAAAAGCTCAAGGTACTAGCCTTGCCTCGGATAAGAGGGCCCGATCCCAATAATCAATGAATTCATCGTCAACCCCCATGATATACAATACAAAGGTCATCTGATAGTCTGCCATATATTTAATATAGGCCCTGCCTTTTAGGTTAACCAGAGGAAAGTCCTTGCCATTGTAATCCTTAGGGGGCTTGCCGTATTGAAGATAGCCTCTGGCGGAATTCTTGGGCTTATGCAGCAGGCTGTTGGTTATAATGCTGGAATCCACTCGTGTCCAGCCATCCATCCCGATATAGCTTACATTTTCCTCAATGCTGTCAATAGTGTTAATGAAGGTAATGTCTTCGGCGGCACAACCAAGGGAGGGCAGCACCAGCTGGGTTTGGTCGTATTTTGGCACCAGCTGCAATTCATCGGTATTAATTTTCCCGTCGTTTAAAAAACCAAAGGAATCCTGTGGATCTTCGTGATATACCGCATAGCCACCATAAAAGCTGGTATAAAAGCTGGCGGTGGGGTCGTAAATGGATGAACCCTCCTTCGATATTTGGAAGCCACCAAAGCCATACAGCACGGTTAAGGAGAGCTTTTTACCTGAATAATTCGAAAAGCCCTCAGCATCGAAATGGGTGAGGGTAAAGGGATACCAGCCCTGAAGGCTGACCTTGTCTTTAGGGAAGTTAAAGCTAATGCCCATATGACCTAAAGGACTCTGGTGTCGCTGATATATGCTGTAGGGAAGCATTATGGAGAGGCTTCTCATGTAGTAAAACAGACCTCTGTTAAAAAACAGGGTAAAGAATAAAGCCAGAAGTATTAACAGAAAAACGAAGCGCTTTCTCAATGCAACTGCCTCCTCGTTAAGCTTTATATCAATTATGTCTGTTTATTATTTGAGTTGCTGCGTTATATATTCAAAAAGATAGAATCTGCATTAATTCATTACTAAAAAATGACCTTTGAAATAAAAATGAGAGACTCTAGCTTTTTAGAATCTCTCATTTCTTGCTCTTATTTTTCTTTTTATTCTTATTATTCATTTTTGTAAGCTTTTTTTCTTCGCGGGATTTTTTTGAATTGCTAAAGTAGCTTCTAGCCATATTGCCGAACTTTGATATTCTAATTACGCTGGGCTGCATGATGAAAATCCACAGCTTGGCGAAAATTCCAATATTAGCTGGATTGGCATAGGAAAATAGCGTTAGTAGCTTTGATAATCTTAAAACCCCTGCAATACGAAAGAAAGAGCTAAAGGGTACCACCGCAATAATAGTGATCATGCTGGACTTAAGGCATTTTAGCTTATCCTTGGCAATAATCAGATTAATAATCAAGTCTAGGGCGAATATGATACAAATTGCATAATCTACATGTTTAATGACATTGCTGGTGGGCGGGCTAAAATCAATAAACAAATTTATGACAGATAAAAGTACAATTGCAAGGGAGATACTAATCATAAATATCTCATAGTATATCGCAAGAGAAATGACATCTCTAGCTTTTTTAGGTCTTCCCTTCAATAAAGCACCCCCCAGTAAATATAGCTAATATGAGGATTATAGCATATTTATGGAAAACTTTAAATACCCTTTGAAGCTTTGTGTCCTGATAATTCATATTATGCTTTGAAGGCTGTGTTCATGTATACCGATACTAAGTGAAAAAAAAACTCTCATTTTCAAAGTAACCCGAAGGATTGGGAGAATTGAAAATAAGAGCCTTCTCTAACTAATGCCTATCGCTTCCCTTTAAGGTTTGAGTAAAGTCCTCAAGGGAGGTGGTGATATTTTCTAGTTCAAAGGCCAGGGACTGAACGACCTTTGTCTGTTCCTTTGATGAGATGGTGTAGGTTTGAATACTATCAGATATGGTAACTATCAGATTTTGCAGATTTTTTAAAACCTCATCTATTTTACCGACGGAGGTGGCAGTGCTTTCGGCCAGCTTTCTAACCTCATTGGCAACAATTCCGAAGCCTCTGCCTTCATTGCCAAGTCTAGCAGCTTCAATAGAAGCGTTGATACCTAAAATATTCGTCTGCTTTGAGATTTTCTGAATGATATCTATAATCTGATTTGTTTCCATGACTTTATTTTTAGCGTCTAAGACCATATCACTCAAACTCTCAATTGATGAAACCTGATGATCAGAGGAGGCAGATATTTCCTCCAAGCCTGCTGAGGATTCTTGTAGGCTCTCGTTAATTGAACCAGCCATTACATTGATGCTGTCCATAAATAACCTTCGCTCATATTCTAAAGTTATGACATGACTGGCTATCATTGCAATCGGTTTCATTCGTTGCGGGTCTCCGCTTATGCCAATAGCACCTATCCGGGTGTTATTGGAATCAATTCCGATGCTAAATCCAGCTCTGGTGCCTGCCATGGCTTTAGCCATTTCTTCAGTTATTGATATATCATTTATTCTTCCAGACATGATATCTTTTGCTCCTGAGTGTATCGTACCAAGTCTTTCGGGTTGGGAAGTGGCAATAATCACACCGCCTTCTCCAAAAATATGCACATTTTGATTTGTCTCATTGCTTATTAATTTGACTAATGACTTCGCGAAAACAGCATCAATAATAGTCATTGTAAGCCCCCCTTAAACAAATTTGAAAAATACATCTATATATTTTTTGTATTTTGTATAACAACTTCTACATCGATTAACAATTTCCTTCAAGCTGCACTAAACAAAAAATTCTGAAAAATGAAATATGACATTTTGTCCCGATTCAATTTAAAAATATATAAAAAATATCCCTAAAACTAATGTATACAGTATACTTTTTGAGAAAATTTTGGGAATTGACAAACAAATAACGATGACAACACTGGAAAACATAAGTATTTAGAAACGTTTTCCTGAAATTGAAACCAGCTAAAACCCTTGAAAAAGGTTAAAAAAATAACATTCAAAACCGTTTAAATTTTCAGAAAAAAGAAGGATAATTAAAAAGTAAGTGGAATATATTTTTATATGGTCAGACCATCAGATGTATGGATGACCATGTTAATAAAAAGGAGGGGTGGGGAATTTTTCACCAGAGGAAGAGGAATTGCATTTCTAGGTGCTTCCCAGTTATCTGCAAACGTTAACAAACAGATTAAAGAAAAAAAAGGAGGTCTTTATTCAATGTTAGCTATTTTAGCATCAGTACCAATAGTTTTAACTATCGTTTTAATGGTTGGCTTCAACTGGCCAGCAAAGAAGGTAATGCCTGTAGCTTGGATCGTGGCTGTACTTCTAGCAGCTCTTAAGTGGGGCGTAGGCTTTCAGTGGTTGGCAGGCTCTACTATTAACGGAGCTTTAAGTGCATTTAATATTCTAATCATCGTATTTGGTGCAATCCTTTTAATGAACACATTACAAAGCAGTGGCGCTATCAAGGCAATTAATAAAACCTTTTATGGCATCAGCCCAGACAGAAGGGTTCAAGCAATTATTATCGCATTCTTATTTGGTGCCTTTATAGAAGGAGCTGCCGGCTTCGGTACTCCTGCTGCCCTAGCAGGACCTTTAATGGTAGGCTTAGGCTTCCCTCCATTAGCAGCAGCTATGCTGGCTCTTGTAGGTAACAGTACACCGGTTTCCTTCGGTGCTGTTGGTACACCTGTACTTGGTGGTGTTTCTTCAGTACTTGGCTCCCCTGACATCCTTGCTAAAATTGAAGCAGCAGGTATGACAGGACCAACCTTCCTTCATAATGTTGGTATTTGGGCAGCTCTACCTCATGCCATCATGGGTGTATTCATGCCATTGATTATCGTATGTATGATGACAAAGCTTTTCGGTGAAAAGAAATCCTTTAAGGAAGGCCTAGAGGTAGCACCATTTGCCATATTTGCAGGTCTTGCCTTCGTAGTACCATATATCTTCATCGCATATGTATTTGGACCTGAGCTTCCTTCAATCGCATCAGGACTTATAGCAATTGGTATTGTTGTTACAGCTGCTAGAAGTGGCTTCCTACAACCAAAGACGACTTGGGATTTTGCTAATAAGAGCAAATGGGACAGCTCTTGGTTAAGTGCTACAAGTGAAACAGCTGCAGCGGAGGATAGTACGCCTGATATCAGTCCGTTTATGGCATGGCTGCCATACATTCTTGTTTCCGTTATCCTTGTTGTAACAAGAATTCCGCAAATTGGTTTAAAGCAAATTCTGACTAGCCCAACCTTTACAATTTATTGGAGAGAGATTTTGGGAACTAAGCTGACCTATTCATTACAATATTTATATTTACCTGGAACAGTTGCCTTTATGACGGTTTCTATATTAACCATATTCCTTCATGGGATGAAGGGTGACGTTGTGAAAGCCACCTGGTCTAAATCCTTAAAGCAGGTTATACCAGCAGCTATAGCTCTTGTGTTTGCCATAGCGATGGTACAGGTAATGCTTAACTCAGGTAACAATAACTCTGGCGAGGTTGGTATGATGGTTGCATTATCTACAGCTGCAGCTAACATCTTCCAGGGGGTATGGCCAATATTTGCACCATTCATCGGTATTCTTGGGGCCTTCATGTCAGGAAGTAACACAACCTCCAACATCCTGTTCTCCGGATTCCAGTTTGGTGTTGCTGATCAAATCGGCATGTCAAGATTAGTTATCGTAGGTCTTCAGGTAGTTGGTGGAGCAGCAGGTAACATGGTCTGCGTTCACAACGTTGTTGCTGCTTGTACTACAGTGGGTGTATTAGGCAAAGAGGGTAGAGTTATCAAAACAAATATTATCCCTTGCGTTATCTACGCTTTAGTTGCCGGTATATTCGCATATATAGCAATGGCAATAGTGCCGGGCCTATTCTAAAAAAGGGTTTTGGATATCTATGTAGAATCAATAATATAGTTGAACTATATAGATGATAGGGGTTGGTATATTGTTTAAGCCTATAAAAACTAAGAGAGTCTATGAACAGATTGTTGAGCAAATAAAGGAGCTTATGCGGCAGGGTGATTTAAAGCCCGGCGACAAGTTAATGTCGGAAAGAGAACTATCGGATAAGCTGGGAGTCAGCAGGACCTCCGTAAGGGAGGCGCTTAGCGCATTGGATTTCCTGGGAATTCTAGAGAGCCGACAGGGGGAGGGGACCTTTATTTCCGATGTATCTGAGCAGGTTCTAATAGAACCCCTAGCCTTATTCATGATGATGGACCGTGAAGCCAGCTTAGAGCTTTTAGAGGTTAGAAAGATGCTGGAGGCAGATGCAGCAGAGCTGGCAGCCTTTAGGGCTGAGGAAGATGATATAGAAAAAATAGCCAAGGCATTAAGCTTAATGGAGGAAGATCTCAAGCAAAAAAGCTTAGGGGAGGAAAATGATGCCATGTTTCATTATGGTATCGCTGAGGCCACAAAAAATACTATGCTGATGAAGATGATGAACTTGATATCCGATCTACTGGTTCAAAATATGAGAACCAGCAGGCAATACCTCTATAATAAGCAGGGTAATGCTGAAAAGCTCTACCAGCAGCACTTCAATATCTATCAGGCCATAAAGGAAGGAAATCCTAAGCGGGCTAAGCTGGAAATGTTTGATCATCTGGATTTTGTAGAAAAGGAATTAACCAGTTTTCAAAAAGACTAGAATTATTTGATGGGGGTTGGCTTTCTGCCAGCCCTGCATCAAAATTACAACTAGTATAGCATACAAGAGTGCGATACAGCAAAAGAGGTTTAAGTATTAAGCTTTGTTAGCTCGTATAGGTATGCATTTACCATAGTACAGAAATTTTGACTTATGGTAATACTGGTTTTTTTATTGTATATACAGGGAATGTAAAACTACATATTGTAATTGTCCTTGCACGACACTGCTAGAGCTTTCAAAGAAGGAGTTTGTTCTTAATAAAGATTAGGAGGGAATGAAATTGAACATTATTATTCCGATTAAACAAGTACCCGAAACCAGTAACGTAAAGATGGACAAAGAAACAGGTACCATGATTCGTGAGGGTGTTGTTAGTGTTATCAATCCATTAGATCTTTATGCAATAGAAGCAGGCATTCAATTGAAGGAGCAATTCGGCGGGAAGGTAACCGTTTGCACTATGGGACCACAAACAGCCACTAAGGCTTTAAAGGAAGCAATCGCAATGGGCTGCGATGAAGGTATCCTTATCTCAGACAGAAAATTCGCCGGAGCCGATACTTGGGCTACCTCTTATACCTTATCTCAAGCAATTAAAACTATAGGGGAGTATGATTTGATATTAGCAGGTGAAAGAGCTACAGATGGAGATACCGGTCAGGTAGGACCTGGTATTGCCGCTTGGTTAGGAATACCTCTGGCTACTTATGTAAGCAAGATTGATGAAATAAATAATGAAGCTATAACAGTTGAAAGATTAGTGGAGGACGGCTATCAAATATTAGAAATGCCGCTTCCGGCATTATTAACTGTTGTAAAGGAAATCAGTAATCCAAGACTACCAACATTAAGAGGCAAAAAGAAGGCTAGAGTTACAGAAGTACCTTCACTTTCTGCAGCCGACTTAAATATGGAGGAATCCTATATAGGCTTAAAGGGCTCCCCCACCAAGGTTGTAAAAATCGGCTATCCAAAGGTTACAAGAGGTGGAAAGCTGGTTAAGGCCCTTGGTGAAGAAGGTGTCAATGAGGCCATTGATGAATTAATGAAATTCTTAGAAGATAAAGAATTGATATAGGAGGGATTATTGATGAGTTATGTATGGACAATAGCTGAACAAAGCAAAGGCAAGCTTAGAGAGGTTTCCTTTGAGTTATTGAGCAGAGGCAGAAAATTAGCTGATAAAATGGACACAAAGCTATGCTCAGTTTTAATGGGAAGCAATGTTTCTGATGAAGCCCTTCAGGAGCTGATTCATAGAGGCGCCGATGAGGTATATTTTATAGATGACCCTCGTCTGGAGAATTTCATAGTTGAAACCCATAGCAATGTATTATCAGATTTAATAAAGCAATATCAGCCTCATTCAATATTGGCAGCTGCTACCTCCAGTGGTAGGACCCTAATGCCATATGTTGCTATTCAGGTAAGTACCGGTTTAACTGCCGATTGTACTGAATTAGACATTGAGGATGGCACCTTCCATCTTTTGCAAACAAGACCTGCCATAGGCGGGAACATCATGGCTACAATAAAAACACCTAACCATAGTCCACAAATGGCGACTGTAAGACCTAAATCCAGTAGACCGTTGGCAGCTGATACCAGCAGAGAAGGAAAAATCGTAAGATTAGAGCTGAAGGACGAGCTGGTGGATGATCGTGTTAAAATGGTTGGCTTTAGAAAAGATGTAGAGGAATTTGTAAATATAGAAGAAGCAGAAGTTGTAGTTGCAGGCGGTAAGGGCATGAAGAAGGTTGAGAACTTTGCTTTACTACGGGATTTAGCAAAGCACTTCGATGGTGTTTTAGGAGCCAGTAGAGATGCCGTTGACAGAGGCTGGCTGCCATATCCTCACCAAATAGGCCTAAGCGGTAAAACAGTATCACCAAAGCTCTATATTTGTGCCGGAATTTCAGGCTCAATACAGCATTTAGCAGGCATTAAGACCTCTGAATTTATTGTTGCAATCAATCAGGATCAGGATGCAAACATATTCCAATTGGCTGATTTTGGCATTGTAGGGAATCTATTTGAAGTCATTCCGAAGCTGAATGAAAGATTGGAAGCCTATAAGAAGGAGGGGAAATAAATGAGATACAATCCCGTTACTGCTGAAATAGTTGAAGAATTAAGAGGCATTGTTGGGGCAAAGAATGTCTTTGTTGATGAAGAAAAAATGGAGGCCTATTCCCATGATGAAACCAATGCTGAGGAATATGGTCATATGCCGGAGGTCGTAGTTACCCCAACTACGGTTGAGGAAATATCTAAAATAGTTAAGCTGGCAAATCGTGAGTTGATACCGATAACGCCAAGAGGCGCCGGCAGCGGTTTATCAGGTGGGGCAATACCAATATTTGGCGGTGTACTCTTATCTGTTGAAAAGATGAATAAGGTGTTGGATATCGATTATGGCAACATGATGCTGACAGCTGAAACAGGTATTGTCACAAACGAGATAAACTCCTTAATTAAGGAAAAGGGATTATTTTATGCCGGATATCCAATGAGCTTGGAGACCTGCTATCTGGGTGGTAATATTGCAGAAAATGCCGGAGGAGGAAGGGCTGTTAAATACGGTGTTACTGGTCGATATATCATGGCTATGGAGCTGGTTACGCCTAAGGGAGAGATAGTTAACCTTGGAGGAAAGCTTTCAAAGGATGTTACCGGATATGACCTTAAGCAATTAGTCATAGGTTCTGAGGGAACCCTTGGTATAGTGACAAAGGCTACCATTAAGCTGACGGGACTGCCTACTGCTAAGTCTAACCTACTGGTGCTCTATAAGACACCGAAGGATGCCATCGATACCGTACCGGTAATCATGGCAAAAGGAACCATACCAACCAGTATGGAGTTTATGGATAAATTGTCTGTAAAAACCGCATGCGAGTATTTAAATGAGAGTCTGCCATATCAGGATGCTGGCGCCATGCTGCTTCTGGAAATTGATGGTACAAATCAAGAGCAGGTTGAACTGGATGCAGAGGCTATCGGTGATTTATGTATGGATAACGGTGCTATAGAGGTTTATGTGGCTGATAACTATACAACCCAAGAAAGAATCTGGAGTGTTAGAAGAAATATAGCTGAGGCCTTTAAGGTAGTAAGTCCAATCCAAAGCTTAGAGGATATCGTTGTTCCAATTTCAGCGATACCTGATATTATTCCGGAGCTGGACCGTATTTCTGAGAAATATGATATAAAGATTCCTTGCTATGGTCATGCGGGAGATGGCAATCTTCATGCTACACTTGTTAAAAACCCGGATCATACAATGGACCATTGGCATGAAATAGAGCCATTAGCCTTAAGGGAGCTTTATGAGGTGACTAAAAACCTTGGTGGGAAAATAAGTGGGGAGCATGGTATTGGTATAAAGCGTAAAAAATACATGCTGGAGAATATGGACCCTGCAGAACTGGATTTAATGAAGGCAATTAAGGTAGCCTGGGACCCCAATTACATTATGAATCCAGGTAAAATCTTTGACTTAGAATTAGAATAATTTTAAATATTGCAAAAATATTTAAGATTGTCTAACTTTAGGATATAATAAAAACATAAGGATTGCAGCCTCCTTCAAGTACCTTGGTACTGACTGTGGGCTGCATTCCGGCTATCTATGTAGTGAAAAAGGAGGAAATGCTAGTGGCAACAATAAAAATACCTTATTCCAAGGGCTTTGTAGACCTGGAGGTATCAGACAAAAATCTTTTAGGTGTATTAGAATCTAAGGCACATCATTTTAAGACTGAGGACGATCAGGTTACAATAGCCAGAAAGGCTTTAGAAAATCCTATAGATTCGCCTAGATTGAGGGATTTGGCAAAGGGGAAAGACAAAGTAGTTATTATAACCAGTGATCATACAAGACCTGTACCAAGTAAGATAACAATGCCATTGTTATTAGAGGAAATTCGAAGTGGAAATCCTGATGCTGATATTACGCTATTAATAGCTACTGGCTTTCATCGTCTGACTACAGAAGAGGAAATGATAAATAAATATGGTGAGGCAATCGTAAGGAATGAAAAGCTGGTCAATCATGATTGCCGTGATGAAGCTAGTTTGGTGGAGGTTGGCATACTACCTTCAGGTGGCAAGCTAATACTGAACAAGCTGGCAATGGAGGCAGATTTATTGATAGCTGAAGGCTTTATAGAGCCTCACTTCTTTGCGGGCTTCTCCGGTGGAAGAAAGAGCGTATTACCCGGCGTTGCTTCAGGAACTACTGTTTTGGCTAACCATTGCTCAGAGTTTATCGCCAGTGACTTTGCAAGAACTGGTATTTTAGAAGGAAATCCTATTCACAAGGATATGCTCTATGCAGCTGAACAAGCAAATTTAGCATTTATACTTAATGTTGTTATCGATGCTGAAAAGAGAGTGATCAACGCCTTTGCAGGTCATCGTGAAAAAGCCCATGCGGAAGGCTGCAAATTCGTAACTGAGCTTGCCAGTGTTAAGGCAATTCCAGCTGATATTGCCATTACCTCAAATGGGGGGTATCCACTGGATCAAAATATTTATCAAGCAGTAAAGGGTATGACGGCTGCTGAGGCTACTGCTAAGGAAGATGCTGTCATCATCATTGCTGCCGCTTGTAACGATGGACATGGTGGAAAGGCCTTCTATGATACCTTTATGGAAAACCCAACCGCCCAGTCAATCATGGATAAAATCATGCAAATTCCGATGGAAAGCACGATTCCAGACCAATGGGAATCGCAAATTCTTGCCAGAATCCTTATCAAGCATAAGGTTATTATGGTGACGGATCAATGTGAGCCTCAAATGGTGAAGGACATGAAGATGCTGCATGCTTATACTCTTGAAGAGGCGTTAAAAATGGCCTATGACATTAAGGGTGAGGATGCATCAGTAACTGTTGTTCCGGATGGTGTTTCTGTGATAGTACTTTAAAAGACAATTAATAATGAATAGTTAATAATGAGTAATTAAGGAAAAAGGCCGGAATCTTGTGATTTCGGTCTTTTCATGAAATTCTTTAGTTTGAATCAGAATTAACTGGAGCATAAAAAAATATTTTGCTATCAATTTGAGTTATACATATATCCTTTGGTATTAGATAACCTATAGTAAAGGAGGTATCTAAATGACGGAACTCTTGGAGTTGCTCAAGGATATAGAGAATCTGAGGAAAAATCTGCTGAAGCTTATCGAAGAAAAGGAAAACCTTCAGGACCCGGAAATTGTGGCGGCCAGTCAAATTCTCAATGCCGCTATTTCAGAATATAATAAATACATAAAAAAGAAGCTATAGAATAGGTATGCCGATGGGGCATACCTATTTTTGTGAAACGAAAATCCCCCGTTCTACCGGGGTCTTCGCTGTACTCTCCTTTTTTTAATAAGGGGTGATGCCCTCCTTAACAACCCCCCATATCATAGGGAAATAAAAGAACTTTCCTATGATAGAACAAACTACCCGCAGAGCGGTTAGCTTTGATTTCGGGCCAAGTTGTCGCGAAGTGGCAGGGTAGCCTTGTATATTTCGGACAGAAGAAATATAATAGGCTGTATTGGAGGGAGAAGCATGGATTATTATAACAACAAAGGAAACTGCTGCTAAATGGGGGTATTACTGATAGAATGGTGCTTTACCATTGCATTTCTGGTCGAATTGATGGCACAATTAAGATAGGCAATACATGGATTATTCCTAAAGATGCCGTTAAGCCGGAGGACAAGAGATACAGGAGGGAAAAACATGCCAAATAGAGTTTTGATTATTGACGATGATATAGAGCTATGTCAGTTACTGAAAAAATGCGTAGAGAAGGAGAATAACACTGCTGAACTTGCGCATACCGGAACAGTTGGTTTAAAGTTAGCATTGCAAGGCAATTATCAACTGATTGTCTTGGATGTTATGCTCCCTGAAATGGATGGGTTTCAAGTTCTTGAAAAAATTAGAAGCATTAGTGCCATCCCAGTGCTAATGCTTACGGCAAAGACAGCAAGCACCGATAAAGTAAATGGCCTGCGATCAGGAGCAGACGATTATCTGACAAAGCCATTTGTTGTAGAAGAGTTTACAGCTCGTGTCTTGTCTCTAATTCGCAGATATACAACTTTAAATACTGGCTCTGTAGAAGAAAACAATCGCCTTTCCTTTCAAGGGCTTATTATTGATTTGGACACTCGGGTGGTTACCGTCGGAAATAAACAAGTAGAACTACACGCAAAGGAATTTGACATTCTCTGCTATCTTGCTAAAAACAAGGGTAAAATCCTGACAAAACAGCAGATATATGAAGAAGTATGGCAAGAGCAATATGCCTACGATGATAACAATATTATGGGGTACATCAGCAAGCTTCGGAAAAGCATAGAGCCTGATCCCAACAGTCCGTCTTATATTCAGACAGTTAAAGGTGTCGGCTATCGTTTTAGCCGTGAGGTGTGATCTATGGGAGATGTTTATATCAATTCTGGATTATTTGTTTTTTTACTTATTATCGCTGTTGTCAGCGTAGTTTTCTCACTGATATTATTTCGGAAAATGCGAGACATCAAACTGCAATTAAATGACATATCCGATATTTTGGATGATATTATGCAAGGTAATATTGATCGAAAGATATTAGCGAATCCCCATGATATGACCACTGCAATCTGCTATAAAATCAATGAAATCGTCCATGACTTTCGGGGTCAAATCATAGAGTTGAAGAAAACCGGGGAAGCAAATAAGCAATTGATGACAAGCCTTTCTCATGATGTGCGCACCCCCCTG
Organism: Clostridiaceae bacterium; assembly: GCA_018432235.1. GTDB lineage: Bacteria > Bacillota > Clostridia > Peptostreptococcales > Natronincolaceae > M1-B18. The sequence goes on along the minus strand of JAHDLO010000018.1, from coordinate 31,229 downwards.
ACCACCCTGATCGGCTACCTGGATGCAGCACAAAAAGGCATTGTAGTTGGAGCAGAACGGGAGGAATATATCGAGACCGCCCGCAGACGGGCATATGATATGAAAGACTATGTAGATATGCTGTTTGAGTGGTTCAAGCTCAATTCCGATGAAGAAACCTTTGTGATTAGGAAAGCTGAACTTGCGGAATTAACCCGAAATATCATGAAAAACTGGATACCCATTTTTGAAAACGCTTCTATAGATTTTGAAATAGATATTCCTGAAAATCGGATTGAAATTAACTTCGACACGGATGCCTATTCTCGCATCCTGAACAATTTGATTCAAAATGTAATATCCCATAGTCAGGCAGCTCATATTGAAATCAGGATTTGTCTTTTGAAGATGTGTGCAAAGATTACTGTTGCGGATGATGGCATGGGAATATCAAAACAAAATTTGCCACATATTTTTGAGCGGCTTTACAAATGTGACAAGGCTCGTTCTGAAAAAGGAAGCGGTTTAGGACTGTCAATCGTGCAGCAGCTTGTGGAAAAGATGGGCGGTTCCATTACAGTAGAAAGCATTCCTTATGAACGAACAGAGTTTAACATATCATTCCCATTACTCTAAAAGAATCTCTGCTATGGCAGGGATTCTTTTAGAGTAATGGGAATGATTCAAGGTTAATTCAAGGTTAATTCAAGGTTAATTCAAGGTTAATTCAAGGTTCATGCAAGGTTGAGATGATAAGCTGATTTTAAGAAAAAAAGGAGGATGTTGACAAATGAGTGATTATATCATTGAAACTAAAAACCTGACAAAGCAATACGGGGCGCAAAAGAGTGTTGCCGACTTAAATATCCATGTGAAAAAAGGCCGTATCTATGGTCTGCTTGGACGAAATGGGGCCGGAAAAACCACTACTATGAAAATGCTGCTGAACCTAACGCAGCCTACTTCGGGAGAGGTTAGAATTTTCGGGAAAAACATTCAGGGAAATGAAAAGAAAATCTTGCCCCGAATCGGCAGCTTAATTGAAGCGCCGGGATTTTACCCCAATTTGACCGGCACAGAAAACTTGCGTATTTTTGTGGAACTGCGAGGTGTTCCACGGCAAAACGCTATCAAGGATGCACTGAACTTAGTGGGTCTTCCTTACAAGGATAAAAAATTGTTCTCGCAATACTCCCTTGGCATGAAGCAGAGATTGGCAATTGCGCTTGCGGTCATGCACGATCCGGAACTGCTTATTCTTGACGAGCCGATCAACGGGCTGGACCCTATCGGAATTGCGGAGGTTCGCACCTTTATCCGTAATTTGTGTGATGAGTGCGGAAAAACCATTTTGATTTCCAGTCATATTCTATCAGAAATTTCTTTGCTGGCCGATGACATTGGCATCATCGACCACGGTGTCCTGTTGGAGGAAGAAAGCCTTGCTGAACTGGAATCAAAAAACAACAGATACGTTCACTTTGAAGTTTCTGATACCACGCAAGCTTCCCGCATTCTGGAATCGTCATTTAAAACGAAAAATTTCAAGGTGACTGACGACCATAATATTCTGCTGTATGATACTGCTCTTTCGAAAGCGGCAATCAACCGCGCCTTTATGCAAGGGGGACTGGAGGTTAATGAAATCCACTTGTGCGAAGATACTTTGGAGGATTATTTCAAAAAAGTGACAGGTGGTGAAGGAATTGCTTAGGCTAATCAAATGTGAGTTTTGGAAATTCAAACGAACCAAGCTCTTTTCACTTGCAATGCTGGTAGCTTTTGTTTTTCCTGTCTTCAACGCCATGCTGTCTGCTGCCGATTTTGCAAGCATACAGTCAGGAGTGAGAGAGGATAGCGGTTTTTTACTGCTAATGCCGTTACTGATCATACTGGCATCCAAGCTGTTTTTTACGGAGCAGGATAATGACACCCTCAAGAACCTGCTTTGCATTCCTATATCGAAAAAGAGGATGGTTCTTGTAAAGCTACTGGTTCTGCTGCTTTTTTCGGTTGTATTCCAGACCGTGGGATTTGCAGTTGGCACAGTGATTGCTGTTGCTCAAAATATACCGCTTACAGATTTTGTCTTACAATTTGCCTTAACAGCGGCGACGGGAGTACTGTTGTGGGCGGCTGCCCTCCCTTGTATCGTGTTGGTAGTTTGGTTTAATAAAAGCTACATCCTTTCGGTAATTATTGTGTTCTTTTACACACTCCTTAATTATATCATGCATTTCAGCGATGCTGTTTTGATGCAGCCTTTGGGCTTCAATGTTGGGACGTTCATGCCGATCCCTATGATTTTTCGATGGCTGTATCAGTTTCACATTCCGATAGGTAAAATCCAGATAGAATTTTACAATCGTTTCAGCCAATATTTTGTACCTACATCAGTATGTTTTTGCGTACTGCTGATAGAAGCGGCGATTTGCACCTTCTTAATGATCCGTATCTATCAACGTAGAGAAAATTAAAGAAAGGAGGAATTTCCTGTGCTACACATCATAAAAACTGAATTCTTAAAATTAAAGCGTTTTTATATTTTGCTAGTTGGCTTGATTGGTATGGCTCTTCCTGCAATCTTATCTGTATTTACACAGGCAGTTATTATCGAGGAAGCTAAAGTGCAAAATTTTAATTTTGTAGCGTTGTTTAACAGTTCTATATGGAACAGCGTGACTATTTTCATGCCTGTAACTTTTACGTTGATTGGCGGCTATCTGATCAACAGGGAATACACAGACAATACTTTGAAAAGCATCTTACCGGTACCAGTGACATTTCGGCGTCTTCTGTTGGGAAAGATGCTCACAATGGGGCTTTTAAGTGTGTTGTTTGGATTTTACAGCTTTGCGGTTACTCTGGTTGTTGGGCTTCTATCGGGCGTACCGGGATTGAGTGTTGCCATTCTTCTTAGAAGTCTTTTACAGATGATAGGCATTGCTGCTTGCACATATATCGCGATTCTACCTATTATTGCATTCACAAGTAAGATGCCAGGAATTTTCATGGGTGGCGTGATTGTATCCTTTATCATTGGATATAGTGCCATGTTTATCAAGAATGTCATTGGGCGCAGTATATATCCGATATTGGCGGGATTGACTGTTATAGGATTTGATACAGGAAGATTTATGAACACTTCCGAACCAGCGAATCTTAAGCTATCCATCCTGTCATTGGCAGTCATGCTTTTGCTCACGCTCATGATTGTAATGCTGACAAATCCACCACAGGCAGCGTCAAAAGATAAAAAACATAAAAAGTCGGATATATTCCTTCGTAAAGGACAAAAAAGCAGATAATTTTTGAGATAGTGAGAGGTTGGAGATTTCAGTGAAGAAGCTGTCTATTGTTGTCGCAGCGGTAGTCCTCTTAGTAGTGGGACTTTTTACAGGCCGTACAAAAGATGAAATTCTCGGTACATACAATCACGTCATCCAAGTGGTGCTTTAGCAGCAGCCTGTAAATATAAGCAGTTGGTGAACCGTTCAGTGAGCCTTGAGGCTCAAGCGAGTAACATGCCCTTCTAGGGCTGAACAAACTATTTTTATTTCTATTTTCGAAGAAAATTAGCAGGAAAACAAACAGCTGTTCTTGAATTTATATATAAAAAGGAGCTAAAGGGGGAAGGTACATGGATTTTGATGCGTTGAGCTATCCATATGAAGCTAAAAGGACCGTGGTTTACGGTAAAAGGGGAATGGTTGCCACCTCGCAGCCTTTGGCGGCCCAGGCCGGTCTAGAGATTCTTAAAAAGGGCGGAAATGCAATAGATGCAGCAATTGCTACGGCAGCTGCTCTTACGGTTGTGGAGCCCACCTCCAATGGGATAGGTGGAGATGCCTTTGCTATCGTATGGTCCAATGGAAGGCTTCATGGCTTAAATGCCAGCGGAGCTGCGCCTAAGTCAATATCAATTCAAGCACTAAAGGATAGGGGATATCATGAAATACCAAAATTCGGTTTTGCTCCGGTAACTGTTCCAGGAGAACCGGGTGCTTGGGCGGAGCTTTCAAGGACTTTTGGCCGGCTGCCATTAATAGAGGTATTGGAGTCGGCTATTACATATGCGATAGAAGGATACCCTATTTCGCCAACCACCGGCAAATACTGGGCCAGAGCCTACGAGGCATATAAAAAGAACCTACGGGGAGAGGAATTTGAGGAGTGGTTTAAAACCTTTGCGCCTAAGGGAAGACCCCCAAAAATCGGTGAAATATGGCAGTCTAAAGGCCATGGCGAAACCCTGAGAAAAATCGGTGAAACCTATGCTGAGGATTTTTATAGGGGTGATATAGCAGAAAAAATCGATGCCTTTTCAAAAAAACATAGCGGCTTTATAAGTAAAGAGGACCTGGCAACCTTTAAGGCGGATTGGGTAGAGCCGGTATCAGTAAGTTACAAGGGCTATGATGTATGGGAGCTGCCACCTAATGGGCAGGGCATCATTGCTTTAATGGCATTAAATATATTAAAGGGCTTAAGCTTTGAGGAAAGGGAGGCAGCCACAACCTACCACAAACAAATAGAGGCGATAAAGCTGGCCTTTGCCGATGGACATAGGTATATCACTGACCCTAAAAAAATGACAGTTGAGGTTGAGTCCTTACTATCCGAATCCTATGGAGAGGAACGCAGGACTCTAATTTCGGACAGGGCGAGATTGCCTGAAGCAGGTACGCCGCCAAGGGGCGGAACCGTATATTTAGCAGCTGCCGACGGCGACGGCAATATGATATCCTTTATACAGAGCAATTATATGGGCTTTGGATCAGGCTTGGTGGTTCCCGGTACAGGCATCAGTCTTCAGAACAGGGGTCATAATTTTTCCTTTGATATAAACCATGACAACCGTTTAGAGGGTGGAAAAAAGCCCTACCATACAATTATTCCGGGATTTTTAACCAAAGACAATCAACCGGTAGGTCCCTTTGGTGTCATGGGAGGCTTTATGCAGCCACAGGGACATTTGCAGGTAATTATGAATACCATTGATTTTAAAATGAATCCACAGGCAGCCTTGGATGCGCCAAGATGGCATTGGTCCAAGGAGAGAACTGTTGAGGTGGAGGAAGGTATTTCTACGGAAATAGTAGAGGCCTTAAGAGATAGGGGCCATGATATTATAGTGCAAAGGGAAAATGGTGTATTCGGCAGAGGTCAGATCATTTGGAGAAATGAAGAGGGCGTTCTCTGCGGTGGGACAGAGTCAAGAACCGACGGTACAATCGCTGCATGGTAAGGTAAGGATAAAAGGAGAGAAGAAAAATGCTTAAGCTTTTACATATTGGAGATGTACATCTAGATACCAGCTTTCATTCCAGTGACCCACAGCTTAGGACTATGTTAAGAGAGGGCTTACGGAGGTCCTTTGACAATGCCATAGACACCTGTATCGCAGAAGGTGTAGATGCGCTATTAATTGCAGGAGACCTCTTTGATAATGACAAGCTTTCCTTTCAGACGGAACAATATTTAATAAAGGCATTTAATCAACTAGCTGATGCCGGCATAAAGGTCTTCTATGCAACGGGAAATCATGATCCTGGAGATAAAAGCTATAGGGCAAATAGGATAAGCTGGCCCAGCAATGTCTATTTGTTCGCGGAGGACAGGGTTCAAGAGGTGATGCTCTTGAAGGCCAACGGTGAGGCAATTGCAACCATAGTGGGAGTAGGGCATAAAACAAATCGAGAGGCTAGAAACCTGATAAAGCTTTTTCCGGATGCCAAGGGTGATTTGCCCTGCATAGGCTTAGTGCATGCAATGGTAACTAATGCTGGAGGCGTTGAAAAGCATGACAGATATTTGCCCTGTACCAAGGAAGAGCTTGAGGAAAAGGGCTACAGCTATTGGGCTTTGGGTCATATACATATCAAACAGCAGGTTGGGGAAAGCCAACGGATATATTACAGTGGTAATCTACAGGGACGGCATCCAAGGGAAACCGGTGAAAAGGGCGGTCTACTGGTGACCATAGATGACTTCGGCAATACCAATGTGGCATTTAGAAGTCTCTCAGCTATACAATGGGAAAATATCGTTGTAAAAGAATTAAACGAAATTTCAAATTACCATGACCTGAAGGCGCTGCTTGTTGATAAGGTGCAGAGACATATAGCTGAAGTGGGTAATCATAAAAAGCTAATTATAAGACTTGAGCTGCAGGGACCCTGTCAGCTACAGGGAGAGCTTATGGACTCCGAAAACCGCCAACAGCTTCAAGAGGATTTGAAATATAGTCTTAATCTGCTGACGGTTGAAATTAAGACAGATGGCCTTCTTAAGCCCTATAATCGAAAGGCGCTGAAGGAGGGTAGGCATGTTTTGGCTAATGTGCTGAAACGTATTGAAGACCTAAGGCTAAGGGAAGAGCTTGAGGGGCTTGAGACGAAATTGATCAACAGTGCTATAAGGTCACAGCAGGATAAAGATTCGTATATTAGGCAGCTGCTGGAGGGATTGGAGGAAGAAGCAATAGGCAGAATGGTGGGGGATAAATAGTGAAAATAGCAGCGATAAATATAATAGACTATGGAAAGTTTGACGAAAAGAGAGAAATAGTAGATATCAACCCTCGTGTTGCTCTTTTCTATGGTAAAAATGAAGCAGGAAAGACCACCATCTTTAATTTAATTAAAAGCCTACTTTATGGATTTTCTCCTGCAAGAGCAGAAGCACATCCCTATTCCTCCAGAAAAAATGGCCGTATAGAATTTAGTGCTAAGCTAACGATAGGGAAGGAGGAAATCGAGGTCTATAGAAGGCTGCTTAGCTCTCCAAAGGGGCAGATGTTTAGCGGCAACAGGAATGAAGAGCTAAAAAATAATCCTTTACCCTTTGCTGAGCATATTTCCTCGGAAATTTATAATAAAATTTACTCCCTTAGAGTGGAGGATTTAATTGAAATACAGGGTAAGGCCTGGGAGGAGGTTCAGGACAAGCTGCTGGCTAATTATGGGAATGAGCTGCTGAGAAATACACGAGAGGTCTTGAAGGAGCTCAATGAGGAGGCTGCTGAAATCTACCGTGAAAGTGGTAGGGGTAATTATTTGATTAAGGAGCTGGAAAATAAGCTAAGGGAGCTGAAGAAGGAAAAAAGTGCCGCCCTCAGTCGACAGGAGCAGCTAAGAAATTATGATTCAAGACTAAAGGACATCGACCAGCTGCTGGAGGCCATAATAAACGAAAGAATTTCTCTAAGGACAGCTATAAAGAAAACGAAGGAGGTCATGCCGGTCCTTGTCCTAGATGCCGAGATTAAAGCCTTAAGAGCTGCACTAGTAAAGGAGGAGCTGATGAAGGGCCTTCCGACAGAGCTTCGACAAAGTCTTCAAGAAATGGATGAAGCTGTCCACAAGCTAACTGGGGAGCTGACAAAGCGAAGTGAAGCAATCAATAATAAGCAGAAGGCAATTTATGAAATAGGGCCACAGGATGAGCTTATCCTTGAGAATAAGTACAAGATTAATGCTTATTTTCAGGAGCTTCATCGTTTGAAAACAGCTGAGGAGGAGCTTAAGAGGCTGAAGCAGGAAATGGAAAGGACCGCTGCAGGGTTGACAGAGGAAGGCAGAAAAATCCTGAAGGAGGAGTCCTCAGAGAATGCATATATAAGGATAGGGAACATTAATCTTCTTGAGCTGCAGGCTCAGCTTGCGATACAAAAAAATCTTCAGCAACAGCTTAAGGAAAAGCAAAGCATATTGGCCTTTAAGGGACAGCAGGTAGTAACGGGTAAGGGCTCAAGGCTGTATATGGCGGCGGCTTTTGCAGCAGTACCGTTATTTATACTGGCATTACTGATGAAGAGCACCCCTGTTTTGATGATGGCAGGATTCATCGGTCTATTTGGCACAACCGGACTTATAAATAATTTTAGCCTAAAAAAGGAATACAGCAATAATTTGGCCCAAAGCAATAATATTGCGGGACTTAGGGAGGAAATCAGCGGACTGACAACAAAGCTGGAAAAAGCCACTGCAGACATCAAGGCGATTCTAAAGGGAGTACCCGTTCCGGATATCATAGTTGAGTATAGTCAGGACGTGTTTTTAACTACTATGATGAGAATTAAGGACCTGTATCAATTATTGGAGGAAAAGAAAAGAGAAGCAGAAAGCAAGGAGACGGACTATAGCTTTTTAAAAACCCAATTGGAGTCCTTTGTCAATCAATTTTATCCGACAGAGTATAAGGGATTGGCGGAAGGCCTGTATGAGCTTAAGGACCGACTGGATTTTTTGGAAAAGCAGATCCTGATAAATGAGGGGCTACGACAGGAGATGGCAATACTCCAGCTAGATGAAGAAGAAAAGCAGCAGCAGCTGACGGCGCATCAGGAAAGGCTTCAGAGCTATCGTCAAAGTCTTATGACTATAGGTGACGGCAATATAGAGGAAGGCCTAAAGCTGCTGGAATCAAATCAGAGGCTAATGAGTAAAATCAAGCTGCTGGAGGAGCGTTTAAATGAAATTCCTACAGCTGACAAAATAATTGAGGAGCTACTGCTTCTACAAGAGAAGGATATGATACAGGAGCAGCAGCTGGAGAAAAAAGAGCAACGGCTGGAGGATATTGAGGAAGAGCTTAAAAACCTACGGGTTGAAAGGAAGGAAATAGAAATTAACATGCAGCAGCTTATGGAGACACCTATGCTGGATGAACTGGAAAGTCATATTTCAGTGGTGGAGGAGGCGCTTAGTGAGGCCACCATAAAAAGAGATAGGCTGGTATTACTATCAGAGCTTATCAGAAGGGCTGACGAAGAATTCAGGTTTGAAAATCAGCCGGATGTGCTAAAAAATGCCTCCAGATACTTTAATATCATAACTCAGAAAAGATATACAGGCATATTTTTGGATGACAATGACGGAACGCCTGCCATTTATTTAAGAGAAGCCGATAACCCCTCACCCAGAAGGATTAGTGATAATGAAAGCAAGGGAACGCTAAACCAGCTGTACCTATCACTTAGACTTTCACTAATAGATCATTTGGATCAGGGAAAGGAACCTCTGCCAATATGCTTTGACGAGCTTTTGATTAACTGGGATGAGGATAGGCTGGATACCAATCTTCAGCTGCTGGAAGAGCTAAGCATGAGGAGGCAAATATTTATATTTACCTGCCATGAGTGGATGGCAGAAAAGATAGAAAAGTATTTTATGGTAGAACGATTTACACTAAATTGAGGCAAAAGAGAGTGATGATATGCCCTATACCTATATGTTAAGATGCAGTGACAAAACAATTTACGTCGGTTGGACAGTGGACCTGGAGGCCAGACTAAAGGCACATAATGAAGGTGTCGGAGCCCGTTATACGAGGGGCAGGCTGCCGGTTGAGCTGGTATATTGGGAGGAGCAGCAGGATAAAAGCTCTTCCTTAAAAAGGGAGGCTGCCATACGCAGACTAAATAAAAAGCAAAAGGAAGCTTTAATCGCTAACTTTTACAATAAAGAGCAGCTATAGATGTTGAATATAATAAATATTGTTGCGGTGCATTATTCAGGTTATAGATGCTTCAACAGATGTAACAAAAAAGTTGATTTTTGCTGATGGTACTATGTGATCTTTGGTAAGACCAATATCAAATATGAGAAAATAATCAAATCAACCCACCTAAGGTGGGTTTTTTCTATGTCTAAATGCTTATAGGGATAAATAATTCGACATATTATGAGATTTTAATTAAAAATATGACTAATTACAGCATTTCGGGCTAAACTATGAGTAATATTTCTTGATTGAAGCTATATTAGTAAAAATTAACAAGCTTAAATTCAAGGAAATGGTATTACTTTATACTAAGCTGTCAACAATTGAATTATATACAGATTAGGGGTGAGCTTAAATGAAAATTCCAAAACATATAGGTATAATACCCGACGGCAACAGAAGATGGGCAAATAATCTAGGTATGGCTAAGGAGAAGGGCTATGAAGCAGGTCTGGACCCAGGAATACAATTATTTAGACTTTGCCAGCAGCAGGGGGTAGAGGAAATAACCTACTATGGCTTTACCACAGACAATACCAAAAGACCATCAATACAGACAAGAGCATTTACAGATGCCTGTATCAATGCAGTAAAGCTATTGGCACTGGAAAATGCTTCATTGATGGTATTGGGAAACACAGACTCACCAATGTTTCCGCAGGAGCTTCTGACCTATACAAAAAGGCAGGAATTTGGAGATGGCAGAACGAAGGTTAATTTCCTGGTGAATTATGGATGGCATTGGGATCTTGGAGAGATGATAAAAACAGGAAAAGGTGTAAAGTCTAATTATTTCGGTGGACTGCAGTCGAGAGATATTTCAAGAATAGATTTGATCATCCGATGGGGAGGCAGACGAAGACTAAGCGGCTTCTTACCGGCACAATCCGTATATTCCGATTTCTATACAATAGACGATTACTGGCCAGACTTCAAGCCACAGCATTTCTACGATGCCCTTAGCTGGTACGAACAGCAGGATGTCACACTGGGAGGATAGCAGAGCACAAGGCGACGAAGGAACACAAGGGGACGGTTCTTCTGTGTCTTATTTAGACACAGAAGAACCGTCCCCTTGTGTTCCCCCTTTGTGTTCCTTTGGTAAAATCAAATTTATTATATTGACGATTGCAGTATATAATAATATATGATAGAATTTTCTTTATGTGTGATAAATATAAAGCTTTCGCTTAATATAAACCAATTGAAGGAAGATGAGGAAGAAAATGCAAAGAAATGATATCAGAAATGTAGCTATAATTGCCCACGTTGACCATGGAAAAACCACGCTTGTGGATCAAATGCTGAAGCAAAGCGGGACCTTTCGTTCAAATGAAGTCGTTGAGGAAAGGGTAATGGATTCAAATGCTCTGGAAAGAGAGCGTGGGATTACTATTTTGTCGAAGAACACCTCGGTTAGCTATGAGGGTGTAAAGATTAATATAGTGGACACACCAGGCCATGCGGACTTTGGTGGTGAGGTTGAGCGTATTATGAAGATGGTGGATGGCGTTCTTTTATTGGTGGATGCTAAGGAAGGACCAATGCCACAAACACGCTTCGTGCTAAACAAGGCTTTAGCAGAGGGGTTACAGCCAATTGTAGTAATTAATAAGATTGACCGTCCTGATAGAAGACCTGAAGAGGTTATCGATGAGGTTCTAGATTTATTTATCAGTCTTGATGCAGATGAGGACCAAATAGAATTCCCTGTCGTATATGCTTCAGCAAAAAATGGCTTTGCTATGGTTGAAATTGATGAAGCCGGTACAGATTTAAAACCGTTATTCGATGCAATTATTAAGTATATCCCTGCCCCTAAAAGCAATGAGGGTGAAGGGCTACAGCTGCAAATATCCAATATCGATTATGACAAATATATTGGTCGAATTGGTATAGGTAAGCTCTTAAGAGGTGGCGTATTTAAGGGTCAAGGTGCTGTATTGATTAAGACCACAGGTGAAATAGAAAATGTGAAAATCAGTAATCTATACCATTATCAAGGTCTGCACCGGGTTGATGTGGATAAGGCTGAGGCAGGAGAAATTGTAGCCGTATCAGGTATGAGCGATATTAACATTGGAGATACCATATGCGCTATAGATAATGTAGAGCCAGTGCCCTTTGTGAAGATAGACGAACCAACAATATCCATGAACTTTATGGTTAACGACAGCCCCTTTGCAGGTAAAGAGGGAAGCTATGTTACAAGTCGACACTTAAAGGATAGATTGGAAAAGGAAATGCTCTCCAATGTTGCGATGAAGCTGGAGGAGATATCCGCCGACTGCTTTAAGGTTTTAGGCCGAGGTGAGCTGCATTTATCTATTCTAATTGAGACCATGAGAAGAGAGGGCTATGAATTCGCCGTCTCCAGACCAGAGGTAATTATTAAAAGAACTGACGAGGGGCTATTGGAGCCTATGGAGCATCTGTTTGTAGAGGTTCCTGAGGAAAATGCCAGCTCTGTTATAGAAAAGATTGGTCAAAGAAAAGGTGAGATGCTGGATATGGCACCCAATGGCAATGGCATTATGAAGCTTCAATTCAGAATCCCCGCCAGAGGTTTAATTGGATATCGTTCAGAGTTCTTAACTGATACTAAGGGCTATGGGGTATTCCATCATCTATTCGATGGCTTTGATACCTACAAGGGTGAAATAAGAGTAAGAAACAGAGGCTCCTTAGTGGCCTTTGAAACGGGTACAGCAGTTGCATATGGTATTTTTAATGCTCAGGACAGAGGTACAATGTTTGTTTCTCCCGGTATGGAGGTATATGAGGGCATGGTGGTAGGAGAAAGCTCACGTTTGGAGGATATTGCTGTTAATGTATGCAAGAGAAAGCAGCTGACAAATATCCGGGCATCAGGAACCGATGATTCTCTTAGACTAACTCCTGCAACCATATTTTCTCTGGAGCAATCACTGGAGTTTATAGCTGATGATGAGCTAGTGGAGGTTACACCTAAGAATATTAGAATCAGAAAGCGAATATTAGATAAGACAACCCGTGAAAGAATGCAGAGAAGAACGATGTAAGAGCCAGTACTAGTGAATAGTAGATTGTGGATAAAGAGGAGCAAGAGCCTTCAAATACGTAATGAACAAGCCATATCTTGCATTCTTTTTAGGACATTTTCGTGATGAAAACTATTTGTGAGTTCTCAAGAAAGAACTCAGACGCTAGGGTAATAATAATATTGATAGCAGAGAATCGATGTATTTCATTGATTCTCTGCTATTTTGCATTTACATGAATAATGATACTCTGAAGCTTTGTGGTTGACCTTTGCTGGGTATGGAACATTATAAGCTGTTTTTGAGTCATAGTATTGAAGGAATAATTATCCTGTACGACGAAAAGCAGACGTCCTTCATATTTTGACTAGCCTCTGTACAGCTTTGATAGACTTAAAAATCCATTTTGTGGTACAATAATGAAATGAGGCTATTATACTGTGGGGTGGGAATGATTATGCACGCCCCTGATAATGTGGTATTTCCTCTTAAATAACAATAAATGCATATCAGATATATTATGAGGTGAAGACTATGAATGAAAAAAGCTTAAGGGTTCTTGAGTATGGTAAAATAATAGATAAATTGGCTGAAAAATGCACCTCCTCTCTTGGAAGAGAGCTGGCAGAGGAGCTGAAGCCTCAAACAGATTATTCCGAAATAAATCAAAGGCTTAAGGAAACCAGTGAGGCACAGGCTATTCTATTTCAAAGGGGAAATGTACCCCTTGGTGGCATACATAGTGTGATACATCTGGTGAAAAGAACTGAAATAGGCTCCTATTTGGACCCGGGTCAGCTTTTGCATCTGAAGGAGACTTTGGCGGTTGCCAGGAGACTCAAGAACTTCTTTAAAAACGACAATACCGACAAAAGGTTTCCAATCATTGAGGGGATGACAGAAGGCCTAAACACCTTTAGGGAAATTGAAGAAAAAATAGATAACTGCATACTTAGTGAAACAGAGCTTTCGGATAATGCCAGTCCTGAGCTGAGAAACATCAGAAGGCAGATATTATCCAAAAATGATGCTATAAGAAATAAGCTGAACAGCATAGTTTCTTCCAATGCCAATCAAAAGTATCTTCAGGACGCCATTATCACAATGCGACAGGATCGTTATGTGGTACCGGTGAAGCAGGAGCATAGGCAGAGCATTCCCGGACTAATACACGACCAATCCTCCAGTGGTGCAACCCTGTTTGTAGAGCCGATGGTGGTGGTGGAGCTGAATAACCAGCTGAAGGAGCTTAAGCTGAAGGAAAGAGTTGAAATAGAGCGGATATTGATGGAAATTTCAGCAATGATTGCCGAGAGGGGTACAGAGATAAAGGCAAATCAAAGCCTATTGCAGCAGTTGGATTTTATGTTTGCAAAGGGAAAGCTTGCCAATGATATGCAGGCAATAGAGCCTGTGATGAATAAGGAAGGGAAGCTATACATAAAAAATGCTCGACATCCCTTGTTGAAGACGAATGAGGTGGTGGCCAATACCGTGTGGCTGGGGGATGAATTTCATGTTCTGGTTATTACGGGGCCAAACACAGGCGGTAAAACCGTTACCTTAAAAACTGTGGGCCTGCTTTGTTTGATGGCCCAGAGTGGTTTGCATGTACCGGCTGATTATGGCACAAAGATGACGGTTTTCGATCAGGTATTTGCCGATATAGGGGACGAGCAAAGTATAGAGCAAAGCTTAAGTACCTTCTCCTCCCATATGACGAATATAGTTACAATACTAGAGGAGGTTACACCTAATTCGCTTGTATTATTCGACGAGCTGGGGGCAGGGACAGACCCTACTGAGGGTGCAGCGTTGGCAATGGCTATCCTTGAGGATTTGAGATATTTAAATACTAGGGTTATTGCCACCACCCACTATAGTGAGCTAAAGCAGTATGCCCTTGTAAACAAGGAAATAGAAAATGCTTCAGTGGAGTTTGATGTAGAAACCCTTAGACCAACCTACAAGCTTTTGATAGGTGTTCCGGGGAAATCCAACGCCTTCGAGATATCCAGAAAGCTTGGGCTAAAGGATGAGCTGATATATTCAGCAAAGGAATTCATATCAACTGAAAATATCCATTTTGAGGATTTGCTGCAGAACATTGAAAGAAACAGGAGCACCACTGAAAAAGAGTTACTGGAGGCTAAAAAAGCCAGGGATGAGGCTGACCGTCTGCTGGATGAGTATAACAAGAAGCGACAGCAGGTGGAGGAGCAGAAGGACAAGCTAATCCGTGAGGCTAAAAGAGAGGCTCAAAAGCTTTTAAAGGAAGCAAAGGCCGAGGCAGAGGAAATAATTAGTAATCTGAGGGAAATGAAGCTGGAGCTTGAGGAAAAGGAAATGAACCGAAGGATAGAGGAGTCCAAGAAGAAGCTCTCTAATAAAATGGACAGCCTTGGCGGTGACCTTGGTGAGCAGCTGTTTACACAGGTGAATCGAAAGCCGCCTAAGAATCTGAAGGCAGGTGAGGCGGTAAAGATTCTTTCCTTAGATCAGGAAGGCTATGTTGTATCGCCGGAGGATGCCAATGGTGATGTGCTGATTCAAGTGGGAATAATGAAGATTAGTATGAAGGCATCTAATTTAGAAAGAGTTAAGGCCAAGACTGAAACCAAATCCACAGGCGTGGGAAAAATTCTGAAGAGCAAGTCGGAAGGCTTGAGAAGAGAGCTGGATATTCGTGGCTTCAATCTGGAAGAGGCCACGCTGGCGATGGACAAGTTTTTAGACGACTGCTATCTGGCAGGCTACTCACCAGTCACTATAATTCATGGCATCGGTACCGGTGTATTGAGTGCAGGGATAAAGCAGCTTTTAAAAAAGCATAGACATGTCAAGAGCTATCGCCCAGGGCAGTACGGAGAAGGCGGAGCAGGTGTAACAGTAGTTGAAATAAAGTAGCTAGAGGTGTTTTTATGATATTGGTAAGCGGATGCTTGTTGGGTATAAACTGCAGATATGATGGGGGGAATAACCGCTCTAATGCGCTTTTGGAACAGCTGTCGGCTGAGGGGATTGTGCCTGTCTGTCCGGAGCAGTTGGGGGGACTTACAACCCCCAGAGCACCAGCTGAAATCCAGGGTGGTGAAGGCATAGATGTATTAGTAGGACATGCAAGGGTAGTCACCAAGGAAGGAAAGGATGTAACAGCCGCCTTCCTAAAGGGGGCAGAGGAGACCTTAAGGCTGGCGCAGCAAATGGACATAGAGAGGGCCGTATTAAAGGCCAGAAGCCCTTCCTGTGGCTGTGGATTAATCTATGATGGCAGCTTTTCTGGTCTGAAAAAGGTAGGAGATGGTGTGACGGCAGCACTGTTGAAGAAAAATGGTATAGTGGTTTTGACTGAGGAGGATATAAGCAATATCAGGTAACCTATTTTGCAAAGCACATTAAGTTTATAGTGAAAATTTTGGGTAATTATATTATAGAAGGAGGGGGACAAATGATAAAAAAAATAACATTATTAATACTGGCACTGCTTATGGTGCTTTCCATTACCGCCTGTAAGAAGGAGGTAAAGGCTGATGATTTGGATAACCAGCCGCCAGAGGAGTCAGGAAATATCATACCGGAGGAAGACGAGAAGGAAGTGGAGGAGTTAACCTATGTTCTTTACTTAAGACATAAGGAGCTACCCTATATTTTTTCCGATGCCTATAGTATTAAGAGCAATGATCCTCGTATAGCAGAAAAAAGTCTTGAATTCTTCGTATTAGAGGAATTGATTAAGCAGAAGGGGGTTACAGACCTCACTAATCCTATACCTGCAGATACGAAGGTATTATCTGTTACTAAGCAGAGTGGCAAGGTGACCGTAGACCTGTCCAAGGAATTTCAGCAGAATATGAAGGGGACTCAAGAGGATGTGAAGATTGCAATAGCTGCTATTGTAAATACGCTAACCACCTTTTCAGATATAGAGACCGTAGCAATTTTAGTGGAGGGCAGCCCCGTAACTAATCTTAGAGGTGTTGATGTCAGCGGTGACTATGAATTTATAATGGATTTCTACGCAGATAAGTAAAAAACAGCAGGGAGCTATTCATGTTAAAGACATGGTATAGCTCCCATTTTTTTGATATCATAGGAAAGTTCTTTTATTTCCCTATGATATGGGGGGTTGTTAAGGGGGGGCATCACCCCTTATTAAAACAAGGAGAGGCGAGTGGTGCCACGAACAAGTGGCACTAAGCTACGAGCGGCACCGAGACAGTGAGGTGACCGAAGGCGAAGCGTCCTAGAGAACGCATGGGTTCCCTGGAAAACAAACGTGGCGAAGCCACTTTTGTTCTACATTATATGATAATCTTTATAAAAAAAATCACCACAGACAAAGAAAACCATACCTCGTATATAAATATGAAGCTTCGTAATTAATGCCTTGATTCACCGTAAGGTAGCAAACATTAGATGTGATTAGAAATATAGGAGGTATAGGTAAATGATAAATAGGACATCAAAGCTTTTGGGTTTGGGTTTGTGTATAATAATGACAGTATCTATGATGGGCTGTACTATAGAGGTGGACGATTTAAACAGTCAGCTTAGAAATAACCTTGATAAGGTAAAGGATAAGGTTACTGAAATAGCTGAATTTGGTGAAGATCTTGCCTTTGCGGATCAATATGATCGTGTTGAAGGGTTTTCGGAGGTCTTTAGCTCTGATATCCTCAGTCTGAGCATCGATAATAAGGTTGGCGTCGTAAAAATCTACGAGGGAACCTCATCAGATTTAACAGTAAACTATGAGAAAAAGGTAAAAAGCCGTAATGCCTTTGAGGCGGAGATTAATAAAGCAATGGAGAGTATTACTGTAGCTATCAAGGAAAATAACAATAAACTTGAAATAGCAGTAAGTATGACTAAGGATTTAGAGAATATTTTTAGAAATAGAGCCGTCGCTTTTGAAATATTTATTCCTAGTGGTGTAAAGGAGGTATACATTGAAAACAGTGTAGGAGCGGCTGAGCTTGTGGGGCTTGATGTCGATTATATTAAATCAAATATCAGCGTTGGAGAAATAAAAATCAGTAACTCGTCAGCAAAAGAGGTGAATATTAACACCAGCACCGGCAGCATCAAATTGGATAATACTCAGTTGGTGGGTAGAGCTAAAACCTCCACCGGCAGCATAGAAATTTATGGCGGCAAGCTGACAGGAGATACAATACTGGAATCCTCCACCGGCTCTATTAAGGTTAGTGCCGGCTTGGCTGAAGGTAGCAGCTATAATTTTAGCAGTAAGACAGGGTCCATACAGGTTGATTTGCAGGAGGATTATGCCTTTAAGCTGGATGCTAAAACCTCAATCGGAAGTATAGAAACCAATCTACAATTGAAGGACGTATACTCACAAAAAGGTATTTTAACTGGTACTATAGGCGATGGTGGGGGTAAAATCACCTTGCGGACCGAGGTTGGAAGCGTAACTATAAATAAAAAATAGCTATACACAAGAAAATTCCATTTTTATGTATAAATTCATTGCTTCATGCGAAAATATATGATATATTAATTTGCAAAGAAAATATTACTTCTATGAAGAGGAAAGTAAATGCAACTATTGTTTTAGCGAGTCAAAGTTGGTGGAAGTTTGACACAATGCTGTATTGAAGCGCACCTCTGAGAATATGCCTGAATTAAGTAGGGTCATACGGTTTCCGCCGTTATCCGGAATAGAGTGGGTATTTATACCAAGAAGAGTGGTAACACGGGATATTCTCTCGTCTCTTAATATAGGGACGGGAGTTTTTTGTTTTTGATATTATATTTTGGGAGGTAAAATAAAATGATTGATTTTAAAGTAAAATTAAGTCAGCTTTTATCAGAGAATATTCAAGAGCTTAATCAGGAGGAGCTACTGGGAATGATTGAGCTTCCGCCGAATCCTGAAATGGGAGACTTCGCCTTTCCATGCTTTAAGCTGGCAAAGCTTTTCAGGAAGGCACCTAATATGATTGCTCAGGAGCTGGCAGAAAAGCTATTATTATCCGAAGAGTTTGCATCGGTAAAAAATGAAGGCGGCTATTTGAACTTCTATGTAGACAGAGGCACCTATGCAAAGGAAATTATTAAAGCGGTTATAAACCAAAAGGACAAATATGGCTCACAGGAATTGGGGTTAGGTAAAAATATATGCATCGATTATTCAGCACCCAATGTAGCAAAGCCCTTTCACGTTGGGCATTTGCGTTCAACTGTTATAGGGAACTCACTTTATCGTATATATGAATTTTTAGGCTATAATTGTATTGGTATAAATCACCTTGGCGACTGGGGAACTCAGTTCGGTAAGGTGATAGTTGCCTACAACAACTGGGGCAACAAGGAAGAAATTGAGAAGGAGCCAATCAAAACACTGTTGGACCTTTATGTTAAATTCCATGATGAGGCGGAGGCTAAGCCTGAGCTGGAGGATGAAGCAAGAAGCTGGTTCACAAGGATGGAAAATGGTGATGAAGAGGCATTGGCCCTATGGCAATGGTTCAGCTCAGAGACGATTAAGGAGCTAAAGAAGGTATATGCTCAGTTGGATGTGGAATTTGACTATTATTCGGGTGAAAGCTTCTATAACGATAAGATGGATGCGATCATTCAGGAGCTGAAGGATAAGGCACTGCTGCAGGAAAGCCAAGGCGCTACGCTTGTGGATCTAACTGAGTTCAATATGCCTCCTTGTCTGGTTCAAAAGAAGGATGGCAGCACATTATATGCCACAAGAGATATTACAGCAGCGGTATATCGTAAAAACACCTTTGATTTCCACAAATGCCTCTATGTAACCGATTACTCACAAAATCTGCACTTTGCCCAATGGTTTAAGGTAATCGAACTTATGCAGCATGAATGGGCAAAGGATTTAATCCATATTCCCTTCGGTAGGGTCAGCCACGAGGGTAGAAGAATACAAACCAGAAAGGGTAATGTTGTTCTACTTGAGGAGGTTTTAACCGGAGCCGTTGAAAGAGTAAGTGAGATAATCAAAGAAAAGAATCCTGAGCTGGAAAACAAGGAGGAAATTGCTAAAGAGGTGGGCATTGGAGCTGTTATATTCAATGATTTAAGCAATAATAGAATCAAGGATATATCCTTCTCCTGGGAGACTGCCTTCAGCTTTGAAGGTGAAACAGGGCCATATGTTCAATACACCCATGCTAGGGCCAGCAGTGTACTAAGAAGAGCTGGTGTAGAGGTTGACGATAACTTCGATGCCGCTGTATTAACCGATGACATATCTATGGCTCTAATAAAGGAAATATATCAATTTCCAGAGGCTATTTTAGATGCCCAGAGAAAAAATGAGCCTTCAATAATCACAAGACATATCATCGATGTTGCTCAGGCCTTCAATCGCTTTTACCATGACCATTCCATTCTAGTAGAGGATGAGGCTGTTAAAAAGGCAAGACTGGCCTTGGTATATGCTACAAAGCAGGTGCTGTTTACCGGATTATATCTTTTAGGGATAAAGGCACCAGAGAGAATGTAATAGACTTAATAAAGCCCTTGGCTGTGTGCTTAATCCTACTGTGCTTGTTGCAGTTTAGGATATATAGCCTCTACAGCTAGGGGCTTTTTTGGGCGACGCTTGCGTATAGCGGGGATTAATTAAAGCTTGTATATTGTCTAAAATTTATATAACATAGATATGTATTCTTCATCAATTAGGGGTGTAAAAATGTCAATTGATCAAAAACTTAAGAACTGCTTTATAATGACGATATATGGTGATGCCTTAGGCTTTGCCTATGAAAATAATCCTGTAGATGGTTTTGAGCTGAAACCCTTTAAGCATGAGCTTAGGGAAGGTCTTACCTTAAATCAGCCGCTGGGACAATGGAGTGATTTAACAGAGCTTTTATTGATACAGACAAAGTCCCTTAGGGATATAAAAGAAAATAACCGTGTAACCGTCGATTATTTACGTTTGGCCGATGAGCTTAGGTATTGGCTTTACTATAGACATGGTAGCCCTCAGCAAATTATTGCCAAAGTCAAAGAGGGAGAAGCCTTCCAAAAATCAGGCATCTATTGGCAGGATAGAAGAGGCTATGGCCTTTCAAGAATCCTCAGCATTATACTGGCAAATAAAAATAATAGCAGTGGTATCCAAGAGCTTTACAAGCAGATTTTGTTTTTAAATAGGCATCCACAGGTATTAATCACTGCTCTGTTATTTGCAAGGCTTGTTAATCTTTTACTGGATGCCTCGGCGGAGCTTCAGCAGCTGATTGAGGGGCTGAAGCTATATTTAATGGGGCTTAAGCTTCAGGAGCTGGAGGGAGAAGGATTAGGCATTCTACCACAGAAATACTTAATTCAATTTGAAAGAGAAAAAATTGATTACCTTATGGCTTTAGACAGGGCGATAAAGGGAGAGCTGGAATGGCTTGATTTGAGGGAATGGGATAGTATGCGTGTGCTTATAACAGCTTTGCATTATTATAATTGCCTTCAGGAAGCCGTTGAACTGTGTCCAAATCCAGTTGAAGGAGGATATCATAGAGAAGCCATTGCCATAGCCCATGGGCTATGGGGTATAAACCTAAAGGAGCTGCCTGTCGATAATTGTCGGCTTAAGGATTGGGGCTTTATTAATAGTATGGGGGATTATATTGTTAGAATCAGAGACTATGAAATAGACAAGAAGGCCTACGAAAATACAAGGTTTTTAGATGCTTTCCAGCTGCCTGTCGGTCAGACGCTGAAGCATCCGATACTGAATCATATCAGGGTGGTTGGTAAAGAGGAGAGGGGCCCCTACACTATAGTTGAGATAGCAGGGAAAACGGGGAGCTATACATTTGTGAAATAATTAAAAAACCCCTAGCCAAATGGCGGGGCTTTAAAGACGATGTGGTCTGCACTTTATTTCTGAAGGTGTGTCAAGAGCTCTTCTTCACTGGTGTTAGTTAAAAGACTTAACTGCTTGACCATTGCATTTTTCAGCTCTATGAAGGAATGAATCTTTGTATTTTCACCGGTGTATTCCAGGGCCTTAATTATAAGCAGCATATCCTGCTTTGTGATTTCTTCAACTGATATAGTGGAAAATTCCTCCATTATAAATCTCCTTTCTGTAGCACATAGATAGTAACTAAATTAAATATTCTACAATAAACGTAAAATACCTTCATTCTTCTACAAAATATTTATTTTATCGAGGAAATACATCGTCGCTATAAACAGGATATTGATACAGGTGAAATGCTGTTAAATATAAATTAAGACCATATTCCCAACGTTGAATCATGGGTAATAGAAGGGATGATCATATGCAGGAAGTAAAGACCCTACTTAAGGGTGATGAGGCGATAATTAAAAGGATATGGGTGCTGGCGTGGCCACTTATTGTTGGTCAGTTTTTGCACACCCTTATGATAATGGCAGATTTATGGTTTATTGCAAAGCTGGGCAGTGTGGAGACAGCTGCGGTAAGTATTAGTACAGCAATTATTGGCGTGATTCAGGTTCTTCCCTTTCTGATAGCCACAGGCGCCATTGCTTTGGTGGCCAGGGCTACTGGTTCTAAGAACGATGCTGCAGTTAAGCGGGTTTCTCTGCAATCCCTTGTATTATCACTTGGTATCGGAGTGCTTCTTCTGGCAATGCTATACTTCAATGTCGATCATATGCTTAAAATATATGGCGCAACAGATGCCGTGGTTTTATATGAGGCCAAAAAATACATAAGAATTGCCTTGCTGGGCCTGCCCTTTTTCTTTTTTAATGCATCCTCAAAGGCAATCGTACAGGCAACCGGAGATACAAAAAATCCTGTTAAGGTATTTCTAATAATGAACGTAATGAATATTATTCTGGATTATATGTTTATATTTGTATTAAAAATGGGTATTGAAGGTGCGGCAGTAGCTACAACCCTTTCTGAGATAGTGGCCTTTATCTTGATGCTGTTGTTGATTATAAAGAACATTTTTGACTTTAAAATGGTAGATATTTTGCATAATATAAGACTGGAGATAAAGACGGTAAAACGTATCTTCAGCATAGGAGGATACTCACTGCTTCATATGATAACGAGACCGTTAACTGGATTGATTTTATACCGCATCGTATTGAAGCAAGGGGTAGCCGCTGGGGCTGCATTTGGTATCGGACAGAGGCTCTTCAATTTTGTCTTCATTTTCCTGGCTGGCTTAGGAACTGCCATGTCTGTATTGGTGGGGCAAAGCCTTGGACGACAGGATACACATGAGGCCGAAGCGGTGGTTAAGCAGGGGATGAGGCTTGCCATATATAATATGCTGATTTTTTCAATTCCCTTTTTTATTATGCCTTACTTTCTAATGAGATTTTTTGCTCAGGATATGGAGGTAATTAAAGTTGGGGTAGATTATCTGAGAATTTGCTATGCAGGTGTACTGTTCGTGATTTTTCCCAATGTGCTAGGCGGTGCCTTTATCGGTGCAGGAGACACCTTTCCTCCTATGCTGGCATCGGTAGTAGCCAATTGGCTTGTAAAACTGCCCTTTGCTTATCTATTGAGTATATTGCTGGATTTTGGCACCAGTGGTGTCTGGATTGCCATAAGTCTTTCGGTGGTGGCAGAGGCTTTGGTGGTTCTGGTGTGGTATAGATTTGGAAAGTGGAAGGAAAAAATTATTTAACGAAAAAAATCCCCCTGCTAAAGCTGAGCTTCGGCAGGGGGTGTTTATGTTATGGCTTATGCAATTTCTCTGATGTATGGGGTTTTCATTGAATTATGAATAATGTAAAGCGTAACAGCAGTTGCGGCGTGGAGGGAGCATTTTATGTCGTTTAATGGGGATACCTCCAAAAGACTGTATTCCTTATGGTAATAGTCTATTACCTTCTTAATTGTAAAGGGGGTTAGATTATCTACGTTAAAGCTGCTGTAGGATACCTTCACCTTTTCATTAAAGGCCTTAAGCTCCTTGTGCAGATCACTTTCATATTTGAAGTGATCCTTAAAATTGTTTTTATAGGTTCTTCTGTCGTTATGAGGTACGCAGAAGAAGTCGGCAATAAAATGAGTGACAACACCGACCTGAGTGGAATAAAATCTGAGAAATTGTTTATTGTCAATTAGCTTAAACTGTGAGAGATTGTGAATTTCATCCATAACGATGTCATAGGATTGTGGTTTAAAATGGTCCATCATTAATAGTCTGGGAGCAATATCCGGCTTTACACTGCCGTAAATTAAGCTGGCTTTGTTCAGCTCCACTCCTAAGGCGTCCTTAACATTACGATGTATATGCTCAGAAATAAGCTTGTGCGTTATTGGTAGCAATGGCAACAACCTTTCTTATAAATTAATCTCCGTAGAGGTAAAAAAACTCTTTCGACACATGTATTTTATACCTTTTGAATCCAATCTTCAAGTCACTTTTGAATAATAGCACTGTTTTTTTTATATCAAAAATCATTTATCCATTGGTCTGCTTTGTCAAAAGCTTAAACAGCTCCTCCAGTATTTTTTCTCTATCCACCTCATAGCCTATTACTGCTTCTCCTTCAATCAAAATAATGCTTTTAACTTGGATTAGCTCCGAGCCATTAAAGGGTAGGGTTGCTTGTTCGTCAGTATATAGCCTGTTGACAAGGCTCATTGGCAGGTGAACTCGTGATAGCTTAAGATCTTCAACGGTGAAGCTAAGACCCTCCTTCTGCAGTGTAGGAAGAAGCCGAGCTTCGATTTTAACAGGAAAAATACTGTAATTTCCATAGGCTGTTAAGATTAACTCTTGGTTCATTAGCTTTACGGAAGCATGATGAATTGTAAAATTCTTAAATTGATAGCCACTGTCCTTCAGACGATAAGCAATATAGCCATTAAGCTCTTCTTCAGTAATTACCAAGTGATTTTGATTTTGAGGGTTAATATGATTTGTCAGCAGCTTGTTGATAAAATAAGACTCAGTGATATCATTTGGTTTTTGGCTGACCTCTGTTGATGGCATAGGATATACGAGACTATAGGCTAGGCCGGCAATTATCAGGCATAGTAATATCAGTGATACCAGCAGAATTAGCTTCATAAAAATTCACCCCCTCAAATATCCTATGAAAATCTTTGATATAGTATACTATTGGGTTTAAATAATAAAAATTATTAAGTAAAATATCTTATTAATATTATATCACATTAACACTATTATATATATAGTCAGAAGGCAGTAAATATAAAATTTTACCCATAAGTCAAAACATGCTATAATAATTGTGTTTTATTATTGAAGGAAAAATACCTGACTGTATAAATAACAGCCCTTTTGCCAATGATTATACAAATATGCCAAGGGGTAAAGTAAATATATTGAAAAGAGGTAAATGGATGAAGGTAATGCTGGTGGCCTTAAATGCAAAGTATATACATACGAATTTAGCAATTAAATATCTGGAAAAAACCATAGACAAACAGGTGGATAGTCTGGTTATAGGTGAATACACGATAAATCACAGCACAGATTATATTTTAGCTGAAATATATAAACAGAAGCCTGATATTATATGCTTTTCCTGCTATATATGGAATATGGGAATGATACATTATTTATGCAGGACCTTAAAAAAGGTTATGCCGGAAGCCATCATTGTCTTAGGGGGTCCGGAGGTTTCCTATGGTACAAAAGCGCTGATGGAAGAAAATGATGCTATTGATATGGTGGTAATAGGGGAAGGGGAAATCATATTTCCTTCATTGATTAAACTACTGGACTCTGATGGTGATTATTCACAGCTGGAGGGAATTGCCTATAGGGCAAGGGGTGTTGTATATGTTAATCCCCCCTCAGCTGCTGTGGTGGAGTTGGATCAGCTGCCCTTCCCCTACAATGAGAGTATAGATGAACCGGATAAAATCATCTATTATGAGAGCTCAAGAGGCTGTCCCTTTAATTGTCAATACTGTTTGTCCTCAGCACAGCAGGGAGTAAGATTTTTACCTATAGCGCGTGTGAAAAAAGAGCTAAGGCTTTTCCTGGACAGTGGTGTCAAACAGGTTAAATTTGTAGACAGGACCTTCAATGCCAATAAAAAATACGCTATGGAGATAATGAGCTTTATAATGGAAAACAACAGGGGACTTACAAATTTTCACTTTGAAGTGACTGCTGATCTGTTGGATGATGAAATGCTGGATTTTCTAAAAGTGGCACCGGTGGGTCTATTTCAGTTTGAAATAGGGGTTCAGTCCACAAATCCCGAAACCCTGAAGGCAATAGATCGGAAAATGGATTTTGAAAGACTTAAGGAGGTTGTAAAGAGAATTGCCTCCTATAGAAGTATTCATCAGCATTTGGATTTAATAGTAGGGTTGCCCTATGAGGATTATTTTTCCTTCAGAAAATCCTTTAACGAGGTCTTCAGTCTAAGGCCGGAAAAGCTGCAGGTTGGCTTTCTGAAGCTTTTAAAAGGATCAGGCTTAAGGGCAGAGGCACAAAATTACGGCTATGTATATTCTGACTATCCCCCTTATGATATATTGGAGAGTAGCTGCCTTTCCTATGGGGAGCTGCTGAGACTAAGGGGTGTTGAAGAAATGGTGGAGATATATTGGAATTCTGGATTCTTCACTACCTCAATAGAAGTGATTATCAGCAACCTATATTCAAACGCCTTCTCATTCTTTGAGGCACTTTGGAAATATTGGGAGAAGCAGGGCTATCACCATAGCTCACACAATAAAAATAGACTGTATGAAATACTTTTTGAGTATTACCAGCATAAGGGCTTTTCTTTTCAAGCGGTAATCCTTGAGCTTTTAAAATTTGATTATCTAAGGAATACAAAAACCGCTACGCTTCCCAGTCTTTTTGTTAATTGCACTGAGGGGGATTTTAAAAACAAATGTCATGAGTTTTTGCAGAAGCCTGAGAATTTACATCGGTTTTTGCCAAAATATATTGATCAACCGGCTAAGCAGATCATAAAAAAGGTGCACTTTCAACAATTCTTATATGATGTCATGGCACTGGAGGCAGACCCTAAAAGCTTCATGGGAGTTGAGGGTAAGAGGACAACATTACTGTTTGATTATGAGCTAGAGAACAAGGCTATAGATTTTTCGAAATATTATCAAGTGGATTTGAGCTAATGCGGCGTCCATATACAATGAGATTTTTCTCGATAGCCCAATTTCTTGTATGATAAGGAACTAAGGGTTTGAAAAACGGCGAGGATAATGATATTATAAGAGTTGAGGTGATAAAAAATGGAATTTCTAACGGACTTTATTTATATCAACAAAAGCATAGCAAAAAAGGCGTTTGTGAGTCTGCATAAAAATTGGGTGATTATATTTACTGGTATTTTTTATACAACTGCCACAATTATAATCTCCAGTCTTCTTAGCTTTTTCTGGATTTTGGCGGGCCTTATTATGATTATTGTGTCCAGTGCCCTTATTTCTAACTATTTGCATTTGCTGGATTGTATTATAAAAAGAGATCGGTTGAACTGGCACGAGTTTAAAGATGGCTTTACGGTGTATTTAAGAAAGGTATGGGGGATATTATTTATTGGGTGGGTTGCGTCCTTCGGGTTCAGCTCCTTTATTCTTCCGATATTTTCAGTGGGAATTTCACCGTATCTCCTCAGTATGATTGTGAATTTTCTAGTGCTATTACTATTAAATCCATTGCCAGAAACAGTATACCAAAAGCATTATAATCCTTGGGAAACAATAACCTACACTGTAGGCTTTGTAAGAGAGAATTGGCTGGAATGGATTGTGCCTAATCTCGTATTTATGGTAGGACTATATTTTCTAACCGGCAACTTGCTTACGGGGATATTTAATACGCATCTGTTCTCTTTCTCGATGTTTTCTCCAACGGGCTTGATATTTTATCTTATAGGCCAGGTGTGGTTCTCTTATATGATGATTTATAGAGGTTATCTGTATGAACTATTGAGCACCAGCACCAGAAGAAAGCGAATGTTTATGAGAAGGTTTTAGTATCGTTAGCTGTGCATAGCACAGCTTTTATCTATTGAACAACTTAAAATCAAGGGGGAGACGTTAATGCATTATAACTTTCGTCAATTTGAATTAATAGACATACCTGAGGCAATGATTTTATTTAATGCCTTGAACAGAGAAGGCGCCGAGGTTTCCTTTGCTGACGTGGCTACGAAGGAAGAAATAAAAGAATGGATGGCGGATTCAAACTGTCATTTGTATTCAGCAATTTTTGAAGGGAAGCTAATTGCAGTCTTCAGAGCTAGGGCTGGTGAAGGAGATAAAAAACATTCGGCTTTATTAACGATAGCAGTAGACAAGGAGATGCGGGGAAGACATGTAGCCAAGAGCTTTACATTGTTTTGTCTAGAGGATATAAAAAAGCTGGGGATATCGTTGGCCAGAGCATATGTATACAGCAACAATCCCTCTTCAATTAATACCTTATTGAGCTGTGGCTTCACGGTGTCAGGCTGTGTTTATCAGCATCATTATAATGAAGTAGCAGGCGCATATATAGACGACATTATTTTTCACAAAATTCTATAGTAAAAGGAGGATACTATGAAGTTTCGAATAGAATCCCATCTGAAGAAGAAATTAGATGATGTTTCTTTCTTACAGCTAAAGGCAGATGCAGAAATAAGTGTTAAGGGCTTTAAAATACCAGATGAAGGGCTTTACGTCCCCTTTCTGACGGAGGAGCTGGCACAAAATATAAAGATCAAGAAAGAAAATGAGGTACTCACCATTGGCGGTATTATGCGGGGAATGATTTATACCATCGGTATAGATTCTGAGTTTAAGTACAAAGAAGCATACATAGAATTTATGCAGGCTGTAGAGTCTAATCTGGAGGAATATGTACTTTTCCAAGGCACAAAGTATATAGAGGAAGAAAAGCTTTTGGAGGGAATAATATACTTTAAAGCCTTAATTGCAATTAATCCAGAAAATGAAAATGCATTCCTACATTATAGTATAAATCTTCTCAGATACGCAGAGGAGTGCTTAACGGAGCAAGCCAAGCTTAGCAGGCTCTTTAAGCAGGAGGCTAAGGATTTTCTTGAACAGCTATTCCAGGTGGGTTACGATATCCCGCTGGTCAACTATCATTTAGGGTTTTTGGCAAGAGAGGATAAGCAGTATAGAAAGGCTGAAATTCATTGGAATAAGGCTTTAGAGGGCAGCAATGAAGAGGATTTTAAGGAGCATGTTGTCTATTTGCTAAGGAGTATTGAGGACTTGGTTATGTATGAGACAGGCTATGAGGCAATACTGGCAGGTAATCCTCAGCATGGACTGCCGATGCTGGAGGAGCTGGAGGGTAAGTATGAGGAATGGTGGAATCTACTGTTTTTCATCGGCTTAGGGCATCGGCAGCTGGGGCAGTACGAAAAGGCGATTGGCTATTTTGACAGGGTGCTGGAGCTTAAGTCTGATCAGGTGGATGCAATGGTGGAGATGGCCATCTGTCTAAGTGGTATGGGAGATTATCAGGATGCTGTTGACGGATTTTTAAGAGCTTTGGAGGTAGGTGGGGATAACCACGAGGTGTTGTCCAATCTTGCTATTGCCTATATGGAAATTGGAGACTACATCAATGCCAAGTCATGTGTGGAGCGTTCGCTTCAGCTTGAGCCAAACGATGAAATAACACAGCTTTGTCAAAAACGACTAATAGAATTAATGAATGAATAGACAAAATTATATTGAATATAAAGGAAAATAAGTATAGAATATTATTAAGATTACTAAAAAATTTTAAATAGTACAAAAAAATAATATATTATGCAAAGAGGTGTTCTTATGATTAAGCATTTGGATGATTTACTAACAGCCGCTAAAAATCAGCGAAAAACGAGACTAGTGGTTGCAGCCGCTCAGGATCTGGATGTTTTGCAATCAGTTGCTGATGCAAAAAAATATGAAATCATTGATGCCATTTTAATTGGCGATGCAGCTAAAATTAAGGCATTGGCAGCTGAAATACAAATGAATTTAGATGAGTATATCGTTATTGATAAGCCTGAGCTTATGGATTCAGCCTTGGAGGCAGTCCGATTGGTGTCCTCAGGTGAGGCAGACTTTGTCATGAAAGGACTTCTGGATACCTCAATTCTACTTAAGGCCGTTTTGGATAAGACTGTTGGCTTGAGAACAGAGAATCATCTAAGTCATGTTATGGTTTACGAGATGCCTACATATCACAAGCTGCTATATCTAACTGACGGAGGAATGAACATTGAACCTTCACTGGATGAAAAGAAATCTATCTTGAAAAATGCAATCATTGCAGCAAAGGCACTGGGCACTGCTGAAATAAAGGTTTCTTGTCTGGCGGCAAAGGAAAAGGTAAATGAAAAAATGAAATCTACGGTAGATGGCGCTGAGCTGAAGAAGCTAGCTAACGAGGGCTTCTTTGGTGAGGGTGTAATTGTTGAGGGGCCAATTGCCTTTGATCTGGCGGTATCCAAGGAGGCGGCTGAAATAAAAGGCTTCAAGAGTCCGGTTGTAGGTGAGACTGATATTATGCTGGTACCTACTATAGAAGTAGGAAACGGAATTGGTAAGGCTCTGACCTATATGGCAAATGGGAAATCAGCAGGGGTTATCATGGGAGCAAAGGCTCCAGTGGTGCTTGTTTCAAGAGCCGACACTGCTGAGACGAAGCTTTACTCAATTGCATTAGGCAGTGTTATTGCAGCTAATCAATAAGGCGGGACTCCTTTAGATTCTTATACGCTTCGCTTTTAAGCCAACGGAACTCCTATGGGGTTCCGTTTTTTATGTTTTATAGTCTACTAGTAGTATGTGGCAGTTAAAACTTAGGTTAAGTGCTAAGGGGTATTTACATATGACGAGGTAGGGGAAGGCATATTATCAAGTAATATGGTGACTGACGACAGCGGGTCTATATAGAGATATAACCAGGATTATTCAATAATTTTGAGTGATACAAGGTATGGCTTAATTGAAATCAAAAAATAAGGCAATATGTATAGAAATAGATTATTTTGAAATAATATAAAAGGTAGCTTAAATGTCGTCTGTCTTTTAATGTTTTTTACTACATAAAAGAAGGTATGGGATTAACGCATAGTAGCATACATCAATGGAATTCCATGTTTTTCTTTTGTTTTTTTTGCCTGGATAATTGACATGATAGCCGAAATGTGTTATATTTATTTTCGTCACATCAGCAAAACTTAGCAAAATTAGTAAACTGAAACGATTGACATAATCTCTACTGTATAATTGACATAATATTTTCCTTTGATTTCTAGTAAAAAAGTTATTGACTCGGAGTAAAGGAAATGATATAGTAGAAAAGTCGCTTCTGAAGGATGATGGTAAACAAGCCATCAACTGGAAATAAAAAAACAGTTGACATAATGCTTGAGAAGTGATATAGTAGTTAAGTCGCCCTTAAGCGACAAATTATCAAAAGTATCGCAGGTCTTTGAAAACTGAACAGTATAGATATTAAGCCAGCATAAATATTTTCAATGAGGTTCAAAACTTCATTGTCAATAAATTCATCAGTGAAGGAAATTGACAAATCAGTTTTGAACTAAGCGGACTGCCACGAAATTATAAATTTCGGCCATCTGCTTATATAAAATTGAAACCCAGAAATTTTTTATTAAGAGTTTGATCCTGGCTCAGGATGAACGCTGGCGGCGTGCTTAACACATGCAAGTCGAGCGAGTCAAGTTTTCAACACTGAGTATTCGGTAATTATAAATGTAAGTAAAGCCAGCGTCAAG
>JAHDLO010000045.1 GCA_018432235.1 Clostridiaceae bacterium | reverse complement strand
GGCGCAGGAGGCGTCTTCTATTGGTATCATCGGCGGAGCCGACGGTCCAACGGCCATCTTCTTAACCTCTCAGCTGGCTAGCCATCTTTTGGGGCCTATCGCTGTGGCGGCATATTCTTATATGGCCTTGGTGCCCATTATCCAGCCGCCGATAATGAAGGCGTTGACTACTAAAAAAGAGCGTATGATTAAGATGGAGCAGCTAAGAACGGTTTCTAAGACGGAAAAGGTTATTTTCCCAATCATGGTTACCTTAATTGTATCTCTTTTACTTCCGGCAGCAGCAGCTTTGGTAGGTCTGCTGATGTTCGGTAATCTTTTGAAGGAATCGCTGGTTACAGATCGATTATCTAAAACAGCGCAAAATGAACTAGTTAATATCGTTACTATATTCCTTGGTCTATGCGTAGGGGCAACTGCTAAGGCAGAGCAATTCTTAAGAATAGATACGATTCAAATCATTGTTCTTGGGGTTATTGCCTTTGCTGGAGGAACTGCTGCGGGCGTACTTCTGGCGAAGCTTATGAACAAAATGATGGGGGGCAATGCCATCAATCCCCTCATTGGTTCGGCAGGGGTTTCTGCTGTGCCAATGGCAGCCAGGGTATCACAGGTGGTGGGTCAAAAGGAAAATCCTAGCAACTTCCTGCTGATGCATGCCATGGGACCTAATGTGGCGGGGGTTATTGGCTCCGCTGTAGCTGCGGGGGTTCTGCTGTCGTTGTTTAACTAAATAAATAATAAAAAAGGGGCGTACACCTTAGGGTGTGCGCCTTTTATTTCATAGAAAGCTCTTTTTATGCTATGGAAAAATATCGCTTTGTATTTTTCTTCTTTACACATGGAAATATTAACCTTAAACTTAAACTATAGATATTGTAAGGAGGTTTGTCCTTTGAAGGAAAAAATGTTAGAGGCGCTGTACGAAAAAAAAGGCGATTATATATCCGGGGAGGAATTGGCAAATTTATTTGGGGTATCTAGGACTGCCATATGGAAGCATATGAATCAAATAAAGCTGGAGGGCTATAATGTTGAGACAACAAAAAAAGGCTATAGAATACTTGATGCCAATGAAAAATTATTGCCTATGGATATTAAGGCCAGGCTGGAGGCCCATAATTTTGGAGGAAACATACTTCACTTTGAAAGTATAGACTCCACCAATAATCATGCTAAGAAAATTGCATATGAGGTTCCGGAGGGTACAATCGTAATAAGTGAGGAGCAGCAGGCGGGAAGAGGCAGAATGGGGAAGGGCTGGAGTTCACCGAAGGGCGAGGGAATTTGGATGTCTATAATACTAAAGCCCATGATTCCGCCAACCGAGGCGTCGATGCTTACTCAAGTGGCAGCAGCAGCAGTATGCAAGGCGATACGAGAGGCAACGGGACTTCCGGCCTTGATCAAATGGCCTAATGATATCGTAGTAAACGGAAAAAAGGTCTGCGGTATATTGACAGAAATGGCAGGAGAGCTCAATGAAGTTAGCTACATCATTGTTGGTATAGGAATTAATGTTAATATAAGCTACTTTCCGGAGGAGCTCAGGCTCAATGCAACCTCGTTATTGCTGGAAAACAAGGAGAAAATTAACAGGAACTATTTAACTGCCTTAATTATAAATAAATTTGCAGCACTATACTCAGCCTTTATAGAAGAACGGAACTTTAACCTAAGCTTGGATATATGCAGAGT
Organism: Clostridiaceae bacterium; assembly: GCA_018432235.1. Classification (GTDB taxonomy): domain Bacteria; phylum Bacillota; class Clostridia; order Peptostreptococcales; family Natronincolaceae; genus M1-B18. Next base: position 9,816 of record JAHDLO010000045.1, on the reverse strand, counting down.
ATATTCTGCAGTGATTGGGAAGACAATATATTTAGTCAGAGGGGAAGAAAGGCAGCAGGTGCTGGCACTAGACATTACCGATGAAGGACTCCTTAAGATCAGACAGAGCAATGGAGAAGAGACGACCATAATCTCCGGTGAGGTTTCGATACGGGGAGAGGAAGGTTATATATAGGGCACCGCTGTAAGAATATAAAGTGGGATTAGGAAGGTACATGGCAGTATATTGTTTAATTTTGGTATAGTTCTTGCATGATTTTATATTAAATATTTTTTATCAATAAAATTATATATGAGGAGGAAGTATAATGAAGGAAATCGTTATTGCCAGTGCCGTAAGGACCGCTATTGGTAGCTATGGAGGAGCCCTTACAAATGTTTCAGCTGTAGATTTGGGAGCTATTGTAATCAAGGAGGCTCTGAGCAGAGCTGGAGTTAAACCAGAGCAGGTGGATGAGGTTTACATGGGCTGCATATTACAAGCTGGACTAGGTCAAGGTGTAGCAAGACAAGCTTCTGTAAAGGCCGGCTTACCGGTAGAAGTTCCTGCAACTACAATCAATATGCTTTGCGGTTCCGGCTTAAGAACTGTGTCCATGGGCGCTCAAACAATCATTGCCGGAGACAATGATATCGTTGTCGTAGGTGGTTGCGAAAATATGAGCCAGGCGCCTTACTTATTGCCTAAGGCAAGATGGGGTGTAAGAATGGGCCATGATCAAATCATAGATTCTATGATTCATGATGCCTTAACTGATGCCTTTAATCAATATCATATGGGGATAACTGCAGAAAATCTTGCAGCACAATACAATATAACAAGAGAAGAACAAGATATATTTGCAACCAGCAGCCAAAATAAAGCAGAAAAAGCATGGGCAGAAGGTAGATTCAAGGATGAAATTGTTCCTGTAGTAATACCACAACGTAAGGGTGATCCGATCGTATTTGACACAGATGAATTCTTCAAAAAGGGAATGACTGTTGAAAAGCTAGGTGCTCTGAAGCCTGCCTTCAAGAAGGATGGCTCAGTAACAGCAGGAAATGCGTCTGGTATCAACGACGGAGCTGCTGCTCTGGTAATTATGTCAAAGGAGAAGGCAGATGAGCTTGGAATCAAGCCTTTAGCCACTTTAGTAGCGTATGGTAATGGTGGTGTTGAGCCATCAATAATGGGTATAGGTCCTGTGCCAGCGGTTAAAAAGGCCTTATCAAAGGCTGGATTAACTGTTGCAGATATGGATTTAATCGAAGCTAATGAAGCCTTCGCTGCACAAGCATTATCAGTAGGGAAAGACCTGGAATTTGATATAGAAAAGGTAAACGTTAACGGTGGTGCGATTGCTTTAGGCCATCCTGTTGGTGCCAGTGGTGCAAGGATACTTGTAACATTGCTGCATGAAATGCAAAAAAGAGAATCAAAATATGGATTAGCTACCTTGTGTATAGGTGGCGGCATGGGAACTGCAGTAATCGTAAAAAGGTAGTAGGAAATTACAGCAAAAAATCATATCCTGATTTTTTGCTGTTTCTCTTTTAGACAAATAATTCTTTCAAAAGTAAATCAATTTATATATAATAAGCTTAATATAATTTTTTCGGCTCATAGGGGGTGCGTTTATGATTACAAAATCAAAGAAGGCAGAATATCTAGCATTGAATGCTATTGGTGAAGACCCCGAGATGTATACAGATTCAAATGAAGCCAAGAACTACCTGCTGAAAATGTATCGCTTTATCTTTGATAAAATCTATAATTGGATGGTGGTTGTTGACAAGGACGGCTATATTATCATGATAAATAAAAACTACTGCCAATTCTTAGGGGTAAAGCAAGAGGATGCCATAGGAAAGTATGTGACAGAGGTAATCGAAAACACCAGAATGCATATTGTCGTAAAGACAGGACAGAAGGAAATAGGAGATGTACAGGATATCAAGGGTAATCAAATGATTGCAGATCGAATTCCTATCTATCAGGATGGTGAAATAATCGGTGCTGTGGGTACGGTTATCTTTAAGAATTTAGTTGAATTTGATGTATATGTTAAGAACATACTAAAAATGGAAAAACAGCTGGAGTTCTACAAAAAGGAATTAAAGAAAGCATGGGGTAGCGAATATACCTTTGAAAATATAATCGGAACCAGTCAAAAGCTTATGGAAGCAAAGACCATGGCTAAAAAGGTTGCGGGAACAAAGTCGAATATTTTGTTGTTGGGTGAAAGTGGGACAGGTAAGGAGCTCTTTGCCCATGCCATTCATAACGAAAGCCCAAGATCGGAATATCCTCTAATTAAAATTAACTGTGGTGCTATTCCATCAGAGCTATTGGAATCAGAGTTATTTGGCTATGAGGAAGGGGCCTTCACGGGAGCTAAAAAGGGTGGGAAGCCTGGTAAATTCGAATTGGCGAATAAAAGCACGATTTTTCTGGATGAGATTGGGGATTTGCCCTTAAATATGCAGGTTAAGATACTGAGAGTAATCCAGGAGAGGGAAATAGAACGTATAGGGTCAGTGAAGAGCCAGAAGGTGGATGTCAGAATTATAGCTGCCACCAATAAAAATCTGGAAGAAATGGTTGAAAAGAAGGAATTTAGGGAGGATCTATATTATAGACTTAATGTTATTAATATTAGAATTCCGCCACTGAGAGAACGAATGGGTGATGTGCCGCTACTAACGCATCATCTGATAAAAAAGCTCTCCAGTGAGCTTAACCTACATGTTGCAGAGATATCTTATGCGGCTCTAGAAGCTTTGTGTAAATATAGCTGGCCCGGCAATATCAGGGAACTGGCAAATGTGCTTGAACGAGCTATAAACCTTATTGAAAAGGAAGCTACAGTTATGCTGGAGCATTTGCCATACCATATAAGGAAAGAGATGCAGGCGGAGGACCTGGCAGGTCTTGTGTCAAAAAATAGATTAAGTGGATCGCTTAAAGATATTTTTGAAGATATTGAAAAAAAGGCAATTGAACAGTATTTAAAGGAAACCAATGGAAATAAATATCAAACAGCAAAGCTATTAGGCATCAGCAGAACCAATTTATATGAAAAAATTAGAAAATATCAATTGGATATGTTAACATAGTGAACAGTGTAATAAAAGTGGACAATAATTAAATGAATTTAATGAAAGCTTATAAAAGCCCATTATTCCAAGAATAATGGGCTTAATATATAGAAAATTCTGAAAAATAAAAGAATGACTGTCCAAAAAAAACACAGACTAAAGCTGATAAAAAAATATCATGTCGGTTGAAGTGGAAAAATTTCATATTTTTCAAATAATAAAGTTTCTATTATAATAATTATTTTTTTATTAAAACCAGGTTAAATTTCCAAAAATTATTGAACAAACCCAATTTAAATGCTTTTATGCAAAATATATAGCTTCTTGTAAAAAACTATAATAACTTGGCACAAATATTGCAATAATAATTTAGTAATATCATGGAAGGAGGTTTTTAATTTGGCACCAAAATTTATGACTGCCGATGAAGCAGTAAAGCTAATAAAATCTGACAGCACACTGGCGACCGCCGGCTTTGTTGGTAATGCAGTTCCTGAGGAACTAGAGATTGCACTTGAAAAACGTTTTCTTGAAGAGGCAGAGCCTCGAAACCTAACGTTGGTATATGCAGCAGGACAAGGTGATGGTAAGGACAGAGGCTTAAATCATCTGGGACATGAGGGACTTCTTAAGAGAGTTATAGGAGGCCACTGGGGATTAGTGCCTAAAATTCAAAAATTAGCCTTTGAGAATAAGGTTGAGGCATATAATCTGCCACAGGGAGTTATATCACATTTATTTAGAGATATTGCTGCTGATAAGCCTGGAACTATTACAAAAGTTGGTTTAAAGACCTTCGTCGATCCAAGAGTCGAGGGCGGGAAACTAAATGATGCGACTAAAGAGGATGTTGTAGAGGTCATTGAGGTTTCCGGTAAGGAATATTTACTATATAAGGCATTTCCAGTAGATTTCGCCTTTATCAGAGGGACATATGCTGATGAAAATGGTAACGTTACTATGGAAAAGGAAGCTGGATCACTTGAGGTCCTTTCAATTGCACAGGCATGTAAAAACTCAGGTGGTAAGGTAATCGTACAGGTGGAAAAGATCGTTAAAAATGGTACACTTGATCCTAAACTGGTTAAGGTGCCGGGAATTTATGTGGACACCATTGTGGAGGTTAAGGATTTAAAGAATCACATGCAAACCTTTGCAGAACAATATAATCCAAGCTATACAGGTGCTATAAGAGTACCAGTTAACTCTGTTAAGCCAATGGAGCTGGATGAGCGTAAAGTAATTTCAAGAAGAGCTGCTATGGAGCTGGTACCAAGCGCAATAGTAAATTTAGGTATTGGTATGCCAGAGGGTGTTGCAATAGTTGCCAATGAAGAGGGTGTCGGTAACGAAATGATCCTAACGGTTGAGCCTGGCCCAATAGGTGGTATTCCAGCAGGCGGCTTAAGCTTTGGTGCAGCAATAAATGCAGAAGCAATCATAGATCAGCCATATCAGTTCGATTTCTATGATGGTGGTGGCTTAGATGTTGCCTTCTTAGGCTTAGCACAGTGCGACTCAGTTGGTAATATTAACGTTAGTAAGTTTGGTCCTAAAATTGCCGGAGCAGGTGGATTCATTAATATTACTCAAAACGCAAAGAAGGTTATCTTCTGCGGAACCTTTACAGCTGGTGGCTTAGATGTTGAAGTTAAAGACGGAACGCTTGTTATTAAGCAAGAGGGCAAGGTTAAAAAGTTTTTAAATAACGTAGAGCAAATTACCTTCAGTGGGAAATATGCCCTAGAGGTTGAGCAAACAGTATTATATATAACTGAAAGAGCTGTGTTTGAGTTAAACAATAACGGTTTAATTCTTACAGAGATAGCACCTGGTGTGGACTTAAATAAAGATATACTTGATCAAATGGAATTTAAGCCATCTATTAGTCCTGATCTAAAAATCATGGATGTGAGAATATTTAAGGACGAAAAAATGGGACTAAAAATCTAAAACTTAAAAGGAGGAAACAAAATGTTAGGTATTATTATCGGTCTTGCATTACTAATGTACCTTGCCTACAGAGGAATGTCGATTATTTGGGTAGCACCTGTGTGCGCCTTGGTAGTTGCTGTTTTCGGCGGCCTAGAACTTATTCCGGCTTATACAGAATCCTACATGACAGGCTTTGTTGGCTTTACTAAATCTTGGTTCCCGGTATTCATGCTTGGAGCAGTATTTGGTAAAATAATGGACGAATCCGGAGCAGCTAAGTCAGTTGCCCACTGGGTTGTAGGTCTAATTGGTAAGAAGAGAGCAATATTAGCGGTAGTTATGGGTTGCGCAGTATTAACCTATGGTGGGATTTCATTATTCGTTGTTGTTTTCGCTATGTATCCTTTAGCAATCGCTTTATTTAGAGAAGCAAATATTTCAAGAAAATTAATACCAGGTGCAATTGCTTTAGGTTCCTTTACCTTCACAATGACTGCACTTCCAGGTTCACCACAGATTCAAAACCTGATACCGATAGATTACTTCGGTACTACGCCAACTGCAGCCCCTATTATGGGTATTGTTGGTACTGCCATCATGCTGGGTGTGGGTCTTCTTTGGATGAGCTACAGTGAAAAGAAGAGAACAGCGGCTGGTGAGGTCTTTGTTGAATTAAACGAGAAGGTTGAAGAAGTAGATGCAGCGTCACTTCCAAATCCATATTTATCATTATTACCACTTGTAACCGTTATCGTTTTATTAAACGTACTTGAGTATCATATTATAACATCTTTAGTAGCTGGTATTGCAGTGAGTGTTGCGCTTAACTTCAAACGATTACCAAAGCTAGTAGCTACTGTTAACTCCGGCGCAGCAAGCTCTGTTCTTGCAATTATAAATACAAGTGCTGCCGTTGGTTTCGGTGCAGTAGTTAGAGCGGTACCTGGCTTTGCTCAGTTAACTGAATTAGTGTTAGGCATCAAAGGTAATCCACTGATTTCTGAGGCAGTTGCAGTTAATATTCTTGCAGGTGCAACAGGTTCAGCCTCTGGAGGTATGGGTATAGCCCTTGCAGCATTAGGCGAAAAATATATGGAATTAGCAGCATCAACAGGTATTCCTCCTGCTGCCTTCCATAGAATTGCATCCTTATCTTCTGGTGGTCTTGATACATTACCACACAATGGTGCAGTATTAACATTACTAGCAGTAACTGCTATGACACATAAGGACTCCTATAAGGATATCTTTATGGTGGCAACTGCAATTCCTACTTTAGCTGTTGTGGCAGGTATTATTTTAGCTAGTATTGGTTTAGTATAATAAATAAGTATTGGAGGCGTAGTAAAATGAGATTGAAAGATAAAGTAGCTATTGTTACTGGTTCTACTTCAGGGATAGGCAAGGCTTCAATAATGAGATTTGCTGAAGAAGGTGCAAAGGTAGTTGTTTGGGGCAGATCAAATGAAGAGGTTGATGTTGTAGTAGCTGAATTAAAGGCTAAGGGAACTGAAGTAATGGGTATAGTAGCCGATGTCGTTGACTCAGCTGCTGTTACTGAAGCTATGGATAAAGTAAAGGCGCAATTTGGTTCAATAGACGTACTAGTAAATAATGCAGGAATCACAGCAGATGCTCAGCTACTGAAGATGACAGAAACGCAATTTGACAATGTCATCGCAGTAAATCTTAAAGGTGTTTACAACTGCGGGCAAGCTGCAGCAAAGATTATGGCAGAGCAAAATAATGGTGTTATCATCAATGTATCCTCAGTAGTAGGTGTTTATGGTAACTTTGGTCAAACAAATTACGCTGCTACAAAATTTGGTGTAATTGGTATGACTAAGACTTGGGCAAAGGAATTAGGAAGAAAGGGTATCAGAGTTAATGCAGTTGCACCTGGCTTCATAATGACTGAAATGACTGCTAAGATGCCTGAGAAAATTCTTGATACAATGAAGGGTAAGTCTCCTTTAGGAATGCTGGGGGAAACTTCAGATATTGCAAATGCCTTCCTTTATTTAGCATCTGACGAAGCAAAATTCGTAACAGGTACAGTTTTAAGTGTAGACGGTGGTGTAGTACTATAAGATTCGGTTTAAAAGCTATTTAGCTTTTGAATAAAGCCCTTAAACATGTTTTTAGACTCTAATTGTATGTAGCCAATACAATTAGAGTCATTTTTTAATTAATTATATAGCCACGAAGAAAAACAGCATAAAATGTCGTTTTTTCTCGAATTAGATCAATTTTACTGTTGAGTAAATGCCGTGGAGTTAATATAATTAACATATATTAAACAAAGGAGCTGATGATATGTCTACTTTACCTGATATACTGGAGGCGTTTATAAAGGTTGCTCCCCTAATACGGGAATTACATGTTGAAGACCTCTCCATTGCAATAACAAGCCTAAAAGAGTATGTATGCTATATTCCCGGAAAGAATATCGTTTTTCCAGTTGAAAATGGGGATGCGGTAAACAGCAGCACTGCCGTTGCAGAGGCTATGAGGGAAAAGAAAAGGCTAATTAGGCAAATGGGCAGTGAGGTTTTTGGTTTCCCATATATTGCTGTCGCAATACCAATATATGAGAAGGGTGAGGTAGTCGGCGGCGTGTGCTTCCTGCAATCAATAGAAAAGCAAGACAGATTATTTACTATGGCAGAATCTATTTTTAAGGAAATTACGCATCTTAATGCCTCCACGCAGGAAATTGCAGCTGCATCTGAGAGTTTAACCTCGGTAGGCGAAGATCTTAGTCAATTGACAAAGCTGGTATTAGATCAGACTCGAAAAAGTCAGGATATCACCAATATTGTAAAAAAAATCTCTAATCAAACCAATCTTTTAGGATTAAATGCTTCCATAGAAGCTGCCCGCCTGGGTGAATTGGGCAGAGGATTCAATGTTGTGGCGGAGGAGATAAGAAAGCTGGCGATATCAACTAAGGAATCTATGGAGAAGATAGAAGCTATAGTCGGAGGGCTTCAGCTGACCAGTAGTAATATGTCTGAAGAGGTGTTTAAAATAGAAAATGCCGCTCAGCAGCAGGCCGGTTCAATATATGAAATAAAAGAGGTTACGCAAAATTTATATAACCTTATAGAAAGACTGCGGGAAGAAGCCGAGCAGTTAAGTAAGTAGCTGTATTTCTGCTGGTATCGCAATGAGCCAGACAAATAAGACAAATTTAAAATTTATAAGAAGTCCGGTATCTGTTTTGGAACCGGAACGGAGGTGTATTTTATGAAAAAAAGATTATCTATACGAATGATGGCCCTTGCAGGGATACTGGGTGCCTTTTCAGTAGTCATAAGCATGACCCCTATTGGCTACATACCCCTTCCCTTCTTCCCCGGTGTCAATGCTACCACTATGCATATACCAGTTATAGTGGGTGGGATATTAGGGGGACCTATGGTTGGTTTTTTTGTTGGTCTGATTTTTGGTGTAAGCAGCTTTATGAGGGCCACAAGTCCCTTTTTCTTAGATCCTCTGGTATCTGTATTACCAAGACTTTTGATAGGGATGACATGCTACTATACCTATAAGTTTACAAAAAACTCAATAGCGACTGCTATTGTGGGCACAGCAACAAATACAGGCGGCGTGTTGGGCATGATATATCTTAGAGGCTACCTCCCTAAAGCTGCAGTGTTGGGCATCGCATCAACAAATGGGCTTGCGGAGGTTGTAATTTCGTCAATAATTGTGTATGCTGTTATTAAAGCAACAAAAAAATTCCTATACTAAAAAGAGGTAACAAAACGACAGAAGAAGGTGAAGAAATGCTTTTGGTATTTGATGTCGGCAATACCAATATAGTACTGGGTATCTATGATGAAGATCGATTAGTGGATTCATGGCGTATTGCGACAGATAAGGAAAAAACCTCCGATGAATACGGTATGCTGATTAATCAGCTGTTTCAATATGGCAAGTGGGATATCAATGTAATAAAGGATGTAATTATATCATCTGTGGTACCTAATATAATGTATTCTCTTGAGCATGCAGTTAGAAAATTCTTTAATGTTGAGCCTTTGGTGGTGGGACCCGGTATTAAAACGGGAATGAATATTAAGTACGATAATCCTAAGCAGGTGGGCGCCGACAGAATAGTTAATGCTGTAGCTGCATATGAAAAATATGGTGGTCCTCTTATCATTGTAGATTTTGGAACTGCCACTACTTTTTGTGCGATTTCGGCAGCTGGTGACTATTTAGGCGGTACTATAGCCCCAGGTATAAAAATAGCAAGTGAAGCGCTCTTTCAAAGGGCCGCCAAGCTGCCAAGGGTAGAGTTGGTTAAACCCGGCAAGGTGATATGCAAAAATACCGTAAACAGTATTCAATCCGGGGTTATCTATGGTTATGTCGGTTTGGTTGAATATATTATCAAAAAAATGATGGATGAATTGAAGGGTGACAATGTAAAGGTAATAGCTACAGGTGGCTTATCCTCCTTGATAGCCAGTGAGACAGAATACATTCACGTGGTGGATAAGCTATTAACCTTAGATGGCTTGAGGATAATTTACAGCAGGAACCAAGAGGAAAGAGTCAATAAAAAATAGTCATATAAAAATCAAGCCGGTAAAGGGGCTTGATTTTTATATGGGCTAGAGGGAGGATATAGAAGAAGCCTTCCCAGCGCAGCACCTTACATCACCTAAAAATATAGATTAGCTCTGGTTAAATTTCCATATAGCAGCGTTGTCGTCGGTCGCAATATAGCCCGATATTCCTTCCTCCTTCGCCTTGCTCTATGAAAATTTTCCTCAGACCGTATGCTAT
>JAHDLO010000057.1 GCA_018432235.1 Clostridiaceae bacterium | reverse complement strand
TGCCGTGACAATAGCGAAGAGGTCACACCTGTTCCCATCCCGAACACAGTAGTTAAGCTCTTCTGCGCTGATGGTACTTGGAGGGTTGCCTCCTGGGAGAGTAGGACGTTGCGGTATGATTTTTATTTTTTTTGCGTTTTTGGAAAATATGAGGCTTTATTATCCATAACCCTAGCAGGATTTTTTCAAATAAAATAGAAATTATAAGTATAGATTAATAGGAAATACCGACACAGACAAAAGGAATTGCGAAGATAGGGGAGCTTACCAAAACCTTAAGTCAGCATAAAGTCGGTTACTTAGCTTGGGAGATAGAAGGAAGTGATTTCTTGTTTAATAAGATAATAGATATTAATGAATACAAAAAACGAATGAAGTCCGATAAAAAGGATAGTAGAAGAAGAGCGTTTGATTATATTCATGCTGATATCGATGAAGAGGAGCGTAAAAAAACCTTACACTTATTTATCAAGGTAATAGAGACAATGAAAAATGAATCATATAAATAAAAAAACCACTTTTGTGGTTTTTTTATTTATGGTAGTTATATGCTTTTTACGTTGATTCCCCCAAATATCGCTCTGCAGTAAATGTAGAGCTTTTTATTTGAAGTAGAATTACTATTCTGGGTAGCTCTAGTAGATGAGATTATGCCCCCGGTGGATTTATCCAGCAGTTCCAGGCCGCCTAATACAGCTGTCCCTGAACAATGAATTTCTACATCCTTCGGAACCTTAATATCTATTGCGCCAAATACGGCGCTTAAATCAAGAGTAATTGAATCACCTTCAAATTCAGCTATGGTAAGATCAAGCTCAATGCCCCCCATAAAGGCGACATAAGAGCTACTTTCTAGCTGCCAGGGTGATTTAATTTTTTCAATACTTCCTAAAATAGCCATTTGAGATTTGCCACTGATTTTTCGATTTGTTAAAAACGAAAAGCCTATGACAATCAATAGAGCGGGCCAAAGAATGCGCCATAAGAGAGAAATATCGATAAAAAAAAGACCTGTGTTTCGGCCGAAAAAGGATAAACCCAAGAAAGATAGGATAAGACCGGTTATGAGCTCACCATTACCTTCTTTGTTTATAATCATCTTAAGACCGAATATAACTAAGACCAAAGGCCAATAAAGCGATATTAACTTACCTATGTCAAAGCTTGTTATACCAATATTGTTTAGTAATAGCACTATGCCAATAGCAATGATCAAAAGACCGATAAAAAATCTGCCCTTAAAAATTGACAAAATAACACCTCCATGAAATAGTTATCTAAATTATATATACCATTTTTTATCTTTAAATACAAAAAGAAAATAAAGAAGAAGAAAAAACAAACAAAAAGGCGCGTATAAACGCACCTTATAAGTATAACTGATTTTTAATCTAATTGATATTAAAAAGAATGAAAATTTTACTGGGCAGCCTTGTGATAAACTAAATCAGTAAGAATTTGATCATTGTACTCCTCGTATCTTACTCCGGCCAAATTATAGTGTTGTTTTTTTCTAAAGGCCAATGAAGCAAAATTTGGAACAGGATTAATAATCGTCTCAGCAAAAATATTGTAAATGCCATTGCGTTTTATATCATCAATAAGTTTGACATACAACCTGCTGCCAATTCCCTTGCCGGTTAAGCTTGAGTGAATAGCAGTTTTATCGATAACAATAAAGTCATTGGTTTTTTGAGTGTCAAACTCAGGATGCCAATGGATATCCTCTAGCCAGCTGGGATTATATTTTAACCACTGATCCTTTGTGTAAGCAATTAAAAAGCCTACCATCTTTCCTCCAATTTCAGCAACATAAAAATAATCCAGCTCAAATATGTTTTCTAAGAGCTTAGCTTGATAGTATCTTGGATTTGAGGTGTAATCATCGACTAAAAAACCATTCTCTGAAATTTTTTTATTTTTACCAACCGTTGAGGCAATTTGATAAACTTCATGACAATCCTTTGGTACAGCCTTTCTGACATCAACTTTACCACTAAAGAGTCCGAAATCATTGCTTAAATTGCCGCTTGTTTTTAATATATCCATAACAATCCTCCTAACATATCCATAATAAACCGGGGCTCATTAAGAAACAAAAAACAAAAAAAGCTATAGACGACCATAGCTTATAGACAATTTACGCATCACAAAAATGACACATGCTACCATCCTCCTCTTTCAACGCTTACGAGGTTAGCTGACGGATTCGGATCGAAAGAGAATGACCCTACTCATTAAAAAATGAGACTCACCCCAAAATATTGGTTCCCCCGCTTCAAAGAATTCAGCGCGACACATATTAAATTTTACCTAAAGATAGGATTAATATATTATACATCATATACCAAAATATGTCAACATGTTTTAGAAAACTTTAAGTGGTAGTCAATAGTAAATATTACCCTATTTATGAATAAAGCAATATTAAATTGCTTATTATATTTTTATAAACTGCCAATAACTAATACTGAGGGAGGGGGTATAGCTTGTGGAGATACACAATATAACTCCAGCAATAAAGGATGTAAAGGCGCATTTAAATGATGGATATAGCTGTATATACTACGAAAATGATGGCAATGACAATATGTTTACAGTTTATCTTAAAAACTTCCACACAGAGAAAGTAAAGGTTTTAAAATTTCAAAACAGTGATGCGAGCGAACTGAAGCTGTTTATAGATCAACTTACTCTTTAAATATCGCAAATTAAATTTCAGTAAGGAGGAATATCATTGCAAAAGGCTACGCTCCCAGTAAAGAATAAATTTGGTTTCTTTGAAGTGCGTTTAGAGAGCATAGGAGGATTAGGGGCCAATGTTGCAGGTAAGATTTTAGCAGAGGCTGGCGTTATGGGTATGGGGTACAATGGTTCAAACTTTGCAAGCTATGGGTCAGAAAAAAAGGGTACTCCTGTTAGCTCCTACGTAAGGTTTTGTGATTCTGACAAGGCTGTCAGGATTAATAGTCCAGTAACCGATCCCCATGTGTTAGGTGTATTTCATGAAAACCTGGTATCTCGGTTGCCCATAACAGCAGGGGTAGGTCCCAATGCTACTGTCGTAATCAACACCGATAAAGATCCTCATAATGCAAGAGAATATTTGAGACTCAGTGGTGGTAGAGTTATAACAGTTGATGCAATTAAAATTGCCTATGAAGAAAAGGTAAGAATGAACGCCATTATGATAGGTGCAATAACCAGGGCAATGGATTTTATGGATAAAGAGGCGGTTAAAGAAGCAATTAGGCAAACATTGGGTAAAAAATATGAGAATCAGCTCAAAGCTAATCTCCGAGGTTTTGAGGCCGGCTATGAACAGGTTAGCATAGATAGCTTTGATGAGGATGGCAGGTTTCCCTTTATTCCTTTTAAAGAGGCCAAGGGAGAATGGGGATATGCTAATGCGCCCATAGGTGGAATAGTTGTAGAGGCAGGCAGCATGATACTTAAAAACAATCAATCCAGCAGGCAGGGGAAGATACCATTATTTCATCCTGGAAAATGTATTCATTGCGGCTTATGTGAGACCACCTGTCCGGACTATTGCTTTAGCTTTGAGCCCGGAATGGATGAAAAAACAAATAAAACACAAATGTATAATAAGGGACTGGACTATCAATATTGTAAGGGTTGCTTAAGATGTGTTGATGTCTGTCCGGTTGAAGCTTTAACGGAGGAGCTCGAAGCAGAGCATGATATAGAAAAGCTAACAGTAAAACTATAGGAGGGAGTGCGGATATGAGAGAGCAGCAAATTGTTTTTAAAAATGGTAATGAAATGGCAGCACTTGCAGCAACACACATGGATTTTCATGTAATGGGCTATTTTCCAATTACTCCTTCAACTGGAATTCCTGAAGAGCTAAGTGCCTATAAGGCTGATGGACTGCATGAAATTGTATTGATTCCGGCTGATGGAGAGCATGGAGCGGCTGGTATATGCTATGGAGCAGCTACTGCAGGGGGTAGAGTTGTAAATGCAACTTCAGCCAATGGATTGCTTTATGCCTTAGAACAGCTGCCGGTACAGTCTGGGACAAGGGTGCCAATGATATTAAATGTTGTTGCCAGAACCGTTTCAGGACCCCTGGATATTAAGGGAGACCACAGTGATATTATGTTTACACTAAATACAGGATGGCTTATCTTTATGGCTAAGGATCCTCAAAGAGTATATGATTTCAACATTATTGCAACTAAGGCAGCTGAAAATGCAGAGGTTATGCTGCCTGCAATAGTTACCAGCGACGGCTTCTTTACAAGTCATCAAAAAAGAAGAAATTATATATTTGAAAACAAAAGCCATGTTAAGGAATTTATCGGCGAATATAATCCCAAGTACACTACAATAGATCCCGAAAATCCAGTTACCTTCGGTCCCTATATGAATGAGCCCGATTTGATCAATAATAAGGTTCAGCTCAGTCATGCTATGGACAAGGCCTACGAAGTTATACCAAAGGTTATGGAGGAATATGGCAGGCTTACGGGTAGATATTACAATGTTTTGGAAACCTACAGGATGGAGGATGCTGAGGCATGTCTTTTCCTATTGAATTCTTCCTTTGATACAGCAACAGAGGCTGTAGATATTCTAAGACAAAAGGGAAAGAAGGTAGGAATTGTTTCGTCAAATGTCATCAGACCCTGGCCATATAAGGAGATTCAAAAGGTATTTAAAAATGTAAAAGCACTTTGTGTGGCAGACAGGCAGGAAAGCTACGGTGCACAAGCAGGTAATATGAGTATAGAAATAAGAGCAACGCTTAAGGATGATCCAGAAAATAAAACCCTGGTATTCAGCCGAATCTATGGATTAGGAGGAAAGGAGTTCTATGTGGATGACGCGATCCTATTGCTGGAGGAGGCTATAGCGGTTGCAGACAATAATAAAATAGGCAAAGCCTTCGATTACATTGGTGCATATGAGGGCAATAAGCATTACGAGCCTAAAAAATATGTGAATAATGTAATCAGTGACTACTTTGAAAATGGTTTAACCGTGGAAAAGGATGATAAACAACAGTTAATTGTAAAGGGTGTGCAAACGAGGGAATTAACAACTGTTCCCAAACGAATTGCCCCTGGTCATCAGGCTTGCCCTGGCTGTGGGATATTTCCTAATCTCAACCTATTTACAAAAGGATTGAAGGGATATGTCGTCTTCTTATTCCATACTGGTTGTGGTATGGTGGTAACAACAGGTTACCCTTATACAGCCTTTAGATCAACATATATACACAACCTTTTTCAAAATGGTGCAGCAACCTTGAGTGGTGTTGTAGAAATGTTCCATGAGAGGAAAAGGAGGGGGGAAATTCCTAAAGAAGTAGATATCACCTTTGTAATGGTGAGTGGTGATGGCGGAATGGATATCGGCATGGGACCTGCTATCGGTACAGCCCTCAGAAATCACAATATGATCATATTTGAGTATGATAATGGCGGATACATGAATACAGGATATCAGCTATCTTATACAACCCCTCACCTGGCAGAAAGTAAAACCTCCATCGTAGGTCCTGAATTTCCAGGTAAGAGTACCTTCCAAAAGCACGGAGGAAGAAGTACTTTCCACAAGGATACCCCTATGATAATGGCAGGAACTAATATACCATACATAGCAACGGTTGCAGAAAGCCACCCGGTAGATTATGTTAAGAAGGCAGCCAAGGCGCAATATGTTGCTAAAAATGAAGGTTTAGCATATGTAAAAGCAATCTCAGCATGTCCTTTAAATTGGAAAAGTCCACCTGAGGAACAAAGAAGTGTGATTAACACAGCTGTAGAGAGCTGTTACTTCCCATTATTCGAAATATATAACGGCATAACAACTATTACCTATGATCCGGAAAGAGCTAAGAAGAAAATGCCAATCTCAAAGTATTTTAGTCGAATGGGAGTGACAAAGCATCTTTTGGAGGAAGAAAACAGGGAAGATTTAGACAGAATACAAAATGAGGTAGATAGAAGATGGGAAAGACTTAAAGCCAGAAATGAAAATCCATTGCTTTAAGGGATATGAGAGATTGAAAAAGCAAGGGCACATAAGCTTATACTTATGTGCCTTTAAATTATGTGTCTACCAATCTATTGGGTCGGGATCTCCACCTATATTAATTACTACAGTTCCTCCTGGATTAGTTGGTTCGATTAAAATGTGAGCTGATGCAAAAGCGATATTACTAAGTAATAAAACAGCAGCCATTGTAAATACGATTAACCTCTTTTGTATTTTCATTTTAAAACCTCCTTTCCCTTAGTTTCTTTTATAATTTATGGTAAATAAATTTATAAAAGCTTAATTACATAATAGCACATAATGACATCAATGTAAATTAATGCCATAGCACTATTTTTTAATAGTATAAACTAATATCTCTTATTTTGTTTATATAAAACTGACAAAGAACATTGTTTTCAGTAATAAAATAGTATTCTGATAAAAGGGCATAGACAGTAGCATATTTTGAATATATTTCATTTTCCTCAATAAAATCTTTAAGAATGGATAATTGCTTTCCTGCTTCAGAATAACTTTTCTGTAGTAGATAAACCTCGCAAAGGAAAGACATAGCATCGATCATGACCTCATGATACTTGTACTTAACTGATATGTTTATTGCCCTATTAAGCAGTTCTATCGCTTTGTCCAATTGATTCAAATCCTTATGGCAAACTGCCGTTATAAGCATAAAGTCTGAAGAGTATTTTTCACCCATAGCATCCTTTAAGTCCATCGCCAAAGAATTGTAATGCAATGCTGTATCTATATCCCCCATTTTTCGATACAAATTAGCAAGATTATTGTATGCTAGGCCTAAAATACTAGATTTTAATTGAGTTTCTTTTTTAAGTAAATTCTTATATAATTTCATGGACTTCTCGTAATTGTTCATATCACAATAAATACTTGCTTCAAGCAATGTTACTTGATCCTGTAAATTCTCCTCGATATTCTTAAGCTTCATCAAGGAACGTATATGTTGTAATGCCATATCATGCTTTTTCATTTTTTTATAGCACAGGGCGATATTAAAAAGCGAATATTTTTTTGCATTATCTATAGAAGCAATATTCTTTTCCAGTGCTGTGGTATAGGCTCTGTTATAATACAGTAGAGCTTGTTCAACATGAAATTGCTTCAAATAGCAACTGCCAATAAAGCTGTAAAGCCTGGCAATCTTCTCGTAGTTTTTAACTAATAAGTAATGCTCCAGGGCATTAAAATAATCTAACAAAGACTCGTTATATTTAAAGTATTTTTGATTTAAATTTCCCCTAACGATTAAAATTTCTGAGTGCTCGTCTGGTAAGTCCCATTCATTTGCTATAGCAATTAATGAAAAGAAAGCATCTTCAATGTATTTTGGGTCGTAGTTAAGGTAATTATTTACCATAGTAGATAAATGATCTAGCTGCTGAAGTATGTAATTTGAAGCTTGCTGTGTTTTCGTTTCCAACAGATAATCCGATGAAATGTGCTGTCCTAAGTTCTTGTAATAATGATTCAGCTTATTTGCAATAATAACTGCGGAATCCTCGCTTAGATTTCTCTTTCCATTTTCGATCATACTTATTAAGCTTCTAGTAATTTGATTATCTGTTAGTTCATCCTGTTTCAAACCAATCTCCATCCGAAGTTTCTTAATTTTTTCCCCTGAACTAAGTATCTCCATATGTACCCCCCTATTTTAGTAATTATATTTTTTGATAAAGAATATAGTTGATATATTTATATTAATACTCTTCATCTTAATTTTTCGCGATATATAAAATAAAGTGGAAGTTTTATGATATCATTGATATATAATTATTATATAATATTATATAACAAACTGGTAAAATTTTCTGTAAATAACCCCAAAAAAAGATTAAAAAATTTATTTTTTTGTCAAAAAAGAGGATATCGTGATAAATGATTCAAATTTAATATGTTATAGCGCTATGTAATCGAGCATAACTTTAAACATTGATAAGATAAAACAAGGCTATATGCAATTTTATAATTTATAATAAGAATTAGTAGAGATTATAATGTAAGCTTATAATTACAAATCAAAAGTGAAGAAACGAATAATAGAAAAATGAGGAGGAACGTTATGAAGACAAACAAGGATTATCTTGTAGTTCAATCAGTCCAAGGAAAAATAAGCAGTCCAAGGTCTATTTTTCCTTATAGAATTAATAGAGAAGGGGAAGCAAATATTTTACCGGCCACTGGTGGTATTACATATAATGTAAAGGTCGGTGATGATTGCATGAATTGGGTGGGTGATCATGTAGAACCAGGAGTAAGCATTAAGAGCGAAAGTAAGGATGAAAATTCAGCACTAAATCTACTGGCTTGTATCGGTAACAAGGCAAGGGTCATAACGGGAGATGCAAAAGGAGCAGAGGGCTACGTTACGGGTAAGCATGGCGGAATAGATCATGTCTTAATTTATTTTAAGGAAGAGGATTTAGAAAAAATGGCGATAAACGACACGATACTGGTAAAGGCTTGGGGGCAAGGGCTATCTATTATAAGTACTGAGAATGTAAAATGTATGAATATTGATCCTTTGATTTTTGAAAGAATGGGTATAAAAGAAGATGGATCAGGTGAAATAGTAATTCCGGTTGTTACGGAGATACCGGCATTTTTAATGGGATCAGGAATAGGTGGGGCGACCGCCCATACAGGCGACTATGATATAATGACAGGCGATGCTGAAGCCAATAAAATCTACGGTTTAGACAATTTAAGATTTGGTGATGTTGTACTGCTTAAGGATTGTGATAATACTTATGGAAGACAGTATCTAAAAGGTGCAGTTTCAATAGGTATCGTTGTTCACAGCAATTGCATTAAGGCGGGTCATGGTCCTGGCGTAACCGTAATAATGAGTAGTAAAAATAATAGCATAAAGGGTGTTATAGATAAGAAGGCAAACATAGCAAACTATCTGAATATAGTTTAAAGCCTCTGTTCTTCTTGACATAAAGGTAATCAGGTGTTATAGTTGGAGAAGTTGTTTCATAGGAAAAAACAAAAGAAAAATAAATTTTAAAAAACAGTTGACATAATACCGAGCGCATGATAAGATATTTAAGTTGCCTCGTGAGGCGGACACAAATAAATAAGCCACAAAATGGAAATAAAAAAATGGTTGACATAGTGGCTGAAGAATGATATATTAGTTAAGCGCCTCGACGAGAGGTTGACTTGAAAAAGCAAAGCAGGTCTTTGAAAACTGAACAGTATAGATATTAAGCCAGCATATAATTTTATCCATTTAGAAAAATGGAACCCAGAAATTTTTTATTAAGAGTTTGATCCTGGCTCAGGATGAACGCTGGCGGCGTGCTTA
>JAHDLO010000066.1 GCA_018432235.1 Clostridiaceae bacterium | reverse complement strand
GTCTCTGATTTCCATTTCTACTAGCTCTAATAGCTCTTCGTCGTCTACCATGTCACATTTGTTTAAGAATACTACGATGTATGGTACACCTACCTGTCTTGATAATAGGATGTGCTCTCTTGTTTGTGGCATTGGTCCATCCGCTGCTGAACATACTAGGATCGCTCCGTCCATTTGCGCTGCTCCTGTAATCATGTTCTTTACATAGTCAGCATGGCCTGGACAGTCAACGTGTGCGTAGTGTCTGTTTGGTGTTTCGTACTCAACGTGAGCTGTAGAGATTGTGATTCCTCTTTCTCTCTCTTCTGGTGCCTTATCGATTTGGTCAAATGCTACTGCATTTCCTGTTCCGTATCTTTTGTTTAATGTGATTGTGATTGCTGCTGTTAATGTTGTTTTACCATGGTCAACGTGTCCAATTGTTCCTACGTTAACATGGGGCTTGTTTCTTTCAAATTTAGCTTTTGCCATTTTTTTCTCCTCCTCAAATCTAATATAATAAAAATTTCTATATTGAGAATGTAGCGGTGGAAATATGTAAATAGAAGAGCAGGGCTAACCTGCCATTCTATAAACCACATTACTTCCCAGCTACTATTTTTTCTGCAATGCTTGCAGGTACTGCTGCATAGTGATCGAAATGCATTGAGTAAACCGCTCTACCCTGTGTCTTAGAACGAAGGTCAGTTGCATAGCCAAACATTTCTGATAGTGGCACAAAGGATTTAATTACCTGTACGCCACCCATTCTTGGCTCCATGCCTTCAATTCTACCACGTCTTGAGTTTAAGTCGCCAATAACATCGCCCATATATTCCTCAGGTGTTGTTACCTCTACCTTCATATATGGCTCAAGTAATACAGGCTTTGCCTTCTTCATCGCATCCTTGAATGCCATAGATCCAGCGATTTTGAAGGCCATTTCAGATGAGTCAACCTCATGATAAGAACCATCATATAGCTCAACCTTAACGTCAACTACCTCGTATCCGGCAAGAACACCATTTTCAAGGGCTTCTTGAATACCGTTGTCAACAGCTGGGATATATTCTCTAGGAATAGCACCACCAACGACTTGGTTAACAAAGCTATAGCCTTGTCCTGGCTCTTGAGGGATAAGTCTGATTTTAACATGACCATATTGACCACGACCACCGGACTGACGAGCATACTTACCTTCAACATCTGCCATTTGAGTAATAGTTTCTCTATAGGCAACCATTGGCTTACCAACATTGGCCTCAACCTTAAACTCACGAAGCAATCTGTCTACGATAATCTCAAGATGAAGCTCTCCCATACCGGCAATAATTGTTTGACCAGTTTCTTGGTCAGTATAGGTTCTGAAGGTTGGATCCTCTTCAGCAAGCTTTTGTAACGCAATACCCATTTTTTCCTGTCCTGCTTTGGTCTTTGGCTCTATAGCTACGTTGATAACTGGCTCTGGGAATTCCATTGACTCAAGGATTACTGGTTTTTCAGGATCACAAAGGGTATCTCCTGTCGTAGTATCCTTAAGACCTACGGCAGCGGCGATATCACCTGCATAAACATGAGTGATTTCCTCTCTCGTATTAGCATGCATTTGCAGAATACGACCGATTCTCTCTCTCTTGTTTTTAGTTGAATTCAAAACGTAGGAGCCTGACTCAATTACGCCAGAATAAACTCTGAAGAATGCCAGCTTACCTACATATGGGTCAGTCATAATTTTAAATGCCAGAGCTGAGAAAGGCTCTTTATCATCTGAATGCCTTTCCATCTCTTCATCAGTATCCGGATCAACACCCTTGATCGCTGGAATATCCAGCGGAGAAGGCATGTAAGCTACGATCGCATCAAGCAACATTGGCACGCCCTTGTTCTT
Source organism: Clostridiaceae bacterium (assembly GCA_018432235.1). GTDB lineage: Bacteria > Bacillota > Clostridia > Peptostreptococcales > Natronincolaceae > M1-B18. Next base: position 14,357 of record JAHDLO010000066.1, on the reverse strand, counting down.
ATATGCAGAGCCACAGAATACAGGTGTCATAGTAACATTGATGGTACCTCTTCTGATGCCATCCACTACCTCTGCCTCTGTTAATTCTCCACCATCAAGATATTTCATCATCAGCTCCTCATCGGTTTCAGCTACTGCTTCCAGTAGGCCTTCACGATATTTAGCTGCTAATTCAGCCATTTCAGCAGGAATTTCGTCTTCCTTTACCTCTTGACCTAAATCATCCATGAAATAGTAAGCCTTCATTTTGACTAGGTTAACAATTCCCTTGAAATTCTCTTCGCTACCGATTGGCAGGAAAACAGGAACTGCGTTAGCACCTAATCTTGATCTCATCATTCCTACTGCATTATAGAAGTCTGCACCCATGATGTCCATTTTATTAACAAAGGCCATTCTAGGAACTCTATATTTGTCCGCTTGTCTCCAAACTGTCTCTGATTGAGGCTCAACCCCACCCTTAGCACAGAAAACGGCTACAGAGCCGTCAAGTACTCTTAGGGATCTCTCAACCTCAACAGTGAAGTCCACGTGACCTGGTGTGTCTATGATGTTTACTCTATGATCTTTCCATGTGCAAGTAGTTGCAGCAGAAGTAATTGTTATACCTCTCTCCTTCTCTTGCTCCATCCAGTCCATTACGGCTGCGCCTTCATGAACCTCACCTAATTTTCTAATTTTACCTGCGTAAAATAGGATTCTCTCGGTGGTAGTTGTTTTACCGGCGTCTATGTGCGCCATTATACCAATATTTCTGGTTTTTTCTAGTGGAAACTGCCTAGGCACGTAAATCCTCCTTCCATACAGAATTGCACAATCTGCTTTGCTTATACTTAGATAGCATATCCATTTAATGCTATTTTAAACATTAGATTACCATCTATAATGTGCGAAAGCTTTATTTGCTTCTGCCATTTTATGTGTATCTTCTCTTTTCTTAACAGAAGCACCTAAATTATTAGCGGCGTCCATGATTTCCTTAGCAAGCTTTTCAACCATGCCCTTTTCGCCACGTTTTCTAGTATATCCGATTAACCATCTTAATCCTAGAGTTTGTCTTCTGTCTGTTCTTACTTCTACTGGCACTTGATAGTTAGCACCACCAACACGTCTAGCTTTAACCTCTAAAACTGGCATGATATTGTTCATTGCTTTATCAAACACTTCCAATGGATCATTTCCAGTTCTTTCCTTGATAAGCTCGAATGCTTCGTATACTACTGTTTGTGCAGTTCCCTTTTTACCATCTACCATAAGATTGTTGATAAGCTTAGCAACAACCTTGCTTCCGTAAATAGGATCTGGCAATACTTCTCTTTTTGGTACATTACCTTTTCTTGGCACTTCGCTTCCCTCCTCATAAAAATCAATAAGTTGTTCATCGGTACTCGACAACCACTAAGGATTGCCGCTGTGCGCAAACAATGCTGTATTCAACCCATACCCCCTAGTTACTAGGGGGGCAGCTATTTATATGCATTAACGCTCCGATTTTGTTCTACTTTTTAGCTGGTTTTGGTCTCTTAGCTCCATATTTAGATCTTGCTTGCTTTCTGTTGGCTACTCCTGCAGTATCAAGTGTTCCTCTAACGATATGGTATCTAACCCCTGGTAAGTCTTTAACCCTACCACCTCTGATTAAAACAACGCTATGCTCCTGAAGATTGTGTCCAATTCCAGGAATATAAGCAGTTACTTCAATACCATTTGTTAGTCTTACCCTTGCAACCTTTCTCAAAGCTGAGTTAGGCTTCTTAGGAGTAACGGTTTTAACAGAAGTACAAACTCCCCTTTTTTGTGGTGCGCTAAGATCAGTGGTCTTTCTTCTTAAAGTGTTCAGACCTTTTTGTAAAGCAGGAGCTGTTGATTTTTCTAATACTTCTTTTCTACCCTTACGTACTAGCTGGCTTATAGTTGGCATCTATTGCACCTCCTTCCAATAATAAAGCTATAAACATAGAAAAACATTTATCTCCATAAAGATAAATTGTCTTTTCCCTGATGCACTAGTTAAGTTATTTTAATACGGCTACTGCTGCAGCCCCTACGTCAATGCCACAGGCCTTACCAAGCTTTTTCATGGATTCTATTTTGATAACCTCGATATGCTTTGATCGAGCAAGCTCAATCAGCTGATCAATTAAATAGGCGTCTGCATCCTCTGCTACATAGAGCGCTTTGGCAATGTCCTGCTTCAAAGCCTTAGTCGTCTGTTTAATTCCGACTGTTTTTTTTTCGTGTTGCAAAATTTCCAACATCGAAGTTTCCTCCCTTTTTAAATATCCGGGAGATTTTGCAATCTCCCAGATGATAAAAAAGTCAACTTTCCTCTTTACACACTATAATATTCTAACACTTGTCAAAATCAGTGTCAACTGTTTATTTGTTAATTAAACCTGCTCTTCAATGGTGTCCTCAGACTCTTCCTTGTCTTCGGTGGATATGGCTATATTCTTATAGCGCTTCATACCAGTACCTGCTGGAATCAGCTTACCTATAATAACATTTTCCTTTAAACCGATTAGGTGGTCCTCTTTACCCTTTATCGCTGCTTCCGTTAAAACCCTTGTGGTTTCCTGGAAGGAGGCAGCTGATAGGAAGGATTCCGTAGCAAGAGAAGCCTTCGTGATACCTAGCAGGGTTCTCTTATAGGTTGCAGGCTCAGAATCTGGTGGTAGCTTCTTGTTTACTGCCTCAACACTAAATATGCTTTCTAATGCACCAGGCAATAATTCTGTATCTCCGGACTCTTCCACCTTAACTCTATTCAGCATTTGACGTACAATTACCTCAATATGCTTGTCGTTGATGTCAACCCCTTGAAGACGGTAAACCCTTTGAACCTCTTTGATAATATAGGTCTGAACACCTTCAACACCCTTTATTCTCAAAATGTCATGTGGGTTTACAGAACCTTGAGTGATTTCATCTCCAGGCTCTATTACCTGGCCCTGCTTAACCTTTATTCTTGAGCTGTAAGGAATCAAGTAGGTTGCAGACTCTCCATCTGCAGCTTTTACTGTTACCTCACGCTTCTTGCGGTTTTCGCTGAGCTCCACAGTTCCACCAATTTCACTGATGATGGCAAGACCCTTTGGCTTCCGAGCCTCGAAAAGCTCCTCAACCCTGGGAAGACCTTGAGTAATATCGGCACCAGCAACACCCCCGGTATGGAAGGTACGCATGGTCAGCTGTGTACCAGGCTCACCGATGGACTGAGCGGCGATAATACCAACTGCCTCACCAACCTTTACAGGCTCGCCTGTTGCAAGGTTTCTACCATAGCAAGCAGCACATACACCCTGTCTTGTGGTACAGGTTAGCATAGATCTCATTTTTACCCGTTTAACACCAGCACTGATAATTTTTTCAGCATCGTCCTCTAGAATCATCTCACCCTTTGGTAATATCATCTCACCGGTTTCTGGGTGGGTTATATCCTCTAGACATTGTCTACCTACGATTCTATCATAAAGCTCTTCAATAACCTCATTGCCATCCTTGAAGTCAACTGCATATATACCATCATCGGTACCGCAGTCTAGTTCTCTGATGATAACATCCTGGCTAACGTCAACCAGACGTCTGGTTAAGTAACCGGAGTCAGCTGTACGTAGCGCTGTATCCGCAAGACCCTTACGGGCACCATGGGTTGATATAAAGTACTCAAGTACCGTCAGACCCTCACGGAAGTTGGACTTAATTGGCATTTCCACCGTTCTACCGGTTGCATTTGCCATCAAACCCCTCATGCCCCCCAGCTGACGAATTTGGTTTTTACTACCCCTCGCACCTGAGTGAGCCATGATAAATACATTGTTTAATTTATCAAGTCCTGCCATCAAGGCATCTGTTACCTTTTCAGTTGTTTCGGTCCAGGTTTCAATAACCTTTTCATATCTTTCTTCCTCTGAAATCAGACCTCTTCTATATGCCTTTTCATACTTATCAATTTTCTCTTCTGCCAGAGAAATCAGCTCTGCCTTCTCCTTAGGTATTTCCATATCTGTAACTGCTATGGTAATGGCACCCTTTGTGGAGAATTGGAAGCCTTTTGATTTGATATAATCCAGCATTATTGAGGTTTGTGTATTACCATGCTTTCTAAAGCATTTATCGATAACCTTACCAAGGTTTTTCTTGTCGCAAAGGAAGTCTACCTCAAGACTATATTTATCCTTTGTTCTGTCAACAAAGCCTAAATCCTGAGGGATTTTTTCGTTAAAAATAAAGCGTCCAACGGTACTTTCAACAAGCTTACCCGGGTCATCTGGTGTTAATCTTGTTCGTAGCTTTACTCTAGCATGAAGACTGGCAGCACCAGTTGCATAAGCCATTTCTAACTCCTGCATATCCTTAAATACCATGCCCTCGCCTTTAACACCTTCGTCTTCAATGGTTAAGTAATAGCTACCAAGAACCATATCCTGAGTAGGCGTTGTGATTGGTTGACCATCCTTCGGTGCAAGGATATTATTCGGTGAAAGCATTAGGAATCTTGCTTCTGCCTGTGCTTCAACAGATAGTGGCACGTGAACCGCCATTTGGTCACCGTCAAAGTCAGCATTGTAAGCAGTACATACCAATGGATGCAGCTTAATAGCTTTACCTTCAACTAATATTGGTTCAAAGGCCTGAATACCTAATCTATGCAAAGTAGGGGCACGGTTAAGTAGCACAGGATGCTCACTGATAACTTCCTCCAGGACATCCCAGACCTCATTTCTTACCTTTTCAACCATTCTTTTTGCACTCTTTATGTTATGTGCATAGTTTTCTTCAACAAGCTTCTTCATAACGAAGGGCTTGAAAAGCTCTAGAGCCATCTTTTTAGGAAGACCACATTGATAGAACTTTAGCTCAGGTCCAACTACGATAACAGAACGACCAGAGTAGTCAACACGCTTACCTAATAGGTTTTGACGGAAACGACCCTGTTTACCCTTTAGCATATCGGATAAAGACTTTAGCGGTCTATTACCAGGCCCAGTGACAGGCTTTCCTCTTCTACCGTTGTCGATAAGGGCATCTACTGCCTCCTGAAGCATCCTTTTTTCATTTCTTACAATGATATCAGGCGCACCTAAGTCTAATAGTCGCTTTAGACGGTTATTTCTATTGATCACCCTTCTGTAAAGGTCATTTAAATCTGATGTGGCAAATCTACCGCCATCCAATTGAACCATAGGTCTTAGCTCAGGTGGTATAACCGGAACAACATCAAGAATCATCCACTCCGGCATATTGCCGGATAATCTGAAGGCTTCAACAACCTCCAATCTTCTGATGGTTCTAACTCTTTTTTGTCCGGTGCTCTCCTTCAGCTTATACTTAAGGTCCTTAGCCAGCTCCTCAAGATCTATTTTTTGTAATAGCTCTTTGATGGCTTCAGCCCCCATGCTGGCCTTAAAACGATAGCCATATTTTTCGATAGCCTCGCTATATTCCTTTTCAGTTAGTATCTGCTTTTCTGATAGTGGCGTCTCTCCGGTATCCGTAACGATATAGGCTGCAAAGTATAGAACCTTCTCCAAGGACCTTGGGGACATATCTAATAAAAGACCCATTCTACTTGGAATCCCTTTGAAGTACCAGATATGAGATACAGGGGCGGCTAATTCAATATGCCCCATTCTCTCTCTTCTTACCTTTGATTTTGTAACCTCAACGCCGCAACGATCGCAAATAACACCCTTGTATCTTACTCTTTTATATTTACCGCAATGACACTCCCAGTCCTTTGTTGGTCCAAATATCTTTTCACAGAAGAGACCTTCTTTTTCAGGCTTTAGGGTACGATAGTTAATTGTTTCTGGTTTCTTTACCTCTCCCTTTGACCATTGTCTGATTTTTTCAGGAGATGCTAAAGAGATTTGTATCGACTCAAAATTGTTTAATTCGTACAAGGAGTCTCTCTCCCTTCCATATAGTTTAATAAGCTCCCCGTAAAGCTTAAGTAACTATTAATTGAAATCGTCGTAGTCTTCCATATCATCCTCTAAATACTCTTCCTGGAATTCGGTGGCTTCAAAGTCTTCCTCGGTAATATAGTCGATTTCAGCTTCGATGTCCTCCTCCTCATCCCCGTCGGTCTCAATATCGCTTTCGGTTACTACGCTGGAGCTTCCGAAATCTCCATGCTCCATGCTTAGTTCGCTTGTATCATCCTCGATTGATTCCTTGATTTCTATTTCTGTATCCTCTTCCGTCAGCACCTTAACATCTAAGCATAAGCTTTGAAGCTCTTTTATTAGAACCTTAAAGGACTCAGGCACCCCTGGCTCAGGAATGTTCTCGCCCTTAACGATGCATTCATAAGTCTTTACACGACCAACTACGTCGTCGGACTTAACGGTTAGCAGCTCCTGTAATGTATGAGCCGCGCCATAGGCCTCTAATGCCCAAACCTCCATCTCTCCAAACCTCTGACCACCAAATTGTGCTTTACCACCCAATGGCTGTTGAGTTACAAGAGAATATGGTCCGGTACTTCTTGCATGAATCTTGTCATCTACCAAGTGATGGAGTTTAAGCATATACATATAGCCTACAGTAACAGGATTATCAAATGGGTCACCTGTTCTACCATCATATAGCTTTAGCTTACCTGAGGTTGGGTATCCAGCCTCACCAAGCGCAACTCGAATGTCTCTCTCGTTAGCGCCATCAAATACTGATGTAGCGACCTTCCAGCCTAGGGCTTTAGCAGCCATACCAAGATGCACCTCAAGTACCTGACCGATGTTCATACGTGATGGTACCCCAAGTGGATTTAATACGATCTCTAGTGGTGTGCCATCCTCCATAAAAGGCATATCCTCTTCAGGTAGTACCCTGGAGATAACCCCTTTATTTCCATGGCGTCCAGCCATCTTGTCACCAACATTGATTTTTCTCTTCTTGGCTATATAAACACGAACCATTTCGTTTACACCTGGTGGAAGCTCATCTCCCTTTTCTCTTGTAAACACCTTAATGTCTACAATAATGCCAGACTCACCATGAGGCACCTTTAATGATGTATCTCTTACCTCTCTAGCCTTTTCACCAAAAATAGCTCTCAGTAATCTTTCCTCTGCCGTAAGCTCGGTTTCACCCTTAGGTGTTACCTTGCCGACTAATATATCACCGGATTGAACCTCGGCACCAATTCTGATGATACCTCTATCATCTAAGTCCTTAAGGGCATCCTCACCAACGTTAGGGATATCCCTCGTGATCTCTTCAGGTCCCAGCTTAGTATCCCTTGCCTCTGCCTCGTATTCTTCTATATGGATAGAGGTTAAAGCATCCTCCATAACCAATTTTTCGTTTATAAGAATAGCATCCTCATAGTTATACCCTTCCCAAGTCATAAAACCAATTAGACAATTTCTTCCAAGAGCAATTTCACCAAAATCAGTGGAAGGACCGTCGGCTATAACATCTCCAGCCCTAACGATTTCGCCCTTTTTAACTATTGGTCTTTGGTTGATGCATGTGCCTTGGTTTGAACGTTTAAACTTCAACAGCTTGTAACGATCCCTTTGGCCATTGTCTTCCCTCTTGATGACAACCTCTGTAGCCGTTACCTTATCGATGACTCCACTGTTTTTAGCCAATATAACAACACCCGAGTCCTTTGCTGCTCTATGCTCCATACCTGTACCTATGATAGGGGCATCGGTAATCAGCAATGGCACCGCCTGACGCTGCATGTTGGAGCCCATTAGAGCACGGTTTGCATCGTCATTTTCAAGGAAGGGGATCATGGCCGTCGCTACTGAAACCACCTGCTTAGGTGAAACGTCCATATAGTCAACCTCTTCAAAGGGCACAATATCGATACCGCCAAAGCGAGTTCTTGCAGTAACTCTCTTATTTACGAATTTGCCCTCTTCATCTAAAGGCTCATTTGCCTGGGCTATGATGAATAGATCCTCTTCGTCGGCTGTTAGATACTCTATTTCACTGGTAACAACCTGTCTCTTCTTATCTACAATACGATATGGTGCTTCAATAAAGCCATACTCGTTAACCTTAGCATAGGTACTTAATGAGTTGATAAGACCAATGTTTGGACCCTCTGGTGTCTCTATCGGACACATACGGCCATAATGAGATTGATGGACGTCACGGACCTCGAAGCCAGCACGCTCTCTTGAAAGACCACCAGGTCCAAGAGCGGATAATCTTCGTTTATGCGTCAATTCAGCCAATGGGTTGGTTTGATCCATAAACTGTGAAAGCTGTGAACTACCGAAGAACTCCTTGATGGCAGCCGCAACCGGTCGAATATTGATCAGGGCCTGTGGTGTTACTAAATCCACGTCCTGTATGGTCATTCTTTCCTTAACTACTCTTTCCATTCTGGAAAGACCAATTCTGAATTGATTTTGTAATAGCTCACCAACGGAACGTAAACGACGATTACCTAAATGGTCAATATCGTCTACATTTCCTATTTCGTGAGGCAGGTTGAATACATAATTAATTGAAGCAATAATGTCTGAAATAATAATATGCTTTGGAATGAGTTCTCTTATTCTTTCCTTTATCGCTTCTTTAATTTCCGCTTCATTTTGGCAAGTATTTAAGATTTCCTGAAGCACAGGGTAATAAACCCTCTCTTTAATCTTTAAATCATCCAGATTGAAGTTTATATGGCTTCTGATATCAACAAAATGATTGCCAATTACCTTCGTCGCCTTATTATCCTCAGAATATACCATTACCTCATTAATACCTGAGTTTTGAATAGCAAGAGACATTTTACGATCGATTTTCTGACCTTCTTCTACTATAATTTCCCCAGTAGTTTGATCAATTATGTTCTCTGCAGCTCTTTTATTCATAACTCTATTGGCCAGCGACAGCTTCTTATTAAACTTGTAGCGACCAACCTTAGCTAAGTCGTATCTTTTTGCATCAAAAAACAACGTATTAAGCAAGGACTTGGCATTTTCAACAGTCGGCGGTTCGCCAGGTCTTAAACGCTTGTATATTTCTAATAATCCTTCCTCAGTACTTTTTGTATTGTCCTTTTCCAGAGAAGCCAATAATCTTTCGTCCTCACCCAGCAGCTCCTTTATTTGTTGATCTGTTCCATAGCCTAAGGCCCTCAACAAAACTGTTACCGGCTGTTTACGGGTACGGTCGATTCTCACTGAAACGACATCGTTGGAATCTGTTTCATATTCCAACCATGCACCTCTATTTGGTATCACTGTGGCAGAAAATAATGGCTTTCCTGTCTTATCCATTTCCTTGCCATAGTATACACCTGGGGATCTTACCAGCTGGCTAACAATAACTCTCTCCGCCCCATTTATAATAAATGTACCGGTATCCGTCATCAATGGAAAATCTCCCATGAAGACCTCTTGCTCCTTAACCTCACCAGTTTCCTTATTGATTAATCTTACCTTTGCCTTTAAAGGCGCTGCATAGGTAACATCCCGATCCTTAGATTCCTCGACATCATATTTAGGCGTCTCTTCCAGATAAAAATCTACGAATTCTAAGATCAGATTTCCAGTGTAATCCTCAATTGGAGAAATGTCAGCAAATACCTCTCTTAATCCTTCATCCAGAAACCAATCATAGGATTCCTTTTGAAGCTCGATCAGGTTTGGAATATCTTGCACTTCATCAATTTGAGAATAGCTCATTCTTACTTTCTTACCAACTTGAACAGGATGTGGCATTTTAAATTCACTCCTTGACTTAAAGGTAATATTAAAACGTTTTATATTTTAAACACAGAGAAGTACAGTAACCCAGCACTCCCCTATGATTGCATAACATTAGTCCTACACTATATTAGTACCTGCATCACTTGAAATATTTGAAAATGTCCGTATAGTTCTTCTGTAGCTGCGTTGTGCCTTGCTACAAATAATTATTTCGGACTTAACTTCTTTTTAAAATGACATAAGGTGCTGGTTGCTGCCACTTAAAAGCCCTGATATAATAGATATAAAATCCAATAAATATCCCTAAAGGAATATTTTGTTACAAACCACTGTAATATATACTATTGACATGTATAATATGAATTATACATCAACGTTTTACCGAAATATGTAGTAAAAAGCTTCCTAATAGTCAATGTAATTTTCAACGAAGTGTTGAATTTGTATAGATTTTATATCAATTTTCATGCGTAAATTACCAAAATTCAAACAGACTAATGCAATATATAATTATATCACTAGTCCAATAATAGTGTCAACATTTAACATAATTAGATATTTTTATTTTTTTTATTTAAGTTCAAAAGTTTGCCTAGTAATCCAGCATTACTTATTGTATAATAAGTTTAACGAAGAGAATATTTTCAATTTTCAGCCTCGGCATAGCTCCGAGGTTTTTTGTTTTCAAAAAATACATAAAAAGGTACTCCAGGTGTCTGGAGTCCCTTTTACATATTACCCTATAACTACTTAACAGTTACTGTTGCACCAGCTTCTTCTAATTTAGCTTTGATTGCATCAGCTTCTTCTTTAGCTATAGCTTCTTTTAAGGTCTTAGGTGCATTGTCAACTAATTCCTTAGCTTCCTTTAAGCCTAAGCCTGTAAGCTCTCTAACAACCTTGATAACATTGATTTTTGATGCACCAGCGTTGTCAAGAATTACTTCAAACTCTGTTTGCTCTTCTGCTGCTGCTGGACCTGCTGCTGCTCCGCCAACTACTACAGGCGCTGCTGCAGATACACCAAACTTCTCCTCTGCTGCCTTTACTAACTCATTTAATTCTAAAACCTTCATATTTTCAATAGCTTCTAAAATTTGTTCAATTGTCATTTCAAGCACCTCCGATAATTTTTCTCTAAATATTTGTTATTATTAAACACCTTCTGCTTCTTTCTTGTCAGCTATCGCCTTAATTAAGTAAGCGAAGTTTGATACTGGAGCTTTTAAGCTGCCAAGTAATTTTGCAATAAGAACTTCTCTTGATGGGATGTCTGCAAGTGCTTTAATTTTTTCAGCATTGTAGAATGCACCCTCAACAACACCAACTCTAATCTCAAGATTTTTATGCTCTTTAGCAAATTTATCAGCGATTCTGGCTGGTGCAACAGGATCATCGTAGCCAAATGCAATAGCGTTAGGACCTACTAATTCCTTAACTAGCTCTTCCATGCCCGCATTTTTAGCAGCTAATCTTGTTAAAGTGTTTTTATATACCTTATACTCGATACCTGCTTCTCTAAATTGCTTTCTAAGCTCTGTTACTTCTTCAACCTTAAGACCGCGATAATCGACAACTATAGCTGAAGCTGATCTTTGAAGCTTATCTGTAATCTCTGCTACGACTTCTTTCTTAATATCAATTGCCTTCATAGTGGGAGCCACCTCCTTTTTGTTGGTAACAAGCCTATTTTGCCGTACATAAGAAAAGGCCTCTGTCATGTTTATAGACATAACGAGACCCTTGTAATTAACATATATACAAGCCTCGGTAGGATGTTTAAGCCCATGGGCGCCTACTGTCTACAGCAAAATATTCGACTTTTAATTCATGTAATTCTATCAATTTATTTTAATTTTGTCAACAGCCATTTACTGGTTGTATTAAAAATTATTCTGTTACTCTAGTTGGGTTAACCTTGATACCAGGTCCCATTGTACTAGTTACAGTAATGCTCTTTAAATATTGACCCTTAGCTGCGGCTGGTTTAGCCTTTACAATAGCGTCTAACAAGGTTCTAAAGTTTTCAGCTAATTTGTCTTCTTCAAAGGAAGCCTTACCTATCGGTACGTGGATAATATTAGTTTTATCAAGTCTGTACTCTACCTTACCAGCTTTAATCTCATTGATAGCTCTCTCAATGTCAAAGGTAACTGTACCTGATTTAGGGTTTGGCATTAAACCTTTAGGTCCTAACACTCTACCTAGTCTACCTACAACCCCCATCATGTCAGGTGTTGCAACTACAACATCAAAATCAAACCAGTTCTCGTTTTGAATCTTTGCTACCATATCATCAGCACCCACAAAATCCGCACCAGCTTTTTCTGCTTCAGTGGCTTTTTCACCCTTTGCAAAAACCAATACTCTAGCAGTTTTACCGGTACCATGTGGTAATACAATTGCACCTCTAACCTGTTGGTCAGCATGTCTTGAGTCAACGCCCAACTTAATATGAGCTTCTACTGTTTCATCAAATTTTGCAGTAGCTGTCTTCTTAGCTAATTCAACAGCTTCCTTTACATCATAAAGCTTAGCGCTATCTACAAGCTTTCTAAGCTCCAGATATTTCTTTCCTCTTTTCATTTAAATAACCTCCTTGTGGTATTAACGGTTTGTTTTGTGAGAACCTCCCACTTTAAGCTTTATTGCAGAATTAATCTTCTACAACAACACCCATGCTTCTAGCAGTACCAGCAATCATACTCATAGCTGTTTCCACTGATGCAGCATTTAAATCAGGCATCTTTAATTCAGCGATTTCTCTGATTTTAGCCTTTGAAATTTTAGCAATCTTCTTTTTGTTAGGCTCTCCAGAACCACTCTCAACACCGATAGCCTTCTTGATTAATACGGCAGCCGGTGGCGTCTTAGTGATAAATGTGTAAGATCTATCCTGATAAACAGAAATTACTACCGGTATAATTAGCCCAACTTGATCTGCAGTTTTCGCATTGAATTCTTTAACGAAACCCATTATGTTAACACCATGCTGACCTAAAGCAGGACCAACCGGTGGTGCTGGAGTAGCTTTACCTGCAGGAATTTGTAATTTAATTTGACCTACTATTTTTTTTGCCATGTCATTTACACCTCCTTAATATTGTTCAATGGCATAATGTATACTCAAATAATATAAATTTATATTAATTGATACGATTTTGGTTTAGACCACCATGGCCCAATGCATTTGCTTATACATTACATTTTAACTACTTGATGGAATTCCAACTCAACAGGTGTCTCTCTACCAAACATTGAAATAAGCACCTTAAAGGTATGCTTTTCCATATTGATATTTTCGACTGATCCAATAAAGCTTTCAAAGGGACCGGTTATAACCCTTACGGTATCTCCGACCTTCACGTCGATATCATGACGCAGCTCCTCAACACCCATATCCAGTACTTCTCTATCGGTGAGGGGTATAGGCTTGGAGCTTGGCCCTACAAATCCCGTTACGCCTCTTGTGTTACGAACCAAATACCAGGATTCATCAGTCATTTTCATTTTAACTATGACATATCCCGGAAACAGCTTTACCTCTTTGATTTTCTTTTTTCCGTTTTTGATTTCAACCTTTTCCTCGGTTGGCACCTTTACTTCCAAAATTACGTCCTGCATACCTCTGTTGTCAACCATTTTTTCAATGTTGACCTTCACTTTGTTTTCGTGTCCAGAATATGTATGGACTACGTACCACTTCGCTTCTTGAGTCATTTAAAGGAGCATCTATTCTTTGAACAGACTACTCTCCCCTCCCTTGTCGATTACTTAAGGAATAAATTTAAGCCATAACCAAATGTTGTGTCTAAAACCCATAATAATGCTGTAATTAAAATACATGTAATGATGACAACATTAGTATTGTTTATCAATTCTTTTCTTGATGGCCAGTTAACTTTTTTAAGCTCAGATCTTACGCCTTTTAAAAATTTTCCTACGCCTTGTGTTTTGCCACTATTAGTATTTGCTGGGGCATTCATCCCTAATTCACATCCTTCAATGACAAATTATTTTGTTTCTTTATGGCTCGTATGAGTTTTACAGAATTTGCAATACTTCTTTAGCTCTATACGATCAGGGTTGCTCTTTTTGTTCTTAGTTGTATTGTAATTTCTTTGCTTGCAATCTGTGCATGCTAATGTGATTTTAACTCTCAACTGCTACACCTCCTAAATAAGCCGCCTTTTACAATTTCTATATTACTGCAACACATAGGTAGCACGTATTATATAATCGTTACCTAATAAAATCTATCACATTTTATTTTGTGTGTCAATAAATTTTTACTGTGCCCATTAGTTGTTGTAAGCCCTAAGGAAGATATTGCTGGCACTAGTATAACTCAGTTTTTTGAAAAATATTACAGAAGTTTCTTGCAACCTCCACAGCGCTGATAGTACGCCCTTGAAATTTAAAGCTCTAAATCATTTTAAAGGGATTAGGCCTTACGTAATAGCGACGAGGCACTAATCCCTTCATTATTAAAAGTAAAATTTTCTTAAAGATTACTCAATAATAGAAGCAACAACGCCAGCACCTACTGTTCTTCCACCCTCACGGATAGCGAATCTTAGGCCTTCTTCTGTAGCGATTGGGCTGATTAGCTCAATTACCATTGTTACGTTATCTCCAGGCATGATCATTTCCATGCCATCTGGTAGCTTGATTGATCCTGTT
>JAHDLO010000041.1 GCA_018432235.1 Clostridiaceae bacterium | reverse complement strand
TCACCGTCTCGGCAGCGCTCGTACCGCAGTGCCACTTATACGTGACACTACTCGCCCTAGGACGCTTCGCTGTACCCTCCTTATTTTAATAAGGGGAGACACCCCCCTTAACAACCCCCCATTGTATAAGAATTCATAGTAGAAAAATAGGACTTTCTTATACAACAAGAAAAGAACGAATCTGATGCTTCACTTTGTGAAGACCAAACCCGCCCTGTTTTTTTGATACAGCTATTTATTGACTTCAACCTTGAATTGATTCTTCAGCTGAACCCTTTCCTTTTGCTCCTTATCAAGGGTAAAGCTTGTAGCAGCTTCAAAGGTGTATTCGCCTGTGGGCAGCTTTAGCTCCTTTTCTGCATAAAAGCTTCTCCAGAAGTCCGCATCCTTGTCATCCTCACTGAAGCCCCCGCTTTTTATAAAGGGAATGGGATATACCTCACCCTTTTTTAAAACTGTATTTTTCAATACATCTAGAGTTAATCCGCCGCTAAATAGCTCCTCATCCTTATATATCATATGGTGGAAGTAGGGCTCACCTGACCAGACTTCGATCCTATCTTTATCCCCCACATATTCTATGGTGGAGTATAGGTTGATTTCCTCTTCCTCTTTAAAGCTTAACCTTGAGATATAGGTCTTTATGACGAAGTTATCATCCTGTGCGACAAAAACATGTTCCTTCAACAAATTTATCTGACTTGCACTATTGATCTGGGCAGGATAGCTCTCAGCAATTGCACCATCATAGAAAATCTCTATAATGCTGCCTACAGCTATATCTGACAAGGCGATAGCATTGCCATCGGAGAGTAAACTTGTATTTTCCCCCACAGCTATAGCGATTTTATCTGCTGAGGCCAATTCCTTAGACTCTGGTACGGGCTCCACTAAAATAGAATTATCATGAATTTCCAGAACCTCAGCCATGAATGTAGCGGCATCCCCTTCATCCGTTGGCTTCTGGGAACAGCCGATTAATAATGCTGCCATCAGCAATACAGCCAATATATAACATAATAGCTTTTTAACCATAGTAGCACCTCCTTAATTCTTCTTTCTTATTTAGACGCAGCGCAATTGATTTTGTTCCCTTCGTTGTCACATCGCTATAGCTCAATCCTCTTTGTGGCAATATTTTTGCAGAATTCTATGTCATGCTCCACAAACAGCAATGTCGGACAATAGGTCAATATGAGGGACTCTATTTGCATACGGGAGATAACATCAATATAGTTTAAGGGCTCATCCCAAATATACAAATGTGCTCTCTCTGAGATGCTCTTTGCTATAAGCACCTTCTTTTTCTGCCCTGCACTAAAGGCGGAGATATCCTTCTCAAATTGGAGCCTTGAGAAATCCAGCTGTCTTAATAAAGCCTTAAAAAGACTTTCCTCCAGCTGATGATATTCAGCAAAATCATTTAAGCTGCCCCTAAGCCATGAGGTATCCTGTGAAATATAGGAGATGATAAGCTGACTCCCAATATTTAAGCTGCCGGTATGCGCTATGGCGTCACCACAAATCAGCTTTATTATGCTGGATTTTCCAGAGCCATTCCTTCCCTGAAGAGCAATTCTATCACCGGCTTCAATAGTAAAGCTGATATCCCTGCAAACCATATGATCCTCATAGCTAATAGCGATATCCTCCAGCTCTATCAACCGATTTTTATGATAGGGCAGGTGTATGAGCTTGATGGCCTCCGAAGCTTCAATATTTTTCAAAAGCTTCGATTTTTCCTCAAGGGCATTTTGCCGCCTTCCCTCTATGGCCTTAGAACGCTTCATCATTTTGGCTGCCTTATGACCAATATAGCCCCTATCCACCTTAGAGCCGGAATTTGTGACGCCAAATTTACTTTTTTCCACCTCATGGGACCAACCGCTGGTGCGCTTAACTGCCTCCGACAGATGATGGATTTCTCTTTTCAGCTTTTCATTCTCCGCCAGCTCATAGCCATCCTGCAGCCTTTTATTCTCCCACCAGCTGGAGAAATTCCCTCTTTGAATCTCTATATTTGTTTTATTAATGGAAAGTATATGGTCCACGCAATTATCCAAAAAAGCCCGGTCATGGGAGACAAGAATAAAGCCCCTCTTGCTCCTCAGATAATCACTTACCAGCCTTCTGCCCTTGACATCCAGGTGATTTGTTGGCTCATCTATGAGCAAGAAGCTATTTTCCTTTAAAAACATTGCCGCCAGTAATACCTTTGTTTGTTCGCCGTTGGATAAGGAGGAAAAGGGCCGATACAGCACCTCCTCCGACAACGCCAAAAGATTGAATTCCCGCATAAGCTGCCATTGAACATAGTTTGGAAATATTTCCTCCACCACAGCTATGGTCATAAGGTCCTTATCCTTGACCTCATAGGGAAAATACTCAAAATCCACATTTGCGGATATGGTACCCGTATAGTCGTATTCCCCCAGCAGTAGCCTTAAAAAGGTGGTCTTTCCTCGGCCATTTCTACCCGTAAAGCCCAGCCGCCAGTCGGTATCCAGCTGAAAGCTGACATTTTCAAATATATTGTCATAGCTGCCATCATAGGCAAAGGTTAGGTTTGAAACATTAATTAAAGACATCAATATATCCTCCTGTATCGTCTTTATTTTAATAAGGGGGCATCCCCTTTTACATAGGACTTAATAGCTTAACTATCCTATGCAAATATAAAAGCTGCAAGAAGGTATACTTCTGCAGCTCATTAAATACAATACAAAGCCATGCCTTAAGGCAGGACTAGGACTATTGATATGAGTGAAAAGAATTATAGCCTTCTTGCAAATACAAGCACAATAAAAGGAGGGACTTCGTCCACGATTTTGATCCTAATATATTATGCTGGTTATTATTAGCAAGAAAAGTTATACATCCTTTCAACTCCAATCCTTTAATTTGATGTTATCTTATCATAATTTTATTTGAAATTCAAGACGATATATGAATTAATTATAATAATGAGCAATCGTTTATTCCATTATTTCCCTTGTTTTTACCACGGCAAAATCAAACCTTATATAAATGATATCTGAAAACTCACACCAAGAAGCTAATCTAAATCTTGAATATTCATTTTATCCAGCTGAGAGCGAAGCTTCTTTTTTTCTCGACAGCCAAAATAAATGACGAGCAAAACTATAGTAGGAATATTGCTGATTAAAAAGGTGGCTGCAATGCGCATAAATGCTTCCGTTCTCGTTATTGCATGAAAAGCACCAAGGTTTAAAATCATCAGCAAAGAGTATAGAAAAGTGATTGTGGGTAGTACAAGGCCAAACCATTTACTCTTCTTTTTTGATAGAAAGATTTGAAGGAAAATTCCTCCTACTAACAATGAAAGCACAAGAAACAACACTATTGTTACATTTTTCATGCTATCAAGCTCCTTTCATTTTCTTGTATTCTGAAATCAATAGTTTAGCAGTATCAAAATCCACTTTGTCATTTAAAGCTAATCGCTTGATAAGCGCTATGTATGGTTCGTTTGCTGCATCTTCACTTATTTGAATTTTTTGTATCAATTTATCTAGTCTTAGTCTTACAGTAGGGTAAGTAACGCCATACTGGTTGGCAATTTCTTTCAACGAGCCTGAAGCTAAGAGAAATTTCTTGATAAAGGATACATCTTCATTGTCTAGATTGATCATCCACTCCGGCACAACTTCTATTCCCATATTCAAACCTCCTTTAATAATATTAATTATAAACTTAAATATTATTAAAATCAATAATAAATAATATATTAAACAAAACAATGGTAGCCGACTACTTCAGCTACCATTCCATGGGACGTGCCACGGGGACGTTTTGTTTGGCACATGGCTTTGTCCAGCATAACATCCCTTCGCTTTTTATTACTACGCTTTGGCTATAATATCATTGAAAATTCAAGGGTTAATGTCTAAACGGGATAATTCAGTTGCAAAAATTGCTTTGTGCTACATATAGAAATTCTTATTACATAGGCAATCTTAATAGCTAATTTATCAACATATAAAAGACACCGGATTTTCCGATGTCCTTCGTTGTACACATGTTTATTCCACCTGATGGCTTTTGAAAACATACCCCGTAATTGGTGTTAGCAGTGATGCCATAAGGATTGAAAAAATTACATAGAAGACCGGTGGTGTAAGGATAATGCCGGGAATTTCAAAAAAATACTCAGAAAATATATTCGAAAACATAGTCGCCTTTGCAGGAAATAGCTGAAGCAACTGATAAAGCAATCTATTTTTTGCAGATATATTAATCAACCCAGGCATAAATAGAAGCAAAAATGACATTGTTACCACTAGAAAGGCTGATTTAATCCATGCTGAAAACAGCATAATGCAGATCACAAACAGCAGCGTAGTGCTAATTACTACTAATATGGCAATTAAGCTGGCCTGAAGCATAGTGAGCGGGTAGGTGGAAAATACATCCATTGCCTGAATCGCTACATCGGCTCCTCTAAAACCGTGCAATACCTGCAGAGATAATAATAGGCCAAAGAGAGTAATCATCGCTAGAGCTAGAGTAAATGAAAAACCTGTAAAGAGCTTTGCAGCAATGGCCTTGCTTTTTCCGTATTTTGAAGTCAATAGCAGCTGGTCCATCTTCGTCTGATATTCATTTGAAAATATTGGTGAAATACTAATAGCCATTGCAATCATCATTATTAAGGCCACCACCTGCAGGAGCCGAGCAAAGGTCAAAAATCCCTGGAAATAGTCGTTATAATAGGGAGTTTCCACCCGGGAGAGCATTTCAAAATGCTTCGTCTTCTCTCCCTCTGACAGTAAGGTTCTTCCATTGATCTGATTCTGTACGGTCTGATTGATGACTTCGTAAAAGCCAGCTGCGTCCTCTGTCCTCAGTTTATCTATAGGTCGAATGGTGCTGGTATTAAACAGCTCTATTCCATTAGTTCCAAGGTTTTCAATATTCCTCTCGTAAATGATATTGATGATATTTACTGCCTTTTCGTAGGGAAGAATATAATTCATGTAGGCTGAGCTTTTTAAATGCTTCCCATAATCATTGATGATGTAATTGTCATTATTGGCTATCATAATGGCGTTCTGTTCTATTGCTTCTCTTATAAAGGCCTCCTCCATATATCCTGCCTTTGAGGTAATTACCTCTCTATCCTGTCTCATAGCTTCAAGCAAAGGTATTCTTTCTCCGCTAGACCAATAAACATGACCTGTTATTGAGGTAATACATGTTATCACTGCAATAGCAAGTACCATAACCAGACTGATGATGGTACTCCTTCTTTTAAAAAGCTTCTTGTACTCAAATCCCACCAAATCAAAAAAGCTTTGCATTTGGATTCACCTCGCTAAAATAATAAAGATATACATCTTCAAGGGTTGCTGCAGCATTTACTGCCCCTACACAGGGTTTTTCCTCACATACCAAACGCAAGAGTGTTCTATCCTGTTGGTACCTTAGATTTATAACTGGATATTTTGAAATTAAAGCCTCTGCTGCTGTTCTATCAAGGTTGCATTCAAATACCTTTCCCTCAATTAGCGCCGTTATTTCCTCCAGAGTACCCTTATGTAGAAGTCTGCCCCCCTTCATAATCAGTATATTTGCTGCAATGCTCTCTATATCTGACACTATATGAGTAGAAAGCAGGACAATTTTATCCTCACCCAACTGGGAAATAAGACTTCGGAAGCGTACCCTCTCCTTGGGATCAAGCCCAGCCGTCGGCTCATCCAAAATCAAAATCTTAGGATTATTCAGGAGCGCCTGTGCAATACCAAGACGCTGTTTCATTCCCCCTGAAAAAGTCTTAATCTTGCTTCCTGCAACATCTGTCAATGATACCAGCTCCAATAGCTCCTTTGACCTTTCTCTGGCTCTTTTTTTTGTCAACCCCTTCAGACAGCCCATATAGCACAAGAATTCCATTGCATTGAATTCCGGATAGTAACCGAAAAATTGCGGCATATATCCTAGTGCATCCCTGTAATCCTCATGAGTCACATCTACGCCGTTAAATGTAACCTCTCCGCTGGTTGGCTTTAGAATACCGCACATCATCCTTATCAAGGTGGTTTTTCCCGCACCATTTGCCCCTAAAAGGCCATAGACTCCCTTATTCAGCGTCATACTAATTCTATCGACGACAATTTTTTTATCATACTGCTTGGTTAAGCAGTCAGTACTAAGCTCCATTGCAATTCCTCCGTTTTTTTAATCAGCTTGAAAATCTGCAATACCAGGAAAATCATTAAACTCAAAAAAAGAATACACCATACTACCATGTACCTGTCAGCTAACACAATCGGCACTGAATACACCACAATACTGTTGATCATACTGACAAAGCAGCTGATTCCACTGCAAATATAAAAGCCTTCCCGGGCTTTAATAAAATTTATAACCGCCAGTGATAGGCTACAGGTTAATATAAAGGGAAATAGCATATAAATGCCTGTACGCCAAAGGCTGTATTCAATTCTGCCCCTTAGTAATAGGAGCATGGTGATAAAGACCATCAGATTTAAGCCTGCAAGTATACCCAAACGTGCGAGAATAACATCTGTAAGGCTATAGCGGCAGCTCATTTCCAGTTCGGCCATATGACAGGAGGTGCTTCTCATCAGTTCGATGACTGTAACCAGTGCAATAAAGGGCATGATAGAGGATATAACCCATAGGGTGTTGAACGCATCGGTATAGTGGCATACTCTCCCCCCAATAAATGCAGCTGCTATAGAAGCAACGGATAGCAACCAAACCCTTATTCTAATATATCCGATTTGATTGATGACAAAATCACCATAGCTAGCCTTTGGATAATTAAAACTGTGTAAAAACTCATCTCTTCTAACAGGCATCGGTGATTTGTATGCTGATTTTATCTGCATTCTAAGCCTTCTCAAATAAAATCCTCCTCTCTCAATGATTCCTTTAATTTGTTCAGTGCATTCCCTGTCCTTCTGTATATAGCAAAGCGTGAAAGGCCTGTAATATGGCTGATTTCATTTATTGAAAGATCACAGACAAAACGCAGGTGGATGATCTCCTGCAAATCCTCCGGCAGTAAGCTGACGGCCTGCCTTATGACAAGGCTCATTTCAAAGTCTTCAAGGGCA
Organism: Clostridiaceae bacterium; assembly: GCA_018432235.1. Taxonomy (GTDB): domain Bacteria; phylum Bacillota; class Clostridia; order Peptostreptococcales; family Natronincolaceae; genus M1-B18. The sequence goes on along the minus strand of JAHDLO010000041.1, from coordinate 34,516 downwards.
TCGGAGTCGGGAATATTTTCCTCTAAAAGCTGCAATTCATTCCTTTTATATGAATCTATACACAGGTTTCTTGCAATCGTATAAAGATATGCCAGAGGCTTGCCACGACTAATATATGAGGTTTGACTGAAAAATCTTAAAAAGGCCTCCTGTGTCAAATCCTCAGCAAGCTGCGAATTCTTAATCTTTAGGTAGCAATACTTAAAAATCTTGTCATAGTGGTCCTTGAGCTCTAAAGACACCTGAAAACCTCCTTCCCTATATATAACGATTCAAGCCTAAGCTATGTGCGGCTGTAAAAATATTTATTTTATAAAGCACATAAGCTGTGCTTCTAATTTGCATCATGGCCTATTCTTCAAGCCTTTAATGTGTATAATTATAACATAATTACATATTTTTTCATTTTATAACCGTCATTGGTTTATTATAGCAAAAAGGGAATATCGGATACTCCAATATTCCCTTTCGTGCCACGGGGACGCGTGCCACGGGGACGTTTTGTTTGGCACGCAAAGGTGCCAAAACGTCCCCGTGGCTTATTTTATTACTACGCTTTTGACTCTTGGCCTTTTTTGTCAACCATATATTTCACATAGGTCAATACGCATACCGCCATGTAGACCATCATAAAATAGCGACCATTGAAGGCCGCCTGCTTGACAAGACCTGCATATCGGAAGCCCAGCAACCCTATGGCATAGGACAATGGAATGATGATAATAATATGGGGTGAAAGCTCCCGTGCCCTTCTACTTAAAAATATAAATAATATACCCGTCAGAAAATTGGAAAGCCCAAAGACCCCTAAAAGAAACAGCTGATCGCCACCGATCGAAAGATCCATTTTTGCTACATTGGCGGCTGCCCAATGGATGTTAAAGGTGTGCATAAAGCCCCTGACTAAATCTATTATACCCAATACCAAAAGAAGCCTGGCGGGAAAAAGATAAATGTCTTTTTTATTGGTTTTCATTATTTCGTCCTCCCATGTTAATTAGGTTATTTATACATCAAAAGTTATGATACATTTGACTCTTATTTATCCTCAGTATATAATGACACATATAAACAGTCAATAGCTATAAGCGATGTGGAACAGGAGGTATAGAAATGTATCATATTAAAAAAGATAAACGATCAATTCAATCGGGACAATGGATATATAAAGCCCTTTCGGAGCTACTCCAGGAAAGAAGTCTTGGAGAAATATCTATAACCGAGGTGGTTGAAAAGGCTCAGCTGGGACGAGCAACCTTCTATCGAAATTTTGATTCCCTTGAAGACGTCTTAAGAATGAAATGCGACGAGGTCTTTCTAGAGCTTTATCACTACCTTATAGATTATTACAGCAGCTATAGAGAAGAAGCAGTAAAAGCAATTTTTCTAAAGCCCTTTTTAAGATTTTGGTACTTACAATCCTCAATTGTTGAGCTATTAATTAAGGCCAATAGAATCGATATTATAAATGACTCCTTTGAAAAAATGCTGGGGCTATTTATGCCACATATTGACAGTGCCCATGAAATTATATGGCAGCATCCAGAGTATTTTTTGTCCCTAAGGTCTGGCATTGCTATCAATATTCTCATCAAATGGATTAAGGATAAAAAGAAAATTTCCCCCGATGAGCTGGCTGATCTAATAGTTAAACAGATGAAGGAATCCATCAATTTGAATCTCTTACTGTAAAATAAGTCAAGGGGACGTTTTGTTTGGCACGCAATCGTGCCAAACAAAACGTCCCCTTGACTTATTTTCTGTGCTGATGTTCTTCTAGCTATTTCTCTCGCATATTTCCTTCAGCTTTTCCAAGGCCTTAGGCCAGGTTTTCATAAAATAGTCATAGTCCTGCTCACTGCTATCCATATCCAATATAAACTCTGTTTTTCCGTCTATTTCCTTAAGGGTATAATTCTCATATGCTGGTGTCCAAGATTCTACCTCGGGGCCTTCTGTATATTCCTGATCATTTTCCACGAAGCCGATATGCTTAATGGAAATGAACTGATAGGGGATGTTCTCTGCTATGACAGCCACCATACCCTCTAGGCCTCCCATTTCATTTGGGGCTAAAAACCATATTTTTTCACCAGGTTCCCATGATCCCTTTATGTGGGATTCAGGATTCCATACGGAAGTCCATTCCTTATAGGTTTCTTCACCAATCACTGTTTCCCAAACCTTCTTAGGCGACGCATTGATCATGGTTGAAAGCGTTATCTTCTTGTTCACAGTAACCCTCCTCGTCATGTTGGTCTATTTACACACTATAGTATTTATACTTATTTATTTCTTATCCCTCATCAGTAGCCTCAAACTCCTAAAAGAAAAATAAAGAGAACCCTTGCTTCGGCCGTGCCAAACAAAACGTCCCCTTGACATATTAAGTCAGCTCCGATAACTTCCCCATTTGACTGATTACCATGCTGTAATAATGTCCCTTTTCAGCCATAAGGCTGTCATGATTGCCCTTTTCTATGATCCTTCCGTCACCAACAACCATGATATGGTCTGCATCTCTAATGGTAGATAGTCGATGGGCTATTAAAAAGCTGGTTCGATTTTTCATCAGCCTTAATAGTGCCTGCTGTATATCCTTTTCCGTTTTGGTATCCACACTGCTGGTGGCTTCATCCAGTATCAGGATCGGTCTATCTGATAACACAGCTCTGGCAATGGCTATAAGCTGCCGTTGCCCCTGGCTCAGATTATCCGTTGAACCCGACACCATGGTGTCATAGCCCTTAGGAAGCTTATCTATGAAATCGTGGGCCTTGGCTATTTTAGCCGCCCTTATAACATCCTCATCCATAGCGGAATTTTCCGAATAGCGGATATTATCCATTATCGTCCCGGTGAATAAGCAGGTATCCTGCAGCACCACAGAAAAGCATTCCCTAAGGCTACTGCGCCTAAGCGCTGTAATAGGTAACCCGTCGATTAGAATACGACCACAATCTACATCATAAAAACGGGTCAACAGATTGACGATGGTGGTTTTTCCTGCTCCTGTTTCTCCCACCAAGGCCACCACCTCGCCAGCCCTCACTCTAAAGCTGATATCCTTTAGCAGTGGCTTTGCTTTATCATAGGAAAAGTATACATTTTCAAAGGCGACTTCACCCCTAGTCACTTCCAGCTGCAGCATACCGGCTTCGTCAGCAGGCTCCTCCCTATAATCCAGAATCTCAAAAACCCTTTCGGCCCCTGCAAGAGCCGACTGTATGGTATTAAACATGCCTGCTACAGCATTAAGGGGATGGGCGAATTGCTTTGAATAGCTCATAAAGCTAACCACAGTGCCCACCGTTACCCCATAGCCTACCGACAATACACCTCCCACTATAGCCAGTATTGCAAATACCAAATTGTTGATGACATTTAAGAGGGGCATCATGTAGCCGGACCATATCTGCGCTTTTTTACTGCTGACGTATAATCCCTCGTTTATATACTTGAATTCCTCCAATATCTCCTGCTGTCGACTAAAGGCCTTAACCATTTTAATCCCCAAGATATTTTCCTCGATGATGCCATTAAGAGCCCCCAGGCTCCTCTGCTGAGCTAAGAAAAAGGCTCGACTTTTGGTGGCTATCACTCTGGTTAACAGGGCTACCAAAGGCACACATAACAGCACCACTAAGGTCAGTGGGATATTTAGCCGCAGCATGACCACTAGGGAGCCCCCGAGGGTTAATATGCTGGACAGCAGCTGTGTTGTGGTTTGGGCAATGGTTGAGCTGATGTTATCAACATCATTGCTTATTCTACTCATGGTATCTCCATGGGAGCGGGTATCATAAAAATCCAGAGGGAGTCTTTGCATTTTTTGAAAAAACTCTGATCTTAAGGTAAATACCAGCCTTTGAGATACCTTCAAAATGGTGATGCCATTGAAATATAATATCAACCAGTTGGCTGTGTATAATGCCATAATGGTCAGTAAAATCCCCCTAAGCCCTTCGGTATCTACCGTCATGCTTTCAATATGTAGGGTATTAAAGGACTTTCCTATAAAATACGGTATGGCAACGGATATCCCTGAGGAAACAACAGTAAGGGCCATAGCTAAAAATATAGATTTACCCCAACGCATATATATTTTAATAATTCTAAGTAATGTGCCACCGGCATTTTTAGGCTTAGCGCCTGGTACAAAACGATTATGCCCCCCAGCGTTTGGCCTGCCTATGGTAGGTGCCTTTGGCTCTGATTTAGGATTTTGTTGAGTCATAAGCTAAACCTCCCTGCTGCCTTCAATTTGGGTTTTATAGATGTCTCTATATAGTTCACAGTTTTGCATCAGCTCTTCATGGGTGCCATAGCCAGCCCTTCTGCCATTGTCCATCACTAATATCTTATCTGAGAACATGGCAGTTCCACACCTTTGTGTTATTGTAATGATGGTCTTGCTGCCAACTCTGGCTCTTAGGTTCTCCCTTACCCTGGCCTCGGTAACCGCATCTAAAGCACTGGTGGCATCATCCAGTATCAAGACATCAGAGTCCTTTAGTATGCCACGGGCAATAGATACTCTCTGCTTCTGTCCACCGGAAATATTAACCGCCGCCTTCCCCAGCATGCTGTCAAAGCCCTTTTGCATTTCCTTAATAAAGCCTGCCTCTGCCGCCACCACCGTCTGCTCTAGCATTTCATTTGTGGCGTTCTTATCTCCCCACTTTATATTGTCTGTCACTGATCCAGAGAAAAGCATAGGCTTCTGCGGCACAATCGCTATGTGATCTCTTACAGCCTCTATATTTAATTCTTTTATATCTTTTCCGTTTATATGTATCGCACCCTCATTGACATCATAAAACCGCAGCAATAGCCAGGCAATTGTAGATTTGCCGCTGCCGGTAGGCCCTATGATGGCCAAGCTTTCACCAGCCTCAACCGCAAAGGACAGTCCCTTTAAGGCTGGAACACCGCTGCCATTGGGATATGCAAAGGTTACATTTTGGAATTCAATTGCCCCTTGCAGTACCTCAGCTTCTCCTGTAGGATTAAAGTCCTCCTGACAGTCAAGCACCTCCTGGATACGGGCAGTTGATGCCTTTGTTCTAACAAAAATATTGAATATATTGGTAATCATTACTAAGGAGGTCAGTATTTGTGCCATGTAGATGATGAAAGCCGTAATTTCTCCCGGAGCTGCCAAGCCTTGTGTAAAAAGCCTGCTGCCTACTAAAATTACGATAGCTGTGCCAATACCAACCGTCAGCGTCATCAAGGGCGATACAAAGGTAATAATTGTTTGGGAGGAAATACCCCTCATCATCAAATTTGAATTGGCATTTTCAAACTTGTCCATTTCCTTATCATAGCTGCCAAAGGCCTTAACCAAGCGCACCCCTATAAGATATTCCTGTACAACCGAATTAACCTTATCCATGGATTTTTGTAGCTGATAAAAGCGTGGATAGCTGAGCTTCATGCTGACAACAATCATTAGGGCCACGATGGCGACGATAACATATATCACAATACTCAGCCTAAAATTCAAAAGGCTTGCCAGCACAATGCTTCCTACACATAAAATAGGGGCCTTTATAAAAATCCGCATGATGCCGTTGACAAATTGTACAATTTGGGCTGTATCATTGGTCATACGGGTAATCAAGGAGCCACTTTCAATTTGATCGACGCTGGCCTCTGAAAAATGCATAATCTTGTTAAAAATGTTATACCGAAGATCAGCCCCCATCCGCTGAGAGACGATGCTGGCAAGAATATTTCTAGCAACTGCAAAGCCTGCTCCGATGGCGGTTACCAAGAGCATGCGGCCGCCCCAGAAGTAAACATTAGAAAGCGAGCCTGTTTCTATTCCGGTGTTTATGATATTGGCCATCAGCGTAGGACCCAGCAGGTCACATATTGCCTCCAGGGTAACGCAAAGGACCGCTATCATAAAGGGCAGCTTGTACCTATCGAAGTATTTTCCGTATAATCCCATAACAAAATCCTCATCCATTTGTTTATTTAAGCTTAGGACGCAATTTATTTAGCCTGTCTAAGCTTTGCATATTAATAATTATACCATATCGTTTCCAAAATTCCTCATAATAACTCAAAAGTCAAGAACAAGTCAAGGGGACGTTTTGTTTGGCACGAAAACGTGCCAAACAAAACGTCCCCTTGACTTGTTTAGGGTGTGAATCCCTTAGACTTGTGCCTCAATTATCTTATTAATCTCCCCTACTGCGATGTCCGAAAGTCTCTTCTGTTCTGATTCACTAAGCCTATAGCCGGAGGTGTCCTTGCGGGAAGGTTTCGGATTTTGAGGAAGTAAATCTTTTATATGCTGGTCCAGCATTATAACAGTCTGTATACCTGTTCTTTTAAACAACTCACTAGACAGCTTCGGGTTTGAACCATCAGCACCACCGCTAATGGATAGAAACCCGTATTGCCTTGGATTGTTTTTCAGATAATTCAAAAATCCTCGAAGCGGAGAAGCTAATTGCCCTATCCAGACAGGCCCGAAAAAGAGTACTAAATCATATTGTCGAAGAATATCCGGGGAAGGATGTACTCTGGGTGTACGTGCAAAAACCATATCCATTATGATGGTTCCAATTGTCATTGGCTTTTGTACTGTGATTTTAATATGCTTTGCTGACAATTGCCTTGCCACGCCTTCAGCAAGAATTTCATTATTACCTGTGTACGAATAAGAGACAACGATAATTTTCATCTTAAAACCCCCTCAATTTATTATTCCTGTGATTGCTTTAGTGCGTTTTCCAAAGCCTTCAGATGGGCCTTGGCGGTAAGAGTTGCTCCACTGATAGTATCAACCTGTAACGACTGGGATTTTATCACGCTTTGAAACAAATCTTCTATCGTCATCCCCTCTGTCAACCTCGCAGGGCCTCCAGATTTGTCTAAGGCACCCTTTAGTATTCTTATTTCCGTGATCTTACCACCCCATATGGTGACTTCGACAGCTGCATCTCTGGAATTTCCTTTCATTCCGTTATATTCTCCGATATAAGTTCCATCCTGCAGCTTCGTAAAGTCAACATTTCCGATGGTAATCGCTTGAAGCTCCTGCCGTACCGGAGCATCAACGAAAAATGCAATCATTGTGCCTAACGCAGCCACGCCTAAAATAATCAAAACAACAATCCAAACTTTAGCTTTCTTACTACCTGCTCGCATTCATATACCTCCATTCTTCATAGTAGAACACACCAAGCCGCCTTATTCTAACGTTATTGTTACATGCTGCTTTTTATCCGACTCGTCAACATCTACCAACAGGCATGGGAGCGATAAATCTCCGTTGCTTAAAGCTTTTAGAATAGCATCCATATCAACATCCATAAGCCTTTCCAGTTCCCCTTCGTACCTTTCGTGGGTTTTTGAGCTATACGCCATTTGTCCGAATTTCAGCCCCATCTTTACGACGAAAAACGGGATTCGTATATTAGTGGTCAATATACCTTTTTCAGTAACTTGAATACGAATCCCCTTAGGTTTAATGGTTTTTGAATTTTGCGGATTTCCCATTTAAAAACCTCCTTAATGCAATTATATTGAATGAACAATATTATATTCATTCATTTCGCAGCAAAAAAACGCCCCCGATTGAGTCATTCGGAGCAATCCATCAGACCCGCCATAATAAGCTCTGTCATATATTGCAATAGCTCTGGAAAGTATTCAAGTCCGATTTCTTCTTTATGTGTATCAACATTTATGATTGCAGCAAAAATCATCATAATCATTTTACTGTCAATGTCTTTCCTCATTTTCCCCTGTTCCTGCCATAGTGCCACAAGTTCAAGGAAGCCATCATAAAGAAAGTCAACTGCATTAATGCCATTTTCCTCACGATAAGCCTGTTGAAGCTTCTCAAATACACTTTTATTATACCACTCTCTAAGTATTGGATTTGCTCTCATGCCTTCTACATTGAGCTTTAACATTTGCCTGACAGCGATAAGTGGACTTTGGTGCAGGTCAAGGGATTGAAAGCACTCTTTTTTCAGCACTGCATTTTCCTCCATGAAGATATCCATAAACAGTTTTTCTTTCGAGGAATAGTAATTATAGAAGGTTCCAACAGCCATTCCAGCCTTTTTCGTTATCTCTGAAATGTTTGTATCCTTAAATCCTTTTGCACTGAACAATTCTTTTGCATAGCTGTAAATCAACATTTTTTTATCTTCCATCTGTACCTCCAACATTATAATCACAATATGAATGAAAAAAATATTATTCATTCATATTGTAACTCCTTCTAAATGTTTTGTCAATAGGTGTCAAGGGGACGTTTTGTTTAGGTGTCAAGGGGACGTTTTGTTTGGCACGAAAACGTGCCAAACAAAACGTCCCCTTGACTTGTTTTTATTCTATTTTCTTTAAGAAATCCACCATAATCCTGACAAATTCCTTTGGTTTTTCAAAATGTATATCGTGGCCCGACTTAATTGTTATCATTTCACTACCCTTTATCAGTCTATTAACCCTTTCTGCATCCTCGTCGCTATTAGCCGCATAAAGAACTCCATCCTTGCCATAGGCTGTTTCTGCCTTAATATAGACAGTTGGCACTTCTATTTTAGCCAGTGTTTCCTCCTGACTGAAGCCCTCAAACCACGCCCCTGTGTAAAAGCTCTCTGAGAATTCTAGATCAAACTCATCTAAATAAAGGGTACCATGAATCCATTTATATGGCACATACCACAGCTTCAAGGGTTTTCCAGGATTTTTCTCACGATAATTTCTTGCGCTCTTTGCAAGATGTGAATTCAGGTTTCCAAACAACCCCCAGATATAGCTGTTTTCAAAATAGTAGACGACATAATCCTCTTCCACTGATTGATTTTTAAAACCGTGAACCACCTCAAATCCGTCCAGCCAAACGAAGGTATTTGCCATTTCCTCAGGCTCTACGCTGAAAAATGGTGGATCCTCTAAAACCAACCCCAGCACATTTTCCGGTGAATAGGCTGCAAGCCATGCTGCCAATATCCCCCCGGAGGAAAGCCCAGACACCACACTGGCCTCTCCAATCACATTTTCGATAAACCAAGCAAAATCCTGTCCAATTTCAACAGCTGAATATTTTGAAGCATCATGGCTGGATTTCCCATGACCATGACAATCTATTGCAAACACATGATAGTGCTTTGCCAAATCCGGCAGAACCCTGGAATAGTCCTCCCATTTCATTGTTTGACCATGTATTAGCAAAAGGGGAGGCCCATTGCCGGGACCTTCAGCATAGTTCAGTATAGTGCCATCCTCAAGAACTACCTGCTTTTCTTCATAGCCGGCGTTGTAGGTTTTCTGTAAGGGTTTCTTATCATAAGTCATATTTTGATAGGCATAGACGCTGATGAATATTGCTCCAACAGCAAAAACAATTCCTAATACTAGCATTATTACCTTCACCACCCTAATCTTATTTTTCTGTTTTAGCTCTGAAGTACCCGCAGTTCTTTTACTACTTCTTCCCATTATTCCTCACTATTCCCTTCTGCTCTAAAGACAGCATCTACAAAATGCTTAAATCTATCGTACTTCATGATGGCAATCCCCTGCATTTCATCACCTAGCACCAGCAGACTATCACCAGGTGAAATTTGAAATATCTCTCTTGCTTTTTTGGGTATTACAATTTGACCCCGTTCTCCAACTTTAACAATACCGAAAATATGCTTACCCTTCGGCGGTATTTCTACCTTCTCCCTTTCCCCTGAATAATTCACTAAATCATCCAGCGAAACATCGTATAATTCCGCCAAAGCTACGCAATTATTGATATCCGGCAAGGTTTCTCCATTTTCCCATTTAGCCACCGATTGTCTAGAGACACCTATTTTAAAGGCAACCTCCTCCTGTGTAAGCCTACCTTTTGATCTTAATATCTTTAAATTCGTACTAATCATATTTTTCACCTCCATGATTCAATTATATAGTAGATATATAAATAATCCACCAATACATACTAACCTAAAATGTTATTACTACTTTACATTATTCTTCTAAAGAAAGCATGCTATGCCTATTTGATTATTAAAACATCTATCACAGCTGCCAACGCCAGGCTTTATAGAGCATAACGATTTAATAGATACTGGAAAACACTTTATAAAAAATAAAATTAATACAAATCATGTTTTATAAGGTTAGGTAAAATTTCAATGGTTGCAATTCTTGGCGCTTTCTTGTTTTCTATTGTTGCTATCCTGACAATACTTGTTGCATGCGGCTTACCTCTTGGGGAAACACCATGAGGGGAAGGTATAGGATTCTACCTAAGAAGCTGTGATTTATGGCTGCAATCTCCTTTGTGATCCAAGCTTTCGCAATTATTATTTTCCTACAGGCTGGGGGCTTTTTCCCTCTATGGTTTTCAGTAAAAGCTACAAAGTACATTTGCCTGTTTTTTGCTGCCTATATGTCATTAAACACCATCATGAATTTTTTATCTCATAGCAAAAAGGAGAAATATTTCACAACACCGCTTTCTATTGCAGCTGCTATATGCTTTTGGATTACTGCTATCAATATTTAAGCTGCTGTTACCGACATAAAAAGCCCCCCAATGGCAATACTACCATTGAAGAGCTTTCTAATTTCCTCGTTATTATCCTCGCTTGGCTCTTTGAAGCTCCGCAATATCAAACTTCTTCATCTGTAAAAAAGCCGCGGTTACCCGCTTAACCTCTTCCTCTGTACCCTCCATCATCACCTGATCCATAATCGTTGGGGATATCTGCCAGGATAAACCAAATTGATCCTTTAACCATCCGCATTGCTCTGCTTCAGGAACAAAGGATAGCCGATCCCAATAATAATCAATTTCCTCTTGAGTTTCACAGAGCACCATAAGAGAAAAGGCTTCGTTGAAGGTGAAATCACCACCATAGCCATGATCCATGACGACTATATCCATACCTAAAAGCTTCAGCTCTCCATAGTTTAGCTTAGCTCTCAAATCTGTTGCCTCACCGGGGGCATAATAATTAACAAAGCCCTTGCTGGCCTCTTTAAAAATCGAGGTGTAATAGTCTATGGCAGCCTCTGCTTTCCCACAGGCTTCTTCTGTAAATAGTAGGTTTAGTCGGATTTTCTGATGAGCCACCACGTTATCAACCAGCATCAGCTGCCAGCTTAGTCCATACCTATCCTGCACCCAGGCATACCATTTGCTGAAGGGATATTCGCCCAAGGGCATAAGCTCTGCCCCACCATTAGCAAGGCTGCTATAAAGGCGGTCTACCTCCTCTTTGCTGCTACAGGCCACCATCAAGGAAATTGAAGGATTAAGCTTAAAATAGGGGCCTGCACTTATAGCTGAAAACCGTAAGCCCGCCAGCTTAAAATCCACCAGCTCAGAGTCACCGGAGGGTGTGTCTTTAATGGTTCTTACATTAATAATAGCTGAATCTTCAAATAGGCTGGTGTACCACTTTGCCGCTTCAAGGGCTTCATTGTCATACCATAAACTTGGGATTAGCTTCTGCATTGTTATACCTCCTCATGCTATTATTTAACTGCCTTCCACAACTATTATCACCTTAGATGATGTATGCAAATTCCTGTATTTGTTTATATATACCTTTGCATCAGCTGATTAAACCTTAAATACCCGTCAGCCTGCCCGTAAGACATTAAAAATTATATCAGATTGATTTTTTAAAAGACAATCATATTCTACGCCATTATTCTTCATTATCATTAAACAAGCGGTCTATGATATCCGCCATTTCCTTAGGCGACATTTTGAAATCCTCCTCCAACCATCGAAATAAAAGATTCCAATAGCCTCCAATATTAAAATCCAGTGCATACTGTATCTCCTCAGTGATCATACTGCTATCCAGCTCAGGTCTTAACTCTTTTCTCACGATAGATAGCATCTCATAAAATTCCTCCAGCAACAGATAATGAAGCTTATTCTTCTTCAAAATTCTTAGCAATTCCAAATGACTGGACCACATTTCAAAAAAAGAGACCGTTATATCATTTCTGCGACTTAAGTTCCCCTTCCTTTTAATACCTTCAACCATTTCCAATGCCAGTGAGTGACAATACTGCTTTAAAAGATCCTCCTTTGCATCAAAGTTTCGATAGAAGGTTTTTCTATCTAGGCCTGCTGTAGAAGTAATTTCACTTATGGAGATTTCTTTATATTCCTTTAGCTTTAATAATTGAATTAAAGCTTCGATTAACATCTCCTGTGATTTTAGTGCTATTTTATTTTGTGTTTTTTGCATAGTAGCCTCCTGACAAATGCCACAATATCAAAATTTTGTACCACTTAAGGCGTAGCCCTTGTTTTTTTTATTCAAGAATATTATACTACAATCATACAAATGGTACAAATGTGGCACTTTGTATCGAGTTCTTTAAATCCGAAAAATTGATAGGGGGAGTTATACGATGTTCTGGAGTAAGGCGTTAATCGATGGTGCAATTATTTCTGTTGTAATATGTAGTTGGATATCCGTAATTCTAAAGGTAAACCCGAGGTATGAAATGAAGAGCTATCCATCTCAAATCGTGTCATCCGTAGCGCCACAAACAAAAGCTGAGAAAAAAGGATTGCTTAGGATGGCTTTGCCAATGTTGGCAATCGTTGTTATATATCTTATATTTACCATTTATAGCACCTATAAAAATGTCGTTGGCGCTTTTCCTTACCTGTTTCTTCATGTCTTTGTTGTCTTTATGATATGGAATACTGCCGATTTGCTAATTCTGGACTGGCTGATTTTTTGTTGGATCAATCCAGATTTTATGATTATTCCCGGCACCAAGGGTAATCCTGCTTATAAAGATTATAGGTTTCATTTCATAGGCTTTATAAAGGGAATTGTATTGGCAATTATTTTTGCAGTGCTTATCGCAACAATAGTATACGTGCCATGGGGACGCTTTGTTTGATATACAAAACGTGCCAAACAAAGCGTCCCCTTGGCACCTTTGGTAGGGCTAAGTCATTTTTATAACAAGGGATTTATTGTCAATAGCCCTCATTGTGGCCAATATGCCATCCAGATGGTCATACTCATGCTGCAAAAGCTCCGACAAATCTCCCTGCAATGCCATACTGCATTCCTTCCAGTCTAGATCCCGGTAGGTTATGCTACAGCTTTTATAACGCATTAGCCTTACATAAAGGCCAGGAAATGACATGCAATCATCCAAAACCGCCATCATCTCATCCTCAGGGAAGCTCATAACAGGGTTGATGAATACGACGGGTTTATCAATATGCATATAGATTAGCCGCTTCTTTACACCAATCTGAGGAGCCGCAATCGCTCGACCTGCGCCATATTTTTTACGATAATCCATAAGGGTATCATGCAAATCCCCCACAATTGCCGCAATACTAGATAACTCCTCTTCCTTCACAGCATCACTAATGTCATATAGTTCCTCATTGCCTAATAAAAGTATCTCTCTAATCAAGCCCTTCACCCCTTTCTTTCTATTTTAATGCTTTTATATCAGAATTAAAAGCCTGCTTAATTATAAAAGAGCAGTCGGTCTACTACACCGCTGCTCTTAATGGCTATGGCCTTCAATCGCTATGATTTGCCTTTTTCAATTCATTTGATTAGCCGAATGCTTAATTTCCAAAGCCCTGCTGCAGCATTTCCCCAACATCGATTAGGCCACCAAACATGGCATTTTGTAAAATCTCATCCATATCTATTTTCCAGCTGTCCCCTTCCTTTGACAGCTTAATCTCCACGACAACCGTGGTGGTTTGTTTAGCATCTTCCAATAAGCTGATTAGCAGCGCCTCAGTGCTTTTTTCCAATTCTTCCTCGCTTAAGGGTTTTTCTGCAAAGGCATTTTGAAAAGCTGCCTCCAGGCCCTTAGCTAAAAATTCTTGAAATACCGGGAGCATATCTAAGTTTGTTATTTCCGTTTTAACGACGGCAGTATTATCGGTAATTTCAGAGGATAGTACCTTAAACTTTAAATTTTTGACGAAATACCTTATATTTTCCCCATCTTCTGCCAAAGCACCCTCATCTCCGAGGATATCCTTCGTACCGAAGTATTTTTTTATACCCTCCATATTTAAATCACGTGTTGCATTTAGAGCACTTGTTACAGCATCCTCAGGTGTTTCAACTTTGCCAACTGCTCCCAAAGCCCCATCTTTACCTGGACTACAGCCTGCCAAGCCTAAAATCAAGCAAAGCATAACCACCATAAAGCTAAATATTTTTTTCATTTATTTCCTCCTCGTTTTATAAATATTAGGGGTAATTCACCCTCTAATTCCTTATGGGATTTAACCCAAATCAGCTTATTTCCGTGATCAAGCAGCATTTTCTCGTACATATCTCTTTTTTTCTCAAAGCAATATGTCCATTTTAACATTGCCTTTAGCATTTTCAAATTAGGTGTATAGTTGCAGCTTTCTATTCCTAGCCTTTGTTTGATATGTCTTGTAAGAATCCTAGCCAGCCTTACTGATAAAGGGATATCTAAAAAAACAATTACATCAGCCATTTCAAAAAGACATTTTTGACTCTCGCGATAGGTGCCCTCGATAATCCATTGTCCTTTTTCATCAATTTCTGAAATAATGCTCTGCTGCTGGCTATCAGTTCTCTTGTATCTTTCTTCTCCTGGAAAGCCATAGGCTATGCAATCACCCTCATAATGGGGTATATTGTATTTTAGAGCTAATTTTGCGGCAAGGGTTGTCTTCCCACTGGCCACAATTCCAAAGATCAATAATTTCAAGCCCTTTCCTCCTGTGCCACCGGGACGCTTTGTTTGACACCTTATGCCTTCAGAATTATATTTCTGCCGATATTAAGCACTCGCTCCAGCTGCCTTACACTGGCTCCGGTTTCCTCTTTTATCCTTTTTAATATACCATTTCTTACAATTCTACTTGCTGAACTTAAGCTCTCATTTTCCAACAAGTCTTCTATAGCCTTCATGAGCTCATCATCTGTATATCTTTTCCTCTGTTGATATTCTAGGCAAGCATCATTGTTGATTGCATTGTTATATTCTATAAAATCTGCAATGCTTGAAAAATATGTTAAGATGATATCTTTGTCAATTATTGCCTCATTCAAATTTAAATACAACCCATAGCTGCTCCATTTATAGTCGCAGCCACGCTTAACAATGCCAGCCTTTAATGGATTCTGGTGAATATATCTCAATACTGTTAGCAAATATCTGTCGTCATTAACCGGCTCGCTTCTAAATCTGTTTTGAAAAAGATGACCTGCTCTATCATACCTCATATTGTAATACTGTGCATAGCCTACATTAATTCGCTTAATGGCGTCACCAATTTCTTCATTTCCCTCTTTTATCAGTAAATGCACATGATTTGTCATCAGACAATAGCCTAAAAGTAAAAA
The DNA here is from genome assembly GCA_018432235.1 of Clostridiaceae bacterium. GTDB lineage: Bacteria > Bacillota > Clostridia > Peptostreptococcales > Natronincolaceae > M1-B18. The sequence continues at coordinate 19,142 of JAHDLO010000041.1, read as the reverse complement.
ACCACTTTTCTGCTTTGCCTTTTCCATATGATGGAGAAATCTGTGATAATCAGCTTCTTGGATAAAAATATCCCTTTTATCGATCCCTCTCATCATAATATGATAGATACCAGTTTCACTTTTTTCTCTTGCATTTCTCGGCATTCTCATCCCCCATTTACATTTAATTGGATATTGGCGTGCCAAACAAAGCGTCCCCGTGACTTGTTTATAAATAGCTTAGAATCTCTGCTGCGTTGGTATCTGGCTTCACCTTTGGCATAACCATCTCAATGAATCCCTTTTCATCTATAATATAGGTAGACCGCACTACCCCCATGCTTACCTTGCCATAAAGCTTTTTCTCCTGCCATACGTCATAGGCCTTAATCGCCTGCAGCTCAGGGTCTGCCAGCAATATAAAGGGTAGGTTGTGCTTTTCAGCAAATTTCTTATGTGATGAAATACTGTCCTTGCTGATTCCGATGACAATGACATCCCTAGCCTGAAACTCTTCATAAAGCAATGCAAAGCTGCAGGCCTGTCGGGTGCAGCCAGGGGTATTATCCTTTGGATAAAAATACAGCACTACCCTTTTTCCTAAAAAATCCGATAAAGCAACTTCATTTCCCTCTTTGTCCAATAAATTAAAATTTGGCGCCTTCATGTATGTTTCCAGCATCTTTACCCTCTCCTTTTAGAAATACATATATATTGTCGTTTGATAATTCCTCTGAAAAGACAAAATTCAAGCCCCTAAAGCCTTTAATCTGCCTAACATCCTGAATTTGGAGCTCTACCATATGGCGTACCATCGCACCTCTTGCCATCTTCACCATGGTACCCTTTTCCACCACCCTACCCTTCACCATTTCACCAAAAACACAAGTAACAAGGTGATGGTGGCTGTCTAAATACTTAGTAATGCATGTGCTATATTCCTTCGATGCTAAATTAACGATACAATTGCTTTCTGAAAAAAGGCTTTGAGCCATCAGATCTCCCCAAAAGTCGTACAATGAGACTATAGCATTCTTCTGTAGCCTTGCCTGCATTTCTAATCTATAGGGGGTTACGCCATCAAAGGGCCGCAATACGCCATAAAATCCCGACATTATTCGTAAATGCTCCTCCAGGTAATCAAATTCCTTTGCGCTGAATATTCCCGGTGCCAAATGCTGATACTGAATGCCTTCGTAGGCAAGAACGGCGGGTGTCAAATTGCTATATAAATCCATCCTGTGGATACGGTGATAATTCAAGTCTGCAATTTTGTCATTGCACTGCCATACCGTTTTGGCCTCTTCATAGCTTAATCCCTTCAAGTACTCAAGGAGAACTTCTGTTTTCTCCATAAACTGAGGTAAATTTCTGTAATCTAAGGCATCGTGTTCAATCCTCATCCTCTTTGCTGGTGAAATTATAATTCTCATGTCCTTCTCCTTCTGGTGCACATATGATCTTTGCATTTATGTAATTTTTTGGTATCTTCCTTTTGTTTATCTTATCATTTGCCTATCGGACTGTCAAATAAAAGGTCCATTTGACACTTATTCCTTCATTAGCTATGTGTCATACCAAGCATCTCTCTGGTACGACATCCATCTCGTCCATGTATCCAATAATAAAAGTGTCTTCCCCACGTTTCTTTTCCAGGGAACCCATGCGGTGCAAGAGCCCCGCTGCCTCACCGTCTAGGCAGTGCTCGTACCGCAGTGCCACTTATTCGTGACACTACTCGCCCTAGGACGCTTCGCTGTACCCTCCTAATTCTAATAAGGGGGACACACACCCCTTAACACCCCCCATTTCATAGGAAAAAAACGATCTTTCCTATGAAATAAAAAAAGGACCTTTGTCCGACACGTGTATAACGTGACAAACAAAGCGTCCCCGTGACTTATTTTACGATTTTTGAATACTGTCCCTTGGTAATGAAGTAAAATATCCCGTATACCACTGCATATACACCGTACATAATAGCTGAAAAGGCTAAGACGGTTAGATATGTGTTCTCCACTGGAATCAAATTTGAAAATACCACCGTGTCGGCTGTCTTCATGGCAAAGACACTGTGAAGAATACCTACAGCAAGTGGAACTAAAAAGACTGGGAATAGACGTTTTGTAATCACTTGTTTTTCTGTATGTGCATCCATACCTATTTTTCTCAGCATTTTATACTGGTGCTGTTCCTCCTCAGCCGCCATCACCTGCTTGAAAAATAGTAGACTTGCTGTCATCAGAATAAACACAGCACTCATAAAAAAGCCGATAAAGCAGACCAATCCAAAGACCTCTAATCCCTCTGTATAATGAAAGTATGCAAGGGTCAGCCCCTTTGTCTTGTCGTGTAGCAGCTGGTAGAGATCTTGATTCAGCTGATGGCTGCTTAATGCCTTTTCGTAGTTTATAATAGTCATAGCACCAGCGGACTGCTGACCTTCACTGATGATCGAAAAATCTCCAGCCTTTAGGAGTCTATCAAAATCGGCATCATTTAATATAATGGAATGTCTATCACCAAAGCTAGCTACTTTGTTCTTTGCTGTAGCTGTTACCTTTACTGTGTCTGAGGGCAGTAGTAGCTTCTGCCCCAGGATTTGCTTGAGGTAACTCTCTGGGAAATAATAGAACCCTAAATACACTGCCTCTCCACTGCTTATCTCCACAGGCTTTGCATCATTTTTTGACAGCTCAGTCAACTGATTATATACAGATTGGGAATATACGATAAATTGCTCCTCCTTGCCAAATAAGGCACCAGCTTCATCGTTATCAAGTCCAGATATTGATATTCCCACCTGTGCAGTATATCTGTCAGCAGTATAAAGCTCTATATTTTCAATATTATGCTTCTTAAAGATAGCATAAACATCTTCTTTGATTGATGGATCTCCATCACGATATGACAAATCATAAGCAAGCATGTCATAGGTATTCTTTTCTAGATTGGTATAAAGGGTAAATCCAGTAGCGATTGCGGTGGTAGCTACAGCAGATAATACTGCAATGGTGGCCATCAAGGACCCAATGGACTTCATTCTATGGGAAAAGGCAGCTGTCGATATGAGATTAACGCCCTTATAATAGCTGCTCTTATTACTTTTCAGCAGGCTAAGCACCTTGGGCAGCCCTCCCCAAAAGAATAGATAGGTCCCAGAGATCACCAATAGCAAAATAGGAATTGACGATATGACCACTACTCTTGGCGATCCAAAGAAGGCCAGAAAATAGCCTGTTCCAATCAGTATAACTGATAAAATCAGCAGCAGGATTGAGCCCTTTGACCTACCCTCTGACATTTTATCCGCTATGAATAGGTCCGCCAATTCAAATTTACTGATAACACGGAAGCCTGCTAGACCCATGACAGCAAAAATAATTAAAAATGTCATGGCAGTGATATATATCGCTGGAAAATCTATAAAAAATGAAATATATCCAGTATAGGAGGCCATAGTGATATCTAATAATATCATTGCCGTCAGCTTTGAAAAAAATATGCCTGAAGTAATACCAACCAGCAGTGCCGCTATGCCTACTATCATAGTTTCCATAAATAGCAGCCTACCAATTTTGCCATTTTCCATACCAAACAGTGCATAGGTGGAAATTTCCTTTTTTCTGGCTTTAATAAAGCTGTTGTTGGAGCTTATTAGGAAAAACATCACGAAAACCATTATAATAATACCAAAGGTGGAAAGCATGGCACTGTACCTCGTATCATAGGCAAAGGCCATGCTGACCTGTTCATTTTGCAATAGAGCTAGAAAGGAATAGGCTGTAAAAACACTGAAGCTCAATGAAAAAAAGTACATTGCATACTTCTTGAAATTCCTTTCGATATTTCTAAGGGCTAGTGCGGTCAGCTTCATCTGACTTCACCCCCCAGCACACTCATAACATCTATGATGGCGTCGAAAAATTGCTTCTTATTTTCCCCTGCATGCAGCTCGTTATATATCTCTCCATCACGGATAAAGAGAATCTTTTGACAATAGCTGGCGGCGAAGACATCATGGGTCACCATTAGTATCGTCGCTTTATATTCCTTGTTGATATAGGTCAGTAAATCCAGCAGCTCTTTTCCTGACTTGGAATCCAAATTTCCCGTCGGCTCATCGGCAAGAATCATCTTAGGATTTGTTATTAGAGCACGACAGGCCGCCGCCCTCTGCTGCTCTCCTCCAGAAACCTCATAGGGGTATTTTTCCAAAACCTCTATGATTCCTAAATCCTTGGCTAGAGAAAACACCTTTTCCTCCATTTCCCTTACTCCTGTACCTCTTAAAGCCAATGGCAAAATAATGTTCTCCTTTAATGTCATTGTCTCTAAAAGATTGTAGTTCTGAAAAATAAAACCGATATTTTCCATTCTATGCTTTGCCAGCTGCTTTTTACTTAAGGTGGCAATATCCTTGCCCCCCATCATAAATCTACCATTAGTAGGCTTGTCAATACTGCCCAGTATATTTAAGAGGGTGGTTTTTCCTGAACCAGAGGCTCCCATGACACCGATGAATTCACCTTCCTTAACCTCAAAGCTTATACTTTTTATGGCCCTATACTGTCTGGCGTTTTTTTTATCACCATATATTTTGCTTATATTTTCTACCTTTAATATTTGCATTTTCCTTACCTCCATGTATTTTCTATGAATCCATTATAACCTCTCCATGGAGAATTGATGTATTGAATTAGCTTACATTATTAAGGACCTAGCTTACAATTTTGTCACATGATGCAGTGTTTGATTTTCTTTAAAGACTAAATGAAAAATAGCGTATTGACCATATTCAGACGTCACTGTCAATCGATGCCCAAGTAAATTCGCCAGCTTTTTAGAAAGATACATGCCATAGCCGGTGGACTTCATGCCCTGGCGACCTTCAGAAGCGGTGTAGCCCTTATTAAATATTTGTCCGATATCCTTATCCAAAATTCCCTTGCCTGTGTTTTTAATCGATATCGTCGTTTCATCTTCAGTTTTCTTCGTGGTAATGATAATCTGTCCATTTACTGGGGTGTATTTTACAGCATTGGATACAATCTGCGATAAAATATAGCCGCTCCATTTTTCATCTGTTACCACCTCATGGCCTTCCCCTTCAATAGCTATATTGATCCTATTATAGCTGAAAAAGCTGGAATATCCCTTAAGGGCCTGACTAATCAGTTTTTTGGTATTAACTCTAGAAAGCCTATAGTCATCCTGAAATCTGTTGCTTTTTATTTCATAGAATACCCGTTGTACGGATTCTTCAATGGAAAACAACTCAGTATCTATGCTTTGATACAGGCTTCTGGGTATATCCTGCTGGTGGTTTTCTAAAATCAGTCTAGTGGCGGATATTGGCACCTTGACATCATGCAGCCATTTTGTGATAAAGTCCATTTCCTCCGCTGCCTTCGAATAAATTTCTGCCTTGTAATCCTCGTATGCCACCGCCAGGCTGTAGATCAGCATGCCATATTCTCTGTCTGTGGGATATGACAATTCATCCAGCGCCTCTATGGAGACCTTCAGATGAAAGAAGGCTTTAAGCCTTTTTACCCTATTGCGCAAAATAGCATAGTCTATCCCTACAAATATAGTAAAAAACAGACCCCAGCCCATCAATATGTAGTTGGCATTAGAGGATTCAAGTCTAAAGCTTCTATCCACCTTATAGACCATAAGGGTAAATACAAGGCCAAGGACTAAAAACAAATACGTCATCCATTTTTCCCTTAAATAATCTAAAAAGCTCATGATAGCCTGTACCCCTCGCCCTTTATTGTTTTTATGTAGCCTTCAAGGCCTAACTCCTCCAATTTTTTTCTCAGCCGATTGACATTTACCGTAAGGGTATTGTCGTCTACAAAGCTCTCATCATCCCATAATGCCTTCATCAAGCGTGTTCTTGTGACTATATTGCCATGATTTCTAATCAACAGGGACAATATTTTGCCTTCATTAGGGGTCAACCCAATCTCCTGAGCACGATGGAACACCTCCATACGTTCAACATTCAGGATTAAATCCCTGTATTGAAGTACATTTAACCCTTGGTCGCTGTAGGAATAGGCTCTTCGAAGAATAGCCTGAATTTTTGCAATCAGTAAATCCATTGAAAAGGGCTTTTCAATATAGTCATCCGCCCCCTGTGTTATCGCCCTAATTTTGTCACCATCCGTATCCCTTGAAGAAATGAATAGGATTGGCACATTCGAAAGCTCACGAATCTTTCCGCACCAATAAAAGCCGTCATAATAGGGTAAATTGATGTCCATCAGCACCAGATGCGGCTCAAAGGAAGCAAAATTTAAAAGTATATCACTGAAATTTTCAACCCTTAGGCTGTTAAACTCCCATCTTTCCAGGTTCTCCTTAATAATCGAAGAAATGGTATCATCATCCTCCACGATTAGTATTTTATACATCTTTCAGACCTCCTTCATCTCAACGTGCCACGGGGACGTTTTGTTTGGCATATTTTTTGTGCCACGGCGCCCGGTGCCACGGGGACGTTTTGTTTGACTTATTGCTGGTAAAGCTTTGAAAATACAGCTACGAACATGTGTCTTTAGCTACTATTTTACCTGTATAGTGGCGCATTATTCCTATTATGATATCTCCTTTCATAATGGGCTTTTTATTCAATCCTTTTATAAAATCACAAGACTATCTTATGCCCCTCGTCATGCAGTACTTTAATGGTCCCAGAACTCTATAATTTTGTCAAGATGATAAGTATAACTACCCAAATAGTCCTGCTGTAAGGCACTTTATAAGCGTTTCTAATCAAATTATTGGAGGAACACTTTAAAAATATGCAGATATATAAATATGCCTGGGGATAAAGTAAACTGACGAAAATCTATACGATATTCTTTTTATTTATAGAGGATTATACCATGCTGTTTTTGTGGTTCATATTAATTGCTTTCTTTTAATTATAAATATTAAAATCGCAAATAAAAACCCTCTACCAAATTAGTAAAGGATTTTTTATAGTTGAACATAAAATAAATAGTTTTATCAAATTGGTGCACGTGTCAAACAAAGCGTCCCCGTGGCACCGCGGCATGCGAATTAGCAAAGCCTCAAGGTTAAAAATATTTGCTGATGATATCTCGTATGTACTCATCACTTAAAGGCTCAGCTTTATCAATAATACTTTCTACCATCTGCTGATTAACATTAAAATCATTAATTATTTCGTTCCTCCATTTTTGCTCATTTTTCTCCAGCGCCTTAGTATAGTCCTTTAGCTTCTCAGGATCTCTGAAAATCTCAAAAAGGCTTCCTTTTCCGTATTTTTCAGCGTAGGCACCTCCATTAATATAACCCTCCGGTGCAGTAGGTATTGTATATGGTCTGAAGGGCGCTATATCCGAATTATCAATTACTACATATCCCTTTTCACGCATTTCGTCGTTTTGTGCAAATTTATGTATTATAGATAAGAATTCCTCTGCCTCTTCTGGATTATCAAAATAGTTTTCCGCAATATGCTCCGATAGCTTTAAAGCAGTTTTTCTGTTAATAGCCCGTTCTTCTACGGTGGCATCAGGATTGCTGACGGCACCTCTGATTTGTTTGGCTATTTCACTTGCAAGATGTGAAGCATTATTTGCTTTCCCTTCTAGCTTCTTATATATCAAATCTTCAAGGGTCCCATCCCTAAACTCATAATGTACGAGATCTAATTCAATGTCTTTTTTACCAGGAGTATGATCCGGTCCATCTAATAGACTCTTGGAAAAATCTAATTTTCTCTGTTCAAGATGATCCCGCTGTAAAAATTCTTCTCCAAGCTTTAAGAAACCTTGGGGATCATATTCCTTAAGAGCTACAAACCGTCTTCTCGACTCAGCACTTATGAAAATTTCATCTTTTTGATTAGTATCTGAACTACTTTTCTTCAATGTATCCGCCTTATCATAGGTCAGTTTAGCCATCGGATAATTGGATTGCGCATTATAAAAGTTTATCCTGCTCATTTAATGTCCACCCTCCATACTCTATATGATATTTTTATAATACTTCTGCATGTATACCGCTAGTATTACAAATTTTTCTATATAAAACGTATATAAGGTACATCGGATATCTTTTTAAATAACTTTATATATTTAATTGAAAAATAATGCTTCGTCGGTAATAAGCAAGCTATTGTACGCTAAGGCGTTGCTTTTTTACTATATTCATGTCGACACCAACGTGTCAAACAAAACGTCCCCGTGGCACGCCCTTGACTTTCATGGCGGGAAAGGCTATGTAGAAGATGGTACCCTTTCCCAGCTGGCTTTCTACTTCTATTGTCCCATTATGTAGCTGTACCAATTGCTTCACGATAACTAACCCGAGACCACTGCCCCGTTTAAGCTTATTGTTGCTCTTATTAACTTTACTTTGATAAAACCTATCCCAGATATTGGGCAAATCCTCGCTGGATATTCCTATGCCATTATCCTTAATGGTAATCAGCACTTCATCTCCCTGCTGCTTAATACTCATTTTAATTTCTCCGTTTTCAGTTGCATTTAGGCCATTTTGAAGGAGATTTTTTATAATTTGCTGGATACGGTCCATATCACCAAGTATGTTGGCCTCCTGAAGGTCGCTCTCCAGTAAAATCTGTGTATTCCTTGACTCTGCTAGAGCCTCCATCGATTCTATGACCTGTAGCGTTAAGGGCACCAAATCAAGGGGAAGCTTTTCAAGATTGATACTGCCGCTTTCCAGTCGGCTAAGCTGCAGCATATCATCCACCAGTCGGTTGATATGTATCGTTTGGGAGTTAATGATGGCTAGGTATCTGTCCATCAGATCCTTATCCTCCACAATCCCATCCTGGATGGCCTCCACAAAGCCCTGAATGGCAGTTAAGGGTGTCCGTAGCTCGTGGGAAATTTCTGCAAAAAGCCTTGTTCTTTCCTTTTCTACGCTTTGGTTCTCATCCTGTATTTTTTGAACCTTTACGGTCAACTTATTGAATTGCTCTGTTAAGGCTTTGAACTCATCCAGCGAGAACTTATCCTCTAGCTCAACATGGTTTCCGTTATTTAGCTCAGCCATAACCGTAGTCAACTCAGAAATTGGGCGTGAAATGTGTACCGCCTGATAGATAGAGATAAAAATTATGATCAGCAGCACGAAGGTGCCTGCCACTATAAGATAAAAGCGTATCTGAGCAATATAGCCGTCGAGCTTTGCCGGCTTCGCCTCCAGCAAAATCCCGTTTGTAATAGTATCGGCACTTTCTCCCATGGGAACTACAGCAGTAAATATGCGTTCTTTTGTGTCGCGATTGAGGGTTTGTCCAACAATGATTTCGCTGTTGGAGATGGCAGAGATAAACCTCTTTTCCACCTGCATTCCCGGCACTATCTCCTGTTTTGCAGAGGTGGCTACGATATTCCCCTCATTATCAAAAACCGTAATTCTTGTATCAAAGACATCTGCCAGAAATCTCAATTTCTCCTGCTGACTATCGCTTATATTTGCCTCCTTTTCATTGGATGGTACCAACCATTGCCATTGCTCCTGCTGCAAAAGTGCAAAATTTGATCTGGTGGCTTTCCGCAGCAGCTCCTGCTGTGCATGGTTATTAAGGACCCGTTCTATGGAAAAATCAAAATAGGCAATCAATGCAATAATACAGATCACAAAGCACATGACATTAATAAACACGATTCTTGTATAAATGTTTTTATTGAACTGCCGCATAAAAAGGTTTTTAATAGATAAAAAGAGACGTGAAAGGACTTGAAGAAATAGATTAACCCATTTTTTAATCGTAGCTATATGTTTAGTCATAAACCACATTCCTCACTTTTGTCGGTGCAGTGAATTGATAACCGACTCCCCAAACTGTTGTTAAATACTCATGGCTTAGTGGATCCAGCTTCTTTCTCAGCCTTCGCATATGTACGTCAACGGTTCGCTTATCACCAAAATAATCATACCCCCAAACGACGGATAAAAGATTCTCTCTGCTGAAGACCCGCAGAGGATTTTGTGAAAGATAATACAGTAGTTCAAATTCCTTAGGTGTCACATCTATTTCCTCACCGGCTACAATTACTTTTCTCATATCTGCTATAATCTCAAGGCCCGGATACTTTATGTTTACATTTTCCATAGCTTCTAGCGTCTTTGTCCTGCGGAGTACCGCCTTTATCCTGGCCACCAGCTCTCGAGGACTGAAGGGCTTTGACACATAGTCATCCGCACCCATCTCTAGTCCCAACACACGATCTGCCTCTTCTCCCTTTGCTGTCAGCATAATAATCGGCACCATGCGAATCCTTCTTAAATCCATACATAATGTAAGTCCATCTTTCCCCGGAAGCATTATATCCAATATGACCACATCTGGATTTTCCTGATTAAAGGCCGACAATACTAAATCGCCATGATTAATTCCTATAATCTCAAAGCCCTCTCTCTCCCCGTACAGCTTTACTAATTCCAATATATTGGGATCATCATCTATGACTAGAACCTTTGCCAAATTGCGCAAGGCTATCACCTCCATGATTTTATTAACAAATGTAGTAGGTAAAGTGCTGCTTTTTATTAAGCAGGCAAACCTAATGATACAATCTCTAAATGAATTACCGGTCAAACAACAAAAGTAGATATTTTAACAATCCAACAGAGTAAAGCTTCAGCATGCTGCACCCATTATCTTTATGAAAAATGACCAAAGATAAAAAATTCAGTTTCATTATATCATTGGTATCCTCATTGTACCAGTACCCCCTTTTTTGTACCAGAAGGGCAACCTTTCAGTTTATCCCCCATTTTTTAGATATTTACACCCCTCTCCAACATTTGAAAAATCAGGGTTCTTGTAAAAGTATTGCTATATATTACTATTAAAAGCAGCCACTAGAACATGGAATTTTGTAACAATTTTTAACAATTTCCTAATAAATGTTAAAGAATCTGAAAATTCCGGGTAACATTCTCACTCTATAATAATTATAAGGTCCATGGCTTTAATTTCATTAACACCTGGACTTATAAATGCCTTAAGATTTTGAAATACATCATAAGACAAAGTAGGGAGGGACGAATTTGTTCTTAGTATTTTTTTTGATTGTTGGCGTACTGTTTCTTGGAATAGCTGAGCAGGTGAATCACAGTAAAAATCTTTCCAAAATTCAAACCCGTATCAATGTCAATGGTACCAGAGGTAAATCTACCGTCACGAGGCTTATAACCGCAGTTTTAAAGGAAGCCGGAAGTCAGGTTGTCGGCAAGACCACAGGAACCAGTGCAAGAGTGATATACTGGGACAGGGATGAGGAGAAGCCCCTGGAACGTGGCCCCTTGGGCCCTAACATCCTCGAGCAGAAATCTGTGGTCAAGGAAGCAGCCAAACTGGGGGCAGAAGTCTTTGTAACAGAATGTATGGCGGTCAATCCCGATTATCAGATTACCTTTCAAGAAAAGCTGGTAAAGGCAAACATTGGTGTTATCGTGAATGTAAGAGAGGACCATTTGGACCTCTGCGGTCCGACATTGGACTTCATCGCCGAATCCTTCACTGCCACCATACCACAGGACGGTTTTTTAATCATTACAGAGGATGAATATACCGAGTATTTCACAAAAATAGCTGAAAAACGCAATTGCAAAACAATCATTGCGGATAACTCTAAAATCCCTGATGGCTACCTGGATAGCTTCGGCTATGTCATTTTTCCCGAAAATGTATCTGTTCCTTTGGCGGTGGCAGAGGCTTTAAACATTGACAGGGATACTGCCCTAAGGGGTATGCTGAAGGCTGCTCCCGATCCCGGCGCTCTAAAGATATATACGATCGGCGAGGAAAAATCAGGGTATTTTGTAAACGGCTTTGCAGCAAATGATCCTAATTCCACCTTATTTATATGGCATCATATTAAAGCCATCGGCTATCCCACAGATAAAAATTTGATTATTGTAAATTGTCGTCCTGATCGTGTTGACAGAACAATACAATTTGCAGAGGATGTACTGCCTAATATGAAAATAGATATATTGGCGGTAATAGGACAAAGCACCAGGCCCATCACAGAGGCCATAAATAAAAATATAATAAAACCGGAGCAATATCTGAATTTAGAAGGATTATCCCCTGTGGATGTCTTTCATAAAATAGAAATGTATTTTTCTGAACGTGTTGTATATGGCATAGGGAATATCCATGGTGGCGGAGATGAGCTTGTTGATTTGATTGTTGAAGATGCATCTGTTTTCCTAAATCTAAAGATTCATAAGAATACATTTGAGGAGGTATTAAACTAATGGCAACAGACATATATACGACCATAATCATTGGTGTTATCTTCAGTCTATTATTTACTGAAATAACGGGCATTCTACCAGCTGGTCTGGTGGTGCCGGGATATCTATCATTAATTATGGGACAACCCCATACCTTGCTTTTCGTGTTTTTGCTGAGTCTAATCACCTATTTGGTTGTTACCTATGGGATTGGAAAGGTTACGATTTTATATGGCAAGAGAAAATTTACTGCCATGATAACAATGGCAATTCTTCTTAAATATCTCCTTTCCTTTGCGGTCCCAGAGGCATATATGGGCTTTATGGGCCTGGCGGCAATAGGTGCAGTAGTTCCAGGTTTGATCGCTAATACCATTCAAAGGCAGGGATTTGTTCCTACCATTGCAAGTACAGGACTACTGACGGTCTTAACCTACGCTGCTACATTAACAATCGGATTTATCGGATAGGAGGTGATGAAAATGAAAGCTTTGACATTAAAGGAAAAGTATTTGTACTTTGTTAAAGTAAATAAAAAGCATACAAGCCTTCAGGTGGTTGCTGCTTTTTCCTTCTGTACGGCAGTTGTTTTATTAAGGTTGATTTAACATCATATTTAACTAAAAGTTCAAATTAAAACTGAATGTATCGATTATTCATAGCTGTATCCATAGTGACGCTATCGTCTAATCAAAATAGTGTCTGATATTCTTCTTGGCTTGCGCTATGGGATTAAGCCTATTAACGAAGGAGGTGATGGGAAAAATTAATGTATTGGAAAAATTTTAAAATAAAGGAGGAAAAAAATGAAGAAAAGAGCTTTTGTCGTTTTAATCACTTGCTTGATTTGCCTTGCTTTGGCAGGAGGTATTGCCTATGCTTCTTTTTCGCTGGGGATTTACAGTAATTTTGCAGAGCTCAGTGAGAATGAAACAGAGAATGTTGATTACAGAATCACCAACATGGAGAGAAACAGTGATACAACAATATTCAGCATCCATGGCGGCGGTATTTCAGGCGGCACATCCGATTTAGCCACAGCGCTGGCGGACAGAGGGGAATTCAATCTCTATCTATTTGAAGGCATAAAACCAACCGACAATCTAAATCTCCACATAACCTCCACACAATTCGATGAGCCTACAGCCTTAAATAGGATTAGAAACTCCAAATTTACAGTTTCCTTTATAGGTACCAGAGACGAAAATTCATTAATAACCTATATTGGCGGCCAGAATAAGCTGTTGTCCAGATTAATCAAGCTGCATTTACAAGCTGCCGGCTTTAATGTTCAAGATTCACCCTATATCCCAGAAAATATAGCCGGTATCCTCAGCAGCAATATTGTAAACCAGAACAAGCTGTTGTTTGATAGCTATAAAATAGGAGGTGTGCAAATAGCAGTAACTAGAGGCATGAGGAGTGCACTTTTGGAGGATGAAGCATACCTCCAATCATATATCTCTAATATAGATAAGGCAATCAGCAGCAGCTGGCCTTTAGTTCTGAATCTTTTAGAGCCTCAATCAGAAGCTTCAGACTCGTCTTCTATGACAATTCAAAGCTTCTTTAAAACGCTATTTAACCAATCCAATGCTACTGACATAGATCAAATAATTAAAGAAGTTTCACGATATGACTTTGATTCACCGGAGGAATTGCTGGAAAAGCTTAAGGAATCAACAGATAAATAACTGTGTAAGGCTATACCATAAACCATAAAAAGAATTAATGTCCCATAGAATCCCCCTTAATGGTGACAGGCTTTCTGTTGCTGTAGTGCTCCCTGTCAAGTAGACAGTGACAAAATTAGAATATCCATATGACGTCAACCACCAATTTTGGTTGACGTCATTTTTTTGCAGCTTGGTTCATTAGATGCTGTCGGTATGTCATTGCTGTCATACAGCACAGTCTCCTTTGATAACGACGATTGCATATAATCGAAGATGGCAGCTTCCAACTCATCGTATAAATTAAACTTTCTTCGATAATACATTTCTGATTTCAACATACGCCAGAAAGCTTCTATTGGTCCATTATCTATACAACGGGATACCCTTGACATACTCTGGATTTAACCTGCATCTTCTAGTTTTTTCTTAAATGACTTTGCTGTGTATTGGATTGCCTAACCTGCGACACTAAATCCCCAACTACATACTAGCAACGCTTAATGCCTCTAATATGGCATTGACATACCTGTTAAAGGCATCATCATTTAATTGCAGAAAACGCACCCTTAAGGCCTCCGAGATTTCCAGCTGCACCCCTTTATTTCTTGCATTTCGATTAACTATATTCGATTTACTGGCCCCCGCCAGATGCTTAGGGGCATCCAAAACGGTGAATCCATTGTCCTCAAGAGAAAGTCTGATCTTTTCAGCCAGTTCCCTATCCAATCCGTCAACATATGTAAACTCATCCTTTCCCCTGCATCCGTGCAAAGATAAGGTTATCTCTGATTTTGCCACCATAGCTAGAGCTTTAGGCTCATCAAAATTGGTGGAGGTAATATGAAGCATCGAATTATCCTTCCGCTTGATTCCTTGAAAGGAATAAAAGTTAAAATTGCCTCGAGAAGCCAATTCATGGGCTAATTCGGTGGTGCCTTTTTCTATCCTGCCACCATGAATCGCAATCACTGCTATATTGGAATCAGAATAGGTATGGGATATTTTATAATCTTCATTAAATCTTTTACCCAGGCTTAATTCTTTAAAATTATTGAATTTATCTGTGACAGCATATGAATTAGACCCTGACAGCATTGTCAGCATCATCAATGAAAGGCTACAAATCTTCACAATCCTAATAATTATACTGTTCATAGCAGCTCCTCCGTAACTAAACCTATGATAGAACCTAGCATTTTACTACTTTTATTTTATCATTAGACAGAAAATGAGTCAAACAAAGCGTCCCCTTGACATGCTTGGTGTTTATTCGTGACAAACATTCGTGACAAACAAAACGTCCCCGTGACTTAAAACGTCCCCGTGACTTAAAACGTCCCCGTGACTTATTTTGGCCCTTGACTGCTTTGGCTTCTCTTGAGACATTGACATTTTCGGAAAAGTCAGATATTATATTTTTTAATACATAGATTTGGTATATTTATAAATCACACATATAGACGGAGGGATTGTAATGTCAGCAAATATCACAAGAGAAGAGGCGTGGGCGCTGCTCACGGAATACAACAAGGATGAATTTCATTTAAAGCATGCCCAGACAGTTGAGGGTGTGATGCGTTATTTTGCCAACAAGCTGGGCTATGAAGCTGAGGCAGATTTCTGGGCTATAGTAGGACTTTTACACGACCTTGACTTTGGCATGTACCCAGAGGCCCACTGTATAAAGGTTCAAGAGATTATGCGGGAACGGGGACTAGACGAAGCCCTAATCCATGCCGTTGCCAGTCACGGCTATGGGATCACCGTTGATATAAAACCAGAGCATCAGATGGAAAAGGTACTCTATGCAGTAGATGAACTCACTGGCCTGATTGGTGCAGTTGCCATAATGCGACCCTCTAAAAGTGTTATGGACTTAGAGCTTAAATCCGTGAAGAAGAAATATAAAACCCTCAGCTTTGCCGCCGGATGTTCTCGAGAGGTTATCGAACGAGGTGCTGAAATGCTGGGCTGGGAGCTGGATTATTTAATTCAGGAAACAATTTTGGCTATGCGTACCTGCGAATTGGAATAGAATAAGTCCAAACTAAAAGGAAGGCACTTTAAATTTGTTAAAGGTCCTTCCTTATCTTTTAGCATTAGAAATTGCATATTTTCGTAGGGGTGCATATATATTTTAGTTCATACAAAGTTAGCGGTTTATTCCGCATTGCCTAGTATCTTGCATCAACTATAAGCTGAAATAAATCCCGAAAATTACTGGCGGGGCCTTAAGCATAGCTTTTGAATTTGTATTTACATACTCCTCTCCTTTATTGCAATTCCTCAATTATTTGTCGCTTCCCTTAGAAAACGAATCTCCTCGGCATGACCGCCTAGATCCGTAGGCGTCTCTAAAATAAAGGGAATATGCCTTAGGCTGGGATGTGTCATTATTCTAATAATTGCCTCTCTACCTATATATCCTTCCCCCAGCATGGCATGTCTGTCTTTTCTGCTGCCACAGGGATTCATGCTGTCATTGATATGAAATGCGTACAGACGATCTATTCCAATCATTCGGTCAAATTCCGCTAGAACTCCATCCAGATTATTCACTACATCATAGCCAGCATCCCAAAGATGACAAGTATCCATACAAACACCTATGTTCTCAGGTTCATTTGTGCGGTCTATAATTGCCCTAAGCTCCTGGAAGCTTGAACCCACTTCACTTCCCTTTCCCGACATTGTTTCCAGCAAAACCTTTGTCTTCATATCCGGTAGCGTGGCCTTATTGATTAAGTCGGCAATCAGCTTTATTGCAGTGTCAGCCCCTTGCTTTAAATGACTGCCGGGGTGAAAATTATAATAGTTCCCGGGAAGCAGCTGCAGTCGTTTTAAATCCTCTGTCATCATTTCCGCCGCCAGCTCTCTTATTCGTGGATCTGTAGAGCAGGCATTCATGGTGTAGGGTGCATGGATAACCATAGGGGATAGCTGATTTTCTTCGATAAATCGGTTAAAGCTATCCAATTCCTCTGTGGTTACCTGCTTTGCCTTTGCACCCCTTGGATTCCTAGAGAAAAACTGCAAAGTCGTAGCCCCGATGTTAAGGGCGTCTTTTCCCATATTGATGTAGCCCCTTGATACCGATTGATGGGCTCCCAGCTTTACTTTCATTCTAGCTATCACTCCTTGGCTGTAATTAATGGCTTTCCCTAGCCTTAACAATTAAATATATACCGATAGTCTGCCCATTTCATCCAATTTACTTACTCGCTGATAACTGAGGTACACTATTATCAATCAGCTGCCGAACAATGAAAGCAGCTCCAGACCACGTGTTGGAGGCTGTAGCTGCTAATGAATGCGATATTTCCTTTTATTCCTGTTGCTTTCCTCTTACGCTAAGCATCAGGCCTATAAAAATTAAAGCTATCCCCATTAATGCCATGGCGGTTAATTTCTCCCGTAATACAAGCATCCCCAAAACTGCTGCCGTTAGTGGCTCCGCTAAGGTTAGAGTAACTGCCCTCGAGGCTGAAATATTAATCAGTCCATAAGCAAAGAGGGTATAGGTAGCTGCAAGGGTAAAGACCCCCAGGTGTAAAACAGAAAGCAGCCCTGAAGCAGATGCTACCCAGGTTAAATCATAAAAAAACAATATTGGGGCTAATATCAACGCACTAATAAAAAATACTAGGCCATTCACATGAGCTCGAGGCGCCTGCTGAAGCAGTTTTTGGGATGCAGTCACATATAGAGCATAGGATAAGCCTGCCCCCAGAGAGAGGAGTCCCCCATATATATCAAGGGTGATTTGTCCCTCTCCACTAAAAAGCAAAATGCATCCTAAGATGGATATACTGGTTGCAATTGTCCATTGAAGGGTAGGTCTTTGACCCCTGATGGTTTCGATAATACCAGAAAAAATTGGTGCACTGCCGATGGCTAACACCGTGCCAAGGGCAACCCCTGTTCTGGAAACCCCTGAAAAAAACAAAGGCTGGTACATAGCAATAGAAATGGACGCTAATAGGACATCTCTCTTGCTTATAGTGGTTAAATTGAACTTACCCTCCCTTAGCAAGGCAGATGCAAATAATATCGTTCCTCCTATAGTCATTCTCAGGGCACCGATTACGAGGGGACTTGCCTCTTTTGGCGCAAAGGCTTGAGCCGTACCTGTGGTCCCCCATAAAAGACAGGCTAATAAAACATATACACTTGCCTTTGTTGATTCCTTCATATTTATTCTCCTTCTTGATTATGCTGTATTATGATTGCTTGATCATAACTATATAATAAACCCTTAAGGCAAGTTTTTCTTAGCCTAAACCCTTTTGTTTTTGCCGTTTTTTTGGAATGCTCTGCGATATTGATTAGGCGACATATGCATATGATTTCTAAACAATCTGGTAAAGGAGGATTGCTACTGATAACCTAGCTCCTCTGCTATCCTTAATAGGCTCATATCGGTATTTTCCAGTAGTACCTTAGCCTTCTCCATTCTAAGCTTCTGAATATATATATTGGGCGTCATGCCTGTATACTTACGAAACCACTCTGTATAATAGGATTCACTATAATTCTCCATTAAGGCTAATTGTGCTAATGACAGGCTTTTATCCAGATTATCATGTATATATCCTATAGAGACCGACATTTTTTCTTCCCCTAATAGACTCACAGCATAGCCGGCGAGATTAAGTAAAGCACTTCTGTTTTGGCGTTTCAGCTCCTCCAGAAATAAATATCTGAGAGACTTCCATTTTTCATCTAGCAGCTCTAGCCCCTCAAAATTCAAACCGCCCACACCGGAGACCTGTCCAATCTCATTAGGAATATCCAGCACCAAAAATTCATTTTTATAGGAGCCACGAAAGGAATGGGCGCATTGGAAGGGAACAAAGAACAAATGCTTCTCGTCCAGCTCCAGCTGATGCCTATCGGTCTTAATCATAAGCTTACCCTGCAAAGGCAATATAAGTTGATTAAAGGAATGATGGTGGGTATGTGATTTTTCCGTATATGTTCTGATTTCGCACTTCAAGGTCATGCTCCCTCGCCTCCTTTCCTCTTATTATAATGTATCATCATAAGCCGTGTAAATGGCACATAAAAGAAGTCAAGGGGACGTCAGACTGTGTGGTAATTAATAAAAAAAGAAAAAATATGGAAAATAGCAAAAAGGATTTCTCAATATAATGTCGAATATATAACCATAAAGATTTTAAAAGGTGGTTGATGAATATGGCATATATCAAAGGAGAAGAT
>JAHDLO010000039.1 GCA_018432235.1 Clostridiaceae bacterium | reverse complement strand
TGCCGTGACAATAGCGAAGAGGTCACACCTGTTCCCATCCCGAACACAGTAGTTAAGCTCTTCTGCGCTGATGGTACTTGGAGGGTTGCCTCCTGGGAGAGTAGGACGTTGCGGTATGATTTTTATTTTTTTTGCGTTTTTTGAAAAAGTCGTGACAATAGAATAAAAGAACACTAAGGATGTTCAAAAGTCTGCATATTAATTCTTATCTAATTAAACAAATTGAAATTAATATGCAGATTTTGAACTAAGCGACTGCCGCGAAATTGCAGATTTCGGCCATCTGCTTATGTTTCCATCCCGAACACAGTAGTTAAGCTCTTCTGCGCTGATGGTACTTGGAGGGTTGCCTCCTGGGAGAGTAGGACGTTGCGACATAATTTTTTTTATTTTTTTGCGTTTTTTGAAAAAGTTGAGACAATAGAATAAAAGAACACTAAGGATCTTCAAAAGTCTGCATATTATTTTTTATTAAGTTAAACAGATTGAAATATCCGCCATGTTTATTTCATAATTTATCATTATTATGATACAATATGATTATTAATAATGATAAGGAGTTGAAATTTATGCCTACTATTAGACCTATTTCTGATTTGAGAAATAATTTTAACCAAATAGCGGAAATATGCCATCAAGAAAAGGAACCGGTATTTATCACAAAGAACGGACAAGGGGACCTTGTGGTTATGAGTATTGCTTTATACGAAAAGCAGCAGGCTTTATTGGAGCTATACCAAAAATTAAGTGCAGCTGAAGCAGAAAGCTCTTCAAAAGCCCCCAAAATTACTCATGAAGAATTAATGAAAAAAATGAGGTCCTTAGCAAATGACAGATAAATATACAATAGAATATTTACCAATTGCTGAAAAGGACCTTTTAGAAATATTTGAGTACATTAAAGCCGATAATCCAGGGGCAGCAATAGATTTTATAGAAGAAATAGACGAATCTATTTCTAAGCTGGAGAGCTTTCCTTTTATAGGGCACATCCCTCACGATCCCCGGTTAAAATACTTAAATTATAGAGTACTTGTAATTAGGAGCTATTTGGTTTTTTATGTTACTTTTGAAGAAACAGTGGAAATAAGACGAATTCTACATGGGAAAAGAAAGTTTTCATTTCTGCTGTGATAAGCTAAAGCGTGTTAGGTATATTTACTTGTATCATAAGGGATGGGCCCTACCAAGAAAGAAGTAAGAAAAAAGAGTATTTTAGTTTGACAATAAGCCATAAATGGTGGTATAGTAATAAAGGTTTCTTTGGTAGCAGAAAGTAGAAAGACAAAAGAAAAATAAATTTTAAAAAAACAGTTGACATAATACCGAGTGCATGATAAGATATTTAAGTTGCCTCGTGAGGCGGCCACAAATAAATAAACCACAAAATGGAAACAAAAACATAGTTGACACAGTGGTTGAAAGATGATATAGTAAGTAAGTCGCCTCTGAGGGGCGAAGTTATTAAAAGCAAAGCAGGTCTTTGAAAACTGAACAGTATAGATATTAAGCCAGCATATAATTTTATCCATTTAGAAAAATG
>JAHDLO010000048.1 GCA_018432235.1 Clostridiaceae bacterium | reverse complement strand
GGCGCAGGAGGCGTCTTCTATTGGTATCATCGGCGGAGCCGACGGTCCAACGGCCATCTTCTTAACCTCTCAGCTGGCTAGCCATCTTTTGGGGCCTATCGCTGTGGCGGCATATTCTTATATGGCCTTGGTGCCCATTATTCAGCCGCCGATAATGAAGGCGTTGACTACTAAAAAAGAGCGTATGATTAAGATGGAGCAGCTAAGAACGGTTTCTAAGACGGAAAAGGTTATTTTCCCAATCATGGTTACCTTAATTGTATCGCTTTTACTTCCGGCAGCAGCAGCTTTGGTAGGTCTGCTGATGTTCGGCAATCTTTTGAAGGAATCGCTGGTTACAGATCGATTATCTAAAACAGCGCAAAATGAACTAGTTAATATCGTTACTATATTCCTGGGTCTATGCGTAGGGGCAACTGCTAAGGCAGAGCAATTCTTAAGAATAGATACGATTCAAATCATTGTTCTTGGGGTTATTGCCTTTGCTGGAGGAACTGCTGCGGGCGTAATTCTGGCGAAGCTTATGAACAAAATGATGGGGGGCAATGCCATCAATCCCCTCATTGGTTCGGCAGGGGTTTCTGCTGTGCCAATGGCAGCCAGGGTATCACAGGTGGTGGGCCAAAAGGAAAATCCTAGCAACTTCCTGCTGATGCATGCCATGGGGCCTAATGTGGCGGGGGTTATTGGCTCTGCTGTAGCTGCGGGGGTTCTGCTGTCGTTGTTTAACTAGTACTGAAAAAAAGATGTACATGAATATGTGTACATCTTTTTTGCGCGATTGACCGCAGGGACATACTGGATGACTAATTGAGAGAAATAGGACTGCTGAGGGTTAGCCCGAAAGCATCCTCACCAATTGAAAAATAAGGCTACTGCATTGGCAGTAGCTTTTTTTTCTGTGATATCTTTATATTTTTGATATCTTTATATTTTTATATATAAAAACAATTTAATAGAGTATTGACATCTGCATTTAATTCATAGTATAACTATAGGAATACTATGATTAATTATAAAACAAGAAAGCTAAAAGGTAATAGGGATTTTATGTCCTAAAAACCCGTGCAATTATGAAGAAAGGAGCAACGTCGCACTAACAAACAAATCAAGAATATTGGAAGGGAGAATATCGCTTTGCAGTAAGCGATGGTGAAGAAAATGAAAAAAATAATCAGTTACTTATTAATTGCTACGTTAGTTATGGTTTCGTTGATAGGCTGTGCTGGTACTGCTGGCTCTAAAGCAGAAAGCGTTGTGAAAATAGCGGTTGCAGGCCCTTTAACGGGAGACAACTCAGAATACGGTATTGGCTTTAAAAACGCTGTTGAGTTGATGGTTGAGGAATGGAATGAAAGGGGCGGGGTCTTAGGTAAAACCATACAGGTTGTTGTCTATGATGATAAAAACTCTGGTGAAGAAGCTGCTGCAATTGCGGAGAAAATTGTAGGGGATTCAGATATCGTAGGGGTCATTGGTCATTTTGCAAGTGGGGTATCTATGGTTGCTTCTCCTACCTACCAAGAAAATAAAATGATTGAAATTTCTCCAACAGCCTCCCATCCCGATTACTCTTCAGAGGGTGATTATATCTTTAGAAATAATTCAGTAATCAGCGCTGAGGCTGAAATAGGTCTGGACATTGCTATAAATAATTTAGGCAGAACCAATATAGGCATTTTGTCTATTAAAACCGATTGGGGTTCATCTACGGCAGGCATAACAAAAGACCTAATTTTAGCAAATGATAAGCTAAACCTTGTCGCCCAGGAAGAGATTATAGAAGGCTCTGATGACTATAGCGCAGCAGTAACTAAGTTTGTTAATGCTGGTGCAGATGTGATTATTGTAGCCGGTATGTACAATACCTTGGCACCCTTTGCAAAGCAATATAAGCAGGTAAACCCAGATATAGCGCTGGTGGGTTTTTCTAATGCCTACAGCTATCAATTAATAGAGCTTGGTGGAGAAGCTGTTGAGGGAGTTACCTTTCCTATTAGCTTTTTCTCAGGTAGTACTGACCCAGAAATCCAGTCCTACGTTCAGCGCTATATAGAAAAATATGGTTCAGCCCCCAGTGCTTTAACCTCTCAGGCTTATGATAGTGCAGGGATTCTGCTGCAAGCAATTGAAAATGCTGGAACAACAGATCGAGAAAAGATAAAAGAGGAATTATATAGGATCAATTACAAGGGTGTAACTGGGGATACCTTCTTTAATGCTATAGGTGATGCGCAAAAAACCTATGTTAGAGCAACCGTTAAAAATGGCGCCTTTGTCAAGGTTGAATAATTTAAAATAGCTTACTGTCTGGCCAGCTCTTTTAATAAGACTGGTCAGGTCAATTAATAGGGAAGGAGTCAAGCTGTCAAATGCATTGACAGCAGTGAGGGATATGATAGTACAACAAATATTTAATGGTTTAGCCTTGGGTATGTCCTATGCACTGATTGCGGTTGGATATTCACTTGTATTTGGGATTCTAAGACTGATTAACTTTTCTCATGGATCTGTCTATGCCTTTGGTGCCCATATGGTATTAATGTTTGTCAGTATGAACCTGGGTTTAATTCCTGCAATATTCCTAAGCATCCTGTTGACTGGCTTACTGGGAATGCTCATTGACAAAACAGCACTGCAGCCCCTGAGAAAGAAAAAATCCATTCCAATAGCAGGGTTGATTACAACAATCGGCATATCCTATATTATTCAAAATATGCTGATGATCCTCTTTGGCAGCGAAAGAAAGCCTTTTCCCGCTTTATTTGATAAGGGGATGATTAATATTCTTTCTGTGCAAATCAGCTCTACCCAGGTATTTATGATGGTGGTTTCCATCCTGTTGCTGGCTATAATGACCTTTGTAATTAACAAGACAAAAATAGGTCTTGCCATGCGGGCATTATCCCAAAATGTTAAGGCAGCTCACTTGATGGGGATCAATGTTAATTTCGTTGTTATCTTTACTTTTTTCTTAGGTGGAGCATCAGCAGCTATTGCGGGAACTTTAATTAGTGGATATTATCAAATCGTATATCCTACAATGGGATTTGTTGCAGGGCTTAAGGCGTTTTCTGCAGCTGTTCTAGGCGGTATTGGTGTCCTCCATGGTGCTGTTATAGGAGGACTGATAGTAGGCGTTTCAGAAAGCTTGGCAGCAGCATTTCTAGGCGGTACCTACAGAGATGCAGTCTCCTTCATTGTTTTAATCATTGTTCTAGTGTTAAAACCCGATGGTTTATTTGGAAAGAAAGGGATTATGAAGGTGTAGCTATGAAAAATATATTATCACAAATGTTACTGCCCCAATTTCATAAATTTTATATTGCTGCAATTATTCTTACGTTGATTTTTCTTCCCCTATTAGGGTTATCCCAATATGTACTGAGAATTATGATTATGATAGGGATTTACGCTATGCTGGCAATGGGACTGAATATGTTAACGGGATATACGGGGCAGGTTTCCCTAGGGCACGCTGCCTTTTATGCCATAGGTGCCTATGTATCTGCACTGCTGGCTACTACCCTTCAGCTCAATTTCTTTATAGCAATGCTGGCTGGCGTAGTGGTGGCGGCAATAAGCAGCCTTTTGTTGGCCTTGACGACGCTAAGGCTGACCGGCACTTATCTATCAATTGCAACCCTTGGCTATGGGGAGATCATCAGAATGATTTTGCTCAACTGGGAACCCGTTACCAATGGTCCTTTGGGAGTTCGGAATATTCCCAGACCGAGTTTTTTAGGCTATGAGCTAACCCTTGCAAATAACGGCATCTATTATCTTATGCTTGTTTTACTAGGAATTATTTCGTTGTTGTGCTATCTTATCATAAATTCAAAAATTGGTAGAGCCTTTATCGCTATTAAGGAGGATGAATTAGCAGCTCAATTTATGGGAATTAAAACAACAGGGTATAAGGTATTAGCCTTTGTTATTTCAGCCAGTATTGCCGGGGCTGCCGGCAGCTTTTATGCTCATATGATCAGGTACATCGACCCAAATACCTTTACCTTCGATACCTCAATACTAATGCTGAGTATTGTAATTTTAGGGGGAATGGGCACCTTTAGAGGGATGTACGTAGGTGCCGCTATTTTAATAGCTTTTCCGGAAGCCCTTAGGTTTTTAGCAGCATACAGATTCGTGGTTTATGGGCTGATTTTAGTTCTGATGATGAGATTCAGACCCCAGGGCCTTTTAGGCTGGCGTTCAAGCAACCCCTATAGGCTATCGAAGCAGGTGAGTGAAATGCTTGCTCAGGAAGGAAATAGAGAAATCACTCTGAAACCATTTGAAGGGAAGGAGGAGGCTGTCAAGGGATAGGCTTGTTTGAAAGTCAAAGGACAGCGAAGATATTATGGCATTTCTTGAGGTTAAGTCAATAAGCAAACACTTTGGTGGACTTATGGCGGTGGATCAGGTCAGCTTTAAGATAGAAAAGGGCGAAATTATCAGCATTATCGGTCCAAATGGCGCTGGAAAAACCACTATTTTTAACATGCTTACCGGTGTCTATTCAATTGATGCAGGAGAAATTGATTTTGAGGGTAAGCCGATACACAACAGGAGTCCACAGGAGGTGGTATCCAGTGGGATATCAAGAACCTTTCAAAATATAAGGCTCTTTTCAAATATGAGGGTGATTGAAAATGTCCTTGTGGGCACCCACATAGATACCCATTACTCTTTTTTAGATGTCCTTCTAAGGACAAAAAAATATAAGAAATATGAGGCTGAAAATACAGTTAAAGCTGTGGAAATTCTACGTTCCATAGGTCTTGGGGATAGAATTCATGATTATGCCGACAGCTTGTCCTATGGGGCACAAAGAAAGCTGGAAATAGCCCGAGCCATTGCAACCAATGCCAAGGTGCTTCTATTAGACGAGCCAGCGGCTGGAATGAATCCACAGGAATCTGAAGAATTGCTTCAGTTTATTAGGACGCTTCGTGATGGGGGCTATACAATAATCCTAATTGAGCATGACATGAGTGTTGTAATGAATATATCTGATCGAATTTATGTCATTGACCACGGTAAAAAAATCGCAGAGGGATTACCTGATGAGGTTGCAAATAATCCAAGGGTAATAGCGGCTTATTTAGGGGGAGAGAAGAAGTATGCTGAAAATTCATAATCTCAACACCCATTATGGTAATATTCATGCCTTAAAGGGCATTGACTTAGCGGTGAATCAGGGGGAAATTGTATCCTTAATTGGAAGCAATGGCGCTGGAAAATCCACAACCCTATTGACTATTGCAGGCTTGTTGAAGCCCACCGCTGGAAGTATCACCTTTAAGGGAAGGGAAATTTCAAATCAGCCTCCCCATGAGATTGTTAAAATGGGCATTAGCTTATCACCAGAAGGACGAGAGGTTTTTCCGGGCTTATCTGTATCAGAAAATCTTACCCTTGGCGCCTTTATCATGAAGGATAAGGCGAAGATAAAGACCGCCTTCGAAAGGGTCTATGAGCTTTTTCCGAGACTGAAGGAAAGACGGAATCAGGTGGCTGGAACCCTTTCAGGCGGTGAACAGCAAATGCTGGCAATTGCCCGTGCCTTAATGGCAGAGCCTCAGCTTTTGATGCTGGATGAGCCTTCCCTTGGTCTTGCCCCCAATATTGTGGCGATGATTTTTGAATTGATTCAATCAATTAATCAGCAGGGAACAACTATTATGCTAATTGAACAAAATGCGAATATGGCAATGAATGTATCCCACCGGACCTATGTTTTAGAAACAGGAAAAATTTCATTGCAGGGTGATTCTAAAGAATTGATCAAAAATCAAGAGGTGAAGCGGGCCTATTTAGGTGTAGTGTAGAAAGCTGTAGAAAAGAAGCTGTTGTTTATTAGATTGCTGACAAATATATAGAAAAGGAGATTTTAAAATGATTGAAAATATGCCAACCCCAAAAGGAAAGGCTATTGAGGATTTAAGGGGTGCCTTTGAGCATAGGGCAACCTGGTTTTATTTTTTAATAGAGGAAGCTAGAAAACAGGGCTTAAGCTTAGACTTTGCTAGAAAGGCCATTTTTAACTGCGGATGCTTCCATGGTGAAGGGAAATTCCCTCAAACTGAGGATTTAAAAGAATTTACTGCGGCATTTGCTAATGAAAACGTCAAAGAAATCTTTGAAATGGATGTCAATGTAACAGATGATGAACTCACCATCGAATTCCATTATTGCCCGCTGGTGGCAGCATGGAAAAAGCTGACAGACGATGAGGAACTAATTGCAGAGCTATGTGATATTGCAATGGAGGGGGATCGGGGTATTGCAAGCAAATACGATGCCTTTGAGTTTTACCTTGGAGAAACCATTGCTAAGGGAAATAAGGTCTGTCAGGTCAGCTTCAAGAAGGTGCAGAAATAGCATTTTATAAAGCCGCAATTATGCGGCTTTTTGCATGTCAATGTGCAAGTCAACGGGACGCTTTGTTTGAGTGCGCCAAGCAAAGAGCGTGTTATATAGTGGGTCAAAGCTGCTAAAGAGGAAATTATACTATTAATCTTATTTCACTGGCTTGGTGTTTTCAAATACTTAAGTTGTATATTGATAATTTTTCCGTTAGAATTTTAAGATACAAGAAAAAAATTTTTGAAACGTTTTTGTATAAGCTAAGTCTTATGGTTAGGAGGTGAGAAAGTGACAGACTTCGGTGAAATATATACAGAATACTTTTCTGATGTATATAAATATGTGCTAACTCTATGTCGGAACGAGACCATTGCGGAGGAGGTTACACAAGAGACTTTTTTCAAAGCTATGCAGAATATAGAGAGATTCAATGGAAGCTGCAAATTATATGTATGGCTTTGTCAGATAGCTAAAAATACTTACTTCTCATATGTCCAAAAACGAAAGCATCTGGCTTCGGACACAGCTATAGAGTGTCAAGACATAACATTAGATTTAGAAAAAAATTATCTTGATAAAGCCATGACAAAACAATTACACCTTCTGCTCCATAATATGAGGGAGCCATACAAAGAGGTTTTTACATTACGGATATTCGGAGAATTACCATTTTCTCAAATCGGTGAATTGTTCGGGAAGACCGATAGCTGGGCAAGGCTGATTTTCTACCGGGCAAAAAAACAATTACAGGAGGTAACGAAATGACAGTATCTTGCGAAATTATAAAAGACCTGCTGCCGTTGTATCATGATGATGTGTGCAGCAGAGATAGCAAAGCGATGGTTGAAGCGCATCTGGCCAATTGTGAAAGCTGCAAAGCTGAGTTGCAGGCAATGGACGAAGTGCTTCTGATCAACAATACTGAACAGAATCTAAAAGAAGCCGATGCTGTAAAGAACCTTTCAAAGAAATGGAAAAGGGGGATGTTGAGGTCATTGCTAAAGGGTGCTTTGTTTGCTTTTTTGACGGCAGTTATTATTGCTGTTGTTCTTTATATGTTCATTGGCATTAAGATAGTAAGATAGGGGAAAAGGGAGGTGTATGATTTGAATCGTTATATGATAAAAGCAGAGCACATAAAGAAAAAGTATGGGAAAAATACGATCCTGCAGGATGCTTCGATTCATGTGAAACAAGGTGAGATATACGGTCTTATTGGAAAAAATGGCTCTGGAAAAACAACGCTACTTCGTATCATTACAGGATTAATTCAAGACTTTGAAGGCAAGGTTTCTGTTGCTAAGATCGATAATCAGGAAAGCAAAATATCAGCAGTAATCAACACCCCATCTCTATTTCTTAATATGACAGCGCTAGAAAATATGAAGGAACAGGCCATTTTATTGGGGCTGCAGAGTGGCAAGAAAATCGAACAGACCCTTAAAATTGTTGGATTGGAGAAGAATGAAAATAAGCTGGTCGGGAAATTTTCGTTAGGCATGACACAAAGATTGAAATTGGCGATGACATTGTTAGAAAGTCCAGATATCCTTATTTTGGATGAGCCCGTAAATGGTCTTGATCCTGATGGCATTGCTGATTTGCGTAAATTACTGCTTCATCTTAATCGCACCAATGGTACAACAATTATTGTTTCTAGTCACATTCTAAGTGAATTAGAGCAAATCGCTACTTGCTTTGGTATTCTGCATAATGGTGAAATTGTGAAGGAGCTGTATATACAAGAAGCCCTTCAAAATGGAAAAAGCATAGAGGCGCTCTATATGCAATACACCAAAGGGGGATTACAGCATTGATAACTATATTAAAGAGTGATATTTACAGACTTGGGAAAAGCAAATTATTATATGGCCTTACAGCATTTACATTGATCATAGCTTTTTTGCTTATAATGCTGCTTCGCCAGGATATTCGTTTGGGTATTTCCTTTTTCGGAGAATTAACGGCATTCAAAAAAATCGACGATGTTGTCAGAGTTGGTATAGAATATCAAAAGGGGTTGGGGATTCTCATTTCTGTTTTGATTTCTGTTTTTATCGGTCAGGAATACCAATGGCAAACATGGCAACAGAAATGGATGACAAGCAAGAATCGATTTTTTATTTATTTGTCGAAAGCAGCGCTATCGTCGGCAGTATCTGCTGCAATCTTCCTAATTTTTCAAATAACTGCGCTTCTTAGCTCCAGCCGGGCACTGCAAATGCTGACGTCAGAATATGCAGGCATGATGATTGGCGGTGTTTTCATTTACTTCGCATTGGGAGCGGTCATTTGTATGCTAGCCATGCTGATTCAAAACAGTACGGCATCAACTATTGTTTGCCTAGGCTATGTGTTGTTCGGCGAAACACTGGTATCCGTGATAAAAAGCTTGAGCAGTTTTTCTAATATGGCTGCAAGGCTTGTCGAATGGATTATTCAACATTCCATCTATGGTATGTCGTTGATTGTTTCTAGAGCATCGATTTCGATAGACCTCGTAGTGTCTATTTTAATAAATTCACTTGCAATCATGCTTTTATCTACAACGGTTGGATTATTTCTTTTTCGGAAGTATGAATTATAAAATTATTACATATTAAGCCCTAGACAATATTAAGTCATGTAATTTTAAAACAGTCTAGGGTCTTCTGCAATTTTAAGGCACAAAGGTGCAAATGTCTTAACATCGGATAACTTAGCTCCACTTGAAGAGAAGTCAAACAAAGCGTCCCTTTGACACCTAATATATTCAGAAAATTAAAAAACTTATTGACAAGGCGAAAATTGAGTCATATAATTTAGGTAAAGGTTATGACGTTATAACGTCATAACGAATTAATATAAATTTCATTACCAGCTTAGTTCAAAAATTCCAATATTATTTAAAACACTTATTGCTTTCAAATTTAGTAGCGATGTCAGCAAAGGAAGAACTTTAAAATTGAGGATTTAAAATCTTAAAGAATGAAGCTAGATTTAAAATCACTCATTATACAAATAAAAGAGAGGGGGAGGTTGGTGAGAAATATTGTTTTATTAAGCCACGGCACTCTAGCGGAGGGAGTTTTTAAAGCAGCCGGGATGATCTGTGGCGATTTACAAAATGTTTATTACTTATGCTTGGAAGCAGATATGGGGATAGAGGCCTTCAAGGAAAGGCTTAAGGAACTCATTGAAGGCTTAGATGGCTCAGATGAAATTGTGGTGCTGGCAGATATTAAAGGAGGGTCCCCCTATACAGCGGCGATAGATATTTTTCTAAGCAGGGGACAGATTAATGCGCTTAAAATGATTGCAGGTTTAAATTTACCACTGCTGCTTACGACATTGTTTAAGGAGCAAGACCTGAATGAGGCTGGGTTGAATGGGATAATAGATGAAGCTAGGCAGAGCATTAGCAGATTCCAGCTAGAGGATGAAGAAGAAGATACCCTATAAAGGAGGCGTTCCTATGGCAATTAGCTTTATAAGAATTGATGATCGTATCATTCATGGTCAGGTTGTAACCAGATGGGCTATGGAGAAGCCCTGTGACGGCATAATAGCAGTAGATGATAAGGCGGCAAAAGAACCAATTTTAAAAAATGCATTAAAATCTGCATCAACTAAAAAAACCTTTATTTATAGCTATGAAGAATTTTTGACAAAGCTGGAGCAAGCCAGCAATAGTGAGAAGCGATACTTTTTAATTACTAAGAATCCAATGATGATGGCTAAAATCCTTGTAGACAATAATATGAGGGTTGAGCCCAAGGTGGTAAATGTTGGACCTCAAAGCGCAAGGGAAGGAACCATTAACGTAAATAAAAATGCAGATATCACCATAGAGGAAGCTGATGCCTTCGAGAAGATCTTTCAGCATGGCTATGAAATAGATTTTAGATTGGTTCCAGATGGAAAAAGTGTGCTGTGGCGTGAAGCAAGAAAAAATTTTAAAAAGTAGGGGGAGAGCATGATGGAAGTAAGTATTTTGCAGGCAGGCATAATTGCAGTTCTAGCTTATTTAGGATCTCTTTCGGTACCTTGGTTTTTAGGACTATCAGGGGGATGGTACACCTTAACCAGACCCATCGTGTCAGGATTATTGATTGGCCTAGTATTAGGTGATGTTCAAACTGGCGTATTGGTGGGTGTAGCCGTACAGGTGGTGTATATAGCGCTGGTTACCCCCGGGGGGCAGATGCCTCAGGATTTGAACTCTGCTGCATACATAGGAGTCACATTAGGGGTGCTGGCAGTAAGAGCTGGGTCTTCGGTACAATCTGCAGTTGCGGTTGCAACAGCGGTAGGGGCTGTAGGAACGATATTTCATAACTTCATGATGGTAACGAATTCATTTTGGAATCACAGAGCAATTAAAAATATCAATGAGGGTGATTATAAGGGGTTAGTATTTAATCACTATATAGGACCTCAGGCTGTACAATTCTTATATCGTTTTATCCCAACATTTACAGTAGTTTACTTTGGAAGCAACCTAGCAACAAACATTATAGCTTATTTTCCGGTGGATTCATTTGTAATGCGTACATTAACGGCTTTAGGCGGTATGCTGCCGGCTGTTGGGGTTGCCATACTTTTACGACAGGTCACCAAAAAAGATATAGACCTTATACAATTCCTTTTAGGCTTCACTTTGGTAGCAGCAATGGGCATAAACATGATTTCTTTAGCAATAATAGGAAGCTTCTTTGCAATTCTACATTTTAGATACACGAATGTGAAGCCAGTATTTAGTGGAAATTCTGTAGAGGAAGAGGAGGAGTTATAGTATGGAAGTTAAAGCTGCGGAAACTGCAAAAAAGCTAGATAAAACTACCCTCAGAAAATCCTGGTGGTCCTGGTATGTTGGAAACCTGTCCTCTATGTCCTTTGAATGGCTTGAGTCCTTTGGTTTTGCAGTATCAATGATTCCTGTAATTAAGAAGCTGTATGGCGGCAACAAGGAGGAGGAAATAAAAGCCCTAAAAAGACATTCTGTATTCTATAACACAGAGCCTCAGCTAGGTGCAGCTGTTAATGGCATTATGTGTGGAATGGAAGAAGAGAGAGCCAATGGCGTAGCAATAGATGATGAAGTAATGAATGGTATCAAGGTAGGATTAATGGGACCCTTAGCAGGAATTGGCGATGCAATGATACCTGGCATGTACATCCCCTTGTTATTATCAATTGCGATAGGCCTTTCACAAGGGGGAAGTGCATTAGGTCCGCTATTTTACATAGTGTCTTATTTGACAACCATAACTGCACTAAGCTATTTTGTATTCTTCAAAGGCTATGAGCTGGGTACAAAATCCGTTGAATTGATTGTAGGCGAAGCAGCACAAAGGGCGCGGGAAGCATTTAATCTATTGGGATCAATTGTTGTCGGTGGTGTAGCTGCATCCTATGTTAATTTGCAAACTGCTTTGAGCATCAACACTGGAGCAGAAAAGGAAATTGTTATTAATGAGGTTTTAAACGGCATATTTCCCAAAGTTCTACCACTACTGCTTGTTATATTTTGCTGGAGTTTGATGGCTAAGAAAAAAATGTCGCCAATAAAGGTAATGGGCATTTTGGTATTGCTTGCGATAATAGGCGTAGCTTTAAACTTTTTCTAAATAAAGAAGAATGAGATTAAGGTGGATCCACCTTAATCTCATATGGTTTTAATACACTGAAAGTCTATAGCTATCAGTGGTTACATTTTAAATTGATGTTGATTAAGGAGCAAAGCAAAATGAATGGAAATAAGAAAACATCCAGCACAAAAGGCCAAATAAGGATAATTGTGGATACTTTTATAGAAAAAAGGGCTGTAAATGTTGATAACTGCCTTTCATATGATGACATAGCGCTATCTATACCCGATAATGAAAAGAACTTTTTATTAGATAATTTAATAAAAGATAATTTGATAAATATAAAATCCGATGGGAAAATGTGGTTTGACCAAGTATTATGGAATCGAACAGTAAGCAAGCTATCAAGAATGTATCTGCTAATCTTAATCGCACCGATTTTAGTTACAACAGCGTTAATTCTTCTTTTTAATTACTTAGCTTAACAAAAGGAGGCATAGGAATGGGGTTTAATCCGGGGTTTGATATAAGGTATAGCTTGGAAAATCAAGATTTTATTTATGATAAAGGTGTTTTTGGACCAAAGGTTGAAAAAAGACGTCTAGAGGATATTCGTAGAAGCTTGAAGGACCCTAACTGTGGCGGGCCGGAGGTTGTATATACGATAGCAATGGATGTTGGTAGGGTGGAGGATAAAGCCGATTTACAATATAGGAACCTTTTATATGGTGCCTGTATCTATGCCAAAGGGAAATTGGGGAATGAGCCGATACGATCTCAAGGGCATATCCATGCGGTTTCTAAATCGTGCAATTCATCTACCCCAGAGCTTTATGAAATTTGGCATGGGGAAGCCATTATATTTATGCAAGAGACGGCGAAGCATGATCCCGGAAGAATATATGCCGTAAAGGCAAAGTCAGGTGATGTGGTATTAGTTCCTCCTTACTGGGCCCATTATACCGTCAATACAAATCCTAATGAAAATATGGTTTTCGGAGCCTGGTGCATAAAGGATTTTGGATTTGACTACAGCGATGTTCGAAAAAATGGGGGATTGGCTTATTTTCCTATCTTTTCTGGAGATGGCATTGCATTTATTCATAATACCTCTTATCAAAAAAATGAGTTGATTATCAAAGAGCCAAGAGAATACAAGGAATTCCAAATAATCAAGGGGATACCTATTTACCAGCAATATATAGACAACAAAGATAAATTTAGCTTTATCACTCAACCTAATAATTATAATGAGCTATGGCAAGCATTTATTCCTTAGGAGGCTATGAAATGAAGATTATTGAGCCTAAATATATGCATGATTTTTATGAAGGTGTGATTCAAGGTGAGAATGTACAACACTATACTAAGCGCTATGGGGATATACATTCGATCTATCAAGCATATGATGATACGTTATCCTTAGATACAGTAATGTATGCGGTATATACCTTAAATGAAGGAGGCAGCAATACTCTGCTTTGGGGCCTCACAGTACTATATCCCATTACCGTCAATGGTGAATGTAATATGACAAGAGGACATTTTCATCAGGATCGAAGGGAGCCTGAAATATATTTTGGCTGTGGCGGTGATGGGCTTCTATTGTATCTTGATTCAGAGGGAAATATGTTTGCTGAAAGAATATATAAAGGATCTCTTCACTATATACACGGCAGTTATGCCCACAGATTAGTTAATACTGGTGAGGATAAATTAAAGGTAGGCGCATGCTGGCGAGAAGCAGCAGGACATGATTATAAATCGATTGAGGAAAAACCCTTTTCCTATAGAATCTTCAAGGAAGATGGAGAAATTATCATAAAGTAATATAAAATATAAATGGGGGATACATGAATGAATGTCATATTTAATAAACAGCCATTTATCGAAGTAAAGGGCTATGAAAATAATCACTCATGGGAAGGCTATGAGCAAATTATAGATGTTTTAAAATTAAATTTGAAGGCTATCGAGAAGGATAAAAAAATTATCGCATTTGATTTTTATCCAGGGGTTAGAGTTAATGAAATTCTTCAGAATATAATTAAGGAAATTCCGTATACAAGCTTAATTTATACTGATGAAGCGGTTTTTTGCAGCAGCGAATTTGTAACTGATAAGATTAAGGATCACATGACTGAGGACAGGGTTTTTGGCGTCATGAGTCATTATCAATTTAAGGATTTCATCGATGGAAGAAAGCTTGAAGCTGTAAGAAAGCAGATTGAAAATGCTGAAGGCGTAATCATTATTTACGGCGTTGCTGCTGGTCTAATTATAAAGCCGGATATACACATCTATTTAGATTTAGCTAGATGGGAAATACAGCAAAGATATCGTAGTGGAGAGCTTCCAAACTGGAAGCATAACAACTATAATGAGGATATCCTAAGAAAATATAAAAGAGGCTTCTTTTTTGAATGGAGAATGGCTGATCGCTATAAAAAGGAGCATTTTGACGCTTTTGATTATATTTTAGATACAAATTTAAAAGCTGCACCTCGTATGATTACAGCAAAATCCTTCCTGGCAGGCTTGGAAAGGGCAACAACCCAGCCCTTTAGTGTAGTGCCCTTCTTTGATCCGGGGGTATGGGGTGGTCAATGGATGAAGGGAGTATGCGACCTAGATCGGAACTTAGAGAATTTTGCCTGGTGCTTTAATTGTGTTCCAGAGGAAAATTCATTGCTTCTGAAGGTGGGAGAAGTCGTTGTGGAGGTCCCTTCTATTAATCTGGTGTTTAGATATCCCAAGGCTTTGCTGGGGGAAAAGGTCCATGCCAGGTTTGGCACAGAGTTCCCGATTCGGTTTGATTTTCTTGATACGATGGAGGGGGAAAACCTGTCTTTACAGGTGCATCCGTTAACAGAATATATTCAAGAAAGCTTTGGGATGCACTACACACAGGATGAATCCTATTATATGCTGGATGCAAAGAAAGACGCACATGTATATCTCGGTGTTAAGACTGGGACAACAAAAGAAAAGTTTTTCTCGGATTTGATCAAAGCTCAAGAAGGAGAAATAGAATTTTCTGTTGAAAAGTATATTAACAAAATCCCGGCTAAAAAGCACGATCACTTTTTAATCCCAGCAGGCACAGCCCATTGCTCAGGTGCTGATTCGATGGTTCTAGAGATTTCATCTACACCATTCATTTTTACTTTTAAACTATGGGATTGGGGAAGATTGGGTTTAGATGGAAAACCCAGACCGATTCATATGACCCATGGATCAAAGGTTTTACAATTTGATAGAGATACTGAGTGGACAATGGACCATTTGGTTAATCAAATACAGACGATTAATGAAGGAGATGGATGGAGGGAGGAACGAACTGGCCTACACGATATACAGTTTATCGAGACGAGAAGACATTGGTTTAGTGTGCCGGTTCTTCATGACACCAACGGGGAGGTAAATGTATTGAATTTAGTTGAAGGAGAACAGGCTATTGTAGAATCACCGGAGGATAAATTTGAACCCTTCATTGTCAATTATGCTGAGACATTTATTGTGCCGGCTGCAGTTGGAAGGTATGCCATTAGACCCTATGGCGCAAGTGTTGGTAAAGAAATAGCAACAATTAAAGCTTATGTAAGGTTTTAGCTTCAATACAAAACTTTTCAGTAGCAATAAATTTTTAATATTAACAAGAAATAGTTATAAATACAGCATAGTTGTTTCTAAAATTAGTATTATATAGCCTGCTATAGAATTAAAACATCAATAATGAGAGGGTGATTATCATTAGTTTATTGAATCATACTAAAGGGGCGCCCCCCTTGTATTATCAAATCAAAGAATTCATTAAAGAGAAAATTGAGAATGAAGACTATTTATCAGGTGATACCATACCTACAGAGCTGGAGCTTCAAAACATATTTGGTGTCAGCAGAATAACTGTTAGACAAGCGATTAATGATCTTGTAAATGAAGGATATGTATCTAAGATTCGAGGGAAAGGCACAGTAGTAGCTTTAAGTAAAATTGAAGAGCCCTTAAATAGGATAATGAGCTTTACTGAGGAAATGAAGCAAAGGGGCTTTACGCCAGTAACAAAATATGCAAAGGTCAGCATGGTAAAAGCAAATAAATTTATTGCAAATTACTTGGAAATAGGTTTGAGGGACGAAGTATATAAAATTGAAAGATTAAGGTGCGCAGATGACAGCCCAATGGTTTTCTTTATAACTTACTTAAATAAAGAATTAGAGCTCCCTCTTGATGATAAGGAATATACAGGATCTCTATACGAGCTATTGAAGAAAAACAATAATATAGAGGTTGTGCGGGCAAAGGAATATTTTGAAGCTGCAGCTGCTGATGAACAATTAAGTGATTTTCTAGAGGTCGGTCTATATGCTCCGGTTTTAAAAAGAACAAGGATATCCTATGACAATAGCGGAAAAGTAATAGAATACACCATCTGTTACTATAGGGCTGATAAGTACAAATATTCTGTTGAGATAGGAAATCCCAATTAAAGCATATCATTAGAATATAAAGCTAATTGAAAGTGTATATAAGCTGTGTTAAATGCATTGCATTACGATTAGCTTTAAAAGGGGACTAAGGGCTATGAGCAAAAAAGCTGTATTTTTCGATGTAGATGGAACGCTAATAGACTACGTGGGAGGAATGGCCTCTGTATTGGATTCAACTAAGGAGGCAATCCGCCTAATAAGAGATAAAGGACACTTAGCGGTCATTGCTACTGGAAGACCCATGTCATTTTTGGGTGATGAGCTATTAGACATAAAATTCGATGCTTATATTGCATCTAATGGCGCCTATATAGAAATGAATAATGAGGTGATCTATAACAACAAGCTGGATAAAGAAATCCTAAAGCAATCAGTTGAAGCCTTTAGGAAGGAAAATGTAGATTTTATTCTAGAAGGGCAGAAAAAAGCGTATTTTTCAACCTTAAATTCGGCTGCAGTTAAGGATTTTTTAGAGAAGTTTGCAATACCCAGCAAAAATATTACTGATATTTGGGATTTAGATGAGGTAGAAGTAAATAAAATGGTGGTTTTTACACAGGATGAAAATCAGCTCAAGGGGTTTAAGGGTTTGTTGAGTGATAATTTTATTTTTATGAATCATCCAGGTCAATCCTCCTATGATATTTATATAAAAAGCTGCACAAAAGCAGATGGCATTAAAAGGCTTTTAAATCTTCTTAACATTGGAATAGAAAGTACCTATGCTTTTGGTGATGGAATGAACGATATTGAAATGCTCATGCTGGTAAGGTATGGCGTGGCTATGGGTAATGCCAATGAAAGGCTAAAAAGTACAGCGGATTATGTCACTACGGACGTATTTTCAAATGGTATTTATAACGGACTGAGGGAACTAAGGCTTATTTAAAGATAATCCCTCAAGCTCTATAAAATAAGAGGTGTTATATGATTGCTTATCCAATAAAGCTACAACCATTATATAAGGCGAGAATTTGGGGTGGGAAAAACCTAAAGGCATCGTTAAACAAGGTGATTTCCTCCCTTGAACCCATAGGGGAAGCATGGGAGCTATCCTGTAGAGAAGGGGACGAAAGCATCATTTCAAACGGATGCCTCGAAGGGCTGACCTTAAGCGATGTGCTTCAACAAAATGCCAGTGCTATTCTAGGGAAAAAATATGAGGAATACATAGATAGATTCCCTTTGCTTATTAAGTTTATAGATGCAAATGAAAAATTATCCGTGCAAGTACACCCCGATGACCAATATGCTCTGGCCTTTGAGGAGGATTTAGGTAAAACAGAAGCTTGGTATATTGTAAATGCTAATGAAAATAGTAGGATTATCTATGGTCTAAAGGATTTTATAACAAAGACGGATTTCATTTCTTCTTTAACAAATGGCAATATTGAAGAAACCTTAAATGAGATTCAGGTTAAAGCCGGAGATATTATTTATATACCGGCAGGGACAGTGCATGCCATCGGTGAAGGCATTGTTTTGTATGAGGTACAACAAAATTCCGATGTGACCTACCGTTTATATGACTGGGAACGGTTAGGGCTGGACGGTAAAGCTAGAGAGCTGCATATAGAAAAAGCCTTAGATGTGATCGACTTTAATAATAAGAATAAAAAAATAGTCAATCAAAAGCTTTCCTGTAACTTGTTTACGATAGAAGAAATAATATGTGTGGAGGCCTATAAGCATATTCTCTCAGGAAATTCATTCGAGGTATTAACCTTTATAGAAGGGAAGGGCGAAATTGAATATGGGGAAGGGTATAGGCAGCATGCTAGTGCAGGGGACACATTCCTAATACCAGCTTCTTTGGGAAATTATAAGATTCTAGGTGGCTGCAAGCTCTTGAAAACTTATATTGAGAACTAGAGCACTTCATGTGTTTTATAAACCCCTAGTGCATTGGAAATAAAACAGACTTTACAATCAATGAAAAATAATTGCCAATGAGTGATACATATATAAGTGAAATGGAAGTGATGATATGCTGGAAAAGAAAATTATAATTCAAAGCAAGACGGGAATACATGCAAGACCAGCCGGTTTATTGGCAAAGGAAGCAACAAAATATAAATCCCAGTGCTTGATAATAAAAAATGGCAATAAGTATAACTGTAAAAGTATAATGAGTATACTAAGCATGGGGGGAAGGTATGGCGAAGAGGTTACTTTAGAGATATCCGGAGAAGATGAAGCAGAAGCCCTCAAAGCCATTATTGCTTTATTTGATTCTAATTTTGGTGAGTAGCTTAGCTCGTCCTCCTAAGTATTTAACCCGCCCGCTTGTCCTTGGTGGCGTGTATGTCCTGAAATAAATTTTTTCGCTATTGTAGCAAATACGGCAGGATGTTATACTTTAATAAATGTAAGAATGTAAAGGCTGTGGAGGACAATACAATGGATAATCAAGAGAGAATATTTAATCTGCTTGAAAAAATCTATACAGAGGTTCAAGATACAAAGAGGGAGCTTAAGGATACTAAATTGGAGCTTAAGCAAGATATTTCGAAGGTGGAGCTAAAGCTGGAAAATGAGGTTATTGATAAAATACGAGCCTTATTTGATCATCGGGATATCGTGAATAATAAGCTGGATGACATGGATGAAAAAATGGATAAGCTCCAGATAGACATGAATAATCTAACTATGAAGGTTGTCCAAAGTGATAATCAAATTATTGAAATTAAGAGGAATTTAAAGGATACTAAATAAAAAAGCATAATGTATTTATAATAAAGCCTTGTTCAGGAGAGGGGCTTATATATAAAACAGGAGGAAGATAATGGCACAGGTATTTGATAGTTTGAGTAAAGAGTTAATAGCATTTATAGAGCAGCAGAAAATGTTTTTTACCAGCACAGCACCAACCACTGAAGGTGAGGTTAATGTTTCGCCGAAGGGCTATGACACATTAAGAATCATCAATGAAAATCGAATCATATACCTAGATTACTATGGTAGCGGAAATGAGACTGCAAACCATCTTAACGAAAATAAAAGGATCACCTTTATGTGGTGCAGCTTTGAGGAGGAGCCTGTTATTTTAAGGGCCTATGGTAAAGGCAGGGTCCTGGCTAAGGAAACGGCTGATTTTAAAGAAATATACGAGGCGTATTTCAGTGAATATCCCTTAAAGCTGGTAAGACAGATATTCGATGTGGATATTCATAAGGTTCAGAGTAGCTGTGGCTGGGCGGTCCCATATATGGCATATAAAGGTGAAAGACGCACCTTGCATGATAACCTTGTTACCTATTTACAAAAATAATCTGTTTCAAAAGTCGGTGCAAATGCAAAAGAGAAGCTACGAGGCTTCAAGACGATGTACTTCATTGAAAAATCAAAACTATAGATACTCAAGCACTTACCTCAATCCCATGGATAGCTAACTAACCATCTAAGGGGAATTGAAGTAAGTGCATTATTTTTTGTATAAAACAATGCTGAGGTCTACACACCAACGCTTATTACAGAACAGGTATAAATAAAAAGACACCTAACCATAAAATGGTAGATGCCTAGCATTCATTGACATATGAAATGAAGCATGATAATATATTGATATCTGCACTCAAGCTGTAGAAATAAAACATATCTATCTAACTTTATTATATAACACCACGAAAGCAAAGTCAACAGTTTTTTTAAAAATAATAAAATAATATTTGAGGAGGGGTATATATGAATATTAACGATGCAGAATGGGCAATTGAAAAACAGCGGCTGGCCATGGTGCTTAAGGAAATTCAAAAGCAGATTGATGAAAAACGTCATTTTAATGATCGGATAAAAAAAGAGGCGATAGATACACAAAGAGAGCTATGGGAAGAGGTAGGCTCTATTTCCATAGCAAATGAGCTGGATCAGCTTGTGGATTTTATGAGCTTTATAGATGTGCTTAAAAGGCAAAAGAGAAGCCACGAATTTACTAAAAAGCTTAAGGAAAAATATGAGAGAATGGCTTTAACCCCATATTTTGGTAGGGTTGATTTTATAGAATCAGGAGAATCAAAGGCTGAAAGCTACTATATAGGGATTTCAAATCTGGCAGATGATGCATATGATATTCTAATTTACGATTGGAGAGCGCCGGTATCCAGCATGTTTTATGATTATGAAGTAGGAAAGGCCAGCTATAGCTGTCCAGAAGGAGATATTTACGGGGAAATCACGCTAAAGAGACAGTTCAAAATAAGCAAGGATAAAATTGAATATATGTTTGACAGTAATCTCGTGATAGATGATGAAATGCTGCAGGAAATCTTGGGTAAAAGCACCGATGGCAGAATGAAGGCAATAGTAACAACAATTCAAAGAGAACAGAATAGAGCGATACGTAACGAAGAATTCAAGAATTTAATTGTTCAAGGGCCTGCCGGTAGTGGTAAAACCTCTGTTGCCCTCCATAGAGTGGCTTACCTGCTGTATAAGTACAGAGACAGGATTACGGCTCAGAACATAGTCATATTTTCACCTAATGAAATTTTTAATGATTATATATCCAATGTATTGCCTCAGCTGGATGAAGAAAATATGTATCAAACAACCTTTAAGGCGTATATGCACAAGGCACTTGATGTTGAGCTTAAGAAGGAAGACTATTACACTATGATGGAATATATCCTCGCTTCAAAGGATCAAACGGGCTATAAAAAGAGAATTATGAATATAAAATATAAGTCTTCAAAAGCCTTTATTGATGTGCTAAAGCGATATGTAAGCTATGTGGAGGGGCTTAACAGAGGATTTAGGGATTTGTTTTTCAATGGCAGCCTTGTAATTTCATCCACTGAATTACACCAGCTATATTATAAGGATTATAGTGAGCTGCCTTTGAAGAAAAGGCTACAAAAGATAAGAGAAAGAGTTCTATTTCTGCTAAAGCCCTATGAAAAACAAAGGATAAGTGAGGTGGCAGATGAGCTTTTTAAATCAGGGGCCTATATAGACAGAGCTGAGATAAGGAGCAAGAGCAGGGCAATTATAAATGCTGAAATAAAGGAAATACACAATGAAATTAAGAGAATGACAAAGTTTGATTTGGTGGAAATCTATACTAAGCTATTCGAGGAGCTTGAGAATTTTGATGCAGGCCAAGACGGCGTTATAAATAAAGAGGGGTTAAAGGAAATCAAAGCCTATACGATAGAGAATTTGAAGGCCAAGGCTCTGAATTATGAGGACCAGCCTCCCTTATTATTCCTAAAGGGGGCCTTAGGCGATTTACCTAAAACCACAGATATAAAATATGTGGTTATTGATGAGGCCCAGGATTATACGCCCCTGCAATATGAAATTTTTCATCAGCTTTTCCAGCATGCCAGTCTAACTATGCTGGGGGATATCAATCAATCCATAAATCCATTTATGAATGTAGGGAATTATAGCAATGTCTTGGACATATTCACACAGGAAAATACCTGCTTAATGAATTTATCTAAAAGCTATAGATCCACGCTCGATATCATAGAATTTTCAAACAAAATTCTAAATAAGGCGATTGATGCTGAATCGGTGGCACGACATGGGGAAAAACCTTTGTTAATGGGCTTTGAACAAGAGGCTGCTATCATGGAGCGGATTCTTAAGGATATAAAAGCATGTAAGGACAAGGGCTATAAATCCATTGGGATAATAACAAGGACAGCTAAAGAAGTCAAGGCGGTATATGCCTTCTTAAAGGATAAGACGGACGTCAAGGCAATAGTTAATGAAGAGGACGAATACATTCATAGCACAGTGATAATTCCGGTATATCTGGCGAAGGGGCTAGAGTTTGATGTGGTTATTGTCTACAATGCAGGAAATGGGAATTACTGCTGTGAGGATGAGCGATTACTGCTGTATACCGCTTGCACCAGAGCGCTTCATGTGTTAAACATATACTATTCAGGTGCTTGCACACCCTTGTTAGAGTCGCAGT
Source organism: Clostridiaceae bacterium (assembly GCA_018432235.1). Classification (GTDB taxonomy): domain Bacteria; phylum Bacillota; class Clostridia; order Peptostreptococcales; family Natronincolaceae; genus M1-B18. Next base: position 6,944 of record JAHDLO010000048.1, on the reverse strand, counting down.
CCTAAACAGACCGGATATTCAGTAGAATTATTTTTTGAAGTAAGCCTTTGCCAATTTATATAATATTGCAGAAATCAATACAATAATCATAATCGTCGCATTTTAATGCCTTCATAGCCTTCATAGCCTTCATTAATCGAATCACCCCCTATTTCTTTATATTATATGTATTGAGGAAATTGCATATTTTAATGCAATTTCCTCTGTCTTTAGAGACGTCTTAAAATGTCTCGCTTTTTTAGCCCATTCTTTTTAGCTTCTGCATTCCAGAAGAAATGAGTTCCTGCAAATTGCCAGGCGAACCGAGGGAAATTGGGGTTAACCAGCATTAACTCACCGCTGCTTTTAGAATTGATATTATCTGCCAAAAGATTCATCCCTTTGCCTAGGTTTTTAAGAGGACCATGCCCTAAGGGGATTTTATCATTTGAGGCCAGCATTTCACCTGCGCCATGTCCGAGTCCCTGACCAAACCTTAGACCTGAGCGCTGGCACCAGTTTTTAAGTATCTCAAAGGCAATATGATTTTGTCTTCCTTCGTAAAAGCCATTATTTGTAATAGCATAGACATAGATTTCATTTTTGTGCCCCTTCATATGCTCTTCTAGTTCTACCAATAGCCTGAATAAATGGGAAGGAATGGCATCGATGTATAGGGGGAATGCCAATACCAGAGCATCCATTTGACACAGCTGGCTGAAGGCTTCTTCTGATGGCGGATTTTTGATGATATGGTAATGGGTTAGTTCGTTTCCGGAGCTGATCAGGGCTTCAAGAGAATTCAGAAGAAATGCAGTATTGCTCTTTCCGGCCTTTGGACTTCCGTTAATCATAGCGATCTTCATTGCCATACCCCCTTAATAGATTCCAAGCTCTGATGAAAACAAACGCATTCTTCCTCGCTGTAAAAATTGATGCCATTAGCTTTTACTAATGCTTGAGCTGTTTTTTCCTCAGCTTTGGTAATGTCTTCTCCATAAAAATGAACTGTCAGCTTGAAATAGTTATTGTATCGGTTTTGGTGGTGGGTTTCGTCATTTTTTTGTACAAAATAGGGAAGCAAATAGGAAATGCTTCTATCTAAAACGTTACGAATAAAAGGGCTGTAGCTGCCATATACACATCGGCTTATAATAATGATTTCATCACATTTTGAAAGCAGCTCTCCCATGCTTTGATAGTCATCCTTTATAATGCATACTCCCGGTGTCTTTATCCAGCATCCAAAGCAGCCAATGCAGGGGCGGATTTTACCATGGTCGGATATCACTATGGTATCGCCAGTGGACGGTGGTTCAAGAACAGTAAATTCCTCTTGACCTAAGTCATGAATAATCATTTTCATAGGTTTTCTCCCTTCTGTACGAAGGTATTGGCAAAAACGGAATGCCAATTGCCAGAATAGCTGATGCCAGAATTGGTCAGTAATGCTGCAACACCGTGGACCATAGACCATTTGCCAATCAAATGCATTGAATATGCCTCTTCCTTCAAGCCCATCCTACGAAAGCATCGGTAAGCTGTTTCACGAAACAATGCAAATGGAGGATAATCGTCGGGGCTTTCCTTGTCTAAGTCAATACTTATACCAGAGGAATAAAAAATGAATTGAAAGTATTGGGGGTGTTCAATAAAAAAGTCAATGTAGGCCTGCCCAAGCAATAAAAGCGCCGTTGGATTATCCTCAAGACCGACGATAGCGTTGTGGAGCTTTTCTATAAACTGCTGAGTGACGTGATCGCGCATAACACTTATCAAATCATCCTTGTCTTTAAAGTGGCTGTAGGGAGCAGCGTGGCTGACATTACATTTAGCAGCTACCTTGCGAAGAGAAAAATCCCTAAGTCCAACCTCGTTGATCAGCTCAATGCCGGTTTCAATCAGCTTGTTACGTAGGTTACCGTGATGATATGGTTTTTCTTTCAAGCCTAATACCTCCTAATTCGTAATCTTTACTATGTAAAGATTATAGCATCCTATATTTACAGTGTCAAGATTGTTTTTAGGTGTCAAGGGGACGTTTTGTTTGGCACGTTATAGATGTAGGAGTCAGCGGGACGCTTTGTTTAACAGGTGTTTGTTGCTTGTCATACAAGCTTATATATTATACAGGAGTCACATGACGTGAAGATATTTACGATGAAGTCATTTATCAATAGAGATCAACTAGATTGGATTATCATAGATAATCATCATAAAGCGATTGTTGATATAGAAACTTTTCAAAAGGTACAGAGAGTTATTAAAGCAAAAAAAGATAAACCGTTAAACACAGACACTAATATAGACCTATGATGCATTTATGGATAGTAATAGGTATAACGACAAAAAGTTAAGGTAGGATATTGATTTATTAGAGGAGAAAATCAAATCTGAAGAGAATAAAATAGATGAACTAGTCAATCTGGAAAGCAAGCAAAGATAAGCACAGACAAAGCAGACTTGCTGAAGCTCTTAAAGACCCAAATAATGTGGTTTATGATGATGTTCCTAATTTGGACTGTGTCATTAAAAAGTTCATGTTTATGAAAACAAATTGATATAGCATACTAATACTAAGGCAATAACATGTCAGAACAATATGATTAAGGTTGAAAGCGAGTGTGGCTAACAAATGAATTATGAAGAACTTTATAAAAAATATGTAATTCTAGAGGAAGAGAATAGGCGGCTGAAAGAAGAACTTCAGCAGCTGAGAATCAAACTCGTGTCTGAAACACCTGAATCATATTGTTCTGATTCAAATTTGCTACCAGAAGAAGATCTTTTAGAATTACCTGATGGTTTGATTACTCAAAGCAGCTCTAGCAATGAGAAAATTGATTTATTTCTATCCATTTTTAAAGGAAGAACGAATGTCTGTGCAAAGAGATGGAAGAGTAAGCCTGGTTACTCACCTTATTGTTTTAATGATTTTAAGCCCGGGATTTGTAATAAGCCTAAGATAAAATGCACTGAGTGTAAAAATAGTCATTTTGCACCACTAGATGAGGAGCAAGTTAAGAATCATCTATTAGGCAAGCATGTTTTAGGTCTCTATCCAATGACGGAAAATGATACCTGTTTTCTACTTGCAATGGATTTTGACGAGTCAACATGGGGTGATGACATAAAGGTTGTTATAAAGGTGTGTAATGACAATAAGATTCCTGTATACGCTGAACGATCTCGTTCGGGTGAAGGCTGTCATCTATGGTTCTTCTTCGAGAGAGAAATGAAAGCTTCACTTGCAAGAAAATTTGGAACGATTATTCTGAATCTTGCTATGCAGGAGTGTGGGAATATTAAGTTTGACTCCTATGATCGGTTATTTCCAAGTCAGGATTTTCTGCAGAAAGATGGATTTGGAAATCTTATAGCATTGCCTTTGCAAAAAGAAGCAAGAGAGCAAGGGAATTCGGTATTTATCGATGCAAACTTGAATGAAATTGGAGATCAATGGCGCTACTTAGCAGAGGTAAAAAGAATTTCTGAAGAATTTATAACAAGATTTTGTAAGTTCGTAACACCAATAGAGACAAGCGAGGAGAATGAAAAAACAAATAAAGAAACGAAATTGATTTCTATTGAGCAATGTGATTTCCCTGAAAAAGTAGTACTCACTAGGCGCAATGGTCTTATATTATCTAAAACAGGTTTGTCACCAAAAGCGTTATTCTTAATAAGAAGACTTGCATCTTATTCTAATCCAGAATTTTATGCAAAACAAGCAATGCGTCAATCTACATTTGGAATACCTCGCGTGACTGTTATGTATGATGAAGATTCTGAAAGCATCATTTTACCGAGAGGAATAGAGTCTAATTTGGTGGATAGATTTGATTCTGCTGGCGTCAAGTATACTGTAGTGGATCAAAGAAACGAAGGTAAGAAAGTTAAAGTCGTCTTTAAAGGTCAGCTCACAGATCATCAGAGTGAAGCACTTGAGGTACTTAATAAATATCAGGAGGGTGTCTTATCCGCGACAACAGGATTTGGGAAGACAGTCATCGGAGCAAAATTGATTACCGAACGAAAGTGTTCAACGTTGATTCTGGTCCATACGAAAGAATTGGCGGCACAGTGGAAAGAACGTTTAGAACAATCCTTAGATATTGATGAAATTATTGAAAACCGCCGAAAAAACAGCTCAATAATTGGACAGCTCGGTGGGGGCAAAAATACTATAAACGGGTTCATTGATGTTGCCATTATGCAGTCAATGTTTGATCAGGACAAAAGTGTAAAACGGATGATTCATCAGTACGGATTAGTTCTTGTGGATGAGTGTCACCATATTTCTGCCACAATTTTCAGCAGAATATTAAGTGCAACTGATGCTAAATATGTGTATGGACTTACAGCAACACCTATAAGAAAAGATGGACATCATCCCATCATTTTCATGCAATTAGGCCCTATTAGATACAAGGTTGACGCGAAGCAGGAGGCTAAGAAAAGGGATTTTGAACACTTTATTGTTCCAAGATTTACAAGCACTAGAATGCCACTCTTTAAAAATAAGGATGAATGGCACATTACAGAAGTCTATCAGCATATTTGTGAAAGCAATTATAGAAATGAATTGATTGTGGCAGATGTTGTAAATGCAATAGATAAAGGTAGAAATCCATTGGTTTTGACTGAAAGAATAAGCCATATAGAACAGTTGGTGAATTTAATGTCCGATAAAGATTTTGAAGTCATTGTCTTGTCGGGAGATCTAAAAACAAGTGAAAGAAAAGAATCTCTAAGGAGAATTAGGGCTCTAGAGGATAACGATCGATTTGTAATCATTGCAACAGGAAAGCTAATTGGTGAAGGCTTTGATGAAGCCAGACTCGATACGTTATTTATGGCAATGCCCATTGCCTGGAAGGGCACAATTGCTCAGTATGCGGGAAGACTTCACAGAAATTTTGAGGGCAAAGATGAAGTTTTGATTTACGATTATGTAGATGTGCATATTCCAGTGCTTGAGAGAATGTACCACAAACGACTAACTGCATATCGCTCAGTCGGCTATAGTATAAGGTCTAATGGTACAGAACACAACATAGAAAATGGAATTTATGATGGAGCAAACTATTTTGAATATGTGATTCAAGATATTAGAAGCATAGAGAAAAACCTTCTTATTTCAAGTCCTTATCTTAACAAGACAAAAATTAAAACTATTAAGGAAATCCTGATTGAAAAGTATAAAATGGGCACTCGAATTGTTTTATGTATTAAAAATCTTGACGAATATGCACAGAAGCACAGGATATATATTAAAGATTTTATAAATGAAATTGAAAAAGAGGGCATTCAGGTTATTCAGCTGCCTAAGAATCGCTATAAATTCATGATTATTGACAATAAAACTGTTTGGTATGGTGGCATTGATATTCTAGGCGGTAGCTATGATGATAATTCATTGATCCGAATTGAGGATGAGGAATTAGCAAATGAGCTACTTGGTGTAATCTCAGAATCAAAAGCATAGTAGAAAGAGAGGTATTGTAAATGAACGATTTATCAAAAGGCTTTATAAACGTTGTTAATCTTATACAGGAAGCAAGAGATAATGCCTTTCGTAAGGTGAATGAAGAGCTTATTCTGCTTTATTGGAATGTTGGTAAATATATATCAGAACAGCTTGTGAGCCAGAAGTGGGGAAGCTCTTATGTGGATGAATTGGCTTCATTTATTTCTGAAAATTGTCCAGATGTGAAAGGGTTTAACCGAAGAGGGCTTTATAGGATGAAGCAGTTTTATGAAACCTATAAAGATAATGAATTTGTGTCACCACTGGTGACACAAATTAGTTGGACTAATCATTTGTTAATCTTGTCTAGCGCTAAAACAGACGAAGAAAGAGAATTTTATGTCAAGCTTTGCTTGAAGGAGAAATATTCAAAAAGGGAATTGGAGCGGCAGTTAGATAGTGGCTATTTTGAAAGATTTATGCTTTCAACTGAAAAATTGGAACCTGTACCTCTTCCAAGTGCAATTAAAAGCAACTTCTTAGACACCTATGTACTCGAGTTTTTAAGTTTGCCCGAAAAATTCTCAGAACACGAGTTTAAAAAGGCAATTATAGCTAATTTGAAAGACTTTATTCTCGAGATTGGTAGAGACTATACCTTTGTTGGAGAAGAATACAGAGTGATGGTTGGAAACAGCGATTATTATATCGATTTGCTGTTTTATCACAGAGGACTGGCTTGCTTGGTAGCCTTTGAGTTGAAGATTGGGGTATTTAAACCAGAGCATCTTGGAAAAATGAATTTTTACCTTGAAGCACTTGACAGAGAACATAAAAAGAATAACGAAAATCCAAGCGTTGGGATTATACTCTGTGCAAGTAAAGACGATGAAGTGGTTGAATTTGCTTTATCTAGAAGTTTATCCCCAACATTGATATCGGAGTATACTTTAAAGCTCATTGATAAGAAACTATTAAGACAAAAACTACATGAGTTAGCTGAAATGGCAGATTTTAATATGATTGATAGTGAGGGTTACAATGATTAAACCAATGACGATAACAGAATTGAAAAAGGAATAAAAAAACGGAACATTCCGAACTCAGCGAGCTCATTTCAAGCCTTTATAGGACTAATGATAAGGTAAAAGAGATTGTGAATGTAAAGTTTGTCGGAGAAAAATATCAAGAATTTCGAGAAAGATGAATTAGGTACAGTTAGGCATTTCCTAAGATGACAGAAAATGACTTTGGTACAATAAAAAGGGGATGGGGCGCTTGCTTCTTTTTAACCAAAAGAAAAACCTCGATAAGTGCGGAGGTTTCTTTGTCATTCCTTGTATATAACATAAAACGAGCCATGAATATATTGGGGGTCAGAGAAATGCTAGAAAGTCTAAAAAATATGAAACCAGCACTCGTATAAGAGGCTGGTTTCACACTAATTACCATTCGATTAATAGAAAATTTGGTTAACAAGGTTTCTCTAAATCTT
>JAHDLO010000017.1 GCA_018432235.1 Clostridiaceae bacterium | reverse complement strand
CATTGCCCAATGTTGACCTGAGGGGACTGCAGCTTCTTCGCCATTAAAGACTGCCACCACTATCTTTATAAACTCCCCTTGTGTTATCGAGTTATTGGGTCTAAAGGTACCATCGGTGTAGCCGTCTATCCCCCCAAGGGCCACCAGCTTTGCCACCTTGCTGATATACCACTCGTCGGAGGCTATGTCATTAAACCTATTTAAAGTTGAAGCTATATGAGTATTCACATTATCAGCCACCTGCTTAAATTTCTGCTCAGATGTTAAGGCCATACTACTGCAGATGCTTAAAGCAAGTAAAATTGTTGTTATCGATACAAGAACTCTTTTTCGCATTGTTAAACCATCCTCTCATATTTTGCTCTTTGCCAAAGCAATCACTGCTCTAGCATCTTTCTTACCTCATACCTCAATGTCATTCAGTAACCTTCACTTTCCCATAACTACGTTGTTTGTCGTTCACAGTACTGCCACTTTTTCTACTTTCTATTTGATCCAGTTCTGTAGTACTCATCGTTAAAGCGGTCTAGCCACCAAAACTTTACATCTTCATTATTTTTTAAATTTAATATATATCTCATGTAGACTAGTTAATCGGAAGGCTCCTGAACTAATTTGAGGAGCCCTCCAATGTTCCTTACTCCATGAATTTTATGAGTCTGTGGAAGATTGCAGCCATTTCTGCTCTAGTCAAGCTTCCTTCTGGATTGAAGCTTTCCTCATACCCCTTCATAATAGAGGCTTCATTTACTGCTAATATTTCCTCTCTGAACTTGCTTCTGCCTATATCCACATAGTCGGTCTTATTATCCGTTGGTTTTAGTCCCAGCTCCAGTGACAACAATGCTGCTGTTTCTTCTCTGGTTATCACATTAGAGAGACTTGGCCTTCTGCCAAAGATATATTCCACCTCAAATATCGTCAGCTTGTTTAGGGCATTCATTATTGAATAGTAATGTATATCCTCTTTGCTTATTTCTAGCGGCAATGTATTTCTTCTTTCAATAGCACTATCCCTCAGATATACCTTCAGCTCGCTGATGCCCTGTAAGAGCTGCTGTCTTGTTACATATTCATCCGGTGAATATTTGTCGTTGTTTAAGTCCTTTAATATACCCTTTGACAGTACAGTCTCAATGGCCTCCTCTGCCCAATGGCCCTTGATATCACTTGCTTTTACTTGAGCTTCTAAAAGGGATATTATCCTGAAGTCTATGACCTCTATCCGCTGGGTTACAAGGTCTATAACATACACATTCCCCAATCCCTCGCTAATGGCTTTAACTAAATTGCCATTGATTTCAACATTGCTACTGTCAGCCTCCACAATCAGATAGTCAGTATTAGCTTCACCATAGCCCTCATTGTAGAACACTGAAATATCCCTTATATCTACCGTTTCACCCTCCTTCAGCACATAGGACAACTGCGTCTTTATGAGTTGTATGTCCGACTCTGGAAATTTATCTTTTACTATTATTACATAAATCGGCAGCTCCTTTTTGCCGTTGGTAATAATAATTTTAGCTAGCCCTTCACTGTCGTTGGCCTTAAAGATAAGCGTTTCTGAATCCAGTTCTCCCAGCTTTTCATTCTCACTGACAAAGGTAATTTCCTGTCCTTTAAAATGTTTTTCAATGCTGCTTCCGAAGGCCCTTCCTATATCGGTCTCTGAGCCAGTTTGTATAATTATCCTTCTGTCAAAGCTCTGCATATCCGTTATTAAAATACTGTATTTATACATTATCCCGGTCTTCCTGTGTATAAAGGTTATTATCAACTGTCCATTGCCCCTGGTAACCAGTCTGCCGTTTTCAAAGTATGCAATCGATGGATCACTGAGACGTATGTCAAAATCCCCCAAGCTCATCCTATCTATATCTATTGCATTATCCGGATTTCTATGATTATATTGCTGCAGCAGCTCCTGCAATATATCCGCCAGCTCCACCGATTGGTTTGGTCTTAGCTCCAAAGGCTGTGCTCCGTTGACAGTATCGTATAAGGTACCGTCTCCCTGTACATCAATATCCGTCATTGTATAGTTTTCTGCATGGTCTCTGACAATAACCTTAACCCTTGTGCCTGTATCCAGTCCCGAAAGCCTTGACTCAGATGTCCATGCCTGTTGGTTCCAATTAGCCGCTATTATTGATGATATATCCAAGGAAGCCACCTGCAATCCATTTAATGCCTGTACACCAAAAGGATTCAAACTCACTGTACTATTGCCTATCTGCAGCTGGTACTGGTAGGCTGTATCATGAAGTTTCATATTATCTCTTGCGAATACCTGTAAGCTACCGTCATTAATTACCACCTTCTCTATCACCGGAGGTGTCGCATCAGCTGTCTGTTGTTCAATTTCTCTGAAGGCCAGTCTTTTTCCATCATGAACGATACTGATTCTTACAATATATGTGGTCGAATCTGCCAGACCCGGTATTATTATTTCTCTTATGTCGTTTAATGTATTGGTATATACCAGCCTGTTTAAGCCCTTTTCTATTACATCTATCCTGTAATACAGCATCCCATTGTAATTATGCTTTAACAAAGCCGATCTAAGCTCATCAATATACCTTGGCGTCTTGATATGCAAGCTACCCTGTCCCGAGTTTGGTGCTGTAGACGGTGCTTCTACGGTTAAATTGTCCTTACCTAAAACATCCTGTATTAGTTCAATAATTTCCTGAGGCAAAGGGACCTCTACAGTGCCTTCCGGCGGCGGGGTTAATGGACTTGGAGAATTATCTGGCGGATTATTTGCAGCATAAATTTGATTAATTATATCCTGAGGTACGGTACCATAAAGCACCTGATTGTATTGAGTTACATTAACATCTACCTCCGCTTCATTAATGTACTCGTCTATGACTTTGATATATATCCTTTTAGGTGGTACTACTGCTATATTGTTACTGGCGGAAAAATTAATATTAGTTACACTTCCCCCAACATCCGACACAAGTATTACACTGCCGTATTCATCCGCCTGAACACTTAATACTGTAGTTCCGCCAGCGCTCAGCACTTGGAAGCCATAGGGTGTGTCATGTAGCCTATAATTATCTGTAGCCAGTACATATAGCTTACCCTGAAGGATATATACGCCTGTAATTTCCGGTGGTGTAACATCTATGACAGTATAGTTAATTGTCCTTTCAGCCAGTATATTGGAATCGTCATCAATAATTTTAAAATTTATATCGTAATTGTGACCCTCCTGCAAGCCCTCCAGCGTGATCCAACCGCCTTCTGTCTCTATGTGTATCACCTCATCACCAGAAGGATTGTGGATTACGGTTATTGTGTAGCTCTGCCCCGTCTCCAGCACCGGCAGCTCAAAGCTTGGCACCGGTGTATCCGTTGGTATAGCTATATCCTCCAGTCTTTGCTGCGGTGATTTCTTCACCAGTAGCTCAAAAGCTACGTACTTGCTTGAATCAAAGGCGTCTGTAACAGTAATTGTAGTCGTTCCTAATCCAACAGCGGTAATTTGATTGCCATTTATGCTTACAATATCCGGATCTGCAGCCATAATTACCAGATAGGGATAGCCATCATATACGGTGGAATCCTCCAATGTGGCTGTCACTGTAATGCTTAAGGTATTGCCATATATAAGCTGCTGATCCTCCAAGGAGGATAAGGCTGCCACCGGCTTTGTAACTTCTACTTCCTTTGTTGTCTCAATCCCGGTTAGATTATCCCTAACCGTTATAGTTAAATCCCCTATATCCGATGCCAACAGCGTAGCCATGCCGCTATCCCCTATAGGCGTCAGTTCTGCTATCGTAAGGTCTGACAGACTCCATGCAATATCAGGATATTCCGCCATACTGGTACCGTCTACAAAAGTGGCTATTGCACTTAATTCTATCGGTGTGTTATATATGAGGACCAACCTATCATCGAAGGTCATAGTAGGACCTTCAGAGCTTATCTCCAGAGCCTGCACCTCTTTTCTTACGGTCAGTTCAATTGGTTGAAATAGGTCGTTAATATCAACAGGGTATACTGTTTTGTTGCCAGCCAGATCCTCTACTTCAAAATAGAACAGATATTTATCCCGGTGTTGGTAGGCTGCCCTATAGAAATCAATGAATAGTGCTTCTCTATTTCCCTCCGAATTTTCAGGATCAAATATGCTCTCGACAGCTATAATATAGTCATCACTGCTTCCAACCTTTTTCTGATAAATTCTGTAGGTTAGGGTGTCTTCATCAAGCTCTCCGCTTATCAGATCAGAGCTGACGAAATTAAAGTCTACTAAACCCTGAGCATAGCCGTCAGTTAAGGCAATGTCTACCGCTGAAATTTGCGGAGAAATGTTGTTGAATTTAAATACCTCACTCCATTCCTCCGATACGTTTCCTGCCTCATCTGTTGCCCTTATGTATACATAATAATGCTTAAGCCCCTCTGTACCATCGCCGGTGAAGTTTATACCTTCATCCATTTCAAAGGCATATAACAGCGCAGGCACTTCACCCATGGTGGTAGTTATGCCATAAAGCGTTTCAACCCCTAGAGCATCTTCAATCATTGGGTTAATGTTAATTTCCCTAACATACCTATAAATATCTACTCCGGTACCATTCTCTTCAGGCCGAATAGTTATAATAGGCGCAACAGTATCGCGTTTATACGGGCCAAAATAGCCAATTTGCTCATTCCCCAGTCTGTCCACAGCCCGATAATGGATATAGTATTGACCATCCATTTGCAGGGTTATATCTCCTGTATAATCCAGCAGACTCTCTAAATCAGGCTGTTCTTCGCTTTCAGTTGCTTTATATCTAGTAATCCTCATGCCGGAACGGTCATCACTATAAAGGAGACTTACGGTTATATCCTCGTTTTGCCAGCTATAATCCTCATTTACAGCTGTAACCGTCGGCTTAACAACATCTATATTGAAGGAAAGCAGTGTCAAATCTGTAGCTGAAATGGTATGCTGAGTCAATGTATCCCCTGTAGGTACTGTGCAGTCGGCATCATCATAATCCTTAATTTCTACAACCAGCTTGGCCCCCTCCAAACCAAGAATATCATTAACGAATTTATCCTTGGATATAAAGGCATAACCATTAACCAAGCTACCGCTGGAGTGAGCCACCTCCCCACTATCCCATACAACACTTACCCTTGTACCGGCAATCTCATTGTTAGCTGAATCCGCTAAATATACCCATCCCTTCTGCCAGTTTTGCAAATCATCGTCCCTCATTTCAACTGAAACAAATATGCCTGCCTGCTGGTCTGCTGCTGCTTCAGTGTATAGGGTTTCTGAGTATGGTATATATCCATCTGTTACGTCAATAGCACCTTCTGGTCCAAAGATAAAGTTTATAAACTCGTCTCCATTTTTCACTGTAAGCTCCGGCCTTAGGTTTTGACTTATTACAATCTCTATGGTCTTTGTCTGTCCGATATATTGCTTACTAACACCGTTTTGAGTACGGGGATCGTTTTGTGCCCATACCTGCAGCTCATATATCCCATCATTTAAACCAGCTCCCAACGGACTTTTAGTGTTCAATTCAAAAGTATTTGCAGTGGTATTTGTCAGCAGATTCCGCCATGATGATGCTGCTGGTGTTCCGTCCAGCTCCTTTAACTTTCTAATTCTCAGGTTATACTTTATAGTGGTGCTGGCAGCATCGGTTGAGCCTGCAGGCTTGACGTTTCTGTCATAGCTGAAGATGCCGATTGTGATAACATCCTTTACGCGATCGGAATTATTGAGTTCAAATAACTCTGGCACTGTAGGTTTATAATTTTGATGATCGAATCCAACATTTGAGTGAGGAGCATTACTATGTCCTGTATTATTGTGGGGAGTTGTATTCGAATGTGGACTTGCATTTGAGTGATATGAACCATTATCATGTGGGCTACTATTTGAGTGCGGTGTTCCACTGTTGCTGTGTCCTCCCGAGTTATTATGTGTAGAGGTATTAAGATGCCCATCTTCGTGACCAAGCGTATTACTATGCCCCCCTGTGTTTTGATGTCCTCCAGGCAAGTTGTGATGATCGCTATGCTGAGGTGATGATGAGTTAGAATGTGGACTTCCACTATTGCTATGTGATCCTCCACTATTTGAATGATAAGACCCATTATCATGTGGACTAGAGTTAGAGTGTGGGTTGGTATTAGAGTGTTGAGGTCCATTAGTATGATTATTGGAGTGCGGATTTGAATTTGAATGAGAAGTTGTGTCTAATAAATGGCTGAAATCACTATTTGTTTTATTATTTTCCTCCTGTAGCCGGGTGTTAATCCAATCATTAAACACAGCAGCATTGAAGGTTAATGATACATTAAACATTTCATTTTCCTCCTTTCTTTAATAGATCATGTGATTTTTAATTTTTTTAAGTTTTTGTAAGTGTTTTGCATCAATCGAGCAGTCGTTTACCAGGATGTTAAAGTTTTTAGAGATTATATGCTTCAGTATATTAAGGGTTATAAACCTGCTGTACACTGGCGCATAGGATGTCCCCCCCATAACTGAATCATGACAATATACATCTTCCCCTGCTGCATATGTATTCCAGTTTATCGGCTGTACTAGTTCCAATTCCGCTAAATTCAACTGTTCTACACCACTATCAATTAAAGCCTGTATCTTATTATCAGTTACAAGACTTTTATAAGTACTAGGTACAGAAGGTACCTCTACAGTAACATTGCCAATTATATTCTTAATAAGTTCAAGCTTTTTAATAGTACTTTCATCAAAGTTGGTAGCTGCAAGATCTACCCTAACCTCCTTTATGCCGCATTCCCTTAGCTTTAGTAAAACCTCTTTATTGATGAGAATACCATTGGTGTATACCCATTGATATGTCTCATTTTTTGAATTATTAATATAACCGGCTATTTCGGTTATTCTATCCAAGTATAAAAGAGGTTCTCCTCCCGAATAGCTCACACCAGTTATTTTGTTCTTGTACTCTTCAAAATAAAATTTCACATCATCAATCCAATACCTCGAAATAGTTCTTGGATGTGTCCATTTCTTAAGCTCCGCTTTGTCCTTTGACTGGGGGCAAAACTTGCATTTGGCATTACATTCGTTCCCAACATATAGGCACCACCAGCCGCCAGTCTTGCAGGCTTGGCAGCCTTTTGATAATTCATAGGATGATTTAGTAAGCACGGTCATTCCACTGTCATCAAAATTTAAATTATCTTTTATTTCATCCTGGGCTTTTTTAAATACTGCTTGAAAATCCATTCGATTAAGCATTTTATTTATTTCGTATTTATTACCGCAAAATTCAAATTCCAATGTTTCACCTCTTTCCACCAAGGACGTTTATGATATCTGGTATAGTAATATAGCCGCATATATTTAATATATCTATAACCGCCATAGGTAGCCCTGGGTAATCCTTGGGTTCTATGTTTTTTATTGCATCAAATACTTTGTATTTATATGCAACAATCTTCTCGGTGGTCTCATTATCACCGTAGATAAAAGGCCACGGTTCGTAAAAATATGGGCTGAAGCTTGTTTCTTCATGCTTGCTTACCAGCCTGTCCACATGCGTTTTAAAATTTGCCGGCATTTTGTTTATAATCTCAATTAAATTATCAGAATACAAATTCCCGATAACTGCATTTTCTTCATCATAGACTAAACCATCACTTGTAATGTTGTATTTTAATAAGAAATCCGCCTCGCTGAATTTAATATCTTCCACTGGCATTTGAAATATTTCTTTGATAATATAAAAATCATTTAAATTCAGGTTTGATATATCTATTTTCCTATCAAATTTATACGGCTCCCATTTGCGGACTTCTAAGCCATGATCCGCTGCCAGTGAATAAAAGAGGGCATTATGCTTCTCATCCCCGCTTTCTTTTACAAGGATATTGTTTTTAATCTCTATTAAATCAAATACCAAATCCTCCAGAGCATCTTCATTCAATTCTTTAAAACAACACAAGTCCAGTAAAAAAGCATGCGCCTTTATCAGCTTTAAAGGAATTTCTATGGCCTGGGGAATCTCATACAATATAAAGGTTCGATTACTTAACCTGAATATATCCATATTTTTGTATATATTTCTGAATATGCTTTTGTCTGTTATCCCTTTGAGTTTAAGAAAATACACCTTGTAACACCTCCCTTTCTTCGTTTTTAGTAATAGGGGTAAACCCTTTATCTCCGAACATTTCAATTGACTCAAACCATACGCCAGGGCAACAATTATGGTAATAGCAAAGCTGACAGCTTTCTACTTTCCTGTGCATTTCAAAATACATTCTACTAAAATCCATGTTTGGCGATTCGGGATAAGTCACTACAACACTCTGGTCATCATCATTTTCCATGTTCCTAATGTTATTTAATGGTTTAAACAATTTATTTTCTTTATCCCTCCACATACATTTGGGTACCTTTTCAAAGTACAAATTAAGGTCCGGACGATTTTCTGCAAATTTGTATACTGCCGGCAGTATTTCTTTTAATTCCGCATAAGTGAATCCAATTTTTTTAGCTGCTTCAGGTTCTTCAAAAAAATGTCCATCAAGGTGCGGATATGATATTCCTATATGTTTTATCTCATTTTTGTATAGTTCTATAATTGTTTTTTCAAGGTTATGGAGATTCAGCCTTGATAAGACGATTTCTATTCTTGCTACCTTTCCAAAGTCACCATACACATCTTTAATTTCCTCCAATGTTGCCCAGGTTTCTTCAAAGGGTCGTCCCTTTGCTCCGGTTATTCTATCATGGAGCTCCTCATCCGTAGAGTGCAGAGCAATTACATAAAACACTTGCAGTCCGATATCCTTTATATCCTTAATGTATTGCTTTAATAGTCTTCCATTTGTTTGTATCGATATTTTTTTATTGGGAGATTTCTCTTTAATTGATCGGAGTATTCTTAAAAAATCTCTCCTAAGGGTCACTTCGCCACCGGTTAGTACTATTGTATCTGCATTTTTAAATTCCGAAGAATCCATAAGAGCTATTATATCCTTGTAAGTTAAATTTAGCCCCTCTTTTGTCTTACTTATTTGCAGCTTCCTCTTGTTGGGCTCGACCACACAATGAAAGCAAAAATTATTACAGGTATAGCCAACCTTTAAGTCATAGACTTTTCCACTCACTAAAGTCTACCTCCCCTTTGTCAATAAATTCTCGGAATTTGGCTATACTAATTTGCTGATTTAATATGCCGTCCTTTTTCTTGTTCCCGTTACTGAAATTTTGATGATCAGAGGTAACTATCTTTTTACTGCCACAAACCTTTCTGAATATCTCAAGTTCTTTTTCTTTGGCCATTTACACTACCACCCTTCTTAAAGGCTTCCCTATGAGGCCTTCTATGGTCTCTATTTCTGTTTTATAAATCTCCATAAGTATTTCATTGCGCCTCTGCTTCATTGATTTAAAGTCGCTGCTGCAAAATTCCACCGGATAATTGCGGTAATTGGTTGTACCATTAAGCTTATCTCCCTTGAATATATTAAATACTCTGAATATCTTAAATTCAGTTGAATTCAACATTTCTTTTCCAGTAGGAGTATAGTCCCATTCGGTGGAGTACCCCAAAGATGCTAAAAATTGTTTGATTTCTAAAACAGGAAAGAAGGGATGCGTTGCAAATAGATGGAACAGATTTTTATTAATCTTATCTCTATATAAATCCACCTTTCTTAATATGTTGTAGACAATATCAAATCTTTGCTTAAATATCTGACAATATACTTTATCAATGCCTGCAGCACTCCCTGTCGCTTCTACAGCATTAGCATTGCAACCCCCTTTGCAGTAATCTCCATAACCGCAGGGTTCACAATGATTTTTAAATCTTTCCTCCACCTCATAATAATATTTTCTAAAGTTTTCACTCTCATATATTTCTGCAATCGATGCATAATCCTGAATGTATCCCATGGAATAGCTTTCATTAAATTGTCTATCACAAGGATATATTTCTCCTACCGGCGAAACCCCTAACCAGTTCAGCCTGCAATCGGTATTGGTGCAAACATGCTCCCTATTGCCTATTACATGGTGTGTGGCTGACATGGCAGTTCTTTCTGCCCTAGCAATGTCCGATGTATCAAACAGCCAATATTGATAGAAGTATGCAAAGGCCTTTTTATACTCCTCTGGAGAAATTCTAAGGCCATTCTTATCCGGGTCGGTGGTAAAAATTTGATTAAAGGCTGGTTGGCAATTTAAATTTCTTTTAAAATATTCATACAGTTCTATCATACGATTATAGTTATTGCTGGTTATAACCGCTATTACCCCGGCTCCGCCATTCGCTTCTTCCAGCTTCTTTATAATCTCTAAGACATACTTATGTGAAGTTCGAGTGTTTTGGTTGAAGGCATCAAAGGATATTCCTATTGCAATATCATAGTCCTCCAGGAGCTCAAACCAACTGTCATCTATCAAGGTGCCGTTACTTTGCATCTTCTGGTCATACTTGGTTCTGAAGTATTTATAAAATATAGTCTGGACTTTACGGTACCACTCAGCTCCCACCAGTGTTGGTTCACCGCCATGCCAAATCCATTGTATATTTTCCGCATGCTCTCCGGCCAGCTTAGCTATATGTTCTACTAACTCCACCGTCATTACCTTGTCTTTATTTTTTTTCCTCTCTGCCGAGGCAAAGCAGTATTCACAATTGATATTGCAATCACAGGTGGGTTTAACCAGCAAGGACCAGTTCTTCAGCTTTTCCATATATCATTTATCCTCCATTTGCTTAAATATTTTAGGCTGCCAATCCTTATTTTCAATAGTGAAATAGTGTTCTCTCCCTAAGTAGCTATATGGTTTCCTTCTGCTATATCCCCCGATTCCCAGGACATTTTGCTCCGGTGGATGAAAGGGGAAGGAGGAGCAGCAGTACTGATGAAATTTTTTGAATTCTTCCTGAGATAGTTTGCCTATATAATAATCATCAAGTAAAAATTCTTTTATAGCTTCATCATTGAGTTCAATTCTATTTTCCTTTAACAAGTTATATCTAGGTTTTTTTCTGACCTGACTCATTATTCCTCGCCTTAGGCTCCTTATTTTGGTCACAGCTTCATCCATCTCTTTTATAGAAAACGATGTGATATCCGTATAATTTTTAGAAAAGCCCTGGTACTCTGGATAAATAGTTATTAGGTTAGGGCCGTATTCTTCCATCAAGAGTTTAAGGTCGTTTTTTAATATTTGAATATCTTCAGCATTTCCTTTATTTATAAATGTTAATAAGTCACAGTTAACATGCACCTTCTTCTCTTCCTGACAATATCTGATCAAATGCTTTAGCTTTTCTGGTTTGTGGGGAATCCTATTATGCCTTTTAAGCAAGCTCATATCAAGAGTTTGCAGTCCAAGGGATATATAACTAAAGTTGTAGTCTGCCAATATATCAATTTTTTCCTTAGTCATAAAGGCCGGGTGCCCCTCCATAACTTTATATGGGATCTCCTTCATATTAGGAATCTGCTTGAATAGATCAACCATTATTTCTGTAGTCATTAAATTTGCAGTACCACCACCAAAATAAATGGAGTCAGGCACTTTAAAACTTAATACTTCTTCAAACAACTCTAGCAAATATGGTATATATTCTTTGTAGTATCTATTGTAGATAGGGGAATTTATCGACACCCTATCCCCTCTGTGTATACAGAAGCCGCATTGTTGGACACAAAAGGGGCCATCTATATAAAGATTGAATCTATCGGAGGGTTTCCATTGTTTATCCCTCCAGTATTTTTTAAAAGCTTCAATATTGGTTTCTTTAAAGGTATACCTAGACATGCTCCCTCTCCCTTTTTCTATGCCTGCCGATTTTCTATATGATTATCTCTACTAATCTCTGCTGAAAAAAAATACTCTAATGCTTTCATAGTAATATAAGCAATAAAATGCTCTACACATTCGTTTGCATGTTTAATGTAGGCCTCAATTTGCCTTGTTGGCTCTATGTTTCTTAATTGAATATCATTTTTCAAATTATTCAATTCTGCTTTCACATCTGCAATTCCCTCATCAATGTGGTAGTTTAAAATAGACTCGAATAGTTTAGCAGACAGACATCCCAGCTCATCACATTTACTATTGAATCTATCTAAATTTTGACTAATGATTTCTTCAAAACTCAATTCCCTTGTTAATGGGACACCCAAAAATGATACAGCCTTGTGCTGAGAGCTAATGCAGACTTGAAGCGCCTTCGCAATAAACAACCTAGAATTAGATGAAAATGACGATAAAAACATAGCGGGGTAATAATAGATGTGCTGTAAATTGCCATACAGAATTTTATCAAACTCATAATTAAGCTTTCTTTGTTTATAGCAATTGCTATTTATGCTTTTTTGTAGATTAATGAGAAGAAACGTAAGTTTTTTTTGCATAGACTTAGAATAAAACCTTTGATATGCTATACTCTTTATCTGTTTAAACCTTGAAATATTTAAATTAGTCCATATTTTATCATCTAGGCTGGAAAAGCATATTGTTATACCAGGCAATCCTTGTCTACCAGTTCTCCCCCTCACTTGGCGATCTACTCGGATGTTATCAAATCTATTCATCAATATTACAGCCAGGCCACCCTGGGCAATTGACAGTGCATCCGGAATAATATCAGTCCCTCTACCGGCCATATTTGTTGTTATAGTGATAACCGAATGCCCTCCTGCCAGATGAATGATTTCAGCTTCAGCCTCCCCAGACTGATTAAGAAGTATCTGCGGCCTAAACCCTTTTTTTAGAAGCTTGGCATATATTTGCCTCGCCTCTAGCTCAGTATCAGTAACCACTAAGATCGGGTTCTGATTAAAATGATAGTAGGTAAGTACTTCAATAAATTTTACATATTTCTCTTCGCTGGTTTTGAAAATCATATCCTCTAAATCATTTCTTTGAGAGGCAATACGTATGGGAACGACATATGTAGAAAGCTTATAAATATCCTTAAATTCCGCCTCAGCTTCTTTAACAGTTCCGCTCATCCCTGTGAGCTTGTCAAATTTGTTGAAAAAAAGCTGATATGTCATGCTCCTTCCCACTGTATGTTCACCAGTAGGCCTTATCCCTTCTTTGATTTCAATTGCCTGCTGGAGTCCTTCTTCCTTATGGCTGTTTAACATGATTCTGCCACTAGCCTCATTGATTAAACAAAGCTTTCCTTCTTTTAAAATGTAATTAACGCCCTCTATATAAAAAACACTGGCCTCAATGGTATATATTGCAGCTTGATATATGTGAAGGTAACTGGTAATATTTGAAATTCCGAAGTATTTCTCAATTTTTTTTATACCTTTTTCAGTTAACTCTACATATTTATCTCCCTTAGAATAGATATAATCCGCATCCATATAGCATGTCTCATCTATGGCACCGGAAACCCTGTTGGATATTTCTCCCCCGCTGAAGGAATTTACTATTTTTCTCATCATTTTGTAGATGCTGTAATACTTAAAGGGCTTTTGAGAGCCTTGCGATACTGTAAAGCTAGAATTTGCATTATCTAATAGTATGAAATCTATTTCATCCAATATAGCGGTATCCAAACTTAACATCTTCTGATATTTCTCTTCATTTTTGCTTCTAATTTCTTCTGTTAAGTAGTCAAATATAAGACTACTGCTGGCGGTATATATTACTCTAGCCTTGTATATTTCACTTTTAGGAGTATTCTTAGCGTTCACAGCACAGGCAATGCTAAAAAAATCGTACACAGGCTTCATTTTGGAATAATCTCTGATTGCTAAATAATCATTTACTGTACATATGTACACTTTACCTAAAAGTGAATATAGTACGCTTACAAATACGGCCGCCACTGTCTTACCTTCTCCGGTTTTCATTTCAGCTATATTATCATCATGCATAGCAATGGCACTAATGATCTGTTCATCATATGGTTTTAAAGCCATAGTTCTTATCATCGCTTCCTTTACTAATGCAAATACCATAACGAGACATTTGTCTAAGCAGGATTTGCTTAAATACGAGATTTTGCCTAAATCTTCAAATGATGATTTTAAGCCTTCATCTGTTATCCCTTGTAATTCTCTGTGCTTCATATTTATTCTTCTCAACATCAATGGCATCCTCATGATTCTAAACATGATCCTACCTTCCAAAATAGCCAGCAAAGCTATTAAATAAAAATAATATGAGAATGATCATGATAAATATGCGTTTGACATATAGCTTTGGGCTTTTATCAATTTTAGGCTCAATGCTAATAATCTCCTTATCCATTCTAATCTCTCCCTCAATCATACCGTCTATTTTCTATATAAACATTAAAGGGTACTTCCACCAGCTTTAACTCTTCTGCTAAAAATGGTATCAATATGATTCTTTGATGCGTGTATCCCTTAATTCTCATGGATGGGTATTCGGTATTATAGTATCTGGTTCCATCATTGGTAAAGGCACCTTCTACGATGTCAATATTGCGAATAACTAATGGATATTGGAGGATACTAGGGCTCTGAGGCTGCAAGCTAAAGTTCAGATTCAACTCCGTCATTAATATCTCAAGCAAATTTTCCTCTGCTTCAGCAGCTATGATTTTACTTACACGTTCTCTTCTATACTCATCTCTTACACTTAACTCCAATGCATCCTGAAGGATTATTTCGAGTCTTGTCTGGATGGTTGAATGAAAGGTTTGAACTCTATAGAACTCAACACCAATGCCTATGATTGTAAAAAGTATAAAAAACTTAACCAGTCCAATTAATGCAGTCTCTCCCTTTTCATCCTTTATCAGTGCTTTAATACGGTTTTTTAGCTTCATTACCAATTCCCTCCATACCCCTCACCATAATATCCTTGATTGGTTTTACTGGCCTTTAGTGTAATGGGCAGCGCTACATGCCATAAATCCGAGAAGCTGATAATAAAGTCATATTCTATCTTTAACGTCAGCCTATCCCCCAGCTTTTTCACGTATGTATCAAAACCTGGGTTTGCAGTGGCCCTTACTCCGCTAGGCTGTATATTCAATCTCTCCAGCTGTTCCTCAAAATATCCTCTACGGATTACGCCTTCGGACTGTGCTTTTCTTATGGTTTCATTGATGGCTATATAGTACTTTCCGGTATCTATAATGAATATTGACAGCTGAAACACCAAGAGGGTTATGACAAGAATTTTAAACATGAAGGCCAGTAGTTCCAGACTGGACTCTCCTGTAGAGCTACTCAGATATTTATTGATTTTAGATGGCATTTCTCTTCCCCCTATCCTTTTCGGTGTTACAGCTCACTTGGACGAAAATATCTTTGAGAGTAGGTGCTTTGCTTAACCGGTAAAACAAATTTTATCTCCAGTACACTCTTATCCATTTGCATAATCCTGAAGCTCATCTGCTGTCTAAGCTCAATACCCATGGGTTCTCTCTTATTCACCTTGATCTGACTTCCTGGATAAAAGGTGGTTTCCAGCTTGCTTTCGTCGATGCTATATTCCTCCAGCAGAGTATGATATAGGAGGATAGCCTCGTTGTTAAAGCCGCCGTTTTTCTTAGCCATACCGATGGTGGCGGTTGCTACCTCATTAAGGTTTCGCCATGTGGTGTACATAGTTGTAATTGATGTGAAGACCGGAATAAACATTAAAAAGCATAGGATGAGGATAAGCCCTCCAATGGTCGAGTATCCTCCTTGATTCTTGACAACTCTAGCTATATTTTTTTTAAAATGACTTAGCATATCCTCACCTCTTCAAATGATTATATTCCTACTGCAGTTTTGAACATATTAAATAATCCTGTAGCAATTGAAGTAACCTGTTCTCTGAATATCACCAATACAGCTATAGTTACAACTACCGCTATACCTAAGCCAAAAATTTTATTCATTCTTATCCCTCCTCCTTACTAATTATTTGAACTGAGCAGCAAAATCAATTAAAAAGGATAGACCTACAGCCACTGCATTCATTGCAAATACTGTGTACAGGGCTATGGCATTATTCCTCTCCAATCGTTCTGGACGTTTCATCATCTCCTCCTTTATAATATCTAAATTCATTTGCCGGACCTTTTCCTCCTGGATTGCATAAAGTGTATCTACATTTTCCTTGGAGGTTTCTATTCCGGTTATGACAGCCATAACATAGTTTTGGATCGCAATGATGCCGATGGCATCTGAAAACTCCTGTAAAGCGACCTTTTCTGATACCCCCGCCTCCAGCTTTGCATGTAAAATCTTCAAATCGTAATACAGCGGCCCCTTACATACATTCAAGTAATCTTCAATGGTGTGGATGATATTTTTATGGGGCGAATATCTCAGGGTTCTGGCAAAGCGAGGAAATTCCTTAATAATGTTGGCATTTAACTCCTTAAGCCTTTTTTCCAATTCAACATCCGGTTGAAAGTACATAAAAACGGCAAACATGACACAGACGGCTATTATAAATACCCCCACCGGTATACTGGCAATGACACCCACCATCAGCATCAGTGTCGGATAGATGACCTTTTTAGCAAGATGCTGCTCCGGTGTGGTTGCATCTCCTACCCGAAGCAAATCCCTTTCAAGCTTTTTTCTGTTATAGTCATTTATCCTTATCCTACTATTTACAAAGTTACCTAATGGCTTAAATAGCTCCTCCATAAAGGGCATTTTGTTTACCTCTATAAAATCCATCGATTTTCTGTACCTATGGAGTATTTTGTTTCTAGGTGTAAAGATGAATAGACCCTTCAATTTGATTAAGATGATAAATATCGATATGGTTATCACCAATGAATGGAGCTTGCTTACGCTCATAGCCTCACCTCTATTCCAATTCAATTTTTATAGGGCGATTATCTACATATTGCTTGTAGCTGATAACTATCAACATCAGCACTATGATGCCCAGTGAAATTTTGCCTCTTATGTCATAGACCAGTAAATCGTAATAATCTCTATATCCAAATCGTAAAATCAGTAGATTAAGCGGCATGAAAACCAGAGTCGCTATAAACTCTCGATTGTATTTTTTTCTTATCAGGTCAAATTTGTCCTGCTCCTGCTGCAGATCCCTCATATCCTCTGGAATTGTCACCATCGTATACTTTAAGTCCTGCCCCTGCTCCTCTGCTTGTATTGCCAGCTTTATAAATTCCTTAAAATAATAGTTATCTACCCGTTCCCCTAGATTTCTTAAGGCAGTGATGGTATCCTTGTTCAAGCACTGAACCTCATTTACGCATACCGTAAAATACTTATTTAATGGCTGTGGTATTTGGTCAAGCTTTTTTTCGATGGCTATGATAATGTCACTTTCATGTAAATATTGCGCAATAATAATACCCATCACCGAAGGCAGCATATATTCAATTTGAGACAGCCTGCTTTTTGCTTTATTGTGAATATATAAAAAGGGTATGGTGCTGGTTAGGCCACCCAAAACCACCATAAGAATTGGATTCCTCAAAAGCATACCTGTGAGTATACCAAGGCTGCTGAAGCTGAAGCTATAGGTAAGGAATTGCCGAAGCTTTATACTGGATTCAGATAGCTCCAGAGCCAAGGTAACACGCTTTAGTATCCTCTCCTTAAGGGTTGGTTTGGCATTTAAAATTTCTCTTCTCCTTTGCTCCCTTAATATATGACTATAATTTCTAGTCCGCTTTCCCCTAGTGCTGCCGGTACTCAGGATGCCTGCATAATCGACATTAAAAATTAGCCTACAGGAGACCAGGAGAACCACCAGGAGTGATAGCATTACGATTAATCGATAAAATAGCAGCATACCTTAAACCTCCTTTTCCTGGCGAACCCTCGAATAAAATTTTTGTATCCTTTCTGCTTCGATACCAGCCTCTATTAATCGCTCATAAAGCCCATGACTGATGGGTGATACAAATAAATGTCTACCCTCGATCCGCTTTCTAGTGTAGCTTCTTTGGGTAAGAGGATGAACTTCTTCTATGGTGGTGAAGCCTGTTGCCTTAAACTTATATATATCTCGATACTTAAGCCTTCCTGCCTCATAGCCCTCCAGCTCGGATATACTCATTATCTTTCTGCTGCCGTCCTTTAGCTTTTTTTGGAATATGCATATGGGAAAGGCAGTAATGATCATATCTAAGATCATTTCCTGAGTCAGCGTCGTATGACCCATCATATACATTTGCAAAACTCTGGTGGGAGCATCCTTTGGCCCATTGGCATGGAAGCTGTTATATATCTGATGCCCTGTATTGGCTGCTGCTACAACCGTTTGCGCCTCTGCTCCCCTCATCTCTCCCAAGACCATAGTTTCCGGAGATTGCCGAAGGGATTGTCTGAGTAAATCCAAGAGGTTCGTTATCCCCTCCTTGGTTTCCCACATAAGCACATTATTTGCTGCATTACCGTTTTCATCATATTGCCGGAGGTTTAATTCAGCTGTATCCTCCATCGTTATTATCCTTCTATCCTTTTCCAGTCTGGATAGAATGGTCTGTAATGTAGCTGTTTTACCACTATTTGTCGGCCCTACCACCTCAATACTGATATCAGCCTCCCCCAGAATATCTATCAACTCAAACATTTCCTCTGTGGCGGTGCCATACTCAATCAATCTTACAGCTGTATAAACCTCTTTTTTCTGTTTTCTGATGGTTAAATTTATGCCTGTTAGGCAGACCGGCTCAATAACAACTGCAACTCTTTGTCCATTTTTTAATCGGGCATCAACAATTGGCTCGGTAGGCGTTATATTTTTTCCTACGGTTCTTACAATCTTCTTAGCTATGGAAAAGGCCTGCTTTTGGGATGAAAACCGCTTATCTGTCCTGTATTCCTTCCCCTTAACAACAATTCTGATATCAATATAACTGTTTACTCTTATTTCCTCTACTTCCTCATTTATGATGTACTCTGTAATTGGGCCGAAATCCAAAATGTCCTCAGTTATTATAGCAGTCGTTCTTTCCAGCCCTTCGTAACCATCTACCTTAATTCCCTTTTCCTGAACATATCTAGCAATATACTCTTGAATCTTATTTCTTGCATTGGCATCATTCAAGGTGTTTTCAAATACATCAGGATATGTTTCCGTCAGATAGCTTCTCACCTCGTCTACGGCATTTTCTAAGGAGCGAGAGCTATGCTGCTGGGTATTGGCAGCAGTTTGCCTTTGAAGGGCGGCTTCATATTTATCTCTATGGATATTTGGAATAACGCTACTCATTCAAGGACACGCCCCTTCCCATAAGCTTTCTCAAATAAAAACGCATTTTGAAGGTGCTCTTATCCTGACCTTTATCCTTATGATTTTCTTCTATCGTCAGCTGCTTAAAAATATCAGCAATGCTCCTAATAAGCCTTTGATCTCTTATACTACCGCCATTATCAAAAACGCTTTTGCCCTCATTCATATCCTTTACAAAGTGTTTACTGTAGGGAATGACAGCAGCTATTGGCATATTACAAACCTTATATACTTCTTCACCTGACAGCAGGCCCATATCCTTGTTCATGACTAAAATAATATCTTTATGTGGGATATTTATTTCGGTAAAAAAATTCAGGTATCCCTTTAAGGCAACTAATGAATTATAATCATTATCTATGACAGCGATTATTTTATCTGCGAATTTTAATCCTTCATAGCTGGTTAGCTCAAAATATGAGGTTGGCAAATCCAATAGCAGCAAATTGAACTTATTTTTTGATATTTGAAGAAGCCTGGATATTTGTAAATCAGTAACCTCGAATAAATCATCGATCTTATTATTTAAATTAAGAGCTAAGCAAAATAGATTTTCATTGCTTTTGGGGTTATTATGGAAATTTGTTATAACCTCTGAATCCCTTTCTGTGTATAAGGCTTCTTTTAAGCTTTTTTCTCTAGGCAGCTTTATATCTAATGCTGCTGGTATAGAAGGACTCTGCCTATTTAAATCAATAACCCCTGTCAAAAGCTTTTTAGAGGCAGTATACCGTGCCAAATGTGCTGCTATCAGGGTTTTACCTACACCGGCCTTTGGTGACCATATTGCAAATACACGTTTATCCATATCAATCAATTGATAACAAACCCCTTTCCTTTTGCCTCCATTCCATCCGACGCTTCATTATTGTTAGCGTTTGTAATTATCTCAGATTCAGCCTGAGCCTGATCTGCCTCATGAAATGCATTGTCCATATTTAATATATCTGTAACAGCATCTATACCTTCTCCGAGCGCCAGTATTCTAGGCCTTAGTGAAAGGTGTATGATCCCATCATTCATGTATTTAACCAGCATTGCCTGCTGCTGTTTATTAGCCTTAACAGTCACAACAGCCGGTATTGCGTAATCGCTGCTGCCCTTGTCCTCCTCCTCTAGGCTTTTTCCTCTATTATTGCTAATACTGATAATTTCAAGATTCGACAATTCATCCAACATCAATACTCTGCTGTCCATCCCGCTATTCTCCGGCTTTAAATAAATGATTGCTCTTACAAAATCCCCCTTTTCTGCTATTCCAGCAACTGACCTGGTGAGATTTGTATCGAAGGAGATGCCATCCATTTCTGGATTCTCATACAGAAAGGCATTGACAGGCTCCTTTTCGTTTTGAAAAAAAACCTCCTGTAATACAATTCCCCTCGGCAGCTCGGTCTTTGCATACATTCCAATAACCTCAGCCTTATCCATGATGGTATCCCTTGCCAGACCATAGCTTCCCTTTTCCACCAGCTCCAGATCAGAATCCTTTATCATTTGATTTTTACCTAAATCATTTCTTAGCTGAACCACCATTGAGGTTTCTCTGGTATGCTTATTATCACGGGGTACAATATAAAAGCCCACCAACACTGCTATGCAAACACAACTTACTACTAAAATAAAATCCAATAATCTCTTCTTCATCCTTTTCCCTCCCCTTAAATCACTTTGCTACGATTCTTCTAAATGCCGCCATAATTTGCCTCTTTCCTCTTGCATTTATCTGGTACAGCCCTTCAGCAAGTTCATCGATTGCCGCATCGAATTCCTTATCTTTGCCATATAAAGGTGATGGTGATTTCTGAAGCATGGCCCCAACCAGCGCTTTATATTTATCGGGCACCTTGTATACATGCTTAAAGGTGATGCTGAATGCCTCCGCCCCGAATACCTCTACCTCCTCCAGAAAGCCTAAGACCTCTTTTTCTGTTATACCTTTAACCGCCACATCCTTATTAATTACTAAGCTCATATTTCTATAGTTGGAGGCCTCTATTCCCTTAAGTCTGGATGGTAGCCCCAGTATATTGGACATCGTTTTATCTATAATCAGCAGCCTGTCGTTACAGCTTGACAGCATTTTGTTGATGGCACTTTTGTCGAGTCCCCTGGCTATATCAATGATTATTACATTGGCATCAGTATTTTTTATGATGGCCTTCAGCATGCTGTAGCTAAAGCTATAGCTGCTATCACGATGATCCGTATACATTTCAATCCCTCTACGCTTAATATAGTAATCCTCCAGCCTATGAATTTCCTTATCCATTTCTATATCTCTTTCTAGTCGCTTAAGCCTTTGATAGTTTTCTGGTGATTCGATATCAAAGTGATACTGTATATCCTTTTTTTCACTGTCGGTATCAATCAAAGCAACAGAAATCCCTTTTTTAGCATAAGCACTAGCCAGATTGCATGCCACGGTTGTTTTTCCAATGGCGTAGGGGCTGTAAATTCCTATGATTTTCTTATAATCTGCCGGCAGCTCCTTAATATATTTGACTTGACTCCTTTGATTGAATTTAATCTCTTTCAGAGTCTCTTTAAACTCTTCTGCTGTCTGGTACCGCTCTTCTGACCTTACTGCAATAGCTCTTAATAGTGCCTCTCTTAATGACTTTGATATTTGAAACCCTTTGATATCCCCATGCTTGATGTCATCTGTTTCTAAATTTGTCAACAAGAATAGCAGCATCAAGCCAAGTGAATAAAAATCTGTTGTCTGATCAGAAATACCTCGCAGCTGCTCGGGCGCAGCATAAGCTGCAGTGTAAGCCATCCATTGACTTGAATCTCCTGGGCTATAGCTATTCAGCTCCTTGGATATGCCAAAATCTATCAGGGTCGCTACATTATTATGGGTTATGATTATATTTGAAGGCTTCATGTCATTGTAAATGATAGGCCTTGGCTTCATGCTATGCAGGTATTCCAGCACCTCCAGCAGCTGTATTCCCCAGTTGATGACCTGTTCCTCGTCGAAGGGCCCTTCTTTAGCCATCTTTTTATCCAGGGGAGTACCTTCTATATAGCTTTCAACAATATAAGCCCCTGATTCTGTGTATAATACCTCAACTATTTTAGGTAAATAGATATGATTTAGCCGCTTCAGTATGTCCTCCTCCACAATTGGAAAATGTTGACCTGCTTTGTTGTATTGTATAAGCTTAATTGCCCACAGATTACCCATAGATATCGATTTACACAAATAGACCTGTCCCATGCCACCCTTACCCAGCTTATTAATCACCTGATATCTGCCATCTATGGTTGATCCCACCTCAAGATCATCCTCAGCTTCAGCATGAATTAATTGAGTTTCTTCCCTTCTACCTTGACTGAATTCTTTTGCAGCTGCTGCTTCTTTTAATGCCTCGTTTTCTGATGGAAGCTTTTTTTCTTTGATGTTACCTATAAAATATAAAATCAACAATAAAGCTATGAATAGGATTATCACGTAATGCATTATGTTAACCACTCCTTTTTTAACATATTCAACATAGGCAAATGTATACCAAACTTGCTCTGCATATTGATATCACAGGGCTTTAAAAATTAACAACTTCGCGATTGATGTTATTTTAATTGGCTCTTTTATGCATTTGTTACATTAACCCTGTAAAAAAAACGCTTTGCAGCGATATTTGCAATATCAAGTAGTCTATTAATGTTTTTTGTTACTTTTGCACTATATGTGTTGTAGCATTAAAAAAATAATACCACTATTTTACAATATATACAATATAATGACACAATTCGTTTATTAAAAATATAATGAATTTTCAGACTAATTGAAAAACCACCGTTTCTAGTTCGGTGGTCCTATAAAATATGATATAATGCAACAGTTTTTTACATTTTTGTATATATATAGTGATGCTTAGAGGGACGAATTATAAATTTCCATTAGCTTAACACCGATGCCACCCCCTTTTTGATTGTTCAATTCCCGATACCATCTAACAGGATTATCACCCAAATCCGCCTGTAGGGTCGTCAGCAGCGTATCTAATAGCTCCTTCTTTTTCATATAATTTGCTAATGAGGCCTCTGTATCCTCCTGCAGAAAAACCAAGCTATACTCAAGCTCCTGTATCGTATTGACTAGTATAGAGCCTGCAATGCCTCTAATGCTAATCAGCTGATACTTCGCCCTTAAAAGCAGCTTTATAATGTCATCTCGCTGCTTCAATATCTCCTCATAGTTGACTTCTTCAGCTAGATTGATTTTTAAATATCTTACAACAGATATATAGTCTTCACCCATTTTTTCTTGAAAGCTTTTAATTTCCTTGTATTGCTGGTAACTTAAAATTGATAAAACGATTGTTGCTATCATAAAAATGATTGTAAGTCCCCTGGATAATTTCATTATAGCACCTCCCATTATTTATGCCTTAATATCGTACCATTATTTTGCATAGCAGTCAAAATCTACTTAACTCCCTTGAGCATTACCATTTTCAAGGTAAGTGTAAGGGCAAAAAAATAATCACCCTGCCCAGCAAGCAGAGTGATTAAAGCTTTAACCTAGTATGTGTAACAACCGCACCTTGAGGTTTAATAATTAGTTGGTTGTAGTATAATCTTAATTGTTAGATATTTCAAAAATATCAATCATTGTCACTCCGTCTTTTTCATAAACGGGTATTTCTTGCACCGTATTTAATCTTAGTGCTGCATTTTGCTGTTCTAAAGCCTCTTCTACAGTTCTGGGTGCTTCTTCAAATAAGTCTCCCTTATAAACATAGCCCTCTTTGCCATTTTTCCCTACAACAGCAATTAAATCTGGAGCTTCCTCAACAGTAGGTGCAAGCTCCATGCTTCCATAGGTAAGATTACTCTTATTTTTATCATACTCTATTTTGGGAAATTTTGATAAATATTCCTCGTATGTTATGTAAGAAGGGTCGATTGTATGAAGACTATCTTCTGCAGCTGGGTAAATTGCTCCAAATATACCACCTGTTATAACAGCAATGGTTAAAGCTACAATTATTTTACGATTTTCTTTTAAAAGGATTTTTTTCACTTTAATCTCCTCCTAATAATTTACATAGGGTGATCTATCAAGTACATACTCATAGTAATCACCAAGATAATACACTCTTATAAGTCCACCAGCTCTATATGATCCCGAAGACGGTACAATAGAAGTACCAACTTCAAATTCATTAGTTGGATAGCTATTATATCACCAAGTACTTGCTTTTCAAGTCTTTGAATATATTACAATAATAATTTATGCAAAAAACGTTTCTTTGTTACATTACAACGGATAACTTGTTACTATATTTATAGTATACCATACTTGTTGTAGTGTCAATACTTTTTTGGAATTGTTTTACTTTTTTATGACATTATAGAAGAAGCTTTATGAAATTCAAAAAAATAATCACCCTGCCCGGCCCCAGAGTGATTAAAGCTTTAAAATCTAGTATGTGTGACAACCGCACATGCGGTGCCGATTACCTTTGCTTGTATTGTAGCACATTGTTTATTAAGGTAACCATTTTTTCAATTTAAACAAAAAATAAAAAACCGCCGTTTTAAAAAAACGGCGGTTAAATTATTAGTTTGCAGCAACAGTTTCCTTAACGTATACGCTAACCTGTTTTCTGTCCTTATCTTTTCTCTCGAACTTAACTACACCATCGATCAAAGCGAAAAGTGTATCGTCTGAGCCCTTACCTACATTGTTTCCTGGGTGAACCTTAGTTCCTCTTTGTCTAACAAGGATGTTTCCAGCGCTTACGAATTGACCGTCAGCTCTCTTAACACCTAGTCTTTTTGAAATACTTTCACGACCATTTTTAGAAGAACCTACACCTTTTTTACTTGCAAATAATTGAAGATCCATTACAAATAACATGACTTACACCTCCTTGTCATGAAGCTCTATATACTTTGAATAGCCTTTTTGCATGCTCTTCAGTCCAATAACCATTGTTTCAAGCAGCAGCTGGGCCTCTCTACCTTCTGTACCGCCAAGCGCATCAGGCAACCTACAGCTTAAGTACCCGTGCTCAATTTCATAAGCTATGTCAATTCCAGCCACATCCTTAAGACCCAAAAGGATCGTTTGGCTTAAGGCTGAAACCGCCGCACAGACGATATCCTTACCAGGCTCGTCTGCATGTGCATGACCGCTTATATCAAATTGTTGTATTTGATTATCCTGATTTCTAAATATCTTTATGATAATCATAATGAATTCCTATGCATTAATCTTTTCGATTATTAGCTTAGTGTATGGCTGTCTATGACCTTGCTTTCTTCTGTAATCCTTTTTTGGCTTGTACTTGAAAACAATGATCTTCTTGCCTTTACCCTGTTCAACTACTTTAGCTTCAACCTTAGCACCTGCAACTACAGGCGCACCTAAAGTTAATTGACCATCCTTAGATACTGCTAATACAGTATCAAGAGTAACAACATCACCCGCAGTAGCTTCTAGCTTTTCTACGTAAACTGTATCACCCTCTTGAACTCTGTACTGTTTTCCACCAGTTTCAACGATTGCGTACATACTTACACCTCCTCAACCCAGTCTCGCCGAATGCTAGGTACTTACGTTTAAAACCCGATCCGTGCGGCTTCCTACATCAATATATACTATCACAGCAGATAATTCCTGTCAACCCTTAGATGCTGCCTTTTCCTTCATTATGCTTTCTATCATTTCTAGGTTACCCATTATTTTCATTTTTAACTCACCATAGGCCAGCACTTCATTGGTCTGGAAGAAAATTTTAAGCTTGGTGACGGCTTCTATCTCTTCAATTAGCTCAATTTCCCCCTGAATAGATTCAAGAGCTGAAGGATTTATTTCAAATATCACTGCTTGACAGGAGGTATGAAGGCTTATACGTTTCATTTGCTTTTCAATTTTATGTAGCAATGTATATTCTGAAATCACTTTACCACTGCCATCGCAGCAATTACACTTCTTCTGCAGTAGAAAATCCAGTCTTTGTCTAACCTTCTTTCGTGTAATCTCAACTAAGCCAAGCTGTGTAATACCTAAAATCTTTGTTTTAGTCCTATCCTTACTCAAGGCTTTTTCCAGCTTATTTAAAACATCCTGCTCATATTTTTCATTGGTCATATCAATAAAGTCTACAATTATAATACCGCCGATATCCCTAAGCCTCAGCTGCTTTGCAATTTCCGTCGTGGCCTCAAGATTGGTTTGATAAACGGTATCCTCTAAATCAGTGGTGCCAACATATTTTCCCGTATTTACGTCTATAACCGTTAAGGCCTCTGTCGTATCTATAATAATATAGCCGCCGCTCTTCAGCCAGACCTTTCTGGATATCCCCCTATTGATCTGAGATTCTATATTGTAATGCTGGAACACATCCTCCATCTCGTCATTGAAAAACTCCAATCTATTCTTAAGACCAGGAGATATCAGCTCCAGAAGCTCTCTTGAATTTTTGTATTCAGCTTCATCATTAATCACAAATCTTTGTATGTCCTGATTAAATATATCCCTTATGGTCCTATTGACTAAATCAAAGTCCTTATATACCAGCCTTGGCGCAAAGCCCAGCTTTTTTTCCTTCTCAATCTTTTGCCATAGCTTTAATAGAAATTTAATATCGTCCTTAAAGTCATCCTTGGTTTTTCCCTCTGCCACCGTACGGACAATAACACCCATATTGTTGGGTTTAATCTCTTCTATTTCAGACTTGAGTCTTTCTCTTTCCGCCTCATTGCCTATCCTTCTGGAAACCCCTACATAGTCGGTGTAAGGCATTAAAACCATATATCTTCCTGGGAGAGTAATATGCGTGGTAACCCTCGCCCCTTTCGTGCCTATAGGCTCCTTTATCACCTGTACAACGACCTCTTGTCCGGTTTTCAGCACATCCCTGATGGACATGTCCTTAAAGGCCTCAGCAACCTCTCCGGTGAGCTCCTGAGGCAGTGCATCCTTAACATATAAAAAGCTGTTTTTTTCAAGACCAATATCCACAAATGCCGCCTGCATACCGGGCAAAACGTTAGTAACTCTACCCTTATATATGTTGCCTACGATTCGTTTATTGTTTTTTCTCTCTATATAAAGCTCTACCAGCTCTTCATCCTCTAAAAATGCCAGGCGGGTCTCATTTATACCCACATCAACTACTATTTCGTTCATCTAACCAGCTCCCAACCTAATTATATGCTTTTTACCCCTTCCATAATCGATACAAGGTCTCCCATCTGCTCCTTCAACAGCTCCAAACGATGTACTCTAACACTTTCTAGGTTTATTGGCAGTTTAGTAATTTCAGCTAATTTCTTAATCACTACCTCCGGTTTTAAATTCTTTTCGCTGCCTGCGGCTAAATTCATTTTAAATATTATATCATAATTATCATAGGATAATATGTCGAACTGATAAATGCCTTCTCTGATATTAGTCTCCTGAAATTTAGGCTTATCATTTTTGTGCTTCTTTTTCTTTTCCTTAATCTCAATAATCTCATCAAGACTAAGGAATTCTTGAATTTTATCCTCTAGCTCTGCCCTGTCTACATTGACATTGACTTGTCCCTTTACAATGTATATGGAACGCTTTATTAATGACATAAGAGAGTCCTCTGACGATGGAATATAAGCACTTTGCATAATTTTCAAGCCCTCAGGGAGAACAGAGTTAAGCTTTTGCATAAAATCTTCCGGTGACAGCCTTTCATCCAATTGGATATCTATATATTCACCTTCACTGGAGACGCCTATACCTAAAGCCGTAGCAAAGGCCATAATTGGATGGGGATTAAAGCCCTGAGTATAGGAGATCGGAATATTACCCCTTCTCATGGCTCTTTCAAACACTCTAACCAGGTCTAAATGAGATATGAAAACTAAATCATCCTTTTTGTAAAAGCGTGAACGCAATCGATTCATTAGCATATCCCTCCTAAAAAGCCCTGGTTGATGCCACAGCCGCTGCAATTTGTTCTGCAATCTCTGGTTAACTCAGCCTTTTGAGCCTTTTCACTTTCTCTGATTAGAAAGTCCTTGGTTACACCGACATCTATGTGATCCCATGGTAGAACCTCGTCATAGCTTCTTTGTCTGGCGGTATAAAAATCTGGATCTACACCTGTCGCTTCAAATATCGACATCCATTTATTAAAATTAAAATGCTCCTGCCACCCATCAAATTTACAGCCCTCATTTAGAGCCTGTACCAATACCTTAGACAGCCTCCTGTCTCCTCTGGCAAAAACAGCCTCTAAATAGCTGGTTTTTGCATCGTGATAGTTGAAGGTTATGCCTTTACGCTTTAGCTTGCCTACAAGATATTTCTGCTTTTCATATATGGTTTCCAGATTATTTTGTGGTTCCCATTGGAAGGGGGTAAAGGGCTTTGGCACAAAGGTGGAGGCACTTACGGTAACTGTAAGCCCCTTCCCACGATTTTCTTTATCCACCTTATAATACTCATCCACCACCTTATTAGCTAAATCCTGAATGCCGTCTAAATCCTCAAAGGTTTCAGTGGGCAGACTAATCATAAAGTACAGCTTAACAGTGCTCCAGCCTAAATTAAAGGCCTTATCTACGGCATTAATCAAATCCGCCTCAGTTAACCCCTTATT
This sequence comes from Clostridiaceae bacterium, assembly GCA_018432235.1. Lineage (GTDB taxonomy): Bacteria > Bacillota > Clostridia > Peptostreptococcales > Natronincolaceae > M1-B18. Next base: position 110,239 of record JAHDLO010000017.1, on the reverse strand, counting down.
GATCACATCTCTTAAACGCTGGCTTCCGGCCTCTGGGGCAAAGGTAAGCCCTGTTTTCCTAACCTTTTGAATCTCTTGAATTAGCTCAAAGGTAAAGTTGTCCAGCCTCAAGGAGGGCAGTGAAACGCCGACCCTGTCCTTTTCATATTCATCTATTAAATGCCTTACTATCTCATTAAGCTTTGAATAATCACTGGTGCTTAAGGATGCAAGGGATATTTCCTCATATCCTGTTGATGCTAAAAGCTTTCCTGTTAGCTCCGCCAGTCTGTCGACACTTTTTTCTCTTATGGGTCGATATATCATCCCTGCCTGACAGAAGCGACAGCCTCTGGTACAGCCTCTGAATATCTCCAGCATAACCCTGTCGTGGACAATGTTCAGATAGGGCACTATAATTTCCTCTGGGTAGAAGGATTCATCTAAATTGCTAATTATCCTTTTGGTCACCTTTTGGGGTGCCTTATCATTGATAGGACTTATGGCTTCAATAGTGCCGTCAGCCTTATAGCTTACCTCATACAATGAGGGTATATATACACCATCGATTGAAGCAGCCCTTTCAAAGAAGCGCCTTTTATTGAAATCCTTTGCCTTCATTTCCCTATATAGCTTGATAACCTCTAAAATTACCTCTTCGGCCTCACCCAAAATAACCATATCTACAAAATCCGCTATCGGCTCCGGGTTATAAGCACAGGGTCCTCCCACCATAACAATTGGGTACTCTTCTCCTCGTGCTTCGCTAAGCACTGGAATTCCTGCCAATTGAAGCATATTGAGGATATTGGTGTAGCTCAGCTCATATTGAAGGGTAAAGCCTAAAAAGTCAAAGCTCTTGACAGGCTCCCTGCTTTCTAAAGCAAAAAGAGGTATATTATTTTTTCTCATTTCCTCCTCCATATCAACAGCAGGTGCAAATACCCTCTCACAATAGACATCCTCTTCCTTGTTAAGAAGATGATATAAAATTTGCATGCCTAAATGACTCATGCCAATTTCATATACATCAGGAAAGGAAAATGCATATCTTATTGTATGATCATTAACTTCCTTATGAAAGCTATTTAATTCATTTCCCAGATATCTGGCAGGCTTTTCAACCCTAAACAGCATATCGTTTATTTCTAACTTCATCCTTTGTTGTCCTCCATTTCATATATCCTGGTAGCCGTAGCGACTATAGTATCATCTTACCCATTGATTAGATGGGGTAGAAAACTGCATTCATTTCTTTTGAAGTAAATTTTGCCACTTTATAAGTATATGATAACATAAAACATTTTAAAATATGTTTATTGCTTTTCTTTCAATTTAATTATTTTTATAAGTCTGCCAAGTGTCATTTTGCTGCCGTAAACTGACATGGCATCAAGAATCTCACTTTCCGATATGGTTCCTACCACTCTGCCGGACTGGCTGACGACTGTGATAAAATGATACTTGCCATATGAGAATTCCTGCAGCAGGTATTTAATGTCGATAGATTCAAGCACCGTTAGATACTTGGTATTCATAATCCCTCTGCTCTGAAGTGTTCTTTTTTTTCTTAAGATTTCTTTTATGAGTAGAAAATACGCCATCTTTTTTTCCTGAAGTATGGAATAAAACAAAAAAACAGCCAGCAGGACGATATAAAGGTATTGATAGTCCTTTAAGGTCATCAGCACCCCAAATAAAAAAATCAAAATACAAATCATCTGCCCTATCCTGATTGCTGCCATGGTGGCCTTTTTCAGACCCAGCCAATGGGTTAAGATAGCTCTCATCACCCTACCGCCATCCAATGGAATTACTGGTAGAAGATTAAAGCCGCCTATCACAAAGCTTGCCTGCATGACAAAATCCAGGTAATTATTAGAATAAGCTAGAATAGACTTAAAGGCCAATAGGAGTGTAAAAACAGCGAAATTGAAAAGGGGTCCTGCACTTGCGATCAATATCTCCTTAAATGGTTCAACCCCCAACTCCTCCTCAGCCTTTACTACACCGCCAAAGGGGAAGAGCTGAATCTCTGATACTTTGACATCCTGAAGGTAGGAGACCAAGCAATGGGCACCCTCATGCATTAGGACTATTAGCAATATTGTAAGCAGCTGGTGAAGATAATTTGCAAAGTAGCTCATGACCAATATTGGGATCAATAAATAATTCATCTTTATTTTCACACCATAAATTTTAAATAAAGTCATTTTTTCTTACCTATCCTAAAGGGATGATTTGTCTACGTCTATAAATTCCAAAGGATCCACCGGGTCCTTTTTATTCCACACTTCAAAAACCAGTTTTTCTCCACTCTCTCCGATAATATCACCCTTGCTCACTCTTTGATTTATCACGGCGTCACTATTGGCCATATTTTTATAAACGGTAAGTATGTCTCCCTTATGCTTAATAATTAGGGAATAGCCTGAGCTAGGACTTGATACAATTTCCAAAACAACCCCATCGTCTGCTGCCATGATTTTCTGTCCCTCCCGACCTTCTATGATAATACCCTTTGATGGCTTTCCTGAAGCTGGAATGGTTTCATTAAAAAACACTGATATTGTACCACTCATTGGGAGTATTAGCCTTCGAGTAAAACGGGTCTCAAGATTGAATACTGCCACAGCTCTGTTGCTTCTTTCCTCAATGGTATTTTTAAAAGCTATAGCCTGCTGATAGGTATCGGCAAAGGTAATCCGTTGATTCAATCGATATTGAACAGTCTCAATCACTTTTTCTGTTGTAGGTCCACCTATTGCCTTAAGGGCAAAGAGCATTAGAAATATCAAACAGCAGCAGATCAATCTTATCATGGTTTTTTGAGTCCATTTTTTAATATCAAAATCAAAAAAAGGCACATTTGTTTTTCTCATAGAAGCAAGGGAAATACCAGGGTACTGATCTTTACCTTTATTGTTGATCATATATACCACTCCTTTTGTTTGGATTAGTATAATATATTGTTCAACAGGTTTATTTATTACAGCCAGCTTGCTTCCAATAAAGATCAGAAAAAAAGAGACTAACTAAAGTCCCTAATAATTCTGTCTTATTAAATTTCTCCAATTAATTTCACCTCTTTCGAGTCCCTTAATTAAGAGCTCTCCTGTGGCTATATTTGTGGCTACCGGTATCATGTATACATCACAGAGTCGTATCAGCGCCTGAATGTCCGGCTCATGGGGCTGGGCAGTCATGGGGTCCCTTAAGAATATCACAAGGTCCATTCTGTTATTGGCTATCTCAGCACCTATTTGCTGATCGCCACCCAGCGGTCCAGATTTAAACAGATTCACCTCTAAAGAGGTGGATGCCATAATTCTCTTTCCAGTGGTCCCTGTCCCAAACAATGTATGCTGCTTTAAAACATGCTCGTAGGCGGTAACAAAATTGACCATTAAATCCTTTTTTTTATCATGGGCTATTAAAGCTATATTCATCTTCTTTTATCCTCACTTTTCTACTTCAGTTAAGCAAGCTACAATTTACCTAACACGATCCTTCATTTTCCTGATAGGAATATTGGCAATTAAAGCTGGAACAGAGCTTTCGTCTACATCTCTTTTTGTCTTGGTTATTTTAATCTCCAGGCCCTCTTCGTCAATTTCCATATAGTCGGATATTACCTTTATAATATCCTCCTTAACCATTTCAAGAAAGTGAGGTGAGCAATTGGTTCTGTCATGAACTAATACCAGCTTTAATCTTTCCTTAGCAACATTTTTGCTGGTGCCACTGGATGCACTCTCTTTACCAAAAAGCTTAAAGATATCCATTCGACCTCCCCCTTTCGTTTATTATTTACCCATTCCAAATAGTTTTTTCAGCCTCTTCATAAATGTATCATTTACCTCCATATTTATGAAGGGTACCTCTTCCCCTGTTAATCTCTTGGTAATATTTCTATAGGCCTGACCTGCAAGTGAAGTCATATCAACCACTGCTGGCTCACCTTTATTTGTTGAAATGACTATTGTCTCATCATCAGGAACAACGCCTAGAAGATCAATAGCCAATATATCAATCATATCTTCAATATTCATCATGTCCCCACGCTTAACCATATCAATTCTAATACGATTTATAATCAGCTGTGGGTCTCTGAGATCAGCTGCCTCCAGAAGGCCGATGATTCTATCTGCATCCCTTACAGCAGATATTTCCGGTGTAGTTACCACCACAGCCTTATCTGCTCCTGCAATAGCATTTTTAAAGCCCTGCTCGATGCCTGCAGGACAATCAATCAGTACATAGTCAAAGGATTCCTTCAATTCAGCAGTAAGCTTTTGCATTTGCTCCGGGGTTACAGCATTTTTATCTCTTGTCTGTGCTGCCGGCAACAAATTCAAGCCTTCAAATCTCTTATCCTTAATAAGGGCCTGCTTCAATCTGCAAACTCCCTCAACCACGTCAACGATATCATAAACGATTCTGTTTTCGAGACCCATAACCACGTCAAGATTTCTAAGTCCGATATCAGCATCCACAACAACCACCTTATATCCCAACTGAGCTAATCCGGTGCCTAGATTTGCTGTTGTAGTTGTTTTTCCGACGCCACCTTTACCGGATGTTATAACAATTACTTGTGACATTTTTTTACCCCCTACTCTTTAAGTTATCATTATTTTTTCATTAGATAAGGTTCAATATATACCATATTTTCTCGGACCTTTGCCAGCTCCGGGCCTATAGGCTTTTCGATGTCGCCATCCGGTGACCGTGCAATAATATCTGCTATTCTCAGCTGGGTTGGGTTTAAGTAAAAAGCCGCTACACAGGCCTCTGAATTACCATTACTGCCTGCATGGGCTATTCCTCTAAAGCTGCCCATTACTACAATATTACCATAGGCTATGACCTCCGCCCCCGGATTCACATCCCCCAATATGATAATATTGCCTTCATAAAATAATCTTTGACCGGAACGGACAGTTCCGTGAACAAATTTTGTAAGGCCTTCATTTATCCCTTGAAATGCTTCATTGACCTCAGATCTCTTGTCAGTGATTGACTCCAGCTGTACCACCATCTGGTATCTTTTGGCCATTATTTCCTTTAGCTCCTGCTTTTCCTCATTAGATAAGGTTTCGCATTGTATATCAAGAATTCTGGCGCCTGTAAAAAAATTCTTTGTTTTTTCCAGTTTTTGAAGCAGCAGCTCCTTTAAAGCCTCATATTCCAGCTCCTGATTTATTTGAATGAAAATTCCCTTATTTGTACCCTTAAACTCAATTGCATTTTCCTGGGGCATTGTTGATTCCTCCATAACTGATTGCATATGTAACCTTTTATAAATTCTCCACATATCAAGTAAATCCTGCTAAATTCTAAAAAATATACGTAATAGGTAATTTGTAGCAGGTTTGAATAATGATAAAGCAGACCGCTCTATTGAGCCAGTCTGCTTTCTAAAAACATTCTATTGGATTCTTCTTCTAGATTGAGTCCCATGTATTCCGCAGTGATTTCTCTAAATATTGGTGCTGCATAGCCTCCTGAGCCACCTTGAAATATCAAAACAGATATTGCTATTTCAGGATCCTCGTAGGGAGCAAAGCCGGTATACCACGCATAGTTGTCGTAATCCTTTTTGAATTGATCCAAATCTACGTTTTTAACCTTTGGATTCAAAAGCTTTATTGCCTCCCGCATGGCATATCCCTTGTCCGCGAATCTAGCATCCTCTTTGTTTTCTTCCATAAGCGCCAGGGTTTTTGCTTCAACAGCTGCTTCCGAAACATTAAAGGACCTCAAATGCTTCTTAAGATAGGCTTCCTCATCTAACTCTGGCATTTTACCAGAACGCTGCGCAGTACCGGTCTTTCCAGCCGTCTTTATGGGGAAATTAGCAAAATAGCTTCTGGCAGAGCCCGTCACTGTTACCTGATGCATGCCGTAATTTACCTCATCGATATGGCTGTAATCATTCATCGGAATTCTTTCTATAAGCTCCGGTGGAAATTCCGTGGTATTGTTACCGTCATAATCCTGTACCTTTCTTACGACACTAACCTCATATTTATAGCCACCATTGGCCAGAATGGCCATATAGTTTGCCATTTGAATAGGCGTATAGGAATGCTCTCCTTGTCCGATTGCAAAGTTCATTGTATCGGATCTGCTCCAACTCGCTTGATTAAAATAGGTAAACTTAATAACATCCGTATAAAAATTAGCCCTTTCGTGCTTAAAGCCCAACGCCATCATTCTGTTATATACAGCTGCTCGTGTTGGATTTTCTTCGGTCCAGCTGATAATTGTGTCGATTATCTCTGTTATGCTTTCAGCGGATATTGTCACCTTTGTATCATCAAAATCCTCCGTCTTCAATTGTCGTATCAGATAATTGTTCAAAAGAGCTTTTATTGTTCTGGTCTTGCTCTCAAGACTGGGCACGCCCCCAGATCTTTCTCTTGGGATATCTATTTCAATGCCTGTCCTGTCGTTTAAGCCAAAGCGCTTTGAAATATCAATGATATTGTTGACGCTCATGGAAAACGGCAGTAATTTTCCTATGCCGTAATCATAACCGGTGGCGACGGAATAGAAGTAAAAGTTATTTGAATCTGCGATGGCCTGATGAATGTTTTGCCATCCCATTGTCCTCCTGCTTGAGTTCCAGAGCCAGTTACCAAAGGAATGTCCGCCAACCTGAACAAACCCTCTATCAAATATTTTGTAGTTGGGGTCCAAGCCCTGCTCCAATGCAGCAATGCCTGTAAGCATCTTAAAGGTAGAACCCGGCTGTATTGCAGTGCTTAAGGCAATATTAGTCAATGGTCGTGGTGCTATGGGGTCCTTCTCATTTTCCGGCATCAGACTGTTCCAATCCGTAAGGCTTATGCCTGTAGCAAACAGATTTGGATCATAGCTAGGATAGTTAGCCAGTGCCAATATCTCACCATTATTGACATCCTGGACGACTGTCGATGCAGATTTTGCATTTGACATTACCCCACTACTGGTACTCATTAGAATATTTTTACCCCAACGGGTTTCATAGGTGCCACCCACCTGAATAGTCCCCAGAACCTGCTCCAGAACCTCTTCCGCCTTAATTTGCAGATTAAGATCTATAGTAAGATATACAGTTTGTCCAGGAATAGGGTCAACTCGTTCAAGAACCTCTATAGTTCGACCTCTTGAATCCACGATTACCTTCTGATAGCCATCAGTACCCCTAAGCGCCTCCTCGAACTTTTGCTCGATGCCAGTCTTTCCTATGATATCACTGGCTGCATAGCCTAATTCCTTGACATATTTATCAATTTCGTTCTGTTGAGATATTTTTCCTAATGTACCCAATATGTGGGCTGCTACCTTGCCTTGGGGGTAGTATCTAATGGGCTCCACAGTGATATTCACTCCCGGGAGCTCGTTGATGCTTTCCTCCAGATCGATAACTGATTGATCGGATATATCCTTTGCTACAGTAACCGGTTGAAATTGCAGATAACCTTGATTTCTCAACTGCTCTCTTATAACCATAATTTTTCTTGCATCAATATTGTTATAGGTCTCAGGGATTTTATAGGTGCTATTTCTAGCAGTAATAAAGGCTTCTTCAGCTGTCCCCTTAAAATCCTTAAGTCCATGGCTCTCCAGCCAATTGCTTTTCTTCATTTCCTCGGTAAATCTCATTTGCACCACCGAGATAGGTACAGTGCCCATATTCTGTAACAGCTGCTGCTGTGCATCAAAGTCATCCTCATAGTTGGTTATGCCATATCTCTGCAGAAGAATTTGAAAGGCTTCCTTTGCATCAGTCTCTTGTGGTATCTCATTTTCATTTTTCCAGTTTTCTATTTCTCTGTCATAGGTAAAAATGTACCTGCCTTCATCATTCAAAACGATGGGAAAATCATCTGTATACCTATCGCCATTTGCCTCTAAAGTATTGATAATTTTTATAAGTACTTCGCTCAGCTTTTCATCTACAATTTCATTTTTCATTATTTGCACAGTAAAGCTGGGCCTGTTTCCTGCCAGTAAACGACCGTATCTATCCCTAATTTCACCCCTTGGTGCCTTTATGGGTATACTTTTAAATATTCTGTTCTCTGCCTCTTCCCTGTATGACTCACCGGCAACAATCATTATTGATGCTAATCTAAACACAATGATTGTAAATACCATTATAAAGGCAATCAGGGTTACTACATATCGATCCTTAAGGTTTTTCCACATGCTTTAATCCCCACTTAATAGTATCGTTTTTTCATATATTTAGATTGATACAATTTGGTTACATAAATGTATATAAAAACGGAAACGATAGAATTATAGAATACCTCTGTAACGATCATCTTCTTAAAAAAATTAAGAAGCTCTATTCTATAGCCCAGCAGATATATCAGCAAAAGATTTACGCTTTCATAAAAAACAGTTGCTATAGCCGTCAGGGTAAAGGGAATTAAAAGATTCTCCTTAAAGACCTTTCGGTTTATCATACCTACCAGATATCCTGTTATCATATATACACATGCATTTAATCCTATGATACGGCCAAAAATAATGTCCTGCAGCAGTCCAACAAAAAAACCTATAATGGCACCTTTATTCTTACCATTATAAATTGCGAAGGATATGACTAGAATCAGCCCAGTATTAGGAAGCACATCAAATATTTTGAAATATTGAAGTAGGGTTGATTGTAATATTAAATTAACAGCAATGATTATGCCGATAATTAGAATTTTCACCGCTTTTTCCCCTTTTATATTTATTCAACAGTGTTTTTTGGTGTCATTACCAGCACCTTGCTTAGCTTTTTAAAATTCACCGCTGGTTCAACCTTAATGGTTCTTAACAGCTGATCACTGGTTCTTGCCACATCACTGACCTCTCCTATCAAAATGCCTCGTGGGAATATGCCTAAGCCAGAAGTGACCAATTTATCTCCTACTACAACCTCTGCTAGGGAATCAAATAGATAGCCTGACAAATCGCTGGTGATGCTTCCTGTAATAATCCCCTGTGTATTAGCATCTCTTAATACCTGAAAGCTGACGGAGCTATTGTTGTCAATAATCCCTGATACCTTCGCCCAGTTATCTCCCGCCTCAGTTACTCTTCCCACTAACCCATTGGAGGCAAGTACAATACTGTTCTTGTAAACGCCATTTTTTGTACCTACATCTATGGTAAAAATGTCAAACCAGTTACTGGGGGTCTTTCCGATAATATTGGCCGCTACAGAGCTAAAGCTATCCTTTTCCTCCACAACATTAAGCATATACCTCAGTTCTCGAAGCTCCTCCAGCTCATCCCTTTCCATCCTCAGCTGGATAAGCTCCTTTTGAAGCTCTTCTACCTGATTACTCAAATCCCCATTTTGCTTTTTAATCTTACCAATGTTAAATACTGAGCTAAGGCTATCACCAACAGTTGTTACCCCAGTACTGAAAACCTTCTGTACAGGGGTAAATATATTGCCTACCCATCTTTCTATTTCTGAAATGTTTTCCCTTTGCCGTGATGTTATGGACATCACTATAATTAGAAGGATAGCAGCAATTGCTATAATCATTGCAGTCCGATCCTTAGCAGCTTTTTTAGCCATCTTTTATCACCAACTTATCCTAATTTCTTTGGTGTAATAAGTACTCTCTTCAAGGTGTCAATTGATTCTATTGCTTTACCAGTTCCTAAAACAACACAATCCAACGGTTCATCGGCTATTCTGACAGGCATCCCCGTTTCTTTTCTGACTAAGGCATCTAACCCATGCAGCATTGCGCCGCCACCCGTCAGCATAATCCCCATCTCCATAATATCAGCAGCAAGCTCCGGCGGGGTCTTTTCCAGAGTATATTTTATGGCTTCAATTATTTGCCCAACCGGCTCCCTCAAGGCCTCCATAATTTCATGAGAGGATATCTCCAAGGTTTTGGGCAGACCTGAAACTAAGTCTCTACCCCTTATAAGCATCCTGTCCTCCTGCTCCTTAGGAAAGGCAGAGCCAATATTTATTTTTACCTCTTCAGCGGTTCTTTCGCCTATCATAAGATTGTATTCACGTTTAATGTAGTGGATTATAGATTCATCCAGCTCGTCCCCGCCAACTCTAATAGATTTTGCGGTGACTATTCCTCCAAGGGAGATGATTGCAACCTCTGTAGTTCCACCACCGATGTCTACTACCATGCTACCTGTAGGGTCCTCAACCGGCAGGCCGGCACCTATAGCCGCAGCCATTGGCTCCTCAATGAGGTATGCCTCTCTAGCCCCTGCTTGATATGCAGCCTCTTCAACAGCTCTTTTTTCCACTTCAGTGACGCCTGAGGGTACACAGACAACAACCCTTGGTTGAATAAAGGATTTTCTGCCATATGCCTTCCTTATAAAATATTTAAGCATACTTTGTGTAACGTCAAAATCGGCAATAACCCCATCCTTCATAGGACGAATTGCCACAATATTTCCCGGTGTTCTACCAATCATTTTCTTTGCTTCTTCTCCAACTGCTAAAACTGTTTTGGTGTCACTTTGTATTGCTACAACAGAGGGCTCTCTTAGCACAACACCCCTTCCATTAACATAAACTAATGTATTTGCTGTTCCTAAGTCAATTCCCATGTCCTTGGAAAAAATATTCAATAATCCCATTTAATTATGCTCCTTCCTATACTATGCCTACAAAAATTCTCTTTCCTTTAAGCTGCAATAAGTACCATCACCAATGATAATGTGATCCAGGACCTCTATGCCAATAATACTTCCAGCTTCCTGTAATCTCTTTGTTATTTTAATATCTTCATTGCTTGGAGATGGATCACCGCTGGGGTGATTATGAACAAGAATAATTGAAGAGCTGCTACGTTTTATCGCCCTCTGGAATACCTCTCTAGGGTGAACAATGGAGGCATTTAAACTGCCTATAGAAATGTTCTCTATAGAGATAAGCTCATGCTTTGTATTTAACAAAAGGATATTAAAATATTCCTTCTTCTTATAGCGCAATTCTTCCATTAGCAGACTACTAACATCCATAGGGCTCTTTATTCTATAATTATTAACCTTTGTTGTTAAAGCTATACGCTTACCCAACTCTACAGCAGCAATCAACTGTGCAGATTTAGCGAGACCCATTCCCCTAATATTACTCAATTCTTCTACTGTTGTTTCGGTTAAATACCTTATACCATCATTAGAATAATTCAATATATTTTCCGCAAGATTTATAGCAGTTATTTCCTTAGTGCCTGTTGCCAGCAAAATGGCGATAAGCTCTGCATTTGACAAGCTTTCAACCCCATTATTCAACAGCTTTTCCCTTGGCTGCTCACTTGCGGGCATATTTTTTATTGTTTTCGTTTCATATTCTTTATTCAAGCTAAATTCCCCTATCTCATTATATTTAGGAATTATGCCGATACTTTTAGCTGCTGTATTATTTTAAAAGACTTATATTAAAATGCTTGTTTAAAAGCTCTTGGAGCCTAAAAAGAGGCATTCCCACCACATTGTAATAATCGCCTTCAATTTTCTCTACAAATAGAGCTGCCTTGCCTTGAATGCCATAGGCACCAGCCTTGTCCATAGGCTCACCTGATGCAATGTAGTCCCATATTTCGTCGTCTGACAGCGTCTTAAAGAAGACTGTGGTTTCAGAGAAATCTACTACTGTTTTACCGGTTGACGTATCAATCAAGGTGATACCTGTTATGACTTTATGGGCTCTTCCAGACAGAATCTTCAGCATTTGATACGCATCAGTCTCATCTGTTGGCTTCCCCAAAATCCTATCCGATACCACAATTGTATCTGCCGCAATAACGATTGCCTTTTCGTCTATCCTTGAAGCAATGTCTCGGGCCTTTTCAAAGGCAAGCCTTTTGGCCTCCTCATGGGGAATTGCAGTGCCATCTAAAGCTTCGTCTATGCTACTGGCACTAATAGTAAAGCTAACACCCAAATTATTAAGCAATTCCCTCCGCCGAGGAGAATTTGATGCTAAAACAAACCTCATATCTTCACCTACAATCTGTTAAATATAACAACGGAGAGTAATAACCCCAATAGGCTTGCCACATTTATCTTGATCAAGAAGCTGAGCTGAAGAAAAATCACACCCAAATTCACCTCAAAGCTTTTCAAACCCAAGGGCTCAGGTCCATAAGATAATATGGGAAGGGTTTTTCCCAGAGCATCACCTATTAAGCCTCCTAATACTACCCCAGTTACTATCAGTAAAATTAAGAGCCATGGATTTTTATATCTGCTCATTCTTATCCCCCTAAATACATGTATTATATCCTTTATACTCGATTAAAATGTATCTTAGTCTTTGAAATAGTGAAATTTGCAGTAATCCCGATAAATATCCCGGTTATTAAGCTTACAAACATCATTACCGGCAGATAGGTGAAAATCTTAGCATTGTTAATAATCAAACTTGCCACTGCAAGCTGAGCGACATTATGGGCCAATGCACCAAAAACACTGACACCCACAAGGCTGAAGTATTTCTTGAAAAAACGATAAACAATCCACATAATTATCGTGCTGGCAAAGGCTCCTGCAAGGCTATACATCATTGATGTTACAGCCCCAGAGGCCAATCCTCCTATGAAACAGCGTAGAAGGTTTACTCCTAAGGCGTATTTAAGACCAAACAGCACGAGGGTTATAAGCCCGATAATATTGGCAAGTCCCAGCTTTGCACCGGGGGCAATCCCCATAAAGGGATTCGGGATACCTGCCTCCATGATATGAAGGGCCAGTCCCAAAGAAGTCAGCATTGCTAGCTGTGTTAGTTTTTTAATATTCATTGTTATCACACTTTCTATTATGTTTTCTAATTTGGTTTTAAAAGCTGTACTTAATTTCACAAATAGCAATTTTTATCGGTTCTTGTATATTCTTGCCTTAAAAAGAGTACATTAAAAGTTTATCATTAAGTAAAATAAGATACAAGTAGTATTTGATTGCTATTATTGCCCATTTTGATTTATCAGGTCTGTAGAATATTATGTTTCAGAAAAAAAGAGTTCCATAATAATATGAAACTCTTTTTTAAGCATTAACTTTTTGCTATTATATTGCGTCTTTTTTGTCTATATTTCTTCTTTCAAAATTGCCCTCAATTGCTTTAGTCGGACATTTCTCAACACATACAAAGCAATTTGTACATTTTTCATAATTGATGAAGGCTAAATTATCCTTAAAATCGATAGCTTCGTAAGGACAAGCCTTTACACAAATCTTACAAGCAATACAACCTACGCTGCACTTTTGACGCACAACCTTGCCCGGCTCCTTATTGTTGCAAGCAATAACAACATCCTGATGATAAGGCACCATATCTATTACGGTCTTAGGACAAACCTCTATACATTTCCCGCAGGCTGTACACTTTTCAGGTATAATTCTTGCTAATCTTCCCTCAACAATCTCGATGGCATCAAATGGACATGCTCTTACACAGGTGCCCAAGCCTAAGCATCCGTATTGACAGGATTTACTGCCTCCGGCAACCATGTTAGCAGCAACACAATCCTCGATGCCCTCATATTCGAATTTCTCCTTACATCTTGCGGTATCACCGTTACAGATGACCTTGGCCACCTTTTTCACAGTGTCTCCTGCATCGATACCCATTATGCTTCCTAGTGCTGATGCACATTCTGAGCCGCCAACAGGACATCCTGACACTGGGGCTCTGCCCTCTACAACAGCACGAGCAAAACCATCACATCCGGGAAAACCGCAGCCACCACAGTTAGCTCCGGGAAGAGCATCTCTGATGGCTGACATTCTTTCATCCACCTCTACTTCAAATTTCTTAGAAGCATAAGCAAGTCCTGCACCAAATAGCAGTCCAAGTCCGCCTAAGCTTAATATTGGATACACCACTACGTCTAAATTCATTTTTTATCTCTCCTTTATACAAGTCCGGCGAAACCTAAAAAGGCTAAAGACATTAAGCTGGCAGTAATTAAAGCAATTGGGAATCCTTTAAATACCTCTGGCACATTGAACAGTTCGATTCTTTCTCGAATCGCTGCAAATAACACAATAGCTAAAGAGAAGCCAACTGCAGCTGCGATAGCATTAATTACTGAATAAAGCAAATTGTAATCTGCATTAATATTTAAAATCGTTAAACCCAGCACTGCACAGTTAGTTGTTATTAGTGGTAAATAAACGCCTAAGGACTGATACAGTGTAGGACTGGTCTTTTGAACGATCATCTCCACCAGCTGTACCAAAGCAGCTATAACTAATATAAATGCAATTGTCTGCATATATTCTATTTCAAATCTCTCTAGTATATGAGTTTGGATCAGCTTTGTCATAAAGGCTGCCATAGCCATAACAAAGGTTACCGCCATACCCATTCCTGTAGCAGTTTCAACCTGTCTTGACACGCCAAGGAAAGGACAAATGCCAAGGAATCTTGATAAAACAAAGTTATTTACTAATATAGAGCTTACTAATATAATAAATATTTCCAAATCCTACACCTCCTTATTTTTCACCTGGTCTGCTTTTTGAGGTTATACCATTAAATATAGCTAATAATAATCCTAATACAAGGAAGGCTCCCGGCGGCTGAGAAATAATTCTGGCAGGATGGAAAAAATCCACCATAACTGGTGTGCCAAATATAGAGCCTGCACCGAAGAATTCTCTGATACCACCAAGAATAACTAATGCGCCGGCAAAGCCTAAGCCCATACCCAGACCATCTGTTATTGAAGCAATCACAGAGTTCTTAGAAGCAAAGGATTCAGCCCTTGCAAGGATAATACAGTTAACAACGATCAATGGTATAAAAATACCAAGAGCCGCATCTAATGCTGGTAAATATGCCTTTAATAACATACCAACCATTGTAACGAAGGTTGCAATGATTACAACAAAGGCAGGTATTCTAATCTTGCTAGGAATAACCTTTCTGGTTAAGGATATTACTAAGTTTGAACCTATTAATACGGCTGTTGTCGCCAAACCCATACCTAAGCCATTTTGTGCAGAAGTCGTAACCGCAAGAGTTGGACACATACCTAACACCTGAACAAATGTAGGGTTATCGAAAATTAAGCCCTTTGAAAAAACTTTACCTAAATTCATCATCTCACCCCCGGCTATCTATTCTTTAAACTATTGTTAAACAATTCAGTTGATGCATTCACACCTGTAGTTACTGCATTACTTGACACAGTTGCACCAGAAACAGCTTGGATGTCCGCATCCTTGGCCGGTGCATCCTTAGTAACACTAAATGCTATTGCATCCTTACCGATAAAGTTGTTTACGAAGGCTGCATCAGCTACCTTTGAGCCTAATCCAGGTGTTTCTGTGTGCTCACCGATTTTTAAACCAACAACCTTACCATCTATACTGATACCAACAAGGGTTTCAACTGTTCCGCCATAGCCCTTTGGCAATGTCTTTACAGTGTATCCAACTACGTTACCACCCTTAGTTCCTTCATATACCTCTAGGATAATCCCTGCTGCAACACCTTCAACCTTTTGGAATTCATCGGCCTCTGGGAGAAGAGCCTTAATTGATTCGATATTTTTCTGCTCTGCTCTTTCGACGATAATCGCCTGAGTTACATCGTTAGTCAATCCTAAAACAAATGCTGCAATGGTAGTTATTATAAGTAAAATTAGTCCATGCTTAACTATATCACGCATTTATTTTCTCACCTCCCCAAATACTTTAGGAGCAGTATATTTCTCAATAAGAGGTGCCGCAACGTTCATTAAAAGTATAGAGAATCCAACACCCTCAGGATATGCCCCATATAAACGTATCATACTGGTTATAATACCACAACCAAGAGCAAAGAATACCTTGCCTTTTGCTGTTACAGGAGAAGATGCATAATCAGTCGCCATAAAGATAGCGCCTATCATCAATCCGCCTCCGAAGACATGGTATAGCATATAGCTGGCATCAAAACCACCAGCTATTAAGGTTATAACAGCCACTGTCCCGATAAATATAGCCGGTACCTTCGGTGATATAACACCACGATATACAAGGTAAAGACCACCTAAAATCAATAGAATAGCTGATGTTTCACCCATAGATCCTGCAATATTACCTACAATCATATCATATAAATCCGGTGCCTTACTTGGAATGGCTGTAACACCCTTCACAAAGCTTAATGGTGTTGCACCTGAAACTGCATCAGCTCCTGGCTTTATCCATTGCGTCATTTGATCAGTCCAAGACAAGGTAAGCATAATTCTAGCAGCTAAGGCAGGGTTCATGAAGTTTTGACCTAAACCGCCAAATAGCTGTTTAACAATAGCAATCGCAAATATAGATCCTACTATTGGAATCCACCAAGGAGCCGAAGCAGGAATATTTAAAGCTAGTAATAATCCGGTTACAACAGCACTATAATCACTTACAGTAACAGGCTGCTTTCTTATTTTTTGTATCGCCATCTCCGTTAAAACCGCTGTTATAACTGCCAATGCAATCAGCATAGCTGCATTTAATCTAAAAAAGTATATTGCTCCTACAGTAGCCGGTAATAAGGCAATAACAACATCTAACATGATTTTAGAGGTAGAGTTCTCTGACCATACATGTGGAGAAGAAGATACTGTTAACTTTTCAACCATTGTTCCTATCCCTCCCATCATTTCCTATGATTGCTTTCTTTTTTTAGCAATGATATTTCTTTTTGCAACACGAATCGCCTGTAATAGAGGTATCTTTGCCGGACAGATGAATGAGCAGGAGCCACATTCGATACAATCCAATGCTCTATACTTTTCAGCTGCCTCCATCATATTATTATTTGAAAAATTGCTGATATGCAATGGCTGTAAGAAAGCCGGACATATATCAACACATTTTCCACATCTAATACATGGGCCTCTTTCAGGCATTTTCGCCTCAGTCTCATCAAATAACAATACTCCGGATGAACCCTTTGTAATTACAACCTCATCTGTGTGGGTGGCAAGTCCCATCATAGGTCCGCCCATGATAAGCTTTCCTGGTTTTTGTGTTAAGCCACCACATTGCTCAATGACATCCTTAACTGGAACACCTATCTTAATTAAAAGATTTTTTGGTGATGCAACAGCCTTACCTGTAACAGTGGTTATACGCTCAACTAATGGCATACCTGTTTTTATTGCAATCGCCACCTGAGCAGCAGTACCTACATTGTTAACAACCACACCAACATCCATTGGCAGTCCACCGCTAGGCACCTCTTTCTTAGTGCAGGCATAAATCAGCTGCTTCTCTGCACCTTGAGGATATTTTGTATAAAGCCCTACAACTTCGATATTTGGATATTCAGCGGCGGCTTTCGTCATGGTTTCAATTGCGTCCGGCTTGTTGGATTCAATTCCAATATAGCCCTTCTCAACACCCACTGACTTCATTAAAGCTCTTAATCCATAAATAACGTTTTCAGGCGTTTCCAGCATTAGCCTGTGGTCAGCAGTTAAATAAGGCTCACACTCAGCACCATTAAGAATAATTGTGTCAATCTTCTTTTCTGGTGGAGGAGAAAGCTTAACATGGGTTGGGAATGCTGCACCACCCATACCAACGATACCTGCTTCTTTAATAATATCCACAATTTCCTTTGCACTTAGCTTCTCGATATCGCCTTTGGGTTGAACGGATGGGTCTACTTCATTTTGACCATCGGAAATAATGGTAACTGAAAGCACCTCGCCGCCACCTGCTGCTGGCATCATATCTATCGCTTTTACTTCTCCAGATACACTTGAATGCACCGGTGATGAAACAAATCCCTTTGCCTCACCAATTTTTTGACCAACTAAAACGCGGTCACCAACCTTTACTATTGGCTCACAGGGAGCACCAATATGTTGTTGCATAGGGATAACCACCGTGCTTGGCTCAACTGCCCTCTCAATAGGTAAGTGTTCAGTTAGCTCTTTATACTCCGGTGGATGAATACCCCCCTTAAAGGTTAAAAGCTTCATTATGATTTTCACCCCTTGTTTAATTTTTAATAAACATTAACTATTATACATTCTACAAAAACCTGCAAGCTCCTCTATTAATAAAAAAATAACAATTGATTAATCCAATTTTTTGAAGGACTATCATTTATATTTTCATAAAATGTATACTGTATTATGAAAATTTAATAAATATACCTTCATACTTTCCTTAAAAGAGGAGCAGCAATTAGTAGAAGTAAATACATATTAATACTGCTAAATATTAATTCATTTTAAATAATATAATATTATAAAATGTATTATTTAACAAGTTCTTTTAATTCGGAATCTATGTATTCTCTAAGCCAGACCAGCACTTCAATATTAGTTATTTCAACCTCCTTAAGTATATTTTTAATCTCCTTAGTATCAAAATAAATTTTTTTATCATTGTACTGGTGAGTATATAAATAATCGATATTAGGGTCAGCTTGTATTAAAGTTATCAAAGAATCTGTTATATTTCCTAATGGGGCTCTGTCTATATGACTATGCTTGAAGGTAGCTTTGACAACTGTACCCGTTCCCTTATGAGATTGCAATACCAAACCACCGTCACACTGTTCAGCAGCAGCTTGAAACAATGATAGTCCTAGCCCTACCCTCCTGGTTTTTCTAGATGTATAAAAGGGATCCAACGCCCTCACCAGCTCCTCCTCTGCCATCCCCTTGCCATTGTCTTCTATTAATATTTCCAGCCTGTCCAACTGCAAGTCCTCAAGGATTTCGATTTTAATTGAGGTAGCCTTTGCTGCGATAGAATTCTGCGCTATATCTAGAATATGTAATGCCAGCTCCTTCATACATCTAACCTCCATTTATTTGTATTAATGAATTTAAAGCAAACCTGTAGTACATATGTCCTTAAAACATGACCGAGATAACATAAAATTAACTTTGTCATAGACAAAGTTATGGTTCAAGCTGTTATGGTTTATCCTTAAGCGCATTGATTACACCTTTAACGGTTAATTCCTCTACCTCTAAGAAGACCTCTCTCTCCAGTATATCAGTAAGTCTGTGGGCATCGGAGCTTCTTATTACTTTGTAATTCCCTATATATGGGTATTTTTCCTTCAAGGCTTTATAATCGCATTTGCCGGTAAGCTCCACTGTAGTAAATTCAAGATGCGGTGAAATAAAACCCAGGTTTGATATAATGCTAAAGGCTTCCCTGTCTATATGAGCCGGTATTGCCACACCACCTCTAAGACGAACCTCCTTTATCACTTCTTCTATGGATAAATCTAAGGCATTTAAAAGCAAAGGCTTAACCTCTTCAATGATTTCATCCTCACGGTCATACACATATTGATGACCAAAAATCCCTGGCTTATTCAATATATTAGGTAAGGCACTGTCCAGGAGAGGCTGTAGACTCAGCGCATTTGCCACACCTTCAAATAATGCCAGTACATGAACCTCCTCCTTGGTAGTAATCTCTACACCCGGTATAAATAATATGTCATTAGCTTCAGCGATTTGTGAGAGGACAAAAAGATTTCTAGTGGAATTGTGATCAGTAACCGCAATTGCGTCTAATCCCTTTATACAAGCCATATTTACGATATTATTAGGGGTCATATCCTTATCTCCGCAAGGCGAAAGTCCACTATGAATATGTAGGTCGACGGCTATACTCATATTATTAGATCAAGCTCCTTTATCTTAATTGCCAATTGATAGGCACTAAACTTACTTCTTAACAGAGGGATTCCTTCGTAATTCGCCTTCTCTATTGTCTGGCTATCAATTTCAGCATACTCTGGTATTATTATGCAGGAAGCATCGGCCAACAGAGCTACAGCCAATATATTCACATGGGTTTGTATGGTTATCCATATATTGCCTGCTTGAAGATGTGCCATTACCCAGCTTAGTAAATCGCCTATATACACCCCTGAGATCGTATTCTCCAAGCCGCCCTCACCGGCAATTAACTCCAGCTCCAGTAGCTTTATCAGATCATTCACCTTGTGCATTCACAACTCCCCCTGTCTACTCTCAATTTAGCAAAATAGTCATTGTTACTGTGGTTGACTCGCCCAGCGTCGACTCAATGTCAAAGATATCAGAGCAACGCTTCATATTAGGCAAACCCATGCCTGCCCCAAAGCCCAACTCCCTTACCTCATCGGGGGCAGTTGAATAGCCCTCTGTCATTGCCTTTTCAATATTTTCTATACCCGGCCCTTTGTCCCTTGCAATTATTTTAATTTTTTCCGGATCAATGTTAAGCTCAATAATGCCGCCCTCTGAATGAATCGTAATATTCATTTCAGCCTCATAGGTGGCTACAGCAACTCTTTTTATTATATCTGTTGAAATTCCCAGCTGCTTTAACAGCTTTTTAATATTGCTTGAAGCCTCACCAGCTCTGGAAAAATCATATCTGACAATATCATAGCATACCTGAATGGCCCTCTACCTCCCCTGTGGAGCAAAATCCTCCTTGTGCCCCTTCGCACCTTTTAGTCCATTATGATATAGTATACCACAGGAATTATATAAAATTAAATCTGTGATCATAACAACAATTCCTGTTTCCTCTGCCAGCCTTAAGGTCTCCTCATCCGGCTTTTTTCCCCTTACGAAAACAACCGCATTGATGTCCTTCATTTCTGCTGTTCTGATGGTGTGAGGATTGCATAGCCCAGTTAATAAAAGCGTCTTATCCTCAACATAGGCCAACACATCACTCATTAGGTCACAGGCAAATACAGTACGGATATCCGTATCCATTAAATCCTCACCAGATAAAACCTCTGCATTCAGCAGCTGTTGTATTTCTTTTAATTTCATTTACACCCCTCCATAAAAATGTCATTTAACTACTTCGACCATTCTGAATAGACTATCCAGATACAAACTATGAACTCTATAATTCACATCCTCACTACTGGCTTCCATAAGCTCCAAGCTCTGCTGAAGGTTTTCCAGTTGAAATTCCAGCATTTTTTCTATGCTGCTTTTTTTCTGAAAGCTACTTGGAAAAACCACCACTTTGTTAATAACCGAAAGCTCCTCCAATAATGATTGTTGTTTTTTTAACAATTCGACATACTGACCTTTTTCTCCTCTTTTTTGAATTAAATTATTCCACTCAATCGATAATGCCTCCATAATATCTATCAATTCATTTAACTTTTGTGCCAAATCACTGATCCTAATTTCTGTATCATCAGCTTCATATTGTACGTCCTTAGCCGGCAAGCTTAGCTCAGATATGTAGGCATCAGGATAGTATTCTTTAATATGTCCAATATTTTCCTCCATAATACTTCTGTTAGTTGCCCCCATAGTATATACTTTGTAGCTATTGTCAATTTTATAAACTAAATTCGGCAGCCCTACAGCATTTAAGTCACTAATGAGGACATCAGCATTTTGTGTATCGTTGAGACTGGCAACCTGTATAGTGTATATTCTCAATGGCTTTATTTCAACAGTTTCCAGTTTTTTCTCTGTATTAGCGGCTTCTTCCTCATCAATAGGCGTATCCTCAGGCGGTGTTTCGTCACTAAGCTCCAAACCCTCAGGCAGCACTTCGTCGCCATTTATAACCGGTATTATTATCTTTTCAGTCAGTTTCAAACCCGCATAAATTGCAATAGCCGGCAGTACAATACAAAAAAGCACCACCAAAACTAAATTACTCCTTCTTCTGCTTCTTTTTATACCCATACGACTCCTCTTCATAAAAGCACCTCCATAATAACTCTATTATTCTTGTCCAACTCCAAAATTTACTTTGCCTTAATTATATATATAGCGTTGGATAGAAGGTTATGCCTATCATTAAAGTGAATCGTGAATAATGAATAACGAAGCTACTTAAAAATCACATTATAATAAAAGCTTCTTTTTTAAAAAAAAGAGATTTGCCCAAGGCAAATCTCTTAAACTCATATTTTCACTATTCGTTATTCACTATTAACTATTCTCTAATGCTTCTCCTACAGCCTCACAGCCTTTAGATATCGTTGTCTATAGTATCCGTCATCTAAGTTTGAAATGACAACATTCCCACCGGAGGAGGAGGCGTGTATAAATCTGCCTTCACCCAAATAAATTCCTACATGAGATACTGTCTTTACCACTCTGTTTACTGTATCGAAAAACACTAAATCTCCAGCAATTAATGATGCTTTATCTACCGCAGTACCAATAGTGGATTGATCTCGGGAGGTTCTCGGTAAATCAATTCCCTTCGCTCGAAGATAATCACTGTAATATGTCTTGAGTATATAGGTTGTAAAGCCTGAGCAGTCAAAGGAATTTGGTCCCGTTTGCCCATAGCTATATTTTTTTCCTAAATATTTAGAGGTTATAGCCTCCAAATCTGCAAAAACGCCTTCTCTTGTTCCTGATCTATTAACGCCTCTAGTACTGGTGGCTAATAGTTCCCCATCAGCGCCATCAATCCAGCCTTCAGTAAAATCCGATAATATGACGTTTAACCATCCATCCTGATAATCCTTTATATATATCGTATCATAAGCCTTTAGGCTAGCTAAAGACTTACTGTTGGTATCCTTCAATTCCTTCAGGGTTGTTTCATTAATCACGATGCCCTCAGGATAATTTGGTATAAGCTGAATAAATTCAGAATGAACCCAGCCCTTTATTCCATTACTCAAAGATATTTCAAACCATACATCCTCTTCACTGATTATGGTTATCTTTTCGTTTAGACTTAATTTACTTACTATGCTAGAGTCTGTTGAAGCACCGCTTCTGACGTTAAGAACAGATACTGTAACCCTTCCGCTCTTGAGGACAGATTTCACATTGTCCAAGGAGACCATATCCTTATAGACCCAGCCCGTTGTAGTACCCTTTATATCACTTACACGGTACCAATCAACCTTAACCTCTTCAACCCATACTTTAGATCCAATAGGTAGACTACCTATTTCCTCCGCTTCAACATTACCTGAAGCTCTTACAACACAATGCTCTGTTATGATGGTACCACTGGACTCAACACCCGATGCATAAACAGAAGCTGCCAGAAACAATACCATTACGGACACTAGTATCCATAAACCTTTTCTCTTAACCACTTTTACCATCACCACCTAATATCATTTGTTATGCTATAACAATTCGATATTTTTTTCAAAATACCTTCCTATTTGTGCAAATTTATCAAAATGTGGTGGCATTTTTCTACTATATAATATGTGATTATAGAAATAAGACGCATAAATACAGGCATTTATCTTTATTTTTTGAAATTTCTTTTTAGTTCTACATTATTTAATACACTGCTAATTTTGATCATACCATTACCTTAATTGGAGTAATATAAAAAATACCGACAGTTTATTTGTCGGTATCTGCATGCTATTTTATTTGAAGCTTTTCCAGAACCTCTCGTGCATACTCCTTTGCACCAAACAATGACATATCACGATAATTTCCACATTGAACAGGATTTAAAGCGGGTATTTCAGTAGCATCTATTACCTTCATCAAGACGTTTATCAGTGCCCCCTCAATTTCTTCTATCGTATTATCTCCAATTTTTATTAGATAAAAGCCTGTTCTACAGCCCATGGGTGAAAGATCAACGACGTCCTCCAGCTCTTCTCTGATAAAGCCGGCCATCAAGTGCTCCAAAGCATGTATTGCACCTGTGGGCATAGCTTCGAGATTAGGCTGAGTAAATCTTAAATCAAATTTTGATATTATATCTCCTTTAGGTGTCGTGATGGTTCCGCATTTCCTTACAAAGGGTGCCTTCACCTTTGTATGATCCATTGTAAAGCTTTCGACAACTACCTTCATATATACTCCTCCTTAAAATTGCGTTATTAATAAATCATGCTGCCATTATATTATAGCTTATTTAGGCCAAACTTTTCCATTCTGTAAATCAAAGTATGCCTGCTGATTCCAAGTAATTTAGCCGCCTTAGTTTGATTATGCTCAGTTCGCTGAAGTGCTTGAATTAGCAGGTCTCTTTCCAGCTCTTCAAGCTTTATTCCTTCCTCCGGCAGTTGATAGCTATTGTTTATTTCCTCTTTTAGCAAAAGCTCTCTCGGTAGATTACAGGACCTGATTACCTCTTCATCGGATAATATAACCATCCTTTCGATGACATTTTCAAGCTCTCGAATATTACCCCGCCATGGGTATTCAACCAGCTTATCCATAGCATCCTTCTGAAGACTTATCCGCCCTCTGCCAATTTCGTTGCAATAAAAGCTTAAAAAATGATTCACCAGTATCGGAATGTCCTCCTTCCGCTCCCTCAGGGGTGGCATTTTGATAGGAATGACATTTAATCTGTAGTATAAATCCTCTCTGAAGGTACCTTCCTCCACCATAGTCAATAAATCTCTATTAGTGGCTGCAATAATCCTGACATCCACCTTTATAGGCTCTGTTCCTCCTATCCTGTCTATCTCTCTTTCCTGAAGAATTCTCAATAGCTTAACCTGAAGCTGGAATGGTAGCTCTCCAACCTCATCTAAAAAAAGGGTCCCGCCATTAGCGCGTTCTATTCTACCTACTTTTCTTGAGGCTGCTCCTGTAAAGGCACCCTTTTCATATCCAAACAGCTCGCTTTCTAATAGGTTTTCCGGTATCGCCCCGCAATTAATTTTAATATAGGGTTTATTCCTTCTGCCACTATTATAGTGTATGGCATTGGCTATTAGCTCCTTACCTGTTCCGCTCTCACCTAAGATCAAGACCGAGGCATTGGTTTTCGCTACCCTGTTGACGGTTTCCAATGTATTCTGCAATCCCTGACTTTTGCCGATAATTGGCTTCCCTAAGCTTTTTCCAAGCTCCTCTCTAAGGTAGCATACCTCCTCCTTCAGCTCGCCATAACCCAGTGCCTTCTCAATTGTAATCATAAGCTCTTCTATATCAAAGGGCTTTGATATGTAATCCATAGCCCCTAGCTTCATTGCCTCAATCGCACTTTCAACTGTTCCATGGGCAGTTATCATTATAATTGGTGTAGTATCCTTTATCTCCTTCATTTTGGTAAGTGCTGAAATTCCGTCCATATCCGGCATTTTCAGATCCATAATCACTAAATGAGGCTCTTTTTCCCTATAATGCTCTAGGGCTTCAAGCCCTGTTGCGGCCTCCAGAATAATATAATCCTCGCCCTCCAGAGCTCTATTTATGGCCCATCTCATATTCCGTTCATCATCCGCCACAAGTATTCTCTTATGCATAAGAAATCCTCCCAATACTTATCAATTATGCCTCGATACAGATAGGTAAAAGTACCTTTATTGTCGTTCCTTGATTAACTTCACTTTCGATTTCTATTTTACCCCTGTGCTCCTCAACGATTCTATAGGTTATTGATAAACCAAGGCCTGTGCCTGCTGCCTTTGTTGTATAAAAAGGATCGAAGATTTTTTTTTGTATTTCCTTGGAAATACCTTCTCCATCGTCCTTGAAGTCTATAGCCGCCAAACCATTAGCATCCGACGAAAGCGCTATTGACAAATTCCCACCATTTTTCATGGCTTGCAGGCCATTTAATATAATATTCAAAAAGGCCTGCTTAAGCTTATCTATGTCGCCTTCTATGCAATAGTCTTCAGGTGCTGTTAAGGAAATATGATATAGATTTCGATCCTGAGATCTGCTGACGATATTCACTACCTCCGACAGTAATTCTCTAATGCTTAATCTTTCTATCATATAGCTATAGGGCTTAGCAAAATCCAACAGCTCCTTAATTACCTTATTTGCACGATTTATCTCATCATTGATAATGGTCAGACCCTCCTTAAGCTCCGTATCCTTGATATCTCTTCCGATGGTCTGACTGATTGTCTTAATAATGCCTAAAGGATTTCTAATTTCATGGGCTACACTGGAGGCCATCTGACCGATGGCAGAAAGTCCCTCACTTCTTCTCAATTGCTCCTGTAGCTGCTTTAATCCTGTAATATCCCTTATTACCACAACAGCACCCTCAATTATACCATCAATATTTCGCAGGGGATGCAGCAGAACAAACAGATCAACAACCTTTTCTCCAGTATTATACATATATTCCCTGCTATAGCTCATCCTTTTACCCTTCAACACTTCCTCTGCCATCAACTGAAGCTCTGCATTTCCCAGAAAATTCATAGCATTTTCACTGGTTTCAAATAAATTAATTGCCTTTTTATTGATTGTCGTAATCTTATTATTACTGTCTATAGATAATATGCCACTATCTATGCTGTCTAAAACATTATGGGTGTAGTTTTCCATATCTGCTAATTCGGATATTTTCATTTCCAAAAGCATTCTTTTCCTATAATCACCCTCCACCAAAATGCCAGTTATCATGCCAACCACCACGAACATGCCTGCCTCAAAAAGTTGATTGAGGACCTCTAAATTTATCCTACCAAAATAAAAAAGCATATGGGGCGAATATAAAAGCACAACAGCAAGAGATGCAAAAAAGCCTCCCTTCATTCTGAACCTGAAGGCTGCAATAATTATGGGCAGATAATACAGCCTGCGATAAAAATCATGCAGCGGCCATCCAACCGACCCGGTTGTATAATGAAGAAGGGTTATAATGATGATAAGCCCTATGACAATACCTGATGAAATTTTCTTTTCGCTCAAATTAATCACCTATTTTCTTTTAGCACCACAATAGGACAATATCTTCAATGATGATGCATTGCCCTATGGCATCCAGGCATACCCCTAATGATGAGCCTTCATCACACTTTATGCTGAATTTATTGGAATGTATTAATACTATATATATTATCATAAATAGTGCAACACATACTAATATTGGCATATCTAGTGCCTTTATTCATTTTATGCTGAAAGCCTTGAGATTTTCCATAGTCTATGCGTTAAAAACCACATTTACTGTAGCAAATGCCACAGTAAATATGGCCAACAAGGATGCTGCACAAAGCCTCTCTTTTTATTTCTTGGGCGCCTTCTTTACTTGAAGCTTTTTCATATCACAGCAGTCAAGCCTTTGGGAACTGAAGCTATTTTTATTAGATTCCTCAATCGCCTTGAGGAGCCTCTTGAACCACGCCTTCACGACCCTCATCTCCTTTTATTTATTTCTACCTTGCTCATATATTGTGCAATTCTTATGCCAAGAAGATGAGATCAAAAAAAGCTTACCAATAACGGCAAGCTGGGATTCTTTATGCTTAGTGCTTAGCAATAACCTTACGCTCAATAAAATCTACAATCTCTCTCTTTTCCTCGTCTGTGAATTCAAATCCATGGACATTCATTCCACTATCCAAAAGCTCCAGATAATCAAGCCTATAGTCCCCAAATTGTCTATATACGGCTTGTATTTCAGGCTCTACCAGCTCCCATCGATAGGCAATATTATCCTCAAACTCAACATCTAAAATGACATCTATTAGACCGTAGTTATAATGAACCTCCTTAACATTAGTTATCTTCATTGACAGCTTCACTCCCCATTTCTATTTTTTCTTCGGTCTCCAACGCTTGATTCATATCGTTAGAGCTAATAATTCTTAGAATTTTAGCAGTGTATTCAGCATCATTAAGGGCCTTATGCAGCTTATTATCCAATGTAATCTCAAAAATTTCAAGGGCCTTTTTTAATCCTAGCTGTTGTCCCATCGGCAGACCTAAATATTTCATCGTGCTCCTTTGTATGTCTTTAAATGACTTAATCCACTGGGTATCAATTTTAAAATAGCCGCAATTTCGCTTCAATTCATTAATATCATCTGCACCCCATGAGCATAATATGTATTCCTCATTCTCAGCAATCCATTCTCTAAAAAGGGCGATTGCCTCCTGAATAGGAGTGCCACCCTCGATGTCCTCCAGGGTAATATGAGTCTTACTTTTAACCTTTGGGTGGAGCTTTAAATACAACGTGGGTTTGACAAACTGCTGAAAGACACTCTCTATCTCCATATCTGTGTTTACCTTTACAGCACCTATTTCAATAATTTCCTGTGGACAAAGGGGATTAGTGTTTCCTCTCTTCAGCTGCTTAGTCCTTCTATCTATCTTATATGGTGCGTTAAACTCCAAATCAAATATTATATACTTCAAACGCTTCACCCACAATCTTTGTTTTAGTAATGCTATATTATTATTTTCATTATTTATGATATATATTATAAAAGCAATTGCCATTATCTTGTTTATTAAGGAAAATCCATTTGATTCTCTTCTATTTATTATTATAAACTATTATGCAATAAATGGGGCAAATTTACCAATTTTTATCATAAAAATACCCTCCTAATAGAATATTTATATCATAAACATTCACATAAGAAGGTGTACAAGCTGTACACCCATAATTCAACGAAGTAATCAGCTTTATATACCATTACTCAATTGAATTTTGGATGTACACCATTATCCACTTGCTAATTTAACGCTACATATGTTAAGATTTCAACCTATTCTACCTCATCCCAATTGTGATGAACCTCTTGCACATCGTCAAAATCCTCCAGCGTGTCAATCATACGCTTCATCTTTTTGATGTCGTCTGCATTGGTCAATGCGACTGAGGTTTGTGGGATGTAGACGATGTCTGCACTGAAGAATTCATAGCCAGCCTCTAATAAAGCATCCTTAACGCTTGAAAAATCCTCCGGTGAAGTTATCACGACATAGGCCTCCTCCTCTACAACGAAGTCCTCTGCCCCGGCCTCAATAGCCGCCATTGTTATTTCGTCTTCATCTATAGCATCCGTCTTTTCGATAACCATTTGACCCTTTCTGTCAAACATAAAGGATACACAGCCTGAGGTTCCTAAGTTACCGCCATTTTTATCAAAGGCATATCGGACATCTCCTGCTGTTCGATTTCTGTTATCAGAAAGTGCCTCTACAATTACTGCTACGCCATTTGGACCATACCCTTCGTAAGTTATGGTTTCAAAGGCGTTGCCACCTAGCTCTCCTGTCCCCTTCTTAATTGCACGGTCTATATTATCATTAGGCATATTTTGTGCCTTCGCCTTATCTATAGCGTTCTTTAGGTTTGCATTGTATACAGGATCTCCACCGCCTTCTCTAGCTGCAACTGTTATAAGCCTTGCCAGCTTTGTGTAAATTTTAGCCTTTTTCGCGTCCTGCTTACCTTTTCTATCGATAATATTACCGATACGTCCCATAAAATCCTCTCCTTAAGTAGAATGCTCCCTTAACCCTCATATGCCTGGGAATTATCAAATAATTCACCAGGCACGGGAGTAAAAATTGCATATATATTTTAGCATAGATCATTCAATACTGCAATTACTTATATTCAGGGTAAGGCGGCATCACTCTCTTATGCTCAGATATTCGATGTAATCTTTCAATGATATCTTTATCCTTTTGAGGTATATCTTTACCCTCCAGATAGGCATCTATCAACTCATAGGTCGTACCCATCTCTGCCTCATCCGTCTGTCCTTCCCATAGTCCTGCAGTTGGTGCTCTGTCGATTATCTGCTGAGGAACCTCCAAAGCCTTTGCCCACTCATACACCTCGTATTTTTTAAGCGTTGAAATTGGCAGGATATCTACGCCACCATCACCATACTTTGTGAAATAGCCCGTATATACCTCGGCAGCATTATCCGTACCTGCAACCAAATACCCCAAATTGTTGGCAATGGTATATAATGTACTCATTCTCAATCTGGCCCTTAGATTTGCATCTGCTATTCTTAGCCCGCTTTCCTGATAAAGGGCTGCCGCCTTCAACTGATGGTTAACTGCATCTAATAGCTGTCCCTGAAGACTTCCTAAATCCACCTCGATATGCTTTATACCGGCTTTTTCTGCTACAGCTCTGCCGTCCTCCAAATCCTTAATATTACTTCTTATGGGTATTAAAACCCCCAGAGAATTATCAGGGCAGGCTCGCTTAATTAAGTTAGCAACAACTGCTGAGTCAATCCCTCCAGAAATCCCCACAAGAATGCCCTTTGTACCAGACTCCTTTACTTGCTGTTGAAGCCAAGCCACTGCCATTTCTATTTTCTTTTCCACCGTTAAGGACATCTAATGCATCCCCTTTCATTTTTATATTTGAATATTATATCATATTTTTCCATTATGTAATCCATAAATGTATATTTATTAATTGAAAAGTATAGTCGTATTAAAACGCTCAACATTTATATGATAAATAACCGAGAAGGAATCATTGTACTAAGGATTTACAGGTATAGTTTTAACCATTAAGGCTAAAATTAATGCTAATGATTAGATGAGGTGAATTTTCTATGAGTTCAAAGCACTGGTTGAAGATTGCTGCTGTTGGAATATCTGCAGGTGTGATTAATGGCTTGTTCGGAGCAGGTGGCGGTACCATTGTTGTCCCTGCCCTAACCTGCTTTTTTGGTGTCCGACAGCATAAAGCCCATGCCACCGCCATTTCTATCATTTTTCCCTTCGCCCTGATCAGCAGCATTGTATATTACAGGTATGGTTTTACTGAGCTTTCTACAACCTTAAAGATCACCCTCGGCGGCGTTGTCGGCAGCTATATCGGTTCCAAATCCTTAAGCAAATTTTCGGCTAAGCATTTAAGGCGTATATTTGGTGTATTTATGATATTAGCAGCAATTAGACTGGTGTTGTCATGATACTTTTTTTACTAGGGCTAATATCAGGCATCATAGGGGGCATGGGCATAGGTGGCGGTACTATTCTTATTCCAGGACTAATTTTTCTGACTGATTTGCAGCAGCAAACCATTCAGAGTATAAACCTCTTATCTTTTATACCCGTTGCAATAATTGCATTGATCATACATCATAAAAATAAAAATATACAAATAAAGCTCAGCATACCAATAATACTCTTTGGGCTTGCAGGGGCTTGGCTAGGCTCCTTCATCGCATTAAAAATGCCTTCCTTACTGCTTAGAAGGCTGTTTGGCGTATTTTTATTTGCCATGGGGGTGTATGAAATATTCTGCAAGGGAAACGACGGTGAAGAAGAAAAAAAATGAGGATTATACCTTATACTAGGTCACAGTTAAAGCTCAGACTTAACCTAAATTTTAACTGTGACCTGACAAAAATAATCCTCTTATGTACTATGCTAATGCAACCAAAACACAATCGTAATATACTATTTTCATTCCATAGCTCTCAGCTTTATCGATAACTTCCTCATCAAAGGTCCCTGGCTGAAACCACACATATTCTATGCCTGCCGCTTTGATCTCATCCAGCATTGGAAGGCTCAGCTTATGATTTACAACCATGTCCACGCAATCTGGCTTTTCAGGCAAATCCTTAACACTGGCATAGATTGTTTCACCCTCCACCTCGTTATACTTGGGATTTATGCCATATACTTTGTAGCCCTTTTCCTTCAGCTTTTTAAATATTTTGTAGCCAAATTTTTCAGGATCAGGCGTCACTCCTATAACTGCCCATACCTTTTTTTCAAGCATCTCCTGCTTATTTAATTCGATTACATCCATAAAAACACCTCCTGCTTTTTAAATACCCATTACTAAAGGGATTACACTTCTACGCTAGGGTATTATTATTTTGCCATTTAATTCCGAAAGATATAAGCCTTCCAGCTCCTGAATATCGCAGCTTCCATTGCTCCATTCCGTTGCCTCCTGTCGAAATTGTGCCACAAAATCCATTTTAACATATAGATAAAAATGAACGGCATCATCGTATTGCATTTCCTTTATCAGGTAATCTCTGTGGGATATTTCGTGCTGAATTTTTCCAAGCAGTCCGTATTCTATTTTTAAATGCATTAGCTTGAAATATTTTCTGCTGACGATTTCAGCAGCCGCCATTCCTATTTTGCATCCCTTGATATAGGCTCTGACAAGGCCCCCTGCCCCCAGCTTTATACCGCCAAAATATCTTGTAACAACCACAACAGCATTCCTTATTTCTTCCTTCTTTAATACCTCCAAAATAGGGATACCGGCAGTTCCTGAGGGTTCACCGTCATCATTATACCGCTGAACCTCATTATTTAGCCCTATAACATAGGCATAGACATTATGCGTTGCTTCTTTATGCTTGGTCTTAATCGCTCTGATATTGGCCAGGGCCTCCTCCTCTGATGCAACAGGGGCTGCATAGCCTATAAATCTTGATTTTTCTATTATGATCTCATCTTCAGAAGCCTTATGTAGTGTTTTATATTCCTGCATATTCTCACAACCTTTGTTAGAAATCTCATATATATCATAACATTCATGCCGGCTTTATGAAAGGTGAAAGCATAAAAAGAGCAGCCTTAGCTGCCCTATTTCTTTCGGGTTTATTAAATTACTGCCTTTTCCTTCATTAACTCCTTGAATTTCTTATAGGATAAATTGACCAGCGACCTATCTTGACTGTAGGTTATCATGCTTAAGGCTTTATCTACCGGATAAAACCCACCATCCTTAAAGCCCAATTCCTTGTTGATTGAAAAATCCTTTGAAGGCGACGACATGATGTACCATGAAATTTCATTACAAACCGGCTGCTTTCTGGAGATAGAAAAAAATTCGTAACTTGTTCCACCAGCACTTGAGACTATATCTGCGTCAATACCTGCTTCAACCTTCACACGTCTTAACGCTACATCCCAAGGCAGTTCACCGTTACGAATTACCCCTTTCGGCAACACCCATTCACTTTTTTCATTCTTGAAGATAAAGACCTGGTTTGCATAGAACACGACTCCACCTGCACAGTTTCGATAAAGCATAGGACAGCCCTCCTCCAAACGTTCTTAATATTATGATACACCAAACAGTAATTTTTTACAACTTTTTTTCTGAAAATTTACGCAAATCCACTTGACAAAAAATTCATCCTCATATTGCATACAACCTACTGCCAGCGTATTTAATTTTTAATATTCTATCCTATAAAATGGTATTCTATTCCTATTATATTTTACTATTATTATGAAAAACTATATTTGACCCAGTGCCTTGACCACTTAAAAATTTGGCAGAGCAGAGAGACCAAGCATTTAATTGTGATGAGGTACAAGTGAAAGGCAGGTGCTCGTATGCATGTGGTATATCATTGCGTAGGTGGTGCGCATTCCTCAGTGGTGGCAGCCGCCATTCATCTTAAAAGGTTGCCAACAGACAAGATTCCTACAGTTGAGGACCTTCTTAACATATCATATTTTGACGCCATGACTATAAAAGACCGTGGAAAAATAATCTATCGGGGTACCGATGAGTTTGGAAACAGAATATATACCATGAGCAGACAATTTGTCCCCCATTTGGTCATACCGGTTATTGAGGACACCTGGCGAGTCTTAAGCGGCAGCTGTGAGAACCTTATGCTGGTCTCCACCCTATCTACAGTGAATTTTACCATGCGGCTAGGTGGCTTTACCTCCAGAAGGATGAACTGGGTCTCCTTTGGCAGACCAATTGTTGCAAAGGGAACCCTGAAGACCTATCCCAACCTTGTCAGAATAGTTGAGGTCACTAAGGAAAATTTGAGGCACAGGAATACTATGTAATCCTAGCCTCGATTGCCTCAATAGCAAGCCTATAGGCTCTCTTAACATATTCGGCCTCATTCGGCTTATTTATAAGATTATTCAATCGATTAAGACTTCTGGCATCCCCGATTTCTCCCAATGCTTTAGCGGCATATTGCCTTACCTGCGGTTTATTGTCCTGCAGGGCCTTATTTAAGATATCAATACTCTCCTTATGCGGTATTTTCCTAAGGGCAGAGCATACCATACGTCTTACCCCGCCGTGCTTATTATTGTATTCTTGTCTAATCTCCGGCAAAACCGCCTGGGCCTTAAGATGCCCTGCCAGCCATATGGCCACCATCTTGTCCTCCGGTTGATCTATGCGAGGCAGTATTTCCTTTATGTAGACTATCAAGCCTTTAAGCTCTGCTTCATTACATTTTTCCAAATAATTTATCCTTTGGTTTTTATCACAGGCCAATAGCTGAGTGAAAAGTGAGCCGTTTACTTCCTCCTGCTTCTTCATATGCTTAATCTTTGCTTTAATGATATGCTCTTTAACAACATCCTCCGTCAAATTTCTCAGCCTACAAATGATCGGAATGCTTTTGCCCTCTTGATATAGCAAGTAGCTCAACAGATAGTCCTCCAGCTCCAATGCATTTTCCCAGCTTAAAGCGCCATTGATATCAGCAGCCATTTTATCTCCACCCTTTTACTATTTCCTTTCAAATCCTCTATATTTTTCAAATATTTCAGTAGGCAGCTTTGCTTTTAGCAGAATTCCCTCCTCGATATAATCAGAGGATAATACCTGTGCCTCCTCATGCAGCTGGGCAGCTATGCCTCCCTTTGTATAGGGTATAAGAAAATCTGTTTCCACCAGCTTCGTACCAATTTCTTCTCTGATTTTTTCTATAAGCCCATCAAGATTAGTTCTGCTTAGGGCTGAAATAAACAGGGTATTTTCGTTCCTTTGCACTTCTGCTAAATTCTCTGCTCTATCCATCTTATTATACACAGTAACCATCGACTTGCTCTCTACCCCCAGCTCCTTAAGCACCTTTAAGGTTGTACTGACCTGTTGTTGGTAGTTTTCATTAGAAACATCGACAACATGTAGTAATAAATCAGCATACCGTACCTCTTCCAAGGTTGCCTTGAAGGCATCCACCAGATCATGGGGAAGCTTCCCTACAAAGCCGACGGTATCTGTTAAGAGGAATTCCAGCTGGTCTGGAAACACCAGCTTTCTCAAGGATACCTCCAGGGTTGCAAATAGCATGTCCTCAGCAAACACCTCCCTATCCTGCTGATAATTCTCGCTCATTCGCAGCAGAGAATTCATTAGTGTGGACTTTCCGGCATTTGTATAGCCAACCAACGCAACAATTGGTATCTCGGACTTTATTCTTTTAGAGCGCTGCACCTCCCTATGCTTTTTAACCTCTCGAAGCTCCTCCCTTATACCATCGATTCTTCTAAGAATGTGCCTTCTATCGGTTTCCAGCTTTGTTTCTCCCGGTCCTCTTGTGCCAATACCGGCCCCCAGACGAGAAAGCTTTCGCCCTAAGCCTGATAGTCGTGGCAGACGGTATCTTAGCTGTGCCAGCTCTACCTGAAGCTTGGCCTCCTTTGTAGTAGCCCTAAGAGCGAAAATATCCAGTATCAATGCAGTACGGTCCAAAACATCGACCCCTAAGGCCTCCTCTAAATTCCTGATTTGTGAGCCTGATAGCTCATCATTGAATATTACCAGATTAGCACCCTCTGTATCACAAAGCTGCTTGATTTCCTCTACCTTTCCCTTTCCAATATAAAATACCGCATTTACTGCAGCACGATTTTGAATAGCGGTAGCCACCACCTCAACTCCGGCAGCCTGTGCCAGCTCCTCCAGCTCAATCATCGAAGCCTCAATGTCCATTTCGTTATTTTTGCCGGTATGATTCATCCCCACCAATACGGCTAAATATTTATCCTCTTGCAAATTCTCATGTTGCATTATATCAACTCCTAGTTTACTTTTTCAAAATGGTATATTCATACATTTATCCTTATAATAGCCTTAAATCTCCTATATTTCAAGAAAAAACAGCCGTAGCTGCAAAATTTTTAGAGGGCGATCATCTTGTACCTTTATTGACCTATTATGGGGGTAACATTTAGTTTGTTGTCCTCTGGAACCTGTATGTAGCTATGGGGTACCTTACCGACGATTACTGTCTCTGCAATAGGAACATAGGTAACTATTTCAATAGTATTGGAGCTAAAGGGTACGATTACCCTTACTCTAGTATTAACGATTAGAAAAATTCTATGTCTCGTCTGATTGATTCCCGACTGCTGAAATTCTGTACCAAAATTGACATCCACCATGCCCACTGGGGTGACAGTTAGCTTTATTTTGGGGCCGTACTGGGCCAGCAGCTGGCTTCGCAAAGCATTGCCCAGTGGAATCCGCTCGGAGGCAGCTCTGATTTGCTTAAGCTGTTCTTGAATGCTTAATGCCATATCTGATGCCACCCTATTCATCGCCATAGTATTTGCCTGCATCATGGTGATGTTGCCTTCGCCATCTTCCTTTACATATATTAAATCCTTGTATTCAATGTTTTTATCCAGAACACTGCTGACCCCTTGATTCACCGCTCTTGTGGTAAGCTCCTGGGCCTTCAGCTCCCCTATTGCCTGAACCGTAGGCATGATCTCCTTGTCGACATATAGGAAGGTAGTAATTGTCATTGTAAATAGTAAGGCCAAAACCAGCATGATCTTTATTTTCAGCATTTTTTTACGCCTTGCTATATACATAAAAACACCTCCTTCCTCCTATTATATGTGGTCGACAACAGTATTGTGTTTAATTTTTATATGGCAGGCAACTTTTTGCTTTGTATCACTGCTATCTATATGGCGACTGACGACAACGTAGTCCTGAAGAATTTCACCGGTGCAAAACTGAGAATTTAGGCTGTCAAGGCACTAGCGTTATGGTATAGGCAGGTTGTCTATTCCCTGTATAGAATTCTTCCAATTATTGAATACTCTATACTATAGGGTACTGTGTTATAATGTAATCAAACTGTAATATATGCATCCTTAATTAATTTGAATTAACATATTGGTAAGTATATGCTATAATTATCCTGTACCTGTGCTTTTTTACAAAATAAAAGCATCTTTTTTTTAGATGGAGGTAAATAAAATGTCAGAGAAAAAACCAACTACTCAACAAAATCAAGACACTGGCAAGAAGAAGAAAAAAAGCAAAAAAATGAATATATTGAAGACTATTCTGATAGCCTGTATCATTATCGGGTTTATCGGAGGAGGTGCAGCAGCAGGCTTTGTTCTTAATATCATAAAGGATGCAGACCCTATTGACGCAACTAATCTCTATGATTTACTGGATGTCAGCTCCTTTGTGTTGGACTCACAGGGCCAGGTTATTGAAAAGATTCAGACCAATGAGCTTCGTATCATTATCGATTACGAGGACATGCCGGTTATAGTAAGAAATGCCTTCATAGCAATTGAGGACGAGCGTTTTTGGAGCCACAACGGTCTGGATATCAGGCGTATTTTCGGTGCTTTATGGACAAACATTAAAACTGGCTCTCGCCAGGGTGCCAGTACCATTAATCAGCAAATTGCAAAGCTGTTATTCCTTTCACCAGAGCAAACCTTGTCAAGGAAGATTAAGGACATGTATTATGGCCTTGTGATTAACCGACAGCTCACCAAGGAGCAAATACTTGAGGCATATTTGAACACGATTAATCTAGGCAGTGGTGCCTATGGTGTACAGGCCGCCTCACAGGTATATTTTTCAAAGGATGTCAGCGAGCTGACCATCGCAGAAGCAGCTCTTTTAGCAGGTATTGCCCGTAATCCTGCAGGCTATTCACCAATGAAGACGCTGGAGAAGGAGCATATTACCGAGGAGCATTTTATTCTGGATGATTCTCATTCTATATATACAATAATATATAATGAATCCTTTACCAAAAGATGGCAGACAGTACTGTATCAAATGAAGAAGCTGAATTATATTACAGAAGAGGAATATCAAGAGGCACTGACTCAAGATATTAAGGCAAGCCTGAAGCCCAACCGCTTCTCGTCACAGGATATTTCCTCATATTTTGGCGATTTAGTAAAAAAAGATGTCATAGATGCCTTAGAAAATCAGGGCTATACAAGGGAAGAGGCAAATGAGCTTCTATATTCCGGCGGACTTCGTATCTATAGTACAATGGATGTAGATATACAGCGAATCGTTGAAGAGGAATATGAAAACCCTGCTAACTTCCCTGGAACTGTAAAAAATGCAGACGGCACCCTTAAACGAGATGCCGAAGGCAATATTCAGCCGCAATCGGCAATGGTGATAATTGACCAGTCTACTGGCCAAATCAAGGCGCTGGTGGGCGGAAGAATGATTACCGGACAAAAGATTTACAACAGAGCCTTGGCACCAAGACCGCCGGGATCCTCTATCAAACCAATAGCAGTATATACTGCAGCAGTGGACAAGGGCTTTACTGCAGCAACAGTTATAGACGATGTTCCTATTTACTTTAATAAATCAACCCCTACAAAGCCTTGGCCCAGCAACTGGTATAGGGATGGTTATTACGGTCTAATTACCATGCGGGAGGCCATACAACAATCCAGTAATGTCGGTGCCGTATTATTTGCCAGCATGCTGGGGGTGGATGAGCGATCCTCCTTCCTGACAATGTTTGAATATATGGAGAAGATGGGTATTTCTACTGTTGTAAAAAGCTCTAATCCCGTGATAGGTGCTGATGGCAAAAAATATAGCGATGAAACCTACTCTACGGCATTGGGTGGTATGACCAGAGGTGTATCACCACTGGAGCTGACTGCCGCTTATGCTGTTTTAGGCAATGAGGGTGTCTATAACAAGCCGATCACCTTTACTCATATTTATGACAGACACGGAAATATCATATATGAAAATAAGCAGAGCGCTAACCGTGTTGTTACACCACAGGCAGCTTTTATACTGACTGATATGCTTAAATCGGTAGTTTCTTCAGGTACAGCTACTACTGCAAAGCTAGATTCAGGAAATTCTAAGATACCCGTTGCAGGTAAAACCGGTACCACCACAGCACGAAAGGATGCATGGTTTGTGGGCTACACCCCTTACTATACAGCCTCTGTATGGATAGGTAATGACATTCGTGACTCTCTGGTGGACGGCAGTGCTATGGCAACTAGATTATGGAAGAAGATAATGGCAAGGGTTCATGAGGGCTATAGTGACAAGGCATTTAATCAACCTGACAATTTGGTCTATGTTGACATTTGTACAAAATCCGGTAAGCTGGCAACTGAGCTTTGCGCCAAGGACCCTAGGGGCAGCACCATCCGCAGGGAGGTCTTTATTAAGGGTACAGAACCTACGGAATACTGTGATGTCCACGTGGAGGCCGATATTCATGTGCCAAGCGGCAAGCTGGCAACTGAGCACACACCGCCGTGGGAAATTGAGAAAAAGGTCTTTGTTAAACGGCCTATTCCATATTTCCCTTCAGAAAATGGTGGCATAGTTCCAAGAGACTATGGCTATGAGCTTCCAACAGAATACTATGATCCATTCCAGGAGTTTTTAGATAATTTCCCATTCTTTAATAACAATAACTCAACTGGGAATGAAGATGATGGCGGATGGACCGAGGACAGAGTAATAGATTCAACGGATAATGATTAATTTAAGACATAATTAGAGGCTGTAAGCATTTTACAGCCTCTTTTTTATTGCATTTATATGCTAATGATATCCGCTTCTTTTTAATATTTCCTCCAGAGCTCTGGTAATTACCGGAGCGCCTCGTCTGCAGTCATCCTTGCCATCCATTTTTCCGACATCCCCTATACCTACTACGACTGATGAGGGATGGATCTGATCAATGATATCCACAGTATCGCCATATAAAACTTTATCTGAAGTTGAGTAGCCATTTTTGTCGACGGCTTGGTCTACGATTTTGCAATCCGAATCTATCGAAAAATCTACATGTACGCCATTAACCCCTTCAGTATTGGAAGCCACTGCCAATATACCTAAAAGCTCTATATCAGGATGATTCATAATTCTTGGAATCAGCTTTTCACTTTCCCCGATATTGACATTACCTACATCATCCACCATCACGACGACAGGATCATGATGGGCCTCCTTTATTAGCTTTATCAATTCACTGCCGGTGAGCGGCGTTGGATTGCCGCCAGATCTGGAGATACACCTGCCACCTATATTTTTTGCCGCCACCTCAACTGACCTTTGGGCGCAGGAATCTCCGTCTGTCACTAAAATAACTTTTCTCTTTGTACTCATTTTCTAGCCACCTAACAATTATAGTTTAGACTTTGGCGTAAAGAGTATCGCCATTAAATAGCCGAATACAACAGCAGCAGTTATACCACCTGAGGTTGCCTCTACTCCGCCAGTGAAGGCTCCTAACAGGCCATTTTCCTTCACGCCCTTGAACACACCCTTTGCCAGGGCATAGCCGAAGCCCGGCAAAGGCACTGTAGCACCTGCCCCCCCCACCTTTACCAAAGGCTCATAAACCCCTATGGCCGTTAATATTACCCCTGATGTAACAAATATCACCAGTACATGGGACGGTGTTAGCTTTGTGCCGTCCATCAGCAGCTGACCTATAACACAAATTAATCCCCCTACTATGAAAGCATTTAAGTATGTCATGTTTCTGCCTCCTACACTAAATTTCGATGGTTACAGCATGTGCGATGCTGGGGATAGACTCCCCCTGCTGTGAGCTTGTCGGAGAAAATAACGCTCCGGTTGAAACCAACAAAAGCCGCCTGATATTTTTCAGCTGCATTTCTTGATAAAGGTACCCACAGAAGACCACTGCAGAGCAGCCACAGCCACTGCCGCCTGCATGGGTATCCTGCTTCTTCTGATCAAAGATTTCTATACCGCAGTCAGAAAAATTTGCAGCTGCATCATATCCCTTCTTATTTAACAGGTCGACGGCGATTTCTTTGCCATATACCCCAAGATCACCGGTTATGATTAGGTCATAGTCCGATGGCTGAAGGCCCGTGTCATCAAAGTGAGTGCATATTGTGTCGGCCGCCGCCGGGGCCATGGCTGCCCCCATGTTATTGGCATCTATAATGCCGTAATCGATGATCTTTCCTATGGTGGCATGGGTTACAAAGGGACCCCCTTTGCTATGTGACAGTATAGCTGCTCCAGAGCCTGTCACCGTCCATGATGCCGTGAGTGCTCTTTGATTCCCCAGCTCCAGGGGAAATCTAAACTGTCTTTCAGCAGATGAAAAATGACTTGAGGTGGCAGCAACCACTCGATCGGCAAATCCCCCATCAATCATCATCGCTGCCATACTTAAGCTCTCTGTCATTGTAGAGCAGGCACCATACAGCCCCAGAAAAGGAACCTGAAGATCTCTTGCGGCAAAGGAGGAGGACATCAGCTGATTTAAAAGATCTCCTCCAAACATAAATTCTATGTCGGCAATCTTTAGCTCTGCCTTATCAACAGCCTTTGTTACAGCTTCTCTAATAAGCTTGCTTTCAGCCATTTCCCAGCTATCTTGCCCATAAAGATCATCCTGTATAATGGCATCGAAATAATCCGCCAGCGGTCCCTGCCCCTCCTTAGGCCCCACGATGGAGCCTGTGCTGATTATTGCAGGAGGATTTAAAAACTTTATTGTTTGTGCGCCTAATCTTTTTACAGCCATATCATTTCCTCCTCAATCAATTGTATATTAAGTAATATATCAGACCGACTATAACAGAAGACGTTATACCATAAACCAAAACAGGACCTGCCAAATTGAACATTCTAGCAGCAACGCCAAAGACAAAGCCCTCCCGCTTGAATTCCATTGCTGGGGACACTATCGAATTGGCAAAGCCTGTAATGGGGACTATTGAGCCCGCACCTGCAAGCTTGCCCAGTTTGTCGTATACACCGATACCGGTAAAAAATGCCCCCAGTCCTATCATAACCAATGTTGTGACATTGGTAGCTGCCAAGTGGGTGAGACCTAACAAATCCTCTACATTATTATGTACGAACTGCCCTATCGTGCAAATGGCTCCCCCCACCAAAAATGCCCATATGCAGTTTCGCACATATTTAGGCTTAGGTGCCTTTTGCTCGACATACTTCTGATAGTCCTTCTTTTTTTGCGTTTGGTTTTTTTTCTGCATAAAGAACTCCCCTTTCAGCGTAGTTCATTGGTTTTAGCTTTACTTTTTATATCTTCAAGATTAATCTCATCCATTGGCTGCTGATTCATCCTTTTACTTCCCTTATCCTCAATACTTTGCAACTGAAGCCCGCTTAAATATTTATTGTGATTATATGGCTTCAAAGCATCACCCCCTAGTTTATTACCAACCAATGCAGTAAGGATCCTATCATCTTGCCGAAAACCAGTGCGTAGAGAATATATATCACATATCCCTCCAGCCTAAATCTCCTTACTATAATAGGCATAACATTCATAACCTCCGCCAAAGCAGAGGCCAGCATGCCAACAAATATCCCCATAGAAAAGCCTACGACAGCCACTGCAATGCCACCTAAGGGGATGGCAATTCCCGTCAGAGATCCTAGTGCAGCAAGGCTTGCCCCCCAAATTATTACTGTCTCATACCAGCTAATATATCGATAGGTTTTAGTCAGCTGAGCCAGTCGAGGTACAATGTCCAGCAGAGTAATTAAGGCGACGATACCGCTGCCTACAATTATACCGTTTGCCAGACCTAGAAAAGGAATCAAAATCATCTTCATTTATATCCCCTCGGTTTTATCTTCATTGCTGTGATCCTTTATATAGGCATCCAAATTTTGCTGGTATAGGTACATTTCAA
Source organism: Clostridiaceae bacterium (assembly GCA_018432235.1). Classification (GTDB taxonomy): domain Bacteria; phylum Bacillota; class Clostridia; order Peptostreptococcales; family Natronincolaceae; genus M1-B18. The sequence continues at coordinate 67,925 of JAHDLO010000017.1, read as the reverse complement.
CCTCAAGGGGACTGGGCTCATTGTTAATTCTCTTTTTAAAAACATGATTGAAAAATACCGACATCCCAACCCCAATTCCAATGCTATAGGGTATTTGTAAAAGCAGCGGCCTTTCCTCCTCTATACCGGTTATTAAATGATATAATGTTTGATGCGCACTCCTCATATCTACATCCGCGTGAAAATTCATTATAGCGGTAATTGAACCGATAAACAGTAAAAATGTAACAATAGCAAGTCTTATGGGCTTAAACCTATCGGGCTTCCTATTGCCATCGCCAAAGTTGACCAATATCTCTGGTTCACCCAAAACTGTAATGGTTAAACCTGGATATTTATTTTTAATAATAGCTATGATGGAAAGCATCGATATGAGATGGCTATCCTTAACCCTCTCCTCTTTAAATTTGAACTGAAGTGCTTCTATTTCCCTTCTATATGCCTCCTCTGCGATAATACTTATTAAATCCCCTAGGTAAATCGCTTTTGTCCTTTCCCAAACTATTTTACCCTTAGATTGTATAAACACCTGGTTTGTATTGTCCATATAGCTTCCCCTTATCTCGTAGATGAATATGCCATAACCAAATCTGCCTTTTCAGGCTCCGTATCGGTCTTTTGCATTTGAGTATAATAATACCAGGAACCCAACGCCAGAAGAGCTACGGCAACCACCAAGGTCAGAAGTCCCTTGAACTTAAAATACCTCATTACTATCACCGCCTTTAGGTTATTATTTGTTTTTAATTCTCATTTCATTCTTTTACCTAATAAAAAGAAGACTTGATTTTTCAAATCAAGCCTTCTTCATGACATCCTTCATATACTTTAAAATTTTCTTTTCTATTCTTGAAACCTGCACCTGAGATATTCCCAATATTTCCGCTATTTCCGTTTGGGTTTTATCCTTGAAATACCTCAAAACAATGATCTGACGTTCCCTTGGCTCCAGCTGTGCTATAACCTCCTTTAGCACAATCCTGTCCACCAGCTCACTGTCCTCAAGATTGGAGGTTTCTCCGATCTTATCCAACAGATGAATTGGTGAACCGTCGTCATGATGAATAACATCATATAAGTATTCTGGGTGAACGCTGGAATCCAGTGCCATTACAATTTCTTCCTTACCGATGTTTAGATCATCTGCTATTTCCTGAAGGGTGACCTCTCTCCCCAGCTCTCGCGTAAGCCTTTCCTTGGAAATTTTTATTTTTGAAGCCGTCTGCTTAAGAGACCTAGACACCTTGATTATGCCATCGTCCCTCAAAAATCTTTTAATTTCACCCATGATCATGGGTACAGCATATGTAGAAAAGCGAACATCGTAGCTGGCATCGAACTTTTTAATTGCTTTAATCAGTCCGATACAGCCCAATTGAAAAAGATCCTCTTTCTCATAGCCTCTATTTACAAAGCGCTTTATGACACTTCTTACTAGACCTAAGTTATGGCTGACCAAAAGCTCCTGTGCCCTTTCATCCCCTGCCTGAGCCTTTAATATCAACGCCATTGTCTCATCATGTCCCAATATTTCAACTTGTTCCCCTAAATAAGCTGCATTATTCATTCTATCGACCCCTTACTCCGCATTGAGGCTTTTGAAATTTTTAACCATCCTTATACTTGTTCCCTTTCCAAGCTCAGAATATACATCAATTTTGTCCATGAAGGTTTCCATTACAGTAAAGCCCATACCTGAACGCTCCAGCTCCGGCTTAGAGGTATACAGCGGCTCCATTGCCTGTTGAATGTCCTCTATACCCCTTCCATTATCCTGAACTACAATTTCCAGCTCCTTGCCGTTGATGCTGCAGATGACAGTGACAACTCCGGGCTGATTTTCATAGCCATGGATGATGGCGTTTGTGACAGCCTCAGAAACAGCGGTTTTGATGTCGGCAATTTCTTCAAGGGTTGGGTCCAATTGAGCTGCAAAGGCAGCAACTACTACCCTAGCAAAGGCCTCATTTTGTGACCTGCTGTCAAATTCCAATTTCATATGATTTTTATATTCCATCTGTAAACACTCCTTTACATACGATTGAGAGCTTCTTGAAGATTTTCGCATTTATCAACAATTCTGTATAATCCTGATAAGGTAAAAATCTTATCTATTTTTTCAGAAACGTTGATGACTGCCACCTTGCCACCCATTTTAGAGATGCTTTTATATCTTCCCATGATAACCCCTATACCTGAACTATCCATAAAATGCAAGCCCTTAAGGTCAAACACTAGATTTTTAGATCTCTTTTTGGCAATCAAATCATCCATTTCAAGACGAATTTTTTCGGCTACATGATGATCCAGCTCACCAATAGGCTGAAGTATTAAATTGTTTTCCACTACCTGAAAGTTTAACTGCAATTTGCCCCCTCCTCTTAGTACCTCATCGCTATTGAACTCTTAGCTAACCCTGAAACATAGCTTGTTGTCGTCAGTCGTAATATTACTCGATATTACCCTCCCCGCTCTTTATATAACATTTTCCCTCAGACCTTACCTAAGCTTCTTCTGCGACGAGCCACTAGTATTCTTTTGTCCTATTATATTTCTATTAATTGCTAAATAATCCCTTCATAGAAAAAGCACTTGTTTTGTTATATTATAGGTGTTTTTGTATGTGTAAACGCAAAATTTGTATAATTAAAAAGGCACTTGACCTAAGCTTAAAAAGGCGGTATAATCATTAAAACAATATTCAATGAAAATATTTTTAATGAATTGGATGTGTCAAGATGACTGCAAGAAAAGAACAAAAAGAAAAACGCCGGCAAGATATTCTAAAGGCTGGATTGAGTATTTTTATCCGCAAAGGGTATGAAGCAACAAAAATAAATGATATTGCGGAAAAAACGGGAATGAGTGTTGGGCTACTGTATCATTATTTTGGGTCAATCCAGCTTTTACATGAGGAATTAATTAACATTGGACTGTCTGGCCGTACAGGGCAATATTTTCCTCAATATGACGACCCTCTCGATTATTTTTTGAAAGCGGCAAAGCATATCTTTGATATGGCAAAGGCCGACCATTTTACCGCGGAATTATTTGTGCTGATGAACCAAGCGCAGCGTAATCCCAATCTGTCAAATAGCATAAAAGGTAAGCTCGAGCAAAACAATGTCATCGTAAAGTCAATTGAACTTATTGAAGAAGGTCAGTGTCAAGGAATCATCCGCAAAGGAAATCCCATGGCTCTAGCCTTATCATTTTGGCTTTCTATACAAGCGTATATGGAAATGATTGCGCTTAATCCCGATGTACCTTACCCGGAACCCCACTGGCTTATAGATTTATTAAAGGCTGGTAATGACCAAAACTAAAAAAAAATGTTCTAAGGAGTGAATAATATGTTTCTTGAAAAAAACAATTATAGTAGAAATGCTCTACTTAATAAAACCATCCTGTTAACAGGCGGTGGCGGTGGCATAGGCTATGAGGCTTCACGCGCATTTTCCTATATGGGGGCTAATGTCATTATTGCAGAAATAGACACCGAAAAAGGGCGACATACGCAAGGACTAATAAACAAGGAATACGGCAATGACAACGTAGATTTTTTTCAAATTGATATTTCTGATGGAAAACAGATTGACGAATTATATAAATATATAATGGAGAAGCATACTCATCTGGATGTCATTGTACATAACGCCGCCGTTGTTCCGATGGGAGCGATTGAAAAAGTATCTATCTCCGATTGGGATCAAAGCTATGGGGTAAATTTGAGAGGCCCCGTCCTTTTAACACAAAAATTTCTTCCCTCCATGAAAAACACAGGCGGGATTATTGTCTTTGTACCGTCGGCAGCCGTCACACCGTACATGGCAGCTTATGAGATTTTCAAGTCCGCACAGGTTGAGCTTTGCAATACGCTATTTGAAGAATTATCTGGAACTAACATTATGGTGTATTCAGTAGCTCCCGGATTTGTAAAAACGGATACTGCTATTAGCGCGGTAGAAATCGTGGCTTCCTCGTTGGAAATTGCAACAGATGATTTTTACAAATCACTTGAAGAGGTTATTTTGGACGTTGAACTGGCGGGCGTTGGATATGCCGTTTCAGTCGTAAATGCAGAAAAGTATAACGGTCAAATGACATCATCCTATCAAGTGTTGATCGACGACGGGTTAATAATTGACAATATGATAAAACAGGATAATACGCAAATACAAGTTGACTATGACAGATTAACGTCACTATTTACCAGCATTGTAAACATCTTTTTTGACCAATACCAGAGTTGGCAAAAGAAAAAACTGTTTCAAAAGCACTTTATACTTACCGACTTCAAAAAACAAATGGGGCTGCCGGCAGATAGCTTTAAAAAACAATTAGAAGCTTTGCAAAGTCAAAGTCAAAATCATCAATGGGACAATATTTTGAACAGCAAAGAAATGTTCATAAAATTACAGCGTTTTTATGAACATCAAAAGGACCTGCTTCAAGGCTACGAAAAAAACGCGGTGCAGTTGGCTAACGATACAAAGCTTCTAAATAGTTGGATTGATATTCTACAAGACATAATTGATATTTTATGATGCCGCACAAGAGGAACGAGAAAAAACCGTTATTCTACGGCGGCTAGTTATGCCATAAAGCTGTACGCTGAGTGAAGCAGCTGTTTTGAAATATTAAATTCTATACCAAAGACGGCTTATTTGCAGCCCTTTAACTGATTATTTGATTGTCCGAAAAAACATCCCTATAAAACATCAGCATAGCCCCTGCTGTCGTCCTTTTTGCTAAGGGCAGAGCACACCGTGTTATCCTATAAAACCGGTCCTCGTCCTTGTTAATGCCTTTAAATCTTTTATATATCTTTATGGCAACCCTGGCATTGAATTTAATGAATTCTTCAATTGTGTCTAGCTTATAGGCACCGGATTCCACTTGAAAATCGTTGACATACTGATAGGTCCTCTTGACGAAGGTTTCATACTGCTTGTGGCTGTCCAGAAGGCGTATATTAGCATGCTGGGGTATCGTCATATCTTGGATGATGTGGAGGGCTGCACCAAAATAAAACATCGATTTTTTGAATTCCCCCTCACGCCATAGCTTTAAGGCCCTAAGATAATAATCTACGCCCAGCTCCATTGCACTTCTTCTACCATAAAGTCCCTTCTTCTTGTAGGGATTGTAAAAATGGTTGGTGCTTTTAAAATCCTGATCAGCCCAAACAGCCCCTTCGTTGATATCCAAAATATAGCTGCCAAATAGATTGTACTCATCTGCATATTTGTCATTTCTAAGAATCTTAAGGGCTTGAACATTTATAAATTTATGAACCTTGCATTGTGTCTTAATGATTGATTTTTTAACTGGGTTTACTATGCCCAATACTGTAGTGAGGAAATAGTCATAGGTAGTTTCAAAAAAATCTATTTAAATCACCCTCTTTATCGTAGATGATATTAGTATTACAAAATATAGGGTTTTTTTATACTTTTTATACTTATACAGTTGCATATTGACTTTAAATCAACATACGACATCTTCGTAAGCTTTAACCATTAAAAAAAGCCGGTAAATACCGGCTTTAGCTTCTAATTTTTTATTTCAAGGGCTGCTGTTCTTCCTGCCAAGCGACCTAGACTAAAGCTCATTGCTATTGATGTACCGCTGGCTGGATAAACTTGGTTATATAATTGTCCATTGGCAACTTCACCGGCGGCAAACAGGCCCTTAATGACATCACCACTGGTATTTAGTACTCTTCCCTCAAGCGTCACCCTCGGTCCGCCAAAGGACCCAATCATTGCCTGTGATACCTTTAAGGCATAAAATGGTCCTGCTTCAATTGGTGATAACAATGCTGCGGGCTTTCCATAATCTGTGTCTTCACCATTTTTAGCAAGGTTGTTGTATCTCTCTACAGTCTCTTTAAGACTATCCACAGGAACACCCATCGCTTCGGCCAGCGCTTCTATGGTTTCTCCTTTAAAGCTGTATTTTTCCTCTATGCCTGTTTCTAAAACCTCCGCCGGTCCATTTTTATCTAAAATGATATAGAATTCATTAAAGTCATTTTGTGCTAATATATCATGTACTACAGCATAGTGTATGGTTTCATTTACAAATCTTTCACCTTCGGGATTAACATATAGACCCGGAAGAAACACCAATCCGCCAAGTGGTGTCGTGTATGGGTATTGGGCTGCGACTCCCTTAAAGCCAATAACACTATTCTTAGATACGATATCAGCACCGACGTCTCTAGCCATAATCAGACCATCCCCTACATTACCTCTTGCAGAAAAGGATATATGTCCATTGGCCCTAGGTGCATATTGTTTAATAAGGTCTGGATTGACATCATAGCCACCAGTGGTCAAAATAACAGCCTTTGCATTAATAACTAGCTTTTCTCCCTCATGCTCAGCTTCAGCACCAACTACTTCATTTTTGTCATTAACAATGAGCTTCGTAGCTGGTGTATTCAATAATATCTCCACACCCTTTTCTTTTGCTGTTTTTTCTAATGGCTGTATCAAACCAAAGCCTCTGCCTTCCTTTGGGGTATGCCCTCTTAAAGCAGGACTAACACCTTGAGGCACTATATCATCCGAAAATTCAATCCCTTGCTCTTCAAGCCAGCCAAAGGTTTCTCCAGAATGCTCTGCAATATAATTAATCAAATCAACATCCACATTCCCTTCAGCCATATTTATCCAATACTGTGCCAAATCCTCCCATTTCTCTTCTATTCCTAATCGCTTTTGTGCCGGAGTCTCAGCACCATACATAATACCAGCAGATATCAAAGTACTCCCGCCTAACATTGGCATTTTCTCCAACAGCAAAACCGAAGCACCATTATCTACAGCCTCTATGGATGCAGCTAGTCCTGCTGCACCGCCTCCTATTACAAGGACATCGACATTTTTTACGCCATCAGTGCTTTTTTCTTCTGCACCAGTTTTCTTTTGATCGGTGCATCCAAAAATCATCGCCGTGATTAATAAAATTGCCATCAAGCTTACTAACTGTTTTTTTCTTAACAAATTTTATTCCTCCCTTTAGCTTAGTTTCTAGATATTGGTATTACAACTCTACTACACTATGCTTAAAAGCTCTATATTATAGAAGCCTTATATATCTATTCTAAAGTCTGGTCCTACACCAAGGTCAATATTATTTGTTAAAATTTTAATTTATCATAATAAAAAAATAGAAAAATTGGTGATAACTGGCTAAAATAAACCAACCATCCCCTATGGCAGAACAAAAGTGGCTTCGCCACGTTTGTTTTCCAGGGAACCCATGCGGTGCAAGCACCCTGCTGCCTCACCGTCTCGGCAGCGCTCGTGTCACAGTGTCACTTATTCGTGACACTACTCGCCCTAGGACGCTTCGCTGTACCCCCCTTTTTTTAATAAGGGGTGATGCCCCCCTTAACAACCCCCCATATCATAGGGAAATAAAAGAACTTTCCTTTGATATAAAAAGATGGGTTACACACCCATCTACTTTTTATTTGTGCCAGCAAAGCCACCAATCAGCATATTCACAAAGCTTAAGAGAATTGAGCCTAGGAAGGCAGTAAAAAAGCCATCTATCTCGAAGCCTGCCACAAGATTTGCCGTCAGCATTAAAAAGGCAGCATTTATGATTAAAGAAAATAACCCCAGGGTTGCGATGGTTATCGGAAGGGCCAGAAGCTTAATTATCGGGCGTACAAAGGTATTTACCAATCCCAGTACAAAGGCTGCTATCAAAGCCGCCTCCAATCCCGACAGGCTGATGCCCTCCATTAGATACGCAATAACATAAATTGATACTGCACTGACGAGTAACCGCATTATAAATTTCACGCTAATTATACCTCCTTAAAGTTTAAATTATAGTGCAAGACTAAGGGACATCTATGCTATACTATTATTATATTTGAGTTAATATGTGGATTACCAGTTATTTTTTAGTAATAAGTCGGTTTACTCAAAAAAAGGAGGTATGATATGATAACAATAGGCATAATAACCGCCAGTGATAAGGGGTCTAAGGGGGAGCGCGTGGATACCAGCGGTCCACTGATAGAAGAAATGCTAAAGACATTGGGTGGTGTTGTTAAAGCATACGCTATAGTTCCCGATGAACGCCAGCAGTTGGCAGATAAAATGATTTATATGGTTGATGAATTAAAGCTGGATTTAATATTTACTACTGGGGGTACAGGCTTTTCTCCAAGAGATGTCACCCCAGAGGCGACACTGGATGTCGTGGACAGACTGGCTCCTGGCATTGCTGAGGCTATAAGAATGAAAAGCCTTAGTATTACACCTAAGGCAATGCTCTCAAGGGCTGTGTCCGGCATTAGAAAGCAAAGCCTTATCATAAATCTCCCCGGCAGTCCTAAGGGAGTTAGAGAAAGCATTGAGGTCATATTGCCTGCATTATCTCACGGTATTGGAATTTTAAAGGGTGTAGAGGGCGAATGTGGTAATGATCATAAGCATGACCATAAGCATGACTAGTAAAGAGGGCAGATTATCTTGCCCTCTTTTACATTTTAGTTCGTATTTCTTCTATATTCTATTTCTACAATCTCGTTGGCCTCATCCCATGCGATTTCATACCCGAAGGCCTCCAGGAATCTTACCGGCACATAATTTCTTCCCTCCAGCTTGAAGCCCTCTATCGTATCAGCTCTGCCGTGGATATTTAATTTTACTTCCCTGGCTTCAATATTGATGCTGCCACTGCCGACTTCTGCTTTAGCTGCCATAAGTGACACCAAATAATTATTTACAATATCTGCGCCATAGCCATTTCCAGGATAAGCCCAGCCTACACCCTCTGGATTATCTGCTGCACCCAGATGCTCTACATAGGCTGCCGAGCCCCTCTTTACCAGTGTAAACCTTGGGCTGTAAAGCATCTTCCCCACTGGCAGTAGATTAGTTGTAGCATAAGCATATAAATGTTGAATATGGGCCTCCACCCCTACAGCCGGATTGACGAAGATCGCGCCATGAATCCCCTGTTGAAAGCGTACCTTTGAGGGATCAGCACCATTTAATGGTGTGTTGCCATCACTGGCCTCTCCGGTGGCTCCTATCCCTGCATAATTATTTTGCCATGACTTAACCAGCCCGCCATATCTAAAATACCCGGTTTCCTTACATGCCTGACAAAGAGCAATATCTGCTCGTATCCCATAGGCTGGGGCAACACTATAATAAATATCTGCCAGCTGCTGATATTCCGGAGCCCTCTGCTTCAACCATGCTTTAGCCTGCTGAAGACTGGCTACGGAATTACCCATTATAGGAGTTAAGCTTTTAATCAAAGGATATGCCTCCCTGACACCTGCTGCAATTGCATCTGCCAGCTTCTGCCTGAAGCCAGCAGTCTTCAGCAATGCCTCCTCATTGGGATTGGTATGGAAGCCCATTTCTGTAATTAGGGCTGGCATTCTGCTCCTTCTAATTACGGCATAATAGTCCATATTGTTGATGGCTGAGGCGTTGTTGGAAACTAATCTGGTCTTTATGCCTCTGTCCCTAAAACCAGTGGCTTGCACCAGCCTCCTCTGAATGATTTCTGCAACTCGCTTGGCTTCCTCACGAAAGATGCTGCCCCATTCACCATTATAGCTGTGAAAGGTTTCAATGCCATTGGCAGTACTGTCGGCTGCCGCATTGGTGTGAAGACTTATAAATAATTGTCCCTGCCTTTGATTTGCCCATTCAGACCGTTGATATAGCTCTACGGTTTCATCCTTATCCCTAGTCATTAATACTGTGTAACCGTCATCTATCAATAATTTTTTTAAACGCAACCCGATATCCAGTACACCATCGGCTTCAACATATCCCGTTGGCCCTCTATTGGCTCGGTCTGTCCCCCCATGCCCCGGATCTAACACTATTCGCATAAAATCGCCTCCTCCTTTTTTATATTATGAGTCAGTGGAGGCCTATGTTCATTCCCTCACAAATTTAGAAGACCAGCATAAATTATTCAATAAACTGTCATATCAATATGATTAAATAGATCATAAATCCCCTTTACTTTGCGGTTGCACACAATGCTCCATTTGAATACTATGTAATATACTAGGGAGGTGTTTTTTAATGCAACCATCGGTAAACTTTGAGGGTATCCATTACTATATAAAGCTGGTAAAAGCCCTAGAGGAATATATACAGGAGGAGCTTCAGGACAGTGCTTTTTATTTAGCATTATCAAGACTTTCCCCCAACGAATATATAAAAGCCATTATATTGGAATTTGCAGAAACAGAGAGGGCACACGCAGATAGCTTCCAAAAAGCCTATCATAGACTGACGGGCTTAAGCTTTACGCCAAAGGCCCTATCGCCAATAGAATTAAATGATTATCAATCTGCCCTAAGTCTAATGATTTCCGATGAGGTTAAGGATTTTAAAAAGTATGGGGAACAGTACAATATGGCCCCAACCCCCTATCTCCAGGATTTATTCTACATGGTTAAGACCATGGAATCCCAGCATATTATGAGACTTCCCTTCTTAATAGCTGAGAGCATTGACATAGATAGTCATTTTGATGGCAGAGCTAATTTAAGACTAGTAAAATAACAAATAATTGATAAATTAAAAGACAGCCGATTTTGGGGCTGTCTTTCTATGAAGGATACTATTTATTGATTAAATCTCTGAATAGTATCTCCTCAGGGCAGTCTAATTCCTTGCAGACCTTTTTAATATTTTGATTGCTGGGTATTCTGCCTTCATATATCCATGCCTGAACTGTACGGGGAGAAACACCTAGACGCTCTGCCATATCACTAACCTTTATATCGTCAGCAAACATAAGCCCAAGCATATAACGATTTCTTACCTCCCAGGATTTTAATCGTCTAAATCGCTTTTTTCTAATTCCCTTCCCCAGCACCCGACGTGCCCTCTCTTGTAAGGTTTCTTCCATAATTTTTACCTACCTCCTAGATTTAATGTCTTATTACTTGTAAATATTGACAATAAATCGGTAGGCTATACCTATATTTAAGAAAAAAATGCATTAGCAGGTGCTTTAGTGACTTCAATAGCATTTATCTAAACAATGATATAATTAACAACACTACTACCCCAGTAAGGAATATCATTGCATATTTTGCCATTTTTTTTGTATGCGCTATCCCCTCCTCTGAGAGTTCGGGATTTTCATACATCCAACGTCTTCCAGCAAAAAAGCTCTCCTCCGGAAACATATAAGTGTAAAACAGCACTGCATATAAAGCAAAAATAAAAACACCTGCTATAAAGATTTCAGCAAACATCTCATCACCTCCAGTCTTTTTATGATGACTCAATTGGAGAATTGCATAATAAATGTAGGCAGAGAGCTTATATAGGCTCAATGATTTCCTTCTTAGCGTCCAGAGACTAATTAAATAAATACTGAAGACAATAGGGGTTAAACTATTAGCCTTTAATCATGAAACATAGTAGTACTCCCATGGTCTATAATATCCACTAATGATATTATACCATAATATGGATGATGCGGTGTGATAATGTCATTGTACGGAAACAAATTGTTGATTTTTCAAGAAATATATTGCATTATATAGATTGAGAGGAAAGCGATTATGGGCATGTTTTTTAGGGACATTAAACAGGCCTCCTTACGCTAATCCTCTCTTTTTTATTAATGTAACATAAAAGTCATTTAAAACTTATAATTTTCCATGTGAATCAAGTCTACGACAAATCGTTTCAACAGACTTAGCTGGAAAATGGTCAAAGTCGACAAAAAATATATAAAACCCGCCCCTAGCTACTACGCTAAAAACGAGTTTTTTCAACTATGTATGGAGCTGATGATGGGACTTGAACCCACGAACCTCTTCCTTACCAAGGAAGTGCTCTACCTACTGAGCTACATCAGCATTTTATATTCCGTCCCCTTGGGCACTAGATTATTATATAACATATTTATCTCTGTGTAAAGGACAAAATATAATTTTTTTCTATGAAATTTTCATGCTTTTATCGTCTTTCCTTCTCTATGTATAAATTCTGACCTTCATAATTCTATTCTTTGTGATTTCCTCCGCCTTAAGCTTAATATCCTTGTAGATGATTACCTCATTTTGTTTTGGAAGCCTTCCTAATTCTCCTATGATAAAGCCACCTATAGAATCAAAATCCTCAGTATCTAGGTTAATACTTAGCATTTCATTAACCATAGTTATTTTAGCACTGCCGTTAACCAGGTACTCCCCCTCCTTAACTGCCTCAATCTCAATATCCTGCTCATCATATTCATCCTGGATTTCTCCCACTATTTCCTCGATTAAATCTTCTATAGTTACAATTCCTGCAGTACCGCCATATTCGTCCAGTACCACAGCAAAATGCAGTCTGTTTTTCTTCATAATTTTAAAAAGCTCTGTAATCCGCTTAAATTCAAAGGTATAATAGGGTTTCCGCATGTGCTTAGCGATACTGAAGTCCTTCTGTATCCCATCGACAAAGGCTATGTCCTTGATGTTTATTATGCCGATTATGTCATCGATGCTGTCCTGATATACCGGATATCTTGAAAACTGCTCCTCCCTTATTGTATTCATAATCTCCTCATAGGGTGTATTGACATTAAAGGCAACAATATCTGTGCGCTGCACCATAACATCATGAATGCTCAAGTCACCAAACTCAAATACATTATATATCATTTGCTTTTCTTCAACCTCCAGGACACCCTCCTCATGGCTGACGGTAACAATCGTCTTAAGCTCCTCCTCTGTAATATAGGGTCTATCCTTGTCCACACTGATCCCGAATACTTTAATCAGCTTATTGGTCAGGTAGGTAAAGACAATAACAACCGGATTTAATAGGGTGACCATTAGTGTTAGGGGCTTAGCCACCAGCAAAGCAATACGTTCATTTTTTTTTGCAGCTAAAGACTTTGGTGTTATTTCAGCGAATACCAGCACTAATATGGTCATTACAGCAGTAGCAATTGCAACGCCATTAGTGCCATACATGTCCACGGCCAACGAGGTGGCGAGAGCAGAAGCCCCAATATTGACGGCATTATTACCTACAAGTATTGTGCTAAGTAGCTTCCCCGGATTATCCACCATTCGTTGTATCGCATTAGCTCCCACTATACCATCCTCCAGCATATGCCTAACCCTTATTTTGCTTATTGACATAAGGGCCGTTTCCGAGGCAGAGAAAAAAGCTGAAAGGATTAATAGCAGCAAGAGAATTATGATCCTCCAAAAAAAGTCTCCATTCAATTTATGACACCTCTTTCAGGTTGTGAACTCGATTGTTGTTATATAGTATAGCAATAAATCTGTAAATTATTAAAGGCATTTTGAAAATTAGCTTATTCTCAGACAATGGTCTTTGAAAATAATTTCTTTGTGTTTTCTGTATAAAAACACTTGTATTTTTCACGCGGATTGTATACAATGTTCTTAATTTACTTTTATTAGAATGGAGGAATAAATATGAAAAGCATTAAAGTTGGTCTGCTGGGATTTGGTAATATTGGCAGGGGAGTATGGGATATTCTCCAAACCAACAATACCACCATTACTCAGAACTGTGGATATAAAATAGAGCTATCTAAAATACTGGTTCAATCTCATAGAGATAGAGGAATAGATAAGGATTTATTCACGACTGATGCCTATGACATATTAGATAATGAGGAAATTGAGATTGTTATTGAGCTTATTGGAGGACTTTCACCTGCCAAGGACTATATTTTGAGGGCGATAAACAACAAAAAGCATGTAGTTACTGCAAACAAAGCAGTTATAGCCACTTACGGCGATGAGCTTTTAGGGGCCGCTAATAAAAATGGTGTTTATTTGTACTACGAAGGCAGTGTTGCAGGCGGTATCCCTATTCTTGACAGCATCAGAGAAAGTCTGGCGGCCAATCAAATACAGGAAATAATGGGTATCATTAATGGTACAACCAATTATATTCTCACAAAAATGGCTTTAGAGGGCAGTGATTTTAAATCAGCTCTGGCAGAAGCACAGGCAAAGGGGTATGCGGAGGCGGATCCCACCTCAGATGTTGAGGGCTATGATGCTTCCTACAAGCTGTCCATTCTCTCCGCTTTGGCCTTTAACACCAATTTGCCTGTTGAGAACATCTATAGAGAAGGCATCAGCAAAATCACTCCAATTGATATTGAGTATGCCAAGGAGCTGGGCTTTGTGATAAAGCTTCTAGCCATTGGAAAGCAAGGGGAAAATTCAATTGAGCTAAGGGTTCATCCTACCTTGATACCTGCTTACCATCCACTGGCGGCCGTTAATGATGTTTATAATGGCATATTTATAAAGGGGAATGCTGTTGGAAATCTTATGTATTATGGAAAAGGTGCCGGATCGTTGCCAACAGGAAGTGCTGTGGTAGCCGATCTTATTTCTATTTTGAAAAAAATGTCCTGCAAATATTCTGCGCCTACTGCGATATCAGATGCTCAAAAAAATCTTCAGTCCATGACGGCCACTGAAAGCGAATATTATATAAGGGTTATGGTCAAGGATATACCCGGAGTACTGGGAAAAATAGCAACACTATTCGGCAATAGCGCTGTAAGCCTCTCTACAGTCATTCAAAAGGGCGAAGGTGAGCCAGTGGTATCTTTGGTATTCATCACCCACCAAACCATAGAATCCAGGGTTCAGGAGGCTATAGAAAAAATCAAGAGCCTTGATGAAGTATCTGAAATTGCCAATTTGATTCGTGTTGAAAATCATTATAAAGCATAGGAGTTTTTATTTTGCTTCTATTTATTAAAGGGGCTGCCTCAAGATGATTAGTAAATCATTAAAAAGACAGCCCCTTTTTGTGCGCATTGAAATTAGCGGATATACGCTATAGTTTAGTTAAGGAAAATCATAAAAATTAGTATTGGTGTAGATTCATGCAGTAATGAAATTAGCTAAGTGACATAAATTACCATAAAAAATAATTATCATAATTGTTTTTGTTAAGTGTAAGACAAGCTTTACTTGGGTACATAGATATTAGAAAGCCGATAATTTGACATAATCAAAACTCGAGGAGGGGTCATATGCATACAGCGAATACAATTATTGGTCATATAGAGCTCAGAACATCAGATTTGGATATATCCTTAAATTATTATCAGAAGCTACTGGGCTTTAGACTTATACAACGGATTAATGATAGGGCGTATTTATCTGCATCTGGTAGCTACCCTCCGCAAATCATATTAAAATTCTTGCCGGAGGCCAAAGATAAGCCCTACAGAACAACCGGTCTGTATCACATCGCCATTCGACTCCCTAATAGGCGAGAGCTGGCACTACTGCTAAAGAGGCTATTGGACAATAACATTTCCTTACTGGGTTTATCAGACCATAACGTAAGCGAAGCAATCTATCTAAATGATCCAGATGAAAATGGCATAGAAATATACTGTGATCGACCAAGGTGCGATTGGTCCTTCCAGGAGGATAGTGTTAATATGAGTACAAAGCATCTTTCCCCCAAGGAATTGTTTGTTGAGCTTAATAATGAAGCAGAGTGGGTTGGTATGCATCCTGAAACCACTATAGGCCATATTCATCTACAGGTTTCTGATTTAACCGCTTCTGAGGTGTTCTATAATAAAATTCTAGGACTCAACATCACACAAAGAAGCTATCCCGGTGCCCTTTTTTTCGCCGCCGGCGATTATCATCATCACGTTGCCTGTAATATATGGAGCAGTAAGAATGCACCGCCACCTCCAGAGGATACTGTTGGCATAGAGGAGTTTTCGCTGGTATTTTCAAACCGAGAGGAGCTTACAAAAATTCTTCGACGAATTTCCGATGAAGGACTTTTAAAACCTGAAGAAGTAGCTACTGATGCCGACAGCTTTAGAGTATATGACCCCAGCGGCAATAAAATACTATTAACTTTATAGTTTTAACAGAAAAACCACTTCATCAAGTGGTTTTTTCAGCTTAGCTATTTGCCTTTTAGTTTCACTGCTGTTCCGTATGCCAATACCTCTGCAGCGCCCTGC
Source organism: Clostridiaceae bacterium (assembly GCA_018432235.1). Taxonomy (GTDB): domain Bacteria; phylum Bacillota; class Clostridia; order Peptostreptococcales; family Natronincolaceae; genus M1-B18. The sequence goes on along the minus strand of JAHDLO010000017.1, from coordinate 51,911 downwards.
ATTACAGCGGAGGTTGAAAGCCTTACATTTAATACAGCATCTGCCCCCATCTTTTCAGCATCCTTTTTCATTAAATCCAGTGCAATGTCTCTGGCTTCATTTATCATTTCTGTATATTCCGTTAGCTCTCCACCCACTATATGCCTAAGGCCTGCCATCAGATCCTTTCCAATATGCTTAGCTCTGATGGTGCTGCCCTTTGCCAAACCCAGAATCTCTGAAACCTCCTTGCCCGGTACCTCTGTCGTATTCGTTATAATCATCTTAATCCCTCCATATTTTTTATAATTAAGGAAATGCATATTACCATCGGTATGTATATATTTTAGTTCATACAAGGTTAAAGGTTTCTCGCCATTGCTTAGTGCCTTGCGTCATTTGAAGGCTGAGGTAAATCCTGAGGAGGCATTTTCTGTAGCGAGAGATTTATTATATATTATAATTCTATGCTTAAAGCGCCTCCACCATTACCTGATAGTGCTTATTGTTGACCTTTATCGAGTAGTATCGAGGTCTTGAATTGACATTATTTTGTTCGAATTCGTTAATTAATTCACTAATTTTTTCATGCTGATGAATGTACATTTGATGCGCCGTCTCCAGCGCTATGCTTTTAAACCGAAGTGTATCTCCTGGCCTGAGCTGTGCAAGGTAAGGGATATCCACCGAAATGACATTTGCTATTTTGGTATATCCTCCGGTAGTCTGCCTATCCGCCATCATAATAATCGGATTCCCATGCCCCGGCACCTGTATTGCGCCAAGATTAATACCTCCTGAGATGATATCTGCCCCGGCAGTATGGTTAATAACCGGCCCCTCCAAGCGATATCCCATTCTATCACATTGGTTTGTCAGCCTATACGTATTGCTTAAAAAGATATCTATGCCCTCAGCTGTAAAACGATGAGCCTCAGGACCCAATATCACCCTTGCAGTATAGCTGTCAACATAATCCGGTATCATGGCAGCAGGAATTTTTCTTGAGCCTTTTAGCTCTTTAGATGCCTTTACAGGTATTTCGTCCCCTTCTTTAAGCTGCCTTCCCATAAAACCACCAAAGCCACCCCTCAGGTAGGTGGCTCTACTGCCCATAACCAAGGGTACATCGAAGCCACCAGCTATAGCTAAGTAGGCTCTGCAGCCTCTCTTGGCTGACCCAATAGACAAAATATCTCCCTCATTTACCCTAATACCCTCATAAGCCGCTACCGCTTTTCCATTAAGCAGTATTGGAAAGTCCCCACCTGCCACACCGACATGGGTACTGCAACAGAATTTAATCGTTGGTCCCATTAGGGTAATTTCCAATGCTGCCTCCTGTGGATGATTACCCACTAGAATATTTGCCAGCTGAAGGGCATATTGATCCATCGCCCCTGAAACCGGTATACCATATTGCTGCTTTCCCCTTCTACCGTCATCCTGAAGGGTAGTTAGCAGCCCGGGCTTTAAAATACTTATATATGATGTCAAACTACTCACTCCCCTTCCTGTCGCTTATATTTAAGACATAGCTGTTATCATCGACAGCCGCCTTTATACGGTTATATTCCGCTTCATTTATGCCATAGAACCTGATATATTGTCCTGCCTTTAATAGCACCGGAGGCTCTCTATAGGGGTCAAAAAGCTTAATTGGTGTCCTGCCGATTATCTGCCAGCCACCGGGACTATCAATGGGATATATGCCCGTCTGATTACCGGCAATGCCAACGGAGCCCGCAGGGATTTTTTCTCTTGGCATCTCTAATCTCGGTGTAGCTATGCCTTCGGACATACCACCCAAATAAGGGAATCCTGGTGTGAATCCCAGCATATAAATCAGATATTCACCTTCGGTATGAATAGTAACTACCTCTTCTGCCGAAATGCCATTATGCTGTGCTACCTGCTCCAAATCCGGACCCATTTCACCACCATAAAGCACCGGAATATGAAGAATTTCAACAGGAGCAACCACTGCTGAGAGGCTTAGCTCCTCTAAGGCACTAATACTATCTACCAGCTTATTATAACTGGTTCTTAGGGGATTATATAATATCATTAAAGTCGTATAAGTAGGGATAATTTCCTCAATGCCTTCGATCAATTCCCTACTGCCTTCAATTACACTATGAAGCCCCTTTATTTTGTAATGGGTTTCAACCGATATGCTTGTACCCGCCTCTATTACAATACCATTATCTCCATAAGGGACATACTGAAACATCACAGGCATAAAAACTCCCCCATTTCTGTTATTTTAAAGCCTTAAAGGCTATTCCCTGTTCTTCTGCAGTTTCCCTCAGTGCTGCCACAAAATCCAGTGCTGTTGGATTATCACCATGGATACATATTGTATCAGCGGCAATTGTCAGTACTTCACCCTCAATAGTAGTTACAGACTTATTTTTCACCATTTCTATTGCCCTTCTTATGCATAGGTCCTTATCATGAATAACAGCCCCGGAGATACCCCTGGCTACAAGATTGCCATCTTTACTATAGGCTCTGTCAGCAAAAACCTCACTGGCAGCCCTGAGTCCCAGCTCCTCGGCAGCCTTTATCATCATGGAATTTGCCAGGCCGACAAAGATCAATTGGGGATTTACGTCATATATAGCCTCTGCAATACCTCTTGCCAGCATATAATCAGTAGCAGCCATATTGTATAAAGCCCCATGGGGCTTTACATGCTGAATAACACCACCATGGGCAGTAACAAATGCCTGCAACGCCCCCAGCTGATACATAACATAGGCCTTAGCCTCCTGTGGTGTAATAGCCATATATCTACGGCCAAAGCCCATAATATCCGGAAAACCCGGATGGGCCCCGATTGCTACATTGTTTTTAAGTGCTAGTGCTACAGTTCTATTCATGATCATTGGATCCCCGGCATGATAGCCACAAGCGATATTGGCGGATGTGACTAGCTCCAAAATCCCTTCATCATTTCCAATGCTGTAGCTACCAAAGCCCTCACCCAAATCGCAATTCAAATCGACATAAAGCATTTAAGCTTCTCCTCCCTAAAATCAGCATACCTCTTCCTTTGAATCCGCTATTGCATTAGTTACAATTTCTCTCAACCCTTTTAAAATCGCCAAATTATTCTGCAGACTCAAGCCATCAACCGTACACTCCCTTTTTTTGCTACAGCCGTCTACGGCTCCTACTGCCACCATTTCCTTCAGCATTTTAACTTCTGCCTCAATATCATGCAGCAGCTGCTTTGTCGCCAAAATAGACAGGGCGGCTGCGATACCATGACCTCCCCAATTTGAAACACCTGCAATAATTAAATATTTAGCTGATGTTACGGCAGCTATTTTTTCACCATTGGCTACCAAAGCATAAATTGCATCCTTTATCCTGCCCATACCCATTTCGTTGCCTCCGTCACCAACGGCTATAGATACGATGCCTTTTTCCTCTGCCAATAAGAACAATGGATCTGTATTTGGTACCAGTTGAGTGATATCCTCACCTCTCATGGAATAGCATCTTCCATCGGCTGCCCTTCCGGGTCTTTCAACAGTAACGATATGAGAGGGGGCATATAGCTGCAGCAAATGACGGCAGGTCTCCTCAGCTGCTGTTTGAGGTATTACCTCTATGGGTACCTCTAAATTCAGTACATTACAACAGACCGACACCAAATCAAAGGCGTATTCATCCGTTATAAATATAATATCCTTACCCAGCTGCACCAGAGAGTTTGCGAGAGATACCGCCCCTATGGGGCCATCGGTTTCTCCCTTCATGGCAGACTTGATGCAAAAGCCCGTAACTATGAATATTATATTTCCCATCAATAAGGATTTAGCAGCGGCTTCTAGATCTCCCGGCTGTAGCATCGTACTCAAGCCACGTCCCCCGGCGTCTGCTCCGATCAATTTTTCTATCATTGTCATTGGATTAGTCATCAAAGCCCCTTCAGCTCCTCGTCCTTAATATCAGTTATAAACATATGTCCGGGGGCATGGGTAATAACTAGCTCTGGCTTTGCCCTCATAATGGCGGCCTGTGGTGTTACGCCACATCCCCAAAAAACCGGAACCTCCCCCTTGTGTATTGTGACTGCATCACCGAAATCCGGATTATCGATAGTCTTTATTCCTATTTCCTCAGGGTTTCCCCAATGAATAGGCCCACCATGGACCTTAGGATATTTTTCTGTTGCTTCAATAGCCTTCTTTACCAGCTCTTCAGGCATAGGCCTCATGCTTACTACCATAGGACCGCTGAAGATTCCCGCTGGCCTGCATTCAATATTTGTGATATACATAGGCACATTCTTGTCTTCCTCTATATGTCTAATTGGAACGCCTGCCTTGCTTAAAGCATTTTCAAAGGTAAAGCTGCAGCCGATTAAAAAGGAGACCATATCATCGGTACAGTATTTGGTAATGTCCTGTATCTCCTCAATCAGCACCCCATTCTTATAAATTCGGTATAAGGGAATATCTGTCCTTATATCTCCGGTGGGTGCTGTTAAAATCGGTCTGAAATCCCCCTTTTCGCAAACATCTAATATTGGGCAGGGCTTAGGATTCCTCTGACAAAAAAGAAAAAAGTCAAAGGCATATTTCGACGGCAATATTACTAAATTCGCCTGAGCATAGCCCGGCGCTAAAGCAGGTGTCGGGCCTGTCCACAGCTTGCTTCTTATGGCCTCCCTTGCCTGAAATCCTGTTTCTAAAATCATTTCCATCCCTCCACTACGGCTCACATAATTGTCTACTAATTAATGATATATTCAACAGTAAATTGTCGACTCCTTTTTTATGACAATTTAATATTTATAAGCTTTAATATTAAAATACCTTAACAAAGACCACTTTTTATTACAAGGCGGTAATATTTATATTTCTTTAGCAATCATTTTTCTTTTGTCTTTTATAAATATTGTACTACTAAACGCAAAAAAATGAAAGTGTTGTGCATATTTTTTCATTTGTGTGTATAATTATTTACAAGATGAAAGAGGCAAACAATTTAATTTTTATAATTTTCAGTCAATAATGAGTTTTTCAGTAGTTATCTGTAGGTTTTTGTTGGTAAAGTAGTATAAATAGTTAATGACAGTTTTTAGAGACTTTTTTTAAACTTCTAAGATGCCCTTCATTCCCGCTCCTGGTCTATTCTAAAAATGAAAGCTAAATTTTGCTAACAGTCAATTTTGCTAATAAGTAGTTGACTTTAATCTCAATTTGTGGATAATTATTATTTATAGGATCATTTATTAATAAAAGGTAATATTGTTTCCAAGTGTCTGATACGGGTTAGAAATAATCCGTTAAGAATAAATTTAAAGGGGGAAAAAAGATGAACAAAAAACTATTTGCTTTTTTAATGGTGGCTATTTTATTAGTTTCCGTGATGGCAGGTTGCTCATCTAATACAGGTACAGATGCACCAAAGACAGAAACTACTTATATCTCTATAGCTACCGGCGGAACTTCCGGTACCTATTATCCACTGGGAGGCGCATTCGCTAAAATTTTTAATGACAATGTGCCTGGTGTTGTAGCAAATGCTCAAGCAACAGGTGCTTCTGTTGAAAACATGGGCTTAGTTTCACAGGGCGAAGCAGAGATCGCATTAATACAGAATGATATCACCTTCTATGCCTACAATGGTACAGAGGTGTATGAAGGCAAAGATAAAATTACAAATGTCAGAGGCATGGCTATGCTTTATCCTGAAGTCATTCAAATCGTGGCTCTAAAGGATTCTAATATCAACTCCGTAGATGATTTAAAGGGTAAAAAGGTTGCTATTGGTGCTCCTGGCTCCGGTGCAGAAGCCAATGCAAGGCAAATCCTTGCTGCTCATGGGATATCCTACGATGATCTTGCAAAGGCTGACTTCTTATCATTTTCCGAAGCAGCAGATCAATTAAAGAACAAGCAAATTGATGCTGCTTTCGTAACAGCTGGTCTTCCAACGGCTGCAATTACTGAGGTTGCCCAAACAACTGATATCGTTATTGTTCCTATTACTTCTGCTAAAATTACAGAGCTTGAAAAGCAATACAGCTTTTATACTGAGGTAACCGTGCCAGGTGGCACATATAAGGGTCAAGATGCAGATGTTAAAACCACTGCGGTTATGGCTATGCTGATTGTTAAAGCGGATCTTTCTGAAGATTTCGTGTATGAATTGACTAAGGCTATGTTTGAAAACAGACAAACAATCATTGATACTCACTCCAGAGGTAATGATATTACCTTAGAGACAGCACTTAAGGGTATGCCTATCGATGTTCACCCAGGTGCTCAAAAATACTTCGATGAAAAGGGCATTAAATAGTAAGGTTAGTTTAAGGAGGTTAAGGTATTGGGGTCATGCCCCAATACCTTATTAACTAAATGAAAATCAAAAGAATTGTGTTACTGGGAATTATTCTGATCATCGTCTTAACCTTGACTCAGCCGGTTAACCGTTTGGCTGCAGTCGATTACAAAACCAATGAAATGCTTACAAGCTGGAGAGTAAATGATAATGACAGCTTCACCATACGATTTACGCATTCGGTGATGCTTACACCCGTCTATGAGGTTTACACTATTAATGATGACTTTGAAATCATATTAACCGAAACACTATTTTATTCATATGGTGCCGGGCTGCCTGAGAATACAATATATGACTTTGAAATTACAGAAAATGGCTTTCGTATTTACAACATAAATAAAAAACTGGATAAGCTGGTCTATAGGACCGGTGCAACAGTTGCTAATCATACTTTTATTATGAATAAAATAGAAATCCCTTTTTTAGAATTTTCAGATCCACAAGCTGCAGTAGAATTCAAAATTGTATCAAGACCACTAATTGCATTTCTTTATGAGGAGGTATTAACGTGGATTTCAAAAATAATGAAGTTTTAGAAGAAACCTTAAATGTTGATAGTTTGATGGAAGAATACGATAAGGAGACAGCCTCCGCCAGAAAGCTAAAGGGCGTTATGGCTACAGTCGTAGGACTTATGGCTATTGCCATGTCTCTTTTTCATTTATATACCGCTGCCTTTGGAACCCTATTGTCTATAAGACAACGCTCTTTGCACATTATACTTGCCTTTGCCCTTGGCTTCCTACTTTATCCTGCCTTTAAAAAAGGAGACAAAACAAAGGTTGCGATTCTGGACTATTTTCTGGCAGCCCTTTCAGTAGGGGTTTTTGGTTACTTGTTTGTTAACTTTAAAACTATTGCCCTAAGGGGTGGTAGCGTAGAACGTATAGATATTATATTAGGGATGCTGGCAATCATTCTGACCCTTGAAATTACCCGTAGGGTTGTTGGACCAGAGCTCCCTATAGTAGCAACGTTATTCCTTATTTACGCCAAATTTGGACCCTATATGCCAGGTATATTGGCACATAGAGGCTTTTCATGGGAAAGAATCATAAGCCATATGTATTTAACTACCGAGGGTATCTTGGGCATACCAATAAGTGTGTCTGCAACCTTCGTGTTTATGTTTATATTATTCGGCGCATTTTTGGACAAAACCGGTGTAGGTAAATTCTTCATCGATCTGGCCTACAGCCTTACAGGTCATTTAAAGAGTGGTCCTGCTATGACTGCCGTTGTTGCCAGCGGTTTTATGGGTTCTATCTCCGGTAGCTCTGTTGCCAATACCGTTACAACCGGGGCCTTCACCATCCCATTAATGAAGAAAATTGGCTATAAGCCTCATTTCTCTGGAGCAGTTGAAGCCGCCGCTTCAACCGGTGGTCAGATTATGCCGCCTGTTATGGGTGCAGCCGCCTTCATTATGGCAGAGTTTACAGGCATTCCCTATATAAAGATTATTGCTGCTGCAGCGATACCCGCCTTTCTGTACTACTTTGCAGTTGCATCTATGGTACATTTGGAAGCCTCTAAGCTGGGCTTAAAGGGTATACCTAAAAACCAACTTCCTAAGTTCAGCAAGCTTGTGCTTACTCAGGGATATCTATTTATACCTCTGATTGCCATAGTAGCCTTCCTTATGTCAGGCGTGACACCATTGCTGGCTGCCTTTAGAGCAATTCTTATTTCTGTTGTCATAGCAACTCTAGCCAGCATCTATAAATATTATAAAACTAAAGAGTTTAGCTTTACTATTAAGGACTTTATAGCCGCATTGGAGCAAGGTGCTAAGGGCTCCATCGGGGTTGCATGTGCATGTGCCTGCGCTGGTATGATTGTAGGTGTCGTGACCCTTACTGGTCTTGGACTAAGGTTTGCGGAGCTTATAGTAACATTGTCACAGGGCAAGCTTTTCTTAACATTATTCTTTACGATGTGTGCTTCCATCATCCTAGGTATGGGACTTCCAACCACTGCCAAATATATCGTATTGGCTACCATGGCGGTACCTGCCCTTATAAAGCTGGATGTTAACCTAATGTCAGCTCATTTATTTATACTGTACTTTGGCGTAATAGCCGATATTACACCACCTGTTGCCCTAGCCGCCTATGCAGGGGCCGGTATTGCAGGTGCAAATGCTATGAAAACCGGCTTCCAGGCCGTCAAGCTGGCCTTGGCTGCCTTCCTAGTACCTTATATTTTCGCCTATAACTCCGAGCTTATTTTGGTGAAGGAGGTAGTGGATTCAACAGTAACCTTTGTGCCCTTTATGCAGGCAATACCGGTTATAATATCCTCAGTATTGGGCATTCTGTGTTTGGCATGTGCCATAGAACAATATATGGTTACCAAAAATAAGATATATGAAACCTTACTGCTTTTCGCGGCTGCCATAACATTACTGCAGCCAGGGATCTATACCGATGCCTTTGGTTTAGTCGTACTGGGCTCTATATATTTCCTTCAAAAGCAAAGATCAAAGAAGGCGACATTAGCAGTATAGCTTTTAAAAATAATAATACAATTATTAAAAAAAGGAGGAAATCTTTGATTTCCTCCTTTTTTACACGCCACTATTCGCTATTCACTGCAGGCTACTCAATTCCTAAGCGACATGATCTACAACTTTACTGCAGACCACCTCAACCTTCCATTCATCGTTAACATATAACCCCACCACAGGCACAGCTGAGAACCAATCGGAGACTAGCTCAACACATTGCTTTATCTGCTGACAATGCGCATCCTTTGATATGTTATTGGCAGCGCAATCGTAATGACCGGCAATAGCGATAAAACCAGATTGATGACTTTCGACAGATATCTGCAGCTTTCTTTTAATTGCCTCCACTGTCTCAGGCGATCCATTGATCAATGCATGGTCAGGTCCCGGTTCCGTTATCATGTCTATGTAATCGGCATGAGTGTCATTTAAAAGCCACTCTAAAACAGGAAACTGAACACGCCCATCAATACAATTTATAGCCGTTGCAAACTTTTTTCCAATCAAGTCTAACAACTCCTTAGTATCATAATAATGTCAAACACTCAATATCTATTATACTTAATAGACTTGTCTCTGTCACTCAAATCTTATTGAGTATTCAACAAAATTTAATATATGCAGACTATAGATAGCCTCTATGTACTATCTACAAAAATCCTTAGGTTTGTTACAATAAAAAAATAACCCTAAGCACATAGGGTTATTCCCAATTACCATTCTATTTCTCTGCCTTTTTACCCATAATACTAGAAAGTATAATACTCAGCTCGAATAACACCAGCATCGGGGCTGCCAACAGCATCTGTGAAACCACATCCGGCGGTGTTAAAAGTGCCGCTGCAACTACTATAATTAATATAAATATCTTTCTATTTTTCTTTAATGTATTGGCAGTTATAATATTTAACTTTGTCAGTAAAACCACCACTATAGGCATTTCAAAAACCAATCCGAAGGCCAACAAAATTGAATTTATAAATCCAACATAGCTTCCAAAGGAAAACATTGGCTCTATGCCATCAAGCTTAAGCTTGACAAAAAAGTTAAGCGTAATCGGTAATATTACCTTATAGGCAAAGGTAACCCCTGTTGCAAAAAACAATGCGCCACTAAATAACGCCAAAAGAATATATCTCTTTTCCCTCTTCTCTAGCCCTGGTCTGACAAAAAACCATATTTGTGCAATTGTTATGGGGGAGGTCATAGCTATACCAGCTATCAAGGCCAGCTTAACATAGGCTAAAAACAACTCTGGTGGAGTTAGGTAAACAAATTCCAGACCCTTTGCAGGTAATATGACTAAGTCTATAATATAGTTGATATAATTATAGCTGACAAGTGTACTTGCAATTATGACAGCTGCTATTATCATCAACCGTTTTCTTAATTCCCCAAGATGTTCAACTAGTGTAAATTTCTGTTCCTCCACCTTTATTCATCCCCATTCCATTCTATCGATAAATATTATTAAGCTTCTTCTTTTTCATCCTCAGCTGTAACCTTATTTGAGTGATCTCTAAATTCTCTAATCGCCCTTCCAAAGGACTTCCCGATTTCAGGCAGCTTTGCTGGTCCAAAAACAACCAACGCAATAACTAAAATTAATACCAACTCCATAGGTCCTAATCTACCAAACATTTAACAAGCACCTCCGTTTTTTATTTTACTATACTTTTACTCAAAAAACTATTTTATTTTTTTTCTTTTTCGTCAAGATTTAAATCAACTGACGCCTTAATCTCGTTTGTTGCCTGTTTAAATTCTCTAACGCCTTTTCCAAGGGATCGTGCTATTTCAGGTATTCTTTTTGGTCCAAAAACAAATAATGCCACACTGAATATTACTAGCAATTCTGAAGGACCCAATCTCCCGAACATATTGTCACCTCCTTGGATAAGCTAGTCGCTGCTTCATTGGATAGCACTCTGGTGCTATGGGTATAGACTATTGGTCTTTGAGAGGATATTCTTCCTACTACTGTAATACCCAAGCGCTCCGCAATGTCCAGTGCCATACCCGTAGGTACGCTTCTGGTTGCTACTATAGGTAATCCACAGGCAACCGCCTTTAATATCATGTCTGAGGATATACGTCCCGTGGTTAAGGCTATGGTTTTATTAAAGTCTATTCCTGCCATTACCCCGTATCCAACCACTTTATCTACAGCGTTGTGCCGTCCGACGTCCTCCCTAAGTATAAAAATGCCATTGTTGTTGGCTAGCGCTGCACAGTGAATACCACCGGTCTCATGATATTTTTCAGCACCTCTTGCCATTGCCATTGCCAGGGACTTAAGGTGATTTAAACTGGTTTTAAGACTTGAATCAACCGCCTCCTGACTCATAAGTCTATCAGAAAGCACTGTAGCACTACCGCAGCCACTTGTTAAGACACCAGACAAGCCATACTCCTCATGAGTTGGTAAGCTTAATGTAGTGGCAAAAATCTTTCTGATTTCATAGCTAACACCTAAATCAACAATTTCCTTTAATTCTTTTATCCAGCCTCTATTATAAAGATAGCCTACTGCCAATTCCTTTAAATTTTCAGGTGTACACATAAAGGTTACTAGCTTTCTTCCATTGACAATAAAATCTACCGGTTCTTCCTGACAAACGTTATATTCCTTGAAGGAGAACTTTGCACTCATATTTACTTCCTCCATCCTATGGACATTCCAATGAGGTAACCTCTATCCATTCCGTTAGGCTATCAGCATAAGCCTTGCTTAAATGCAGCTCTGAATATAAATATAAGGCATTATTCGAAGCTCTCGACTCCTTGATATCCTCATAACCTTCAGATTTCATTAATTGTCCCAGAATATCCATGAGTTCCTTCTCTTTAAAATTGTAGGGACTTTTTGTAAATAGCTTTATATCCGTAGTCCTTGGGTATATTTTTGAATCATTTCTAATGGTATCGGCTATTAAAGCAAATAGGTCACCGTCCTCTACCCCTACCAATAGCTTTGCATAGCTTCCCGTCATATGCTTTTCAGAATAACAATACAGAGTTTTTTTCCCTTTTAAGAGCTTGATATCCTCATAGCCCTCAATTTTTGTCAACTCCTCTAGCTTATTGGTAACCTCGTCGGCCTTTAAGGATATTGGCTCCATAGTTAAATCCTCTGCTTTGGTTAGCTTAATATTTATAGTATTCAATCTGATTGCTTCGCCTATTAAAAGATTAATATCCTTATGATCACCCATTAGTATCCCACCTTTTTAATTGGAGGAAAGGCAGTTTTAGCTGCCCCCCCTCTTTTATAATTATGAATTAATTAGGCAACAAGCCTAGCTTTTCAAGCTCGGCAGCTACATCCCTCAAGCCTAATCTAATTAATGTAGCCTTAGTTGGTGCACCTGTCTTCTCATCCCAGCCCATTTCCTTATAGAACATGGTGAAGGCCAACTGCATATCCTCACGATCCATTTTCTGTGTACCAGGTGTGAAAGGCTGCATATCAGGATTAATTGTATATACCCACTCACAGATTGGATCATGCTCGTTGCGCATATCGACAGTTCCCATTTGTTTAACTGTCAATGCACGATGTAGCGTAAATATTCTCTCTCCCATTAAATCCAATTCCGCCTCTGTTGTCGGTATTCCTGTAGCCATTGAGAAATACTGAGATTCTAAAGAAGTATTACCTCTATAGTTTCTTTCCTTAAGCGGAGAGACTGTCATCGGCCACATCCAGTTGCATAGTGTTAAGGAGTCATGAAGACAGTTTCTAATAATACTCCACTTTGCAAACTTAGCTTTGTATTCATTCATAGGTGTATAGCTGTTAGGGGCATCCAATGCGTCTGGAGAGCCTATTACCTCACCAATAACCGCTTTTTGTATTTCTATCGGCAATCCGCTGCCGGTAAGATTTACGTGCGTATGACATTGAGCATCACGATTAAACATAGAGTTGATTAAGGAACCAACCTGTGCAGCAGTTTCGTTTGAATGATGCTTTGGAAAACCTAGCTTAGACCACATATTATAGCTTGATGAATTCCAATAGTCATCACCAAAGTTCCATGCCTTAGCAACCCAATAGGCGCCCTCTCCAAGTCTGCTTAATTCGCCTTCCTTGAAGGTAATTCTTCTGTAGAAGTCTACGAGGAACTCAGGATCACCCTTCTCCAGCAGATCCCATGGAATACTGTCATATTCCTCCTGTGGCAGTACCTTCTTCAGTATTCCGCTCTCATGTGCATATTTAAAATCTCTGCCGATTTGGCTGTAGTTACACCATACACCATAGTCATCCGCCAGCTGTGCACCAACTGCCTTAGACATCATAGTGCCTTCGCCCTCTTCGCCCTCTTTTGAATGACCTTGAATCATAATTCCCCCTGGGCTTGAATATCCAACACAAGTATTGGAAACATTTGGTGATAAACCATATTTTTCAAGCTTAGGTATATGAAGTGTAGAGTGACATCTTATAGGACATGCATGACATCCACCCATACGTACTGTGTATTGCTCAGCAACGGCGCCGTGGTCGAATACAGCCTTTTGTGTTCTAAGTCCAACGCTGTTTAAGTCATGAGGATCACAGGTTCCTGTATTTACAGGAGGATTTGCAGCTCCCCAGGTTAATCCATCTGTAGCTGTCCAACGGCTTCTTGCAGCATTATATTCAGCCCAAGGTTGAGGTGTACTCGGTACAACATGGTTATTGTTGGCTCCGATTACAGCCATCATTTCCTTGTCAACCTCTAGCCAATCTCTTCTATCTGCTGCTATATGTACAGGTAGAGTCCCTCTGATACCGATTGCCTTAATGTTCTTAGAACCCATAACGCCACCGTGTCCACCTGCAGAGTGGGAACCGTTATTCATAATAACAGATAGGTTAACCATATTCTCACCGGCTTGACCAATAGCAGCAACCTGAGCACCCTTTGGCATTTTACCAGCGACGAAGGCTGTTGTTAAGAAAATCCCTTTACCCCATAGGTATCTTGCATCCTCTAAAGACACCTTGTCGTTTTCGATTTTAAGCCATACTGGCTTTGGTGATTTACCTTCAATAATGATTGCGTCCCATCCGGCATATTTCATCTCGGCAGAAAAGTGACCACCCATGTGGCTATCTGATACTGCATTATATGGATTTGAAGCCAATAATGAGGTGATATTTGTTCTACCGGCACATACAGCTCCAGTGCCTGTTAAAGGACCGGCGCCAAATATAATTTTGTTTTCTGGGTCAAAGGCTTTTGTTCCCGCAGGCACCTCATCCCACATAACCTTGTAACCGATACCCATACCGCCTACAAAGTCCTTATATTTCAAGGTATCTTCTGCTTTAAATGTACCGTCAGTTAAATTAACACGAAGTATTTTCCCCGCCCAACCAGTAATATTAGACATTATATATTCCTCCAATCTCTCTTAATACTTTAGTTTAAGCATGCCTTCTAACAGCCGCTTTAACCTCTTGCCATGGTATCAATTTTAACGAGCCTGTTGGACAGTTCTTTACACATTGATAGCACAATACGCATTTCTTAGACTTTTTGGTTTCTCCATCAACTGTGATTACAGCCCATGGACAGGCAGCAGCACAAGCACCACAACCAACACATTTGCTTTCATTTACAACTCTTGTTCCTGTTTTTTCCTGAGCTTCTATCGCCCCTACAGGACAGGCAGCAGCACAGGCAGGCTCCTTACATTGCTTACAGGTATCTGCTGCAACCATAAAGTTACCGAAAACACCATCATTTGTTCTGTAGGCAGCTGTGATATTATCTCGTCCGAAATTGTAATTTCTACCTACCTTTACCCTCGCAATATAAGGGTCAGTCTTACCATCATTAAACATGGTACAAATTGTTTCACAGCGTCGACAGCCGGTACAACGGCTGGCATCTGAAATCAAAAGTCCGGTAGACAAAGGGAATCCAGTCACATCTGCTGCATTTGAGTATCCTAGAAACCCTAGCACAGTCATAGAAACTGCTGCACCGGCAATACTCTTACAGCCTATCTTCAGGAACTCCCTTCTGGTACTGGTCTTTTCCAATAAACCTTTCTTCTCATCTTGGGACATTAAACAGACCTCCTTACGACTTTAAAAATTTTTCATCATCAGTTTTTCGTTAATACTTTCACTATAATGATGAGATAAAAATATCATAAAAGTTTAATATTTGTCAATTTTGGAAATTGATTCTCATTCGATAATAACTTTCAAAAAATAGATTTCTATGCTACCATCAATCCCTTTTATATGTTTAAATTTCAACGTTTTAGTCACTTCGATCAATTAGGGTGCTTTTCTTTAAAAGTAGAGTTATATGAACTTTAAAAATCTATCAAAAGTTACTTTTCGCAAATAATTGATAGCAATTCCTACCAAACGATAATGTAATTGTAGTATCTTTAACACATTTTTGCCCATATGCCCTTAATTTGAAAGTCAAAAATTCATCAATTTTGTTACATATATTAAATTTTGATTTTTTTATCAAATTTGAAAATAAATTATAAAACAATAAAAATTTTTAAATATTTTTTCTATAATGATAAACTTTCTTTATCTCTCACAGAACTAAGAGCCTCTATCTGTATGATAAAGGCTCCTTTAAAAATCTAATCTTTTACAACAATATCCAGTTTTCCTACGCCTAGGTCTATAATCACAACTGCCTTGCTGACAGCATCCTCATAGTTTGGAGAGATATAGTAGTCATTTACCTGCTGCCATCCAAGCCTATTAAGACTGGTCTTACTGATCATGCCATCAACCTTTACCTTCATACCAAGGGCTTCCGGTATTATCAACTCTATATTGCTGGCGCCGGCATCAATTTTCATATCGGTGGATGTATGCTTATCTCCCAGATAAATCCTTAAGTTGCTGGCACCTAAGTTCATATTCAGCCTCGCAACCTTAAGCTCCGTCAAATCCAGCTTACCGGATACAGCACCCAAGTCTGCTTCAATATCCCACACAATCTGATTATTTAACCTAATATTATAATCCAAGGTATTATTGCCAAATTTTATGATATCCTTTTCCGTCTTTAGGTCTATTGTTACATGGCTATTGTCATTTGAATATTTGATTTGCGGCCTTACATTATTGTGGTTTGCGTTGGCTTCAATTAGATTTCTGTTCACAGATCCAATGTCCAGCTTAGCACCTCCAAAGTCTATATTGACCTTTCCTGTGGCAGTTTCCGCTAGTTTGCTGGAGTTCATGGTGTGACCATTATTATTAAGACTTATGCCACCGCTATAAAGATACCCATACCCTATAAAAATTATCAGAAAAAGCAACCAGGTTATGACCTTTACTATGGCATTATTCTTAGCAATGATATTAATACCTATCACCACAAGAATTAAGGGCCATAGCTGAAAAATATTGCCCACAATTGACCAGCTGATAATGCCTAGGTTTAACAGAAGAAACAATATGCCCAAACCTATTAAAAATAAGCCTCCAACAATTTTATCACTTCTCAACTGCTTCACTTCCTTTCCTTAAAAAGAAAATAGAAACCAAGCAATACAAGAATGATGGGCCCTAGGTATTTAAAACTCATCCAATGGAAAAAAAAGAAATTTTTTGAGAATATATACATTCCCAACACGATCAGCCCACCTCCGATAATCAGACGGTCATTGTCGCCTTTTGTCCCACTGGTATTATTGTTAGTGCTTTCATATTCTACATCTACTACCCTTTCACTCTCAAATCCCGAAGGATGCGTCATGGGCTTTTCCTGCATTACTATGGCAGCTATTATATAAATCGGTAGACCTGCCCCACCGGCAAAGGTCAATAATACCCATATAAGCCTTACTAAGGTGGCGTCGATATCAAAATACTCAGCGATTCCTCCGCATACTCCTGCCAATTTTTTATCTGTTCTGGATAAATACAATCTTCTTTGCATAAAGCTATCTCCTTTCTGTGCTAAACCATCTACTTATACTACGGATGCTTTATGCTTTTGTTTATATCGTCCTGAAATTTTTTCATAGAAAAGGTGGACATGACGTCCACCCTATTAATTATCTGAATCTGTATCAATTGCTTTAGCTGCCTCTTTCTTTAAGCCAACGCCTTTAAGCAGCTGTCTTAAATCTGCTCCAGTCAAGGCCTCAACCGTTTCCGGAAGTTGAGCCATGATATCCGTAACATATTTTGATACCTTAGCAGCGCCGCCGCCACCATTGCCAGAGTCCACAATAACAATCTTCTCGGTCTTAGATAATGGATCTGCAATGGATTTTGCAATTTCAGGAAGCTTTTCAATAACCATTTGAGTGATGGCAGCTTCATTATACTGCTTGAAGGCCTCGGCTTTTTTCATCATGGCTTCAGCTTCTGCCTTACCCTTTTCTCTGATAATGTCTACCTCTGCCATACCCTCTTCTCTTCTGGCATTAGCCATTGCAGTACCTCTAAGCTTGATTGCCTCAGCCTCTGCCATTGCCTCTTGAATTTCCTTGTATTTTTCTGCCTCTGCTCTTTTCTCTTGACTATACTTTTCTGCTTCTGCCAGCTTCTTTATATTGGCTTCAAGCTCTCTTTCCTTTCTAAGGGCCTCCTGCTCAGCCAACTCTATTTCCTTCTGCTTCTTTACAATTAGAACCTGCATCTTTTCCTTTTCGACATCCTGCTGAACCTTGCTGGCCTCTATTTCATAAGCTAAGTCAGCCTTTGCAGTTTCAGTTTGTTGATCCTTACGGTAGGCCTGAATTTTCAGTTCCTTCTCCTTAAAGGATTCCGCTATCTGAGTTTCAGCCGCTAGCCTAGCCTGCTCTCCCTCTCTTGTAGCGCTTGCAGTCTTAATCTTTGTCTCCTTGGTGGCCTCGGCTTCGGCTATTTCCGCATCTCTCTTAACCTCTGCGATTCTCTTTTTACCCAAGGCAACCAGATAACCATTGTCATCCTTAATATCTCTTATGGTAAATGCCTTGATTTCAAGACCCATTTGTGCCAGATCAAGGGCTGCAACCTCCTGTACCTGTGAGGCAAACTTTTCTCTGTCCTTGTAGATTTCTTCAACGGACATTTTGGAGATTATCTCCCTTAGCTTACCCTCCAGTACGTCCTTGGCTGTATCTTTGATATTATCGATGGTTGATTTTTCAGAGCCCGTATTAAACTGCTCTATCGCCGAAAGAATAGACTCTTTGTCGGATTTAACCTTAAGAATTGCAACGCCATCAGCCTTAATATCAACACCCTGCTCTGTTAATGCGCCATCAGTTCTTACCTCAATTTTCATGTTTTCAAGTGAAATCAGGTCCGTTCTTTCAAGAAGCGGAATCACTAATCCACCGCCACCGGAAATCACTCTCTTTTTCAAGCCTGTAACCACCAGTGCCTTGTCCTGAGGCACCTTTCTCCACATCAGTAAGACACTGAAAATTAGTAAAATAAGTACGGCAACAATTAAAATAGGTATAATCATATTTAACCTCCCATTATATTATTTTATTATTTGATACGCTCTTTTCTATTCACCTCCTTATAAAGAGTCGATGATCGTATTTTTTAGTCCTGCTGCTTCCTTGCCACATAAAAAACATTGTTTTCAATTTTTTTAATTACGACCGCTTCGCCCTTAAGGATCAGCTCCTCCTCCAAGGTTTTTGCAGGTGAAGAATAGGTATTGCCCCCTACGATATACACGATATTGCCAAAGCTATCTTTGGATAAGTTGAGGGTAGCTTTAGCCTCCTTGCCAATTAAGGCTGCCTGTGAAACAGCACTGGTATTCTGTGCATTGTGAAGAGGAACCACCACCAGCTTGTACAATAGCCAGCTTACTGTCGTTGCAGCAGCCACAGCGATGAAGGCTGCTACCCCACTCTCCATACCTCGATTTAAGAGAATTAGCCTACGCCGCCAAACACTGTTACAAAGGAGGTGATGACAATTGGCTTCAACGGAGAAACAGCATAGCCCGGCACATCTGCATCAAAATCGAAATCAGATTCAAAATCAAAATCACCGTCAAAATCTCCAAGATCAAAAAGCTGCCCCAAAATAAAGGTGGCGAAGGTAAATAAAACACCTACCCAAAAGGTAATTTGAAACAATCTAAACATATCAGCACCCCCTTGCTAAAGGATATAAAGCCTATATTATCTCTATTCTCTTTAGAAAAATTTAAGAATAACAAATGTAATATCATGTTATACTATAATGATACATATCTTCTACATTTTGTTCCAAATTCCTCGTTACAGTTTTATTAAAAAAGACAAAATAAAAGCCTGTTCAACAGGCCTTCCAGAATTATACGCTATTCATTTATTGATGATTCATTATTCATTAATAATATCTTTTCACTTCTCTCTATTCACCAACCATTATTCACTATTCACTATTCGTTATTCTCTATTCTCTATTCTCTATCCTCTACTCATTATTCACTACCCTCAGCCATCATTTTTCTAGCTGCCTTTAAGGACCTTTTTATTCCCTCGTACCCCGTACAACGGCATATGTTACTTTGAAGCCATTCCTTATCGGTTTCATCATCAGCCTCCGGATGAGCCTTCAACAACGCATAGGCATTCAGTATAAACCCAGGCGTACAGTAGCCGCATTGGAAGCCGCCATTTTCAAGAAATGCCCTCTGAATTTCCGTCTGCTTTAGTCCTTCAATGGTTAATATATCCATTCCCTCTACCTCTACAGCCAATATCAAACATGCTTTTACCGGTCTATCCTCCAGCAAGACTGTGCAGGCACCACAATCACCATTTTCACAAGCCGCCTTTCCCCCAGTAAGCCCCATGTGATTACGCAGCACCGCCAGCAAAGTGTCGGCTGCTCTTACCCATAACCGCCGATTCTCACCGTTCACCCTTAGGGAAATTTCGGCTATTTCGTGATACATAATCAATTTAACGCACCTCCAAATGGGTATAGGCACTCCTTATAGCCTTCTTCAGCAGCATCTGTCTGTAATGCCAGGTAGCCCATTGATCCTGCTTTATTTTACCAGGAATAAGATGCATTATTTTTTCTATCATTTCATCTATGTCTACATTATCATTTAAAACAGCATCTATAGCATCGGATCTAAATGGAAAATTCAATACGCCACTGAAGGCAGCCTTCAATCCCTTTCGTTTAAGCATTTCTAGATGAAGTATAGGATAATCCACCTCACCCCTATTTACTTTCCGTATACTGCAAAATCCCGCTCCTTCAAAGGACTTGTCAATAGATACATCCACTAATAGCTCTCCCTTTTCAATCCTCAAGCTTTTGTCAAATATGCTGTTGAATTTCTCTCTTCTTACCCCATTTTCACCAGCTATCCTGATCTCCGCCTCCGTTAGCATTAGCGGCAGTACGGCTTCCCTATAGATTAGCTTGCTGCATATGTTCCCCCCCAGAGTAATTCTGTTTCTAAGGGTATGATCAGCTATCCCCTTAAATACTGAAGTCAGTAGAGGAAGCGTATTTTCCTCAATAATTTCATTTAAGGTTAGGGCAGCACCGTAAATTATCCTATTCTGATGATGCTGAAGCCTTCTGCACTCAGGAATAGCCTTTATATCGATAATGACATCCGCCTCTATAGCATGATTTCTAGCAAAGCTCAGTATTTCAGTACCTCCGCTATAATATAGTACCCTTTTATATACTCTGCTTAATTGAATATAGCTGCTCACAGCCTCTTCGACGGTGGATGGCCTAATATACTTAAAGTTAAAGGAAATCATATTATCCTCCTTTCGCCTTCTGGTTTTACTTAAGCTTTAGAGCAATACCTTCCGTAATACCGATAGCATTGGCTTCCTCCATAGGATATTTGCTCCGCCAAAGCGCCTCAGGAACCAAGGGCAGCCTATTTAATTCCGTGCCTAGGGCTGTGGAGAGGGCATTGGCTACAGCTGCAGGAATGCCTATGGCGGCCTGCTCCCCCAATCCTCTGGCACCATAGGGTCCATCCACCTGAGGTGTCTCAATGAATTCCACCAGATATTCCGGTTCTTCCCCCAACCTCAGTACTTTATAGCTCCGTAAGCTTCCGTTCAGCACCTGCAGGCCTTTATTGAAGTTAAAGCTTTCTGTAGTGGCCATCCCCAATGCCATAGCCATACTCCCCACTACCTGCCCCCGTGCCAACTCAGGATTAATGACCTTTCCTACATCCATGACACAAGCAGCCCTCAATACTTTGAAGCTAAAATCCTCAATATTTACCTCCACCTCCACCGCTTCTGCCCCAAGGGTCCAAATTGTGGCTCTGCCTTCACCGGTTTCCGGATCTATCTCATACTTGTGCTGCATTTTATAGTTGCCTCTGCCTATAATCTGATTTCTTGATATGATATTTCCCTCAAGCCCCTCTCCGCCAGCTAACTTTATAAAATCAATGTAAATGTCTGGCTTTGCCTTAACAAATACCCTACCTCCACCGTAATCCAGTGCCTCCTTCGGCAGTTTAAACAGATTTGAAGCTCTATCTAAAAGCTGGTTTAAAGCATCCTCTGCAGCCTCTATGACAGCCTTCCCTGCCATAAAGAGGCTTCGGCTGCCTACAGTTGCCCAATCATATGGTGAGGTATCAGTATTCACAGGCATGAAAACCTTTACATTATCCGTAGAAATCCTAAGAACCTCTGCTGCTATTTGAGCCAATGCAGTCTTAGTTCCCTGACCTAGCTCCATTACGCCACAATGGAGATTAACGCTGCCATCTTCATCAACGGAAACAAGTGCATTATCCCCAGTATTCAAGGATATAATGGTGGCCTTCCAAAGTGCAGATATGCCACTTGCTCTAATAGTATACTCATCTACCCATTTAACACCGCCATCTTGCCAATTAATTAAATCTGCAGCCCTCTCCAGACATCGTCTCAGATTGCCATCATTATCTTCCATTGTATTTAGGCATGGCGTGGTATCTCCGGCTTCAATTGCATTAATCAGCCGCAGCCGCAGTGGATCCATCCCCAATTTTTTAGCTAATATGTCCATTCCCCTCTCAACTGCAAAGGTCAGCTCCGTATGGCCATAGCCTCTATAGGCTGTGCCATATGGCTTGTTTGTATATACGCATAAGGAATCACACCATACATTTGGAATATGATATGGCCCTGTACAGGCTATAGCAGCAGCTCTGCTTATCTTTACTACATAGTCTGCATATGCACCACAATCAAAATAATACATTAGCTCCGCAGCCTGCAGTCTCCCCTCCAGAGTGCTTCCCAGCCTTATGGTTGCCTCCATGCCATTTCTACCTGCAGACATTAGCAAATCGGCTTCTCTTGTGTTGGCAATTTTGACAGGTCTTCCTCCGACAGCTCTTGATAGCAGATAAGCCAGAGCCTCCAATTGAATGCCTGCCTTACCGCCAAAGCCTCCGCCTAATGGCGGTGCAATTATGGTTATCCTTTTAACGGGAATCTTAAAATATGTGCTTAATAGCTTTCTAACCAGAAAGGGGGTTTGTGTTGAAGTGTGTATTACAACCTGTCCGTCAGACCTTATTTCTGCAATAGTGGTCCTGGGCTCCATAGCGGCATGATCCCCAGAGGGAATCGACAGGCTGGCTTCGATTATTACGTCAGAATTTTCAAAGCCTGATACGATATTGCCTTTGCGTATTTTAGTATGGTTGGCAATATTTGAGTTTTTCTCCGGTTGTATCGTGTCCTTGTAAGAATATTTTCCAAGATTTTCATGAAGAAGTGGTGCTCCTTTGTTGGATGCATCTCTGGCATTTTTTACAAGGGGCAGCGGTTCATATTCTATCTTGATTTCCTCTGCAGCGGCGGCGGCTTCCTCAAAGGTATCTGCCACTACGGCAGCAACCGGCTCTCCGTAGTATCTGACCTTATCCACAGCCAAGGGAGGCTTATCCTTTAAATAGCAGCCCTGCAAAATTGGATAATCCTCCCCCGTCAGTATCGCTCTGACACCAGAGAGCTGTGAGGCTTTTCTGGTGTCGATTGATTTTATTTTTCCATGTGATAGTACACTGGTTTTTATTGCGGCATACAATACCCCAGAATAGGTGTAATCATTGACATACTTTATGCTACCATTAATCTTTTCGATGCCATCCTTCCTTATGATGGGTTTTCCGATCGAAGAGTAAAACATACAATCCCCCCTGACAAGGATTTTTTGTTTCTAATTTAATGATAGCATTTCTTTGTTAATTTTTCTATATTTTCGGAATATTTTGTTATTGACAATGTTTTGTCAATATTACAATATTTCAATAAAGAATTCTTATTTATTATCGTCACCATTATTACGAGTGGATAGACATTTTAACATGCTACAGATCAGCCTCCATTGGTTTTAAAATTTTAACGCCAAAACTAAATAAAACACAGCCAATAAGCAGCAAAATGATAATATTTACTTGAATATCCTTAAAGCTCCCTCCTGACACTAAAATATCATACATATCCATAGCCCAATACTGCGGAACTAAATACGATACTCTTTGCAAGCCCTCAGGCATAAAACTGGCGGGAAAAAAGCTTCCCCCAAGAGTACATGTTGAAACAGTCATTAGTGTATTTATAACGCTATATTTATCCTGATTTTTTGTAATTGCCGTTAATCCTATTGTCATTCCAACTGCAGTAATTAAAAATGCCAGCATGATACCAAATATCTTCACCAGTGATAGCTGCCAATCCACCCTGATGACGTACTTTGTGATTAGTAGAAATAATACGATCTGTATGATACCTATAAAGACATTTACCATCAGATGTCCCAAGACAAAATCAACGGATTTTATCGGACCACTAAAGGTACGCATCATGGTCTTCTCCCGCCTGTCCTCCAATATTGTGCCTACTACAGTGGATATGAACATCAGCATAAACATTGTCAAAAATCCTAATGCCATTCTGTCCTCCAGCTGCTCCCCCTTTGAGACCTGAGCCGCTGGAATTCTTCCTGTGCTAAGATAGCTGTTTAATGCACCTTCCAGCTTTAAAAGGTCTATGGTATCGCCTGCTGAGCTATAGACCGTGAAGGGTTTGCTATCCTCTGGATTAGATGCCTCCTCAACTTTAATTGCTATTTTTATTTTTCCATCCTCAACAAGCTGATGTGCCTCAGTTTCAGCTATATATTTGATGCTATAGCCCCCTGAGGCCTGTAGCTCCTCTGCAAGCCTCTTATATTCACCCCTATCTACAATCCCTAATTTTACACCATTATTACTATTGATGGCTGTCACTAGAATACCTGCTAGAAGGGGGAGTACCAATAGATATAATAGCATTGCCTTTTCCTTGGATAATCTTCTCAAAACATTAAGTGCAATATTAATACTATTCATAAGCATTCTCCCTCCTGAAGGCAAAGGCTGCAATAAGAGTAAAGGCTATCCCTAAGGCCAATAGTACAATTAAATTAAGCCTTATGGCACTGAAGGACTCTCCCCTCATTAATGCAAGGTATGCCTCAAAGCCCCATTTATTTATCGTAAACTGATTTAGACCTCCAAAGGCACCATTAAAGGTTAGGCCTCCGCTTAAAAAGGTCATTACCACAACCACAAAGGACATTATGCCATTTGCCAGCTTTGGCTTGCTGAATATGGCAGCAAAGCAATATCCCATAGTAATGGCTACAAATATAACCAGCATGGTCACTATTAAAATCCACAGCAGGGAATTACCCCAGTCAATTGCCATAGCAAACTTGGTGATGAAAATTATAGAAAGTGCAATGCATAGCATAAATACCGAATGCCCCAGTAGATTTCCCAATATATACTCTAGCTTTTTTATCGGTGTTGAAAATACCCGCATCATAGTTTTTTGCTCCTTTTCATTAATCAAAAACGATGAGGCCATTATCCCCGTTATGAGGATAAACATAACCAGCAATGAGGCAGCATAACTCTGGGACATTGTATTCTCAATACCCTGATTAACATATACAACCGCCATAATACTACTATGGAGCATCTGCTGGCTCGAGGGGACTACCACCTCCATCATTTTCTTTATCAAAAATATTTGTGATAGCGGGAGACCAATAAGCAGAGGTAGTACGACACCATTTTTAAACATAAGCTTAATGCTTTTTAAAGCCACCTTTATAATCATAAACATTCCTCCCCACCTAATCCCTTAGCCTTCGTCCAGTAAGCTCCAGAAAAATGCCCTCTAGGTCTGTTTCCTTAAGGCTTATGTTTCTTACAGCTATACCCTTTCCAGATAATGTCTCCAAAACCTCTTGTATCTTTGTCTGTGGATTAAGGGTCATTATATCCAGCACATTGTCCTCCACAATGATATTTGAAACCCCATCGATTTCCTTTAATGCCTCCAGCACACCATAATTAATTTCATTCATTTCAATAACGATTTTTTCTTCTGTTCTGGCAAGCCTTTTCAGCTCCTCCTTTTTACCACAGGCAATTAATTTTCCATAATCTATAATTCCGACTCTATGGCACAGACTTTCAACCTCCTCCATGTAATGGCTTGTATATATTATTGTTGATCCCCTATGATTCAACTCCTTAACAGAATTTAAAATATGGTTTCTGGACTGAGGGTCTATACCCACTGTAGGCTCATCCATTATGATTATTTCCGGTTGATGTGCTATGGCACAGGCTATGTTTAGACGTCTTTTCATACCTCCTGAAAACTTCTTGGGCTTCTCCCTTCGTTTTTCATAGAGGCCAGTAAAGGCCAATGCTTCATCTGTCAGCTCCTTGAGTCTGCTGCCCTTAACCCCGTACAGGCTGGCAAAATACGAAATATTCTCCAATGCCGATAAGCCATCATAGAAGGCTAAATCCTGAGGAACAAAGCCCATCTTTTTCTTGGTTTCTAACGGAGCGCTCTTGATATCAACTCCGTCTATAAAAATATCGCCGCTGTTTTGCTTCAACAGCCCCACCAGCACCTTTATGGTTGTGCTTTTACCTGCACCATTTGGTCCCAGCAATCCAAAAATTTCTCCCTTTTCAATAGTCAAGCTGATATTATCTACAGCTATAGCATGACCATATCTCTTAATTACCGACGCAAGCTCAATATATGACATACCCTCAACACCCCTTTTATGCTTATTCTATACTACTATTCTATATAATCATAAATAGCTTTACCATAGCCCAAGGTCATTGTTTCAAATGACTTAAGTCATCTCAAAAAAACAAAAAAAGCCTCTATTGGATAGAAGGCTACGGCCTTGTAATGGAAGAATATGGGCCCTACAGCCTTCCCCCCTTAAGATAAAAGATCGCTATTTGTGTCCTGTCTCTCAATTGCAGTTTATCCAGCACTTCAGATATTTTGTTCTTTACAGTGCCCTCGCTTAAAAACACCCTTTCTGCGATGCCTTTATTAGTTAAGCCATCGGCAATATACCTTATTATCTCCATCTCTGTTTCAGTAATCCCATACTCACTAAAGCTAATTGTCCTCTTTTTAGATAGCATATCTGTCACCTTTGCAGCAGCATTGGGGTGCAGCAGCATACTACCATGATACACCACCCTTATACCCTCAATGAGCTTATCAGGAGTTACATTTTTCAATAGATAGCCCTTTGCACCATTCTTCAAGGCCTCAAATATAAACCTGTCATCATCGAAGGTTGTAAGCATTATGATTTTACTTTCAGGAAAGGCTTCCATTATCCTTTTTGTGGCTAAAACACCATCACATACCGGCATCCTTATATCCATCAAGATAACGTCAATTCCTCCCGTCTCCTTAAGATAACCCATAGCCTCATCCCCATTAGACAAGGTAGCTGCAACCTCGATTTCATTTGTCATCTCCAATATAATTTTTAAGCTGCTACAAATCAATTCATCATCATCAACAATAATTATTCTTATACGCATTGGTATCCTCCTCTATATAACGGGTATGTAGCTGATGGTTTCAAAGCCATCCGCTAAATTATAGTTTATATAACCTCCTAACAGTGCAACCCTCTCCTCCATAGCTGTTAGTCCCATCCCCTTAGTTATCCTGGAGTTGCCTTTGCCATCATCCTTTACGGACAAAATAATCTCTTTTTCTGTATAAGTTAAGCTTACCATTATCTTCCTCGGTGCACCATGCCTAATGGCATTTGTTATCGATTCTTGAAGGTTTTTACATAGGGTCATCTCAGTTATAGGGACCAGCTTAAAGGGTATGCCATGTATTTCATAAATTATGCTCAAGCCGGTGGCTGTCCTACATTCATTGATAATTTCCTGAAGGGTTATAATGCCGTTGAATTCCTTAGGTCTAATATTTTTAACCGTTGCCCTGAGGATATCAATACTCTCCCTAAGCTGTGCTATCGCAGATGTAAAAATACGCTTCCCCTCGGTAAAATCAACCGCCATCAGCTGAGAAGCCGCCTCCATTTGCATTAATAATGCAGTTAAACGATGCCCTATAGTATCATGGATTTCAATGGATATCCGCTCTCGCTCCTTCAGCTGAGTCAGCTGCTCTACCCGCTGGGCATATTCCTCCAGCCGAATTTTTGCAATCTCGACATCATAGCTGTATCTTCTATTTTCATC
Organism: Clostridiaceae bacterium; assembly: GCA_018432235.1. Lineage (GTDB taxonomy): Bacteria > Bacillota > Clostridia > Peptostreptococcales > Natronincolaceae > M1-B18. The sequence goes on along the minus strand of JAHDLO010000017.1, from coordinate 24,524 downwards.
ATATAAATACTCAATATTTTTAATTTTTTCAATTAGGCCTCTATACTGCCATAGCAACACAGCTATTATGATAATCAAGGTCATATTGAGGACAATAGCCTCTGCCCTTGCCTCCCTTAGCGAAAAGAGAAGCAACAGGCCGTTAAAAAGAGCTATATAGCTCCCCTCCTTATTTAGAAAAAACAAGGCGTTTATAATGGGTATGTAGTAAAATATATAGCTGAAGCCCTGAAATTTATAGCATAAAAAGGCTATAAGGCAGCTGTCTAGCAGCAGGGATGCCAGAAAGCCCTTATTTTTGAGCAAAGTTGTCCTCAGCTGAGTATTAAGCATTAACAATAGTACAATTATCAAATAAAGGGGAGATAAAGTGCTCATGGTCACGATTGTGCCCATTAAGACCCATAGAAAAATTGTAAATCTTAATATCATTTCGATAGAAGTATCCTTCATTTTTCACGCTATCCCCCTCTAAATTACTATTCAGCATTATAGTATCATAAAAGGGGCTGTGTTTTCCATTCTTTTCCTTCATTAATTTTATTTAGTTGTGCATATAAGTAAAAAAAAACCCGAAGGGTTTAGTTTTGCACAAAATTTTCAAGCCATCTGCTGTCTATAGCTCCTGTACCTTGAGGGGAGCTGCCGTACTGCAATAGGGCTTCAGCATTGCTTTAATTCCATAAATATCCTGATATTCGGGGTTCAACCACGCCTTGACCTCCTCCATGTTGAGAATTACCGGCATTCTATCATGTATATGCACCACGTCAGGGGCAGCATCAGTGGTAATTATGGTAAAGCCCATATAGCCGCTTCCCTTGCTGTCTATAAATTCTCCGTAGAGTCCAGCCATAGAAAAAATCTCTCCTGAGTCCTGGGCAATAAGGTGCTTTCTTTTCTTGCCCGCCAATGCCTTCCACTCGAAATATCCTGTAGCAGGAATGATACATCTATGATGAGTCAGCAGCTTTTTAAACATTGGCTTTTCGTTGACCGTCTCTCCCCTAGCATTTATAACCAGACCCTTTAAGTAGCTGGCTGAAAAGCCCCAGTTCATGGTGGTCAACTCCATAACGCTTCTATTTACCACCACCGGAAAGCTATTAGATGGAAAAATTTCGCCTATACTGTATGCTTCTAAGCTATTTTTAAGAATCTCATACTTTTCAATTATGTCCGCTATATCACCATCAAATATAAATCTACCACACATGATATGTCTCCTTTACGCCCTTAAGTAGTCCTTCATTACCAGCGATACAAATATCTCCACCAGCTGTGGATCAAATTGAGAACCTGCACATGCCTTTAATTCCTCTAATGCATCCATTGGCTTCAGAGCCATTTTATAGGGTCTGCCGTTTGTCATGACATCAAAGGCATCCACTATAGATATGATACGGGCTATAAGAGGAATTTCCTCTCCCTTTAAACCCTGAGGGTATCCCTTGCCGTCCCATCTCTCATGGTGGGCCAATATCTTCTCCGCTATAGGAATGAGTTCTGGGGTAGCCTGGGCTATCCGGTGACCTATTTCAGGATGCTTTTTTATTGTTTCCCATTCGTCATTTGTTAAACTGTGCTTTTTAAGTAAAATGTTATCGGGTATCGCTACCTTACCTAAATCATGTAAGGCTGCCAAAAGCACCAGCTCATCCATGTTACTTCGGGAAAGCCCCAAAACTGAGCCCATCAGCAACGCCAAATGCTGCATTCTATTGCTGTGCTCCTCAGTTTCATGGGTCTTTTCTCTCAGGGTCTTCTGTAAAGAGGATATAATAGAGCTTCTGGAGCTTTTGCTATCCAGCAGCTTATTTCTATACATTCTTTCCTCTGCCAGCTTTATTACCTGGTGAATGTTTTCATCTCCAGTATTTTTAGTGGCAACCCCCAGTGAAATACTTAAGGGAATGGGCAAATTCTCAGTTTTGTTGCAGGCATTTTTAATTCTTGCACAAATCTTCTCTGCAACATCCTCCTCGGTTATTGGAAATATAATTGCAAACTCGTCGCCACCTAAACGGCATACGATATCTTCACTGCGACAGACAGCCTTAATCACGTCAGCAGTCTTTGCCAGCAGCTGATCCCCTATGCTGTGGCCAAAGGCATCATTTACAAGCTTTAACCCATTGATATCCGCCATCACTATGCTTAAAGGCAGCTGCCTATGAGTATCAAGACGATGAAGGCTCTCATCAAAAAAAGCTCTATTATAAAGACCAGTTAAAGCATCATGCATGCTCAGGTACTGTAGTCTCTCATTATGTCTTTTCCTATCTGTTATGTCACTGTAAATGCCATAGGCAGCAACAAACTCCCCGTCTATCAGCACCGGGACACCCTTTATGCTGACGTCAATCATTCTGCCATCCTTAGCTCTCCTAATTGCTTCTGCAGCAACAGGTTCGCCTAAAAGTACAGTCTTTGTAATGTTTTCAGCCTCTACTTTATATTCACCAGTAGCTAAAATATCATCCAGCCTTTTTCCTCTTATTTCTTCCGCAGTATAGCTAAAGAGATTTGTAAATTCAGAATTAACATCCAATATATTGTGTTTACGATCTAAAAAGGCTATGGCATCCATGGAATACTTAAACAGTGCCTCAAAGCAGTGTTTTTGATATTTGAGCTCCTCCTCAACTCTTTTTCGGCTTGTTATATCTCGTATTACAGCAACAACCTCGCCATGTTCATTTGCTTTTATTCTGCTTTCAAAGGTCTGAAGAAATTCACCTATCATTACCTGGTACTCATATACCTGAATTTCACTTGAATCAATTGCCTTTGAAGATAGATAGATAATCCTGCTGGCAATATCTCTGGGAAGAACATCATATAAGCTTTTCCCCTTTAATTCCACTAAAGGCTTGTAAAAAATGCTTTCTGCATCCCTATAATCCAAGAAGGCTCCATTCCTGTCAAAAAAATATATTAAATCTGGAATAGCCATGGGCATATCTAAAGCGCTTTCATCTTTGTTATCCATCGTATTCCCCCTTGTGCAAAAAGTGTGTTAGCTTTATGTCATTTTAAATTACGCTTCAAATTTCGGCAAATATATAATAAATCCTCTATTTTATAGAATATTTTTTGAATTTTTTATATTTACTGACATTTACAACCAGCCTGCAAGCCTTCTATAATAATTTAATATTTCCCTCCCGAGTCCCTCCATGTCCTGAAGAACCTCAGCCCTTTGGAAGGCAGGCCTTTCGTCCACACCATTTACAAAATAATTGTCCATATACACAGTATTGATGGATTTAAAAAACAGGTCCAATATTGGCGTTACTGCCTGCAGTCCATAGGGATGCTCCTCTGCTCCAGCTGTAATAATGAAATAGCCCACCCTTGGTTTAGACTTATCAATTAAGGATTGCTTCAGTACGTATTTACTGGACCATATGGCCTGATTTCTGTCTATAATAGCCTTTAGCTGCCCACTGATACTGTTGAAGTACATTGGGGATGTCATGAGAATAATATCTGCACTGTCAAAATGCTGATACAGTTCTGCCATACCATCCTTCTGCACACAGCCTGCTCTTCTGGTACAGGCATCACAGGCTAAGCAGGGAGCTATTGCCAAATCGGAGACATAAAGCTTTGTAATTTCGACTGAGGCTTCCTGCTGCTTTATACTGTTTAGTATCGTATCTAATAGCATATCATTATTTTTTCCCTTACGGGGGCTCCCCATTATTGCAAGCACCTTCATATTATCCCACCCTTTTCGTTTGAGTAAATTGCCAGCAGCCTTTAATTATGCAATTTCCTAAGTCTTTTATCATTAATACTAAGAATAGCTTTTCTTTTATTGCTTTCAAGGGTTAACATCGCTGCCGGTTTTGAGATATCTTTAATAATTATATCAACCTTTGACTTTGTTATACATACTACTCATTCTTATTATGCAATTGCATCAATGATAAAACAAGCTTTACATGGCATTTTCCTCCATATATAATTAAATTATTCAAAATATTCTACAAAAGGAGATGGTTTAATGAATATCGGCCTAATAGGTCTTCCTTCAGTGGGCAAAACAACCCTGTTTAATTTACTGACAGGCTCTGATAATGAGGTTTCAGAGTTTTCCACCGGACGGGTTGAGGCCAATGTTGGTATTGCCAAAATTCCCGATAAACGAATTGACTTTCTAGTGAATATGTATCAGCCGAAAAAAATTACCCCTGCTACAATAGAGGTCATAGATGTACCTGGGCTGGTTAGAGGCTCCAGTGCAGGCAAGGGCATTGGCAATCAATTTCTTGACGCCATCCGTAGGGTGGATGCCTTGGTTCATATCGTCAGGGCCTTTGAAGGCGCAAATGTTCTGCATACAGATGGCTCCCTTGACCCAATGCGGGATATAGAAACTATAAATATGGAGCTTTTGTTTGCTGATTTGGGGGTTATTGAAAATAGAATAGACAGGATACAAAAAGCAAGGAAGGTAACAAAGGAGAATCTTCAGGAGCTGGAGGTTCTAAAGAAATGCCAGCTAGGACTTGAGGAAGGGCTTCTCCTTCATCATATCCAATTAACCGATGAGGAACGTGAAATTTTAAAGACCTTTAGCTTTTTTTCTGAAAAGCCCATGCTGCTGGTTGTAAATCTGGATGAGACACAATTAGTCTCAGGGGAATATCCGCAACGCGAGGAGCTTACCCGCTTTGCCAAGGAAAGAAATATGCCACTTATGGCGCTTGGGGTTAAGTCTGAGCTGGAAATTTCTCAGCTGGAGCCGGAGGACAGGGAATTATTTCTTCAGGAGCTGGGAATAACTGAAGCAGGAATAGATCTATTGGCCGCCACCGCCTATGATCATCTGGGCCTTATGTCCTTTCTTACCGCAGGCACCGACGAAGTAAGAGCCTGGACCATTAAGCGGAATACCCCCGCCAAAAGGGCAGCCGGAAAAATCCACTCAGATATTGAGAAGGGCTTTATAAGAGCTGAGATAGTGCGCTTCAAAGACCTTTATGAGCTGGGTTCAGTAGCAAAGGTTAAGGAAAGGGGTCTCATGACCTTGGAGGGCAAGGAGTATATTGTTCAGGATGGGGACATTATTAATTTTAGATTTAATGTTTAAAAAAGCAATGGCCTATGCCATTGCTTTTACTTTAGGGATTTCTATTCAAAGAATTTCTATAGATTATAAGTAGCATATGCTTAGATATTGGGATGCTTACTACAGCTCCAGCTCCCACATTTCCCCTATGAGATCATGCCCAAAGCTATGATGCTCCTCCTCCGATACCAGTATAAAGCCCTGCTTCTTATATATATGTCTGGCTTCCTTCAGTATACTGTTTGTCCAAAGCACCAGCTTTTTATAGCCTGCCCTTTTTGCAAATCGCACACATTCTTCTACAAGCTTAGTACCTAAACCTAAGCCACGGGCACTGGGTTCCACCAGTAATAACCTCAATTTCCCTACCGATTCACTGACTTGAACAAGGAATACAGAGCCAACAATCTCTCCCTTCATCTCCGCCACCCAGCAATGCTCAACCTCCGGCTTATAATTATTAATAAAATCGGATACAATTTGGGCTACAAGAGCTTCAAAGCTTTCATCCCATCCATACTCCTGGGCATATAATACCCCATGTCGGTGGGTGATCCATCCCATATCTCCTGGCTGATGGCGTCTGAGATAAAAGGATTCAGCATATTTTAAACTTTCATTATCTAATATGCTCTGTATACTGGTCATCGACATAATAAGGCTTTTTTGATCCTCTTCACTTAGCGCCTTCAGCATTTCTGCTACTTCCTCCCGTGACCTTTGATCCAACACCTTAAAAGCCCCTTGACCCTCCGGTGTTAACCTCAATAGCTGCTGTCTGCCATCATGCTCTGCCCTCACTCGCTCCAGCAGGCCCTGTTGCTCTAGTCTGGTCAAAATTCGGCTCAAATAGCCTGCATCCAAGCCCAGGATTTTTGTCAGCTCGGAGGCTATTTGATCATGGTTATTAGCCACTTCAAATAGAACCCTTGCCTCTGTCAATGAAAAAGGGCTATGCAGCAATCCTTCTCTTAATACTCCTAGTTTCCGGGTAAAAAAACGATTGAACTTACGAATTTCATTGATTTTGCTTTCATCAATGCTTGTATTCACAGACTCAACTCCTTTAAATTTTGTCGTATATTCTAAATATAGAGCAATTATTTGCCTTTGTCAATTAATTATTTGCCTTTGTCAATCTTTTAGATATGTATTTTCAATTTGCTTAATAAATAAAAAACTACCCTTGTGTGAGTAGCCTTTTCAGTTTATATTCATTTTTAGTACTCTACTTTACCTTATTAAAATACGCCTTATCGCACTTAAGCTGCTGTTTTAGTATTCTATTAAATAAACCTTTACCTATTTCGCTTGTCCCCTTTGAAACCCCACATCTACGTATCTCACCATTTGGCAGTGTTTTTTCGTATATTTTATCTCTACCGGTTTGTCTTACTAATTTGTAGCCTTCTCGTTTCAGAAAGCTTTCCAAGTCCTTCCAATTAAGCATTTAGCATCTGTGTAACAGCCTCCAGATTATCTGCCAGTAAAACCCTAAGGATGTAGCTTGAGTGGGAGGCTCTATTGGGGGCTTGCGAATACCTTTGATAACTAGAGTAAAAGTCCTTTGCATATTCCAGCAGTTGTCTAGAAAGCTCGTTTTTTAACTCTTCTAGAGTATCACCTTCTGCTACGATATCTTCAATCTGAAGAATTGAACCGGCATATTTTCCATCTTCATCAATCTCATATTCTATATTGAATTCATAAACAGATAGCGCTTCCACAATTTGCTCTTTAGAAAATGAAATAATGATGTCTCTATTCCTTTTAATTATTTGAGGCTTTTCACGAACTACCGTATCAATAAAGCTACTAAAATTAGCTCTTACATCTGTTGCATTTATATGATTATCCATTAACATCCCTCCCTCACCTCCATTATATCACTCTTAAAATTATATGTACATAGCGTACATTACGTACGGATTTTAATATTCCACAAAAAACTGTTGCTATCCGCAACAGTTTTTTGTGTGGCGCCACCATTATTTATCCTTTTCCTTCCCCATAACCACCTCAACCCTATGGTGCTGACCATCCTTCACCAGCGGAACCTCCTTATGGGGTAGAGGCTCTCCATCTAAGCTAACCGCCCTAATTCCCGTTGCAACCCCCTCTGGATTACTGAAGGTTATTTCATAGCTTGTGTCTTCATATTGGTATTTCATTTCATAGCCTTGCCATTCCGGTGGAATACTGGGGGTAAAGTACAGCTTATCTCCCTTTCTTCTAAGCCCCAGTATGTTTTCTATACCAACCCGATACATCCATCCGGCAGCACCGGTATACCAGGTCCAGCCTCCCCGACCGACGTGGGGACCTACGGCATAGACATCCGCCGCCATGACATAGGGCTCAACCTTGTAGGTGGCGCATTCCAGCGGTGTTCTGGTGTGGTTAATAGGGTTTATCAGGTTAAAGAGCTCTTGGGCGGTCTTTCCTTCACCTAGCTCTGCAAAGGCATTGATCACCCATACAGCTGCGTGAGTGTATTGACCGCCATTCTCTCTTACACCAGGGACGTAGCCCTTTATGTAGCCAGGATTTTGGTCACTGTTGTCGAAGGGAGGCGTGAATAGGAGTATCAGTCCTTCTTCCCTCTTTATCAGATAGTTATCCACGGCCTTCATGGCTGCTCTACTGCGTTCCTCCTGTCCTGCCCCGGAGATGATGGACCATGACTGAGCCAAGGAGTCAATAATGCATTCTGTATTTTTGGAGGAGCCCAGCGGTGATCCGTCATCGTAGAAGGCCCGTATGTACCATTCGCCATCCCATGCACTTTCCTCTAAGGCTTGAGCTATAGCAACAGCTGTCTCACGATATCTTGCTGCTCTTTCCGGCTCCTGCATTCGGTCACAGACCTCAGCAAACCCTTTGAGAATATAATTCATAAACCAACCAAGCCAAACACTTTCTCCTTTGCCCTTATTGCCGACGGTGCTCATGCCATCGTTCCAGTCACCAGAGCCCATAAGGGGAATATCATGAATGCCGAATTTCAAGCCCCTTTCTATTGCCCTGATGCAATGATCGTATATGGTAGTACTCTCCTCCGATATTCGGGGAATACCATACCGTTCATCGGTTTTTTCATCCAGAGGCTCCTCCTCCAGGAAGTGACTTACCTCTTCTAAAAGCTGATAGTCACCTGTATGCCGGAGATATTCAACCGTTACCAGTGGCAGCCATAAAAGATCGTCAGAAAATTTAGTCCTTATTCCCTTTTCCCCTGCACCGGGATGCCACCAATGCTGCACATCACCCTCCACAAATTGGTGCTGGCAATGAATAAGAATTTGTCTTCTGGCTGCCTCAGGATAGACATGCATAATATTCATAACATCCTGCAGCTGGTCCCTATAGCCATAGGCGCCTCCCGATTGATAAAAGGCTGACCTTGACCATAGCCTGCAGGAGATGGTTTGATACAACAGCCAGCTATTCAGCATAAGATCCATTGAGGGATCGGGGGTTTTGACCTGCAGCCTATCCACTCTTTTACGCCAGACTGTCTTAATCCCTTCTAATGCCTCATGGCATCGTTGAGTACTTCTATAACCCTCCAGCAATTCCTTAGCGCCCTCTACAGTATAGGATTGCCCTAGAAGCAGGGCTACTTCCCCCTCCTGACCCTTTTTTAGCTCTAGCCTTGTGTGAAGAACGACACAGGGATCAAAGCCTGCTCCTGTTTCCATCGAGAGGCCTTCATAATTTAGTGCTTCAGGCGCTGCCAAACTGCCCATATGCCCAATAAATTCCTCTCTATTACCGGTATAGGAACTGATTTTGCTTGAGGCTCCGACAAATACCATCTGTCCCGGAAAATCAGAGTTAAACGGATTTTTTATCCATATAGTCTCCAGCTTCGGATCATGCTCCGTTACAATATACTGCTGTGTGCTTTGATGGCTTACTCCCAGCACAGGTCTGATATAATAAAATACCGAAAGCCTTCTGGCAGCATCTGAATCATTTTTCAATCTCATAAGATTTATTTTTATCGAATCCTTTTCCGGCACAAATTGGGTCAGCTGCTGTCCTATACCATGACTGTTATGCTGTATTACCGAATAGCCCATGCCATGACGAATAATATAGCCTTCCTTTTCTCGTATGGGTAAAGGTGTGATACTCCAAAGCTCTCCGGTATCGTCATCTCTTAAATATATTATCTCATGTCCGGTATCTGAGACAGGATCATTGTTCCATGGTGTCAGCTTATTTTCTCTGCTGTTCTCTGCCCAGGTATAGCCCGATCCATTTTCTGATACTATGAAGCCGAAGCTTTCGTTTGATACGACATTTACCCACGGAGCCGGGGTTTGCAGATTTTCCTTCAGCTTTATAATGTATTCCCTACCATCCTTGCTGAAGCCGCCATAGCCATTAAAATAATCAACCTCTATTTCCTCCTCCTTGCTCGGCTTCCTATTTACGCGCTTCTTTTCTATTGCCTCAGGACTGTGAAGCTGCTGCTGTGGCAGTTTCAGCTGTTCCTTCAGGGAGCCCCCTTCTCCCGTTATAATCAACCTGGCAACGCTGTAAAACAGCAGTCTGTCCTCTTCTGACATACTATGGACATCTCGAATAAATATACCCCCCGGCTGATCCTGAATATGGCGTCCATGGCTAAAGGCAACAACATCCCGCAGTAGATTCTTTAGTGGCTGCAAATAGCTGCTTTCATCCTCATTCAGGATTACTAAATCCACCTTTAAGCCCTTTAATTTCCAATACTCGTGGGCCTTCAGCACCTGTCGAACGATGTCTATGTCCTCTGTCCTTTTTATGCTAATCAAGATAATGGGCAAATCTCCTGAAACCCCAAAGGGCCACAGTCCTGATTGCCCCCTCTTATTCTGGGAGATGTATTTCCGATATTTAGCTTTAAGTGGGCTCATATATAGGAGATGCTTAATCATACCCTGATACATCAAAACCTCCGAGGATTTAAGGTTTAAATAATTCAGTTCCACCTGACTTCTGGTATAGGCTAGCTGGTAGGAGCGCTCTATAGCCGGCGGCGCATTGTATTTTCTCACCAGCTGTATTGCCTCCTCTTTACTGTCGGCGATACCAGTAATATAGGAGATGACTGCAGTTTTCCCCCCTTCTATCCTCAGCTTTCTTCTAAGGCTCATGATTGGATCGATGGCAACTCCAGTAGAATTGGTCAGAGGTTGATTTAAAGCAAAGGCATTGTTGAGCCCTTTACCTCTACCTATAAAATTCCCACGGTTAGTCTCATATTGTAGCCCTCCTGTCGTTTCTCCCTCAACAATCAAGGAATGCAACAGCCATTTTTCAGCCTGTCCATGCTCCCTTGGCCTTCTGGAGGCCAATAGGGTGTCTAAATCCCCTAGAAATTCTGTTCTTACAAAGAGATTGCTAAAGGCCGGATGGGCCACATCAGCAGCCTGGGGTACCAAAACAGGCTCAAAATAGCTGCTAACCTCAACAACAGCCGTTTCCTGACCATGATTTGTCAGCTTAAGCTTACGTATCTCAATATTATCCTCAGGCGCAACAGCTATTTCTGTATGGGATACCAAATTGTCATCATTTCTGATGAATTCAGCTCTATCCATTGAAAATATAGTCTTATAGCCATCGGGGTCCTTAATCATGGGATGATAGGTTGAGGACCAAACGTTGTTTGTATTTATGTGGTTGATCAATATGAAGCTGCCATAGCTGCCGCCTACCAGCTCCTCCCGCCATCGGGTTACCTGCAAATTATCCAATCTGCTATAGCCTTCACCAGTCTCCGTCAGCATTAGAGACAATCGTCCATTGGAGAGCAAATGACAGTTTTGTGGAAGGCTCTCGGGGGCACCGAAGCTCCTAACCACCTTTTCTCTGTAAATCTCCCGTTCCTCCACAGGCTCCAATACTTCCTTGAATTCCTTTGTAACTATAGCATTTGTTGGTATTCTCTCCTGCAGAAGTGTCTCCGCTGCCTTAATAACCGGGTTACTATGATATCTTCTTACCATCACATTGTTGTTAAGCATATTAACTACCGCCAGAAGGCTCATGCCCAGATGATGGACCATAAAGCTTTTTACTATTTTTTTGTTTTCTCCGGAGGATATTCCCCTCTGGGTATAATCGACAGCCTCATAAAAGCCGTATTCCCCCTCCAGCCCTTCCTCTAATAGTTTTTTGAGATTTGCCATAGCCTTTGAAGGGTCAAATGGCAGAGCCAGCATTGTAGAATAAGGAGATATCACCGTATCCTCTATCAATCCCCTCTTAAGGCCTAAATCAGGTATGCCAAAGGCTCTGTACTGATAGTTTAGCACCAGATCAAAGGCATAATAGCCCGACTCCGACACGCCCCAAGGCACCTGTCTTTTTTCACCATAGCTTACCTGGGCCTCTATAACAGCCTTCAGCGTTTCATCCATAAGGGTATAATCATAATTTTTCAGTAGAAGTGGTGCCATATAGTACTCAAACATAGTGCCGGTCCATGACACCAGAGCCCTTGAACCATTCACCTCTGATATAGCCCTTCCCAGCTTAAACCAATGCTTTTTAGGCACCTCTCCTCTTGCTATAGCCCAGTAGCTGGTGGTTCTTGCCTCTGAAGCCAAAAGATCGTAGTAGGAGTTGGTTAGCCTTTCCTCCTCCACATTATAGCCTATGGAGAAGAGGTTTCTCTTTTCGTTGTATAAATGCTTGAATTCAGTTGCATTGATTAAAGCATTTATCCTACCCATCAATTCTCTTGTTTTGTCTATTCTATCCTTTAGGTTTTCATGCTTATGCTTCAATCTTGAATAGGCAGTATCCATGTCACCCATAGGCCTGTTTGTCTGACTTAACAATTCGGCATATCTTTCTAGCAGTGCAATGGGGGTCAAATCCTCAAGCTTTAAATCCGACTTAAACAGCTTCATTTCTTCATCTGTGGGCAATAGGGCCTCAGCCTCAAGCCTTATGGAGCGGATTAGGTCCGCCAGCTTTTCATGGCGCGCCACTGATTGAAGGGCCATAAGGGCCTCCAATGCCTCCAAATAGCGATTTAGTGTTGGGTTTTGACTCCCTTCAATAGGGTCAATGATTTCAAAAAAGTTCATATCCTCGTTGCTTTCATATAACAGGAGCGTATCTCTTATGCCACGGACCAAATTGAGATCTAGCAAGGGCCTTTCCTCCAGGTACTCCTTCAGCCCTTCAACAGCTGCAACCAAGTAGCTGACAAAATTGCCGCTGTCAACAGAGGATATATAAAGGGGCCTTAATACTTCCAGGCTTTTAGTGTCGTACCAATTATATAAATGCCCTCGCCAGGTCTCAAGCCTTTCTACCGTACCAATCGTTTTTTCTATTCTATCCACCATTCCAGTTGTTGTCAGATATCCCATATCTCTTGCTGCTACCGTAGAGGCCAGCAAGAGTCCTATGTTGGTGGGAGACGTGCGGTGAGCCACGCCATTTGGCGGAAACAGCTGGTAATTATCAGGCGGCAAATATTGGTTTTCAGCATTGGCAAAATCTTCAAAATAGCACCAGGTTTTTCTTGCATTCCTTCTTATCAGCTTTTTATCCTGAGGACTGAGACTGTAGGTTGACCCTTCTGCCTCAGTATTGATTTTAAAGTCTATCCTTGGACCGAAGGCCCATAGCAGGCCAAAGGCGGCCACCAGCAGAAGCCTTTGGGATTGAAGCATAAAGCTGACAGCCACAAGAGCAATAGCTGCAATGATATTAATCCTCATCCTTTTGTATGAGCTGAAGATGTCATCCTTCAGATTACTTTCGCTATCCGCCACCGTTACCCACTCCAGAAGGCTTTGTCTGGATATATATACCCTGTAGAGGCTCCTGCCTATGGCATCAGCCAGCATATAGGCTTGATAGGGTAAAAAAGTCAGGGTTAAAAGCCCCTGTTGAAAGCCTTCCTCCAGAGCATGGCTTCTCTCTATGCCTCCCTCTCCAAGTCTGCTTAGCCTTACTTTGAAATAGTCGAAGCTGCCTATGAAAAAAGGGGTAAATATTGTAATGACAGCTGTTGCCACCCATAAAAGGGCCTGACCTGGAAATATACTAATCCCCAGAAAAATCAGCAGGAAAAGACTTGGGGACACCAGACTCCTTCTCATATTGTCCAATATCTTCCACTTAGTCAATGGTGTCAACGGATTTGCTATCCTTCTACCCTCTCTATCCATAATTTTAGATGCTAAATAGGGCATCAGCTGCCAGTCTCCCCTTGTCCATCTATGCAGACGAAGCATATAGCTGGAGAATTTGATGGGATACCCGTCTATTACCTCGACATCACTGGCTAAGCCAGTTCTGATGAAGCTGCCCTCTAGTAAATCATGACTGAGTATGCTGTTATCGGGAATAGTCTCCCCCAGCAGCGCCTCAAAAACCCTCAGGTTATATATTCCTTTTCCAGTATAGATACCCTCGCTGAACAGATCCTGATAGATGTCGGAGCTGGCAGTGGTATAAATATCAATACCTGATGGTCCTGAAAACACCTTTGTAAAAAAGTTTCTGTACTTACTTTCAATATTTACACCCACACGGGGCTGAATCAATCCATAGCCTTCGGTAACAATGCCCCTCTCTTTATCTATTACGGCATCATTTAAGGGATGTGCCATCATGCCAATTAAAGTTTTTGCCGTGCTTAGGGGCAGTATCGTATCTGCATCCAGGGTTATCACATATTTCGTTTTTTTCAACGCTGTTATATCCCCTGATATGGTGGTATATCCAGTGTCTTCTTCCCCCATAATTAGTCTGTTGAATTCAGTAATAGCGCCTCTTTTTCTCTCCCATCCCATCCAGCGGTTATCCTTTTCATTTAAACGCCTTCCTCTATGGAAATAATAAAATATTTCTCCTTCTCCACCATACCTCTGATTAAGTAAATTGATACCACTAAGAGCTGTTTTAATAATTTCCTCATCCTCCGGCAACTGCTCCTGTGAAGCATCCTTGAAATCCCCCACCAACGCAAAACGAAGATTTTTTTCGCGGTTAGCCAGATAATGCACCTCCAGCTGACGAACAATTTCCTGAACCCTAACTACCCCTGATAGCAGCGTAGGCACTATGACCATGGTAAAGGACTCCTCCGGTACCCCCTCTCCATAGGCCAGTCTAGGGATCAATGTCGGACCTCTGTCACCTGAAAGGTAACGATTGGCTATAGAAAGCACTATTTGACTGATCGGTATAAACACCACCAAACCCACCAGTAGCACCATTATGACCTCACCAGTAAGTCTATAGGCATAGGCCATAAAAGCTGAGGTAGCCACAGCTACCGCCAAAGCTATTGGAAGTATATAATGGGATAGCCTTTTATTTGACATTGGGTCCTTTGCGACCTGGAGCCCAAGCCTGTCCAGCAGCTTCTCTCTCCCCTTATCCAATAGGTAGTAGCCCACATGTCGATGCTTCTCCAGTTCACCCTCTGCTTCACCTGCCAGCTCTACAGCAGCCTTTGCAAGGCTGGTTTCTTTAACACCATAGACTTTAGCCAGCCTTTCTATTACTCTTCTGTAATAGTCTCGGGATTCAAAATCCATAGCAGCATAAGTCTCGCCAGGGTCCTCTCTTAAAATACCCTCAACTACACTTAGATCTTCAAAAATATCATTCCAATCCAATGTTGCTACAACATTTAGGCTGCTAATTGAATTGCCAATGGTAATTTTGGTGACGGCCTGCTGACGATGTTCCTCCTCCACTAGCCCCTGCAGATTGGTATTATATTCCTTGAGTATATCCTCCAGAAGAGCTATGATATTGCCTGTATCAATGCCCTCCCTCCTACATTCCTTTAATATATGCTGCAAAAATGAAGCCTCTATACTTTGCTTGTTTCTAAAGCTATCCTTCAGCTTATTTAGAAGCAGCTCAGGGTCTTCATTTATAAATGCCTCTGCTCTCCTCCATTGTTTTTCAGACGACAAGACCCGCTCACATAGGTTTCTGATATTTTCCACCAATGCCACCCTAATCATCAGGGATAAGGACCATATCTCAGCTATCGTCAATACATTGTTGCTCTGATAGGCCTTAATGAATTGAGTTAGCAGCTCTTCATCTACCCGTCCATCGGTATGAAATACATATTCCAGTGCGACGATATACGCTCTTGGAAATCCCTTAAAGATACCTGAGCTCAATATTTTCAGCTTAAGGAATCTTTCCCGTCGAAGATTCTGCTTAACCTCCTTGACCTGCTCCTCGATCTTGTAGAAGTTGTCCAAAAGCCAGTCGGAGGCTGGCACCAGCTCCCTCCTGCCTTTAGCATACTGATTGATTTCTTGATATGCCTTGGATATTCTGCTGTAATTATAATCTAGCCTATCCAGCAGGGCTCTGCAGGAGGCCTCATTATCCATATCCACTGTATGCAGCTTTGCTATTTCTCTGGCATATGCCTCTAAATCAGAATAATTCAGCAAAACCTCTTCAATTTTTATACTTTTGTCAATCGGATTCATTAGCGTATGATTTTTCCTTAAAAGCATAGGCTTGATTCATCACCTTTCTCTTATTGGAGACTTTTCTAAATATCCCTATTGGTCTGTGGTTATCGAAAAATTGGGTTAATGTCATTCTGAGTTTTATGTGCAAAAATCAAAGACATCACTGCCTCTGATTTTTTAAAAGCGCCTGTACCCTTTCAGTAAAATGACTGGAAAGCTCCTCTGCATATTCCTGCGATAAGCCCTCAGTGTAGATGTTAAAGACTGCTCTTTCACTGTCGGGAAGAATTAAAGCCCAGCCCTTTTCCTGTACAATTTTAACACCCTCATAAAGCTCTATATTTTCATTATTCTGGGACATTATCATTTCCCTCATTACCCTGCCCTTATCCTCCCAATTGCAGGGAATTTCATTTTTTACAAAGTAGAAATTCGGTATTTCATCAATTAAATCCCTTAAAGCTATTCTATTTTCCATTATGAACTCTATTATGTATCCCAAAGCCCAAATGGCATTGTAGGTAAGATGGTACTGGAGCATATTATCCTCCTGATTGCTATCTGCGGAGAGCATGGTATTCATTATGCTGGAGGGGTTTGACTTTGTTCTTATTACCCTAGCTGAATATGCCTCCGCCAGCTTGTCAATAATCCCTGGGGAAATATAGGGTAATACCATTCTCCGGATACCCTTCTTAAATATCAGCAGAGCAGTGAAGGCTTCATATTTTTCCTTTCCTATCACTCTACCCTTACTATCTAAGAGCATTAGCTCTTCGCCGTTTTCGCTGATATAAATACCAATATCCCCTTCATTCTCCCTGACTAGCTGTGCGTATTTTTTAATATGCGTCTCCATACCTTCCTTGCGGCTGGTGGGATAATAGCTGATGGGTTGACAGCCCAGCTCCTCTAAAAACTCAGTTGTCAGCTGCATTATTTCTTCTGAATGAGAGCTGATATATACCTTTAGATGACCTCTTTGAATAAGCTGTCGGTTTTTGATGCCCTTAGCGCCAGAATTAATATATAGTGAAGAGAAGTTTGATATCTTAATAACCCTTTTTATCCCCTCACCATTGCTCCTTTTGAAATCGTCTCTACAAAATAGGTTTTCGATCTCTCTTTCCTTACCCCTCTGTATATTACTGCCGCTTTCATCCGTCAGCTCTATATAGACCTTGTTTCGATTGCCCTTATCAGTTCTGACATGAATGCCACCACTGGCTTGATGGTATCTTACTGCAAAGCGATTTATCGGCATTAGGGAATTATCTATTTCTATCACCTGCGCTCCTGTTGCCTGAACTCCGGCGATGATTGAATTTTTCACTGTAACCGATGCATGGCACGCATCACTGCTGACTATGATAATAGGATTTGCTTTAATGGTTGATGCAAAGGCTGAACCCAGTCTTGAGGCATATTCTGGGGTAATATCTATATTCACCTCGCCTGAAATATCCCGATGTCCAAATATTGTTTTGGAGGCCTTTGTTCCCCATATGAGATTTTGATTTACAATGGTATTTTCATGGATTTTTTTCTGAGGCCAAATTTTGATGTCGGGCTTTATGACGACATTGCTGCCAACGGTTGTCCCCTCTCCGACAACGGCATTCTCGTATATTTCCACCTTACTCTTGATATCGACGTTATTGCATAAAACAGCACCGCTTATGCTGCTTCTGTTGCCTATGGTTGCATTATGCCACAATATGGATTTCTTGACTGTCGAAGCCTCTCCTACTCTGCAATTTTCTCCAATAATACTGTAGCCATCAATCATGGCTCCTGACCGAATCAATGCCCTGCTGCCGATATAGACCGGTGGGTTAATGGTGACATTATCCTCCAGCTCTAAACCCTCCTGCACCCATATACCCTTGCTTATTTCCCTGGCATCAAAGCTAAAGCCTACCTTACCCTCCAGCATATCGAACTGTGTTTGCTTATATGAGCTTAAATCCCCTATATCACACCAATACTCTCGGGTGATGTAGCCAAACATTGGGGTTCCATCCGATAAAAGCCTTGGAAATAGGTCCTTACTAAAGTCAAAGGTATCTCCCTTTTGATAATAGTCAAATACTGAAGGCTCCAATATGTAAATGCCGGTATTTATCGTATTGCTGAAGACCTCTCCCCAGCTGGGTTTTTCAAGGAATCTAATAATCTCCCCGCTATCACTTGTAATTACCACACCGTATTCGGTTGGATAGGCCTCATTTTTTAAAACCAGAGTAGCTCTCGAGGCTTTACTTTTATGAAAGCTCAAGGCATCCTCCAGATTGATATCCGTAAGAGCGTCACCACTGATCACCACTAGCGTATCATCCTGAAAAAAATCCTCTGCATTCTTCACGCTTCCGCCAGTTCCCAGTGGCTCCTCCTCTATATAGTATTTTAGGCTAACATCCCATTTTTCTCCGTCTCCAAAATAGTCTATAATAACATTAGGTAAATGTGCCAATGTTACTGCTATATCCTTTATGCCATATGTCTTTAGCAATTGTATTGTATATTCCATAACTGGCTTATTTAAGATCGGTACCATTGGTTTAGGAATATCACAAGTAAGAGGTGTGAGCCTAGTGCCCTTACCTCCTGCCATGATTAGCGCTTTAATAATGATCAACTCCTTTATTTGTGTCCATATGTCAAGGTGATAATAACCCCACGAAAAGTTTACCCCTTTATTTTGGAAGATTTTCTAGGGTAATATACATTTGTTTTAACAAAGATTTCTATAGCATAGCACTGTAGCTGCTTTAAAGAATATGCCGATGCCTATGATATTCAAAAAATTAACCTTTTATTTAAAAACAAAAAACAAAATAGCCGGTTAATGTATCTAATAATAAAGGGGGGCAGAGAATGGAAGAAATACACGTAAAAAAGGCCCAAAGGGGTGATAAGGAAAGCTTTGCTGCAATAGTTTTGCCCCTCAGGTCCGAGGCCTACAGAATTGCCCTGTGCTTTCTCCACAATGAAAATGATAGCATGGAGGCGGTTTGTTCTGCTGTTGAAAAAGCCTTTAGCAATATCCGTCAGCTGAAAAAGGCCTCAAAATTTAAAGCCTGGTTTATGCAAATCGTCGTCAATGAATGCCGGCTTCAGCTTAGAGATAGGCGCCAACATCAATCTCTGACGGAAAGAATGGCGGCAGAAATCCCTGCCCCCAGCGGCATCACCGAGGACAAGATGGATTTGGAAAGGCTGTTGCTGACACTGGAGCCTCTGGATCGATTGATTATTTATTTAAAATATTATTCAGACCATACCCTGAGGGAAATAGCAGAGCTAACGCAGCTTTCAGAGGGAACCGTGAAGACCAGGCTCTATTCAAGGTTGAAATGGATGAAGCTGCAATTGGATGTGAAGGAGGAATAGATATGAGCCAAAAGAAGGAAGATAGAGAGCTTCTGGATCAGCAGGACATGGTATTGATGGAGGAGGCGCTTCACAAGCACTTTGTCAATCACATCGCCCCTGTGCCGGAGGAGCTGGAGGAGAGAGTTTGTGCAACCATCCTAGCCTCCAACGGCCCCTCTGCCAGGAAGAGAAAACATATTAAGTATCTTGCAGCTATCGCAATGCTATTAAGTCTCTTCGTAGCCTCCGTTAAGCTGATTCCTGCCTTTGCTGTATATGCCTCCAGCATACCCGTAATAAAGCTGGCGGTCAATTGGCTGCAGGGGGATAGCGGGACAGAGCATGCAAAAAATCAGGGCTATAAGGAAATAGAGGGCATCACACTTGAGGAAAACGGCATTATTGTGGACCTCAGCAGTATTATGTTTGATGAGGACAGATTAGCGATTACCGCCTCAGCCTATGGCGATAGGATACAGGCGATACTGGAGGAAATTGAGGCAGCTAACAGCGAAATGCAGGAAGCACAGCTAAAAGCTCCGGTGTCTGAAGGCAAGGAGCCCCTGGGCCGGCCAAGTGTATTTATTACCTTTAAGGATTTCGAAAATCCAGGATATACTGGCGGTACTACCTATGACTCAGATCGCCATAAAAGCTATGTTGATGCGAGGATTGAAAAACTATTTGATAAGGGGGAGGCTTTGGCCTTTATATCCACAGACCCGGACTATCTTACCCTGGATGTCGAGGTAATATGGTATAAATATCGTGGTGTTCAGGAAGTGATCCATGTCTTTAAGGACATCAAGCTGCCCTTTGACACGGCTGATTTTATGGCGTCTAAGGGCTATGGCATAAATAAAATCATTCCCTTGCAGCATGGTCAGCTGCTGCTGGAGGAGCTGACCATAAGCCCCACCAGAATGCGATTGGATATTACCTATGACATGACAGAGGGCTATAGCTTTGTTGGTATAGAACAGCCCTATCTTATGGATGCGAGGGGCAATAAATATACGTCAGAGGGGCTAATAAGCACCTCAAGGCAATCAGACCCCTACAGCAAGGTAAGCTATTACTTTGTCCCCTCTAAATACTTTGATGAGGGAACACATGAATTGTATTTCGGTTTCGAGGAATACCTTATCGGTGAGGCTACGGCATATGACTTTACTGTTTCTCTAGAGGAAAGTTACCCTAAATCCTTTATCTATATGGGGGAAGAGATCATCATAGAAAAGGTGAGCTATGAGCCGAGGATAGAGGGAAGGCATGCATTGTGGATAGACCTATTACTCCCACCTAGCATAAAAAACAATGGCAGCTTGAAAATAGACACAGTAGAACTAGGCAGCAGCTATAGCTATAGAGAAATGGCAGATGATACGCCAACTCCGGTGTCCTTCGGCCTCGAGGTTGAGCCTCGACAGACATACAGCTGTAAGCTTCAGTTTGCAGGCTACAGATATCCCTTTAATCAAACGATATTATTGGATTTAAAATAATGAAAGGGTGTCGGAGAATTTATAGCTCCGCACCCTTTTACTTTCCTTTTTATATAAATGAGAGATTTGTATCAACTAAAGTATGCATGTACGCCAATGGTGATATTCAAATTCCTCAGTTATTATAATTTCAAATTTCGAATTCTATTTACTTAAAAATGATTTTTCCTTCCTCCATTGCCTCTATAATTGCCAAGGCTTCTACCCGTATATTGTCTTTTCTCAGTAAGCTACCGCCCTCCTGAAAGGCCTTTTCAATGACGACCCCTACACCTACAAGCTCTGCCCCGGCAGCATCCACAATCTGTTTAAGACCTAGGGCCGCCTGTCCATTAGCCAGAAAGTCATCCAGCACTAAAACCTTGTCCTCTGATGAAAGATATCTTTTAGATACTCTGATCTTATAGGTCTGTGCCTTTGTATAGGAGTATACCTCGCCCTCAAAGGTTTCGCTATCTAAATTCTTTGACTGCGTCTTCTTAGCAAAAACCACCGGCACCTTGAAATATTGGGCTGCGATAGCGGCTATAGCAATACCCGAAACCTCTGCCGTCAATATTTTTGTTATATCTGCATCCTTAAAGGCCTCCTTAAAGGCCTTGCCTATTTCATTTAATAGCGCTATATCCAGCTGATGGTTTAAGAAGCTATCTACCTTCAATACGCCCTCACCCTCAACTCTGCCCACCTCCAGAATCATATCCTTAAGCAGCTGCATATTATCCCTCCTATTCAAAATAGCAAAAGCCACCTGTACTTTTGTTTTCCAAAGCACTCAAGTGTTAATTTACATAAAAAAAACCCGTAGAATCTCTACGGAGTTTGAGCTATCATTTCATATATCCACCATCATTAGTGGATGCTATAGCTAAACACCCGTAGTCAGACCATTATGGCGGTCTGGTAGAAACTCTTGGACCATATCTCCAATATTATACGAGCTAGTATTTAATTAGATATAGGGATAATTATATGCTAAAAATCCATTAAAATCAACCCTAAATCCCTATGTCAAATAGAGATCTAAGAAAAGTACCAAAATGCAAACAAGGGAGGAAGCTCCTCCCATTGAAATTTTATTCCGGTCTATGGGGTATTATGAAAGCAGCCACTATATAGGCAAATATCCCTAGGCCAATCATGAAAAAGGAAACCACCCATAAAAGTCTGATTATCGTTGAATCTATTTCTAAATATTCACCGATTCCCCCACATACACCCGCTAATTTTTTGTCAGTTCTGGACAAATAAAGCTTTTTACCCATACATACACCATCCTTATCTTTTTTCCAAGACTACCTATACCCATATATACGATAAAAAAGGAGGATGGTTTGTTCCTTCTATAAAATATTTAAATTGGTAGATCTTTCCCAGCCTATTATTGCAGCACCCAAGGCGCCATTAAACTGTCCATGGGGAGAGATTATGACTTCAGTGTTCAGACGATTTGCAAGATACGCTCTGATGTATGGGCTTTTAGCCACACCACCAGAGAAGAACACCCTATCCTCTACTCCCAGTCTTCCTGCTAAGGCAATACATCTATTGGCAACAGATTCCAATAGGCCTGCTGCAACAGGCTCCTTTTCATTTCCCTCCGCCAGCAGCCCGACAATTTCAGATTCAGCAAAAACAGTACACATGCTATTGATTTGAAGCGGCCTTGCCCCCATTGCTAGATCCGACAGCTGTCCCACATCCACCTCCAGTACATTTGCCATGACCTGAAGGAATCTGCCTGTTCCGGCAGCACATTTGTCATTCATTATGAAGTCCACTACTCTTCCCCTATCATCCACTCTTATTACCTTACTGTCCTGTCCCCCAATATCAATAATTGTTCTGACATCCTTGTCGATAAAATGAGCCCCTCTCCCATGGCAGGTTATTTCTGTGACCTTGTCGTTAACAAAGGGCAGCGAAACCCTGCCATAGCCGGTAGCAATTATCGTTGCAATTTCCTTATCATCACCGATCTCTGACCTAATCATGTCCAACAGCTTTAAACCAGTCTCCTTTGGACTCCAGCCGGTGGGGATAATAGCTCTTGAAGCTACATTCAAGCCATCAAAGGCCACAGCCTTAGCTGCGACAGAGCCGATATCTACTCCTATAGTAATCAATTGCTTTCACTCCAAATCAAAGAATTGTATAAAAGCCATCCACAGGGATGGCTTCCTTTTACTTCATGGTTTCTAAAAATGCCTCCATTCTAACCTTAAGCTGACCAAGGTCAGAATCTGAGTAATCTGTCTCTATCTGAATAAAAGGCAGTCCCAGCGTTTCCTTGACATAGCTTCTTACTGTGAAGGACTCTACGTTATAGGTATGACAGGCCTGCCATGTCAAGTCTACTACACCATCCACCTGGTACTCCTTAGCCAGTCTTCCTATGAGCTCCAGCCTACCATTGTTGGGCGTCATACAAGAGCATGGTGTCGCAAGATACTTTTCTGCTAAAGCAGTCAGTGGCTCCTTATCCTCATCAACATCTATATCTATGCTCTTATACCCGGTACAGTTTTCCAGAACAACTATACTGCCTCCTGCTTCTTCGATTATCTTTAGCAGCTTTTCAGAGCCTCCGCCCACAGGACATCCTGTCAGCAGGATTCTTGGTGCATCCTTTTCAAAGGGTGAAAGTCCATTGGCTATCATTGTCTCTGTCTCAGCTATTAGCTCCTCGATTAGCTGGATACCGGCTTCTCTATCAACATTAAAACCCTTTAACCATTGAGCCATCAGCATATCCGTCCCTTTTAAAGGAGCGGGCTTATGGGCATTTAATTTATGTAGCCTTCTCATGACATCTCTTTCTCTGTTCATCAATGCTATAGCATCTCGCAAGCTGGCTTCTGTTATCTCAACCTCAAATTTCTCCTCAAGGAAATGCTTAAACTTAACCATTTCATGTCTCCAATATTGCAGTGCATCCTCACCCTCAGCAGTTTGGGGCAAGTTCATAATATGCATAGGCTTGATTTTCCCCATCAGCTCGTACATTTTCTTTTTTCCATCGCAAGTGGTTTCTGCTAGTAACACATCCGAAAAATAAAAATACGGACATGTATCTGTAACAGCAAAGCCATAGCTGGATTTTATCAAGGGACAAAGATTTCTTGGCAGGGTTTTCTCAGCCTCAGCAATTGGCTCCTGCTTTGTTCCACATAGGGTTACGGCAACTGCCCCTGCTGCCAGCGCCAGCTCAGCCGGTGAAAAGGTGCAATACATTCCGACTACCTTTCTACCTGCTTGACTTTCCTCTTTAATCTTTACAGAATTTACTCCCCTCAAACCTTCAACTTTTTCCATAACTGATGGTCTCATTCAATTTCCTCCTTTGATAAACATGTACATACATTGAAATTTTATCACATAGTGGGAATTATAACCAATTGGGTTTTTCAATGCATCCTCATTTATATATTGGATATTCCGATTATTACTTCATTTCACCCCCTTGGCGATATACCGTTTTCTTTATGATAAAAAGGTAATATCTTTCATATCTTCCTCAGATACGTAATTTTACAAATATTTATTTTCAGAATTGTTTAATTATTTTGAAATTACTATTGACTTACATTGAAAATGTTTATATAATAATACATAATACAATATTCAATAAGCTATGAAGGAGACAGTTGTTTAAATTACAGTCCTAGAGAGTCGGTGAAGGCTGGAAGCCGATACTGTTTTTATACATGAATCACTCCTGAGCAATATCGATGAAATAACAGTAATTGATGTCGGGGTGTCCCGTTACAGACTATGGTTTAATAACCAACCGAGGTATCGTATAGATACGAAAAAAGGTGGTAACACGGGTTAAAACTCGTCCTTGATATAACAAGGACGTTTTTTTATATCATAGGAAACATCCATAATTCAGAAAGTTCTTTTATTTCCCTATGATATAGGGGGTTGTTAAGGGGGGCATCACCCCTTAAACAAGGAGAGGCGAGTAGTGTCACGAATAAGTGACACTATGCCACGAGCGGCGTCGAGTCAGTGAGGCGACCGAAGGCGAAGCGTCCTAGAGAACGCATGGGTTCTCTGGAAAACAAACGTGGCGAAGCCACTTTTGTT
>JAHDLO010000055.1 GCA_018432235.1 Clostridiaceae bacterium | reverse complement strand
GCTAATTGAATTTATTTTATTTTGGATATTAAACTGTATTTCGAGGTGAGATTATTTATGAGTGAACCTAGGAAACAACATTATGTGCCACAGACTTATCTAAGAAGATTTACTATACCAAATCAAAAGTCACATAAGGTTTTCACATTACATAAGGATAAAAATAAGATTCTTTTAACTAGCATAAGAGATACGGCAGCAGAAAGACATTTCTATACTATGGAGTCTACTGATGATAAGTATCAATGGGAGAATGCTTATGCAGAGGTGATTGAACCAATTCTGGATGATGTACTAACGAGTATAATCACACAATCTAATAGTGTACTCTTGCGAAATAACTCGTCAATACTTAATGATGAATTGAAACTCCAATTATCTATTTCCATAATTAGTCAATTATTAAGAGGAAAACATAGCAGAGATTATCAGAATAATATTTATAAAAAAGTTGCTCCTTCAATAGTTCAAGAACTCCGAAAGTTGGATGTTCAATTTGATGCTTCGAAGGAGAGAATCATTAATGATATCTTGGAAGGAAGCAAATATTTTAAGGATATATCATTCGACGTAACTTTTAGACAAGATAGCATAGAGAAATACATTAATATTCTGCTTAGAAAGAATTTTGTTATATATAGAATTACGGGGGAGGCTGAATTCATAACAAGCGATAATCCGGTTATGTTCATGAATTCAATTTCATTGGGAGTGAAACCTTTTAGTAATGGATTATCAGGTGATAGCACGGTTGTTTTCTTTCCAATATCCCCAAGACTATTAGTTGCTATATACAGTTCGAATTACTTATTTGGAGGAGTTTCAAATTATGATGGAAAGGTTCTTTTCATTGATTCTCTAAAAGATAGTGGTTTTATTAAGAATCACAATGTTAAGCAATTTGAACAGAGTTTTAATCAGGTATATGCGAAGGATAAAAAAGACCTTGAAGGATTTCTATGAAGCATCTTTTCAACTCGCATTTAAGGAATGTTTCCATCGATTCCATCGCCTAACAAAGCATTTGCACAAGGCTGCTGGTGGGCACGGTACTAGGGAGCCATCAGAGCACCACACCTTCTCACTGGGTGACAAGCACCGCCAAGAGAGTATTCCCGTGGGGTCCAGTTCGAAG
>JAHDLO010000030.1 GCA_018432235.1 Clostridiaceae bacterium | reverse complement strand
GTTCTCTAGGACGCTTCGCCTTCGGTCGCCTCACTGACTCGACGCCGCTCGTGGCATAGTGTCACTTATTCGTGACACTACTCGCCTCTCCTTGTTTTAATAAGGGGTGATGCCCCCCTTAACAACCCCCCATATCATAGGAAAATAAAAGAACTTTCCTATGATATAAATAAACCTGCCGGACCCCGGCAGGCATGATTTAGAATTGGAAATAAATAAAGGTGCTTTGTTCTCTTTGAGTAAACAATATCAATATTATCAGCACCATCACATAGGCTGCGGCTCTAATATATTCAGGAAAATAGCGATGCCACTTCTCAATGACAATAGAGGCATTTTTCCTTAAATAGTATTCTGCTAAATGCAATAGCCATAGACCTAATACAATGGCGAAATAAACGATATATATAGGGTGATAATTAATCTGGGTAAAGGACACCATCTTCCATACCATACTGGCTGCATCCCTCAAGCTATTGGCTCTAAAGAATACCCATCCGATGGTGGTAAACTGAAAGAACATAAAAACTGTTATAGTTTTATATATAAAGGTATTAACAAACTTAGGATTAGCTTTTTTCACCCATTTTGCATATAGCTTATGGATTAAGCTTAAGAGCCCATGATATATCCCCCACACAATAAAGCCCCATGCCGCGCCATGCCAAAGTCCTGATAGTGTCATTGCTAGGACTAAAAACAGACATTGCCGCTTAAAGCCTCTTTTAGAGCCCCCCATGGGTATATAAACATAATCCCTAATCCAAGAGGATAGGGTGATATGCCATCTTTTCCAGAACTCTGATGCATTACTGCTGAGGTAAGGCGTCTTAAAGTTAATAGCTAAATCAAAGCCAAACAGATGCCCTATGCCTACGGCTATCTCGCTATAGGAGGAAAAATCAAAGTAAATCTGAAATGCAAATAAATAAGTGGCAAACCAGGAATCTAATGTGCCAAGCTGCGTCCCCAAACTAAAATAATACTGTACTCTGGGGGCAAGCTGATCTGAAAATATAAGCTTTTTGCTTAAGCCCATACAAATATAATACAAACCATACTTCAATCGCTGCTGGTCGAACTTAATCTTCTTTATCCCCTCAATTTGAGGTAAGAACTCACTGCCCCTCATTATGGGACCTGCTATCAGCTGTGCAAAGAAGGAAATAAATACCCAAAATTCCACCAATGATCGACAGGGCTTAATGTCCTTTCTAAATACATCCACTAAATAGGCGATTAGCTGGAAGGTGTAAAAGGATATGCCCACCGGGAGAATAATCCTTGCCAATAATGCATCCTGCCATGGAAAATGGAGGTTAAGCAGGGCCTCAAAGTTTTTTAACACAAAGCCTGTATACTTGAAAAAGGCGAGATTAAACAGGTTAATCAAAACCCCAGCGTACAGAAATATCCTACCCCCCTTTTTATTTACCATCCTTGAACAATAGTAGGTAATTATAGACATCGCTAAAAATAAAAAAAGATAGCTTATTCCTGAAACCCCATAAAAAACTAAATTCGCTATAGCAAGCAAATATAATCTCTTTTTAGGCAGCAAATAATAGATTAAGCAGGTTAAAAATAATAATGATAGAAATTCAAAGCTATGAAAAAGCATGCTGATCCCCCTATTCTAAATCCCAATTTGATATTTCACGCCATAGCTCCTCTGCAAGGAGCCGATAGCCATTTGGGGTAAGGTGTATTTGGTCAGAGAATAAATCAAAAGGTATCTTACCATTATAATTCACATAATTTACCTGCTTGTCCTCAAAATATTCACCGATAAGCGCTACGTTCTGATTGTACTTCTCTTTATCAAAAAATCCTTCAACCAAGGGTTCATTTATCGCTGCCAAAAAGAACAAAGTATTCTTGCCCTCCTGCCTTTCTAATATTTTATTTAAAAAGTCCATTTGTGGGTTTTTAGCCGACATATCAAATGGTGTAGTCGAATAACCCCTTTGATATTCATACTGACTCAATAATTCCCGCAAGAAAGGCTTTTCATACCATGGGCCAATTTCTTCTGGTGTATCTGTTTTATGAATCAAGGCCTTCATTGTGTCCTTTGCAAATACCTGTATATAATCCTTATATTTTAAAACTGGAATATTGCTATACATCCAATGGTCTACATATCTGCTTATCTCATCAGACACCGTATATTCCTTTTGGGAATAAGGCAAATAGCTTGTATCGTAGGTCTTTCTATCTAAAAGCTTTAATTGATAGTCCATCCAAAATACTGGTGGCGGGTAAGGCGCTCTGTCTACAAAACCAGCATATAACAGATTTATTATGACATTATTATTAGAAATACCGTATTGCTCCATTTTAAGCAGCATAGTATAAATATCTCCCGCCCGCATTGAAGGCATAGCGAGATTAAACACTCTCATTTTTTTATTCTCACCTATGGCTATTTCGTTCATATAATAACCAATTGAAGCTGAAGCCGGCCCTGGACTGCTATAGGCAACCGAGTCCCCTAAAATGATGATATAATCCTTGAGCCCTTCCTTCTGTATGGTTCTCTTGACATGTGTCAATACAGCTTCAACATTAGTAGGTCTATCCTTTATTAGGTCATAATTCATCCTATAATCGTATATGCTTTTATTTGGTATTAAATAAGCAAATAAGAATTGAATTAGTAGCATGTATATTATAAAATACAATAATGTTTTGCTTAGCTTGGCACTTTTAATTTCTGCAGATATAATGCCAATCCCCTCCCTTTACAATACGCCTACAAATATTATAGTTCATTTGCTAATATTAGTAAAAGTGCCCATTAACCTGTGAAATGGCACACTTTTTAATAAAACCCTATTAACCTTTATTTTTGCCCATAAATCTTTCAAGAGAAATCACATGCTGCTGATAGCTGCCAAATCCTATTTTATTTTCGCCATAATAGGCCGCCACCTCATAGGTGAGCTTTCTCCTTTCTATTGCAGTCAAGGTGGCCTTTACCGTCACTGTCCCACCAATTGGTGTGGGTCCAATATGGGCCACATCTATTTTGGTTCCTACTGGTCTATAGCCTGAAGGCAGCTTACTTACTATGATATGGGCAGCAGTATCCTCCATAAATCTGATCATAGAGGGGGTGGATAGCACAGCAACCCCTGTGTTTCCGATATAGTCAGCGGTATCCTCTGCCTTAACTAAAAATTCCTTTGCATTTACTTCTCCGATTTTTATAAATTCTGTTAGCTCCATTTTATCCGTCCTTTTTTGTAATTTCGTGTTTTTGAATTGAAAAAGCTGAACATTACTTTTAGCGTGTATATATTATCCTATTTCAATTCCGCCATTGCCTTCATTTTATTTCCCCAAGCTGCCAGTGATTTTAATGCAGGGATCAGTGCCTCGCCGGCTTCAGTCAGGGAATACTCAACTCTTGGGGGCACCTCCAGGTATTGCTGTCGATGGACAATTCCCTTTGCCTCCAGCTCCTTTAAGGTTTCCGTCAGCATCATATTGGTTATTCCCTTTATGCCCCGCTTTAGCTCGTTATAACGGAGAGTGCCATTTTTACTTAGGGCCCAGATAATTGGCAGCCGCCATTTACCTCCTATGAGATTTAAGGCATGGGTTAAGGGACAATCATCCAGCCTGCTTTTATATAAGCCTTGGTCCTTCATACAGCTCACTCCTATACTCAGCTTTTTCTGCCTTACACAGAAAATACTGCATACTTGTTATAGTACCTTCAACTGATATAATGATATCAAATATGATTGATCAGTCAAATATATTTTTTAGGAGGCTACTGATGACTATACGCTTTGAAGTATTATCTGAGGAAAATATACACCTATTGAGGGATTTATGCAATGAGCTAATGGCCTTTCAAAAGTCGAAGGCCTACATTAAGCCGGAGCTTTTTGATAGCATGTGCTTCGAATCCCGCATGCTGCCCTCTGTAAAGGCGGCTAAGGCCAATTATGCCGTGCTGGTGAGGGATAATGAGGAGGCAGTGGGCTATGTGTATTGCAACATATCTCCAAAGGAAACCTATTCCAACAGCTTTGCCACCTTCTTCGATATGAATTCGGTTAATAAGCCTGATGTCGGCTGTCTTTCACAGTTTTATCTTAAGGAAGGCTACCGTAGTTCTGGTATAGGCTCAACCCTCTTCAATATGTCCATGTCATGGCTGAAATCCCACCAGGACATTGAAGACCTATTCATATACGTCTCAAATGGCAATAAAAATGCCCTGAGGTTTTATCAGGGCAAGGGCTTTAAAATCAGCCATGAGATATTGGATGGATTTATTACGGTTTTGAGGAATCTTTAGGGTTACAATTCAGAAGTCAGTATGCCGCCTTTGGTATGCAGCCACAGGCGGCTTTATCCTTCTATTTAATTTCTAGAAGATGCTGGGTCAATTGGTAGAGGCGCAGTGTTTTGCTTATTTGTCTTTTAATCCCTCCATATATCCATCAAAGGCTTCCTTAATAGCATCCTCCTGCACTTGATAATAGGCCCTTTTTCCCTCCTGCATTTTGATTTTGATGATTCCCACCATGATAAGCCTTGCGATATGATAGCTGATGGTGGCCTTGGTCAGCTTCAATTTTTGGGCAATATCTTTGGCACATACCCTTTCATGGGCTATCATTGCTATAATGCTTTGCTTGGTTGGGTCTGCTAGGCATTTAAATAGCTCCAGCTGACCATCACTATTATTTTTATAGGCCTTTTGAAGGCAACAGCCCACCAGCATATCCAGCTTTTTATTTTCCATATCTCGTCTAAAAGCAAGATCGCCCTCTTGAAATAGAATCACGTAAACATGAACCGCCATAGTTCTATAATCATATATATCCTTGTCAATTAAGAATAAGTCTTTTGCAAAGCGCTCCTGATCCTCAAGATACTCTCTATAGACCGCCTCCTGCTGCAGCTGAAGCTTCATTGCATCGTGGTAATACTTACTATATACCCGATTAAAGGCATCAAGGCATTGGATTATACGTGGCAACAGCAGATGAATTTCCCTTTCAAAGACTAAAAAATCCTTAAATGTAGGTACAACCGAATTGGCATTATTCCCTTCACTCTGTTGAATTTTCTCTTTGATTTCTTCGATATCGTTATTGGATTTTAGATTAAAGGTGTATTTGCGGTAGAAGTCCCTAAACGCCTCTATTGAAAGGCCATTAATATAAGATATAAATTCATCTGGGGTCATTTCTGGCCTCTCAAGCCCCAATGCAATAATCATCTCACATATATGATATTTTTTAATAAGAAACGCCAAGTCGTTTAGCACCAGCTCAGATAGATGACTTTCCATATCGATAGCCAGCTTCTTTATGTCCTGATCTAGCTGAAAATTGAATTTTTTCATATCCTTATCGTATTTCTTCATTTGACTTACCCTTAGTATGGCATAGGCAAAATTAAGCAGCTTACTGCTTTTTAATGTGAACAAGTACAACCCCTCCTATGGGTTTATGGCTTCTAGCCTTTGATCAAACTGGCCAATTATTTGATTATTATGGATTAAAAGGGCTATAAACATCAGTATTACGCCCACAACGCTTAAAATGAGATACGTCGGAGTAATATCTACTAAAATTCCAGTGATAATATAGGCCAAGGGAATTATCCCCTGACTGACTGCTGCAACGCTCCCAGATACCCTTCCTCTGTAGGCCTCTTCGATGGTGGTTTGAGACAAAACAGATATGGGGATTTGAACTGTAACAAGCACTCCGGACAAAAACATCATCGCCACTATGTAATATGGTATTGTCAAACTGCCTAAACTAATAGACTCCATGACCGGTATTGCAAAGGATACCATGCTTATTCCCATTAGAGCCATCGCATTTCTAAAAAGTTTTTTTGAAAAGGCTAGTCTCCTTTTTCCTACATAAATCGACATCAGCATCATGCCAATTGGAAAGCAGGCATTTATCATGCCATAGCTGCTGGAGCTGAGCTTTAGGTTCGTTAGTAAATCATAGGGCATGACTACGGAAAAGGTTCCTAAAAAGAAATTAATAAAAAAGGCATAGAGCATAAGCGATAAATAGGCTTTTTGCTTTATTAGATAACTAAAACCCTCCTGCATATCCTTGAAGAATCGGTTCTTTTCCCTTCCAATCCCCTTAAGCCCTGAATAATAAGTAAAATCAATAAATAGCTCTGTAAAGGCCGATATTAGAAAAGAAATGGCATTAATTAAGAGAAAGATTCTAATATCTATTATAGCATAAATGATACCGCCTAAAATAGGGGATGCAAACTGAATAAAGGCGTCTAGTGTCTGTTGATAGGAGTTTATCTTAATAATATTGTCCTTGGAGACTATGGTGGCATAGGAGGCCGAAAAGGCTGTATTTAAGAATACAATGAGTATAGACATAATAACAGTCGCAGTATAAATCATGGGCAGAGAAAGTGCTTTGCTGCCTGTAAGAAAAAATAAAACCAGCATGACCAAGCCGCTTAGGGTATCGGAGACCACAACAATTAGCTTTTTATTTAGTCTATCCACCAAATTGCCAGCAAAGGGACTAAACAGTATTTTAGGTAGCATAGAAAGGGTTAGGCTCAAGGCAAAGCTCTGGGCAGAACCGGTAATCGTCAGAATGTAAAAGCTGATGGCAAAGCTGTAAAGGCTGGTACCCGCCAGTGAAACTCCCTTTCCTGCCAAGGTCAGCAGGAAATTTCTTTTTTCCTTATTATTCATAAAAATGCCTCCTTATAGTTAGATATCGTTCTAACTTATTATATACTCATAGTATATGCCTAACTTTAAATAAGTTCAATACCCATCTAACTTAAAAGTAATTTTTTTGAACAAAAACAAAAAAAAGAGAGAATGATCATTCCCTCTAGAACCTACTATTTTTTCAAGCGAAGTGCCCTCTGGCAGCTGCCATTTGCTGTTAAGCTGATTTAAAAGCTCAATATTGCTATTCCCCCCTACGCTAAGGCGATTTCGTAAATACCTCTCCAGTATAAAGCCCCTCATAAAAAACAGCACAGCGACAATAACTATAATGACCAGCAATAGCATTACCCACCACCTTGTTTTTCTGCCCTTGGCCTTTTTACTCCTCATCATCCCTTACGCCTTTCTCTACAAGGATTTCCCGGTAAATATCCGAAAGCTTATCCATTAGCTGAATCAGCTTATCCGTATCCTCAGGCCCTAATCCAGAGGCCAATCGGTCGGATACCGCCCTAAGCCTTCTGTCGGCTGTATCTAGGGCCTCCTGCCCTCTGTCGGTAAGCTGAATGGAGACACCTCTTCTATCGGATTTGTCGATGCTTCTCTCTATAAGCTGTCTCCCCTCCAAATTATTAAGTATTCGCGTAATAGAAGGCCTTGAAAGCTCCAGCATATCCGAAAGCTTGGCAGCCCTTGGTCCCTTTTCCTTATCCTTAGATAATGGAAATACAGCGTTTTTAATTCCCCTTAATACAAGATATTCTCCCTGCGATAGATTCCCATGGGTTAATAGCTGGTTTAACTGCCTTCTCATTCGTATGCAGGAATATAATATGCCCTTGTCGATTTGATCCATTGATATATGCCTCCTTTTTTATTCTGGTATTAATAGTTTTGATATATAATAGTTTTGTATGTAAACTATTATATATCAAAACTATTAAGTTGGCAAT
This sequence comes from Clostridiaceae bacterium, assembly GCA_018432235.1. GTDB lineage: Bacteria > Bacillota > Clostridia > Peptostreptococcales > Natronincolaceae > M1-B18. Next base: position 44,776 of record JAHDLO010000030.1, on the reverse strand, counting down.
AAAAAACATCCTATTTTATAAATCAGGAAATTATATAATGTCATGGGAGTTTGTATCACCACCATGCAATTCCTCAAATAATTAATAGGATGCCGTAGGTCGTATCTCGATCTATAGCTTCTGTTTAAGTCCGGCTAAAAGCCCTTCAACTCTTGCTGTACAATCCTTCTTTCTGTTGATGGCGCTTCTCCATGAATCTGACAATGGAAAATTCATGCCATCCTTAGCAGCAGGCCCTAAATCCCAATAGCCTTCATCGTTCCTATTTTGTTGCAGCCATTCTACAGCAAAGCCTAAAAGCTCTCCTGCTGCTTTGTATCCTGATAAGAGCTCCAATGCTGTAAGATACCGATTTGTCTGCTTAGAAGCAAATTTTTCTGGAAGATCTGCTATTTTGTAGTCGTAAATATAATAGATACCTGTATTTAGGCTTATAAGATGCTTTAATAGCCTCCTCTCAGTTTCAGGCCTTAAGGCTCCCTGAAGCAAAGCAACCTGATAGAAGGATACAAAGTCCACCAGTCTGCCATTATGAGGCTTCAGGCCGAAAACCGCCTGATATGCCGCTAAATACGCTCGGTGATCATAGGCCTCACTGGTAAAGGCAGCCTCAATAATCGAGGCCCAGTTTTGAATAATTGGCTCCGCAAGGCTATTTCCCGGTGATAGTAGCTTAAGCCATGTGGCAAACATGAGGCTGGTAAAAACCTTCCAATCTCTGAATTTTTCCTTTCGATCAGGTATGTCAATTTCTCCCTTAAGGCAGCCCTCTATGTAGGCTATGGCCTTACGGATTACCTCATCCTTTTCAGTTAACCCCAATTTTCTCAGTCTTCTAAGGGCTTGCTCTGTAGTGATAGGCTGTGCCTTTGTGGGATTGCTAAGGGTATGAAAATAGCCCCAGCTGCCATCGGCCCTTTGCAGCATAACAATTTCCTTTACCCATTTTGATTCCAGATAATTCTCTGCCGGCATTAGGATACCCCCTCAACGCTTATTTAAGAAATATTTCTCCCTTATCTTGTAATTTCCTCCTCCTTCTGATTTTTTTTTGCAATATACCTCTAAAAGCGTCCAAAAGCAGATAGTACCTCGGTGCAATTAAATTCTTAGTCATCTCTGGTTAAACTGTCATATAGCTTCGTCGACAGTCGCAATATTCCTCGATATTACGTCTTCCTCCGCCTCACTATACAAAAATTTTCCTCAGAGCTAACCTAAGCTTTAACTGAAACAAGGTACTAGTCATTTTCATATATTATCTATTTCAGATGCTTGATTAAAGTCTCCCGTACCGCACCTTTTGATGCCACCAGCTGCTGGAAGTAATCCACCACCATCGATGCCAGTCCAGCCTCATAAAGGTCCACGCCAAAAATGGCTTTATTGGACAATATCGGTTTAAGCTGTTGATGGAAGGAACCTTTGTCCCCCAGGCTTATGCCCTGGACATGTCTGGTGACCTCCACCAGCATTGGGTCCGGACTCAATGCCATGGCATTTCCCTCATCGTCAACAGCCATCAGATATCGGCACCAGCCCGCCAGCACCAAGGGTATATATTTTAAATCCGTGACCGCCAGAGCCTTACTTTCCATATAGGCCTTTATCGTTTCCCCAAAGCGGATAGCCAGCTTTTGCGAGGTGTCACAGGCTATCCTTTGGGGTGTATCCGGCATGTAGGGATTTGGAAATCTCACCTGCAGCACTTCATCAATAAAGCTTTTGGGATTTATTATTCCGGGATCGACGACAACCGGTAATCCCTCCTGATAGCCTACCTTTTCAATCAAGGCCCTAAGCTGAGGGTCCTGCATTTCATCGGCTATCAGCCTGTAGCCCAACAAGCAGCCATATATAGCCAGAGCAGTATGCAGTGGATTCAGGCAGGTACATACCTTCATTCTTTCAACTGCTTCAACCGTAGCTCTGTCGGTGAATATTGCGCCACCTTCCTCCAGCCTTGGTCTGCCATTGGCGAACACATCCTCGATGACAAGGTATTCCGGCTCCTCTGCATTGACAAAGGGGGCCGCATAGGTATTTCTGGAGGTAATGATGTCCTCAACATCCTCAAATCCGCATTCCTTTAGCATAGCCCTGACCTGTGGGTCCGGTCTCGGTGTTATTTTATCTATCATGGTCCAGGGAAAGGCCACCTGCTGAGGATCATGCAAATAATCCACAAATGCCTTCTCCACCAGCCCCTTTTCTCCCCATGCTCGACCATAGGCCGCCACAGCCTCCTGAAGCTTAATCCCATTTTGAGAGCAATTGTCCATGCTGACAAGGGAAATCGGTCCTTTGCAGCTTAAATATCTTTCATAGACCATGGCCGCCAGCCTTCCCATATAGCTTTTGGCGTCGGCAGGTCCTTCGTTGAAATCCGCCATAACCTCCGGCAGATACTCTCCTTTGGCATCCACCAGACTATAGCCTTTTTCGGTTATGGTGAAGCTCACCATCTGCAGTCCGGGATTTTTGAAGATTTCCTTCAATCGATGCCTATCCTCCGATAGTGAAAGTGCCTCCGTTATACTGCCTATCACAGTCTTTTCGATGCTTCCGTCAGATTTTATGGTAACCAGCAAAGCAAGATTGTCGTGGGGCTCATATATCTCCTTTATCCCTTCGTCCCCGACTGCTATGACACCACGATCTGCCTTACCGTCATTAAGGATATTCTGCAGCATGTTGGCGGTAAGGGCTCTAAAGATGTTGCCGGCACCAAAGTGCACCCAATTGGGATTGTTGTATGTGTTTTCCTTTATTTCATCTATATTATATTTCGGGAGCTTGAAGCCTGCCGCCTCCCAGACAGCAGTATCTCCCAGCTCCTTTAAATTTAGCTTCATGCATACCACTCCTCTATTCTGTATCAGCGGCGATTTTTATCTATTGCCTCCCATAGGCCCATCAGGTAACTGGCACCTAAAGCTCTGTCAAAAAGACCATAGCCCGGCATTGCCCTTTCACCCCAAATCATTCTGCCATGGTCAGGTCTTAGAGGCCCCTCCAGACCGATATCGTGGAGTGCCTTCATTATCTCATACATATCCAGTGAACCATCGCAGGAGAGATGAGCCGCTTCGTCAAATTTACCCGGTGCCAGATGAACTAAATTTCTCACGTGGGCAAAATGAATCCTCCCCTTAAAGCTTCTAATCATGTCGGGAATATCGTTGTTGGGGTCGGAACCAAGAGAGCCTGTGCAAAGGGTCAGCCCGTTGTTTGACTCTGGCACGGCATCTAAAATCCGCTGTATATTAGCCTTGTTGTTGACGATTCTCGGAAGACCGAAGACCGACCATGCGGGGTCATCCATATGGATTGCCATTTTAATATGATATTTTTGACAGGTGGGCATAATGGCCTTAAGAAAATAAATAAGGTTTTCAAATAGCCTTTCTGAGTCCACATCCCTGTACATATCAAATAGCTCCTTCACCCGCTCCAAACGCTCCGGCTCCCAGCCTGGCAGCAGAAAGCCGTCGGCATTTGAGTCCATTTCCTCAAACATCCGTGTGGGGTCTATTTTATCTATCAGCTCCTGATCATAGGATAACACAAAGGAGCCATCCTCCCTCTGTTTTGCCAGGTCAGACCTGGTCCAGTCAAATACCGGCATAAAGTTGTAGCACACCAGATCAATACCCTCTTCCCCAAGATTTTCAAGGGTTTTAATATAGTTTTCTATATATTTATCCCTGGTGGGAAGACCTATTTTTATATCGTCATGTATATTGACGCTTTCAATTCCCAATATTTTAAGTCCTGCGGCCTCAACCTCAGCCTTCATTTCTCTTATATCCGCTTTGGGCCATACCTCTCCTGCCTTAGCGTCATACAGGGTTGTAATAACCCCCTCACAACCTGGAATCTGCCTTATTTCCTGAAGAGTTACTGTATCATGCTTACTTCCAAACCATCTTAGTGTCAGCTTCATATATCCATCTCCTATTTATTCCTCTAGTCAACCGTTAAATATTAAAGTAGCCCTTGGCATTATTCAGACAAATATCCTGTATGATGCCTCCGGCTGCTTCAAGATCCTCGGGGTATTCGCCATTTTCTATCCATTTACCTACAAGATTACAAAGAATACGTCTGAAGTATTCATGTCTGGTATATGATATAAAGCTTCTGGAATCGGTAAGCATACCTATAAATCGACCCAACAGGCCGGTGTTGGCAAAGACTCTCATTTGCTCCTCCATACCGTCCCTGTGGTCCTGCATCCACCATGCTGTTCCCAATTGAAGCTTGCTTATGGTCTCCTCCGATTGAAAATTCCCCGCCATGGTGGCCAATATCCAATTATCCTTAGGATTCATCGAGAAAAAAACCGTCTTGGGCAGGTTGTTGTCACGATCCATGTGGTCCAAAAGCCGTGAAAGCTTAACCGCCATATCGCTGTCATGAATGGAGTCAAAGCCCGTATTTATCCCAAGCTTAGCTAGACTTCGGCTGCTGTTATTTCTTAGCGCACCAATGTGCAGCTCCATCACCCAGTTTTTTCTCTTATATTCACTGCCCAAAAATACCATAAGGGCAGTTTTATATTGATCTGCTTCCTTTGCAGCAATCGCCTCACCCCTAAGGGCTTTCTTAAAAATACCATCCGCCTCCTCATGGGTAACATCCTCATAGGGAAGGTAGGTAAAATCATGGTCGCTTGCCCTGCAGCCCACGCCGTTAAAGAACTCAATCCTTTGTCTCAACGCTTGACAAAGGCCATCAAAATCCTCTATTTTTGTATCTGCTGATTTTGCCAATATTGCTATGTATCGGGAAAAATCTGCTGCTGCTATATTCAGTGCCTTATCCGGCCTCATGGCAGGTAAAACCTTTGTTTGAAAGGTCTTATCCGCCTTCAGCAGAATATGATATTTAAGGTCGTCGGCTGGATCATCCGTCGTACATAGGGCATATACATGAGATTCCTTGATCAGCTGACGGACAGAAAAGCTACTTTCTTTTATTCTCGCATTGGCCCTTTCCCATATGGCGGGGGCATTTTTGCTGTTTATCGGCTCATATATATTAAAGTACCTCTGCAGCTCCAGATGAGACCAGTGATATAAGGGGTTCCCAATGGCATAGGGCATACAGGAGGCAAAGGCAAGAAATTTTTCATAGCCGTCGGCTGCTCCCGTGATAAGCGCTTCTGGTATCCCATTTGCCCGCATCAAACGCCATTTATAATGATCGCCGCCAAGCCACAGCTCGGATAAATCCTCAAAACGCTTGTCCTCATATATTTCCTTTGGATTAAGGTGGCAATGATAATCAAATATCGCCACATCCTTAGCATATTTATGGAATAATACCCTGGCGGTATTATTCTCTAGTAGAAAATCTTCCCTCATAAAATTAGACATTTAGACTCTCCCTTTTCCTTACTTGTAGCGGCTCTATTCCTTAAAGCCTGTAAAATCGTGTAATAGGCTGCCTCCGGCCTCTGGCTCCTTGAAATAGTCCGGATATTCCTTCATAAGGGCCATTTCCTCCAAGGATATCTTGGAAAGGTGCTTGATAAGTATGTCGGTGGCACCTGCCAAATTACTGCTGCAAATGTTCTCCACCAGCTCCTCATGCTGTAGGATGACATTTGAAAGAATGTCGTGATCCCATAGGGACATCAGGCGAATCCGCTTATAATGCCCAGACATGCTTTGAATGATATCCCAGCACATGTCCTTTTCAATGCCCTTGAAAAAAACATAATGAAAATCATCGTCATAGGTCAGAAATGCGATATTGTCATTATCCTTTAGGCTTTGCTTCTGCTGCTCTATGCAATGCTTAAGCATTGCAATATCACTTTCCTTATAGTCCTGCATAAAGAGCCTGATGGCATTTTCCTCAAGGCTTTCCCTTAGAAAGCGTTCTTCACAAACCCGTTTCAGATCAATTCTAGACACAATAGTTCCCTTTTGGGGAAGAATGTCCACAAGTCCCTCCTTCTCCAGCTTGATCAATGCGTCCCTTACCGGAGAGCGGCTGACATTCCATTTTTCTGATATATCCTTAATGCTCAGGGCTTCACCTGGCTTTAGATTTAAGGTCATAATATTTTTACGAAGAGTGTAATACACACTGTCCCCTATATTAAAAGTTGAATGTTTAAATAAAGCAATATCGTTAGTATTCATACAGCCCTCCATAAAATTATAAATTTATTTGATTAATAGAATTTCGTTCCAATTTATGCTAAATCAATTTAATTCTATCACATATAAAATATTTTTTGAATTTAATCTAAATCAATTTCTTACTAAAGCCACGCTATTATCCCCTATGGAAATAATAAATTAGGCAGCCACATTACTATCTGAGGAAATAATGCCAAAACAGCCACCTGAAGCACTATCACGGCGATAAATGGAATGGATTCCTTTACATAATCCTCTGTCGGACAGCCGATGAGCTGACAGGTGGTATACATCGTTACTCCCACCGGTGGCGTCATCCCACCCATAGTGATGATGGTCATCATAAGTATTCCAAAATGGATTGGATCGATACCCACGCTTTTGACTATCGGCAGGAAAATCGGCGTTAACAGCAAAGTATTTACCGTTGCCTCCATAAACATGCCTGCTACAAATAGGAAGGAAAGGATTATAAACAACAGCAGCTGCGGATGTGTTGTAATTCCTGTGATGAACTGTGCCATAGTCTGAGGCAATTGATTATACACAATGACATAGCCAAAAATCCCTGAGCAGGCTATAATCAGCATAATCATACCATTATCATTTACCGTTTGACGCAACACCTCAATGGCACCCTTAAAGCTCAGCTCCTTATATACAAAGGTTCCTACAATAAAGGCATACACCACCGCAAAGGCGCCGGCCTCCGAGGGTGTAAAAACACCAAATCGGATGGTGACGATTAATACCACAGGAAACAACAATGCCCAAAAGCTCTCAAACATTGATCTGAACACTTCACCTGCAGTTGCCTTCTTCATCTTAGGTATAACGCAAATGCCCTTCTTTTCCTTAGATTTCATCGTAAAATAAACCGTACTCATCAATATCCCACACATCATAACCCCGGGAATGATCCCCGCCACAAACAGCTTGCCTATGGAAACCTCACCTGTAAAGCCATATAATATAAGCCCTACACTGGGTGGAATCGTGGCAGTTATTAATGAGGTTAGGCCTATAACGGCGGCACTATAGCCCTTTGGATATCCCTGCTTTGTCATATCGGGCCCCAATAATCTGGACTCCATTGCGGCATCCGCTACTGCAGAGCCTGAAACTCCCCCCATTAGGGTTGATAGTATAACTGAAACCTGCGCCAGTCCACCTGTTAGATGACCTGTAAGCGTGGTAGAGAACTTAACCAGCCTTTCGGTTATGCCGGCTGCATTCATTAAATTCCCTGCCATTACAAAGAAGGGTACTGCTAAAAGGGGGAAGGATTGGGTCGCAGAAATCATCTTCTGTACTGCAATGGCAAAGGGAAGATTTGACTGAACTATAAAAAAGGATAAGCTGGAAATCCCTATAGTGAAGGCAAGGGGCATTCCCATTAAAAGAAATAATATAAAAAGTAATCCTAGTACTACCATGGTCCAACCTCTCCCTTCTGGCTTTCCTCATTGCTTAACAAACCGTCATTTTCCTTCTCCAGCACCGCTCTTTTTATCTTTTCACACATGGTTAGAAACATTAAAGAGCAGCCAACCGGAACGCTTATGGTTGCATAGGAATAGCTTAGACGTAAAGTATTAAATAATCTCTCATAGTTTTCTATGGAAAGCATCACACCATAATAAATTATCACCAGCAAAAATAATTGAATGCTGATATAATTAATGATTTTAACTGTCTTTCTTGCCTTAAAGGGAAGCTTGTTTACAATCATATCCACCCCGATATGGCTGTCGTTTTTAAGGGCAACATCTGCCCCTAAAAACACCACCCAGCCAAATAATAATTGCGCGGCGTCGATGGACCAGGCTATAGGAAAGCCCAGCCACCTAACCAACGCTGCTATAAAAACCAGCAGGACGATAAAAATTATAAACACTGTTCCTATAAAGGCTTCAGCTTTTTTAATTGAATTTAAAACAGTATTCACTATACCACTCCTTTTAAGGAACCCTTTTTAATACTACTTACCTAATAAAGCATCAACCTGCTTCTTAGCCTCTAAAAGATTATTCTTGTCATATACAATTTTACTTGCTTCTTTAAATGGCGTAATATCTACCTCAGTGATTGTAACTCCTTCAGATTTCATTAGTGCTTCATTTTCAGCCAATCCATTTAAGGTTTGCTCAGATGCATGTCTGCCAGCCTTTTCAGCCTCCTCCACCAGGATTTGCTGAAAATCGACAGGCAAAGATTCGAAGAATTTATTTCCTACGATTATCGGCGTCATCAGCTGGAAATGTCCAGTCTTGGCTATGTATTTTGATATTTCATATAGCCTAGCGCCTACGATGGCCGGATACTGAGCCTCGAAGCCATCTATAACCTTTTGCTGAAGTCCTGGATATACCTCGCCCCATGCCAGAGCAGTTGCATTGGCTCCCATAGCATTTACAGAATCAGTAAATATCGGTGAACCCGGTGTTCTAACCCTAAGGCCCTTTAAGTCCTCTGGCTTTTCCACCAGCTTATTTGTCATAAAATGTCTTGCCCCTTGGTACCAGTTGAAGGATAATACCTTATAGCCGCTGGAGGACACCTTGTCGTACCAGCCCTTAAATAGATCAGAAGTCACAAGCTTTTCAGCCTCTTCATAATTATCTACAACATAAGGCGCTGCCAAAACACCGATTTCCGGTACTATTTCAGACATCAGAGCCGCATCAGAAATTGCAGCAACATTTGCCCCCATTTTTGCCTGCTCCATAACATCCTTAGTGTCACCAAGCTGTGAGCTTGGGTAAACCTCTACCTTTAATCTGCCATTGGTGCGGGCTTCTACATTTTTCTTAAGCTCCATAGCCCCAAGATACATAGGGTCCTGATCAGTAACAACCATACCTACCTTCAGAACATAGGTGGTGCTGTCGTCCTGATTGTTGTCAGCAGGTGCATTTGTTGAACATGCAGAAAGGATTGTCAAGATAAGAACCAGTGATAATGCCAATAACATTTTTCTCTTCATTTCCATCTCTCCCTCAATAATATTCGAAACTGATATACTAATATATTAGTATAATAATATATTAGTATATTTGTGATAACGTTGTCAATATTAAATTCATAAATATGCAAGTTTTCTGATTTTTAAGAGGCTTGAACCTCCAATAGCTGTATCTACTGCTCTTATCCACTTATGCCGTAGATGGCATTCAACTAAAAAGCCTCCTTTTCTAAGGAAGCTTTTTATGAATTTTATTCTTTTATTAAGGTTGTTTTTATAAATTTGCAAATATCCGCCATTGCCTCTTTAGCTTCCGGAAACAGCGGAGACAGAATTGGAAATGCATGTATCATGCCCTCCCATACCCTTAAGGTGATGGGTGTACCGGCGGCTTCAGCTTTTTTAGCAAAATTAATCGTATCATCCAGATGAATTTCATGGGTGCCGACACACAAAAAAACGGGAGGCAAATTACTTAGCTCTGCCATTTGAGGTGAGAGCCAAGGCAGGTGCGGATCACTATCCCCTATATAGTATTTTGTCCATACTGACCAGGAATTCAGAGGGGCGATATCCTTTTTATAATTAGTGATGAAGGACTCTGCACTACAGGTAAGGTCGGTAACAGGTGAAATAGATACAGCTCCCCTCGGCAGGCTGATCCCCCTGTCCCTTATGGCAATCAAGACTGAAAGGGTCAGGGTTGCGCCTGCGGATTCTCCCGCGATGATTATGCTGGACGGCTTATAGCCCTCCTCCAGCAGCCAAAGGTATGCAGAAAGGCAATCATCAAGTGCAGCAGGATAAGGATGCTCCGGCGCCAAGCTGTAGTCAAATAGTAATGCCTTAATTTGACTCCCTATTGCAAACTTAGCAACATGACCTCTATGGGTGAGGCATGAGCCGGAGATGAAACCACCGCCGTGAATATATAATATAACCTTATCCTCTGGCGCCTCCTTCGGAATAATCCACTCGCCGTACATATCGTTTATTTTCGTCGCCTCCACTTTAACCCTTTTATCTGGCTTCATCCTGCGGGAGGCATTATCTATACGCCTTCGAAATTCCTCTACAGAAAAGCTCTCATCAACTACCTCAGGCTTAAGCTTTAGCTTAAACAGATGACGATGCTTTATTAAACCAATGAATAATTTACTTCTTAAGCTCTGCATTTCTTTCTCAACTCCTTAATAGTGAATGGAAATTCCAATTAATTTATAAACATCTTTATAAGCAGCTTAGCATCCGGTATAACCGTTTCCGCCTGTCGAGTGGCCTTGTAGGTGGCAAGCCCGTTGATAAAGGTCCAGAATACTACGGATAGCTCCATAGGCTCTCCTGCCACAATCCTACCTTCACCTTGACCCTCTGCTATGATTTTTGCTAGCTCTATATAAGGTATATCCCGTTTTTCATTAATTAGACGCTTAGCCTCCTCCGGTATGGCGGTAGAGTTGGTTGCATGGGCGATTAGGCGACAGGTCTGAGTAAAATCTTCACTTTCTTTTATCGTTTTAATAAGCTCCTCAATTGCCATGCTAATTTTGATATGCGCCGGCAAAGGTGTCTCTTTTAAGGATAATACCGCTTCATTCATTTTATCCAGTGCATTATTTATTAATTCTACATATATCTCGTCCTTTGACTTATAATAATGATAGATTAGGCCCTGTGCCATACCTACTGTCTCAGCTATATCCTTGATCTTAGTGGCAAACAAGCCCTTAGTTGCAAATAGCTGAAGCGCCCCTGCGAGAATTTGGTTTTTTTTCTCCTCCCGCATCCTATCATTATCTATTTTTTTTCTAGCCATACAAGCACCACCCTTTATGATTGAACTTTCATTCAATTTAATAGTATTCTATTGTAAATCAGTTGTCAATAAAAAGTTCATCATAAGAGCCGCCAAATCTAAGGGCCTCTAGAAATCACCTCGAAATTTAGCACAAGTATTTTTAAATTTATGGCCTTGACAAATATTTGCTAGAAATGTATTATTGTATTAAGCACTTAATACAATAATACAGAGGAGTGATGAAATGACCTGGGAGCTACAATCAGATCGTCCTATTTACGCTCAGTTGATTGAACAAATTGAGCTGAAAATATGCATTGGTGTCTTTCCTCTAGGCTCTAAGCTTCCTTCCGTAAGGGACCTAGCCAAGGAGGCTTCAGTAAACCCCAATACCATGCAAAAAGCTCTAGCAAAGCTGGAGGAGGATGGCCTGCTATATACTAACCGCACCAGCGGAAGATACGTCACGGAGGATATACAAATGGTTAAAGCGGTTAAAAGAAAAAAGGCTCAGGATCATATTAAAAACTTTGTAGATAAAATGACGGAGCTGGGCTTCGACGACAAGGAAATTGTACGTATTTTATCTTCTTCATTACAAAAGGAGGACACAAAAAATGAGTAATATACTGGAGTGTAATGATTTAACTAAAGCATTCAGCGCCAAAAAGGCCTTGAATAATATTAGATTCTCAATTCCCCGTGGTAAAATTGTAGGGCTCTTAGGCCCCAATGGCAGCGGAAAGAGCACCTTTATAAAGCTATGCAATGAGCTTTTGACCCCCACCAGCGGAGAAATATTAATTTCTGGCAAAAACCCAGGTATAGAGACTAAAAAAATAGTGTCTTATCTTCCTGAAAGAACCTACCTGAACGACTGGATGAAGGTGTCACAGCTTATTAGGTTTTTCCAAGACTTCTATTCGGATTTTGATCCTGAGAAGGCCTATGATATGCTGTCAAGATTAAATATTGATCCGAATGATATGCTGAAAACTATGTCGAAGGGTACCAATGAAAAGGTTCAGCTGATTCTGGTAATGAGCCGCAATGCAGAGCTATATCTCTTAGATGAGCCAATAGGTGGCGTCGACCCTGCCGCACGAGATTATATATTAGACACGATTCTAAATAATTACAACGAGAATGCAACAATAATTATTTCAACCCACCTAATAGCCGATATCGAAAAAATTCTTGACTATGTCATCTTCTTGAAGGATGGAGAGGTTATTCTTACTAAAGGTGTGGACGAAATTCGTGAGGAAAACGGAAAATCCGTAGATTCCTTATTTAGGGAGGTATTCAAATGTTAAGTAAGCTTTTAAAATGGGAAATAAAATCCACAGCAAGAATTCTGTTGCCCTTATACCTTATGCTAATCCTATTTACTATTATCAATAGAGCCCTTAACACCATAAAAATTATAAATGAAGCTGCAGGCTTCAGCCTCCAAACCTTTTTTGCCTTCATCGCTTTTATGAGCTATATGGCAATAATTGTAGGCATCTCCGTCATGACCCCTTTACTAATGCTGCAGAGGTTTTATAAGAATTTACTGCAGGATGAAGGATACCTCATGTTTACACTACCGGTTGACACCTGGAAGCACACCGCCAGCAAATTAGTGGTGGCCACAATGTGGACGGTATTAAGCGTTTTAATGGCCTTCTGCTCCTTCATGATAATGACGGGTACCAGTGCATGGGGAGAATTTCTCCTACAAATTAACCTTCTAAGGGACACCATGGGGGTAAGCTTTATCTATCTATTACCCTTTGTAGCATTATTGTTAGTTACTACCAATATCATGATGATCTATACAGCTATAAGTATCGGCCACAGCTTCAGCAAAAACAAGCTGATTGCTTCCTTCGGCATGTATGGGGCAATCTATTTTATTAATCAGCTGATGATTCTAGTATCCATTTTACTTCTGGGCTACACCCTCTTTAGTGGCTTCAGCATAGCCCCCTCTGCCCTACAGGCTCAGACATTATTAAGTCTCTTCGGTATCTATTTAATTGTATTCACTGCTGCATTATTTACTGTGAATAATAGGTTTTTAAAGAATAAACTTAATCTGGAATAAGGCATTTTAAAGGCCCATTCTCTACTTGAGGATGGGCCTTTACACATGTTTAACTAATCTATTTCAAACAACCTCTATATCGCATTCCTAGATTCATTATCGAATAAATGTATTCTGCTTGCATCAAATAGAAATTCTGTATTTCCATAATAATTATCTTTAGAATTTACTCTGATGATAATTTTGTTTTCTGCAATTTTTAAATATAGAAAAGATTCTGCTCCTACCATTTCTACTAAATCAACTTGAGCTTCAAATTTGCAGTGATTAGCTTGTCCTGTAAATTTATAGGCCTCATAGACATCCTCTGGTCTTATCCCCAATATCACAGTCTTCCCTATATAGCCGCCTTCCTTAAGTTTCTTTGATTTTTCCTCTGGCAGACTTATTTTAATGTCTCCAAATATTGCCTGGCATCCATCATCATTTTTTATTACAACATCAATAAAATTCATTTGAGGGCTTCCTATAAAACCTGCAACAAATAAATTGGCTGGACTTTCATAAATCTCTCGTGGGGTAGCTATCTGCTGAATTATGCCTTCCTTCATGACAACTATTCTATCCCCCATCGTCATAGCCTCCGTTTGATCATGAGTAACGTAAACAACGGTAGTCTGCAATCTCTTATGTAGCTTGACAATCTCACTTCTGGTTTGTACTCTTAGCTTTGCATCAAGATTTGATAAGGGCTCATCCATAAGAAAAACTTTAGGCTCCCTTACCATAGCTCTTCCAAGGGCAACTCTCTGTCTCTGACCACCAGATAACGCCATAGGCCTTCTGTTTAGAACCGCTTCAATACCAAGTATTTTAGCCGCTTCCCTGACACGCTGATCTATTTCTGATTTAGGCAGCCTTCTAAGTATTAATCCAATCGACATATTTTCATACACTGTCATGTGGGGATATAGGGCATAGTTCTGAAAAACCATTGCAATATCTCTATCCTTAGGGGCTATATCATTCACCAATACATTGTCAATATATAACTGGCCACCTGTAATCTCCTCCAATCCAGCTATCATTCTAATGGTTGTAGACTTGCCGCAACCAGAAGGTCCCACCAATACTACAAACTCCTTATCATTTATCTCCAAATTGAAATCCCTGACTGCCATAACATTATGGGGCTGATAGATTTTGGAAATATTATTAAATGTTAATTTAGCCATGCCTCTACCTCCATTTTATTGTCTTCGGCTTTCGGATTCTGACCTTTTTTTGAAAATACGTTTTGGGATAAAATAACATACAACGTTAATGTAACTAATGTCTCTACAATTAATATAGCTTTTGATATAGTAAATACAGCCCTATACAGACCTTCATAATATGATCCTGCTGTTTTAGACATATGATTAAAAATAATATTTTTATAAAATTGAAAATCAAGAATATAGTCCGGCGGCAGATAATTTCCCGGTATATAAAATTGAAAAGCGATAATTTTTTGTAACAAAAATATACACCCAAAGGCTATCAATACCCACTTTATAGCTATTATTAACAGTTCTGTAGTATACGCTGTCAGCATCTCCCTTAGATACAGTTTCTTCATTACTTCATTATATTTTTTGATGTAAGCTTTAAAATCGTTGACAAACCATCGAATCAAAAATATCAACGCCAGCAATTCAATTGCAAAAACATATCCCTCCAGCAATTGTCTGATAATGTCTGCTTTTCTGGTCATATCTTTGGCGACTAAATCTTCTATACCAAAAGAGTCTTGGTTTAGTGAAAGCTCCTCCAAGAATTTTTCTTTAAGAAAATTTATGTTTATACCTTCCCTCGAGGCAATCAATAGCCTTCCTTTTTCAATTTTTTCTCCCAGCCCGCTGCCTAAGGGTATATAGATAGCTTCCGACGATCTAGATATTTTCTCCAACAGTTTATTTGTTTCATACACTCCCACAACCTCAAAGAATTGTTCATCCATCAACAATTTCTCTCCCACACCGTTGGGGGTTGCAAATAGCTTAATGCTTAAATCCTGACTTATAACAGCTTCCTTCTTCCCTTCTGTAAACCATTTCCCCTTCAGCACTTCAAAATCAGCAAAGGAAGGATATTCTTCATCGGTCATATAAACTGTCACATGATTGTTATCTATCCGTAGCTGTCCCTCTTTAACGTAGCTTGTTAAAAAAGACCCTTCCTTTACAGCGCCTGCAGCCTTTAATAATTCCTCCTGCATGGTACTCTCTATAGCAGCTATCTCTACCCTCCCGGGTATAGCTTCAAATCCCTTCATTATATATATCTGTAAAGCTATCAGTGTAATAAGCAGAAGAAGCAAGACAATATACAGTGATTTTTTATTCATTATCATCACCCCAATTCAGCACTCTGATATAGCTTCCCTCCATCAGGGGCTTTGAGGTATATTTTATAACGCTTGCATTACTAGGCAAACCACCCGAAACAGCACATTCATTTTTATTTTTAGCTGATATACTAACATTCACTTGAACTGCCTGCAATTTTTTAGCCCCAGATTTTTCCTCCAAAGCGATAAAGATATAATTTTCCAAACCCTCTGAAACAATAGAAGACGCTGGTACAATACTTGAAAAATATCCAAGAGATTCACTATTTTTAATTTGAGGATTTTCCAGCAGTTCTCCTCTTCTTAATGAAACCACCTCCACCTCAGCTGTCATAGCATAGGTGATTTTCTGTGTTACCAGAGTAAGGGTCAGCATAATGATAAAAAAAGCAATTATAGTTCTTCCTATGCGCCTTTTATAGGACACTTCCTCTCTTTTTCCATTTTCCCTTATTATTTCCCCTCTGTCATTACCTGTTGAAGATAGAGCAATACCCTGTATTAAATCCTCATAGGACAGAAAATATAACAGCAAAGGTAATATTGTAAAGATGATACCACAGGCAAAGGCTATTTTTTTAAATATACCCGTTCCACTGAGCAAGACAGAAAGAGGTAGTAGCTGTTGGTTTGTTAGAAATATAAGGGGCTGCTCAACCATTGACCAGTAATTTATAAAAAGCAGAGTTGTCAATGCAAATAATATGGGACGACAAAGAGGCATTGCTATCTTAAGCATTAAGCTAAGTTCATTATGCCCGTCTATCCTGGCAGCATCGAAAATTTCCTTATCTATTCCCCTCATATATTGAGCTATAAGGAAGGTTCCAAAGGTAGAAAAGGCATTGGGCAATATCACAGCCTGTGGTGTATCCAAAATGTTTAGAGCCCTAAGTGTTAAATACTGGGGAACTATAGTTGCCTGAAAGGGCATAAGCATTAGAACAATATAGGCCCAGAAAACCCCGTCCCTTCCCCTAAAGCTGAACTGAGTAAAGCCATATGCTGCGAGAAGACTCACTGGAATATTAATAGCAATTATAACAACAGTATATATCACAGAATTCCAAAAACCTCTAAAAAACCGCTCAGTTTGAAGTAAAGCCCTGCCATACTGCTGTAGGTCAAAATCACCGGCCGGTCCCTGCAGAGATTTGATCAGCATTATGGCCCATGGAAGCAGACAGAAAATTGCCAGTAAAAAAATAAATACATTTTTGAATGTTGACATTTTCATAATCCAAGCCACCTTTATGCTATCTATCAAGATGTTTATTTTGATACTTTAAAAATACTGAAATAAGAACTGATATAAACAGAATTAATATAAACGCTGCCGTACTGAGACGTTGATAATTTAATTTAAAGAAATTATTATTCATAAAATGCTGGAGCAGATATACGCTATTTGGTGGGTAATTCCCATAAAGCCCATATGCCTCTCGAAAAATTTGAAATGAATTCATTATACTCAAAATAACTACAAAAAATATGATAGGCATAATCAAAGGAACAACTATCTTAAAGGCATACTTTATCTCTGACCTTGAATCCAACAGAAATGCTTCTCTATATTCTTTAGAAAGTGAGGATATTGAGCTGGAAAATATCACCACCATGTATCCAAGATTCTTAATTAAAAAAATGGAAATAAGCATTACCCTCGCATTGCCTTCTCCGAAAAAATCTATAGGGTCTCCTCCAAACAAATTGACCGCAGTATTTACAACCCCCTCGCCTCCAAAAATTGCACTCCAGCCCATCAGGGCGGAGGCCACTGGAACTATTATAGGTGACAATATAGCCCATCGCGAAAAGGTATATAGCTTATTTGACATAAAGAGGCTTAAAAATAGGGCTGATATCGTCAATAGTGGTACACCTAACAACATGAAAAACAATGTATTTTTCGTAGCCATTATGAAGGTGGGATTTTGTAAAAGATCATAAAAGTTGTCCAGCCAAACAAACTTGATTTCTGCAATTCCTTGTGTAAAAGTATAATATAGACTCATAATAAATGGTATTATGTAGAATATGCTAACCCCCAGAAAGCTTGGTAAAATAAAAAGCCAGCCGTAACCCCTCCGATTTTTCACAAAGTTCCCTCCCTTCATTTAATATATGTCTTATCCCTTAATAAGACAAAAACAGCTAGTACATTCTATACGCTACACAAACTATAAAGCAGAGATACCGACACCTGAAGCGCATGTTTGGGCACAGGCTTGAGAACAGGTTCCCTCACCTGCGTTTTTGTTTTATTTTTGGGGTAGCATAGTTACATCTATTCATGTAACCGTATCCAAACATTTTCCTCAGCCTGCTTTAGCGCTTCCTCCAGTATCCATTCTCCTTCAACATATCGTTGAATTGGTGTATAAATATCCAGCTTAAAGTAATCCATATCATATAGATAATCTATTTTTTCAGAGATATTTGTCATCATATCAACAAATTTATAGGTTTCATCTCCATATGTGTTCTTTAATTCTCTTGCTGCATTTTCCAGTAATTCTCTATCCGCTCTGGTATTAATAGGTTTACCTGGTAAAGATCTTATCATCTGAATTTCATCCTCCAAAAGGAAGCTTAAAAATTTCCATGCTTTTTCTTTGTTCTGTGATTTACTATTAATCGAATACATATTGTTGCTGTAAGCTACCCGATTATTAGAGAGTTCTCCTGTAAATACGGGAATATACAGACTTTCTCGTTCTTCATTAAGGTTATATTCCATAAATCGATATATCATGTCACGATAATCCAATGCATCCGTTCCTCTAAAACAGAATAATGACTCATGGAGCATATCAATCATGTCAAATTGATGATTGTTTTGTAGAAAATTATTACTTTCATAGGCAGTCTTATAATCCTCTAGCATCTCAATAAACCACTGCTGTCTCAAATTGACTTCTTTCTTTTCAAGGTCTATCAATTGTGGCATATTGGCTATTAATATATCCAGTAATGGATACCCTTCTCCCATATCTATGAATAAATAATTATCTGGAGCCTTCTCCTCCAAAACAGGGATAAGATCAAGCACATCGTTCCATGCAAAATCGTTGTAATCAAGCTCAAGACCAATGGAATTTGCAAGAGTTGTGTTAATCTCATACAGATAGTAAACCATACTGACAGGAAGCCCCCGTATCGTTCCATCCATTCTAATGCCTTCAAGCGCATTTTTATTGAGGCTTTCATAGTTTTTATCCTCCTCTATCAAGGGGGCTAAATCTTCAAAAGCATCGGTTTTAAAAAGCTCTCGATAAATTGCTCCGCCGCCGCCTGTCATAACAATATCGCCTATATCCCCCGTAAGTATATTCAAGGTTAATTGCTGTCCATATTGTTCACTATTATCCATATATTCCTGCCTGCTGTTAAAACGATAATCATATTCGATTTTTTCATCTGGATACTTTAGCTCATATCGTCTAATCGCATCTGCCATAAAATCATGCCTATAGGCTGCTGTAATTGTCAGAGTAACAGGCTTTTCTTCCCGTACTCCCTCCATAAGCTCATATCGATAATATAAATTAACCGGTCCTATACCTTCTTCAAAATAGGTAAGTGCAATATATATATCCTCTTCTGCCCCTACAATGAATTTTTTTTGTGGGTAGGCATCTCCCATGTATGTAGAATCTTCTCCAAAGGTGAATATTTCTCCGATTATCTTTCCATCATCTGCCAAATAGGTAGTTATTCCCTCTACATCCATAGAATATATCTTTTCTTCCTTTTCATGATATCGAATTAGGTCTGGCACAAGTTTGAGACCAATTTCATATTTTACTTCACCGCTATCAATATCGATCTTCTTAAATCCATAAGTTTTATTTTCTTCATTTATACCATGACTTATGAATAATCCGCCTTTATAATCAACATCAAAGCTATTTGTCATTGGATAAGTTGCATGCAATTGACCTTCTCTGGTAAAAATCTGCAGCGTAGGTTGCGTATTAGTCCGACTTAAAAGGTATATATATTTGTCGTCTACCTTAAACTCTTCAATTTTTATATAGCTGCCATCAAACACTGTACCAGCAAAGCCATCAAGGAATACAGGATTTTTCACCATATTACCTTCCATATCTATTGCTTTGACTACGACACCTTTATTGCCTGAATCATAGTTTACTGTTACAAAATTCATATTCTTATCGATGCAGTAGCCTGAGGCTGGAAAAAAATCCTTTGGCATATCCATTATATATGCGTTGTTAATCATACTCAAAAGCTTTTCTCCATCCTGTGGAAATGCAATTTTTACAATATTTACCCCATAATTTGCAAATATAGGTGCAATACTTTCATAAATACCAAGTTCCTCACGGATGAGCTTTTCAACATAGTAGGTTTCTTTTTTAGGTGAAGCTAATTCATTATCTACTATTTTTTCATTACCCTCACCACTATTGAAAATAAAAACAGTGCTGCCAGCAATTATAACAATTAATAATATAGCAGCCAGCAACAATTGTTTTGATTTTTCCGGTAAATTCATCCGATATCATCTCCCTGTACTTGTTTTAAGCCTCTGCAGGTTCTGCAGAAAATAAACTGGAACTTCTAAATAGCTCTTGATAATTAAGATTTTCTTCCAAAAGTTCTTGATGAGTACCACTGTCAATAATCCTTCCACTATCCATTAAGAAAATCATATCGCTTTGCGCTATTGAAGAAACCTTATGGCTAATAAAAATAACGATAGAATTTGAGCTTATTTCTTTTAAGAGGTTTATAATGTCTCTTTCAGCTTTGCCATCTAAATTTGCAGTTGTTTCATCAAAAATATAAATCTTAGATTTTTTTAGAATTGCTCTTACAATATTGAGTTTTTGTTTTTGTCCGCTGGAAAGGAAGGCCCCCCCCTCACCTATAATTGTTTCATATCCTTCTGGTAGAGAGTCTATAAATTCTTTTATTCCTGCCATCCTGCATGCTTTATCTATATCCTCTCCAGAGGCTATTTCATTTGCTAATATAAGATTGTTATATATCGAATCATTGAAGAAAAAGTCCTCTTTTTGAATATATGTAATATTGTTTCTGATTGATTTTGTAGAACAATTTCTATATTCCAGTCCATTTATTTCCAAATTGCCTTTATCTATATCATACAGCTTTATCAACAATTTAGCCAGTGTACTTTTTCCACATCCATTTTTCCCTACAAAACCATAAAAACCAGGTAGATTAATATCAAAACTTAAATCGTCGATGATAACATCTTCCTCATTATAACTAAAGCTGATATTTCTAGCACAAATGTATGTAGGCTCATACATGACTGTACCTTCATTTTCTCTCTCTTCGCTGTCCATTGAAGTAAAAGCTAGTATTCTATCTAATGAAACTATTACCTCCTGTTTACTTATATTTAACCCTAAAATTTGTGAAATAGAGGAAAATAACTTATTAATATATGTATTAAATGAAACCATGGTTCCAATTGTCAGCAGGTTATTCTTGATTAAAACTCCAGATAAATATATGATAAATAAAGACGATAGCACCGTAATTAACGTATTTAACATTTGAATTTTTCCACTTAAAAAAATAGATTTTTTTATAATCGTACGTTCTTTTACAATTAAATCCCCATACTTATTTAATACCTTTTTTTCAAGCCCAAAGGATTTTATTCCCATAGTATTGATAAATACCTCATTTAAATAGCTAAAATATTTATCATAAAAAAGCTTTCTTTCCTCTGCAAGTCGTTTGAAACTTTTGCGTGACACAAGTGTTACTAATATGGTAGCTGGTATATAAAATATTGCTACAGATGAAAGATGTGTCGAAATTTTTATAACAAAATAAATAGATATAGAGAGATTAATAAAGATGTGTAAAAAGCTTGTAATGACATTCAAGCAGAAACTTACTACACCCTCACAGTCTCCGTTCATGCGTGAAATAAGTTCACCTGTAGTATATTTTTGTAATGTAATAGCTTTTAATCTAATTATTTTATCTAAAAGATTGTTCTGTGAAGCTTTCACAATATTGAATGACACCAATTTTCCTAGATAATCCTCAAATAAGCTAAGCAGCACCGTACCTATTGTTATAATAAAATAAATGATAATAAGAACGAACAAATGATTTAAGTCAGAATCTATAATACTATCTAACATTTTTCCATATAAAAATGGACTCAAATTCCCTATAGAAGAACCAAAGAAAATAAGCAACACAAGAGCTACTATACTTATTTTACTAGCATAAAAATATTTTTTTAAAAAAGAAATTAACTTTTTATTTTCATTATTCTTGATCATAATACCTCCACAGTATGCCCTACGAAAAAGCTCATTATTTTGAATAATAATTATATTTCCCGATAGCAAGTCTATCGGGAAATATAATTACAAAATAAACACTAACCCATTCCTACACCAAAAGCACATCCCTGAGCACAGCTTGTGGAACAAGTATGTCCACAATTATCTGAGCATCCAGAATCACAAGTGTACTTACAACTTCCTTGACAAGAACCCTCACACGAGTATGTGCAAGTTGTAGCGCATGCTACTTGACATGAAGTCCCACAATCACCTGTACAGCTTCCAGAACAACCACTACATGTTGACTGAATCGAAATTGGGTTTAATAAAACATTCTGGGCTATCTTACTTTGATATGCCATTCTTCTCCCCCCCTTTCTTTACTGAATTTATTGTGCTTATTATGCAAGGCTACATAAAAATCTATAGCCTTAAGCATCCTTATAAATTATATTCTGGTCAACACCTGACTTTTAGTAAAATCGACCCACCAATTTGTTCCTTCCCATTTATATTGAGAACTTTTAATATCCCACCATTGCTGAAATTCTCTTGTTATCTTTCCGTAGTCCTTTATAAGCTTTTCATATATGTCACCATCCTTAAGATTCACAATTTTTATTAGGTTCTCAATAGCAATCTTCCTTTCAAATAAATCTTGAATTTCATTTAAATCTTCTTCTGATAACTGCCAAACTACCTTGCTATCCATAAAAAAGCCTCCTTTATTATTTTTTTTCATATTTATAGTAGCCATGCGACTCATTGTTAATATTAAAAAAAGCTGCTATCGGATCCTGATATCCTAACTCGGCAATTTTTTTATCAATATTTAGTTTAAACTTTGATATCTGGTTAAGTTCATTTAATATTTCAGATGAAACTAATCTCTCAACGTGGCTTTTTCTGCATTGGAATGATGGAGATACATTAACTTCTTTTGTGCTTACCTTATTTGTGTAAATGCAGTTCTTACACTGGTATGCATCACATAGTCTGCATAGATTACTATTTTCAATTTCATAAAGTCTTGCATCATAATCGACACTGATTCCATCATTTATGTTGCCGATACTAGATTTTGCCTCATTAGAATATATTGCACAGCAGGTATATAATTTTTCATTGGGCGATAGCACAAAGGTCTTGTGACCTGCTTTACAATTATCATGAGAATTGATAAAAAGTACATCTGTTAGTAGGCTTACTTCTTTAAAAATTCCCTGACTCTTCTCAATACCTAATATTAAATCTTTTATTTTTAGCATTTGTCTTCTATATTCAAGTTCATCAAATTGTTTATCTAAGTCTATTATGTTTATATTTATACGACTTGTCCTCGTTAATAATATTTTTACTGAATCATATAGCTGTTCTATCTCTGATGCAGCAATATTCAATATTACGTTTTCATAATTTGGATCCTTATAAGATAAACTATTTAAATCGTATACAGGCAATATTCTCTTAAGTCCACAGTCAACAGCCTTATCTAAGAATTTTGCAGGTACAATGTGCAAAATGTCATAGCTTTCATAGTCCTTTATATTTTCAAATGAGAATTCACTTTTTGAATGTACAAAAACAGGATTGTAAAAATTATGATAGGCAAATTTAAGCCCTTTTAGAATTGTATCTATACTCATAAAACTCCTTAAACTATTTTTGTTATTAAAGCTACAGTAATTCTCATAATCTTCCGACAACAAGAAATATAGCTCTTTTCGATGTCGATTAATTTCAGGACGTTTTAAATTGTATTTGTTGAAAAGCTTAGCAAAATAATAATTATTTGCTCTGACCCGCGCCTTGTGCATTTTGCATATATATTTTGCTCTATAAAAATTTGTAGGCGTTTTGGCTTCATCATAATTAAAGCCTTGACAAAATGCGCAACCTGTTGCAACTTCACAGTTGATACATTCCTGATCACTTTGCAAACGGTTAGATGCCAGCATAAAAGGTCTAACCATTTCCATATCTATTCCCTCTTTAATATTTCCAATAGGCCATTCTTCATGATTATTGAGGGAATGAGCATAATATCTCAAACAGGGGTATATGTTTCCTTCTGGACTTAGCCCTATCATTTTTCCAGCGCCGCAATAGGTGGCATTTAAATCTTTTTCGTCATAAGGGTATCCTATACTCTCATCAAAAAACGAACAAATCAAGTCTTTATCATACAAATTATTATCAAATATGTGATCTGCCAACGCTATCAATTGCTCTTCTAAAATCTTGTCATCTCCATCTTTCCAGACATTTTCAAATACAACATTGGCATTTACAGTATGTACTCCCAAATTCCATAAAGAAATAATACTATCCTTTAACATTGGAAGATCATCGCTTGCAAAGGTTACCTTAGTTGTACCTGGAAACTGCTTTAACCACAAATCTATGTTTTTACTTATAATGTCGTAAGAACCTCTGTCATCTGGAAATACCCTTTGAAGGTCGTGCTTTTCTTTTGTACCGTCTAAAGTGATAGATAAAGACATTTTATTATAATTTTTTGCAATAAATTTTTGTACTGCTTCACTTGAATAATTAATTCCATTGGTGCAAATACTGATTCTATAATTCCAATACCATTGATGATCTAATTTATACGCCGCTACTTTGAAATAATCACATATTTTATCTATTAACTCCACTTCTAGAAAAGGTTCGCCGCCTATAAACTCTAATATCACAGCCTCAGAAAATTTTATATTGTCAAATGTTAATAAATAATCTATAAAATTTTTAGCCACTGAAAAATCCATAATTTTGTCTTCAGATTTATGTGTAATATAGCAGTACTTACAGCGAAGATTGCAGTCATTGGTTACTATGAATGTTATAGTTTGTGCTTTTTCACTCTTCCAATTTTGAGCTAATTTTCCGACCGAATAGGTTCTTTCATCCATTTAGTTACACCTCCATATTACGCTGTGCAAATTGTCATTAGCTTATATTTTTTAATATACTGGGAAATTTGATTGTTTTGGGGATATAAATGTACTATTGAAGTAAAACAAATAAAGGAGGATAATGTATTTCAACATAGCTATTGTATATTAGTACAGCGAAAATAAACTTACATAAATAAAAAGCCTTGCTTAAATTTGATAAAAATGCATTTTTATTTATACACATCATAAAATACCAAAAATTATCATAACAGCATCTCCCCCTTTAAATAAATTTCCTATATTTTCAAATATTGTATTCTCAAAACATATATTCCATTATATGTTATCATTTTTAGAAACATCTGTAAATATTTTTTGTTTAATATATATTGAGCCAATTTTATTACTCAATGTAATTATAATATAATTAAAAACTCAATAAGATGTAATATAGTTTAAATTTTTATTTTTTGATTTTATATGTAAATTTATCCAGGGACATTTATTGATTTTAAGCTATTTAAGCATATAAGCAATAAAATATACGTAAACTTTTAACTGGCATTTATTTAATTTAAATAATTTAATTTGTCAGACAATCCTTAAACAATAAAATATAAATGATTCGAATAGAGTTACATTTTTATTTAAAAGCATGCGCAACAAAATGCAGCAAAAACTTTTTCTATAATAATATATACCTGTTAAATTATTAATAATAAATCAATGTTACGTAACATGATATATGCCGAACCCTATATTCAATAAAATCACTTTATATGTCAATTGATGCAAAATTCAAAATCTGTTAACAATCCTATAAAATATTAACCATACATATCCCAAACTCCATTTTTCCCACAAAAAGTACCTGCCTAAAATCAAGGCAGGTATGACTATAAACTTTTAAAATATATTTTTATTAATTACTGACCCTCCGCTGCTTAATCAGCACCATAGCCATTGAAAGCATAGCTACAGCAAAGCCTAATATAACCAGCATGTTTAAGAATACAGGCCTTAGCCCCTCTGCTGTAAAGCTCTCCATTCCAGAAATGATATTGTTGGATTTTACATACCAATAGGTCGGTGTAAAGCTGGCGATCTTCTGAACAGTGCTGCCTAAAAACTCCTGAGGCACAAACACACCGCTGATGAAGCTGGAGCCTAGAGCTATTACATTGGCGGCACCTGACATCGCATTTCGACTTTTTAGTATATTACCTACGAGATAGCTTATACTTAATGCTGCTATGGTGAAAATCAAGGAGTTTACAAGATATAAAAGTCCCTTTGTGGTAAACATGAAGCCTCCGTAAAGAATGAAGCTGGGCAACACCATCACCAGCCAGGTAAGAAGGGCAAAGCTGATATTTCCCAGCACCAGCTGTAAATTCATGTGCTTTATTTTCACAGGAGTGCAAAGATTCCGTTTCTTTAAATCCGGCTTGTTGAATACAATCATTACGGTGCATACCCCCAGTATCAATACGGCAAAGATTGAATAAGACATGAAATTGAAATAATAAGCCCGTTTCTGATTATTAGCTAGCTCTAATTGAGAATCTATTAAGTCCACTGGAATTTTTTCCTCTAAATCGGTTGCCACCAGCCTCACCAGCTCAGCATGAGAAATATCCCCCATAGTTGTAATGTAAGCTTTGACAGTATTCATATATTTGTTTAGCATGTTATCCATGTAGACTCTGCTGGGGGAGGTTGGTATAGCGGTGCTTTCCAGCTGTGGTGTCTCTCCCATCAGTATTCCCTCTGAAAAGCCCTTAGGTACCTTAACGATATATTCAGCCTCCTTAAAGAACAAAGCATCCTGAAGCTTCTCAGTCTCATCTGAAATGTCTACAATAT
Organism: Clostridiaceae bacterium; assembly: GCA_018432235.1. GTDB lineage: Bacteria > Bacillota > Clostridia > Peptostreptococcales > Natronincolaceae > M1-B18. The sequence continues at coordinate 18,360 of JAHDLO010000030.1, read as the reverse complement.
TAGCATTTTTCTCCAAGTAGCCCCTAAGACCCCTTACGATTTCGGTTTCCTCATCGTAATTGATGAACACGATATTCACCTTGGCATCGATGAAGCTTGCCTCTCCGGCAGGACTGTAGGTATTTGCCAGAGCCATGGCTAAGGAGATGAAAACAACCACATATATCATTAGTACCGTGAGGTTTTTAGATATCACCTTGAAAAAAGCTTTATATGCTACCATATTTTTGCCTCCTTAAAACCATATAGGTTATAATGCTAAATCCAATGATAAAGCCACAGAGATAGGCTATATTTGTAAAGAACTTATTGTAGCTGTCGTAATAATACAATGCATAGAAGCTATCAGCGATGAGATTGATAGGGTTCAGAATCCCTAAGATTGGTGCTTTAGTATTGACGATATATTTCATCTTGTCATACATCATGCCAGCAAGAAAAGAAAGTATCTGGGTCACACCAATCAATATACCAATTTTAAGTCCCTCCCCCCTCTTAACCACTGATGAAATAAAGGTGCCGAAGGTTACCCCTGTAATAGTACCTACTAAGCAGATCAAAATAATATAGCTTAGCCTTCCCCCAAAGCTTATCTTAAGGACAAAGGACATATACAGCAATAGCACACTAATAATGCCCATTTGGATGGTGGTAGCCGCCAGCATCGAGGCCAAGAAAAGCTTCATCTTATGGGCAGGCGCCAAGCTGATTCTTGCTCCCTGAGGTGATTGGTTTGCCTGTATTGCCGTAACCTCCTTCATTCCCCAAAATCCGCCGTATAGACAAGCCATAGCAATCAAGGAATAAAAATACACCACCATAGGGTCCGGGTTTTCCATGCCGATTGGCTGCTCCTTTAGATATTCTCTTCTTTCGGCTATTGTGTTGATGAGAAGCCCTTGATCAACCATGGGATTTCTGCTTACTATGGTCATCACCGTAGAGGTGGTTTGCTTAAAATCGTCAAGAAAGCCCTTTATAATGGATTGGTTAATGCCGGTGTGCTTTACAACTAAATTGATGTCCTCTTCTATATAAATATATCCTGATATTTTATTGCTCTGAAGCAAAGCCTCTGCCTCCGCCCTTGAAACATAAGATATAATAAACAATTCTCTATCATCTGCTGCAGCTGTCTCTCCAGATACAGAGGCTAAGGCCCTAAGAAAATTCGTGTTTTCTTGAAGCTCTTGATTATCAACAATGCCCACCTTTACGGGGGAAAAGCCTTCGAAATTGGCGATATTAGAAAAGGCCATATAGAATAGGGTCGCCAGTACTAATGGAAATATCATGGTCCAGAATACCGTCTCTTTATCTCTTATCAAGCATTTTAGCCGATATATATAATTGTGTAAAAACATACTACACCTCCTCACTTATAGCTGATCTCGAAGCTCTTTTCCGGTAATCTCTAAAAATACGTCATTTAAGGTAGGCGGTTCGGAGTATATTTTTCCTACCGATATATTTTTTGTCTTTAAATAGTCCAGCAGTGCCACTAAATTGTTTTTACCCTTAGTGGACTTTACGATTAACAGGTTGTCATAGAATTCAGCAGATACAACATTGGGCAGCCCTCTAACCCCTTCTAAAATACCATGCTCCAGCTTCAGCACTTCAACCGTCAGCTTTTCTCCTGAATTAATCATGCCCTTTAGCTCGTCGTTTGTACCTGTCGCAATAATCCTGCCCTTATCCATTATCGCTATCCTAGTGCAGATTTCCTCAACCTCCTCCATGTAATGGGAGGTGTAGACAATTGTCGCCCCTTCTTTATTTAGCCTTTGAATGCCTTCAAGGATATTATTTCTGCTTTGGGGGTCCACCGCAACGGTTGGCTCATCTAAAATAATCAGCTTGGGCTTATGGGCTATACCGCAGGCAATATTTAATCTTCTAAGCAAACCACCGCTAAGCTTTTTCGGGTAGAATTTTCTAAAATCCCTTAGGCCAACAAAGTCAATGGCCTCCTCCACCAGCTGCCGTCTCAGCTTTTTATCAGTGATATACATACCGCAGAAGTAATCTATATTTTCATAAACATTGAGCTCCTCAAATACCGCAACATTCTGCATAATGATACCGATATTGCGCTTCAGGTCGTAGGCATCAGGTGACATGGGCTTTCCATAGATTTCAATGGTCCCCTTATCGTACTTCAGCAAAGATAAAATACAATTTATGGCGGTGGTTTTGCCAGACCCATTGGGCCCCAGCAAGCCAAATATTTCTCCCTCCTTAACCTCAAAATTAAAATGATCCAGTGCAATTAAATCATCATATCGTTTAACTAGATTTTTTACTGTAATAACCATAATCCAGCCCTCCATTTCTTTTTTGGGGAAATGCATAATGCATGGGATACTAAGCAGGAAGCCTTTGGCTTTATATAAACTCCCCCTCCATGCTGATTATGCAGTGTCCTCATTTTACAGGGAGTACCGATTTCATCTCCCCAGCTATATCATTATGATAATACACAGAGGGAATTATTGTAAGTGAAGATACTCCCAGTTCACCGTGACATTTGTAATTATTCCCTTGAGGAGGCCATTGGAAAATGTTAGAATTGACCTATAATACCATTAATCGATAAGGATGAAGGCCATGAGAAAATTGCTTGATAAGGGTGTACTCTTTGTTGTTTCCCTGACCCTATACATTTTAAATACACAGCATTCATACCTGATTGCTCCCATCCTATTAACCATCATCCTAAGCGCTGTCTTAAGCTATTTCGATAGAGATGTGGTTAATATTTGGGGCTTTATTCTCTTTTTGGCTGCCTGCCTGGTACAGCCCAGTTTTTTATATTTTCTTCCTCTTATTAGCTATGACATCGTCAATAAGAGCAACCATTTATTCATACTGCTTTCCTTACCGATAATTTTTGTGGATATGGTGCAAAGAGGACATCTCATCAATTGGCATATCTTAGCCCTACTGGGCTTCAGCTATATGCTCAAGCATCGGACCCTATCCTTAGTAGCGCTTGAATACACCCGTAACAAATTAAGGGACCATGCAAAGGACATATCGATGCAGCTGGAAAGACAGAATAAAGAGCTAATGGAAAAAAAGGATTATGAGATTAATCTGGCGACTGTCACTGAGCGTAATCGGATAGCTAGAGATATTCATGATGATGTGGGACACTTGCTTTCAAGGTCCATTCTTCAGGTGGGCGCATTGATGGCAGTTAATCGAGACTCCTATACTCAGGCGGAGCTAAAGCTCATCAAAGGGACTTTGTCGGAAGCAATGGATAGCATTAGAAGAAATGTACATAACCTGCACGAGGAATCCATTAATCTTAAAACAGAAGTACAGAGGATATTGGAGGGCTTCAGCTTTTGCAAAGCCAGATTTGATTATGATATGGAAAGCAACCCCGAAAGAAATGTTAAGTATTGCTTTATTGCAGTGACTAAGGAAGCTCTTTCCAATATTATTAAGCATTCCAATGCAACGGAGGTGCAAATTAGATTCAGTGAGCACCCTGCCTTATATCAGCTGGTGATTCAGGATAATGGCACTCATTGCAGCTATAGCAGCGAAAATGGCATTGGCATCAAAAATATCACCGAAAGGGTGGCGGCCATAGGTGGCAATGTCAATATCACCACAGAAAAGGGCTTTAGAATTTTTATCTCAGTGCAGAAAAACCTGTAGGAAGGAATTGATATGATGAGAATATTAGTTGTAGATGATGATCGATTGGTATGCGCCTCCATTAAAACAATCCTGGAGATTGGGGAAGATATTACGGTTGTCGGCGTCGGCCATAATGGCAAGGAGGCCATAGCGCTATACGATAGACTACAGCCGGATATTCTATTGATGGATATTCGCATGGCTGAAATGTCTGGTCTTGAAGCAGCAGAAGCTATTCTAAATACCCACAAGCAGGCCAAAATACTGTTTTTAACCACCTTCTCCGATGATGAATATATTATAAAGGCCCTGAAGCTAGGGGCTAAGGGCTATCTTATAAAGCAGGATTTTGAAAGCATCCTTCCCTCCCTACGGGCAGTAAATATCGGCCAAAATGTCTTCGGTGACGATATCATTGCAAAGCTGCCTCAGCTTATGGACCATAGAGGAGCCACTGATTTTTCAGGCTATAATATCAGCGATAAGGAGCTGGATATCATAAAGCGGGTGGCGGAGGGCCTAAATAATAAGGAAATCGCCCATGAGCTTTATCTTAGTGAAGGCACCGTTAGAAATACCCTCACCATAATCTTGGAGAAGCTGAGCTTGCGGGATAGAACACAGCTGGCTATATTCTATTATAAAAATAAATAAAAGGAAACAATGGGACAAAGGGCTTTTTGAGTTGTCTTGAAGCCTTCTCCTGTGTTAAAACATATTTGCTTAAATTTCTGCATAATCTCTTAATAGGTCAAAGGATTATTAAGGGGTGATAATGTATGGGAATTTATGTTGAGGTGGAACCAGGGGTTAAAATCTATGTCGAGGATATTAACCCCACAGGCAGTAAAACGATTTTTTTCGTCCATGGCTGGCCAGGAGATCATACTTTATTTGAATACCAATTTAATCAGCTGCCTAAATGGGGCTTTAGATGCATCGGCATGGATATTCGGGGCTTTGGAAAATCTGATCGCCCTTGGAGCGGCTATGATTATGACCGACTGGCGGATGATATTAAATGTGTGGTGGATGCCCTGGGCTTAAAGGACTTTACCTTAGGGGGTCATTCAACCGGCGGCGCCATATGCATAAGATACATGGCACGGCATAAGGGGTATGGTGTGTCAAAGCTGGCCTTATTTGCAGCAGCGGCCCCAAGCCTTATTCAGCGGCCTTATTTTCCCTATGGCTTACCGCGGCAGGCTGTCGTAAATATCATTCAAGGCACCTACAACAATAGGCCAAATATGCTGGTGGACTTTGGCAATATGATTTTTTACAGGTATGTCACCGACTCCCTATCCGATTGGATTTTTCAGCTGGGTTTAAAGGCTGCCAGCTGGTCCACCGCTGCCGTTGCCAACACCTGGCTGGGTGAGGAGGGGCTTTTCACTGACCTCCATACCATAGAGGTCCCTACCCTTATCCTCCACGGGATAAACGATCAGGTATGCCTCTATCCCCTGGCAATAGCCCAAAAGAATGGTATTAAAAACTCAAAGCTGGTTCCCTTTGAATGCTGCGGCCACTTTTTATTTATCGATTACAAGGATCGCTTCACCAAGGAGCTTATGCAGTTTGTAGATGCAGGAATATAGAAGAGGATTGTGGACGGTCTGGCGTTTCATTGTGAAATGTTGGAGCCGTCCCCTTGTTTTACAGCATCTAAAAAAAGCATTTCACTCTATTTTGAACACACAAGAGAACACACAAGAACCGTCCCCCTGTGTCTAGGGTAGCGATTGAGAAGCCGTGACTCATGTCATAGGCTTCTTTTTTTAAAAATATATTGACTCGTCAGTCAAACTAACATACAATTGACTTATCAGTCAATAGGAGGTTTTATATATGTCCCTAGATACCTTCCTCCGACTTGGGGAGGACAAAAAAAATATGATCATCAAAAATTCGCTATTAGAATTTTCATCTAAAGGCTATCAGGATGCCAATACCGACAATATAATCAAAGCCTGTGGTATATCGAAAGGCAGTCTTTTTCATTACTTCGGCAGCAAAAAAAATCTATACTTGCATCTGATCTCCCATAGTCTCAACATCTTTGATGCCGCTGCTAAGGGAAATACCTGCGAAGGCAATAGCTTCTATGACATATTATTCATAGGCTTAGAAAGCAAGCTGGCCCTGTATCAAAGTCATCCCTTAGAAATAGCCCTTCTGACCATGGCAGCCAAGGAGCAGAGCTCAGAGGTCTATGAGGATAAAAACAAATTGCTAAGGCAGTCCTTTGAAAAAACTCAAATGGCCTCCCTTTCAACCCTAAGATACGCCTTCTCACAGCTTCAGCTAAAGGTCAATTGTGATCCTTCCTTAACCTTTAAGGGCCTGCTGCTCTATATTGAAGCCCTCAGAAGCAAATACCTAGAGGAATACAGGCACAAGCCCATGGACTTTTATCAAGATAAAGAAGCCATTAAGCTAGAAATACAGCGCTATGTTGATTTACTATTTAACGGTATATTAAGGGAGGAATGAAAATGAAGGATGTCGGATTAATGTCAGCTATTTCTATGGTCTACAGGTATAAAAAGCTTAGACCCCATCAGCAAAGGGAGCTACAGCAGCATCGGCTTCAACAGCTGGTACAGCATGCAAGGGATAAAAGCCCTTATTTCAAAGAGCGATATCATGATATACCCTCAGATTTTAAGCTAAAAGACCTCCCCCCCACCAACAAGCTTGAAATGATGGGGGCCTTTGACCGATGGGTTACTGCTAGCGATATAAGCCTTGAGGAAATCCAGAGCTTTATGCAGAATACCGATAATATAGGCAGATACTTTAAGGAAAAATATTATGTTTTTACTACCTCCGGCTCAACAGGCAATCCCTCAGTAGTGCTTTATGATAGAACCGCCAACAATATCACCAGCGCTATTAACCTTCTGAGGGCCATTGCAAGACCACAGGATTTACGCAGGCTCCTTAAAAAAGGCTTTAAATCAGCGGGAGTTTATGCTACCGGCGGCTTTTATTTGGGCTACAGCGCCATCCGAAGCAGGCTTCTCAAAAACCCCTACAAAAAAAGCAAGCTGATGGCTGCCAGTATCCTAGAGCCCCTTCCCGAAATAGTCAAGAAGCTCAACAGCTTCCAGCCAGCAATGCTGGGGGGATATCCCACTGCCCTAGAGCTATTGATGGAGGAGCAGAAACGTGGCAGCTTAAATATCTCGCCAGCCCTTATTATGACAGGAGGAGAATACCTGAGTCCAGAGCTTAGACAGGGTTTATCAGAAGCCTTCTCCTGCTATGTTCAGACCTCATATTCCTGTACGGAGGGGGGAACAATCGCCTGCGAATGCCCCCATCAGCATTTCCATATTAATGAGGACTGGATCATAGTTGAGCCAGTGGATAAAGACAATAACCCCGTAGCTGATGGTGTGCAATCCCATAAGCTACTGTTGACTAACCTTGCAAATTTCACTCAGCCCTTTATTCGATTTGAAATTACTGATAGAGTCATCCTGCATCGAGAGCCTTGCCCCTGTGGTAGCTCAGCGCCATGGCTAGAGCTGGAGGGGCGTACCGATGATATCCTCACATTTAAGGGACTTGACCGAGAGATACGGATTGTGCCCTTGGCTTTATATGCCCTATTAAAGGAGCAGCATGCTATACTTAGATTTCAGCTTATCTCCCATCCAGGAAATAGGCTTGAGCTAAGGCTTGTATGTCGTGAGGGGGCTTCAAGGGAGGCAGCTTTTATAAAGGCCAGTAAAGTCCTTCGCAGCTATTTAAATGCCAATGAAATAAAGGATGTAGAAATATATCTGTCTGAGGAAATGCCTCAGCCTCATCCTAAAAGCGGGAAGTTTAAACATGTATATAAACAGGAATGATTTTTTCTTGAGTTTTTGATTATTAAGAAATCTAATTATTTATATCCGTAATTTTTTTACAGTTATGTTGATATAAATCATTGATAACTGTCAAAGATAAATATATACTAAAAATACAAGGGGTGAGGTAATTGTTAAAAAAATTTGAAGTAGCTGGATTTAAGAATTTTAAAAATAAAATTGTGTTAGATTTCTCAGATATCCGTGACTATCAATTTAATACTGAGTGTTTAAATGAGAATCTACTAAGTAAGTTGATTATTTATGGTAAAAACTCAGTTGGTAAAACTAATTTTGGACTAGCAATATTTGATATTGTCCCTCATTTAACCGATAGAAATGTAACACCGGGTTTGTATGACTATTACCTAAATGCTGATAGTAATACTGGCTACGCAGAATTTACTTATATTTTTCAATTTGGGCCTAATGAGCTTAATTATACTTATAGAAAAACAGAATTTGATAAATTGTTATATGAGAAATTATTTATAAACAATGATGTTCTTTATTGGTATGACTATACAAGTAAAGAAAGTGACTTCAGTATGTTAAGACAGTTAACACCCTCTCTTAACCTCGAGTTTCAGGATGATGCACTTTCTGTTCTGAGATATATAATTAACAATACCATATTAGATCAGGCACACCCGCTAAAACAATTGATGCGTTTTGTTTCTAACATGCTATGGTTTCGTAGTCTTGACGAAAATCGATATATCGGCAATAAAACTGGTAGCAGTGATTATTTAAAATTTATTTTTGAAGAACAGCATTTGACATCTTTTCAAAATCTATTAAAAACCGCTGGAATAGAGGAAGAGCTTGTAGTTAAGAAGAATCCTTCAGGTGAACTTCAGCTATATTTTAAAAGAAAGAAGCCTATACCGTTTTTTAAGACTGCTTCAAATGGGACTAAAGCATTATACACATTTTATTATTGGCTACATACAACCGAACTGTCCTTTCTTTTTATTGATGAATTTGATGCATATTTTCACTTTGAGCTTTCAGAGAGTATTGTTAAATTACTTCAAGAAAGAAATGCATTTCAATCCATTTTAACCTCACACAATACTTCTTTGCTATCGAATCGAATTATGCGACCTGATAGTTATTTTATACTAACCAAAGATAAACTCACTTCTTTTGCGAATGCAACAAATAGAGAATTAAGAGAAGGTCATAATCTTGAAAAACTATTCGTTAGTGGTGAGTTTGATGAATGAGAAGCGAAAGAAAAAAGTGCTGGTATTAGTTGAAGGCGAGAAACCCGATATTAAAATCATGGAAACTCTTTTCCATATTTACAAAATTGATACTCACTACCAGTTAATTTCATATGGTACTAATATTTATGTTTTATATAAAGAAATGTTTAAAGATGGAAATGAAGAAGTAATCAATTAGACTTATTACAGGTATTAAAAGCTAGAGAGAAGAACGAAAGTAAAAAGTTAATTTTTGATGAAAGGTATACTGATATTCTATTAATATTTGATTTAGACCCCCATGATTCACAATTTGAAGCTGATAAAATAATGAAAATGAGGCGGTATTTCAATGAATCCTCTGATATGGGTAAGCTTTATTTAAACTATCCGATGTCCGAAGCTTTTTACCATCTCTCAGACATTCCAGATTCAACCTACTTAGATAAATTTGCAACGCTTTCCGAATTACAAGCTAAGAAATATAAGGAAAGGGTTAATAGAGAATCTAAGGGACGAGATTATCGAAAATTTATTGCAAATCATAAGGAATGCAATTTGGTAATATTTCAAAATTTGAGCAAGGCATGGTTTTTGATCAACAATGAGCATCTAGAACCCATAAAATTTATATCAGAAAGTCTGCAAATAGATGAAATAGCTCTATTAGAAATTCAATTGCTTCATCTAAAAAACAGATCAATTATCTATGTTTTATGTACCTGTGTATTTTACATTTTAGATTACAATAAAAATTTACTTCTTGATGAAACCATTATATAAGACCAATTTTATTATTGATTAAATATAAAAGCGGCAGTTAGGGTGCTGACTGCACAAGCATCTACGATATTAAATACTGGGAGCTGATTAAATGACAAAAAGCAACAATGAAAAGAACTTTGAGATGGCGATATTTGCCGGGGGCTGCTTCTGGTGCATGGTTTCGCCCTTCCACGTGCTGAAGGGCATTGAAGAGGTTAAATCCGGCTATATTGGCGGTCATCTTGAAAATCCCACCTACAAGGATGTCAAGACCCAGACCTCAGGCCATTATGAGGTGGTTAGAATCATATATGACCCAAGTATAATAAGCTACGAAAAGCTTTTAAGGGCCTTCTGGATGCAGATAGACCCAACGGACCCTGATGGACAATTCTACGACAGAGGCCCCTCCTATAGAAGCGGGATATTTTATACCACCGAGGCACAAAAACAGCAGGCGGAGGCCTCCAAAAATACTTTAGCGGCATCAGGGCGTTTTCATGACCCAATCGTAACAGAGATTTTACCTGCCACCACCTTTTATGATGCTGAGGAGTATCATCAGGATTTTTACAAGAAGAACCCTGTTGAATACAAAGAGGATAGGAAGATATCCGGCAGAGATGAGTTTATTAAAAAGTACTGGGGCGAGGAATATTGGGCAATTTTTGAAGAGTAAACCCATGGCGAGGAATGGCTCGCCATGGGTTTTTTACTGTAAGCATAAAGATTTCACCTGAATCATCCGCGCCAATATTGACTTTGTCAGGATAAACTCACAAATATTTACAAACTAAAGAACTCCTGCTGGTATAAATAGATTGAATACTTTTAAAATTATTTATTATTTAATGAAATTAACAGCTGGGCATTATATAATAAAGTGGACAAGAAAAAATGTGATTATGGAAGGTGGCGTAAGGATTAGTCTCTATGAACAGAAAAAAGACAATACTCATATTTTTCATTATCATAATAATAATTCCTTTGATCATTGGCTGGAGCTTAAAGGACATGAATAAGCATGTTTCCATGGCCCCCTTACAATCTACTATCCAGGGGGATGTAACAGCCATAAGCTGCAAATTTAATAACTATTCCTTAAAAACAATCTCTTATGGAGAAACCTTTACTTTAGAGAGGCTTATCAATGGTGAATGGAAAAATATCAATGACTCAGGGCGCAACATTAATTTTCATTTGACTGCAACGAAGTTAAGACCTTTTTCTACAGTTAATTTATCGTATCCTGTTTCTCTTTATTCCTCTTTCCTTGAAGATGGTGCCTATCGAATTGCAATAACTATTTTGTATGATCAAGACAAAAGCCTCAAGGTATATTGCCCTTTTACGGTTCTAAACCAATAGTCTTCAGAAAAAATACAACCGCCTAATGAATGACGATTGATACCATTAATGACCAAGCCTTAACGAGCTTGGTCATTTTTTTCTACGTATCCATCACAACCTTCAACATTGGAAATGTATCAGTACTCTGATTTAGATAAACATAAGTGAACTGATAGGCAGGTTTATTGGTAGCTTATCCATTTATCTATCCGCCATAGCCCCCAGTACCCAAAAGGGTAGTGAGGCTATAAGCAGCAAGATATGATATTTAAAAGCTGATGGTGTAGTGCCATCTGTTTTCATTTGACTACTCCTTTCATAATAATAAGAGGCAATTGCTCTCTATTCACTCGACTGAAACATATATGACCCTCTCCATGCTGCTTTATCTAGTACTTACAGCAAATCCTGTATATAGTTTTTCTTTCCCTTTGCCAGACGGCTGATATTTAGCTTTCTTAGATACTGAGCCACAGCAAAGATATTAGCAGCCGCCAATAGTATTGGCTTTACATTGATATCAATTCTATTATTTCTGTCGATAAAAAAGTGCATTATGACAACCCAGCCTGCCAATAGAGCAAATGTAGTGTAGAGATGAAACCTTTTTTGAAAACCAATTTTATTAATAAACAAAGGCGCCAACAAGCCCTCTGCTATAAAAAGGATTAGCACCATTCCGAGCTCACGTAAAAAAATTGATGAATAGCCGCTCCAGATTAATCCCCCACTGGTGACAAGAGATGAATAAAGAAAGCTAGCGAAGAAGTATACCGACAGCCTCGATAAAAAGCTAAGTAAAAGCTCTATACCCGATGGACCAGCACTGTTCTTGACAACCTCATCAACAAAGCTCCTTATATCTCCACCTATGGCCTCCTGAAGATTTGAGTTCCTCATCCTTAATTCCTGAGCCATTCCGATTAAATCCCTTTGAATCACCTGAATATCATAGGTATTAACCTTAAAAATGCTAATCCCACTCATTATATCCATAATAATCTGTCTGTCTTCAAGAGCTAATGCCTTAAATTGCTCTATATTATCTTTTCTTAATAATGTCACCTCGGTCTTAAACATCATCTACATCCCCTTCCATTATTTTATCAACGGAGGCTTTTACATCCTGCCATGCAGCCGCAAACTCCTTTAAAAACTCTTGGCCTAAGTCCGTCAGCAGATAATATTTTCTTTTTGGCCCTAAAGGAGATTCTTTATAGCTTGATATAATAATTCCCTTCCTTTCCAGTCTTAAAAGCAAGGGATAAATGGTACCCTCCTTTGCATCATCAAAGCCATAGACCTGAAGGCGTGATACTATCTCGTAGCCATAGGTCTCCTCCTTGCTAATGATTTTAACGATACAGCCCTCCAGCGTTCCCCTCATCAATTGTGATCGATCTATCACATCAACACCTACCTTGCACAGCATAATAGTCTAGCTACATTGTACCGCATAGTAGCGTGCCTGTCAATACCTTCCATATAAACGTAAAGCTTCTTCAAAGTCGGGGACAATCTGCTTTGGTATACATCTGTTTCTATCAATAGAGTTTCACTGGAAATATTGATTCCATCATGCTACAATGAAATGAAGTTAGCGTATTTCCTGATGGAGCATGAAAGTCATTTGGACTCAGATAAAATAAGCGGATCAAAAGCATTCAAAAATGGCAGATATAGTTAGAATGCTTAATACATATACTCAGCAGTAACTTAAATCGTCAGGCAGGTGAACCAACTTGAAAATTGTCATTGAGGAATTACAAGATGGAGAAGAAGATCAAATCATTATTAAATGCCGGGAGATGCCTGACGAGTTGCTTCATGTGCTGGCCATGCTTAAATCCCAAGGTGCTCTTATAGCCTATGATGGGAATGAAATTCACCGTGTTCAGCCGAAAGAGATATATTACATTGAAGTTGTGGATAATAAAACCTTCCTTTATTGTGAGGCTAAGGTGCTAGAATCAAAGCAAAAGCTATATGAATTAGGAAGTTACCTTTCAAACAATGATTTTCTGCGAGTATCGAAATCAGTTTTACTGAATTTAAGCAAAATCAAGTCACTGAGTCCGGCCTTAAGCGGGCGCTTTGAAGCAACTCTTGATAATAATGAAAAGATCATTATTTCTCGGCAATATGTGAGCGATTTAAAGAAAATGCTTGGCATATAGGAGGTATTAGCATGAATGCAGAAGAAATTTTAAAAACAATGTTTCGTTCCTTTTTCATAATAGCAACTGGAATTGTCATTTCTATGTATGTATTTTGCCTGATATTTTATCCAGATGCCAGTTTCACCTTGTATGACATCGGCGGGATACTTAAGCTGGCCTTTATCAGTGATCTGCCATATCTCCTTTTCTATTCCAACAAGGAACTCAGCAAAAAACAAATGTATATCCGAAAATCAGTACACCTACCGGTTCTACTAGCCGTAGTGCTGTATTTTGCCTACCTTTGGGATTGGGTCGACCTTAACCACATGAAGGAGGTTATAGTGCTCCTTTTGCTGATTTTGATTGTATATGTAGTAGTTTTTGCAATCACTATATGTTATGACAAAAAACTGGCAGACAAGCTAAACCACCGTCTGAGGGAACGTTACCGCTCGTAGAAGAATACGGATCGATTAAGATGGCAAGCAGTTACAGCTTACCATCTTTTTTTTGCAGCTTACCTTATCATATTCGCAGCATGCTTTTATGCCTATTGCCGGCACTGAAAAGCTCTGTTACTATGATTACTAAAGAAAGGGGTAAGCAAAAATGGACAGAATTATTGAGGTGTCAAACTTATGTAAAAGTTACGGGAATTTCGCTGCAGTGAAAGATATCAGCTTTTACGTTGATCAGGGGCAGCTGTTTTCATTTCTAGGCCCTAACGGCGCAGGTAAATCCACCACAATCGACATACTATGCACATTGCTAGACTATAACAGTGGTAAGGTTACGATAGATGGACTTGATCTTAGCCAAGACAGCCAGTCCATACGTCAATTAATCGGTGTGGTTTTTCAAGACAGCGTGCTGGACTCACTGCTAACCGTTCGGGAAAATTTGATCACTAGAGCGGAATTCTACATGTCAGAAAAAGCCACAATTAAAAAGGCCGTTTACCAAGCAATGCAAGCAACCGAACTGAGCGAGTTTATTGATCGTCCTTATGGAAAGCTTTCCGGTGGGCAGCGTCGCAGAGCGGATATTGCACGGGCGCTGATCAACACGCCTAAAATATTGTTTCTTGATGAACCTACAACCGGCCTCGATCCGCAGACACGTAAAAGCATCTGGAGCGCAATCAAACTACTTCGAGAGAAAACAGGCATGACAATTTTTCTGACAACACACTACATGGAGGAAGCGGCCGAATCGGATTATGTCATTATACTTGACCACGGAGAAATTGCAGCAAAAGGCACGCCCACTGAAATAAAAACGCGATATGCTACCGATAGCTTAAGGTTAGTCGTTTCGGATGAAACAGCTCTGCGTAAAATTATGTTGGACTCAAAGCTTGACTTTACTGTTTCGGCAGGTGAGTTTATCATCAAACTTCCTGATACGATGAACGCCTTACCTATATTGGAGAAATGCAAAGCGTGCATTAGCAGTTTTCAGGTGTTGCAAGGAACCATGGATGACGCTTTTATTGGAATTACAGGGAAGGAGTTAAGAAAATGACCGTATTAATTAAACGCAATTTAAAACTGTTTTTTCGAGATAAAAGCGCGGTGCTATTTTCACTGCTGGCAATTTTCATCATTATTTCCTTGTATGCCGTATTTTTAGGCGATGTCTGGCTAGAGGACTCTATGAAGGGCATTAAAAACGCAAATGCTTTAATGAACACTTGGCTAGTGGCGGGGCTTCTTTCTGTTGCCTCGGTAACAACAACCCTTGGAGCATTTGGCGTTATGATTGACGATAAGGTCAAAAAGATCGACAAGGATTTCAACTCCGCTCCCATTAAAAGTAGCCAAATCACAATCGGATATATTGGCAGTGCATTTTTAATCGGTGTCATCATGTCCATTATCACGATTTTTGCGTCACAAATTTATATTGTGCTCAATGGTGGAGAATGGATCTCCCCCCTTGCCCTCATAAAAGTTTTAATGCTGGTCATTTTCACAACCATGACAAATACTTCGATCGTTTGCTTTATTGTTTCCTTTTTCAATAGTCACAGTGCATTCAGTACCGCCAGCACGATTATCGGCACTTTAATTGGCTTTTTGACGGGCATTTATCTCCCCATAGGTGCTCTGCCCGAATCGGTGCAAACTGTCATAAAAGTGTTTCCTGTATCCCATGCTGCCTCTCTGTTCCGCCAGGTGCTGATGGCGGATGCCATGCAAACCGCGTTTGCTGAAATTCCAGCAAGCTATTTGAGTGATTTCAAAGAGTACATGGGTGTTACATTCTCTTTTAGCAGCTATGAAGTTTCGCCGTGGCTCAGTATTTTGATTTTAGTATTTACAGCTGCTGTTTTTTATGGTTTATCACTCTTAAACATGTCTAAGAGACGTCAATAGCTGTATTAAATTGTTTTGATTATGAAGCACCTCATTCCCGAAATACTTCTAGGGAATGAGGTGCTTCATTTCCGTATTCAGTTTGCCTTTTAGATGGGTTTACATTTTATCCTTGTGACTTCCCGCATTTGAGTCAGATGCTTTTCATTGATCATGACTTCCGCACTGGCCTGATATACTTCCAAAACCGCTCCGTATCATGATAAAAGTAAATTATTCTACCGGGGGAAGTATCAAAGCAGTAGCCGGTGCCTGCAAAATCAAAAGTTGCCATTGCTTTTTCCATCTTTTCCTCCACACTACGATTTTCCTGCTCATAATCGAAGGGGCCATGTTCAAAAACAATATACTCTGCTTCGGGAACATCAATCATAAGCATTTGTGGTGGCACTTCGCCTTTATAATCAAAGGGAAGACGTACACCGTAACACTCTGTACGTGGAATACCCCAATCGCAGAGTCTGCCGTCTGGGTCATTAATGTACGCCATAACCTGACCACTGCTGCTGTTGGCTTCGCTTCCACCATCGTCATCCAATTTGCCCTTGATGCTGTCGAGCAAGCCGCAAATTGTATCACAGTCCTGTCCCGGAATAAGGCTTTGCTTTTGCCAAAAATCCCAATATCCATTGCTCTCATAGTTTTTAATGTGCAAGAATTTATGCTGGGGAATGGTCACAAAATAAACTTTAACATCATTTGTAGATTTCATCATACCAATCTCTCCTAATCCGAAAAAGTAGCGGTCGAAGGGGTTTATTTTTGTACGAAGGACGACGGGCATAGGCTTTTTTCGGTATTCACTAGGAGCTACACCATATACGCCCTTGAAAGCTCTGGTAAAGGCTTCATGTGATGAAAAACCATAATCAAAAGCAATATCCAAAATGCTTTTTTCACTATCCCGAATTTCTTTTAACGCAAAGGCTAATTTCCTATGCCGCAGATAATCCCTAAATGGCATACCCGATATTTCTTTAAATTTTCTCGTAGTATGAAATTCGGAATAACCTAACTTGTCAGAAAGAAATCGTAGCGTTATTACTTCACCATTGTGATTTCTAATACACTTGTCAATTTCATCAACGATTATTTGAATCTGCTTGTGCCACTGGTACATTCGACTGTTCACCTCGTTTCAACCACTCTACAGTCATTATAGAGTAATGGTAATTCCACTGCTTGATTTTACTTGCGGAAAAGAGAGGATATATTTATTACACCACTACATTCTGACGAAAAAAGAAAAATACACAATGTTAAGGTCAGTCAAACTTTTTTGATGCTGTAAGAAAAAATATCAGCAGACTACCGCATACAATCGATAAATAGCCATAGCCTTTAAAAATACTATAATGGGTTGAAATATAACCAAAGCCCATACCAAGGACTATTATAGCTGCCCTAAGCCCTAAGGACTGAAAGGATTCTATTGTCGCCCGCATCGAGGAGTCAATTCGATGATGCAGGTAACCCATGATAATCGGATCAATGACCCCAGCAGCAAGGCAGATCAGAAAAATAGCCACAAGGCTTGAGAGATTCTTTACAAAGAACATATAAAAAAAGCCTGCGGTAAAAATCATTATTACAGCCTTCAGCAGGGTTTTATATCCCCATCTTTCTTTAAGGCGATGGGCCAAGATATTTCCCGGCATCCTTAGGAAAAGAAAAATACTTGAGATTACGCCATAATATACAATTGGTACACCGACTTCACCGATGTACAGCTGCCAAAACTCGTCTAGAAAATTTAATGCACCACCTGTGACCACCCCTGTTAGCAGGATAAGACAGACGACAATATTGCTTTTAAAGAAGGTGAAGGAGGCCTTGACGTATTCCTTAACGGCCATTGGCTTTTCCTCTTTACTATGGATTTTAGGCTCCTTTAATAGCAAAGTAATGCAAAGGGATATCAGCATTCCCAGAAAAGATAGCCAATAGTTGAGCCTAAGGTCAAAGCTTCCAGCCAATAGCCCCCCGCTTAGGGCAGCAATCACAGCGGCAGAAAAATCAAAGGCATTTAAACGTCCTAGGGATTTTTCAAAGGCCTCAGCATTATTATCCGCCAATAAGGAATCATACAGCAGGGCATTTTCAGCGCCACTGCAGGCAGAACGTCCAACTCCAGCAAGAAATATGGCTAAAGCAAAGTGCCAAAAGCTGCTGGCATACACAAGAATAAAAAATTCACAGCAGCCAAAGAAGGCGTTTACCAGTAGCATATTTTTACGGCTCCACCGATCTGCTATAATACCCGAGGGAATCTCCAGCAGAACAACCGTTACAGCATAAATAATTTCAGCATAAACCACCATCTGTATCGTCATGCCTCTTTCCGCCCAAAATAGCCTTTCAATGACATAGGCCGGGATGAGGTTATGGAAAAATCGGATGGCGTACAGGGTTCTTACATTATTTTTATAGTTCATTGATATGCTCCTCTCATTCAGATAGTTTTAATCCATCCAAATGAGGGGGGCCTCGGGCATTAACTACGGCTGATAATTAGCTTGGAGGTCTAATAAATGCCATAAAATATCGCTCCTTTCATGGTTGAGGAAAAGCGTATTACCATGGAAATGTATATAGTTTCAAGTTTGTATAAACACACCACGCATTTTAATTATACAATTTCTTCAACTTATTTTTATCTTATTATATTACGATATAACGCTAAATCTACAATATAAGGGATAACTAGCCTCTCATCTTTTGCACAAAAAAGAGAGCTGTTGAAGTACTACCATATATTACTATTTCAATTATAGCATAAACCCTTGAAATTAGTGTAAACAAAAGTGGCTTCGCCACGTTTGTTTTCCAGGGAACCCTGCTGCCTCACCGTCTCGGCAGCGCTCGTACCGCAGTGCCACTTATACGTGACACTACTCGCCCTAGGACGCTTCGCTGTACCCTCCTTATTTTAATAAGGGGAGACACCCCCCTTAACAACCCCCCATTGTATAAG
>JAHDLO010000049.1 GCA_018432235.1 Clostridiaceae bacterium | reverse complement strand
TGAGTAATCCGGAGCAAAATACATCACCTGTCCGGATTTAGGAAATCAAGTTTCCGTTGTAATGGAAATCAGCATTCCAATCAATCGGAAATCATTTGTTACAAACCTTATAATGAAGATATGCACCAAATGGTGTAAATACATTATGAGGAGGTCAAATTTATGACCAAATACCGTGAAATACTTAGGCTGCATAGTCTTGGATTCACCCAGCGCAACATTGTCCAAAGTTGTGGTGTTTCTCAAAAGACCGTTGTGAAAGTCCTGCGACGTGCCAAAGAATTGGAGATTGCGTGGCCGTTGGACGAGAGCACGACTGACAAAACCTTGGAAGAAATTATGTTTCCGAAGACAACCAAGAACACTCTTCACAAAAGACAACCAGATTTCGACTACATCCGCAAAGAGCTTTTAAAAAATGGCGTCAGCAAAAAGCTTTTGTGGACCGAGTACATGGAGGATTGTCGCTTGAATAGTGAAGATCCCCTTATGTATTCCCAGTTTTGCCATCACATTCAAGAACATGAGCAGAAACGTCGAGCATCCATGCATATAAGTCGAAAACCTGGCGAACAGGTGGAAGTCGACTGGGCTGGAGATCCAGCACGAATCATCGATCCCGACACCGGTGAAATCATCAATGCATATATCTTTGTTGGTGTCATGTCGTACAGTCAGTATGCCTATGTAGAAGCATTTATCAATGAAAAACAACGCTCATGGATAGTGGCTCATGTTCGCATGTATGAATACTTCGGTGGCGTTGCCAAGATTTTAGTGTCTGACAATTGCAAGACAGCTGTTGTCCGCACTGGTGGATGGTACAACCAACAATTGAATACTATCTATTATGAAATGGCTGAACATTACGGTACTGCAATCATCCCAGCGAGGGTTCGCAAGCCTAAGGATAAGCCTAATGCTGAAGGTGCCGTTGGTGGTATATCCACATGGATTACAGCCGCACTACGTAACGAACAGTTTTTCTCATTGGCAGAGTTAAATGCTGCTATTCGTGTAAAGTTGGAAGATTTCAATGCCAGGCTATTCCAAAAGAAAGAGGGTAGCCGATTAGAACTCTTCCGTGACGAAGAACTGCCATTGTTGGCACCTTTACCTGCTACCCCTTACGAACTGGCGGAATGGAAACAAGCCACCGTTCAGTTCAATTATCACATATCTAGTGATGGAATGATATACTCTGTTCCTTATGAGTATATCAAACGCAAGGTTGATGTTAGGATAACAGATAAAACCATTGAAATCTTTTATAATCATAATCGTATTGCATCTCATCGTCGCCTTTATGGGCGAAAAGGACAATACAGTACCATTTTGGAGCATATGCCGGAAGATCACCAGAAGTATCTGGAATGGAACGGCGATCGTTTCCGTAAATGGGGAGAACGAATCGGAATCAATACGTGTAAGGTCGTTCATGCTATACTTACCTCGTCACGTGTGGAACAGCAGACTTATAAAAGCTGTATGGGCCTTCTCAAGCTGGCTGATAAACATTCCATCAGTCATCTAGAAGCGGCTTGCGAAAGAGCCTTAAGCTATACAGCATCACCCAGTTACAAGAGCATAAAGAACATACTCACGGCTGGGAAAGACAAGTCTGTTACGGAAATATCGAAGGATGATATCACACGCACAAACAATCATGGCATTACAAGAGGTGCCAGTTATTACGGGGGTAAATAGTTATGACAAACCAAAGTACGATTGATAAGCTTATTGAAATGCGCTTAACTGCAATGGCTGATGCATTCCGCAGCCAACTCAATGATCCCAAAATGAAGGACGTATCTTTTGAAGATAGCTTTGGAATGCTGGTTGATATTGAATACAGCAGTCGCAAGAACAACCGTCTTAGAAGGCTCATCAGGAATGCAGATTTCGACCAAGTAGATGCAAGTATCATGGCTATCGACTACAAATCAGGCCGCAAGCTAAACAAAGATTTGATAAAACGACTTGCTTCCTGCGAGTATATCTCCGAACACAGAAACATTTTCATTACTGGTGCAACTGGAAGCGGTAAAACCTACATGGCTTGTGCCTTTGGTATGGAAGCCTGTAAGCAATACTTCAACACAAAGTATGTTAGACTTCCCGACTTGTTGATAGATCTTGATATAGCAAGGAATGAAGGTACCTATAAAAAAGTTATGGCCAAATACGCTAACCCTGTGCTACTTATTATTGATGAATGGCTACTGTTGAAACCTACAGCCAATGAGCAAAAGGACATCTTCGAACTTCTTCATAGGCGTAGAAAGAAATCATCTACCATTTTCTGTTCTCAATATCGCGCAGAAGGCTGGTATGAACAACTTGGCGGAGCAGATGGACCTTTAGCTGATGCTATACTAGACCGTATCATACACGATGGCTACAAGATAAATATTGAAAACGTTGATCCATCAAAAGACATATCCATGCGTGAGGTGTATGGGCTAGACAAGTCACTTAGTGAGTAAGAGATAGATGATTTCCTGTTCTGGACAGGTGATTTCCACTTGTCCGGAACTGCGATTTCATCGCAACGGAATATTCA